>JACPFU010000023.1 GCA_016182785.1 Lysobacterales bacterium | reverse complement strand
CCGGCCAGGAGGTCATCGACGAACCGTTCTGATCCGATCCAGAGCTACACTCCGTACACGCCGAGGGCTCCCGCCCTCGGCTTCCTTCCCTGGTCAATTTTCAACGCGCAGAGATGGTCAATTTTGGGCGAGCGCCAACACTCTGAGTCAAGATGCGTATCGGAGTCGGCGTCGACACGAATCCTGTACGGGCCGAATCGCCGAATTCTTGCCGATGAAAACCGATGCTCAAAGTTGTAGACCGGAATTGTGCTCATGACGTGGTCCGCAGGTTTCGCGTCACCTTCCTCCTGCGACAACACAGACGCGTCGTGCCCCTCGACTTGGGCGTTAATCATCGTTGCGCGCGCGGGCTGCGCCGCGACATCAGCAGGTACTGGCGCCATACCTGCCAGCTCTCCCAAATTGGCTGCCACTGTTCGGGCTTTGTTGTTCGGACTAAACGCAGTGAGTAGGCGTGTCCAAAAGGTGCGCAACCAACTCGTTCGGGCGAGAATGGGACGGTGTTTGGAGAAGACGGTCGGGATGTTCTCGTCAGTGATCCGCACAGGTAACACTCCCAGCAGCGAGCCATCCTACGTCCGGATGCTTATACCGCCTTCGCGACGCACTCGGCATTTTATCTGCCCATCCAAAGTCCCTTCTGGCCGCCTGTGGCATCGGTCAGTAGAAATCGCAACTGCACATCACATAGATCTCATAGGCTTTTTGGACGTCGGCTTCGGTCGGCGTGGGTCGTCGAGGCCGGCGGTTGGCCACCTGTTGCTCGACGCGGTACCACGCCCGAAATTCATCCAACGACAATCCCCTGATGAGCCGCGCGGCACGATGTTCGGGCTCTTCTGTCTCTGGCCAATCGACTCCCGAGAGTGTGTCGACGACGCGATCGGCGTGCGCGGCAGCCTCGAGACCTGGGTTGGGATGCAACGCATAGGCGGCACCCCAGACAGCGTGGTCTCTGGCCGACATTGAGTGCCAGGCGCGAAGTGGGGCTGCGGACGTGTTCATGACGTTTCCTTGCTCCGGAACATGGGAAAGGACTTCGACTAGAGAAACCGTTCGTCGATGGCCTCATCGGAAATCGGAGCATGCCAATAGGCGTCGCCCAGTCGACTCGCCGACAGGAATGCCGAGGCAAACGTGCCCAATGGAATCGTGAAGTGGCGTTGAAATTGCGCGCCCGGACGGACTTGTCCCTCGGACCGGTCGTAGGCGTTGGTGATCGAACGAAGCATCTCGCGCTCGGCGAGCCCGGGCTGACCACCGTGGCGCAGGAACGAAGACGCTACGTTTTTCGCCCCCCACCACATGTATGCGCACGTTTGTCCGATCGAGCGTTGCGCGAGCAGTGGACCCAGCGCTGATTCGGTGACCATCGCAATCTTGGGGTCCATGCGATGCGTGGCCAGTGCGTACTCGCCAAAGGCAAGACACTCGGCTTTGCCCAGGGCGGTCCAGGCGTCGATCAGCACTTCCCGGTTGTGAGCCGACAGCTCCAACGCGTCCAAGTACTCCTTCAATCGACGAGGAAGTGATGCCCGTGTGGTGTCGCACCAGCAGATCGCCCAGTCGGCATCTTCGAGATTGGTCTGGTCCCATTCGGGGTCGTTCAGCGTCGCATCGAGTTTGAGGCGTCGAGGGGCGGCGTGAACCAAAACGCCGGCCTCGAGCAATGCCGCGATGATCTGGTGCCTGAGGGCGCGATGCGGCGCTAGGCGCCCCCCACCGGAGGGCATGCGCCGAAGATAGCGATATCCAGGGTCGGCACCGGCCTGCAGGACGCCCAGCAACGCCATGGCGCCGAACAGACCGAGTTCTGACACGTCGCTCAGGGGCGGAGTAAGGATTGCATTCTCGGACACAGCGCTCACGGACAAGCGTAACCCCTCGACGGAAAAGCCGATTTTGGACTATTCCGAATCGGACTCTAGCGTGCGTTGCCGAACGACGGCAACCACATGGCCAGCTCGACACACCACCGGCACTACCAATCCCTGTTGCGCTTGCTGCGAGACCTCCGCGAGCAGGCTGGCGTCACTCAGGTCGAGTTAGGGAGTCGGCTGGGCAATACCCAAACCTTCGTCTCGAAGATCGAACGTGGCGAGCGACGCGTTGATGTCGTCGAATTCACTGAGATTTGTGAGGCCCTCGGCGCCGACGCGACCGCGGCCTTCGGTCGATTCTTGGACGGACGGAACAAGGAACGCATCGGCCGCAAGGTGGCGTCCAGCAAGTCGCGCCGGCGCTGATCTCACCCTCGGAACCCAGTGGCTCTTCGAACTGCACCCCACGGTTTGAGGGCTAGCACACCCGGTGCTGTCGAAAGACTTTCCGGCGAGGCATCCCGTGGCGGATCGCCGTTCCGCGCTAATTTGCGGCATCGAGAACAGCCAATGCCGCCGAACGATACGCAGTCCCTGCCCACGAGCAGTTCCCCATGAATTCGCCGACGTTCCAGCTGACTGTGTCGCTTCCGCACAGACTCACGATCTATGGGCTCGTGATCGGCGGCCATTTTCCGCTGACGCTGCTCACCGGTCGCACGCTGTTGCTCGACCGCAACATCGTGGTGTTGCTGAAATCGCTTGCGCGCGCCGATCGGTCCGATGTCGACGCCCATCGCTACTGGCTGAGCCACTTGAACGACCACAGCATCAAGATCAACGTCGGCCTGTGTGCATTGGAAGGCCGCTTCGGCCGAGCCACCAGCTGCTCCGAGTTCTTCCAGGAACATGACGACGTCTGCGCCGCGCTCAGCGCGCTCGTTTCTCAGGCCGAGGTGCTCTCGTACGCACCGGACATCCAGAAGGACATCTACGCCGTCCAGGAAGCGCTTCAAGAGCGATACCACGCCGAATGCGCGTTCCTAATGGAGACAGCGCCGCTCATTGCCGAGCGTCACCGTGACAACCGCCTTCCGGAGATCGCACGGCAAGTGATCGAAACCGCAGGCCGATTCAGACTCAAGGGCCACTCCCTGGTGGTGCTCGCATGCCTCGCGTGTCTCTACGAGGCCAAAGATGGCGCGAGATCCTCAAGCGCACGACGGGTGCTCAAGCCCAAGAAGACCTACAGCGCGGCCCAAGCGCACAACGCCATCTCCGACCTGCGATCGCTCGAGTTGTTGGCGAGCACCAGCGCGATGGGCCAAGCGCCCGTCGCGCTGTGCACTGCCGATCGTGGACTGGCCGCGTTTTGGTGTGAGCTCGGCGTGCGAAATCCGGAATGGACGAGCGCTCATTCGTTTCGCTTCGATTTTCATCCGGACCATCGTCTTTTTCCCAGAGTGTCTGCCGCGGAATGGTCGCAATTGATGAAGGACTTGGAGTAGAAGCAGTGTGAGCCACGTATCGGCGCGTCCACCCAGCGATTTCAAGATACTCGCCTTGAAGAGATTCGCGACATGCCATTGAAAATATGCGACGCACTATTGCGGGGCGCCAAGGCTGGGCTGAACCATCTCTACACTGTCCCGCCGTTGATCCATCCGGGCGGTTGGGATGCGGGCTGGTACTGCAGAGAACACGCCCTGCACGTTGGCGCACTCGCGGAGATGATGGGCCACCGAGCAGAACTCTGCGGCGGCGACCTTGTCGTCGACTTGCCGGCGGATCAGTATCGAATGGCGATGGTCTCGACCGGAGCCGACCATTTCTGGTGCAAGGTGGACGACCAGGCTCCGATTGATGCAAGCCTGACGCTGCGTCACCTGGACGTCACGCATCCAGACGTTGCGTTGATTGCGTCCGACTGCCCGGAGCATCGCTCCGGCTTCGAATTGCGGTACACCCACCGCATGGGCATCGATAACTTGATACGTCGCTTGCACGGCAATGAACGTCCCGTGTTGCACTACAACGTTCAAGACAGTCATCGACCCGACTACGCGAAGTTGCTCGATGCGCCGTACGGCTTCCTGATCAAGTCCCAACCGACGCTTCTTGAGCTACACGGCGCCGATGTGATGTTTGCGATCACGGCCTATCTCTTCCGATTGGCCCACGGAGAACTCATGGCCGTTGATCCGACCGTGCCATGGAGCGAAGCGATGAGACGTATCGTGCACGAACACGGTGATGCGCGCCCATTTGTACTGGCGTCTCTCGATCGGTCTCGGCGTCGCTGAATTCGGGTTCAGTAGTGGGTCCGCGATCGAGCGTTCAACACCGCACCGTGTTTGGCACCCAGAAATCGCGCCCACAGTCGTCGCCGAACAGTGAAGAAGAATGAACTGCCCGGCGCAGACTCCGCATGTCGAACGCAACGGAGGATGATTCGCTCCCAGCTCGCTGGCCGTTGGAAAGCCGATCCATCCATCAGATCGTCATAAGACACCGAAGCAGCGCAACTTGCACGTCGGTCAACCTTGAACGAAGGCTTGAACTTGGAGTGAGGTCGGCGCATGCCATTTTCAGCAACTGCCGTTGAGGACTTCGTCGTGATCGGCGTTCAGCCGGACACGATTCAGATCAAGAGCGCCGACGGAGAGACGCTATCCCTGTCTGCCGGTGATTTGAGTGAGGTGTTCGACAGCGTCGTGCGACTCACGTTTCGAGCCGATCCCACCGGTGACGCGAACCTGACGGCCGTACCCATCGTGCTCAACGCCATCGTCACGCGCAATTCGGCCGGCCAACGCCAGCGCGTGGAAGTCTTTCAGCTGAAACTGGCCCGCGGTTAGCTCAGCGCGTCTTTGACCACGACGATTCGCGCATCCGTCGGCGCCGGCGTGAGGCGCGGCATCGCATCGCGACGAATGATCGGCCAAGGCACCACGCTGCGCAGCAGCGGGCGCCAGCCGTTCGATAGTGGCCACACGAGCACATTGGGGGACGTGCGCGTGGGCGGTCCCGCACCCGACGTGGATTCTAAGCCCTGTCTCTGGAACAGGTGACGGGCGATTCTTTCTGCGCGTTGTGCGAGGCCAACCTAGCGCACGAGAAGCACGGCCAGATAGGCGACATATCCACCCAGCAATAGCGCGCCTTCCCAGCGATTGAGAATGGCGCCGCGCCACATCAAGGGCAGTAGCAGCACTGCGCTCCCTGCAAACACCACCAAGTCGAGCGGCGTCAGTGCTTCCACCGAGAACGGATGGATCAGTGCAACCAGGCCGATGACGAACAGGATGTTCAAGATATTCGACCCAATGACGTTCCCGAATGCGACATCGGCCTCGTCCCGTATCGCGGCCACGACGGACGTCGCCAGCTCAGGCATGCTCGTGCCAACCGCGACCACCGTGAGTCCAATCACCACTTGGCTCAAGCCGAACGCTTGCGCCACGACGGTCGCGCCGCTGACCAACAGATTTGCGCCCAGGACGAGCCCCGCGAAGCCGGCGAGAATGTAGGCGGCGTCGACCCAACGCGAGCGCGCGATCGGCGGCATCACCTCCGCGAACTCGGCGGCCACTTCGCGGTTCTTGTCGCGCCGGGCCAACGCATACATCCCCACGACGTAGATGACCGAGCCGATCAGTAGCAGTGCGCCATCGATTCGACCAAGTTCGCCGTCCCACAGCATCAGGCAAAACGCGAGCGTGATGGCGATCATGAGCGGCACTTCGCGCTGAAGCAGTTCCGAGCGGACACGCAACGGTCGTGCCAGTGCCGCACATCCCAGAATCAGCCCGATGTTGCCGATGTTCGAGCCGACGATGTTGCCGAGCGCAATGCCGCTGTTACCCGTCCGGGCGGCTTCGACGCTGACGAGCAACTCCGGTGTCCCGGTGCCGAATGCCACGATGGTCAGTCCAATGACCAGTGGTGTTACGCCCATGCGCAGTGCCACGCTGGTGCTGCCACGAACCAATCCCTCCGCGCCCAGGGCAAGCAACGCCAGACCCGCGAAAATATTGAGAAGTGGAAACAGCATGGAGCTCCGGTCGCAGATCGCTGGGTTGGGTCGTCAAACGGTGTTGAAGCGGTGGTCCGCATTGTCAGCAAGACTGCCGGACCGTCGCCGCAACCGCAATGATCCGCGCGCAAGCCAGTGTTTTTCCGGGCTGCACGACCGATTGAACCGGATGCCGGCTCGCGTGCACCTTAGTTGCAAGCATTAGACAGGAAAGCCACCAGTGATTCGGGACAGCGAGCGGATTTTTGACGAATACCTGGTCGCGGCTGCGGTCACGGGCGACCAGCCCGCGTTTGCGCGCCTGGTGGCGCGCTGGCAGCCCAAGTTGCTCAGGCACGCTTGGCGCGTGATCGGCGATGCCGATCGGGCCAAGGACGTGGTGCAGGAAGCCTGGGTCGACATTCTGCGCGGCATCGCCCGACTCGATGATGCCGCTGCTTTCCCCGCGTGGGCCTACCGCATCGTGACGCGTCGCTGCCAGCGCGCATTCAATCGAGTGGGTCAGGAAGTAGCGCTGCCCGAGGACTACGAACTCGAACAGGAATGGGCGACACCCGAGCACGAATCAGGCGAGTTCGCTGCAGAAGTCGCTCAGGTCGTTGCAGCCATTGCATCTCTGCCTGGGCCGCAGCGCGCGGCACTCGCACTGTTCTACATCGAAGAATTGAGCGTGGCGGAAATCGCCATCGCGATCGACGTTTCACCGGGAACGGTCAAGACCCGGCTCATGCACGCACGTCGCAAAGTGCGCGCACTACTTGAAGGAGCATCCTCATGAACAAGCTTGATGAATTGATCGGACAGGCACTGACCGATGAAGATCGCGCGTTGCTGGCCAGTCATGGCGAGCCAGGTTATCTGACGCAGGCCTTTGGCATCTTTCGCGGGCCGTTGGCCTGGGTGATGTGGTTCGTCAACTTCGCCGGCGGCTTGGCCTTCATTGCCGGTGCGTACGCCGTGTGGAAGTTGTTTGGAACGACCGAACCCGTGGCCGCCGTGCAATGGGGTATCGGGGCACTGTTCCTGTTCCAGGTCACGACGCTGTGCAAGACCTTTATGGGCAATCAGATGCAGACCAATCGGATGTTGCGTGAAATGAAACGACTGGAACTGCAGATTTCGCTGCTCCGCGACTTGCGTCACCCAGTCAAGTAACAAGCACGGTTTTTCGCTGGCGCGAGACCTGCAACGTGCAGTCTCGGTGAAGAGCCCCCAGCGAAATCCCTGAAGCGCAGTGCTGTGATGGCAACTCGCGGGGTGATGAATTGCGCGATAACGGCTAGCCACAATGGGGATGACACTGACGCGACGGTGTACTAGGTTCGAGTGGCCTCCAAGGGCAAGTGCAACACGTTGAAGAAGACAACTCGCGCGCTCGAGACTCGAGACGATGGGTGTAACTGTAGATTCGCGTCTTGGCCGGACACGAATTGAACCGCTGGGCCCGGCGAATGTTGCCGGGCCTTGTCGTGTGAGCGCTTCGAACGTCGAACGATCTCCACCCGTACTGCGGATTGAAAGCGCCGCTCCCCAAGACCCACAAAAAATGACGCGACGTGTCTGCCGGAAATTCGGGATGAGTGATCGCTCGATTCGCATCGGCTAGACTCCGTCCATGATTTCTTGCATCGTTCGGCTCACGCCACCATAAGCGGTTAGCGGCAACACATGATGTCGAGCCTCGCTCCGTCATTCGCCTCTCCCTGATCCAATTCCTGACTGACCTGCCTGGGTCGTTTCACTTTGTTCGTCCGCAGCGTCACCGTTGCGGCAAGGATGCTCGTTCATGCTCAAAAAAATTCGCCAGGATTGGCTCTCCAACGTCCGCGGCGACATGCTCGCTGGCCTCGTCGTCGCGCTCGCCTTGATTCCCGAAGCGATCGCGTTCTCCATCATCGCCGGCGTCGATCCGAAGGTCGGTCTGTACGCTTCGTTTTGTATCGCTGTCGTCATTTCGTTTACCGGCGGGCGCCCCGGAATGATCTCGGCGGCCACGGGTGCAATGGCCTTGCTGATGATCGGCCTCGTCAAGGATCACGGCTTGCAGTACCTGCTCGCAGCCACGATCCTGACCGGGGTCTTACAGATCGCAGCGGGGCTGATCAAGCTGGGATCCTTGATGCGCTTCGTTTCCCGCTCGGTGGTGACGGGCTTCGTCAACGCGTTGGCCATCCTCATCTTCCTGGCGCAGTTGCCGGAACTGACCGGCGTTCCGTGGATGGTCTACTTGCTGACCGCAGCTGGACTCGCGATCATCTACCTGCTTCCGCTGCTCACACGCGCGATTCCGTCTCCGTTGATCTGCATCGTGGTATTGACCCTCGTGACAGTCGGGTTGGGGCTTGACGTTCGCACCGTCGGCGACATGGGTGCGCTGCCCGACAGCCTGCCGGTCTTCCTGTGGCCGCAGGTGCCTCTGAATATCGACACGTTGATGATCATTGCGCCCGTTTCGGCGACGTTGGCCGTGGTCGGATTGATTGAGTCTCTGCTGACGGCGCAAATCGTCGACGACCTGACCGACACGAACAGCAACAAGAACCGCGAGTGCGTCGGTCAGGGCGTAGCGAATATCGCCAGCGGACTGATCGGCGGCATGGCCGGTTGCGCAATGATCGGTCAGTCCGTGATCAATGTGAAATCCGGCGGTCGCGGACGACTGTCTGCATTGGCAGCAGGTGTGCTGTTGTTGATGATGATCGTTTTTGCCAGCGATCTCGTGAAGCAGATCCCGATGGCCGCACTCGTTGCCGTGATGATCATGGTCTCGATCGGCACCTTCAGCTGGTCGTCGATCAAGAACCTGCGGACATATCCAACGACGTCCAACATCGTGATGATCGGCACGGTGATCGTGACGGTTTTCACCCATGATCTGGCCAAGGGCGTGCTCACCGGCGTGCTGCTTTCCGCGCTGTTCTTCGCACGCAAGGTCGGTCGGGTCTTGCACGTCAGTTCAACGGCCAGCGATGAGGATCGCGCCCGCGCGTATCAGGTCACCGGTCAGGTTTTCTTCGCGTCGGCGGGAGATTTTGTCGCCGCCTTCGATTTCAAGGAAGTGCTGGAGCGCGTCACCATCGACGTGTCGGATGCGCATTTCTGGGACTTGAGCGCGGTAGGTGCATTGGACAAGGTCGTCCTGAAGTTCCGTCGCGAAGGCACCTTGGTCGACATCATCGGCCTCAATGAAGCCAGCGCGACGCTGGTCGACCGACTCGCCATTCACGACAAACCCGACGCCGAACGCCTGATGAGCGGACACTGATGAGGACGCACGCATGACCCAATCACTGATCAATACCGGCGGTTGTGTGCTCGGCGCCGTCGATGCTTCCGCCTACGCACAAAGCGTGTCGTCCCTGGGTGGCTGGGCCGCACGCCGCATCGGCGCACCGCTCGAACTGTTGCATACGCTGGATCGAACCTCCGGGTCCGGCGCCGCCGACCTGAGCGGGAGTCTCTCGCTAGGCGCCAGCGATCAACTGCTGCAGGAGCTTGCGGATCTGGATGCACGTCGGGCCAAGTTGGCACAGGCACACGGTCGCACGCTACTCGAACAGCTCCGCGCCCAGGTGCTCGAACGACACGGCGTCCAGGCAGACGTTCGGCAGCGCCACGGCGAACTCGTCGAGACGTTGCTCGACCTCGAACCGAGGGTTCGCTTGTTCGTCATCGGTCAACGTGGCGAACATGCGGAAGGCGCATTCGGGCATTTGGGTGGCAACCTCGAGCGTGTCATTCGCGCAGTCCATCGACCCGTCCTCGTTGCGTCGAAGGACGTGCTGCCGATCCAGCGATTCCTGATTGCCTACGACGGCAGTGCAACCACGCGCAAATGCATCGAGATGGTGTGTGCGAGCCCGCTGCTGAAAGGGCTTGATTGCAACGTCCTCATGGTCGGCGCGGAGGACGCCGCACGTCGTCAACATCTCGACTGGGCGCTGGCCGAGTTGCAGCGCGCAGGGTTTACTGCGAAGAGCAATATCGTCGAAGGGACCGCCGATACCGTGATCTCACGACACATCGAGCGCTCCAATACCGATCTGCTGGTGATGGGCGCCTACGGTCATTCGCGCATCCGTCATCTGATCGTCGGCAGCACCACAACGCATGTACTGCGAAGCAGTCTGATACCCATCCTGCTGCTTCGCTGAGATCCAAGATGAGTCACCCGCGTGTCATTGCGGCTGCGTCGCTGGACGCAGCGGTCGGGCTGACCAAATTGAGGGTATTTGAGAAGGCATGGCGCATCTCGGTCCATCTTGACCGATCATTTCGGAAACGTGTGACCGGTCGTTCCGGTAAGGCGAGACCGCCTGTTTCGGTCGATCGTCACCGAGCAAGTCGGGCATATCAGCGTGCATTCCGGGCCGAGCGACCGACCCGCGAACTGGCCAGCACCGATCAATCCGTGCCGCGCTACGCCGTCAACAACACCAGCGCGAACCATTGGTTATGGTCGGTCCAGATCGCCTGCACAGAGAGCGCTGCGGACTGGGCCATGCGTTGAACGTCGGCGTGATCGTACTTGCAGCTGATCTCGACTTCGATCGCCTCGTCGCGGCAGAAGTCGAAGCTTCGGCGATCGAGATGCACGCGTTGCGGCCGGAGACTGACAATCTGCGTTTCGATACGGCCCAGGATGCGGTTGTAACGTGCGCGATGTGCAAAGGAGGACACGTCGAAATCGCTGCCGAGTTCGCGATTGATGCGGGTAAGCAAGTTCAGCGTGAAGGCCGCGGTCACGCCTTCGGCGTCGTTGTAGGCCGCCTCGATGATGGCCGGATCTTTCTTCAGATCGACGCCGACCAGCACGGCGCCCTTCGGTCCGGCGATTTCACGCATGTTGGCCAACAGTGTGATGGCCTCGCGATCCTCGAAGTTGCCGAGCGTGGAACCCGCGAAATACACGACCCGACGCGGCGAACGCAGGCTCGCCGCCGGGAGTCGATGCAAGCGCGTGAAATCGGCGCTGCAAGGGTGAATCTCGAGATCCGGAAAGTCGCGCGTGAGTGCGGCGCAACTGCTCGCCAGTGCAGACTCGGAGATCTCGACCGGCGTGTAACAAACCGGATGATCCAGCGCATCGAGCAGAAGCCGGGTCTTGATGCCTGCGCCACTGCCGAACTCGACCAGTTGCACGTGTGCACCAAGACGAGCGGCGATGTCGCTCCGATGGATCTGCATGAGTTCGAGTTCGCACCGTGTCAGGTAGTACTCGGGCGTTGCACAGATCTGTTCGAACAGCGCCGAACCGAGGGCGTCGTAGAAATACTTCGAAGGAATTCGGCGCGGACGAAGCGCCAACCCGGCCATCACATCGCCGAGAAATTCCTGGGCGGCATCGGCGACCGGCGCCGTGCGCATTGCGTGAGTCGCCATCTCAGAGATCCCTTGCGAGGCGGATTCCCGAGAACTGCCAGCGATCTCGGGGGTAGAAGAAATTCCGGTAGCTCGCGCGCAAATGCCCCACCGGGCTGACACAGGAGCCACCGCGCAGGACCCATTGCCCACACATGAACTTGCCGTTGTATTCGCCAAGCGCACCCGGCAATGGTTTGAAGCCTGGATAGGGCACGTAAGGCGACCCGGCCCACTCCCAGACATCGCCGAACATCTGTTGCAGGCCCAAATCACCGGTGGCCGGCATCGGCTGCAGCGCCTCGCTACCCACGTCGTGACCTGAGTTTGGCGCCAGATCGCGCGCGGCGTCCTCCCACTCGAACTCGGTCGGCAGGCGTGCGCCCCGAAAACGCGCGTAGGCATCGGCCTCGTAGTAGCTGACGTGGCAGACCGGGGCATCACCGTCGATCTCTCGCAGGCCCGCCAGCGTAAACTCGCGCTCCGCACCCGCGTCCCAGTACAACGGGCCGCGCCAATCTTCCGCACGCGCCAATGCATAACCTTCGCTCAACCACCACTCGGGACGCGCGTAGCCGTCCGCGCGCACGAACTCGAGATATTCGCGATTGCTGACCGGCCGGTTGGCCAGTGCGTGTGCATGCAGCAGCGCCTGGTGCCGCGGCGTTTCGCAATCGAAAACGAACCCGGCATTCTCATCGCCGCCGACCGCAACGACGCCCTGACGACCGGGAGCGAACTGCTCGGAGCGCGGGGTTCCGGTCCAGCGCACCAAGTCTTCGCGATACGCGGGCGCCAGCGGATGCCGCGAGAGCAGATGCTTGATGTCGGTCAGGATCAATTCCTGGTGTTGCTGCTCGTGGTGCAGGCCGAGCTGGATGCGCGCTGCTGTCCCGATGTCGACGCCCCTTGCGAGCAGCATCAGCATGGCCTCGTCCACGGCCTCCCGATACGACATGACTTCGGCCAAGGTAGGGCGTGTCAGCAGGCCACGCGCCGGGCGCGCATGCATCGATCCAACCGACTGATAATAGGAATTGAACAGGTAGCCGTAGTGGACATTGAAGCGCTGGTACCCCGGCGTTCGCGATAACACGAACTCCTCGAAGAACCAGGTGGTGTGCGCCAGATGCCACTTGCTCGGACTCGTTTCCGGCATCGACTGCACCGTGGCGTCCTCGGCGCAAAGCGGCGCGACAAGACGCGAGCTCGCGGTGCGGACGTCGGTGAAGTCCAGCGCTCCGACTTGAACAGAAGACGAGGATGACGACATGCTCGGCACCGTATCAGGTCAATGGGTCGGAATGACATGCATCGGGACGCGCACGTATCGAACCGCGATGGTTCGTGGCTGATCGACGACGCGTGCGTGTACCTGAATGTCAGTGGCCACGCACCGCGATTGGCAATCGTGAATGGTGCGGGCGCGGATGCGCTCGCACGCGGCTGCAGTCCGTGGCAGATCAGAACCGAAGCCTGGCTCGCCGCGGCAGAACGCGTACGTGTGCTGGCCGCGATCGAATTTGCCTGCGCGCCGGACTGCATCGCGTTGTTGCCCAGTGTCGCGCAGGGTATGGCCACGGCCGCGGCCAATTTGCCGATGCAGGCTGGAGACACCGTGGTCACCCTGGGCGACGAACATCCCTCCGGCGTCGACGTGTGGAAGCAGAGCGCGCAACGAGCGGGGGCGACCCATCGCGAGATCGTTTGCGGCCCTAGTGGCGACCGCACCGAAGCGGTCTTGGCTGCACTGGACGATTCCGTGCGTGTCGTCGTCTTGCCCACCTGTCACTGGCACGACGGCATTCGCCTCGACCTCCACCGCGTCGCGGCGGCTGCACGCCGCATCGACGCGGCCTTGGTCGTCGATGCGACCCAGTCGCTTGGGGTCGAAGCGCTCAACTTGACTGACATCGATCCCGACTTCGTCGTTTGCGCCGGGTACAAGTGGCTGCTGGGCGCGCCCGGGCTCGCATACCTGTACCGGGCCCCGCGCCATGAAGCAGCTCGGCCCCTGGAGTGGCACGGCTGGGACCGAGTGGCGGGTGCGCACGCAGCGCGTCGGGTCGACAGCGCGAGTGTCTACTCGCAGCCAGCCCTGGCCATGGCCGAGGCCGCGCTGGCATGGCTTGGCCGTTGCGACCGGACGTTCCTGCGCACGTCGCTGCGCCAATGGCAGAACGAATTGCGCGAACAAATCCGAGAATGCGCGCTGCCATTCGCGTCGATCGCCGATAGCGCCCAAATCACCGCCTTGCGTCCACTGAACCACAGCATCGATGTGCCGGCCCTCGCCGCTGAACTCGGCCGGAGACGTATCCACGTCGCAGCCAGAGGGGCCGCCCTCCGCATCAGCCATCATCTGCACAACTCGCAGGAAGATATCCATGACCTGGCATCGGCACTGCGGGAAATCATCCGGTCACCTTGATGCCTCGCCAGAAACCGACGCGTCCCCGCACCGCTGCAGCTGCATCCCTGGGTTCGGCGTAGCACCAGGCTGCGCCAGGATTCGTCTCGCCATTCACGACGACGTCGTAGTAATTTGCTGTTCCCTTCCAACTGCAGACGGTGGTCTGCGACGCCGGCCGGAAGTGCGCCATGACCAGCGCCGCCAGCGGAAAGTAGTGATACCCGTCCACAACGACGGTGTCGTCGGACTCGGCAATGACGGTGTTGTTCCAGATGGCTTTCATGAGTGAACTCCGACGGCATTGCAGCATGCCGCAATGTTTGTCGCGCTCGCGTGCAGGGCTGATCCGCCGACAAGCGATCGAGGTATCGGCAATCAATGAATTCGTTGCCGTCGTTGGGATCGGTTAGCGCCTCGTCGATGTGCGCGATGAGGGCAGCAGCATCCCGAAGCAACGTCCGAATCGCGACGTGCTGTGACATCAGACCGGTGCGCAATAAGCGTTCATGGCCTGCCTCCTGCTGGGCAGGCAGGATGTTGCCTGTAGTCACGGTGTCGTCGTCAGCGAGATCGGTTCAACGACCAGTCGTAATCGCCATAGCCGACGGACCACTCGTCACGTTGCAGCGCGACGATGTCGGCCGCAGACAGGCCAAGGGCGACAGGATAAGTCGCGACGAACTGCGCGACGGACCGCGCGCCACGCCAGCCCTGCGAAAAATCCTCTTCGTACCAGTCGAAGACCGGCGACAACACCAGGCGTGACGCCTCCGGCTCGGCGCGATTGCGACTGCGGTCCGCAAGAAATCGACGCGTCTGATCGTCCAGTTGCGCATCCAGCACTTCGGCGCGAAACGCCTCGGGACGCAGTGCCGGGCAGCCGACAGATGCGCAATTCACCGCAAAATGGATGCGCGGATCGTCGTAGTCCGCAGCCCCGCGAAGCAAGCTGTGCTCGACGTCGTCGAGATGGCGCGATTCGCCAAGCAGCGTGAAGAAGCGCTGCTTCCACGGCGACGAGAAAAATCCACCCAGATCCTTGATCGACTCGAGGTCGGGATATTTCGTCAGCACCAATTGGAGCGTGTACGCGTTGTAGGCGTTGACCAGGAAGGCGCGGCGCTGCGGCTTGTTCCAACGCTCAAAGTCCGTGCGCGACACCGCGGATAGCGACGCCAGATAGCGCTCGAGCGCCGGGCGGTCATGCGCAAGCGCGGCGTAATCGACGACACTCGCATGACCTTCCGGCAACCAGCGCACGTGCTTCGCGAGCAGCGCATCGAATGCCGAATGCGCATGATCGAAGGATTGCGTACGCGCGCTACTGCTGATGGCGATCAACATGCCGATCGCCAGCCAAAGCGTCTGCCAGCGCGGACTGCGGCAGAATCGGGATGCGGCGCTCACGCCTTGTACCCCTGGATCTCGTCGGCGCTGTGTTCAACACCGAGCCCGAGTGCGATTCGGTTGACGAAATTGAAGTAGGCGGCGATCAGGTTGGCGTGCAGGATGTCCTCGTCGGCGAATCCGGCGACGCGCAGGGCGTCGATGTCGGCCAACGTGATCGTGGCCGGCGCCTCCGTCAGCTTCTTGGCGTAGCCCAGCAACGCGACGGTCGCATCGGGTAATCCGGCGCCGCGGTGATCGGTGCAGACCGTGTCCAGTTGCGCCGCATCGCGCAGGTAGCGCGACAGCGCTTCGCGGTGATGGCTCACGCAGTAGGCGCAGTCGTTCGCCGCCGACACGACCACTGCGATCATCTCGCGCTGTGCACGGCTCAGCTTTCCCGGCCCGAACAGCAGGCCCATGTACAAGTCCAGGTGATGCGCCAGCGCCTGCGGCCTCAGACTATGCACCTTGAGGATGTTCGACACCCGGCCACGCTCCGCGCGCAACCGTTCGTACATCGTCCCGATGTCGCCGCTGGCGTCGGATTCCTCGATCTCGCGGATGTAACTCATGCGTCTGCGCTCCGGTCTGTTTGTGCACTCGACAGCCAAGAGGCGGTGATCGACCAAAAGGATTCGCGGTTGCGTTCAGCGCCCGGGTTCGAGCAGTTCGCGCGCGAGCATCCGCGCACGGTGCAGGCGCGACTTGGTCGCCGGCAGCGTCAACTGCAGCTGCTCAGCGGTTTCCTCAAGACTCAACCCTTCGATGTCGCGCATCAAGAGGATTTCGCGGTAGTGCGCGGGGATCTCGGCCAGGGTGCGGCTGATCTGAATGCGCCAATCCATCGGTTCCGGATACTCGATCGGCAGAATCGCATCGTCCAACTCGCTGCCCGTAACCATGCGCCAGCCGCGGCGCATGCGATTGCATTCGCGTTTGACAATGCGAAACATCCACGAGGTGAAACTCTCCAGTTGACGCAAATCGCCCAGTCGACGCGAAATCGTGAACAGCGTTTCCTGAACGGCGTCTTCCACGTCGTTCACGACGCAGTGGTGCTCGGCGTAACGGCGCAGGTCCTGCCGCGAGCAGGCCAAGACCTGATTCAAAGCCTGCAGGTCTCCTGCACGCGCGGACTCGAGAAGTTGAGGATTGTGGGGTTCAACGGTCATCCAATCATTTTTCCGAAAGCGCGAATCCTTTTTCACGGTCCCATGCTCTATGGGATCGAGAGTGCCCATCGGGCGTTCACTGGACCCGAGGGCAAAGGAAAATATGACACAGCGACATGGCGCCCTGTTGAAGTGGATGATCGCGCTGGCTTTCGGCTTGCTGGTGTGGGTCGCCTGGCGCAACGGATGGCTCGCACACCTCAATCTGGCCTCACTCAAAGCCAGCCAGGACCAATGGCAGCAGTGGACGCTGACGCATCCGCTGGTGGCCGCGCTCGGCTTCTTGCTGATCTACATCGCTGTGGCCGGCGCATCGCTGCCCGGTGCGGCGATCCTGACACTGGCTGGTGGTGCTTTGTTCGGCCTGGTCGAGGGCACGCTGCTGGTGTCGTTCGGCAGCAGTATCGGCGCGACCCTGGCCTTCCTCGCTTCACGATTCCTATTCCGCGACTCGCTGCAGACGCGCTACGGCGACCGCCTGGCGAGCTTCAACGAGGGCGTTGCGCGCGAGGGCGCGCTCTACCTGTTCACGCTGCGCCTGGTGCCGGTGGTGCCGTTCTTCCTGGTCAACTTGCTCGCAGGCCTGACCGCATTGCCCGTGCGCACATTCTATTGGGTCAGCCAAGTGGGCATGCTGCCGGGAACCATTGCCTACGTGTTTGCCGGCACTCAGCTCGCGCGCATCGACTCGCTGCGCGGCATCCTGTCGCCGGGCCTGATCGGAGCCTTTGCCGTGCTAGGCGTGTTGCCATTGCTGATGCGCCGGCTGAGCCAGTGGCTGGCCGCTCGCCGCGTCTATCGTGGCCACAAACGGCCGGCGCGCTACGACTACAACCTGATCGTCATTGGTGCCGGGTCCGCGGGCCTGGTCAGTGCCTACATCGGCTCCGCGGTCAAAGCCAAGGTCGCGCTAATCGAACGTCATCGCATGGGTGGCGACTGCCTCAACACCGGCTGCGTGCCTTCCAAGGCGCTGATTCGGTCGGCGCGGCTGATCGCCGAGGCGCGCGCAGGTAGTCGTTATGGCGTCGCAGACACCGAACTCTCGGTCGACTTCGTGCAGGTGATGCAGCGTGTGCAGTCGGTCGTCAAACAAGTCGAGCCGCATGATTCGGTTGAACGCTATCGCGGCCTCGGCGTCGACGTCATTCATGGTGAAGCGCAATTGGTATCACCGTGGGAAGTCGACGTGGACGGGCGGCGGATCGCCGCGCGCAGCATCATCTTGGCTAGCGGTGCCCGGCCGCTGGTGCCGCCGATCCCAGGACTCGAGAAGGTCGACTTCCTGACGTCGGACACGTTGTGGGATCTGCGCGAATTGCCGAAGCGTCTCGTCGTGCTGGGCGGCGGGCCGATCGGGTGCGAGTTGGCGCAAGCGTTTGCGCGTTTCGGGTCTGAAGTGACTCAGGTCGAAATGGCGCCGCGGCTGCTGCCGCGTGAAGACGCCGACGCAGCCGAAGAGGTCGCGCGAGCCTTCGCTGCGGAAGGCATTCGTGTGGCAGCCGGACACAAGGCGCTACGGATTGAGCGCTCGGGCGAAGGCGGACGTCTGATCTGCGAGCATCAAGGCCACGAGGTCGCATTCGAATTCGACCAGATCCTGCTCGCGCTTGGCCGCAAGGCAAACGTCGAGGGATTTGGCCTGAACCTTCTCGGTGTCCACTTGAGTTCACGCGGCACGATCGAAGCGGACGCGCTGCTTCGCACCAACTTTCCCAACATCTACGTATGTGGCGATGCCACCGGTCCGTTCCAGTTCACGCACGTGGCTGCACACCAGGCGTGGTATGCGGCGGTGAACGCTCTATTGGCGCCGTTCTGGAGTTTCCCGGTCGACTATCGCGTCATTCCGTGGGCCACCTTCACCGATCCAGAAGTCGCGCGCGTCGGCTTGTCCGAGGACGAAGCCAACCAACGCGGCATCGCCCATGAAGTCACCCGCTACGGCATCGACGACCTTGACCGTGCCATCGCCGATTCAGCGGCCCACGGCTTCGTCAAGGTGCTGACCGTGCCCGGCAAGGACCGCATTCTCGGCGCAACCATCGTTGGCGCGCATGCCGGCGAATTGCTCGCCGAGTTTGTGCTGGCGATGAAGCATGGCATTGGCTTGAACCAGCTGCTGGGCACCATCCACATCTACCCGACCATGGCCGAAGCCAACAAGTACGTGGCTGGCGTCTGGAAACGCAACCATGCGCCGCAAGCCGCACTGCGGTGGGCCGAGCGCTTCTTCCGCTGGCGCCGGGGTGGCGCATGAAGTCGCGGTTGATCGATTGCGGGCGTTCGTTCCGCAGCTTGCCGTTGTGGGTGCAGATCTGGGTCGCGCTCTTCCTGGTACCCGTCAACGCCGCGCCATTTCTGCTGTTCGATACTGATGTCGGACGCATCGGCATGATCTCGACTCTGCTGATCCTGCTCACCAACGTGCCGATCATGCTGGTCGAACGTGGCATGTCACGGCTGATGTCAGTGCCGCACCTGTTGATCTGGACGCCGTTGATCGTGTTGCTGGTGTTGCACCTGCAGTACGCCGCCGCGCTCACGTCTGCAGAGCGCGCACTCGCTTGGGCGCTGATTGCACTGAATGGCACCTCGCTCGGATTCGATGTGCTCGACAGCTGGCGCTGGTGGCGTGGCGAGCGCGATGTGCCGGGACATCTGCTCGGAGAACGCGCATGAGCCTGCTTCTGACTCTTCTCGCTTTGGCGGTGGTGCTATTGGCCGCAGCCAATGGTGCCAACGACAACATCAAGGGCGCGGCGACGCTGATGGGTTCGGGTGTGCTCGGCTTTCGCGGCGCGATCACACTGGCGACGCTGTCCACCGCGGCTGGCGGGGTCGCATCGATCTTTCTCGCACAAGGCCTGCTCGCGGCGTTCGGCGGCAAGGGCATCGTCAGCGCCGAAATCGCCGCTTCCCCGGGCTTCCTGTTTGCCGTCGCCGCCGCCGCGGCTGCGACCGTCGCGCTTGCGACGCGACTCGGCCTGCCTATTTCAACCACGCACGCGCTGCTCGGCGGACTGGTCGGCGCCGGCTTGGCCGCCGCGCCTGACGAACTGGCCTGGCTGCCGGCGCTCAAGGGCCTGTTGTTGCCGCTGCTGTTGTCGCCGGTGTTAGCCATCTTGCTGGCCCTGTTGCTGTTGCCAGGGATGGCGCTGCTGTCGCGCCGTCTCGCGCCTGTATCGGCCTGTGCCTGCGTGCCGCCCGCGGTTGCGCTGACCGGCGACACCATCAGCTTGCGCGAGGGCGACCTGCTTCTCGGCACGCTGGAAGATGCGGCCTGTGTGGCAACCCCAGCTTCGCAGCGGATCACCGTGCCGCTTTCACGCGTGCTGGACGCGCTACATGTGCTCAGTGCCGCCGCTGTCAGTTTTGCGCGCGGACTGAATGACACGCCGAAGATCGCCGCGCTGCTGGTCGGCGCAGGCTTGCTTGGAGCGGGATCGGCGTCCTTGCTGGTGGCGCTGGCGATGGCCATCGGTGGCGTACTCGCTTCGCGTCGTGTTGCGCAGACACTGGCTTTTCGGGTGACGCGCATGGATGCAGCTCAGGGCCTCGGCGGCAACCTGGTGACTGCGCTGCTGGTCGTGGTCGCGTCGCGGCTCGGCCTGCCCGTGTCGACCACCCATGTCAGTACCGGAGCACTGTTCGGCATTGCTTTGCGTGGTGACGGCGGCAATGCCGCCGTGATCCGATCCATTCTGCTCGCCTGGCTACTCACCCTGCCGCTGGCGGCGGTATTGGCCTACACCCTCTATCAAATCAACCCATGATTCACGGAGCCAGCCATGTCCACTGACCAGACTCTCACCGACGTCCGCAATTACTACGGACGCGTGCTGCAATCGAGCAGCGATCTGAAGACTGGCGCCTGTTGCCCGGCTGAAGCGATGCCGCCGGCGCTGCGGCGTCTGCTGGACGACGTGCATCCCGAGATCAAGGCGCGCTTCTATGGCTGCGGCTCTCCGCTGCCGCCGGCGCTCGCCGGCATGACCGTGCTCGATCTCGGCTGCGGCACCGGCCGCGACGTCTATCTGCTGTCGCGGCTGGTTGGCGAAAGCGGCCGCGTGATCGGGATCGACATGACCGCGGAGCAGTTGGCGGTGGCGCGTGCGCACGCCGACTGGCACGCGGCGCGATACGGTCACGCGCAGAGCAACGTGCAGTTCGTCGAAGGTTTCATCGAAGACCTCGCCGGCTGTGGCATCGCCGACGCCAGCATCGACGTGGTGGTGTCGAACTGCGTGTTGAACCTGTCGCCGGAAAAGTCACGGGTGTTCTCCGAGATCATGCGCGTTCTGAAGCCGGGCGGCGAGTTGTACTTCTCCGACGTGTTCGCCGACCGCCGCATTCCCGACGCGCTACGTCGCGACCCGGTGTTGCTTGGCGAATGCCTGGGCGGCGCGTTGTACGGCGAGGACTTCCGCCGACTGATGCTGCGGGCCGGATGCGCCGACGTGCGCACGGTGACTACTTCGCCAGTGCCGCTCTACGACGAGGCGGTGATCGCCAAGATCGGCATGGTGAATTTCAGCTCACGCACGATTCGCGCGTTCAAGCTCGATCTCGAGGATCGTTGCGAGGATTTCGGCCAGGTCGCGACCTATCGCGGCACGATGCCCGACCTGCCGCACGCGTTCGAACTCGACGACCACCATCGCTTCGAGACCGGCAAGCCCCTGCGAGTCTGCGGCAACAGCTTCGACATGCTGGCCGGCACGCGTTATCGCGACCATTTCCATCTGCACGGCGACCAGCGTACGCACTTCGGCCTGTTCGACTGTGCGCCCGCAGCGACCGCCGCCGTGTCCGCGGGGGCGTGCTGCTGATGGATCTCGACCTCGCCATCGTGATCCCGGTCGGGCCCAACGACGAGGCATGGCGGGTGCTGTTGCCGCAACTCGCGCATTGGCCGGTGCGTGAGATCGTCGTGGTGTTCGCGAACGAGCATCTACCCGGTGACCCACGTCCGGAGCTGATCGACGCGCGTGTGCATGTCGCGTTCGCACCGCGCGGCCGCGCGCGCCAGTTGAACGCGGGTGCGGCGGCGACCTCGGCGCGCTGGCTGTGGTTCCTCCATGCCGACTCGGTGTTGACCGCAGGGGCGCGAAATGCGGTGACGCGGCACATGAACGGCGACGAGCAGGCACTCGGCTATTTCGACCTGCACTTTCTCGACGATGGTCCGGCGCTGATGGCGTTGAACACCCTGGGCGCCTGGCTGCGCAGTCGATGGTTCGGTCTGCCGTTCGGCGACCAAGGGTTCCTGCTGTCGCGCATGCTGTTCGAGCGTGTGCGTGGTTTCGATGCGAACGAGGTCAGTGGTGAGGACCACGACCTGGTCTGGCGCGCGCGCGCTGCGGGCGCGTCGATCCGTCCGCTGCGCGCCGCGCTTTACACCAGTGCACGCAAGTACGCGCAGCTCGGCTGGTGGCGGACCACGTCGCTGCACCTGCGTGCGACGGCACAGCAAGCGCGAGCCTTCGCCCGCAAGGCGGCGTCATGAACGATGTCGGCCTCGCCATCTTCGTGAAGACACCGAGCCTGTCGCCGGTCAAGACCCGATTGTGGCCACGCATCGGCCGGCGCTGTGCCGAGGCATTTCATCTCGCCTCGGCCGAAGCAGTCGCGTCGGTCGTGCAGCGCGCCCAGGCGCAGGCTCCTCTGCGCGCACATTGGGCGGTCGCGGAAGCACAGGCCATGTCCGGCGACATCTGGTTGGACCTGCCGCGCATCAGCCAGGGGGAAGGTGGCCTCGGCGAGCGCATGCGCCACGTTCACGACCAATTGCTCGGCCAATACCATGCCGCGCTGCTGATCGGCGCCGACGCGCCGCAGGTGAGCGCCCCCAGCTTGGTTCGCGCAATGCGTTGGCTGCATGCGTTCGAACCACGATTGGTGATCGGACGCGCACACGACGGCGGATTCTGGATCTTCGGCAGCAACCGCCGGCTCCCCGAGTCCGCCTGGACATCGGTTCAGTACAGCACCCCGTACACCGCCAGGGACTTCCTCGCGCGCATGGCGCCACACGGCGAATGCTTGGAGTTGGAGAAGCTTCACGATGTCGATCACTACGCGGATATTCCGCTCGCTTTGGACGAACTCTCCGCGTTGACGATGCCGACCGAAGCCCAGGAGCGGCTGGTTCGATGGATGGGCGAAGTGCTGGCACGCGAAGGTGTCTGCCCATGAACCTACTGCCCCAGAGTCCGGCCGATCTGCTCAAGGCGAGCGTCTTTGTGCTGCTGCTGGTCGGCTTGCTGGTGCTGGAAGCGGCATGGCCGCGCCGCGCGCATGAAGGCGGTTGGAAGCGGCGAACACGCAACGTCGCCCTGGTCGCGGTGTCGACCCTGCTGTTGCGCGTGATCGCACCCGCCGGCGCGGTGGCGTTTGCAGCAGCATGGCACTGGGGTGCGCTGCATCGGGTCGAGTGGCCGCTCGCGCTCGAGTTCGCGCTCAGCCTGGTGCTGCTCGACCTCGCGATCTACTGGCAGCACCGCTGGTTTCATCTGCTGCCGTGGTTATGGCGCGCGCACCGGGTGCACCACAGTGACACCGGCTTCGACGTCAGTCTTGGCGTGCGCTTCCATCCGCTCGAGATTCTGCCGTCGTTTGCGTTCAAGCTCGCGCTGATCGCGGTGCTCGGCATCGCGCCCGCGGCCGTCGCTGTCTACGAAGCCATGCTGCTCGGGTTCTCATTGTGGACGCATGCCAATCTGGCGGTGCCGATCCGGCTCGATCGCATGCTTCGCCGCTTCGTGGTCACCCCCGACTGGCATCGCGTGCACCACGCCGTGCACCTTGAAGAGTCGAACGCCAACTTCGGCAACATCCTCAGCGTCTGGGATCGACTGTTTGGCACCGCGCGCGAACAGCCGCGGGATGGTCACGACGCGATGCTGATCGGCCTGAACGAATTTCGCGAGTCGCGCGACCAGCGCCTGTTCGCCTTGCTGATGCAACCCTTTCGCAGCGTCGCCGCCGCGACCACGCCCCGTTCCAAGGAACATGACCATGCATGATGTCTGGCCCCGACTGCAACAACGCGCGTTTCCAGAAATCCGGCGTGAGCGCATCGACACCTTGCAGCTCAACCTCGGCTACCTGTGCAACATCAGTTGCATCCACTGCCATGTGAACGCCGGGCCGCGGCGCAAGGAACTGATGAGTCGCGACGTCATGGAACTCGCGCTGACCGTGGCCGAGCGGCGTGGCGTGCGCAGTTTCGACCTGACCGGCGGCACCCCGGAAATGAATCCGGACTTCCGCTGGCTGGTCGAGTCCGCCGTGGCGCGCGGCATTCACGTGATGGATCGCCTGAATCCGACCATTATCGAAGAACCCGGCTACGACTGGGTGCCCGGGTTCCTCGCCCGGCATCGCGTCGAGCTGGTGGCTTCGCTGCCTTGTTACAGCCAGGCCAATGTCGACGAACAACGCGGCGACGGCGTGTTCGAAGCTTCGATTCGCGCCCTGCAGAAGCTCAATGCGCTCGGCTACGCGCAGGCCGGAAGTGGACTTACGCTCAATCTCGTCTACAACCCGAATGGCGCCTTCCTGCCGCCGAGCCAGCACAAGCTCCAGGATGACTATCGGCGCCTGCTGGGCGAGAACTTTGGCATCGTCTTCAACGAGCTGTACGCGCTCGCCAACATGCCGATTCAGCGCTTCGGATCCTGGCTGATTTCGAAGGGCAAGTTCGACAGCTACATGGACACCCTGCAGGGCGCGCATCGTGTCGAGAACCTGGGGAATGTCATGTGCCGGTTCCTGGTCAGCGTCGACTACCAGGGTGACCTGTACGACTGCGACTTCAATCAAATGCTGAAACTGCCGCTCGGCGGCCGCGACACACAGTCGCATCTGCGCGACCTGCTTGATGGCAATACACCCCGTCGCATCGGCGTCGCCGACCACTGTTACGGCTGTACCGCGGGCCAGGGGTCCAGTTGCGGTGGCGCGTTGTCATGAGCGTGCCGCGCTCGCCAAGAATTACCTCACTCTTCCTTCCAATTTGATCGAGGCATACCCATCATGAAAGTTCTCGCTCCGGCCCAAGCGCCGCGCGTTTCCCTGGTCGACATCAACGGCGAGCCGGTCGTAGTCGGCAATGGCCGCAAGCTGTTGCTGTCGCTGTTTCGCGAGGCGACCTGTCCATTCTGCAATTTCCGCGTCTACGAGTTGACCCACAACTACAAGGGCTTCTCGGCGCTCGGGCTCGATATCGTTGCCGTATTTAGCTCGAACCGCGACGACGTCATGCGCTTCATCGCCAAACAGCCGCGTCCGTTTCGGATGGTTGCCGATCCCGAGGCGAGGGCGCATCAGGCATTTGGTGTCGAATCGTCGATATGGGGCAAGATCAAAGCGATGATGCTGCGCATCGGCGCGATGATGCGCGGTATGGCCAGCGTGGGCATGCGTGGCCTGGCCACCGGCAATCTGATGCCGGCCGACTTCCTGATCGACGAACACGGACGTGTTGTCGAGACCTATTACGGTCAGGACGCGGGTGATCACATTCCGATGGAAAGACTTGAACTCTTCGTCGCGCGCGGCATTGCGGCGCGCGCCTCGCAATGAGCACCGTCACGATGTACACCACCGACTGGTGCCCTTACTGCCGGCGCGCGGAAGCCTTGTTGGCGGCGCGGGGTGTGACCGCCATCGAACACATCAACGTCGACCGCCTCGCCGACGGACGGCGCCTGATGATGCAACGCACCGGCCGGCGCACGGTGCCGCAGATCTTCGTTGGCGAACGGCACATAGGCGGCTTCGATGAATTGACGGCAGCAGACCGTCGTGGCGATTTGAAAGCCTGGCTCGCCGAATGCGCAACAATGACGACATCGGCTGCCTGACATGTTTACGCCTCAAACGACTTGATGGAGCTTTCAGACTATGCGACCCAGTCGTGCTTTTCTGGTGGTCGTCGACATCAGCGGCTACACACGTTTCATCACCGAGCGCACGCTGACGCTCGCGCATGCCGAACAGGTCATCACCGACCTGATCAACGCCGTGCTCGATCGAGCGCGTCACCCGATGGTGTTGAACAAGCTTGAAGGTGACGCCGCACTGTTGTTTCGCGAAGCGGAACTTGGCAACACCGAAGCAGCGCGCGATGTCTTCGCCCAAGTCCGCGACTTCTTCCCCGCGTTCCATGAGCGGCTTGTGCGGCTTCGTTCGGAGCGCAGCCATTGCGATTGCGATGCTTGCAGCAACATCGCCGATCTCAAGCTCAAGGCGTTCGTACACGTTGGCGACATCGTGATCAAGCAGGTCCGCCAATTCGAGGAACTCGCCGGCGAACCTGTGATCCTCGTCCACCGGATGATGAAGAACAGTGTTGATCGGCGCGAGTATGTACTCGCGACCGAAGAAGCCGTATCGGGCGCCGCCTTTTCCGTCGATCAATTCCAGGTACATGACGAAGACCTGGACGGATTTGGAACGTTACGCCTCTGGCTGATTGATTCGGCCGACATTCCCGAAATGGGCATTGAAATGTCGATCGCTGGAGCGGACCAGACGCATGTGCGAAAGACCGGTGCCTTCCTGCACCTGCCTGCTGCGGCACCTTCGATAATGAATCGGTTTCGCACGATGCTCTCTCACATCAAGACCAAGATTCACTGAAAGCAGGCCGATTCAGGGTCGATAGTTGCAAAAAACCCTTAATTAACGTCAACTTACGTTGGAACGGCTGTGTTTCCCTCAATTAACGGCCAAGGCTCAAGTACACGCTGTGCGCATCGCTGCGCCGACCGGACGGCATCCGCGTGCGTGTCGTTCACGACGAAGCGCCGCATGCCGACGCGCAGACCGTGGCGCCGACGCTGGAAGATGCCTACACCTGGTTGCTCGGCAGCAACACCGAGCTGCACTGACATGGCCGCACTGCAACGCTTCGGCGCAATCCTGCTCGCCGACCTGCGCGAGCGCACGCGCAGCACGCGCTTCTGGACCATGCTGGTCCTGATGACCGTCGTCATTTGGTGGTGCTTTCCGACGCATGAAGAAGGCTATTTGATCCTGTCGATGCCCGGTGGCGTTCGCGGCGCCTATTCGAGTGCCTGGGTCGGCCTCGTGCTGGCGATGGCCTACAGCATCCTGCTCGGCCTCGGCGGCTTCTATCTGGTGCGCGGCACGCTCGCGCGCGACTTCGACACCCGCGTCTGGCAGCTGCTGGTGAGCACGCCGATGACGCGCAGCGGGTATCTGCTCGCGAAATGGGCGAGCCACATGCTGGTGCTGATGTTGATCGCCGGTGTCGGCATGCTGGTCGGCCTAGTCGCGCAATGGGTGCGCGCCGAGGACCGCAGCATCGACCTGATCGAATTGGTCAAGCCGACGCTGCTGCTCGCCGTGCCCGGCATGGCCGTGACTGCGATGTTCGCGATCTGGTTCGACCTGCTGCCGTGGCTGCGTCGCACTGCCGGCAATGTGCTGTTCTTCTTCGTCTGGGTGTTCCTGATCGCCGGCTCCGTGTCGCAGTTCGAAAGCAAGGACCACGACGCACTCCGCGCAAACTGGCGCAGCGACCCGAACGGGCTCGCCGTGGTCGCGCGCGAGTTCAACCGCGTGCGCATGCAGCAAACTGGCAAGGATGCGGGATTCGGCTTCAACATCGGCACCAATCGACCGAAGTCCGGCGTCAAGCTGATCCAGTGGACGTCAATCGAGCCGCGCCCGCTCGATCTGTTCGGACGCCTGCTGTGGCTGTTGGCGTCGATCGGCGCCGTCGCCGCCGCCGCGCCGCTTCTCGATTGGGCCGCTGCACGCACGTCAGCGAAGGCGCGCGCGCGCAACGAAGGCGGTTCCCGATTGCGCTGGCTCGACCGCGCCCTGGCGCCGTTCGCACGCCATCCGCTCACCCTGCTCGCCAGCGCCGAACTGAAGCTCGCGCTGCGCCAGCGCCGCTGGTGGTGGTGGTTGCTGGCGCTGGTCGCCTTTGGCCTGCAAGCCTTCGCCAGCGACAAGGGCCTCGGCATCGGGCTGCTGATCGCTTGGATGCTGCCGCTCGACCTGCTCGCGCGCAGCATCCTGCGCGAATCCGAACACGGCACCGGCGGCCTGATGTACACCGCCTCGGGCATCGTCGGCCGCCTGCTCGCCTCACGCTTCCTCAGTGGCTTCGCGTTGTTGCTCGGCTTGACCGCGGTCGGCGTGCTGCGCCTGGCGTTTACCGAGCCGAGTGCAGCCCTGGCCTGCGTGGTGATCAGCGCCTCGATCGTCAGCTGGGGCCTCTGCCTTGGCGCCATCTTTCGCAACCCTCGCCCGTTCGAACTGGCGATGACTGCGCTCGCCTACATCGCCGTGCAGGGCGCAGCGGTGTTCGACGTGTTCGAGCAGCCACTGATCACCGCGCAGTGGCACGCGCTGTTGTTGATCCCGGCCTGGTTCGCACTCGGGTTCTCGTGGCCGCGATTGGCGCGTGTGTGAGGGTACGCAACGCTTCGAAGAGCATCGCGCCGGCGAGCGGCGCTCCTACTCGAAGCTGTCGCTGAAGAGGGTAGTCAAGCCGTCGGCGCCGAAATAGATCAACGCGCGCCGCAGCACCTCGGCACGCGGCGCGTCATCGCTGATCGCCGCGATCGGAAACCCGAACGTCAGCGTGCGCCAGACACCGGTGTCGCGCTGGACCGCGGCGTCGAAGCCAGTGCCGCTGTAGTGCATCGCGACGAGGCCACCGGGCATCGCCGTGATTGCGTCCGGATAGTCGACGCCGTAACGCGCGCCGCTGCCGTCCTCGAAGTGGATGCCGCCGAGCCCGGCGAATATGCCGGCGGCACTGCCCTGCACGAGGTTCGTCGCAGTCGCATCGTCGTTGACATAGTCGACGCCAAGATCATCGTTATAGAACGCGCGATCGGCGGCCGAGCCGAGCAGGTCGAGGTCCCAGCCGATCTCGGCGCCGGCCGCGAGCACGCGCCCGCCGGCCGCGAGATAGGTCTTGATCCGCGCCTGCTCGACGCTGCTGAAGGTCTCATCCACGGTGCTCTCCTCGCCGAGCTCCCACAGCACCGCCGAATGCGCGGCCACGTCGAGGGCCACGCGACCGTTCGCGACCGCCTCGTTGGCGGCCGATTCGATCGCCACCGGCAGGCCTTGCAGCGCCAGTCCGTACCAGACCAGGTCGTCCTGCGGATTCATGCGTTCGAGGAACATGCGATCGACCAGGCCACCGAGTTCGGCGTCGTTGTCGACGATCAACTGCGATCGATCGAGACGATCGAACGCTTCGACCAGCAACACGCGCCGCATCGGCGCTGCACTGCTGCGCACGACCAGGGTCTCGGTTGGCAGCGATTCTCCGCCGTCGTTGCAGGCAGTCACGCGCAGGTATTGCAGTGCCCCTGGCACCAGGCCGTTGATCGTCATCGACGTCGTGAGCACTTCGCTGCCTTCGTCGAAGCCGCGCCCGTCGCTGCTGCGATAGACGCGATAACAGGTGGCGGCATCACCGAAGACGCCGCCTGCTGGCGGCGCTTCCCAGCTCACCAGCGCGCTGGTCGCGCCGGTCACCTGCACCGCTGGCGCCTGCGGCGGCTCGGGCAGCAACTTCACGGCGATGCCATCACGCTGCGCGAAATACTTGACGATGCCCTGGTAGATGGCGCGCGCCAGCAACTGGCGGAAACGCGGATGCGCGAGTGCCGCGGCATCGCTGGCGTTGTCGTGGAACGCGACTTCGAGCAGCACCGAGGGCATCTCGTCGTTGTAGGCCGGGTTGATCTCACCGAAGTACGCGGAGCGCAGGCCACGATCCTGCCAGGCCGGGTCCCATGCCGCGCGGATGTCGGCGACCAGTTCGTTGTGGATGGCCGTCGCCAGTGCCGCAGAACCCGGCACACTCTGGTTCGGGTCGTAGCTGCCGTCGGGCGGGTTCGCGCTGTAGATGTAGCTGTTGGTGCCGCGCGCCGAACCATCGAACGCGTTCGAGTGCCAGGACACGTACAGCGAGTCCTCGATGCCCTGGTAGTTCTCCCAGGCCGCGAACTTCGAGCGTGCACCGACATCGCCGCCGGCATACACCGCCGACGATGCGCCCTGGTACTGCGTGTAATAGCGCGCCCCTTCCTCCCAGCGCGGACGCCCGCTCAGCGTGCTGTGGAACTCACCGCGGATATCGCCGATGCCGCCGCCGAAACGCACGGCGTCGGCTGACACGGTCTGTCCCGGCTCGGAGGAATCGTTCGCGAGCACGACTGCAGCGCGAAGCGGATCCTGTCCAGCGTCGAAGTGAAATCGCCCGAGGTGCACCCAGACCCAGCCATGCAATTCCTGGTTCACGCGGAAGTGACTGCTGCCTCCGCTGTGACGCACGATGTAGTGCGCATCGTTCGCACGCAGGTTGCCATTGCGGGTGTAGGCCACGTAGACATCGTAGTCGCCGCTCGCCGCAATCGTCGGCGTCCAGGTCGCGCGCGCGGTCTCGTTGGCCGCGGTCGTGATCAGGCGATCAGAGCCGCCATTGCGAAACGGATCCGTCGTCGGCGCATACGGCGCCTGGAAATTGCGAAATGCCTGCAGCCCGGAGTTCGAGAACGCGACCGCTGTACCGCTTTCGACGTAGCTGCCATTGGATGGAAACGCGCTGCCGTCGGCATTGTCGACGATCACCAGGTCCGGGTTGCGATCGAGCTCGCGCAGCGTGAACAGCTGCGCGCCGGCGTTGCGCAGATAGTGAAGCAGGTACTGGTTGATCGCCTCGGCATTGACGAAATCCTCGACGATGCCGTGGGTGATACCGCGTTGCGTGCTCCAGGCACCGCTGTTGTCATAGTCGATGAAGCCGTGCGCCTGGCTGACGAAGATCTGCTTGCCGGCGAGTGCCGGCGCGGCTGCGCCCTGCTGTCGATCCAACCCACGCTCGCGGCGCACCAGCGGCGCGGCGCTGACGCCTTCGATGTCGGCGTCCTTGCGCAAGCTGGCCCGATCGAACGTCGGCAGGTAGTCGCTCAGCGCGCGGAATCTTGCCTGCGGCGTTTCGATCGCGCGTGCCACCAGGTGCAGTTCGCGCAGCTCCGGCCAGGGTTCGAGGCCGAGCTGCAGTTGCGTGCTCAGGCGCTCCAGCAGGGCGTCATCTACGCGCCCGCCTTCGAGAAACGCTCGCGGCAATTCGAGCCTGACCACCAGCGCCGGCGCGGCGCGATGCAGCGAAGCCACGCGACCGCCCGCTGGCAATAATCGATCGACGGCGAGGGCGTCCTCCGGGAACAGCAGCGCCTGCACACGCTGCTGAAGATCGCTCGCTGGCGCAGCGCTCGCTATCGCGATCAGTTCGCCATCGCGCCAGAAGGGCAGCGCATCCGCGTACACGCACGACGACGCAAGCAGTCCTGCGAGAAGTCCGATCGACCGATAGCACCCTGCGCGCATGATTCCGCTGCTTCCCCTTTGCGACGCGTGAAACGATAGCGTGGCCTCTAGCCCATCACATAATCCCGCGTCCGCGCCCGCCACAGGCGCCAGCGATAGGCCAGTGACGGGCCGACCCATAGTGCGATGTTGTGGCCTCTGGCGTCGAGGTACCAGCTCTTGCAGCCACCGGCCCAGGCGGTGTTGGGGAACACACGGTCGATGTCGTGCATGAATGCGCGCGCCTGGACCCCCTGATCACTAGACTGCCGATGGTTGATCATCGCCACCGATCCGGCGCGACCAGATCACCGAAGCGCCGCGCATCTGGCTCCGCGATGTCGCGGCCGATCACTACTTGTCTTCCGCCACTTCACCTCGAACCTCGCTTTCGCTTGGCGATCTTGACCGGAAGCTCTGTTGCGGGATCGGCATCGAGCATATCCAAGCCAGCTCGCACGGTCTCAATCGGAAACTCGTAGTAGGCGCCGTTCACGTACACGCGCTTCCAGAAGATGCGATCCAGGCAGGCAAACAGGTTCTCCCAGCCATGTCGGAGTGGCCAGTGCGCGTGCAGCACGCGCGGAAGCATGTCGAATGCGCACGCCACAGACATGTAGTTAGGCGTCCGGTGAACCCACCTTCCATCACCTGATCTCGCCGCGCACGCTCGCGCATTTCTGCGAGGAACTGGCGACGGACGCGGCGATCACCGCGCAACAATCCGAAGATAGCCTTGCGCCGTTGAAGCGGCGCATTGGCACCAAGCTGTGCAGGGACCACAAGTCCATGACATTCATCGGCTACACCGAAGCGGTGAGCCCCGATCTCGATCGCATTCAGATCCGCGTCGTGGCGCAGACCTTCGGCCCGCCGAAGCACCAGCCGGTTCCGGACCATGGTCCCGAGATCATCTGGGATGCCCCCATCAACTGGCGCCTTTGCGAGTGAGCGACCAAGGGTTCACCGACCCCTGACATTGCTGTGGCTTGCCGCCAGCGGCTCGAATCGGCTAGCGTGGTCGGCGTCCAGAGGCGCCGGGGGTCTTGGACGGAACGGACCTCGCGAGCATTAACCACAAGAGAACCTCCAACTGAGTTCGCCCGACGTCGCTTCAGCTCCTCGCGCGAACCTTGGAGTTCGCGATCAAGAGCACCCCAGACCCCAGGATCACCAGACCGAATGGCCAAAGCACCGGTATCGGCGTACGGAGAGGACCGAGCAGGAAAGGGATGTCGACGCGGCGATTCACCGCGGCCACGCCCGTACCACCTTGGAACCCGAACTCCTGCACAAAATAGTTCGGTGCCGCCGAATCGATCGTGATTCCGACGACGCATGAGGACGTAGCATTGATGGGCAGCGGCGAATCCGAAAAGAAGACGTCGGCGAGGATTTGCACTTGCTGCGTTGCCGGCAGATACACGTCGGTGTAGTTGATTGTGCATGGAGCTGTCTCAGGCACTGCGTGGAGCGTGATGGTCTTGCCTGATCCAACCTCGATGAAGTTCGTGCCTGCAACTGGGGTGTCGATCGCTATCAGCCCGGTGTTGGTCATGGATAATCGCCACAGTGAATTGCCTCCGTGAGCGATGTCGCCTCCCGGAAGCATCTCAACGTCGGCTTCGAAGGCTGCTTGCGCGCTCGCCCATCCGGGCAGCGCAGCAGCGCACGCCAGCAGCAAAGCAAGTGCAGCGATTCGCCGAGCACTCGTCATTAGCAGCCACTCGTAGGAATTAGCCAATCCTCGTAGCTGTCCCAGAACAGCCGCAAGATCTGCCCTGGGGTGCGATAACCCGACATGACGGGCGCCAGGCAATAGGCTGTTCTCGCGTTGAATCGCAAAGTTTCGCCCGAAGGCTCCGTGCGACCAATGAAGGGCACGTTCGGGTTTGAGTATTGCAAGGACCGAGTGAATAACGAGACTCCCATGATCGTTTGCACATCAGACAGCGACCTCGCAAACGACCAGGGATACGACGGCGTTGCACTGCCGCTTTGATGCTCCATCCCGAACTGGTGTCCCGTCTCATGTGCGAAGATCTGAAAGACCGTGGCTTGGCCAACCCAGACGACTGAATAGGCGAAGTTGCCGTACGCTGCCCCCACCGCGCACCCGGGCGTCGCTTCGTAATTCGTAATGGTTCCGCAGTCAGTGCGTTGGGTGTAGGCCAGTCCGCCTGTCCCGTTGTCGGCAACAAGCATGACCACTAGGTCCGCACCGTAAGTGTTGCGCAGAGACTGCACCGTGGCGTCGGTTCTCAACCACACCCGGTGCCCCACCCAGCGGCATGTCACGGCGTTAGAACCTGCGCACGTCCACCCGCTGTCCTCATCGTAGTCCACTGGTTCAGACAAGCTGGCGTTACCGGCCAGGACGTTTCGCACTCTGAGGGTATTGACGCCCGCATTCGAGAACGACTGCTCGGATTGCTGGAACGCTTCGCTGCCGACAGCATTGAGTTGCGCTTGGTCATTGCCCAACGATGCGAAGGCCGCTGGCGTATGCACCACCAAGATATCCACGAAGTCCACCGCCGACTTCGCGGCGAATGCCACCATCGGGGTAGCCTTCTTAGGAGCGACGATCTCACTCGGACCAACTTCAGGCTCGATGCCGGCATCGGCATCGCCGAGCATTTGCCCAGGATCGAACTGCCTCACGACCTGCTGACCATCTCGGCTGGAAATTGAGAAAACTCGATCGTCAAACTGGATGGTTGCGGAAACACGGCCCTCGTAGACCGACATGGTCATCTGCTTCGAGCCCGAGCTGCCATACCAGGTGTAAGTGAGACCGGAATCCGGTACGGCGGGATCCGGCTCATAGTCGAAGTTGTCGAGAATGCGGAAACCGCGGAGGGGTTCGACATTTCGTTGTTGAAAGACGAGCGGCGGACGCCCAGGCACGAGCACGCGAATACTCGATCGTGCACGTTCACTGGCCATGACTGCGCGAATGTTCACGCCAACGGGCCATTCACGCTCCGCACCGCGGATGTTGGGCCTGGGATGCTCGACCGAGCCGGGCTGGCCTTGCCAGGAAAACAGATTGCTCTGCGCCCACGCGGACGAAGCGGTTGCAATCGCCATGAGGACTAGTACCGCTCGGAGCAGGTGCCTTCCCCGGCCCGTTGTGCAAGCTGACCGAGACTTTTCAAAGGGCGCACCGCCAAAGCACGGACGCGAGTGGGTAGACGCATGACGCACGACGAATAGTTCGTTCATGGACCGGCTCCTCCTGTTGGACGGAACCATCCCCCCGGGTGCTCGAGCATCTTTGACCGAGCGGCAGTCAGTTCTCCGAGTCTAGGTTAACAATCTCCGCAGTCAAGCACGCGATAGGCGCTGGACTCGTACACTCGGACACGCCGACCGAAGGGCCTGGGCGAGACTCAACGCTGGGACATCGAAGGAAAGCAGTCTTCGAATCCGCGAAAGGCCCAAGTGACGTCGGCCAGTCGCTCGTTGCCAGCCATCGATGCGATGCAAAGGGGCGATGAGCGAGATGCGACAGTGTGGTGGAAGTCTTCGCGATCCCGACCGCCAGATCCTCTGGGCGAATCCGCCCGTTGCGCGCGCTAGCGGGTCGCAGCGATGTCGCCGGTTTCGAGCGTCACGTTGCTGCGCGTCAGTGTCGGGTAGAAGTCGCTTGAGAGCGCGATGCGTTTGCAGCCGATCGGATAATCCGGCATCAGGCTCGAATGCACACTCGTGTCCGGGACCTGCCGCCGCAGATGCCACTTGGCGAGCCAGCGCACCCAGAATGCGGAACGCGGTTTCAGCAGCGCCAGCGACAGCGCTTCGAGCTGCAGGTAGATCATCGCGCGAAAGGCCAGGCGCAGCGGCGGCAGTGCCGCGAACAGCGCCCGCAACCAGCGCGGCAACGCGAAATCCGGGCGCGGCAACACCCACGCCGGCGTGCGCTGGAACACGTGCAGGCGTGCGGCGTTCGCCGCCAGTTCGGGAATCAGCTGGATCGCGCTGGCGCCGGTGCCGATCACGCCAACGCGACCGCTGAAGTCGATGTCGTGATTCCAGCGCGCACTATGGCAATGCGCGCCGCCAAAGGTCTCGCGGCCGTGGATCGCCGGCCAGTTCGGCACGTGCAGTCCACCCATCGCCGCCACCACGAAGCGCGCCTCGATGCACTCGCGCGCCGTGTTGGTGACGCGCCAGCGCTTCGACCGCGCTTGCCAGACCATCGTCGCCAACGTCCAGGACGTACGGATCTTGCCGCGCGCCTGCAGGGGCGCCGCGGTCGCTCGCAGGTGCGAGCAGATTTCCTGCTGGCGCGAGAACAGGCGCGTCCAATGCGGATTCGGCGCGAACGACAGCGAGTACAGATGCGAGGGCACATCGCAGGCCGCGCCGGGATAGGTGTTGTCGCGCCAAGTGCCTCCGACCGCTGTGGACTTCTCGACGATCAGATAATCGTCGATACCGAGTTGGTCGAGCTCGTGTGCCATCGCAATGCCGCCGAAGCCGGCGCCGATGACGAGCACCTCGACGCGCCTGCTCACCCCAACCACGCGAACTTGGCGACGAACACGGCGGCGATGACCCAGACCGCGGGTGGCACGTCGCGGCCGCGGCCGGCGAGCAGCTTGATCGCGGCGTAGCTGACGAAGCCGAACGCGATGCCGTGCGCGATCGAAAAGGTGAACGGCATCGCCAGTGCGCACAGCACCGCCGGCGCGGTTTCGGTGAGGTCGTTCCAGTCGATCTCGGCCAGCCCGCGCGTCATCAGGATGGCGACGTAGATCAGCGCCGGCGCGGTGGCCCAGGGCGGCACGCTGGCGGCAAGCGGTGCCAGGAACAGCGCCAGCAGGAACAGCAGCGCCACCACCACCGCGGTGAGTCCGGTGCGTCCGCCGACTGCGGTGCCGGAAGCGCTCTCGATGTAGGCCGTGGTCGATGAAGTGCCGAGCAGGCTGCCGGCGACGATCGCGGTGGAATCCGCCAGCAGCGCTCGCTTCAGCCGCGGCAGCTTGCCATCGGCATCGAGCAACCCGGCGCGATGAGTGACGCCGATCAGGGTGCCGGTGGCATCGAACAGTTCGACCAGGAAGAAGCTCATCACCACGCTGACCAGGCCGACGTCGAGCGCGGCGCGCAGATCGAGTTGCAGGAAGGTCGGAGCGAGCGAGGGTGGCGGCGCAAACACGCCGGCGAAGGCGGAGTGGCCGAGCGCGATCGAGGCCGCGGTCACCGCCAGGATGCCGAGGATCACGCCGCCGACGATGCGCCGCGCTTCGAGCGCGACGATCAGCGCCAGGCCGGCCAGCGCCAGCAGCGGCGCCGCTGCATGCAGGTCGCCGAGCCGCAGATAGGTGGCCGGATCGGCAACGACGATGCCGGCGTTCTTGAGCCCGATCAGCGCCAGGAACAGGCCGATGCCGGCCGAGATCGCGAGCTTGAGCGAGCGCGGGATGGCATCGACGATCCACTCGCGCACGCGGAACAGGCTCACCAGCACGAACAGGCAACCGGACAGGAACACCGCACCGAGCGCAGCCTGCCAGGCGTAGCCGAGCGTGCCGCAGACGACGAAGGCGAAGTACGCGTTCAGGCCCATGCCGGGCGCGAGCGCAATCGGATAGTTCGCGTACAGGCCCATCACCAGCGAGCCGATCGCGGCCGCGAGACAGGTCGCGACGAACACCGATTCCTTCGGCATGCCGGCCGCCGACAAGATGTCCGGGTTCACGAACAGGATGTAGGCCATGGTCAGGAAGGTGGTGAACCCGGCCAGCAGTTCGGTGCGCGGCGTGCTGCCGTGGGCCTTGAGGTCGAACAGTGATTCGATCATGGAAGCGGCGATGCCTGCGGTGGACCAGGCGCGAAGCTTAGGGCTTCGCGAGCTCGGGATGCTCGCGGCGCCAGCGCGCGACTTCATCGTCGCGCACGAAATCGCGGCCGTCGTCGCGGGCGAGCGCCGCCGCGGTGGCGGCCAATGCGCGGCGCAGGGTTTCGCGATCGGCGCCGGTGGCGGCAAGCGCCAGGGTCTCGATCCAGGCACTGGCGGCGAGACCGCGCACGTCCGGCGCCGCGGCTTCGATCTCGGCACGCACCGCGAGCACTTCGGCCAGCGCCGACGCGGACTCGCCGCGGGCCAGCGCGAGGTGCGCCAGCAGCAGCCGGCGCGTGCGCCGCGCACCGGCATCGACCGGCGCCGGTGCACCCGCGAGTTCTGCCTGCGCCTCGGCGTGGCGACCGAGCCGCCACAGGCACTTCGCGACATTGCCGGCCGACTGCGCCAGGTCCGCGTCGTCCGCCGGCAGCGACGCGCGCCGTCGCTGCTGCACGTCGCGGTGCATCTGCAACGCCGCCGCGTAATCGCCGCGTGCGTAGAGCACGTTGGCCCAGTTGTTCAGCGCCAGCAAGGTGTGAGGGTGCCCGGGTCCGCGCATGGCCAGGAACACCTGGTGCGCGAGCCGGTACAGCGCGATCGCCTCCTCGAAGCGACCGGCGGCGCGGTACTCGATGCCGAGGTTCAGCGCCGCGGCGGCGGCGCGCGGATGGGCGTCGCCGAAGATCTCGCGGGTGCGATCGAAGATGCGCTGCGACAGTTCGCGTGCGCGCTCGGCCTCGCCGGCATTGCCGGCCAGCACCGCGAGTTCGTTCAGCACGTTCAGCTGGCCGGGGTGGTCGGCCGGGAAGTAGCGCTCGCGGTACTGCTGCGCCTCGTTGCAGCGCGCCAGCGCCTCGCCGCCGGCGGCGCGCAGCACGGCGATGCGACAGCGCGTCAGCAGCAGCGAAGCCAGCAGCTCACCGCCCGCTCCGGCCTGCGGCGCGGCCAGCAACGCGCGCTCCGGGTCCGCGGCGAACACGTTCTGCCAGGACGCGAGTGCGGCCGCGAGTGCGGCAGCGGCGTCATCGATGCGGTTGCGCTCGAACTCGACGCGCGCGAGCAGGTTCAGCACCTCGGCACGCAGCGCCCGCCCCTGCACCAGCGCATCGCGCAGCGACGGGTCGCGGCGCAGCGTCTGCAGGATCGCGACCGCCTCGTCGTTGCGACGGTTGCCGGCCAGCGCGTCGGCCTGCAGCAGTTGCAGCGCGACCCGCAGATCGGCGTCGTGCGCGCGCCACTGTTCGCTGCCGAGCAGTGCGGCGTTGGCCACTTCCAGCGCCTTCGCGTACTGGCCGAGCGCCAGCAGCACGTGCGCCGAAGTGCGCAGCAGCCCGGCGCGGGTGGCGCGGTCCATCGCGGTGTCGGCGAGCAAGGCATCGGCGCCGCGCTCGGCCATCGCCACCGCGTCCGGCACCTGGCCGCGATGGCGCATCGGATTCGCCTGCTCGAACAGGTCGGTCAGGAAGCGCGTGGTCTGCTCGGCGCGATCGCGCTCGTGCGCGATTTCGTCGCGCTGCCAGCGCCAGTTCAACGCCACCGCGGCGAGCGCCAGCAGCACCGTCGCCAGCATCGTCAGCGCCACGCGATGGCGACGCACGAACTTGCGCGCCCGGTACGCGCGGTCGCCCTGGCGCGCCGCGACCGGTTGGCCGTCGAGCAGGCGTCGCAGGTCGTCGAGGAATGCGCCGATGCTCGCGTAGCGCTCGCCCGGCGCCTTGCGCAGGGCCTTGCGCAGGATCGCGTCGAGGTCCGAACCAAAGCCGCGCCGCGCGCGCTCGAGCGTGCGCCCGGTGGCAGAGCGCCCGCGCGCGACGCGACTCGGCGGCGCGGGGTCGTGCTCGCAGATCGCCTGCATCAGATCGAGGCTGGAAGTATCGACCTCGCCGTAGGGCGACTGGCCGGCGACCAGTTCGTACAGCACCACCGCCAGCGAATACTGGTCGGAGGCGGTGCCGATGGCGCCGCCGCGCACCTGCTCGGGGCTGGCGTAGCGCAGTGTCATCAACCGCTGGTCGACGGCGGTCTGCTGGATCGTGTGCTGCAGCCCGCGCGCGTCGATGGCCTTGGCGATGCCGAAGTCGAGCAGGCGCGGCCGACCGCTGCGATCGACCAGGATGTTCGCCGGTTTGAGGTCGCGGTGCACGATCAGTGCCGCATGCGCGGCCTCCAGCGCCTCGCCGACCGCGAGCACCAGGCGCACGCGCGTGGCGAAGTCGGAATGGTGCAACTCGCACCAGCGGTCGATGCGCTCGCCATCGACGTATTCCATGACCAGCCAGGGCACGCCCTCCTCGGTCTCGCCACCGTCGATCAGGCGCGCGATGCCGGGATGGTCGAGCGCCGCCAGCAACTCGCGCTCGGTGCGGAAGCGGCGCAGCAGCTCGCCATCGGGGTCGTGTCCGGCGCCGAGCAGCTTGACCGCGACGCGCTGCACGAAAGCACCGTCGCGGCGCTCGCCGAGCCAGACCGTGCCCATGCCACCCTGACCGATCGCGCGCACCAGCTCGAATTGGCCAATGCGCCGCCCGGCCCACGCCGCCTGTGCCTGCGCCGCACGCTCCGCCTGCCATTGCCCGCGCAACGCCGCGATCGCGCCGGGTGCCGTCGCATCCTCATCATCGCCATCATCGGCCTCGAGCCAAGCCGCCACCTGCGCACGCACCGCCGGATCGACATCAACCCGCGCCGCAAGCGCGCCGTCCCGCTCCGCGCCCGGCAGCGCGGCAAGTTCATCAAACAGGGCGCGCGCCTTGGCGAAGCGTTCGGGGTCGGAGGCCATGCGCCGAGCATAACCCGCGACCCCCGGCGGGACCGATGTGGCGACCATCAATGTCGTGTTTGACTGCAGCCGCGAGCCATCAACCCCGCCATCGCGCAATCTCCGTGCTGCCCATCACGGCTTTGGCGATGAGGCAACCGCCACACCACCCCGGCCAGAGGGCCAGCACCTCGCGCCGAGGCCGGTGGGTGACGGCTCGTGTCACTCTCCCGCGCGGCGCCTCCAGTTGTGGATTGCCTGCTCCAAGTCGTCAGCAAAGACTTTCAGCTCACCACTTGAGCTTTCGGCACGCCCGACAACCCTAGCAAGCTCTTCAGGCCTCCGTTGGAGTTGCTCCGCCAATGCGTAGAACTGGTTCTTGACGATGTTGGTCGCCTTGTCACTTGCGTTCTCGAAGGCCTGACGGATGTTGCTTAGCTGATGATCCAAAGCGGGTACGCCCAGCAACTGACTGAACCGAGGCGCATCGCGCTCAAGACGGGCGTAGATCCAGGCTTCGGGCGGGCCATCGCCCGGGAGAAACAGGGGCGACAGGTCCTGGCCAAATCGATTACCGACCTTCCTGATGTCGAACTCTAGCGCACGAGCGTCCCCGTCAAGCACGAATACGAACGAGCCCAGCATCTGGAACTTCCCCAAAGTCTCCACATGCTGCGGAAACTGTTCTTTGCCGGTATCGCGCCCAACTGTGATGTCGTCGGGAGTGATGTTGAGTTTCTGGTTCAACTGGTCCAGAACACCTAGGATCATGGCCTCGGCAACCGAGTCCTCGCAAAGCACCGACAACTTGTCTTGTGATTGGCCATAGAAGGCGCGCTGAAAGATGTCGCGATACGGTGGCTGCACGGTCACGTTGTCGGCGCTGCGCTCAAGGAACACCCTAGCCTCCACCGGCACGCTTTCCAGGACCACGGGGCTGTGAGAAGTGACGATGATCTGCAAATTGTTGCGCAACGCCAGACGCTGCAGCTCGAGCAAGACTTGCTGCTGCGTATATGGGTGGAGACCGGCCTCGACCTCGTCGATGAGAATCAGCGCATTGGAAAGTCTGCCGATGTCCTTGGAGATGCGGAGCAAAGCTCGCTCACCGGCGGACATGTGGAACTCGGAGTAGGCCGTATCGGCCTCTTCACGTTCCGCAAACAGCAGATCCTTGTTTTTGAGCTTGAGAAGCTTCAGCCCCCGGTACTTGAAGGGCAGCACGCGGTGTGCAAAGGCGATGAGGTCGGCATCGAGGTCGCTTTGCTCGAAGCCTTTGGAGCCGATCTGCAGAATGCTGCGCACCTCTGAAGGGCTGGTCAGGTTGGCCAGCGTACGAAGATAGAGGGCGCGCTGGGGCTGATGCACATTCTTGCGTCCGAGATAGCTCTTGCTCCAGGACTTGCTGCGCCGCCACACCATGCCCAGGTCGCGGTTGTCATCGACGAAAAAATACTCGAAAGATGGGCTCTGAAAGCGGTCTTCCGGGGTGCCGCCCCTGAGGTTTGGGAAGAGCGCGGCCGGACTGTAGTCACGGCGGCCTGGCACGTCATATGCGCAGGCGCAAGCGAACAACACCGTCGACTTACCGCAACCGTTCGGCCCAGCAATCACCGTGACCGGATACGAGAACTTGACCTTCAGGTCGCGGATGCCACGCAGGTTGTTGACCTGCACGGACTCCAGGAACTGCGGCATTTGCGTCTTCTTGCCACGCAGTTGGTCCCAGACCTGATGCAGGTTGCGGCGAAGCAGGCTCATTGAAACACCATAGACGTGCGTGCTGAACGGACGTCAGCGCTGTGCGGCAATGTACTGTGGGCGACGCGGCGTGCCAACAGAGTGCGTCGAAGGCCAGAGTATTGGCTCGGATGGCCATGCAGTCGTTCTTCGCGCCCCCGCCGAGCCGATGCGGCGACAGGCACGCGCGGGGCCCGCTACGCTTGCGGCGCCATGCCGGAGCCCGCCCGATGCCACCGATCGACCCCGAGCACGCCCCGCTGTTGACCGAGCGCCTGAACGCGGCCGCGCGCGAGGACCGCGAGTTGATGGTCTATGTGCATTCCGAGATGCAGCGTCTTGCGCGCAGTGCGCTGCGGCGGGGCGAGCGCGGTGTCACGCTGTCCACCGGTGCGGTGGTCAACGAGGCCTACCTGAAGCTGTTCGGGCAGGGCCAGCAGCGCTTTCGCGACCGCGGCCACTTCCTCGCGATCGCCGCCACCGCGATGCGCCAGGTGCTGGTCGACTACGCCCGCGCGCGCCTCGCCGGCAAGCGCGGCGGCGGCCAGGTGACCTCGCTCGATGCACTGGAGCACTTCGACTTCGCGGTCGATGCCGACGCCGAGCAGATCGTCGCCATCGATGCCGCGCTCGCCGCCCTCGACGCGCTCGACGCGCGCGCCCGCCAGGTGTTCGAGCTGCGCTTCTTCGCCGGCCTCGAAGTCGAGGAAGTCGCCGCGGCGATGGCGATCTCCGCGCCCACGGTCAAACGCGACGCCCGCTTCGCGCGAGCCTTCATCGGCGAACAGTTGGGCCTGGCCACTACGGACTGATCGCGCCGTCCTCGAAGCCGTTGGCGAAGATCGCGCGCGGACACAGCCCGGCACCGCCGGCGCGGTGGATCGCGGCGATCTCCGCGGCATCGAGCGCGCGCGCGTACACCTGCACGTCGTCGATCAGTCCCTGCCAGCGCGTTGCCGGCCAGCGCCGACCGATGTTGAGGCCTTCGGCCGACGGCACGGTGTCGAGAACGCGCGCGGCGCTGGCTTCGGCAACGCCGTCGACGTAGACGCTGACGTTGCTGCCGTCGTAACTGACGCCGAGGTGATACCAGGTGTCCGGACGCAGCACGGTGCTGCCGGCGAGGTCGGCGTTGTGGCCGTAGAAGTACAGCCGGCCGGGCGCGTTGCCGGAAGTGATCAGGCCGAACATGTGGCTGTCGCTCTCGCTGCCGTACTGGAACAGCGCCGACTCGGTGGCGTTGACCAGGTCGCGCGGCGTCTTCGCCCACAGCAGCACCGTGCGCGCGGCGGCACCGACCGGGAGTGACGCGATCGCGGTGCGGGCGAAGTGGTCGTCGTTGCCGTCGAACTGGAAGCCCTTGCCGATCCGCGCCAGCGCGTGTCCGGCGCCGTTCATCGCGGTCAGCGTCAAGCCCCCGGCGGAGTCGGTGATGTCGGCGCCGCGCCAGTGCGCGAGCAGGCCGTCGGGTTCGGCCAGGCAGTCGGCGGACACGTCGAGATTCAGCAGGTCGAACGGCAACGCGGGGGCCGCGCTCGGTCCGTGCAGCGCGAACACGCCGGCATAGCGCGGCAGCAGCGGCAGGTCGAGGCTGCGGAAGTCGTCGAAGCGCTCGCCGTCGAGGCTGTAGCCGAGCACGAAGCTGCCGCCATGGCGGCGCAGTCGCAGCCAGTACGGTGTCGCGGCGGGAACATCGAGGAGCGGGCCGTTCGGCAGGTCTGCATTCGGCGTGCCGCCCAGGTCGTAGACCGCCTCGAAGCGCGGCACCGGCTCGTAGACGTAGCCGAGCCGCAGGTAGTTGTCCGGATCGGGCACGCCGTCGCGGCGGTCGAGCACCAGCACGCCGGCCTGCTGCCACTGCGCCGACGGCGGTGCGTCGAAGCGAAACGCCGCGGTCAGCGCCCAGGCGTCTTCGCCGTCCGGCAGGCGCAGCAATGGCAGGTTGGCGAGGTTGTTGCTGGCGCCATACAGGTCGGTGGGCGTGGTCCACAGGCGCAGCGCGCCATCCGGCTGGAACTGCGGTGTCGGCGCCTGGCGATTGCGCACGCCCCAGGCCGCGTCGAGCGTTCCGGCGAGGTCCTGCCGATACGGCAACGCGACCTCGGCATGCGCCAGTGCTTCGTGGCGCGCCTGCACTTCGGCGGCGCTCGGCGCGCGGTGATAGAGCACGGCTTCGTCCAGATCGAGCGGCGCGCAGACTGCCCCGTCACCATCGCAGTTCAGGTACAGCGGCGTCGCCACGTTCGCGGCCAGCACGCCCGCGGCGGCGACACTGGAAACCTCGCGGCCGTCGACGTGCAGCCGCGACTGGCTGCCGTCGTAACGCCACAGCAGATGACTCCAGATGCCGACGTCGACCAGCCCGCCAGCGAGCGGATTCGCCGGCCACGGGTCGGCGTCGGCGCGGAACTGCGCGGTCGCACTGGCGTCGTCCGGGGCCGCCGGAGACAGCGCGAGCTGGTACGAAATCCCGCCGACCCACGGCGGCCCCACCTTCGAGAACACGCCCCAGGCATTGCCCGGATTGGCCAGTCCCGCGCGCGGCCGCACCCAGGCTTCGAGTGCGAATTGCGCCGGAAGGTCGGTGGTGGTGCCGTCCGCGATCGCAACATGGTGGTTGCCGTTGTCCGGGAAACGGAACCCGGTTCCGGCCTTGCCGGCGGCAAACGCCACGGCGCCGACCAGGGTGCCATCGGCGCTGCCGATCGCATCGTCGGCATCCTGCTCGCCACGCCACCAGCCGGCGGCAGCCTCCGGCACCGGCTCGAATGCGAAGCGCACGTTGTCGAAGCGCGTGCCGCTGGCGCTGTAGTCGTAGAACCCGACGCGGCCGCCGAGGTAGTTGCTGCCCGGCGGCACGCTCACGCTGCCGAGGTCGAGCGTAGTCGCCGGCAGCGCGGCGTCGTCGATGTAGGCGCGCAGCAAGGCACCGCTGCCGACCACGCGGATGCGCGCGCGGCCCGAGGGGAAACTGACCGTCACCGGCGCGTGCACCGTCCACGGCCCGCTGCTCGGGCTGCTGATCACGTGCCAGTACATCTGGTTGCTCTTGACCACCAGCACCACGCCGCGCTGGGCGTCGGCATCGGCGCGCACCCACAGCCCACCGTCGACCGGGTCGATCAGGTCGACCGCGAACTCGAAGTCACCGGCATGCCACGGCAACAGGCTCGCGGTCAGCGGCGCGTTGCTCGGCGACGCGGCTGCGTATTCGCCATTGACCACGACCCAGTTGCCGCGCTGGTTGCCCCAGGCCAGTTCCGCGCTGGTTGCATGGAAGCGGTCGTGGTGCACGGTCGCAGCCGAGGCCGCCGTCGCCAGACCCGCCATCACACCAAACAGGCACCCCATCCGCTTCGACATGACCGTCTCCCGGGCTGAGCTCGGGCGCAGCTTGCACTCGCCCCGGTTGCGGGGCGTTGACATCGGTCAATCGCGCTCGAACCCGCGGTTACTCGAAGCTGTCGGCGAACACGCGCTCCAGCTCCAGTGTCGCCGTGGTCATCTCGATCGGCGCGCCGCGGCCGGTGGCCTGCCACAGCGAGTGCAGCGTGGTGCCCCAGCTGTCGGTGACATTCCCGTCGCGCAGCGCCTCGATGTAGTGGCGGGTCAGCGACTGGTAGTAGAGCGTTGCGACCACGCGCGCGGTATTCGCCGGCAGGGCGACGTGCTGCTCGTGCCAGTACTCGCCGTCGCCGTAGCTGATGCCGACCACCGGCGCGCCGGCGTTCGCAAAAGTGGTGGTGTTGAAGCCGCGCGGCGGAATGCGGGTGTCCTTGGCGATGGTGTCGGCCAGCGCCATGTGCGTGGTGACGCCGGCCGGCAGGCCGGTGGCGGCGGCGGCGCCGGCGCTCAGCGCCACCTGCATTTCGTAGACCGTGGTGGTGGCCTCGTCCAGGTGCGCGGTGCCGCTGTCGTAGTGGCCGCGTTCGAGCAGCAGGGTGTCGTTGATGTCGTAGAACTTGAGGTTCAACCAGACGCGACGGCCTTCGATGTGCCCGGTCGGCAGCTTGTGGCCGGACTGGTTGATGACGCGTGCGACCACGTCGGCACCGTCGCGCGACAGTTCGACCGTCGCCGCGCGCTGCAGCATCGACAGCGCCTTGGCGCGACCGGCGGCGACGTGCGCCGGGTCCACGTCCGGGTCGCCGACGGTGTAGGCCGCGATCAGATCGAGCGAGGGCACCGCGGCACCGGCGAAGTCGTGCGTGGCCATGTCGTTGCGATCCGGGCCGAAGAAGCAGGCCTTGGCCGCCACGGTCGGCATGTGGCAGTCCTGGCAGGTGGCGACGACCGGGCTGCGGTTGCCGCCGAAGCGGTCGCCCAGATCCACGCCGCCGGCGGCAAACGCCGAGAGTTTCCACTCGGTGTAGGTGCGCTCGAGCGGGAACTGCTGCCACGGATCGTGGCTCGGCGATTCGGTGTTGAGCAGGTTGTACTGGTAGGTGCCGTCGCCCTGCTTCGACACCGCGACATTGCCGACGTCGTGGCAGGTGCCGCAGAGCTTGGCCTCGCGCAGGAACGGCGAGACCAGCAACTCGTGCGACGCCGCGTGGTCGCTGCGCGGCCCGCGCCGGCGACCCTGCGGATCGAGCACGAACATCGCGTTCGCGGCGTAGTTCGGCACCGCTGCCAGCGCCGCGAGCACGGCCTGATCTTCCGGCGGACTGACGCCGGCCTGGTAGTTCGGATCGACCATGCTGTGGCAGAAGTGGCAGGTCACGCCTTCCTTGTCGCGGGCATCGAGCGTGCTGCCGTTCGCCTGCGCGACATGCCCGGTCACCACCGCGACCGGCACGTGGCAGCGCAGGCAGAAGCTGCCGACGTTGGCCACGTCCTGGTTGGCAGTGGTCATCTGCGCGTAGAACAGCGGGTCCTTGCCGCCGAGCGCCATCAGGCTGCCGGCCCAGGTCGCCGAGGGCTCGGCCGCGGCGTTGAAGTTGCCGTGGCAGCTCGCACACTCGCTGGCGGAGCGCAGATTGGCGAGCGGCATGTTGCCGATCTGGGTGCCGGGCACGTGGAAATCGGTCTGCGTCATCGGAATCGGCGTCTGCGCCGCCGCCGACAGCGCCCAACCCATCGCCAGCATCGCGACCAGCGCGATCCGTCCCCGTAGCTTGCCCATGACATTTCTCCACAATCGCTGTGGCGAGCCTAGGCAGTGCCGACACCGCCGCCATTGACGCCGGTCAAGCCGGGGCGCGGTAGGCCTGCGCGCGGCAACGGATCGTGGTGGCCGTCACGTCATCCGGCGGCTGCCTGCCGGCCATCGGTACCATGCGTGATCATGGCCTACCTGCTGATCCTGTTCTGGAACCTCGCCGCGCTGGTGCCGATCTGGCTCGGCTGGTGGGGCGTGTTCCCGGTGCTCGGGCTGTACTGGTTCGAGAACGCCTGCACCGGCTGGTTCCAGTACCGGCGCCTGCGTGCGGTCGAGCAGTTGCGGCCGGAGCCGCGACAGCCGTTCCCGATGAGCCAGTTCTTCGCGATGCATTACGGCATCTTCACCAGCGTGCACGGGATCCTGGTGCTGGCGTTCTTCGGCCTCGTCAGCGGCGGCTTCCGCGAACCTGCCGCGGGCTGGTGGCTGTCGGCGGCGACGGTCGTGCTGCTGCAATGGCAAGGTTTCCGGAACTGGCAGCACAGCGGCGCGGCCGCGCGCAGCAGCAGCGGCCGGCTGATGGCCGAGCCCTACGCGCGCGTGCTGGTGCTGCACGCGATCGTGCTGGTCGGTGGGTTCCTGGCCCTGTCCGCGGCCGATCCGCGCCTGATCCTGCTGCTGTTCGCCGTGCTCAAACTCATGATCGAACTGATCGCCGCAGCACTGTGGACGCATTTCTCGGGCGCTGCCGCCGCCAAGCCGGCGACCTGAGCTTCAGGCCACGACCGCCGCGGCCAGCACCACGCGATGACCTCCGATACCGACGAGTCCGAGTTCCGGCATGCGCCGGGTGACTTCGTGCGGATCGGTGTTCAGGGCTGGGCAGTACCACCCTCGAATCCGTCGATGAACAGCGGTCCAGCGCAGGCGAGGTCCCAGTGTCGGAACCAGCGTCCGTTGGACGTGGTTTCGGTGCAGATCAGAGTTCGGGTCTGCGGCGACGAGGTATCGCAACGCAGGGCAATCGGGTTGGCGATCGCAGCACCCTGCAGCATTTGGTTGCCGCCAGAGACGATGCTGATACCCGATGGCGCCGTGCACGCCAGCAGCACCGGCTCCGCCGACGGGCTGCCCGGCGTGACCGCGAGATTGATCTCCGCATTCGTGGGATCCGGCGCATCCGCAAAGTGCACTTCGGCAACCGGGTCGGTCGCGCAGTCGGCGTCAAACTGCGGCAAGTAGGACAGTTGCGGTGGTTCGCCGCCGCCGCTGATGATGCCGATACTGCCGTCCTGGGTACCGAGCGTGACCGGATTGCCGTTCGGGTCGGTTGCCTGCGCATTGCTGATCGCCAGCGGGAATGAGCCCATCTGGCCGTACCCAGTGGTCGTGAAAACGAGCAAACATCCATTCTCGGATTGCAGTGCGATGGGTACTGGATTCGTGCGGACGACACTGATCGTCCCGGCCCCTGCGTCCACTGTGCAATTCGCGTTGGCAAAGCACATCGACACGGTCGGCGTGCCGAACATGATCGGCATGTACGACACGGTGAGGGAATACGAGACCACCGGCGTCGCTCCGGAAGCAAAGGTGACGTAGATGGGAGCGGGACTGCCGAAGGCTAGGCGGGTGTTGCCGTTGGTGACGCCGACGGCTTGAGCGATGGACGCGCCAGACCCGCTGCACAGCACACAGATCGCGAATAGATTTGCTGCGGCGACGCGAAAACACATTCGCATGGGAAACGCTCCTAGATTCTGCAGACAAGATCAATAGCGTGCATGGCACTGCCCCTTTGCATTTCCATCAGGCAAGGAAATTCAAACGCCCTGTCGGGGCAGCCTGCATGATGGCCAGCGACGGCGCAAGCGTCGGTTTGGCTCGGCTTGGTCGTGATCGGGGCCTGATTGCAGAGCATTTCAGCGGTTTGATGGGTGCTCGGCGGCGGCTTCCTGGCGCTGTCCGCGGCCGAGCCGCGCGCCATCCTGCTGTTGTTCGCAGCCACCAAGCTCGCGATCGAGCTCGCCGCGAATGCGCTGTGGTCGCGCCTTGCCGGCAATGCCGAACGCGTCCCCGGCTGAGGTTCAGGCGGCGTCTGCAGCCGCTTCGACGCGATTGCGGCCACGGTGCTTGGCGCGATACAGCGCCGCATCGGCGCGCGCGATCAGCGCTGCAGCCGATTCGTTGCCCGCACCCGGGCGTGTGGCGATGCCGATGCTGATGGTGACGCCCGCCATCGCCGCGGCGACCGTGGCGCGGATGCGTTCGGCCAGTTGCCCGGCAGCCGCTGCATCGAGACCGGCGGCGACCAGCGCGAACTCCTCGCCGCCGTAGCGCGCGACCAGCACCGTCGGCGCCACCGCTTCGCGCAGCAGGCGCGCGACCGCACGCAGCACGTCATCCCCGGCCTGGTGGCCGCGGTCGTCGTTGTAGGCCTTGAAGTGATCGACGTCGGCGAACAGCAGGCTGAGCGGACGCGCCTCGGCACTGGCCTCGGCCGACAGCCGCGCCAGCTCGGCATCGAAGTGGCGGCGGTTGGCGAGCCCGGTCAGGCCATCGCTTTGCGCCAGCCCGCGCAGCTGCTCGTTGGCATGCTGCAGCTCGCGCGTGCGTGCCTGCACCTCGGCATCGAGCGCGCGATTGCTCGCACGCAGGCGCCGCACCTTGAGCCGCTGGCGTTGCACCAGTGCCAGTGCCAACAGCCCGGTCAGCAGCACGATGGCGAGCGGAAGCACCCAGGCGCGCTGGTACCAGCGCGGCACGATGGTGAACTCGAACGCATCTGCCTCGGCAGCGACGCCGTAGCGGCTGCGCGCGCGCAGGCGCAGGCGGTAGTCGCCCGGCGCCAGCGCGAAGAACGCGGCGCTGGCGCGGTTGCGCCACGGCGACCAGGTGCGTCCGTCGGGGTCGATGGTGAACTGGAATTCGCTGACCCCGACGCCATCCAGGCGCGGGTAGGCAAACTCGAATTCCACGCTGCCGCCGTTGAGCTGCACCCGCGCCGGACGGTCCAGCGGCAGGTCGATCGGCGCCGCGCGACCATGCAGCACGCGTGCGGCGCTGATGCGCGGCCGCACCGTCGCGGGCATCGCACGCGCCGCGGTCGGCATCGGCGCATAGCGCAGCAGGCCGGCTTCGCTGCCGATGAAGGCGGCATCCTGCGCGATCGGCAGCAGGTCGAAGACGGCGCCGGTGTGCACGCCGCCGAGCAACACCAGCGACCACCCGCGCGTGGCGTCGTGCCGGTACACGCTGTGGTAGCTGAACGCCCAGACGATGCCATCGTCGCCGGTGCGAAACAGGACCTGTTCGTTCTCGTCGAGCAAGGCGGCCAGACCCTGCGCATCGTCGCTGCGGAAGCGCTCGCCGTCGCCGCGATACAGGCCGCGCGCCAGGCTCACGTACAACGCGCCATCGAACATCGAGACCAGGGCCGGCACCTCCTCGTTGCTCGGCAGGCCCGACGCTGCACCGACCGGTTCGAAGTGCCAGGCGCCGGGATCGACAGCGTCGCGTCGCAGCCGATGCACGCCGCGGTCGCTGGAGCCGAGCCAGATCGAACCGGCAAACGCATGCATCGACAGGATCTGCCAGCCCGGGGACGACTGCTGCAGTCGCAGCCGCCATTCGCCATCGACCTTCGCGAACAGTGCCGGGCCGTGCTCGGTGCCGATCCACAGCAGCGCGGGATCGAGCGGATCGGGCAGGAACTGGCGCGGATACAGACCATCGTCGGACAGCGGCGTCATGGCCTCGGCACGCAGTCGGAACAACTGCTTCGACGATGCAACCAGCAGGTCGTCCCCGTCGCCGTGCACGCCCCAGTACTCGACGTCGGCGGCGCCAGCGGGCAGCACCGACTGCACGCCATCACCGGTGCCCGGCGTGTGCGCGAACACCCCGCCCCAGGTGCTGGCGTAGAGCACGCCCGCGGACCGGTTCAACGCGTAGACCCCGCTCACGGCATCGGCGCCGGCATCGAGCCGTCGCCAACTCGGTGGCCAGTCCAGACGCGAGACGCCGGACACGTCGAGCGCGAGCACGCTGCCATCGTGCGCGCGGATCACGTCGGCCAGATAACTGTTGCCCAGCGGCACGCGCTCGATCTGGCCGCCAGCGAAGTCGAGCACGCGCAGCGCGCCGTCCGCGGCCGCGAGCACCACATGGGTTTCGTCGAACAGCGCGCCGCGGCCGGCCTCGGCGAGATCGCGCGCGAGTTCCGGCGTGGTGTGGTCGACGAAGGTGCCGTCCTGCCACAGCCACAGCGAGGGCCGCACGTCATGCAGCAGCACGCGACCATCGGACAGCGACAGCAGGTTGTAGATCAGCGCCTCGGCGAAGCGCTCGCCGCCGGGCAGCAGTTCGAAGTCCTGTCCGCGCAGCACCTTGAGCCCCTGCCCGCGCCACTGCAGCCAGAGTTCGCCGCCAACCGAGGCGATGCCGCCAAAGCGCCCCGGGTGGTGCCAGAAGCCGCGACGCCGACCGTCCCTGCCGACCGCGAACACGTCGTAGAGGGCGCGGAAGTACACGGTGTCGCCGACCTCGACCACTTCCCAGACATCGGCAAAGCGGCGTCCCTGCAGGTCGTCGGCGAACTGCGCCGAGACATCGACATAGCGCTCGCGACCGCTGTCGCTGCGCTCGATGTAGCCAAAGCCGTTGGTCGCACCCACCCAGATGCGGCCGTCCGCGGAAGCCGCCAGCGCGCGCACGGCGCCGGGTCGCGGCATCGCCAGCCAGTGCCAGCGCCCGCCGTCGAACCGCAGCACACCGTCCATGCCACCGACCAGCAGATCGCCCTCGACGCCCTGGACCAGCGAAAAGAACTGCGGATAGACGCGCAGGTCCGGCTGAAACTTCACCGCCAGCAACTGCTGTGCGTGAACGACCGCGCCGGCAAGCAGCAGCAGCCATCCCCACCATGCGCGTCCGTGACTGCGTCGAGCCATCTGCACCTCTGCACCCGAACAGCAGTCTAGTGAGTGCCACCGCGGCGGCGGTCGTGGATTGCGCGGCGGTTGCGAACTGTTGCGTCGAAAGATTCTCGGCGCGTCGGCGTATGCTGTTCGTGAAGCTCGCGTGATGACCACCGCCGCACCGATGCCAAGGCCAGCCCCTGTCCGAGACCTCCGCCGATGAACGATCCGAAGCGCTCGACCCTCCCCGCTCCCGTCGTCGCAGCCCGCATCGCGCGCTGGCTGCTGTTGCCGCTGTCGTGGCTTGCGCTGCAGGCGCAGGCGGTGCAGATCGAACTGACGCCGCCAGCGGGCAGCGTCGCGTTCGGCGATGACGTGGTGGTGCTGCCGAACGGCAACATCGTGGTGCGTGACTCGCAGGCATCGATCCCCGCCGCCGGCGCCGGCGCTGTGCACCTGTTCGCGCCCGACGGCACCCTGATCAGCACGCTGCGTGGTGCCAGCGCGAACGACAGCGTCGGCAACTTCGGCGTCCGCGTGCTGGCCAATGGCCATTTCGTGATCGAGAGTCGCTACTTCGACAACGGTGCGATCGAGAACGCCGGCGCGGTGACGTGGTGCCACGCCAGCACCGGCTGCAACGGCACCATCTCCGCCGCGAACTCGCTGATCGGCACCAGTGCCTTCCAGCAGCTCGGCCAGGTGATCGCGCTCGCCAACGGCCACTACCTGGTGGCGAGCAGCGGCTTCGACAACGGCGCCCTGGTCAACGTCGGCGCGGTGATCTGGTGCAACGGCAACAGCGGGCGCACCGGCACCCTCACCGCCGCGAACGCGCTCGTCGGCAGCAGCGCGAACGACAGCGTCGGCAGCGGCGCGGTGCTGCTGCTGGCCAACGGCGACGCCGTGATCGCCAGCCCGTTCTGGGACAACGGTGCCGCGATCAACACCGGTGCCGTCACTCGCATCAGTGGCAGCGGCGGCCTGGTCGGCAACGTTTCCGCGGCCAACTCGCGCGTGGCCACCACCGCCGACAGCCGCATCGGCTCCGGTGGCCTGGTCGCGCTCGCCAACGGCCATTACCTGATCGTCAGCCATTCCTTCGACAATGGCGCCGATGCCGACGTCGGAGCCGTCACCTGGTGCTCGGGCCTCTCCGCCTGCATCGGTGCCGTCACGCCGGCCAATTCGCTGATCGGCGCGCTGCCCGGGGACGCGGTTGGCAGCGCCGGCGCCACCGCACTCGCCAACGGCAACTACGTCGTCGCCAGCGGTCGCGTCGATATCGGCGGCGTGACCGATGCCGGCGCGGTGACGCTGGTCAACGGCTCCGCGGCATTCTCCGGGGTCGTCGGCGCCGCCAATTCGCTGCACGGCAGCACCGCGATGGATCGCGTCGGCGAGGACCGCGTCAGCGCGCTCGCCAACGGCAACTACGTCGCGCGCAGCACGCTCTGGGACAACGGCGCGATCGTCAATGCCGGCGCTTCCACCTTCGGCAACGGCAGCAGCGGCATCATTGGCCCGGTCAGCGTCGCGAATTCCCTGGTCGGCAGCACCGCCAACGACAACGTCGGCTACGCCTACACGCTCGCCAACGGCAACTATGTGGTCTACAGCCAGTTCTGGGACAACGGCGCCGCCGCCGACGTCGGCAGCGTCGCCTGGTGCAGTGGCACCAGCGGCTGCACTGGCGCGATCTCGGCGGCGAACGCGCTGGTCGGCACCAGCGGCAGCCCGATCGGCTCTCGCGTGCTGGCGCTGGCCAACGGCAACTACGTGGTCGGCAGTCCTCAGTGGGACAACGCGGCCAGCGCCGATGTCGGCGCAGTCACCTGGGCGTCGGGCACCAGCGGTCGCGTCGGTACCGTCAGCGCCGCCAATTCGATGATCGGCGCCAGTGCCGGCGATCACCTCGGCAGCTACCTGCGCGAACTCGCCGACGGCAGCTTCGTCGCCACCAGTCCCGACTTCGATCTCGGGGCAACGCTCGATGTCGGTGCGGTGCTCAGGCTGCCCGGCCACAGCGCCAGCGTCGGCATGCTCAGCGGCGCGAATACGCTGCGCGGGTCGCAGGCGGGCGACCAGTTCGGGGCCAGCAACGTCGATGCATTGCCGGACGGGCGACTGGTGGTGCAGAGCGAGTATTTCGACAACGGCGCGATCAGCGAAGCCGGCGCCACCGCGCTGATCCCGGTCGGCGGCCTCACCGGCCCGGTGCCCGCGGCGAACCAGGTCATCGGCCTGATCCCCGACCAGGGCAGCGCGCAGTACTACGGCTACGACGCCGTGCGCGGCCAGATCGTGGTCGGCCACGGCCCCGACAACCGCGTCACGCTGCTGCGCCTGCAACCCGACGAGCGCCCGCTGTTCGCCAACGGCTTCGAGTAACGGCGCGAGGCCGGATCACGCTTCCGGCCAGGCGCTGGCGTCGATGGTCGCGCCCGCCGGCATCCAGCTGCTCACGGACGGCACGGCGACCTGCGCTCGTCGCGTCGAAAGTTCTCGGACTCGCCTGCGTATGCCGATGGTGAAGTCCGCGCGATCACCGCGGTCTAGCCATCCGATCCGCCGCACTGCTGCACGAGGCATCCTCCAGTGAACACCCCGCATCGCCCACGCGCATCCGCTCCGCACCGAAGAACACGCATCGTTCCCTGGATGCCGCTCACGGCCTGCTTGCTCGCGCAGGCCGCGTCGGCAGCGCAGATCGAGCTGGTGCGGCCTCCAGGCAGCAACACCTTCGGCGATGGCAGTTTCGTGTTGCCGAACGGGAACATCGTGGTGCGCGACACCTCGGCCTCGATTCCAAACCCTGGCGCTGGCGCCGTGCACCTGTTTGCGACGGATGGAACCTTGATCAGCACCCTGCGCGGCGCGAGCGCAGACGACGCCGTCGGCAGCGGCGGCGTCACCATCCTCGCCAACGGCAATTTCGTGGTCTTGAGCCCGCTGTTCAAGAACGGCGCAGCGCTCGATGCCGGGGCGGTCACCTGGTGCCATTCCGCGACCGGATGCAACGGCACGGTGTCGGCCGTGAACTCGCTGGTCGGCAGCACGAGCAACGATCTCAGCGGCAGCGTGGTCGCGCTGGCCAACGGCAACTATCTGGTCCTGGCGCCGCAGTGGGACCGCGGTGCGATCGCCAATGCCGGAGCCGTGGCCTGGTGCAGCGGCAGTGGCGGCTGCAATGGAACCCTCTCGACCTTGAATGCCCTGGTCGGCAGCAAGGCCGAAGACCGCGTCGGCAGCGGTGCAGCGCTGCCGCTCGCCAGCGGTGATGCCGTCATCGCCAGCCCCAACTGGGACGACAGCGCAACCGTCGATGTTGGTGCAGTGACCCGGATCCCCGGTTCCGGCGGCCTGATCGGGACCATCACCGCGGCCAACGCACGCATCGCCGGCACCGCCAACAGCGCGCTCGGCGCCGGCGGTCTGGTCGCACTGAGCAACGGCCACTACCTGATCGTCAGCCCCTCCTTCGACAACGGCGCCGTGGCCGACGTGGGTGCCGTCACCTGGTGCCCGGGCACGGCCGCGTGCATCGGCACCGCCACACCATTCAACTCGCTGGTCGGTGCATTGTCCGGAGACGCCGTCGGCAGTAGCGGCGTGGCCGCACTTGCCAATGGCAATTACGTCGTCGCCAGCGACCGCGTCGATGTCGGCGGCATTACCGACGCCGGCGCGGTGACGCTGGTCAACGGCTCCGCGGCATTCTCCGGGGTCGTGAGCGTCACCAACTCGCTGTTCGGTACTGCCGCGGCCGACCGTGTTGGCGAAAGCGGAGTGGATGCACTCGCCAACGGCAACTTCGCGGTCAGCAGCACGCTCTGGGACAACGGCGCCGTCGCCAATGCCGGCGCCGTGACCTTCGGCAACGGCACGACCGGCATCACCGGACCGGTGAGCGCCACCAACTCGCTGGTCGGATCAAGCGCCGAGGACCGGGTTGGCAACGTGCTGCCGCTCGCCAATGGCCACTTCGTCGTCCACAGCTCGAACTGGAACAACGGCCCGGTCAACAATGCCGGCAGCATCGCCTGGTGCAACGGCAACAGCGGTTGCGCCGGGCCGATCTCGGCGGCGAACGCGCTGGTCGGCACCAGCAGCGGTCCGGTCGGGCCCGAGGTGGTGGCGCTCGGCAATGGCAACTACGCCGTCGGCAGCCCCACGTGGAGCCCCGATGGCAGTATCGAACTCGGCGCCGTCACCTGGGCTTCCGGCAGCAGCGGCTTGTCCGGCACGATCAGCGCCGCGAACTCGCTGCTCGGCGCCAACGATTCCGACAACCTCGGCTACCACTTGGCCGCTCTCGCCGACGGCAGCTTCCTGGCGAATGCCCCCGGCTTCGATTTCGGCGGCAGCATCGACGTCGGTGGAGTGATCCGCCTGCCGGGTGAACACGCGAGCAGCGGTGTGCTCAGTGCCGGCACGGTGCTTCGCGGCCTGCAGACTGGCGACCAGTTCGGCGCAAGCGGCCTGGACGCCCTGCCCGACGGGCGCTTCACCGTGCGCAGCGATGCCTTCGACAATGGTGCGATCGTCGATGCCGGCGCCATCGCGATGATCCCGGCGGGCGGCCTCACCGGACCGGTGCCAGCGGTCAACCAGATCATCGGGCTCGAGACCCTGATCAACCCGACCCTGAACATCGGCTACGACCCGCCGCGACGGAAACTCGTGGTTGGAAACGAGACCTCCTACCGCGTCACGCTGCTGCGCCTGCCGTCCGACGAAGCCCAGCTGTTCGCCAACGGCTTCGAGTAACGGCGCGAGGCCGGATCACGCTTCCGGCCAGGCGCTGGCGTCGATGGTTTCGCGGTAGGCGTGGAAGGTGGCGTAGCCGAGCCAGGGCATGACCAGGCCGAGCCCGAGCAGCGCGGTCGCGAATCCGAACGCGGTCAGGCCGGCGAGCAGCATCGCCCACTGCAGCAATACCCGCTTGTTGGCAAGCACCGCGTGCACGCTCGAGACGCAGGCCGTGAGCATGTCGACGCGACGGTCGGCGATCATCGGCAACGAGAAGGCACTGGCGGCGAAGGTCAGCGCCGCGAACAGCGAACCGATCGCCGAGCCGACCAGCAGGAATTCGACCAGCGCGCGGGTGTCGCCGGGACGCACCTCGATGAAGGCGGTGACCATCATCCCGGCACGCGCCCAGACCAGGATGATGACCAGTTGCACCAGCGCGAAGATGCCGGCCTGGCCGAGCACGCGCCGCGCCATCGCGAGCGAATCGGCCAGCCGCGGGGTTTGCCCGACGAGCCGCGCGCGACTGACCGCGTACAGCCCGACGCCGATCAGCGGCGCGACGTAGACGAACCCGGACAGCAGCATCGCCAGCAACGCGAACCGCCCGAGCGACCAGGCCATCCAGGAAACCATGGCGCTGACCAGCACGATCAGCAGCCCGAATCCGGCGCTCAGCGCCGGGGTCGCGCGCAGGTCCCGCCAGCCCAGCGCGAGCCAGCGCCACGGCGCGCGCGCATCGAGCGTCCGGCACGGCGTCACGAACGGCCGCGCCGCTTCGCTGTCGCCACTGTCCGCTGGTTGTTGCATCGCATCCACCCGCCGTCCCCCGTCGCATCGGAGGCCGAAGCTAGTCGCCACGACGTCGTCTTCGCGCGAACGTCACGCCGCGGCCGGGTTGCGTCAGCGCAACTGGCTGTCCTTGCTGCCACGCCGGTTGTAGCCGCTGGACGCGCGCGACTCGCGGTCGGCCGTGTCCTGGCAGGTCACGCACAAGCGCACCCCCGGCACCGCCTTGCGCCGTGCCTCGGGAATCGACTCGCCGCAGTCCTCGCAGCGCGCACGCGACGGCCCCTTCGCCAGCCGGCTGCGCGCGCGCTCCACGGCGTCTTTCACCGTCGCATCGATCTGGTCCTGCACCGCGCCGTCGCCGGCCCAACCGGTGGCCATGGGGTTGCTCCGAATTCCGCCGACGCGAGGATAGCGCCAGCGGCGCGCGCCGCTTGACGCTCGCCACGCGCAGGCACAGCATCGCCGCGCCACGGCCGCGTCGCGAACCGATTCGCGCCGCGTCGTCGACGCCATCTCTTCCTCAACCGGAGGTTCCCATGAAGCGCTTGCCCGTTCTTGCATCGATTCCGCTTGCACTCGCCCTCGCACTGCCGGCCGCAGCTGGCGAGGAGGCGCCGAAGATGTCGCCCGAGGAGCAGGCGATGATGGAGGCCTTCGCCAAGGCCGGGGCGGTGGGGCCGCAGCACACGCGGATGGCGAAATGCGCCGGCAGCTACGCGATCAGCGTCAAGAGCTGGCAGCAGCCCGGTGCCGAGCCGACGCTGGACCAGGGCACGGTAACGCGACGGATGATTCTCGACGGCCGCGTGATGGTCGAGGAAATGAGCTCGGCGATGGGCGGCCAGCCGTTCAGCGGCTTCGGGCTCAGCGGCTACAACAACGTCACCGGCAAGCACTGGTCGACCTGGAACGACAGCATGTCCACCGGCCTGATGGTCGCCGAAGGCGATTGCGATGAAGCCAGCAGCTGTCGCTTCAGCGGCACCTGGGACGATCCGATCAGCAAGGCCAAGGTCAATGCGCGCATGACCTCGAATTGGAGCGACGCCGACACCGAGGTCTTCTCGATGTACACCCCGGGCCCGGACGGCAAGGAGTTCCTGATGATGGAGATCACCTACCGCCGCCAGAAGCCCTGAGTCTTTCGCGCGCTCCCCATAGCGGCTGGCTCCGGCAAGTGTGGGCCGCAGCAGCTTCCGGCGCGGGTGGCTCGGCTACGCTGGCGGCACGGATTCGACGGAGAGGCGGCATGCGGGTGGCGATGCGAGGTGGCTGGCGCTGGTTGATCGTGCCCGGCATGGCACTGGCCGGTGGCGCGGCGGCGACGGACTTCGTCGTCAACAATGGCGGCGATGTTCCGTTCGGGTTCAACTGTGCAAGCGGGCAGCCGTGCACGCTGCGCGAGGCCGTGCAGCAGGCCGCGATCGGCAGCGGGCACCGCGTGCTGGTCGCGGTCGCACAGTGCAATCTGGACAGCATGCTGATCATCGATAGCGGCCAGTTCGCCATCGTCGGCGCGCTCGCGGCGCCGTCGCGACTGCGCATGAACGTCGCGAACGCGCGCGTGCTGCTGGTGCACAACGCCGACATCACCCTGCGCAAGCTGGACCTGCTGGGCGCAACCATCGTTGGCCAGGGTGGCGTGATTGCGGCGTCGCCGCTGCTGCCCAGCCCTCCGACGACACTGCGCATCCACGACTCGATCATCAGCGGCGGCAACGCTGCCAGCGGCGGCCAGGGTGGCGGCATCTACGCGCGCGACACCGCGTTGCTGCTCGATCACGTCGAGCTGAGTTTCAACATCGCCGGCGGTGAAGGCGGCGGCGTATTCATCGATGGCGGCACGCTGGAGGTGCGCCATTCGCGCATCGAGCGCAACGAGTCCGGCATCCGCGGCGGCGGCATCCACACCGCCAACACGCCGACCACAATCACGAACTCGCTGATCGCCGAGAACACGGCGGCGCAGGACGGCGGTGGTGCGGTGATCTCGGTGAACCAGATGACGCTCGCGAACAGCACGTTCTACGGCAACATCGCGACCGGCGCGGGCAGCGGCCTGTCGATCCGCGGTTCCGGCACCAGCGGCAGCATCAACAACGTCAGCTTCCGCCACATCGCCAACCCGACCAGCGCCGAACTCGCCTTCCTCGGTGCACCGGCGGTGACGCTGCGCAACAGCATCGTCGCCGGTACTTGCGCGGGCGCGGCGATCGCCGCCAGCGGCAACCTGGAAAGCCCTGGCAACACCTGCGCCTTTCCGGCCGGAAACCAGAACAGCGTCAGCGAACTGGCGCTCGCGCTCGGACCCCTCGCGAGCAACGGCGGCGCGACCAAGACGCTATTGCCGCAGCCCGGCAGCGCTGCGATCAACAGCGCCGGCGCCAACTGCGAGCCAAGCGACCAGCGCGATTACTTGCGCAATGCCGGACCCTGCGACGTCGGTGCGGTCGAAGTCGGCGGCGCCCTGCCCGATCCGATCTTCGCGGACGGGTTCGACTGATCGCGCCGACGCAGCACCTGGCGCAGTTCACATTTGTTCTACAAGCCACGGACTACAAGGATCCGCTGCACCGCGCAGTCCTTGTCCGTTCCCGGAGCTCACGATGCGCCGTCGCAACCAGGATCACTTCGCGCACCGCGTCACCGCCGGCCTTGCGCTGGCGCTGGCTGCGTTCGCGAGCCACGCCGCCGATGTCTGCAGCGCCGGCAGCGGCCCGACCTTCAGCGTCACCAACAGCGGCTTTTCCGACTACCTGATCAATGGCATCGGCGACCCCACCCTGACCGTCGTGCGCGGCTGCAGCTATACCTTCAACGTCAACGCCTCCGGTCATCCGTTCCTGCTCAAGACCGTGCAGGGCAGCGGCACCGGCAATCAGGTCAGCGACGGCGTCGTCGGCAATGGCACGCAGGTCGGCAGCATCACCTGGACCGTCGCCGTGAGCGCGCCATCGACGCTGTTCTACAACTGCCAGTTCCACTCCGCGATGACCGGCACCATCAACGTCATCGACTCGCCGCTGCTGTTCGCCGACGGCTTCGAGAACTGAGTTCGCCTAGCGCCAGTTCGCATGCGCGCGCCAGAAGGCGACGCTGCGCATATAGGCCTCGCGGTCGATGGCCACGCCGGAGCCGCCTTCGGCGACCCCGAGCGCGTTGCGCATCATCGTCACCGGCGCCATCGGGATCTCCGCGGGTTCGCTGGTGTACAGGCAGCCGACCACACCCCAGTCGGCCGCGATCGGCGTGCCCTCCTTCGCCAGTTGCTCGCGGCTGTACAGGATCACGACCAGGTACAACGCCACCGGCGGCTCGACGCCCTCGAACCAGCGCACCAGCACCGGCAGTTCGCCGTCGGCGCGGGCCTCGTAGTCCGAGCGCAGCAGGTGGCGATTGGCGTCGCCGATCGGCAGCGTCAGGCAGCGCGTCCCGGTCCAGTTGCGGTGCACGTGTAGCTTGCAGAACGGCGCGTAGCCGTCGAGCACCTTGAGCGGCGCGTGTTCGTTGAGGTAGCGCTCGAATTCCGCGGCGCTGACGTCCTGAATGGTGTTGCGCCGCGGCTCGCGCGGAAACAGGCGCGGACGCGCGAATTCGGTGAGGACGATCGTCATGCTCACCCCGCGCCGACCACGGCCAACGCGAAGTCCAGCGCCGCGCACACGGCCGCGACCTGGGCCGCGTTGCACTGTGCCGGCGTCGCGCGCGGGCTATCCGGGTAGACCTCGGTCGTCGTGGTGAAGCGCGCGCCGGTCATGCCCGCGCACAAGCCGAGTTCGCGAAACGCGTAGCGGATGACGCCCGGCGCCACCACCGGCGAACCGATGATCTCGCCCTGCTCGTCCGCGGGCGCGATATGCGTGACCCGGGCCACGGCTTCGACGATCGCCTGCTGGAATGCGGGCTGTGCATTCGCGCTGTCGTCGACCAGGTAGAAGCCGTCGGGAATGGCGGAGGGCTCGAACGGCTTGCCCTCGCGCGCCGCCAGCGCCGGGCGGAACTCGCTCTCGTCGCTGTCGGTGGTCTCATGCAGGTCGACATGCAGCAGGAAGCGATCGCGCCACGGCGCCACCAGCCGCATCAAGGCCGCGGCTTCGGCACACAGCCCTTCGCCCTTGAACGATCGGTTCGGATCGATAGCATCGGCATTCCAGCGATGGATGCGCTCGTACGCCCAGGGGCTGATGCACGGCGCCACCAGCAGGTTCACGCGCCCGGCATAGCGCTGCGCGTGGACGTCGACAAACTGCAGCGCACCCTGCACACCGCTGGTCTCGTAGCCATGCACGCCACCGGTGACCAGCGCATGCGGCAGCGCCGCGTTCCAGTCGCGATTGCGGAGCGCCAGCAGCGGATAGGGCTCGCCCGCGTATTCGATCGCACCGTACTGCACCACGTCGAAGCGCTCGCGCATTGCCTCGATCCGGCTCAGTACCTCGTCTGCATAGCTGCGCAACTTCCGCTGCCGTGCCAACCACTGCGCCCGCTCCGCCGCGCCCCAGGGCTTGCCGGGAATTCCGATGGGATAGGCAGCAGGTGTCGACATGGGAGAACTCGATGCTCGAAATGGGCCGCGAACTCTAGCGCAATCGACATCACCGGATGCCCGATATGCCAGCCCCATGGCCGATTGCACCTCTGCCCTCGACATCGCGATCCAGGCCGGCATCGACCTCGGCCTGATCCGGGACAACCTGCGTCTGTCGTACGAGGAACGCATCCTCCAACATCAGGATGCACTGAACTTGGCGCTCGCCATCGAGCTTGCCGGACAACAACTGCATGAGCGACCTGCAACGGCTTCTGCTGCGGCTGAGTGAGGCGGGCATCGAGTTCGTGTTGGTCGGCGGCTACGCCGCGGTTCTGCATGGGTGCAGTGTCCTCACGCGCGACATCGATGATTGTGCCCCGCTCACGCCGGAGAACATCGAAAAGCTGCGCGAAGCCCTCCGCGACACCCACCCGACGCACCGACGATCGGTGCAGCGTCCGTCCTTCCTCGACGAGCCGCAGCCGGGAATCGCGTTGAATCACCTCTGCCTGGGGCCGTGACAAGGACTTGATCGTCGCCAAGGAACTTCGCGCGATCCGGGAAACCCTGGGCCGGCGCTAGCCAGCAGTTTCCGGTTTCGGCGCGCTGGCTGCGGCGTCATTGCCCGACTACTCAAACCCCGACTCGAAGAGGGTGTCGGCGGCGATGGCGTGGTGCTGGATCGCAGCTTCGAGGGCGAGGCGTGAGGGGGTGTTGAAGAAGGGACGATTGAATCGCATGGTCGAGTCCATCGACGGACGATAGGCGCCATTCTGGAAATAGCTGCTGCCCTCGTAGACCCCGAGGCTGCCGTCGCGGTGCAGCGTGGGCACCGCAGCGTCGGCTTCGGGCAACAGGTCGCGCCAGGGAATGAGCGCTGGATCGACGCGCACGGTGGAGTTGGCGCACTGCACGTCCTCGTTGAGCGAACCGGTGAAGGGATGGAAGCCGCCGAAGAACGCGTACTCGTCGCACAGCGCACCGACGAAATGGCCCATCTCGTGCGACTGCACCGTGCCATTGCCGTCGTTGTTCAACACGCCGCCGGCGAACACGATGAAACCGGGATCGCCGGTGCTGGCATTGGCGCGACCACCCGGGATCGGCTCGTTCAGCATCGCCACCATCAGGTCGGCCTCGGGCAGCGCGGTCAATGCCTCCTGCAGCATCGTCGTGGTATCGACCTGCAGGATGCTGCCATTCAGATCGAGCGTGGCGCCATAGCGGGTGTCGCGCGCGAGCAGCACTTCGCCGTTGGCCGCGCGCACGTCGTGCCCCGCCTGTGCGGACGGCGCGAACATCACCCAGGCATTGAAGTGGTCGCGATGTTCGCTCCAGACATCCGAGCTCAGCAGCGAACGCAGGAATGCGCGCACGTTCGCACTGAACAAGCCGGGGTCATCGATGCTGAGCACGCCATCGCCGTTCCGGTCGACGAACGGCTCGTTCTGCAGTGTCGGCACCGTGCCCTCGGTCGGCACCGTCACTTCGCCGTAGAACCCGATGCGGTCACTGTTCCACTCCAGCACGCCGCTCTGGTTCAGGTCGTACCAGAGGATGCCGTCCCAACGGCCGTTGCCGTTCCGGTCGGTGTAGGTCTCGGCAACCTGGGTGTACCCCTCGGCGATGAAGACCAGATTGCGCTTGCGGCGATCGCCGTCGCCGTAGACGCGGATCAGGCCGGCATCCACGGTCGAAGTCAGCGCGAGGCGATCGAGCTGCCACACCGGGCCCGGGGTACTGGCGCCAAAGCGCAGCGTCGCACCGAGCGGTGCCTGGTCGCCGCCAGGCACGAACACCTTGGCACCCCACCCGGGCGCGAATGGCAACTCGAAACGTCCCTGCGCATCGACGCCCACCATCGTCAACGTGCTCTGGTCGGCGTCGTCGAGGAGGATGCCGACCATCGGCTGCGGCTGCTGTTGCGCGTCGAGCACCCGCCCGCGCCAGACCGCGGTGCGCCCCGCGGCCTCGAAGACCAGCACGCGCTGCTGCGTCTGCCCGGCCGCGATGCGCAGGTCGAGCCGCTGCAGCGGCCAACCGAGCGGCGCCACGTCCAGCGTGTGATGCCCGGGCGGCAATCCGAACGTGTGCACGCTCGCACACTGCCCGGGCGGGCGCGGCAGGTCCGGCAGTTCTCCATGCTGATAGCGCAGCCGATCGAGACGACGCCCATCCGGCGCGGTGTACACCACGCGCACGGCACGATTCTCGAACGCACAGGGATGCTCGACCAGCAGTTCCAGCGCACCGCGTTCGGTCGCGAGCTGCAGCGGCGGCAATTCGGTATCGGCGCGCACCTGCACCCAGTCGCTGCTCGCCACCGGCCGATACAGCCACTGCGTGGTTTGCAAGGAGTGCGGCACGTTCGGATCGGCCTCGAATCGATAGCGCCCGCCAGGCAGTCGGAAGCTGAAGTCGAGGCCCGTGCTCGACACCACGAAGCGGTTGTCGGCGTCATAGACGCGCACGCGCAGATACCCCTCCTCGATCGGATCGGCATTGACCACGCTGCCGCTGACGCTGCGCAGCGCCCGCGCCGTCAGCACGTGCTCGCTGTTTGCGAGGTACTGCTGCAGCGGCAGATCCATCGCCTGATAGTCGCCCGAATAGAACCGGAACCTCACGCGCACGGCGCGATCGGCCGGCGCCAGCAGCTCGCAGGGGTTGGCGTAGCAACTGGCGCTGGTTCCGGATGGGGCGTCGTCCCAGCGACCATCCAGTGATGCAGCGATGGGCACGCCCTGCTCGTCCTGCAGGTGAAACCGCACCGGCACGCCGCGCAACAACACCACGCCGACCTGGTCGCCCGCCGCGAACGTGCGGGTGAACGTGGCCGAAAGCAGCGGAGTCGGTGCGGCCACGTAGCAATAGCTCGACAAGCCGAGCGGCAGGTACAGGCCGAACAGGCCATCGCTGCCGAAGTTCGCCGATCCGGAGTACGACAGGCCGCCGACAACCGCCGCACTGAAGCAGTAGATCGCTCCCGCACCCGGCAGGTCGCCCCCATCCGCCGCCACGATCCGGCCTGGCAGCTGGGTCGCGGCGAGCAGATGCAGCGTCAGCGACCGCGGCCCGTCAAGTGCACCGATGCTGTAGCTGATCTCGATGTATGCGTCGCCGGCGGGATCGGCACCGAGCGTGTGATGCCATTGCGCATCCTTGGGCAATGCGAAGCGCAGCAACCCGGGCACGGTCGTGTCGCTGGAGGGAAACACGCGCGAGGCGCTGCCGTTGGAACCCCAGATCGTCCCCTCGTGGCTGCCTTCGAGCGGCAGGCCGTTGGCCCCGCGCAATTCGATGTCGAGCTGCCAGCCGATCTCCAGCACGAATGGTGGCAGCGGCTCGCCGCTGTAGACGAACTCGAAGCGCTGCGCCACCAGCGGCGCCTGCGGAAAGAAGCTGATCGCATAGTGGCCGCCGGCGACCAATGGCAGCAGCGCCTGTCCCTGGGCGTCGAAATCCACGCGGCCAAGGTAATCATCGCCGACGGACACGTGCGCATGGACCGGCGCGGCCGGTGCCAGACCGTGCTCGTCGACCACGCGGACCGGCACCGTGCCGGTGATCGCTGCACCACCCACGCTGGCGGCGAGCTCGGGATCGACCGAATCGGACGCGCGCGGCGCCGCGAATTCCGCAAGTGCACCGAGTCGGGACGATGGCAGCGCCACTTCCGTCGGCTGCGACCCTGCCTCGGTTCCAGCCTTGGCCTCGCCCTTCGCCTCGACGAAGCGCTGGCGATCAAGGCCCGCCAACTGCCGCGACAGCGCAGCCTTCGGCGCCCGCGCGCCAAGCGCTGCGGTCGTGCGCCTGGTCGCAGCAACAAGCGCTTCCAGCTCGCTCCGACGCTCCTGCGCCGCAGCCAGCGTTGCCGCATCGAAGCGCTCCGACCACAGCAGCCGTTCGCGCGAGTCGCGCAGGCTGAGCAGCGTGCCGGGCGCGATCGCCGGCACCTGCAGCACGAACTCGCCGTGGGCTCCAGGCGGCCGATGGAACTGCTGCACCGCCGCCACTGGCCAGCGCCACAACATGCGACCGGAAGCATCGTCGGCCTGCACCGACCAACGCGCCTGCGCCCGGATTGCGGGATTCGGTGCCTGCGCCAGCGCGGTCATCGCGATGCGGTCGATGGCACCGTCGTGATCAACGAATCCGAGCGCGAGGCCGCCATTCGCTGCGGTTGCAGTGGTGCCCAGCACCAGCCAGGCCAGCCCGAGCAGGACTGCGCAACCGCGACGCGTCCATGGCCCAAGCCCGTTCATGCCAGCGTCGTTCTTCATGATCCATACCCGCAAGCGAGGAATCATCCCCGGTGTCGACCTGTGGGCAAGACGTCGCCGTGGGCGCAGACCCCCAGCACGACGATCGGTTTGGAAGATTTCGCTCCCGCCGCTGCGCGAGGAGCGTGCGGCGGATCAGTCTGCCGGCGCGATCGAGACGCGCACGCGCATGCGCTCGCCGGGGTCGTAGTCGAGGCGCGACATGAACACCTCTCCGCGGTAGCGGTATTCGACGTCGTAGCCGACCACACGGCGCTCCTCGCGCTGCACTTCGACGACGCGGCACACCTCGCCCGCACGTTCACGGCGGGCACTGGCCGAACCGTTGTTCTTGTCGACATCGTGGCCGATCGCACCGCCGATCACGGCTCCGGCGACCGTGGCGGCGCGACGACCGTCGCCCTTGCCGACCTGGTTGCCGATCACGCCGCCGATGATGGCCCCGAGCACGGTGCCGCCGGTGGGATCGCCGCCGGAACGGCCGCGATACTGGCCTTCGCGTTCGTAGCATTCCTCGCGCGGCTCGCGCACCACCACGCTTTCGTAGATCGGATCGACGCGCAACACATCGGCATAGCCATAGCTGACATTTTCCGCCGCCGGCTGGCGCTCGTAGCGATCGTCGTAGGGTGCCGACTGCGCCGCGGCAACGGATGCGGCGAGGGCGAGCGCGATGGCGATCAGGCTGCGATTCATGGTCGACGCGTTCCTTGGAAGTCAGCAAAATTACAGCATGTGCGGTCTGAATGGCTGCTAATGGCGGATAGACTTGGCAGCTCGCCTGGACCCTCGCCGATGTCACTGACCCTGTTCAATTCACTGAGCCGCAAGCCCGAGCCGTTCGTGCCGTTGCACCCCGACCGAGTGACGATGTACGTCTGCGGTCCGACCGTCTACAACTACGTGCACATCGGCAATGCCCGCGGGCCGGTGGTGTTTGGCATCCTCGCGCGCCTGCTGCGCCGACATTTCCCGCGCCTGGTCTACGCGCGCAACATCACCGACGTCGACGACAAGATCAACCAGGCCGCGATCGAACAGCAGGTGCCGATCGGCACGATCACCGACAAGTTCGCCGCCGCCTATCGCGAGCACATGGGCGCACTCGGCGTCGACCTGCCCGACCTGGAACCGCATGCGACCGCGCACATCCCGCAGATCATCGCGATGTGCGAGCGCCTGATCGAGTCCGGCCATGCCTACGCCGCCGAAGGCCATGTGCTGTTCGCGGTCGAGACCTACCCGGAATACGGGCAGCTGTCGCGGCGCTCGACCGACGAGATGCTGGCCGGTGCGCGCGTCGAAGTGGCGCCCTACAAGCGCAGTGCCGGCGACTTCGTGCTGTGGAAGCCATCCACGCCCGAACTGCCGGGCTGGGACTCGCCCTGGGGCCGCGGTCGTCCGGGCTGGCACATCGAGTGCTCGGCCATGTGCGAGGCCGCATTCGGCGAGACCATCGACATCCACTGCGGCGGCATCGACCTGCAGTTCCCGCACCACGAGAACGAAGTCGCGCAGTCGGTCTGCGCGCATGGCGGCAAGCCGTTTGCGCGCTACTGGCTGCACAACGGCATGCTCAACATGGACGGGCGCAAGATGTCGAAGTCGCTCGGCAATGTCTTTCGCATCGACGAGGTGCTGGCGAACCATCCGGCCGAAGCGCTGCGCCTGGCGCTGATGTCGGCGCATTACCGGCAGCCGCTGGACTGGACCGAGGGTCTGATCGAGCAGTGCGTGCGCACCCTCGACCGGCTCTACGGCACGCTGCGCGAGCTCGCCTCCATCCAGGTCGGCGCCGGCGCGATTCCGGAAACGGTCGAGTCGGCCCTGCTCGACGACCTCAACACGCCGCAGGCACTTGCGGCGCTGGCGCAGATCGCCGCCGACGCACGCCGCGCCAGCGATGATGCCGAACGCGCGCGACTGAAGTCCGGGTTGCTCGCGGGCGGTCTCGCGCTCGGGCTGCTGCAGCAGGACCCGGCGGCGTGGTTCGCACGCGGCACCGCCGACGGCGGGCTCGACGCCGCCGCGATCGATGCCCGCGTGCAGGAACGCCAGGCAGCGAAGCAGGCGCGCGATTTCGCCCGCGCCGACGCCATCCGCAAGCAGCTCGCCGAACAGGGCATCGAGGTCGAGGACACGCCCGCCGGACCGCGCTGGAAGGTCGCCGCAAAATGAGCGAGCCGATGGCCCTCGATCCGATCCAGCAGGAGATCGCCGACGAGTTCGGCTTCTTCGGCGACTGGAGCGAGCGCTACCAGTACCTGATCGACCTCGGCCGCAAGCTGCCGCTGTTCCCGGACGAGTGGCGCACCGAAGCCAATCGCCTGCATGGTTGCCAGTCGATGGTCTGGGTGGTCGCGGAAGGCAACGCCGAGCGGCTGGTGTTCCATGCGATCAGCGACTCGTCGATCGTCTCCGGCCTGATCGCGCTGACGCTGCGCGTCTATTCCGGGCGCAGCGCCGCGGAGATCCTGGCCACGGAGCCGCGTTTCATCGACGCGATCGGCCTCGGCAAGCACCTCTCGGTGACGCGCTCGAATGGATTGTCGGCGCTGATCGCGAAGATCCGCGACACCGCCGCGCAGGCATGAAAAACCCCGCCGCGGCGGGGTCGTTCAAGGTGCTCATGCGCGCGACGGATCAGTCGCCGATCTGACGCTGGCGGTGCTCCCAGCGTTCCTGCGCATCGACCGTGCGCTCCGCGGTCGGTCGCGCTTCGAGGCGATCCAGGCCGATGTCCTCGCCCGTGTCGACGCAGTAGCCGTAGTCGCCGTCCTCGATGCGACGCAGGGCATCGTCGATCTTCGAGATCAGCTTGCGGTAGCGATCGCGGGTACGCAGTTCCAGCGAGTTCTCGGTCTCGCGGGTCGCACGCTCGGCTTCGTCGCCGACGTCGCGCACTTCGTCGCGCAGGTTGTCGATGGTCTGCTTCGATTCCTCGACCAGCTCGTCACGCCACTTCAGCAACTTCTGGCGGAAGTACTCGACCTGGAACTCGTTCATGTACGCCTCCTTCGGGCCCGGGCGATAGCCGGCGGGAAGGGTGACGCGGAGCGGCTTCTTCTTGTCCAACTGACGAACTTGCTGCATCGTGTTCTGCTGCTTCTTGGGGTGCTTGTCCAGCTTCGGCGCAACCGCCACGGCCTTGCGCACGTTGCCGCCACCACGCGAAGGCGGGGTCGGCGCAGGGGCGGGAGTCGGCTTAGCGGGCGCGGAGATGGTCTTGGATGGGGCTGGCCGCGCTGGTGCAACCGGCTTCGCAACGGGGGCCGCCGTCGGCTTGACCGGCTGGCGCGATACCGCAGGCTTCGCCGCAGCCTTGGTCGCCGGCTTGGCCACGGGCTTGCTGGCGGGCTTGGCAACTTGCTTGGCGACCGGCTTGGGCGCGGGCTTGCGGGCGGCGGGCTTGGTCGGCTTGAGCGGCTTCTTCGCCGCCGCGGGCTTGGCGGGCTTGGCCGGTTTCGCCGGCTTGGCGGCCTTGACCGGCTTGGCTGCCGCCTTGCCCTTGCCGAGCAGGACCGACTTGATCTTGCTGACCAGTCCACCCTTCACAGCGGGCTTGGCGACCGTCTTCTTCGCCGGGACCTTGACCGCGGCCTTCTTCGGCGCCGGTTTCTTCGCCGGCTTCGCGGCCGGCTTGCCGGCCTTGGCCTTGGTGGCGGGCTTCTTTGCGGGTTTCGCCATGATCGGACAACCTCCGTCCAGTTGCTTGCAATCAAGAAGCCGGAAAAGCCGACATCTCAAAGGGGGCGCTTTATAGCTGATGCAGCGGGCGCTCACAACCGCGCTGCTGCGGCTAGCATATTCGCATGATCGACCGCATGCTGATCAAGTCGCTGCAAGCCTACAAGCGGATCGTGAGTCCGCTGCTCGGCCAGCGTTGCCGCTTCTACCCGAGTTGCTCGAACTATGCGATGAGCGCGATCGAACGTCACGGCACGGTGCGCGGCACGCTGCTGGCGACGAGTCGCCTGCTGCGCTGCCAGCCGCTGTGCGAGGGCGGTCTCGACCCGGTGCCCGAGCAGTTCACGCGCCGCTTCTGGGCGCGCAACGCATCGACCGATCCGCCTGCGGACGCGCCCGACCGCTAGAATCGGCGCTCCACGACCCGGGCCCGCCATGAACGAACCGCGCTGGTTGATCACCCACGCTCTGCTGGTCAACGAGGGTCGCCGCTTCCATGCCGACCTGCGCATCCGCAACGGTCGCATCGAGCAGATCGGCCACGGGCTCGCGGCGCGCAGCGACGAGCACGTGATCGACGCCAGCGGCCTGTGGCTGCTGCCCGGGATGATCGACTCGCAGGTGCACTTCCGCGAACCCGGACTCACCCACAAGGGCGACATCGGCAGCGAGTCGCGCGCCGCCGTGGCGGGTGGCATCACCAGCTTCATGGAGATGCCGAACACGCGGCCGCCGGCGATCACGATCGAGACCCTGGAAGCGAAATACGCACGCGCCGCCGAGGTCGCGGCCGCGAACTACGCCTTCTACCTGGGCGCGACCAACGACAATCTCGACCAGATCCGTCGCATCGATCCGACGCGGGTGCCCGGGCTCAAGATCTTCATGGGCGCCTCGACCGGCAACATGCTGGTGGACAATCCCGACACGCTGGATGCGATCTTCCGCGAAGCGCCCTGCACGATCATCACGCATTGCGAGGACACGCCGATGATCGACGCCAACGTCGCCGCGGCCCGCGCGCGCCACGGCGACGACATCCCGGTCGAGCTGCACGGCGAATTGCGTTCGCGCGAGGCCTGCCTGAAATCGACGCGGCTGGCACTCGAACTCGCTCGGCGCCACGGCAGCAGCCTGCACGTGCTGCATCTGTCCACCGCCGAGGAACTGGAGCTGTTTGCCGCGGGGCCGATCGAGCACAAGCGCATCACCGCGGAAACCTGCGTGCATTTCCTGCATTTCGACAGTCGCGACTACCTGCGCCGCGGCGCGCTGATCAAGTGCAATCCGGCAATCAAGCTGGCCAGCGACCGCGCGGCGATCGTGCGTGCGCTGGCCGAGGGCCGCATCGACGTGCTTGCCACCGATCATGCCCCGCACACGCTGCAGGAGAAGGCGCAGTCCTATGCGGCGTCGCCTTCCGGACTGCCGCTAGTGCAGCATGCGCTGCAGTGCGCGCTGGAGCGCGTGTTCGATGGCGATCTGGCGTTGACCACGCTGGTCGAGCGCTTCGCGCACGCGGCGGCGAAGCGCTACCGCATCCGCGACCGCGGCTTCCTGCGCGAGGGCGCTTTCGCCGACCTGGTCCTGGTCGATCCGAACCGTTCGCAGCTGGTGCGGCGCGAGGACACGCTGTCGCGCTGCGGCTGGTCGCCGTTCGAGGGCGACACCTTCCGCGCCTCGGTGCACTCGACCTTCGTCAACGGCCGCCGCGTCTGGCACGCCGGTGCCTTCGATCAGCCGGCGTCGCCGATGCGACTGGAATTCGACGCGCAATGAGAGCCTTGCTGATCGGCTTGCTGTGGTGCTTGCTGCCGAGCACGCACGCCGTGGAGTTGCGCCGCACCGAGCTGCCGGCGGTGGCCATCCCGGGCCAGCTCTGGGTCGGGCAGACCGAGCCCGGCGCCAGCGTTGTCCTCGACGGCCGCATGCTGCGCGTCGACCGGGCGGGCACCTTCGTATTCGGGCTGGGGCGCGACATCCAGGGTTCGATCGGCGTCGACGTGCGTTATCCAAATGGCGACAGCAAGCACTTCGACATTCCGGTGCAGCCGCGCGAATTCGCGATCGAGCGGGTCGACGGCCTCGCGGAATCCACCGTCAATCCGGACCCGAAGCTGGCCGAGCGCATCGCACGCGAGCAGGCGCTGGTCGCGAAGGCGCGCGAACGTGACGACGACCGCCAGGATTTCCGCTTCGGTTTCATCTGGCCGAACAGCGGCCGCATCAGTGGCGTCTACGGCAGCCAGCGGCTCTTGAATGGCACGCCGAAGAACCCGCACTACGGCGTCGATATCGCCGTTCCTGCCGGTACGCCGATCCACGCGCCGGCCGATGGCATCGTCAGCTTCGTCCACAACGATCTCTATCTCACCGGCGGCACCGTGCTGATCGACCACGGCCATGGCCTGTCGAGCGTGTTCGTGCACATGAGCCGCATCGACGTGAAGGCGGAACAACGCATCGCGATGGGCCAGGTCATCGGCGCCGTCGGCGCCACCGGCCGCGCCACCGGCCCGCACCTGCACTGGGGCATGAACTGGTTCGAGACCCGACTCGATCCGCAGCTGATTGCCGGACCGATGCCCGCGCCGGGTTCGCCGGAAGTCGGCAAGCCCGTGCGCCTTCTCAGGCAATAACGGCTCTCAGCGCTGCAGGTCCCCGACCCAATCCATGCCGGCGTTGTAGCCATTGGCGATGCCCTTGGTCGCGATCGCAACGGCGTTGTGCGGATGCAGGCTCTCGAAGTGGCTGGCGCGCACCCAGAAGTCGGCGATGCGTTCGTCGGCATCGAGTGCCTTCTGCATGCGGCGCGCGGCGTCTTCGCAGAACATCAGGTTTTGGGCATTCAGGCGCGCGAAGGCCTGTTCGTCCTCGCGCTTGACCGCAGTCTGCACCGGCGTCTTCAATGCTTCCTCGATGCGATCGATCAGCGCCACCAGCGGGAACGAGTCGAAGCTCGGCAGCAGGCGCACGCGCACCTCGGCGCCGGAGCGCTGGCTGTGCGGCGTCGCGGCGATGCCCCGCTCCGAACCGAGCCAGGCCAGCACGCGCTCGTAGTCGAGGCCATCGTCTGACGAGAAATCGGACTGGAACTGTTCCTGGATCACCTGCCGCGCCAGCGCCGCCGAGCACGGACAGGTGCTCGAATAGGTCACCTCGAACGCGGTCTCGATGCTGAACTGACCGCGGTCGAGCAGGCCCGAGATCACCACCGGGTAGGACTTCCAGCCGCTGTTGTCGCTGACCAGCGCCGGCCTGCGCACCATGTAGTCGAACGCGACGCGCAGCAGCGCTCGGCTCGACAGCTCCGCATGCGAGTCGACGAACTCGCGCAGCACGCGGCGCACCGAGCACGGGGTCAGCACTTCCGAACCGAGCAGGCGATCGAGCAGCAGGTACAGGCGCGACATGTGGATGCCGCGCACCTCGGGCTTCTGCAGGTTGACGTAGGCAGTGACGCGGGCATGGGCGTGGATCGGCCCGCCATCGGGCCCGGCGATCCGCACCGGCAATTCGATGTCGCCCATGCCGACCCAGTCGAGCTGGCCGGCGATGGCCGGCCGCGCTTCGTTGGCGATGTCCGGCAGCGATCGCGCCGTGGCTGGGGGGGTACTCATGCGGGTTCCTCGATCCAAGGGCGGCAGTGTATCGGCTCAGCGCAGTCCGGCCACGGCCCGCCAGGCCGAGAACGCGCTGCGCCAGCCAAGCGGCGGTGCCGCATGACCGTCGGCCAGCGCCGCGATCAGGGCCAGCGCCTGCTGGTGCAGCACGCGCATGCCGCGCGCCCCGTGCCAGCGACTGCGTGGCAAGGCGTCGCGGTGATTGGCCAGTTCGCCCTGCCAGGCCCGCGCCAGCGACGCGACCAGTGCACGCAGTGCCGCGCCGCGCTCGGCGCCGGCCAGCGCATGGCGCGCGCGCAGATCGAGCGGCGCGAGCGCGAATGCGCCGGGCAGCGCGTCGTCCAGCGCCAGCAGGTGCATGCCCGCGAGCAATGCCTGCGCGCAGGCGACATCGACGCTGGCATCGGACGCGGCGGCGGCCAGCAGACGGATGTGGCCGAGCGCCTGGGTCGCATCGGCCGGTGCTGGCTGCTGAACCTGGTCCAGCGCGTGCGCGGCCAGCAGCGGCGAACACGACGCGGCGCCTGCCGCGACCAGCAACGGGTGCCGCGCCGCACCGGCGGCATGCTGCTGCAGCTCCTCGCGCCACCACTGCAGCTTGTGCACACGCACGCCTTCATCGCGCAACACCCAACTGGCTTCGGCGATCTCGAACAGCGCACCGACGCGGCCGCGCAACCGCGGCCACTCCCCCGGCGATGCGAACAACCGCGCCAGCCTGAGCGCCGGCCAGGCGTCCAGCCACTTCGCGAAAAAGCTCTCGGCATCGAGTTCGGCATCGCCCATCGCCATCGCCTCAATCCAGGTAGGCGACCAGCCGCTCGGCGGCGTCGACCACGGCATCGGCACCCCAGGCATGCAGATCGTCCCCGGCATCGACGTATCCGAACGCGGCGGCCGCGGTGCGCGTGCCCGCGGCGCGGCCGGCTTCGATGTCGCGACGATCGTCGCCGAACATCCATGCCTGCGTCGGCGCCACGGCAAGCTGGCCCAGTGCATGCAGCACTGGAGCCGGATGCGGTTTCTTCTCGGCCAGCGTGTCGCCGCTGACGATGGCGCCGAAGCGGTCACGCAGGGCGAGCGCGTCCAGCACCGCGTCGGTCAGCCAGCCCGGCTTGTTGGTCACGATGCCAAGCGCAACACCGTTCGACTCGCAGTGCTGCAGCAACTCGATGATGCCGGCGAACGGCCGCGTCGCGACCGCGATATCGTGCCGGTAGCGCTCCAGGAACGGCTGCAGCAGCGCCTCGCGTTGCGCCTCGCCAAGATGCGCGAACGCGGCCGCGAGCAGCGCACGTCCGCCCTTGGAAACGAACGGCCGCAACTGCAGCAGCGGCAGGGCTTCAAGGCCGGCGTCGGCACGCAGCGCGTTGGCGGCGGCGACCATGTCCGGCGCGGTGTCGAGCAGGGTGCCGTCGAGATCAAACAGCAACGCGCGCGTCCTAGCCGGCAACGGCCTTCTCCGCATGCGCGAGGTAGTTCACGGCGACGTCGGCATTGCGCCAGGACTTGCGCCGGAACGGGTCGTACTGCAGCCCTTCGAGCGCGCGCAGCTCCAGGCCGGCGTGGCGCAATCCGGCCGCAAGCTCGCTCGGGCGGATGAACAGCTCGTGCCGGTGGGTGCCTTTCGGCAGCAGTTGCAGCAGGTGCTCGGCGGCCACGATCGCGAGCGCGAAACTGCGCGCGGTGCGGTTGATCGTCGACAGGAACAGCTGGCCGCCGGGTTTCAGCAGCGTCGCGCAGGCCGCCAGCACGCGATCGGGCGACTCGACATGTTCCAGCATTTCCATGCAGCAGATGGCGTCGAAGGCGCCCGGCAACTCGGCCGCGAGCTGTTCGGCATCGACATGCCGGTACTGCACCCTGGCGCCCGATTCGAGCGCGTGCAGCTTCGCGATCTCGATCTGCTCGCCGGCGGCGTCGATGCCGAGCACGTCGGCGCCCTCGGCGGCAAGCGCCTCGGCCAGAATGCCGCCGCCACAACCGAGGTCGAGCACGCGCGCGCCCTTCAGTCCGATGCGCTCGCGCACGAACGCCAGACGCTGCGGGTTCAGTTCATGCAGCGCCCGCGACGGCCCCTGCGGGTCCCACCAGCGGTGCGCCTGTTCGTTGAACTTGGCGATTTCGCGCGGATCGGCAGTCTGCATCTCAGTGCTCCGCGCGCATGCGCACGCCCCAGCTGCGCGCGCTGGCGGCAAGGCGATCGGTATCGAACCCGGTGAGCCGACCGCCGTCGAGCTTGCGCTCGCCACGTACCCAGACATCGCGCACGTCGCGGCGGTTGCTGGCGTAGACGATCTGCGAAATCGGGTGGTAGACCGGCAGGGTGTCGAACTGGTCGAGCGCGATCAGGGTCAGGTCCGCGTCCTTGCCGACCTCGATCGAGCCGATGCGCTCGTCCCAGCCGAGCGCGCGCGCTCCACCGAGCGTCGCCATGTGCAGGGCAGCCGCCGCATCCAGCGCAGCCGCGTCTCCGGCCACCGCCTTGGCCAGCTGCGCGGCGGTCTTCATTTCGCCGATCAGGTCGAGGTCGTTGTTGCTGGCGGCGCCGTCGGTGCCGATGCCGACATTCACTCCGGCGCGCCGCAGCGCTTCGATCGGCGCGAAACCGCTGGCCAGCTTGAGGTTCGATTCCGGGCAATGCGCGATGCTGACGCCGGCCTCGGCGCACTGCCCGATCTCGGACTCGCTGAGCTCGGTCATGTGCACCGCGATCAGGTTGCGATTGACCAGGCCAAGGCGCTTCAGGCGCGAGAACGGCCGTTCCTTGTGCTGGCGCAGTGCGTCTTCGACCTCGAAGCGGGTTTCGTGCAGATGCACGTGCACCGGCAGGTCGAGCTGGTCGGAATACAGCCGGATCTTCTCGAAGCTTGCGTCCGACACCGTGTACGGCGCATGCGGTGCCCATACCGCGCGCAGCATCGACTCGTGCTTGAGCTCATCGGCGAGCGCGAGGCCCTTGTCGATGTACTCCTCGGCATGGCGCGCCCAGGCGGTCGGGAACTCGATCACGGTCAGACCGATGCCGGCACGCAAGCCGACGCGCTTGAACGTCGCCGCGGCCACTTCCGGGAAGTAGTACATCTCGTTGACGCAGGTGACGCCGCCGCGCAGCAACTCGGCCGCCGCCAGCAGGCTGCCGTCGGCGACCATCTCGGCACCGACGAACTTCGCCTCGGTCGGCCAGATGTGCTGCTGCAGCCAGGTCATCAGCGGCAGGTCGTCGGCCAGCCCGCGCATCAGCACCATCGCCGAATGGCAATGCAGGTTGACCAGGCCCGGGATCAGCGCGTGCCCGGGCCGTGCCACGACTTCGCGTGCGGCGTAGCGCATGCGCGCCTCCGCCACCGGCAGCAGCGCGACGATACGGCCGTGGTGCACGGCGACCGCATGCTGTTCCAGCACCACGCCGTGCGGCTGTACCGGGACCACCCACTCGGCCTCGATCAGCAGGTCGACCTCGATCTGGTCCATGCCGGTTCCGACTGCCGGATTACTTGACGCGCGAGACGTACTCGCCGCTGCGGGTATCGCACTTGATGGTTTCGCCCTGCTGCACGAACAGCGGCACGCGCACCACCGCGCCGGTCTCGAGCTTGGCCGGCTTGCCGCCGCCACCCGAGGTGTCACCGCGTACGCCGGGATCGGTCTCGGTGATGTTGAGCTCGACGTAGGTCGGCGGCGTCACCACCAGCGGCGAGCCGTTGAACAGCGTGACGATGCAGGTCTCGTTGCCCTTCAGCCATTTCGCGGCATCGGCCATCGCCGCGGCGTCGGCGCTGAACTGCTCGTGGCTGGTCGGGTCCATGAAGTGCCAGAACTCGCCATCAGAGTACAGGTACTCCATGTCGGTGTCGATCACGTCGGCGCCGTCGAGCGAGTCGGTCGCCTTCATCGTCAACTCGACCACGCGACCGTTCTTGATGTTGCGGTACTTGACGCGGGTAAAGGCCTGGCCCTTGCCCGGCTTCACGTAGGCGGTATCGGTGATGACGCAGGGCGCGCCGTCGACCATGATCTTCATGCCGTTCTTGACGTCGTTCATGCCATAGCTGGCCATGCCATTGCTCCAGTGCGAAGAGCCGCATCGGGAATGCGGCTAGAATGAAATAACCCGAGAATTCCGAAGGTCCGGACGCTGAGCGCCCGGCGACAGGGCGCGCATGATACCGACAACCCCCCGCTCCTTGCAGCCCTCGGGCTGGCAGCAGCTCTGGCGCGAAGCCATCACCGACCCCGGCGAACTGCTCGACGCGCTTGGTCTTGGCGATCTGCGCGCGCGCCTGCCCCAGGCCGACGGCAAGCGCTTTCCGACGCGCGTGCCACGCGGCTATCTGGCGCGCATGCGAGCGGGCGACCGCGATGACCCGCTGCTGCGCCAGGTGCTGCCGCTCGACGACGAGGATCGGCTGGTGCCGGGCTTCGGCTTCGATGCCGTCGGCGATCTGGCCGCGCGCGAGGCCCCGGGCGTGCTGCACAAATACGCCGGACGCGCGCTGCTGGTCGCGACCGGAAGCTGTGCGATCCACTGCCGCTACTGCTTCCGGCGCCACTTCCCCTATGCCGAGGAACTGGCCGCGCGCAACGGCTGGCGCGACGCCGTCGCCGCGATCGCCGGCGACCCTTCCCTGCACGAGGTGCTGCTGAGCGGCGGCGATCCGCTGGCGCTGACCACTGCCAAGCTGCGCGAGCTGACGACACAATTGGCCGCGATCCCGCACCTGCGCCGGCTGCGTATCCACACCCGCCTTCCGGTGGTGCTGCCTCAGCGCGTCGACCGCGAGCTGCTCGACTGGCTGCGTGCGCTGCCGTGGCCGGTGGTCTGCGTGATCCACGCCAACCACGCCCAGGAGATCGGACCCGAGGTGGTCGCGGCCTTGGCCGCGCTGCGTGCGGCCGGGGTCGTGCTGCTCAACCAGAGCGTGCTGCTGCGCGGTGTCAATGACGACGTGCAGACCCTGGCCACGCTCGGTGAAACGCTGTTTGCGGCCGGCGTGCTGCCGTACTACGTGCACCTGCTCGACCGCGTCCACGGCGCCGCGCACTTCGAGGTGGACGACGCGACCGCGGCGGCGCTGGCCGCGGGATTGCGTGCTGCGCAGCCCGGGTACCTGGTGCCGAAGTTCGTGCGCGAGCAGGCCGGGGCGGCGTCGAAAACCCCGTTCGCCTGAACCCAGTCAAGTCCGTCCATCGGCAAAACGCTGGCCTCGGGCGGCGCGAATACGGTAAAAAGACACCTGAGAACGTTTCGGGGACGTCATGGCGCAAAAGGATCAGGTCGTTCGGCTGCTGATCGTCGAAGACTCGATGGAAATCGCCGAGCAGCTGATCAGCACGCTGCGCAATGGCGGCATCCCCGTGCGCCCGGTACGCGCAGAAACCGCCGCGGAGCTGGCCTCGCAGATCGAGGAACACCTCCCCGACGTGATCCTGGTCGACGCCGCGAACAAGTCGCCGACGCTGATCGAGACCGTCGCCGCGGTGCGCAAGTCGAGCAAGGACATCCCGGTCGTTGCCCTCGTCGCCGAGGTCAACGAGAAGTGCGTGATCGACGCCTCGATGGCCGGCGCCCGCGCCTGCGCGCTGCTCTCGCGCGGCGAGCACCTGCAGATGATCGTGCGCCGCGAGTTCACCGACGTCATGACCCGGCGCGCGGTGCGGCGGCTGGAGACCAGCCTGCGCGAGGTCGAGAAGCGTTGCGACGCACTGCTCGACTCCTCGCGCGACCCGATCGCCTTCGTCCACGAAGGCATGCACGTGCGCGCCAACAAGGCCTACCTCGAGATGTTCGGCTACGAGGAGTTCGAGGAGATCGAAGGCACGCCGATCCTGGACATGATCGGTGGCGCGCACGGCGAGTCGTTCAAGGCGCTGCTGCGCAAGATGTCCAAGGGCGAGAAGCCGCCGGAGCGGCTGGAGATCAAGGCGCGGCGCATGGACGGCGCCGAGTTCGACGCGGTGATGCAGTTCGAGGAAGCGACCTTCGAGGGCGAGCCCTGCACCCAGATCACGTTCCGGCGCCAGGAGATCGGCGCCGAACAGGCCGCCGAACTCGACCGCCTGCGTTCGCAGGACCTGGTCACCGGCCTGTACAACCGCAGCAGCTTCATCAGCGAACTCGACAAGATCGCGGCCGAGGCCGCTGCCGGCAAGTCCGACCTGACACTGTTCTTCGTCGAGCCGGACAACTTCCGCAAGGTGCTCGACACCGTCGGCATCGGCAATGCCGACCTGCTGCTCGCGGACATGGCCAAGCTGCTCAAGTCGCAGCTGCGCGAGCACGACATCGCCGCGCGCGTCGGCGAATTCAACTTCGGCGTGATCGTGCCGCGGCTGTCGCACGAGAAGGCCGAACTCATCGCGCAGAACCTGCGCAAGGCGTTCGAGGAACACGTCTTCGAGCTGAACGGCAAGTCGGTCAACCTGACCATCAGCAACGGCGTCGTGTTCATCGGCGAGAAGATCGCCAACACCCAGAACATGCTGTCGGAAGCGGCCGCGGTGCTGAAGACCGCGCAGACCGAAGGCGGCAACCGTTTCGCCATCTTCGACCCGGCGGCGCAGGACAAGGCCGACGCCGAGAAGCAGCGCGCCTGGCTGAACCTGGTCAAGGATGCGCTCGCGCACGACGGCTTCACCCTGTACTTCCAGCCGATCATCAGCCTGATGGGCGAGGAAGGCGAGTTCTACGAGATCCTGCTGCGCCTGAACAGCCCGAAGGGCGAAATCTCGCCCGGGCACTTCCTGCCGATCGCGGAAAAGAACGGCCTGATGCCGGCGATCGACCGCTGGGTCATCGGCAAGGCCATCCGCACCGTCGCCGAACGCGAACGCGAAGGCCGCAAGTGCACCTTCTTCATCAAGACCACGCCGCAGACCATGGACGACGCCGCGATCCTGCCCTGGATCGCGACCCAGCTGCAGGCCGCGCGCCTGCGCGGCGACGCGCTGGTGTTCGAGGCACCCGAGGGCAAGGTCGTCACCAACCTCAAGGCCGCGCGCACCTTCCAGAAGGGCCTGGAGCAGTTCCACTCCAGTTTCGCGATCGAGCAGTTCGGCTCCGGCCTGAACTCGATGCAGCTGCTCAAGCACGTCGACGCCAAGTACCTGAAGATCGACCGCACCTACATGGCCGAACTGCCGAAGAACAAGGAAAACCAGGCCAAGGTCAAGGAACTCGCCGACCAGGCGCGGTCGATGGACAAGCTGACCGTGGCCGAGTTCGTCGAGGACGCGGCGTCGATGTCGATCCTGTTCTCCTGCGGCGTCAACTTCGTGCAGGGCAACTTCCTGCAGGAACCCGAGAAGGTGATGTCCTACGACTTCGGATGAGTCAGCCGACCACACCGGTCCGCGGCATCTGCTCCAGCGCGGCAATACGGTCGGCGATCGGCGGATGCGTCAGGAACAGCGCGCGCAGGCCGCCGGCCTTGCCTCCGGAGATGCCGAAGGCCTTGACCTCGTCCGGCAGCACGTGGTCGTTCGGATCACCCGCCAGCCGGCGCAATGCGGCGATCATCGAGTCGCGACCGGCCAGATCGGCACCGCCGGCGTCGGCGCGGTATTCGCGGCGACGCGAGAACCACATGACGATGATCGAGGCCAGCAGGCCGAGCACGATCTGCAGCGCCATGTACACCAGCGTGTGCACCAGCGAGTCGATCACGCCCGGACCGTCGTCGTCGTTGCGGCGCAGTGCGGAACTGACGATCGAGGCGACGATGTTGCTGATGAACACCACGAACGTGTTGAGCACGCCCTGGATCAGGGTCAGCGTGACCATGTCGCCGTTGGCCACGTGCGAGATCTCGTGCGCAAGCACCGCCTCGACTTCGCTCCGGCCCATGTTGCGCAACAGCCCGGTGCTGACCGCGACCAGCGCGTTGTTGCGGTTCCAGCCGGTGGCGAATGCATTCATCTCGGACGCTTCGTAGACCGCCACTTCGGGCATGCCGATGCCGACGCGCTCCGACTGGCGCCGCACGGTCTCGAACAGCCAGGCCTCGGTCTGGTTGCGCGGCTGTGCGATCACCTGCGCCCCGGTGCTGCGCTTGGCCATCCACTTCGACAGGAACAGCGAAATGAACGAACCGCTCATGCCGATCACCGCCGACATCAGCAGCAAACCGCCCAGCCCGCTGTCGCGGCCGACGCCGAAGATCGAGCCAATCAGGCCGAGCAGCACCATGATCGCGAGATTGGTGCCGATGAAGAGCGCGATGCGCAACATGTGACGGTTCCGTGCAACGCTGCCGGCCTTGGCAGCGCCCTCGATAGTGCGGATGCTGGCCCGCTTTTCAAGCCGTCGACGCGCAGCGTTTCGCGGTCGTGCGGCATCGTGATCGATGCGTGAGGACATGAGCAGCAGCTACCGCGGTCGTTTCGCCCCCTCGCCCACCGGCGATCTGCATTTCGGGTCGCTGGTGGCGGCGCTCGGCAGTTGGCTGCGCGCACGCGCCGCAGGCGGATCCTGGCTGGTGCGCATCGAGGACCTGGACCCGCCGCGCGAGGTGGCGGGCGCTGCCGATCGCATCCTTGCCATGCTGGCCGCCCACGGCATGCGCCCGGACGAACCCGTGCTGTGCCAGAGCCAGCGCGCGTCCCGCTACGACGCCGCGCTGGAGCAACTCATCGCGCGCGGCATCGCCTTTCCCTGTGCGTGCAGCCGGCGCCAGCTTGAAGCCAGCTCAGGACTGCATCGCGCCGCGTGTCCACGCCCCGAGGCCACGGTCGCGCACGCATGGCGCGCACGCGTACCCGAACTCGCGGTCGAGTTCGACGATGCGCGCATCGGTCGCTACCGGCAGGAACTGCGCCGGGAGGTCGGCGATTTCGTGCTCAAGCGCAACGACGGGCTGCACGCCTACCAGCTCGCGGTGGTCGTCGACGACGCCGCGCAAGGCATCAGCGAAGTGGTGCGCGGCGCCGACCTGCTCGACTCCACGCCGCGCCAGATCTGGCTGCAACGGCAACTCGGCCTGCCCACGCCGCGCTATCTGCACCTGCCGCTGGTGCTCGACGAACACGGCCGCAAGCTCGGCAAGTCGCTCGCGAGCCAGCCACTGCGGGCCGACGACCCGTTGCCCGCGCTGCGCGCGGCGCTGCGCTTCCTCGGCCAGCCCGACCCGACCCATTGCGGCGATGTGACTGCGCTGTTGCAGTCCGCGGTCGCGAAGTTCTCGGTGGACTCGATTCCCTTGCCCATACCCTCCCGCATGCCGGAGGACAACGTCTAGAATCCGGGCATGTCCGCGCCCGCGGAACTTGGAGAGGGAACATGACGCAACGTATTGCATTCGTCACCGGCGGCACCGGAGGCATCGGCACCGCCATTTGCCAGCGCCTGGCCAAACTCGGCCACCGCGTCGCCACCAACTATCGCGACGAAACCCGCGCCCGGGCCTGGCAGGAAGAACAGAAGCGGCTCGGCTACGACATCGGCATCGTCCCCGGCGACGTCGCCGACCCGCAGACCGCGGCGACCATGATCAAGGCGCTGGAAGCGCAGCTCGGGCCGGTCGACATCCTGGTCAACAACGCCGGCATTACCCGCGACACCACCTTCCACCGCATGAGTGCGCTGCAGTGGCAGGAGGTGATCAACACCAATCTGAACTCCTGCTACAACGTCACCCGCGCGGTGATCGAAGGCATGCGCACGCGCCAGTGGGGACGCATCGTGCAGATCTCCTCGATCAACGGCCAGAAGGGCCAGTACGGGCAAGCCAACTACGCTGCGGCGAAAGCCGGCATGCATGGCTTCACCATTTCGCTGGCGCAGGAAAGCGCGAAGTTCGGCATCACCGTGAATACCGTTTCGCCCGGCTACGTCGCCACCGACATGGTGATGGCGGTGCCCGAGGAAGTGCGCGCCAAGATCGTCGCGCAGATCCCCACGGGTCGCCTGGGCAAACCCGAGGAAATCGCCTACGCCGTGGCCTTCCTGGTCAACGACGAGGCCGCCTGGATCACTGGTGCGAACCTGTCCATCAATGGCGGCCACTACATGGGCTGGTAGTGCCGAAAAGCTTTGTGCCGCGCACCCGATTGTCGATCTGCCTCTGGTGCGCCGCACAAGCCTTCTGCTAGGTTCGGACCATGACCAAGAGCACGCGCATCATCAAGAAGTACCCGAATCGTCGGCTCTACGACACCGAGATCTCGAGCTACATCACCGTCGACGAAGTGCGCCAGCTCGTCGTCGACGGCGAGGACTTTGAAGTGCGCGACGCCAAGACCGGCGAAGACCTGACCCGCACCGTGCTGCTGCAGATCATCAGCGAGCACGAGGAGAAGGGCCAGCCGCTGTTCAGTACCAAGCTGCTGTCGCAGCTGATCCGCTTCTACGGCGACTCGCTGCAGGGCTTCATGGGCAGCTACCTGGAGCGCAGCATGCAGGTCTTCCTCGACCAGCAGACGCAGTTCCGCAGCCAGATGAACAACATCCTCGGGCAGACGCCGTGGTCGGTGTTGAACGACATGACCGAACGCAACCTCGAACTGTGGAAGCAGATGCAGTCGAAGTTCATCGGCGAAGCGCCGCTGAAGGCGCAGCCCAAGCCGGGCGACCGGAAACGCTGATTTTCAATTGCGTCGCTGCCACGGGCGCCGGCCGTCTGGCTTTTTCTGCGGCGCAGCAATAGATTCCGCTTTCTCTTCTCGAATCAGGGGTTCAACTCATGTCGCAGCGCGTCGCCATTGTCACGGGCGGAATCGGTGGTCTGGGCTCTGCCATCTGCCGCAAGCTGGCGCAGTCGGGCCGCACGGTCATTGCCGCCGACCTCGATGCACGCGCCGAGCGCATCGCCGCGTTTCGCGAGGAGATGGCGGATCTGGGCGAGCGCGTGGCATTCGAGCCACTCAACGTCGCGGACGAGCAGTCCTGCAGCGACCTGGTGGCACGCGTCCTCGCGAGCCACGGCCACATCGACGTGCTGGTGAACGCCGCCGGCATCACCCGCGACACCACCCTGCGCAAGATGACGACCGCGCAATGGACCGACCTGATGCGGGTCAACCTCGACGGCGTGTTCTTCATGACGCGCGCGGTCATCGACGGCATGTGTGACCAGGGCTTCGGCCGCATCGTCAACATCTCCTCGGTGAACGGCCAGACTGGCCAGTTCGGCCAGACCAACTACTCGGCCTCGAAGGCCGGCCTGCACGGCTTCACCATGGCGCTCTCGCGCGAAGTCGCGCGCAAGGGCGTCACCGTCAACTCGGTGTCGCCGGGCTACTGCCGTACCGCCATGGTGATGGCGATCCCCGAGAACATCCGCAACCAGATCGTCAACCAGATCCCGGTCGGCCGCATCGGCGAGCCCGAAGACATCGCCCGTGCGGTCGAATTCCTCACCGCCGACGACGCCGGCTTCCTCACCGGCGTCAACCTGCCGGTCAACGGCGGTCTGTTCATCAGCTTCTGACCGGCCCCGCTAGCCCCGCTTGCGCAACCACTGATCGATCGCCGGTGGGACTTCGCGTTGGGCGCGGCCGGAGACGTAGATGCCGATGTGGCCGCCCTTGAACGACAGCTCGGTGTAGTCGCGGGTCGAGGTGGCGCCCTTGAGCGCGCGCGACGCCGCCGGCGGGACGAGGTGGTCCTGTTCGGCGAAGATGTTCAGGATCGGGAGCTTGATTGCTTTCAAATCAACGTCTTTCGATCCGATCTTCAAGCCGCCTGTCATCAGCTTGTTGCCCTGATAGAAGTCCTTGATGAACTGGCGGAAGGCTTCGCCGGCCTGGTCGGGCGAGTCGAAGATCCACTTCTCCATGCGCAGGAAGTTCTCCATCTCGGCCGGGTTGTCGAGGATGTCGGTGAGGCCGACGTACTTCTGCTGCAGCAGCCGATAGGGCTTCAGCGTCAGGTAGCACCAGTTCATCAGGTCGGCGGGCACGTTGCCGAGGGTGTCGACGAACAGGTCCACATCCATGCCGCGGGTCCAGTGGCTGAGCATGTTGTCCGGGGTCTGGAAATCGACCGGCGTGACCATCGTGATCAGGTTCTGCAGGGTTTCCGGGTAGATGCTGGCGTAGCACAGGCTGAAGGCGCCGCCCTGGCAGATGCCGAGCAGGTTGATCTTGTCGACGCCGGTGTGCTTCGCCACGGCCTTGACCGAACGGCGCAGGTAGCCGTTGATGTAGTCATCCAGCGTCAGGTAGCGGTCGGACGGGTCGGGGTAGCCCCAGTCGATCAGGTACACGTCGTGGCCGGCTTCAAGCAGGCTCTTCACGATCGAGCGGTCGTCCTGCAGGTCGACCATGTACGGGCGATTGACCAGCGCGTAGGCGATCAGCAGCGGCGTCTTGTGCGTCACCTTGTGCTTGCTGGTGAAGCGATAGACCACCACCTTGTCTTCGCGATAGATCTCCTGCTTGTCGCTGGCACCGTAGTGCACCTCAGGAACTTCTTTCAGTACTTTCATGCCCTTGGCGAGCTTTTCTCCAAAGCGCGAGAGCTCGGCGGCAACCTGGTTCGGTTCGAGTTGGATCGGACCCATGATGTTTCAGCTCCCTGATCAGCGCGAGCGACGGGCCGCGGCCTTCTTGGCCGCCGGCTTGGTCGAGGTGGAGGTGGACTTGCCGGCAACCGGCTTGCTGGCCGGCTTCGATGCCGGCTTCGCGGCGGGCTGGCCGGTTTCCAGCGCTTCGAGGCGCTCCTGCAGCGCGCGCAATTCGCGGCGCATCTCCTGCATGCGGCGCGCGGTCGAGTTCACCTCGGTGCGGGTCGGCATGCCGAACTGGCCGGTCGCACGTTCGACCTCGCCCTGCACCAGGCTGCGCAGCGTCATCTGCTTGTTGACCAAGTCCCCGTAGGCGGCGCGGAACTCGGGGCTGAGCGCGACCTCGGCATAGCCCTCCTCGGCCGCGTCCACCCACAGGTCATACACCTGACGCAGGGACTTCAGCTGACGCCCGGGTTCCTCGCGGCTCGCGAGCAGGGTCTGGAACTTGCTGACCGCGCGCTTGCTCGCTTCGAGCATCAGGCGGTTGTAGGCCGACATCGCGTCCTGATACTGCAGGAACGCGGCGATCAGCCGCTGCTGGCGTTCCTGCGACTCGCGCGTGAAACCGAAAGCCGGCATGCCGAGTAGGCCCTGGACCTCTCCTTTGAACAGGTCAGCGGGATTCGTCCAGCCGCTAAACATCTGCTCGAAGCCGCGCGCGTCCGGGCTGGCCATGGCCGCGAACAGGTCGCGCAACGGGTTCTGGGTCTCGCCCATCGGACCGAGCGCGCCCTGGAACAGCTGCGTCCACTGCCCCGCATCCTTCGGAAAGCCGGAACCGCTGGCGAGTTGCCCGGAGAACTTCTCGACCCAGTCGAGATACTGTTTGGTGCCCTGGATGAAGCGCTCGGTGGCGGCATCGGTGCCATCGCCGAGCTTGCCGCCGAACAGATCGCCGAAAGCCTTGGCGCCATCGCGCCAATCACCCTGCACAAACCGGTTTGCACCCTCCGAGACCGCACTCCACCACTGCTGGTGCAATGCCTCCCAGTCCTTGAATCCACCCTGCGCGGCCTTGGCCATGTTGCCCCTCCCGAATGAGGCCGCCATGCTAGCCCTGCACATGGTGCGGTGCAACAACGAGCCGGTCGCCTGCGCGAGCCTGCTTTCCACGACGACTCGGCCGCTGCTACAAGACGCGTTCCGGAGGACACCCATGAACCTGACCAAACCCGTGCTCGCCCTGGCCCTGCTCACAGGCATCCCGATGACCACATCCGCGGCTGACACCGATCCCTATCTCTGGCTGGAGGACGTCGAGGGCACCAAGGCGCTCGACTGGGTCAAGGCGCGCAACGCCCAGAGCCAGAAGGCGCTCGAATCCGACCCCTCGTTCAAGCCGCTGTTCGAGCGCCTGCTCGCGATCTACAACGCCAGCGACCGCATTCCCAACGTCACCAAGCTGCAGGAGCACTACTACAACTTCTGGAAGGACGAGCGGCACGAGCGCGGCATCTGGCGCCGCACCACGCTGGCCGAGTACCGCAAGGCCGAGCCGCAGTGGCAGACCGTGCTCGATCTCGATGCGCTGAACCAGGCCGAGAAAGCGAACTGGGTATGGAACGGCGCCGACTGCATCGAACCGGCGCAGGACCGCTGCCTGATCTCGCTGTCGCGCGGCGGCGGCGACGCGGTCGAGATCCGCGAGTTCGACCTGACCACGCTCGGCTTCGTGAAGGACGGCTTCGTGCTGCCGGAGGCGAAGTCGGCGCTGGGCTGGAAGGACCGCGACACGCTGTATCTGGGCACCGACTTCGGCAAGGGCTCGCTGACCGAATCCGGCTACCCGCGCACCGTGCACGAGTGGAAGCGCGGCACGCCGTGGCAGCAGGCGCCGCGCATCTTCGAGGCGAAACCCGCGGACGTCTACGCATTCGGCTTCAGCAGCCACAGCGCCGGTTTTCGCCACGACGGCGTGACCCGGGTACCCTCGTTCTTCGAGAACGAGACGCACCTGTTCCGCGACGGCACGCTGGTCAAGGTGCCGAAACCGGATGACGCCGAGATCGACTTCTTCCATGACTACGCGCTGCTCAGCCTGCGCAGCGACTGGAAACCCGGCAAGCAGACGTTCACCGCCGGCAGCCTGCTGGCGATCAAGGTCGACGACCTCTACGCCGGCAAGGATGCGTTCACCGTGCTGTTCGCACCGACCGCGAAGCGCTCGCTGGCCGGCCACTCGACCACGCGCAACGCGGTGCTGCTGAACATCCTCGACAACGTGCGCGGGCAACCCGAGGCCATGCGCCTGCAAGACTCGAAGTGGAAGCGCCTGGCGATTGCGGTGCCCGCCGATGCCGAGGTCAGCCTGGGCGGCATCGACGAGGACCGCAGCGACGACTACTTCATGACCGTGACCGACTTCCTGACACCGACCTCGCTGTCGCTCGGAACCGTCGGCGAGCGCAAGCACGAGTTGCTGAAGCGCCGGAAGGAACACTTCCGCTCCGCCGGGCTGGTCGTCGAGCAGCACGAGGCCACGTCGAAGGATGGCACCCGCGTGCCCTACTTCCTGGTGCTGCCGAAGGCACGTGCGCGCGATGGCAGCATCCCGACCCTGCTCTACGGTTACGGCGGCTTCGAGGTGTCCGAGACCCCGGGCTACTACGCCGCAGCCGGCGCCGGCTGGCTCGAGCGCGGCGGCGCCTTCGTGCTCGCGAACATCCGCGGCGGCGGCGAATTCGGACCACGCTGGCACCAGGCGGCGCTGAAGGCGAATCGGCAGCGCGCCTACGACGACTTCATCGCCATCGGCGAAGACCTGATCGCGCGCAAGATCACGTCGAGCAAGCACCTCGGCATCCAGGGTGGCAGCAATGGCGGCCTGCTGATGGGCGTCATGTATACGCAGCGCCCGGACCTCTGGGGCGCGGTGCTGTGCGAAGTCCCGTTGCTCGACATGCGCCGCTACAACAAGCTGCTCGCAGGCGCGAGCTGGATGGGTGAATACGGCAACCCGGACCTGCCCGAGGAATGGGCCTACATCGCCAAGTATTCGCCCTACCACAACGTCGACAAGGGCAAGACCTATCCGCCGATCCTGTTCACCACCTCGACCCGCGACGACCGCGTGCATCCAGGCCATGCGCGCAAGATGGCGGCGAAGCTGATCGATCTCGGCAAGGACGTCACCTACTACGAGAACATCGAAGGTGGCCACGGCGGTTCCGCCAACAACCAGCAGGCGGCATTCATGGACGCGATCGGCTACGTGTTCCTGTGGGAGCGATTGAAATAGCGGCACGTGGCGACACCGCTCCGAACTCACCCTCTCCCCTGCCCCTCTCCCATCGAGGGAGAGGGGAAAAGCGCGCGGCGCGTTCGTCAGTGCATTCGGGGGCTGGCCGCAGTGCCGCACTTCTCCTCTCTCCCCCCGTGGGAGAGAGGCCGGGAGTGAGGGGGTGCTCGGCGACGCCGCTCCGATGAACGAACAAACCCCGACGCCTTGCCGGCCGCGTTATTGGGCTACGCTTCCCCCCACTGCCCGGAGAACACTGCCATGCGCCGCACCCTCATCGCCACCGGAGTCGCCCTCGCCATGTCCACCGCCGCGGCGTCCTCGCCCGATTTCTCGCTGACCGTCTACTCGTCCGCCGCGCCGGGCGCGCTCACGTCGGAACAACTCGCGAACTACGGCCTGCAGCTTCCCGGCTACGCACTGGTGCGCGACCGGCGTGACCTGGAACTGCCGGACGGCATGGGCGAAGTACGCTTCAGCGACGTCGCCACGCGCATCGACCCGACCACGGTCAGCTTCGCCTCGATCACCGACCCGCAGGGCACGCGCGTGATCGAACAGAACTACCAGTTTGACCTGGTCGACGGCCAGAAGCTGCTGAGCCGCTACATCGGCGAGACCGTCAGCGTCGACCAGATCCGCGGCGACAAGATCGAGCAAGTCACCGGCAAGCTGCTGTCGGCCACCGGCGGCCTGATCCTGATGCAGCCAAACGGCGAAGTGCAGACGCTCAGCCACTACGCCAACATCGCGTTCCCCTCGCTGCCCGGAGGCCTGATCACCAAGCCGACGCTGGTCTGGCTTGTCGATGCCAAGCGCGGTGGCAAGCACGACGCGCAGGTCTCCTATCAGACGCAGGGCATGACCTGGTGGAGCGACTACAACGTGATCCTGAAAGGCGATGCCAATGCTTGCGCAATGGACCTCGCGGCCTGGGTCACCGTGGTCAACCAGAGCGGCGCCAGCTATCCGAATGCGCAGTTGAAGCTGGTCGCGGGCGAGGTCAATCGAGCGCCCGCCGCACCGGCGCCGATGGCGCTCGGCATGGCCAAGCGCAGCATGGCCGCTGAGGCGGCCGCACCCGGCTTCCAGGAATCGGAGCTGTTCGAGTACCACCTGTACACGCTCGGTCGCCGCACCGAAGTGCCGAACAATTCGACCAAGCAGCTGGAGCTGTTCCCTTCGGCGGTCGGCATGAAGTGCAAGCGCGAACTGGTCTTCACCGCGTCGCCGCAGCCTTACGGATTCTGGGGCTCGCCGATCAGCGACCAGGGCTATGGCTCGACCAACTCCGGCGTGGTCGGCGCCTGGCTCGAGTTCGAGAACAAGGAAGCCAACGGTCTCGGCCTGCCGCTGCCCGCCGGCCGCGTGCGCGTGAACCAGGCAAGCCGCGACGGCAGCCTGGAGTTCATCGGCGAGGACGTGATCAAGCACACGCCGCGCAACGAGACCCTGCGCATCAAGCTCGGCGAAGCCTTCGACGTGGTCGGCGAGCGCAAGCAGATCGATTACAAGATCGACACCTCGGCCAAGCGCATCGACGAGACCTTCGAGATCAGCGTGCGCAACCGCAAGAAGGAAGCCGCGACCATCCGCGTGCGCGAGTACCTGTATCGCTGGAGCACCTGGGCAATCACCGACGAGAACGCGAAGCACGAGAAGCGTGACGCGAACACGGTCGACTTCGTCGTGAACATCCCGGCCGATGGCGAGCAGAAGATCCGCTACTCGGTCCGCTACACTTGGTGAGGTGGGTGGCAGTGCCGGAGGGCATCGCGCCGGCAGGCGCGATGCCCTATCGCTTCGCCAGATGCTTCGCCAGCCAATCCCGCTCCCGCCACATCAGCCACAACCCGAACAACGCGAGCAGGCCGACCGCGATGGTGGCGCCGTTGATGAAGACGACCAGCTTGTCGACGCCGTCCTCCATGTCGCCGAAGAACATCAGCGCAAAGATCACGAACAGCAGACCCAGCCCGCGCCCGCCCGCCTGGTAGTCGATCTCGCCATCACGCGAAGTGCCGAGCGTGATCAGGGTCGAGAGCAGCCCGACCAGCGGCGTCGCCACCACCGCCAGCAACGCGCGCTGCAGCGCCACATCGGCACGGATCGTGGCCAGCACGTCGATACCTTCGTGGCGGAACCAGAGCGCGAACAACAGCGTCGCCAGTGCGCCGAATCCCAGGTCGAAGGCGATGCCGACGCCGGGGCGGTGCACATGGGTCGCCTCCTCGCGCAGGCGCTGCTCGTTGTGCTGCATCGCCGCCACCATGTGCCAGGTGAACTGGTCATCGCTGAAGGTCTCCAACTGCCGGATCAGCCGACCGCGTGCGAACAGCCACTTGGTCAGGTCCGCCACGATGCCGACCGCGATGCCCGCGAGCCAGACCAGCAGCAGCGCCACCGATGACCAGTGCCAGACAAACACGCCAAGCAGGCCGATCGAACCGATCACCAGCCATTGCAGCATCGCCAACAGCTGCGCCAGCAGCCGTGCCGGCGAACGCCGCGCCAAGGCGGCGGGCGCGCACTGCTGGAAGCGGCTGCGCATCGCAGCGCTGATGTCGATGTAGCGGATCTCTCGCTGCGGCTTCGCCATCCCCTGCTCCTGGTGCGCTCGCGATGATACGGCGCGCGGTGTGATCCGCGTCGGCTACTCAGTCGCCGACCAGATCGACCACCAGCTTCCAGCCGCCGGCTTGATGGCGCCAGACGCGCTGGTACGACTGCGGCGCATCGCCGCGGCTGGCACCGGCGGTAGCCGCGAGCGCGCCATTCGCGGACACGCGCAGCAACGCGCGCTCGGGTGCGGCGCGCATCGCTGCCGACTGCTTCAGCGCCGCGAATGCCCGCGGCGGCTGCCCGGAACGCAGCTCGATGGCGTCGCTGGCCAGCAGGCCTCGCCATGCAGTGGCATCGAACGCGGCCGTGCGCAAGGCGTTCAGGCGATCATCGGCCGCGCCCAGATCGGCTTCGCCACCGCCCGTGACCCGCACGCCGTCGCGGCCGCGATCCTCGGCCCGCTCCGGCAGTTCCTGCAACGCATGATCGATGCCGCTGTCGAGCAGCAGCTGCCAGCGTCCGTCGCGCAAGACCCAGACCGAGAAGAAGTGCCCGCCGCTGGCTGCGCCCGGCTTGCCGTCGGCGCCGAGCGGGGTGAGCCGATAGGGGCCGAAGGTGTAGCCGAGATCGGCATCGACTTCGGCCGCCGCAGGTGCCCAGTGCAGCGTGAAGGGCGCGACATCCGGCCGCGCCGCATACCAGTCGTGGCCATTAACGGGGCGCGGGCGAAACAGCACGGAGTCATCAGCCAGCACGGCGAGGAACGCCGACTTGACCCCGTGCGATTGCGCGTCCGCCGCGAACGAGCGCTCGGCCGCGACCAAGGCATCGGTCGGTCCTGCCGCGACCGCCGTCGTCGCCAGCATCCACAGTGCGCACAGCCAGGCTCGCATCACCGTTTCCTCCCTGCCCGCGCCGAAGCTCGTCCGGCCGCGGGCACTGTGCTCAGCGTCGGTCGATGGCGACGTAGTCGCGGTCGTCCGGGCCGATGTAGTTCGCGTTCGGGCGGATGATCTTGCCGTCGATGCGCTGCTCGATGACATGCGCGCTCCAGCCCGAGGTACGCGCGATCACGAACAGCGGCGTGAACATCGGCGTCGGCACTCCCATCATGTGGTAGCTCGACGCGCTGTACCAGTCGAGGTTCGGGAACATCTTCTTCAGGTCCCACATCAGCGTCTCGATGCGCTCGCTGACCTCGAACAGTCGGCGATTGTCGCCGGCCTCGCACAGCCGCTTCGAGATCGACTTGATGATCGGGTTGCGCGGATCGCCGATGGTGTACACCGGGTGGCCGAAGCCGATGATGATCTCCTTGCGCTCCATGCGCGCGCGGATATCGACCTCGGCCTCGTTCGCGGAGCGGTAGCGCGCGATGATGTCCATCGCCACTTCGTTCGCGCCGCCGTGCTTGGGCCCGCGCAGCGCGCCGATCGCGCCGGTGATCGCGGAATAGATGTCGGAACCGGTTCCGGTGATCACGCGCGCGGTGAAGGTGCTGGCGTTGAACTCGTGCTCGGCATACAGCACCAGCGACTGGTCGAGCGCACGCGCGTGCAGCTCGCTCGGCGGCGCGCCGTGCAACAGGTGCAGGAAATGCGCGGCGATCGAATCGTCGTCGGTCTCGGTGTCGATGCGGCGGCCGTTGTGGCTGTAGTGGTACCAGTACAGCAGCATCGAACCAAAGCTCGCCATCAGCCGGTCGGCGATGTCGCGCGCCTCGTTCACCGGGTGCGCTTCCTTCTCCGGCAACACCGTGCCGAGTACCGAGCAGCCGGTGCGCATCACGTCCATCGGGTGCGTGTTCGCCGGCAGCAGCTCGAGTGCGTCCTGCACCTGCGGCGGCAAGCCACGCAGCCGTTTCAGCTTGGCCTTGTATTGCGCCAGCTCGTCGCGCGTCGGCAGGTGCTCATGCACGAGCAGGTGCGCGACTTCCTCGAACGTCGCCTGCTCGGCCAGGTCCTTGATGTCGTAGCCGCGGTAATGCAGGTCGTTGCCGGACCGGCCGACGGTGCAGATCGCGGTGTTTCCCGCCGCCACGCCAGACAGCGCGACGGACTTCTTGGGCTTGAATGTGCTGGGGGTGGATTCGGGTGTGGACATGGCGTGGATTCCTGGTCACTTGTTCTTAGCGAACAGCGCATCCAGCGCGCGTTCGTAGTCGTGGTAGCCGATGCGGTCGTAGAGTTCTTCGCGGGTTTGCATCTGGTCGATGACGGACTTCTGGTGGCCGTCGCGGCGGATCGCGGTGTACACCGCTTCGGCGGCCTGGTTCATGGCGCGGAATGCGGACAGCGGATAGAGCTGGATGGCGACGCCGACCGATGCCAGTTCGTCGCGCGAGAACAGCGGGGTCTTGCCGAATTCGGTGATGTTGGCGAGCACCGGCACCTTCACGGCATCGACGAAGCGCTGGTAGGTCGGCAGGTCGTAGGCGGCCTCGGCGAAGATGCCGTCGGCGCCGGCTTCGACGCAGCGGCAGGCGCGCTCGATCGCGGCATCGACGCCATCGACCGCGATGGCGTCGGTGCGCGCGATCAGGAAGAAGTCCGCATCGGTCTTGGCATCGGCGGCGGACTTGACGCGATCGACCATCTCGTCGGCGCTCACGATCTCCTTGCCGGGGCGATGACCGCAACGCTTGGCGCCGACCTGGTCCTCGATGTGGCACGCCGCCGCGCCGGCCTTGATCAGCGTCTTCACCGTGCGTGCGATGTTCAACGCGCTCGGGCCGAAGCCGGTATCGATGTCGACCAGCAACGGCAGGTCGCAGACATCGGTGATGCGCCGCGTGTCGATCAGCACGTCATCGAGCGTGTTGATGCCGAGATCCGGCATGCCGAGCGAGCCCGCGGCGACGCCGCCACCCGACAGGTAGATCGCCTTGTACCCGGCGCGTTTCGCGAGCAGCGCGTGATTTGCATTGATCGCACCGATCACCTGCAACGGCTTCTCGGCGGCCAGTGCGGCGCGGAACTTGGCGCCAGCAGAATTCGTCATCGTGTACTCCATGTGGGAAGCGGCCCGGAGGCCGCTTCGAGTCGATTACAGCAGGTGCGCGACGCCGGCGCGTTCTTCTTCGAGTTCGGCGAGGGTCTTGTCCATCATCGTGCGGCTGTAGTCGTCGATGGCGAGACCGGCGACGCGGGTGTACTCGCCGTTGGCGCAGGTGACCGGCACGCCGTACATCACGTCCTGCGGGATGCCGTAGCTGCCGTCGGAGGGCACGCCCATGGTGACCCACTTGCCGTTGGTGCCGAGCACCCAGTCGCGGAGGTGGTCGATCGCGGCATTGGCGGCGGAGGCGGCGGAGGACAGACCACGCGCTTCGATGATCGCGGCGCCGCGCTTGCCGACTTTGGGAATGAAGGTCTCGCGGTTCCAGGTCTCATCGCCGATGCGGTCCTTCAACGAGCCGCCGGCGACCGTCGCGAAACGGTAGTCCGGGTACATCGTCGGCGAGTGGTTGCCCCAGACGATCAGCTTCTCGATATCGGCCACGGCCACGTTCGCCTTGGCGGCGAGCTGGCTCAGCGCGCGGTTGTGGTCGAGGCGCAGCATCGCGGTGAAATTCTTCTTCGCCAGGTCCGGTGCCGACTTCATCGCGATGTAGGCATTGGTGTTGGCCGGATTGCCGACCACCAGCACCTTGATGTCGCGACTCGCGGTCTCGTTCATCGCGCGGCCCTGCTCGGTGAAGATCTTGGCGTTTTCGAGCAACAGGTCCTTGCGCTCCATGCCCGGGCCGCGCGGACGCGCACCGACCAGCAGCGCCACGTCGGCATCCTTGAATGCCTCCTTCGGATCAGCCGTGCCGACCATGCCGGCGAGCAGCGGGAAGGCGCAGTCTTCGAGCTCCATCATGCAGCCCTTGAGCGCGGCCTGGGCCTTGTCCATCGGCAGTTCGAGCATCTGCAGGATGACCGGCTGATCCTTGCCGAGCATCTCGCCGGAAGCGATGCGATACAGCAGCGAATAACCGATCTGGCCGGCAGCACCGGTGACGGCAACACGGACGGGCTTCTTCATCTCAGACTCCGGATGGGGGACGAAAAGGGGTTACGGTTTCTGGGCCTGCGCGATCACGCGCTTGGCACTCGTGCCGAAGTACACGGCATCGCCCACGATGCTCACCGGGATGCTCCTGCCACCCGGCAGCCGGCTGCGCGCCAGGCGCCCGACTTCGCTGTGTTCGATGTCCCATTCCTTGTACGGCACGCCGGCGGCCTCGAGGTCGCGCTTGAGGGACTTGCAGTAGCCGCACCAGGTGGTGGTCAGCAGGACCACCTTGTCGAAGCCGATGAGAACACGCAGCCCCTCGGGGACCTTGACGTCCGAGTGCGCACCGCCGTGCACGGCGGGGACCACGAGCGCGGCCAGCAGCGCGCCGAGCAGCGCACGACGGATCATGCCAGCTCTCCGAAGAAATCCTGGATGCGCTTCAGTCCATCGGGCAGTTGCGCGGTCGGACAGGTGTAGCTGATGCGGATCGCGCGTGGCTCGCCGAACGCCGAGCCGGGCACGCAAGCCACGCCCTTGGCCTCCAGCAGTGCGTTGCAGAAATCGACGTCATTGCCGATGCGCTTGCCGGCGTGCGACTTGCCGAATGCGCAGGAAACGTCCGGGAACACGTAGAACGCGCCCGCAGGCTTCGGGCAACGCACGCCGGGGATCTGCGCCAGCGCCGCCATCACCTGGTCGCGCTTGTGCTGGAACTCGCGGTTCTTCTGCTCGGGCACGTCCTGCGGACCGTTGAAGGCGGCAACCGCGGCCGCGGTCACGACTTCCGGCAGGTTGGTGATGTGGTTGGAATTGAGGTTGACCAGCGCCTGCGCCACCGCTGCCGGTGCCGCTGCCATGCCGACGCGCCAGCCGGGCATGCCGTAGGTCTTGGAGATCGAATCGAGCAGGATGCAGCGGTCGCGCAGCTCCGGACGCGCCTTGACCAGGTGCGCATAGCCGAGCCCGTCGAAGATCATGCGGTTGTAGATGTCGTCGGAGATGATCCAGGTCTCGGACTCGACCAGCACATCGGCGAGCGCACGCACCTCGGCGTGGTCGTAGACCATGCCGGTCGGGTTCGACGGGTTGTTGAACAGCAACGCCTTCGGCTTCGACTTCAGCGCGTCGCGCAGTTGCTGCGGCGTCAGCTTGTAGTTCTGCTCGGGGCCGCAGTAGAGCAGCGTCGAGCGGGCACCGAGGATATCGGCGATGTCGGCATAGCTGGTCCAGTACGGGGTCGGGATCAGCAGCTCGTCGCCCTCGTCGAGCAACGCGTACATCACGTTGAACAGCACGTGCTTGGCGCCGACGCCGGCCACGACGTTGGCGCGTTCGTAGCCTTCGAGACCGCCGTCGCGCAGGTGCTTGAGGAAGGCGTCGAGCAACGCCTCGCTGCCGCGGTTCGAGCCGTAGCTGCCGGAGTCCTTGGCGAGGGATTCACGTGCCGCAGCGTAGACGTGCTCGCCGGGCAGGAAGTTCGGAACGCCGATGGAGAAACTGATGATGTCGCGGCCTTCGGCCTTCAGCTTCCTGGCCTTTTCCGCAACGACCATGATCGCACTGGCTTTCGCTCGCCCCATGCGTTCCGCTAGTTTCAGCATCGCTGTCCCCGTCGATGAATCAGCCTGCCCGCGCGGCGGGCGAACTTGGGAAGTCTAGCATGCCGCACTGCAGCACCGACGCCGTTTTCGTGATTCCGGCAGGCCGTCGCGCCTGCCCCGGAATCCGCCCAACTGCCATGGAGTATTCGATGCCTTCGATCCACCGGACGCTGCGTTGCCTGCTGCGCTTGCTGCTGCCGGTTGCGCTGGCACTGACGCTTGCCGCGTGCAAGTCGACGCATGTACGCACCACCACCGACTTCAAGCAGCGCGTCGATCTCGCGGGCAAGACCATCGTCATGGCCGAGCCCTCGATCCAGCTCTACGAGATGCAGGCGAGCGGCATGCTCGAACCGAAGGCGGACTGGACGCGCCTGGCGCGCCAGCACTTCGTCGCCGCGGTCGACGGCTTCCTGACCAGGCGCGGCGCCCGGCTCGCACCGACGCTGCGTCCGGCCGCGGAGCTTCCCGCCGACCATCGGCTGCGCCAATTGCTGGCGCTGAACTGGGCGGTGATGGGCACCATCTACACCCACAGCTACCTGCATGTGCCGCTGCCGACCCGCGGCACGGCGCGGCGCAAGCCGCTGAGCTGGACACTCGGGCCGGGGGTGCGCGAAATCGCCGAACGCACCGGCGCCGACTACATGCTCACGCTGCAGATCACCGACTCCTATTCGAGCAAGGGCCGGGTGGCGATGATGCTGCTCGGCGTCGCGCTGCAGGTGGCCTTGCTAACGGGCGGACAACAGGGCGGCATCGCGACGCTGGTCGACCTGAAGACCGGCGACGTGGTCTGGTTCAACGTGATGACCGACCAGATGGGCGACATGCGCGACGCCGAAGGCGCTGCCGCGACCGCGCGCCGGCTGCTCAAGGGGCTGCCGCTGTGAACCGACGCTCTCGATGGCTCGCAATCGCAGCGGGTGTGGCCTTGCTGTGCGGCTGCGCTTCGCAACAACCCTTGCGCGAGATGGCGCCGGGCGAACGGCCGGCCGAAGACACCGATGAGGCGGGCTTGTGGCTGGCGCTCGACCAGGCCGAATTGTCGCTGCAGCGTTCGCCGCTGCTGGTGCGCGACCCGGCACTCAATGCCTACGTGCGCAAGCTCGTCTGCGACATCGCCGGCGACTACTGCAAGGACATCCGCGTCTATGTCATACGCCGACCCTACTTCAACGCCAGCATGGCCCCGAATGGCGTGATGCAGGTGTGGACCGGTGCCCTGCTGCGGTCGGAAAACGAGGCGCAGATCGGCTTTGTGCTCGGCCATGAGATCGGCCACTTCACGCACCAGCATTCGATCAAGCAGTGGCGCCGCGCCAAGGACATCATGAACGCGCTCAGCCTGCTGCAGCTGGTTGCGGCGCGCAGCGGCACCCAGGATGCGTCGGACATCTTCGACGTCACCCAGCTGGTTGCCTACGCATCGCTGTACAAGTACGGGCGCGACGCCGAGCGCGAGTCCGACACCGAGGGCTTCGATCGCGCCGTCCGCCTCGGCTACCGCGCCGACCAGGGCGCGCTGCTGTGGCAGGGCCTGCTGGCCGAGGACAACGCCCGCGACCGCACCAAGCCTTCCGGCATCTTCGCCACCCACCCCGCCACCGAGGAGCGCATGACCACGCTGCGCGAAGCCGCCGAGGCCTTCCGCGATGCCGGCACGCGCACCGGCGAGGCCGAGTTCCGCGCCGCCACCGCGCCGTTCTTCGCCGCCTGGCTCGAAGACGAGATGGGGCGACGGCATTATCCGCAGACCATCGTGCTGCTCGACCGCCTGCAACAGCGCGCCAGCGGCGCGCACCTGGCCTGGATCGAGTACTACCGCGGCGAATTGTTCCGCAAGCGCCGCGCCGGTGGCGACGACAAGCGCGCGATCGACGCCTACCGTGCGGCGATGCGCGTCCCGGGATACCCGCCGATCGCGCACCGCGACCTCGGCTTCATGTACCGCACCATCCAGATGCCGGAACAGGCCGCAGCCGAGTGGCGCGAATACCTGAGGCAAGTCCCCGATGCCGCCGATCGCGCCACCGTTGAACACTATCTGGCGCAAGCCACCGGAGCCGACCATGCGAACCGCTGAAACCCGCCTGCTGCGCTGGCTCGCGCTGGCCGCACTGCTCCTGCTCGCTGGCTGCGGTGCACCGCCCGGACTGGTGCGCCCGAACGAACCGACCAGGGTCGCGCGCATCTTCGAGGTGACCGCACCGAACGAATGGGCGCGCTACCGCTTCTACGAGGGCGAGCTGTGGACGATCGATGGCAGCGCGCTGAACCGGCTGCTGTACCTCGCCAACATCCGCGACAAGTACCACGTGTTCGGCGCCGGTCGCGCGACCAAGCGCCGTCCGGACGGAGCCTTCTACCGAACCGGCATGGACGCGCCCGAGATCGAAGCGGTGCTGCGCGACGCGATCACCGAACTTGGCGTCGCCAACGTCCGCACCAGCAACCTGCGTCCGCTGCAGATCGGCGAGACCACCGCGTTCCGCTTCGACGTCGCCTTCGACCTCGGCAACGGCCTGCACTACCTCGGCAACCTCACCTTCTTCGAGCGCAAGGAAAAGCTGAACCTGATCTGGTTCTCGGCGCCGGCGGAGTACTACCACCCGCGCGACGCCGCCCGCGTCGATCAGCTGCTCGCCAGTCTCAGCATCCGCAAGTAGGGCCGACCGGAGCTCAGCGCTGGTCGAGGATCGCGTTCCAGGCGTCGAGCTGGGCGCGGGTCTTGTCGAACAGCGCGCTGTAGTCGCCCTCGATCGTGATCGAACCGATCTTGTCGCCCTGGCGAACCGCATCGACCAGGGCCTGGTCGGCGGCGCCGACGACCTTGCCGAACACGGTGTGCTTGCCGTCGAGCCACGGTGTCGCGACATGGGTGATGAAGAACTGGCTGCCGTTGGTGCCCTTGCCGCCGAAGGAGCCGGCATTGGCCATCGACAACACCCCCTTGTCATGGTGCAGCGAAGGCACGATCTCGTCGTCGAACTTGTAGCCCGGGCCGCCGCGACCACTGCCCTCGGGGCAACCGCCCTGGATCATGAAGTCCGGAATCACGCGGTGGAAGCTGAGACCGTCGTAGTACTTGCGCCTTGCGAGGTTGACGAAGTTCGCGACCGTCATCGGCGCCTGGTCGGCGAACAGGTCGACGTGGATGGTGCCGCGACCGAGGTTGATCTGGGCTTGCAGCTTGGACATGGCGTGCTCCTGGTTTCGGGGCGCGCATCATAGCCGTGCCGGCCGCGGCGCACGATGCGCCACCGCCGAGGCCGCGATCCCCCACTGCCCGCCCCAGTACAGCAGGATGTTGAAGTGGCGCAGCAGCGGCTGCGCATCGACGAAGCGGTGCCAGGCCAGCAGCGCGTCGCTGGCGACGAACAGCAGCGCGCCGACCAGCGCCAGGCGTCCCGCACCGTCCAGCTTCGCCAGCGCCCCGGCACGCCACAGCATCGCGCCGATCACCAGCGCGTAGACGCCGACCGGAAGCTGCATCGGGCCGAGCGTACCGAAGTGGTTCAATGCCAGCAGGATCGCGACCACCGCAGCCAGCGCCAGCCCCAGCCACGGCGCAGCCCACGCCCGCGATCGTTCCAGGTAGGCGCTGATGTAGCCCAGATGCGCGATCAGGAAGGACACCAGCCCGGCGATGAACAGGTCGTGCGGCAGGGCCAAGAGGGCGTCGCCGAGCAGCGACCACGCCAGGCCGAAGGCGATGCGGTTGCGGTAGCGACCGGCATCGGCCGCCACCCGCAACCAGTCCAGCGCCAGCAGCACCGGCACCAGTTTCAGCGCCAGCATCGCGCGCCAATCGAAGTCGAGCGCGAAGCCGACACAGAACAGCAGGGCCGCGGTCGCGGCGAGCAGGAAGCGCAGGTTCGGATGCATGCTCCGATGATGCCTGAACGGCGCGTTCGGTTCGCGGCAGGAATGTGCCCGGCGCTCGGCTATACTCCGCCCCCCTCCGGCGCCTGGCGCCCCCCGTTTCCCCTTCGCAAACACCGGCAACCCCTGTCCGGAACGGATCTCCGATGTCCATCGAAAAGCTGCGCAACATCGCCATCGTCGCCCACGTCGACCACGGCAAGACCACCCTCGTCGACTGCCTGCTGCGCCAGTCCGGCACGTTGAGCGATCGCCAGATCGTGCCCGACCGGGTGATGGACTCGAACGACCTGGAGAAGGAACGCGGCATCACCATCCTGGCCAAGAACACGGCGATCCGCTGGACCGACAAGCGCGATGGCACCGAGTACCGCATCAACATCGTCGATACCCCCGGACATGCCGACTTCGGCGGCGAGGTCGAGCGCGTGCTGTCGATGGTCGACTCGGTGCTGATCCTGGTCGACGCCTTCGACGGCCCGATGCCGCAGACCCGCTTCGTCACCCAGAAGGCATTCGCGATGGGCTTCAAGCCGATCGTGGTGATCAACAAGGTCGACCGCCCGGGCGCGCGTCCGGACTACGTGCTGAACGCGACCTTCGACCTGTTCGACCGCCTCGGTGCGACCGACGAACAGCTCGACTTCACCACCGTCTACGCCTCGGCACTGAATGGATACGCCGGCATGGGCCCGGACGTGCGCGAGGGCAACATGGACCCGCTGTTTCAGGCCATCGTCCAGCACGTCGAGGCGCCGAAGGTCGATCCGGATGGTCCGTTCCAGATGCGCATCAGCCAGCTCGACTACAACAACTACGTCGGCTTGATCGGCATCGGCCGCGTCCAGCGCGGCAAGATCAAGACCAACACCCCGGTCTCGGTGGTGGATCGCCACGGCATCAAGCGCAACGCGCGCGTGCTGCAGGTGCTCGGTTTCATGGGCCTTGAGCGCCGCGAAGTGCCGGAAGCGGAAGCCGGCGACATCATCGCGATCAACGGCATCGAGAACCTCGGCATTTCCGACACGGTCTGCGCGCTCGACGCCCCGGAGGCGCTGCCGGCGCTGACCGTCGACGAACCGACCATCAGCATGACCTTCCAGGTCAACAACTCGCCGTTCGCCGGCAGCAAGGAGCACTCCGGCGGCAAGTTCCTGACCAGCCGCCAGCTGCGTGATCGGCTCAATCGCGAGCTGATGCACAACGTCGCGCTGCGCGTCGAGGACACTGACGAAGCCGAGAAATTCAAGGTCTCCGGCCGCGGCGAGCTGCACCTGTCGATCCTGATCGAGAACATGCGTCGCGAAGGCTATGAACTGGCGGTGTCGCGCCCGGAAGTGATCATCAAGGAAATCGACGGCCAGTGGATGGAACCGTTCGAGAACCTGGTCTGCGATCTGGAAGAACAGTTCCAGGGCGGCGTGATGCAGCGCCTCGGCGAGCGCAAGGCGCAGCTGAAGAACATGGAGCCGGATGGGCGTGGCCGCGTGCGCCTGGAGTACATGATCCCGGCGCGTGGCCTGATCGGCTTCCAGACCGAATTCCGCACCATCACCGCCGGCACCGGCCTGCTGTTCCATGTATTCGACCATTACGGCCCGAAGACCGAAGGCGCGATCGGCAAGCGCCCGAACGGCGTGATGATCAGCAACGGCCAGGGGCCGTCGCCGGCCTACGCCCAGTTCGCGATGCAGGAACGCGGCCGCCTGTTCGTCGAGCCGAACCAGGAAATCTACGAAGGCCAGATCGTCGGCATCCACGCCAAGGACAACGACCTCACCGTCAATGCCCTGCGCGCCAAGCAGCTGACCAACTTCCGTGCCTCGGGCAAGGACGACAACCTCATGCTGACGCCACCGGTCAGGTTCTCGCTGGAACAGGCACTCGAGTTCATCGAAGACGATGAACTGGTCGAGGTCACGCCGGTCGCGATTCGCCTGCGCAAGAAGGCGCTCACCGAGAACGACCGCAAGCGCGCCGCGCGCCAGGCGGCGTGATTCCACGCGCGCCGCGCGCTTGCTGAACGCGCGCGGCCGCCTTCACTGCGCCTGCATTGCCGGCGCTGCGGGGGCGTCGCACAATCGAGCTCCCTCAGGCGGAGAGCGACGATGCAAAACCGGATGCTGCAACTGCTCGGACTACTTGGTGCCGGGTGCCTCGCCGCCCTGGCGCCACCCGTCGCGCTGGCGCAAGCGCAGGCCAAGCACACCAGCTACGGCCTGATCGTGTGCGAGTCGCCGAACGGACGCGAGAGCTTCTGCCCGGCGGAGACCCGCTACGGCGTGCGTCTCACCGAAGAACTGTCCTACGGCCGCTGCGCGCAGGGCCGCACCTGGGGCACGCGCGCGGACGGCATCTGGGTCAGCGGCGGCTGCGCCGGCAAGTTCGAGGTCGGCTCGCAGGCACCGGGCAACTCCGGCGGTTCGTATCCGGGAGATGCCTACCCGGACGGCCGCATCCTCTGCGAGTCGATCGACAGCCGCTATGCCCGCTGCGAAGCCGATACCCGCGGCGGCGTCGAACTGGTGCGGCAACTGAGTCGCGGCGCCTGCCTCGCCGGACGCACCTGGGGCTACGACCACGGCTACATCTGGGTCGACCGCGGCTGCCGCGGCGAGTTCGAGGCCGGCGGCGCGGGCTATGGCCCGCCCGGCCATGGCCAGCCCGGCTATGGCGAACCCGACTGGGGTCTGGAAGACGAGTACCTGATCCGCTGCGAGTCGATCGACCTGCGCCAGGCGTATTGCCCGTTCGACATCGGCCGCGGCCGGGTCGAACTCGAGCGTCAGTTGAGCCGTACCCGCTGCACCTTGGGCGACAACTGGAACTTCAATCCGCGCGGCATCTACGTCTCCGGCGGCTGCCGCGGCGAGTTCCGCGTCGATCCCGGCTACCGTCCGCCCGGCGGCGGCTACGGCGGCTACAACGTGATCCGCTGCGAGTCGATCGACGGACGCCGTCGCGTCTGCGGCGCCGACATCCGCTATGGAGCCAGGCTCGACCGCCAGGTCAGCAAGTCGCCGTGCCAGGAAGGCGTCAGCTGGGGCTGGGATCGCCGGGGCGTCTGGGTCGACCGCGGTTGCCGCGGCGACTTCGTGATCGACTGAGCGCCGAAAGGCACTGCGCCGGCACGTGGCCGGCGCAGCGTCGGTGAACGGAAACCCCGGTGTTCGCTCAGGGCGAGCACTGGTAGTAGAGGACGTTCTCGGTGTTGATCGCTCCGGCCTGGCCGAGGCTGATGGTGCCGGACTTGCGCAGGTGGATTTCGTCGCGGTGCAGGCGCAGTTCCTCGTCTTCGCCGAGGCGCACGAAGGTGCCGTTGGTGCTGCGGTCGCCGATCATGAAGTAGCCGCGCTTGAACTCGATTGAGGCGTGGTTGCGCGACACCCACTCGGCATCGATGACCAGGCTGGAGTTCGGGTCGCGGCCGAGCGTGAACGGCGGCGATGCCGGACTCAGCTCCATCATCCGCCCCTTGAAGCGCAAGGTCAGCTTGGCGCCGCCGGCACCGGGAATGTCATCGAGCCGGATCGCGCGCTGCACCGTGGTGACGTTGGACAGGTCCTCCTGCCAGATCACGTCGACGATCTCGATCGGCTCCATCTTGCCGGCTACGCGCACCGCGCCGAGCTGGCGGGTCTTGACGCTGCCGACGTTGGTCATGCCGCGCACGCTGCTCGCGGTGGTCACGATCTGCTCGCGCTTGGCGGTCGAGGCCATGCGCGCGGCGGTGTTGACCGCGTCGCCGTAGACGTCGTCGGCCTCGATCAGCGCATCGCCGTGGTGCAGGCCGATGCGGATGCCGACGTTGTCCTTGACGAAGATGGCGTCGTGCGACACCCGCTTCTGCATGTCGATGGCGGCGAGGATGCCGTTCAGCGCACCCGGGAAGGTGCACATGATCTCGTCGCCGATGGTCTTGATCAGCTTGCCACCGTGGATCCCGGCGATGCCGGTGAGCGCGTCCAGCACGCGCGAGATGATCGCCCGCGCCTCGACGTCGCCGCGCAACTCGAACAGCTTGGTCGAACCGCTGACGTCGGCGAACAGGATGGTGAGGGCGCGGGTCTCGGACATGACCCGGCGATGATAGGCGAACTGCGTCGATGCGACTACCGGGTGGCATCGAATCGTTGACATTCCGGCACCTCGCGCGCGATCACCGCCGGTCTCAGGCCCTGAGATGTCCAGAAGCTATCCACAACCTTGTCTGCAACGCTCCGCATGCTGCAGCCACTACCATCCCCGCCCGCCCGAGGAAGTTCCGCCATGGCCGCCCGCCCCGAATCGTTTCCCGCCGTGAAGAAACTCGATCCGCTGCGGGTGCCGCCGAACTCGATCGAGGCCGAACAGGCCGTGCTCGGTGGGCTGATGCTCTCGGCCGAAGCCTGGGACAAGGTCGCCGACCGCATCAACGAGCACGATTTCTATCGCCGCGACCACGCACTGATCTTCCGCGCCATCGGCGAACTGTCGAACAAGGGCATGCCCGCCGACGCGGTCACGCTGGGCGAGTGGTTCGACGCACAGGGCATCGCGGAACTGGTCGGCGGCTCGCGCTACATCCTGGAGCTCGCCAACACCACGCCGTCGGCGGCGAACATCGTCTCCTACGCCGACATCGTGCGCGAGAAGTCGGTATTGCGGCAGCTGATCGACGCCGGCACCGAGATCGCCGGCGACGCATTCGTGCCCGAAGGTCGCTCCAGCCACGAACTGCTGGAAACCGCGGAGCAGAAGGTGTTCCGCATCGCCGAGGCCGGCGCGCGCGGGCGCAAGGGGTTCGTCAGCATGGGCGCGGCGGTGAAGGAAGCGTTCGCGCAGTTGCAGCACCGCTACGAAAACCGCGGTGCGGTCACCGGACTTGCCACCGGCCTGCGCGACTTCGACGAGATGACCGCCGGCCTGCAGCCCTCCGACCTGATCATCCTCGCGGCGAGGCCGTCGATGGGGAAATGCCTGTCGCATGATGCCGAACTGGTCGCCGACGACGGCAGCATCGTCACCATGGCCGAAGTCGTCGCGCGCCGCGACACCGGCATCGCCACGCTCGGCGACGACTTGCGACTGCACCGCACGTTGCCGAGCGACTACATCGACGACGGACTGAAACCGGTATTCGAGGTAAGCACCCGGCTCGGCCGCCGCGTCGAGACGACGCTGCCGCATCCGTTCCTGACACCGGAAGGATGGAAGCCGCTCGCCGAACTCCAGCCAGGCGACTGGATCGCGGTGCCGAGAGTGCTCGATACCTTTGGCGATGCCAGCTGGCGGGAGTGCGAGGTCAAGCTGCTCGCCTACCTGCTTGGCGACGGCGGCCTCACCGGCAGCACTCCGCGCTTCACCAATGGCAACCCCGAGATCGGCGCGGAGTTCGTCGCCAGTGTCGCCGAGTTCGGCGGCGTGCGGGCGTCGCTTGAGCATGCCGGCGAACGCGTCCGCACACCGACCTGGCGCATCGGCGCCGACAGTGGCGACGTGAGCGAAAACCGTCGCCGTTTCGCCACCGGATTGCAGCAGGCGTTGGTGGCGCGAGCGCTGCCGCAACGGCAGCTGGCGCAGGCGGTCGGCGTGAGCGCGGCCAGCGTCACGCACTGGATGCAAGCGCGAACGGTGGCGGACGCCGCCACCGCGGAACGCCTGGGCGCCTGGCTCGACTGGGACGTTTCCGCGGCGCAAGCCGCCCGCCACAACGCACCCAATGCGCTGACGCTGTGGCTGCGCCAACTCGGCCTGGACCGTCCCTCGGCTCACGGCAAGTTCGTGCCGGCGCAGGTATTCCGTCTGCGGCGCGAACAGGTCGCGCTGTTCCTGAACCGGCTGTTCGCGACCGACGGCTGGGCCAGCGTACTGAGCAGCGGCCAGGCGCAAGTCGGCTATGCCAGCGTCAGCGAGAAGCTGGCGCGGCAGATCCAGCACCTGCTGCTGCGTTTCGGGATCATCGCCAAGCTTCGTCAGCGCTGGGTGCGCTATCGCGACACGCGCCGTGCGAGCTGGCAGCTCGAAATCACCGACGCCGGCTCGCTGGCACGGTTCGTCGGCAGCATCGGCATCCACGGCAAGCACGCCGCCGTCGAGCGGGTTCGTACTGCCCTGCTCGGCCGCGGCAGTCGCAGCAATGTCGACCTGATTCCGGCAACCGTCTGGCAGCGGATCGCGGCGGCCAAGGGTGCGATGAGCTGGGCCGAACTCGCGCGCCGCGCCGGCTACAACGATTCCAACTCCCATGCCGGTCGCCGTGCGCTGACGCGTCCGCACCTGGCCGCGATCGCGATGGTCCTCGACGCGCCCGAACTGATGGCGCTCGCGCACTCCGACGTGTTGTGGGACCGCATCGAGCGCATCACTCCGCTCGGCGACAAGCAGGTGTACGACCTGACCATACCGGTCACCCACAACTTCGTCGCCAACGACATCTGCGTGCACAACACCGCCCTGGCGCTGAACATGGCCGAGTACGCGGCGATCAAGGGCAAGAAGGCGGTGGCGGTGTTCTCGATGGAAATGTCGGCGTCGCAGCTGGCGTTTCGTCTGATTTCCTCGCTCGGCCGCATCAACCAGCAGCACTTGCGCACCGGCGAACTGGAAGACGCCGACTGGCCGCGCGTGAGTTCGGCGATCACCCTGCTCAAGGACGCCAAGATCTTCATCGACGACACTCCGGCGCTGTCGCCCGGCGAGCTGCGCGCGCGCGCGCGCCGGCTCAAGCGCGAGCACGACCTCGGCCTGATCGTGATCGACTACCTGCAGCTGATGGCGGTGCCCGGCACGCGCGAGAACCGCGCCACCGAGATCTCCGAGATCTCGCGCAGCCTGAAGGCGCTGGCGAAGGAACTGAACGTGCCGGTGATCGCACTGTCGCAGCTCAACCGCTCGCTCGAACAGCGCACCGACAAGCGCCCGGTGATGGCCGATCTGCGCGAATCCGGCGCCATCGAGCAGGACGCCGACGTGATCGTGTTCATCTACCGCGACGAGTACTACAACAAGGAATCGCCGGACAAGGGACTCGCCGAAATCATCATCGGCAAACAGCGCAACGGCCCGACCGGGTCGGTCAAGCTGACCTTCCTCGGCCACTACACCAAGTTCGAGAACCACGCGTCCGCCGGTTTCGCCGGGAGCTTCGAGTGAGTCGATCGGCATTCGCGACGATCCACCTCGGCGCGTTGCGACACAACCTGGCGCGGGTGCGCGCACTGGCGCCGCACAGCCGCGTGATGGCGGTGATCAAGGCCGACGGCTACGGCCACGGGCTCGAGCGCGTGGCACGCGCGTTGTCCGCGGCCGATGCCTACGGCGTCGCCGCGATTGCCGACGGCCAGCGCCTGCGCGCTGCCGGCATCCGCCATCGCACCGTGGTGCTGTCCGGAATCGACGAGGCCGGCGACCTGCTGGAAGTGCGCCGGCTCGACCTCGACATCGTCGTCCACCACGACCACCAGCTTGCGCTGCTTCGCGCAGACCGCGACCCGCGCCCGCTGCGCATCTGGCTCAAGCTCGACACCGGCATGCACCGACTCGGTTTCGATCCGGCGCGCACCGATGCCCTGCTCGCCGAACTGCGCGCGCTGCCGAACGCGCACGCCGAACTGGTGCTGATGAGCCACTTCGCCAGTTCCGACGAGCCGGAGCAACCGAGCACCGCGATCCAGCTCGGACACTTCCGGCTCGCCACCGCGCATTCGCACGCGGCGCGATCGATCGCCAATTCCGCCGCCATCGTGCACTGCCCGGAAGCGCATGCGGAGTGGGTACGTGCCGGCGGCGCGCTGTATGGCCTCAGCGTCGAACACGGCCGCTGCGGCGCCGACGACGGCTTGCGCCCGGCGATGAGCCTGTCGAGCAAGCTGATCGCGATCAATCGCGTCGGTCGCGGCGAACGCGTCGGCTACGGCGGCCGCTATGAATGCCCCGAGGACATGGACGTCGGCGTGGTCGCGATCGGCTATGGCGACGGCTACCCGCGCAGCGCGCCGAGCGGTACGCCGGTGCTGCTGCATGGCCGCGTCGCGCCGATCATCGGCCGCGTGTCGATGGACCTGATGACGATCGACCTGCGCAAACACCCCGACGCGAAGGTCAACGACCGCGTCCTGCTGTGGGGACCCGAACTCCCGGTCGAACGCATCGCCACCGCCGCCGGCACCATCAGCTACGAACTCACCTGCGGCGTCACCCGCCGCGTGATGTTCCTCGAAGACGAACACTGAGGTCTGCATGGCCAAAGCCAAGACCGCCTACGTCTGCAACGACTGCGGCGCCGAGTACTCGAAGTGGCAGGGCCAGTGCGGCGAATGCAATGCCTGGAACACGCTGTCCGAAGTGCGGCTGGCCACGGGCAAGTCGTCGAAGCAGGAAGCGCGCGGCGGCTACGCGGGCGCAGGCAGTGCGTTGGTCACGCCGCTGGCGAACGTGTCGGAGTCGGAGGAACAACGCACCCTGATCGGCATCGGCGAGCTCGACCGCGTGCTCGGTGGCGGACTGGTGCGCGGCTCGGTGGTGCTGATCGGTGGTGATCCCGGAATCGGCAAGTCGACCCTGGTGCTGCAGGCCCTTGCGGCGCTCGGCGGGCGCTCGAAGACGCTGTATGTGACCGGCGAAGAGAGCCTCGGCCAGGTGGCGGCGCGCGCGCGCCGACTCGGCCTGCCGCTCGACGCGATTGATGCGCTCGCCGACACCGGCATCGAGCGCATTCTCGACACCGCGGTCGCGCAGAAGCCGGACTTCCTGGTGATCGACTCGATCCAGACCATGTATTCCGACCAGATCGAATCGGCGCCCGGCTCGGTGTCGCAGGTGCGCGAATCGGCGGCGCGGCTGGTGCGCTACGCCAAGGAAGTGGGCTGCGCCGTGTTCCTGATCGGCCACGTGACCAAGGAAGGCGGCATCGCCGGTCCGCGCGTGCTCGAACACATGGTCGACGCGGTGCTGTACTTCGAGGGCGAGGCCGGCAGCAGATTCCGCGTGCTGCGCGCATTCAAGAACCGCTTTGGCGCGGTCAACGAACTCGGCGTGTTCGCGATGGGCGACAAGGGTCTGCGCGAGGTGCCGAATCCGTCCGCGATCTTCCTCTCGAACCACGGCGAACCGACCCCGGGCAGCGCCATCATGGTCACCCGCGAGGGCACGCGACCGTTGCTGGTCGAGGTGCAGGCGCTGGTCGATCAATCCCCGCTCGCCAATCCACGCCGCGTCGCGCTCGGTCTGGAACAGAACCGCCTGGCGATGCTGCTCGCGGTGCTGCACAAGCACGGCGGCTTCGCGCTCTACGACCAGGACGTGTTCGTGAACGTGGTCGGCGGCATCCGCGTGCAGGAAACCGCGGCCGACCTGCCGGTGCTGCTGGCGGCACTGTCGAGCTTCCGCAATCGCCCGCTCGGTTCGCACTTGGCCGCGTTTGGCGAAGTCGGCCTCGCCGGCGAGATCCGCCCGGTCCCGAACGGCGAGGAACGCATCCGCGAAGCCGCCTCGCACGGCTTCAAACGCATCGTCGTGCCGAAAGCCAACGCCCCCAAGAAGGCCCCGGCCGGCATCCAGATCATCGCGGTAGATCGTCTGGCCGAGGCGATTGCAGTGCTCGACTGACGATGGTGCAATTCGGCCGAGACGCCCGCCCGAAGAATCCATGGGAGGCGGCTTGAGGACGTTCATGGACGTGACCGAGGTCGACAGGGAAACGACGCGCGGATGAGCCGCTTCCTGCTCCTGCCAGGCAACAACACGCTGTCGCACATCGCCAAGTGCCTGGCCTTGCGCGATGCGCTGGAGTCTCGCGGGCATGAGGTCCTGCTGGCGGTTTCGAGCAAGCGCGCCGCGTTCCTGGAGCGTCTGGGCGAGAGCCCCCGCTTCGTTCTTCCGGATCTTCAGGACGCCGACGGCGAGCCGCTGCCGACCCTCTCCTGGTTTCGGCCGGCACGGGTGGAGGACTGCGTGCGCGCCGAAGTGGCGCTGATCCGCGACCTCAAGCCAGATGCCGTGCTCGGGGTGTTCCGCTTCACCGGCCCGCTGTCGGCGACGCTGGCCAACGTGCCGTATGACGCGCTGATCTGCGGCTCGATGACCCCGGCATGCGAAGAGGTGCTCGGATTCGCACCCGACGAACCGGGCGCCGGCGAACAACGCGCCGCCCTGCGCTTCTTCCGGGAAGCCAGCGCCCGGCGTATGGCTCCGGCACTGACTGCGCTGGGCCTCGCTCCGGTTGCCGACACCTGGCAGTTGCTCGAGGGACGACGCACCTTCCTGTGGGACTTCCCCGAGTTCCAGCCGCTGCCCCAGCGACCCGGCTACCTGCATGTGGGCCCCTTGCACTGGGCCGGCTGGCCAAGGGCACAGGTGTCCGCCGATGCACTGGAACGGCTGGAAGGTCCCATCGCGTTTCTCGCACTCGGAACGGGTCACTCCGCGCCTCGCCAGATCGGCCGAATTCTGGAGGTTCTGTGGCAGCTCGGCTATTCGGTCGCGCTGGCCCTGGGTGGCCAGCAGGTAACCGGCCTGCCGCTCGCCCCCGGGCGACTGGCCGTGTTCGACTTCCTGCCGGTCGAGACCGCCTTGGCCTACGCCAAGCTGGTGGTTTGCCACGGTGGACAGATGCTCGTCTTCGAGACGATGGAGCGCCGGCTGCCGGTGTTCGTCCTGCCCCAGCAGCCGGAGCAGGCGCAGAACGGCCGTTGCGTGGAACGCATGGGCTGCGGCCAGCGCATGCTTCGAGGACTCGTGTTCCGGGGCCAGCCGGCGGCTGCCGAGGCGAGCTTTCTGGCACTTCCGATCGCCAGGGTCGCTGCAGATCTGGTGGAGTTCCTCGCCCGCAGCAGCCTGGCGGACGATCTTGATCGATCGGCCAACGCCCTTGCTCGCTATTCCGGCGCCCAGGCCCTGGCCGCAGCCATGGAGCGCACGTGAACGCTTCGAGCGCGGCGCGCCCCGCCATCGGCCATGTCCTCGTGCATGGCTACCTTGGTGCTGCCGCCGACCTCGCTCCGCTCGCGCAGGGATTGGCGAGTACGGATTCGGTCGAGTGCCTGCAACTGCCCGGGCACGGCGGCACGAATACGCCGGCATTCGACGAAACCGCGTTCCTGTCGGCGCTGTCGGCGGCGGTGCGACGCCAACGCGAAGCCGGTCGTCGTCTCGTTCTGATCGGTCACTCCACCGGCGGCAACCTGATCCTGTCCTGGCTTGCTGCCGAACTGAGTGAGTCACCCGCGGGCCTCGGCGACCTGCTGCTGCTCGTGTTGTGCGCCACGCCACCACGCATCAATACCGCATACGCTCGGCGCTGGAGCGAACATCGCGATGGCCGCGGCCGGCAGCCTTCCCTGCACGACCTTGGATCGTTGGCCACGATGGTCAACCGTCTTGCTCGCGGCCCAGAACTGCGCCTCTCGGCACCAGTGCTGATCGTGCACGGAGAGGCAGACGAACTGGTTCCGCTGCAGGATGCGGAGGCTTGGCGTCGTCGCAGCTCCGGTCCGACACGACTCGCCCCCATCGCCGGCGCTCAGCATCACCTGTTCGATGGCGCCGGAAGCGCGGTCGCCATCGACGTCATCCGCAGGGCCGTGGACGATGCACGCAACGCGTGCGCTATCCCACCACCGCTGGAAGCGTTGCCTGGACTCGCGCCGTTCGGCACCGCGTGGCCGCACGGCCTGCGACACATCGCTGAAAGCCCCGCCGGTCGGCGCTTGCTCGGCCAAGCCTTCGCGGCGGACCCAGTCGCCACGGTTGAACCCACCGTTGCCAACATCGAGATCACTACGCGCTGCACGCTCGCCTGTGTTTCCTGCGCACGCACCCGGCTCAAGCCGCGCTCGCGCTTCATGAGCCGCGCGGACTTCGTTCGCGTGCTCGGTGCCCTGCCCCATGCATGGCGCATCGTCCTCGTCGGGCTCGGCGAGCCCTTGCTGCATCCGGAGGCGGTCGAATTCGTGCAACTTGCCAGTGGTCAGGGCCGACGGGTGGGTCTGGTCACCAACGCCATGCAACTCGATGCCGCCATGGCGCGGGCACTCTGCTCCTCGGGTCTTGCCAGCATCACCTTCAGCCTGGACGCGATCGACCAGGCCGCAGCCCGTCGCGTGCGTCGCGGCAGCCGCATGCAGCACATCCTCGCCAACATCCGAGGATTCATGGCGGAACGCGAACGCCAGGGCGCGCGGCTTGCAACATCAGTGTTCACCGCACTGACCGCGGAGACCGTCGGCGAGTTGGAGGCAATCGTGGACTTCGCGGCCAGCGTTGGCATCGATGCCCTGATGGCGACCGACCTGAACTTTCCGGTGAATCAGGCGCGTTCGGTTCGCGCCGGTTTCGACACCGAAACTGCACGCATCCTCCGACATGCGCTCCGCCAAGCCGCGACGCGCCGTCTGCCGGTGCTGTCGGTGCGCGGACTGGAGGAGTTCGACCTGCAACGACGCTGGCCCGCGTTCCTCATGCTGCGGGGCGAGGAGCTCACGAGCCGCTCGCCGCAGCACGGCCATTGCCTGTCGCCTTGGCAGAGCATCCCGGTTGGAGTGGATGGCAAACTGACGATCTGCGACTGCCAGCCGGAATCGGATATTGGCAACGTGCACTCGCTGCCCGTGTCCGAATGGTGGAATGGATCAGCAATGACCAACCATCGCCGGCGCATGCTGTCCGATGACCCACCCGCCGCCTGCCGCGACTGCCCGCGCTTCTAGGATCGCGAGCGGGCGCAGCCACGGGGCGACCACGTGGGCCGGTCCGATCAGCACTTCGCGCGATACCTGGCCAAGTTGGCCGCCGCCTGCGCGCGCACCTTGTTGCGCAGCAGCGGCGACCAGCCCAACAACGCGCCGGGCAATCCGAGCGCCTGTCGCGACCAGCGCCAGAAGTCGAAACGATCGCGGTGCTTGCGGATCAGGCCGTCGCGGTCGAACTCAAACCACGCATCCTGTGTCGGTGGACCTATTCGGACTCGAAGCCGTCCTGGAAGATGTCGGCCGCGAACGCCGACAGCGGTACCTCCGCCAATTTGAGGCCAGTCAGGTCCTTGTCGTAGTAAGAGACGTAGACCATCGCGCCGGCCACGACCAGCGCCGGTTCAAGGCCGGTGAAGCCGACATCGTCGACCACGACGATGATTCGGCCAGCGTCGCACGTCGGGGTTGCACATCCCGCCAGACGCAGGGCGCCCGCTGTCGCGTCATGGTAGGCGATCACTGGTCGGCCGCTGTCATCCAGATCGATCGCAGGATTGGATCCGACATCCGCGCCGCCACCATCATCGAGCGTGATCACGCTGGCGAGCGCCGGTGTACAGCCGACATCGCCGCAGGCGGAGAACTTGAGGTCGCCTTGGGCCTGGTCGTAGTAGGCGATCAAGGGCCGCCCTGCGGCATCGAGATGGATGGCCGGCGCGCTGCCGACGCCCGGCCCGGGATCGGGGATCACCACGCTCTCGCCGCCGCCGACGGCGAGGCTGCAATTCGGATCATTGCAGTGCGCCACGGCCAAGGCGCCGAGACTGGATGCATGCAATGCGACGATCGGGTTGCCGGCGGCATCGAGCGCGAGCGCGGTGCCACTCGCGTCCGGGCCGGGATCGATCACCTCAATGCTGTTCGAGAAGCTGATGCATGTGGGCACGGCACAATGCGCCAGCTTGAGCGAGTCGGTGACTTGAGCGGAATAGCTGACCACGGGCCGGCCACCAGCATCGAGCGCCAGCGAGGGACTGCGCCCGCCCTCGCCAATCGCGGTGACGGCCGCCGTCGCGGCGGTCGTGCAGGCGGCATTGCCGCAGTCGACGAGCCGCAACGCATCGTTGCCGACGTCCCAATGGGCGATCACCGGCAGCCCGTCCGCGGCCAGCACCATCGACGTGTCGGCTCCGACATCCCCGGTCGACTCGACCACGGTCAGTGGATCACCCAACTGGTCGCAGGCGGGCGACTGGCACGCACGCAGGCGCAGGTCGCCCGCACCCCAATAGGCGACGAACAGCGTGCCGCCGGACGAGCGAACGATCGAACTGGAGCGCCCGACATCAATCTTCTGCTCGGTGATGGCGATGCTCGTGGCGGTGGAGCAGAACTCGTCCGCACAATGGTTGATGCGGACGCCGCCCTGCTGCGGGCAGCAAAACGAAGTGCCGCTCGCGACCACCGGGTAGCCGCTCGCATCCAGTGCCATCGAGGTCTCGAAGCTGTTGTAGTCACTGGTCACCGTGGTGATCAGCTCATTGCCGCCGGCGCAATTGAAATCATTGCAGCGTGCGCTCTTGAGCAACGACCCGTCGCGGAAGGCGAATGCCGGACGTCCGGCGCCGTCCATCGCCATCGACGATGACCGGCCCACCGCTACGCTCTGAACCGACTCGTTGCTGCCGATACAGGCCGAATCGTTGCAGTGGATCAGCATCACGGCGCCACTCCCTGCGGCGTCAGTAAAACCGATCACCGGGTTGCCCGAAGCATCGAGCAGCAATCGGACATCGGGCGTTTGGCTGGGCGTGGTGTAGAGGGTGTGCGCCGCGTCATCCGCACCCGCGCACGCAAGGTCGTTGCAGTGCGTCAGCCGCAGGTCGAAACCGAGGCCCTGAAATGCGATCACCGGGCGACCGACACCATCCAGCACCATCGAGACGTAGCCGATCACGCCTTCGCCCGCCGACACCACGCTGGCGGTTTCGGATAGACAGGCGGGATCGTTGCAGTCGACCAACACGAGGGAATCCGTGCTGTTGTCGAACCATGCGACCACCGGGTTACCAGCGCCATCCAGCAGCACATCGCTCGAGGCACCCGAGCCGCCAGGGTCGAGCACGGTCAACACTTCGTCCGCACCCGCGCAGATCGGGTCATTGCAGCGCAACAGCACCATGCTGGCGTCGATGCCACGGAAGTAGGTGACAACGGGATGGTTCGAGGCATCCAGGACGATCCGCGGATTGTCGCCCTCGACGTCGGCCGCCAGGACTCGGATATGGTCGTCGCCACCACTGCACGCGGGGTCGTTGCAGCGAAGCAGGAAAAGATCACTGTTGATCTGGTCGCTGAAGACGACGACCGGATAGCCGGACGCATCAAGCACCAGATGAGAGTTGCGACCGATCGTGGAGGGAATCGGCACCACGCCCGGGTCGATCAGGTACACCGCCGCTGCCAGCGTCGGCGGAAAGGCGCCAACCAACCACCAGACCAACCAGTGACCCATTCGGCCACGCGCTGACAGCTGCTTCATTGGGCCTCCTTGGCTGAGGACAGGACATCCAAAGCCACGCCTCGCCGCAGTCTACGCTGATGACCCATGCCGTCAAACGCGCGGTTGAGCTGCAAGCGCAGCCGCTGCGACCTCAGCCGCGGGCGCGATACCTGGCCAAGTTGGCCGCCGCCTGCGCGCGCACCTTGTTGCGCAGCAGCGGCGACCAGCCCAACAACGCGCCGGGCAATCCGAGCGCTTGCCGCGACCAGCGCCAGAAGTCGAAACGATCGCGGTGCTTGCGGATCAGGCCGTCGCGGTCGAACGCGAACTCGGCGTCGATGATGTTGTGCACGATGCGGCCGGTGGCGCTGAAACGATAGGTCGGCTCCCAGTGCGCGACGCCGACTTCGTCGTCGCAGTCGATGCCGCTGAACTCGAGCTTCCAGTCGGCGCGACCCTTGTCCTGCACCGCGCTGCACAACATGCGCCACATCGCGCCGATTTCCTCGCGACCGCGCAGCGTGAACACTTCGTCGCTGAACTCGGCATCCGCCGCGTAGGCCGCCTGCATCGCCGCGCCGTCCAGTTCCCGGAACGCCGCGTAGAAGCGCGTGATCCGATCCTTCTGTGGAAACTCGTTCATCGTCGCCCTCGCCTGGTGCGGCGAGCATGGCGAGGCACGAGGCGCGACGCAATCCGACGCGGCTATGCTCGGCGCTTCGCGGAAGGAGACGGCGCATGCGCATTCTGATCCTGCTGTTGCTCGCGGCGCTGTCGGCGCGCGCCGCGCCAGTCGAGGTGATCGACAGCGAACTCGGGCCGGTCGAGATCCGCACCATCGCGCGCGGCCTGAACAGTCCCTGGGCGTTGGCGTTCCTGCCGGACGGCCGGTTCCTGATCACCGAACGCGGCGGCACGATGCACATCATCGAGCCGGACGGACGCATCGGCGCGCCGCTGGCCGGTGTACCCGAGGTCTACGCCAACGGCCAGGGCGGCCTGCTCGACGTGGTGCTCGATCCCGACTTCGCCAGCAATCGCACGCTGTACTTTTCCTACGCTGCGCCGGGAGCGGAGGGTGCGCACACCGCGATCGCCAGCGCACGGCTGGAACCGGGCACGCTCGCAAACCTGCGCGTGCTGTTTCGGCAGCAACCGGGTTACGACGGAGGCCAGCACTTCGGCTCGCGCATCGTCATCGGCCGCGATGGCTTCCTCTACGCCAGCGTCGGCGAACGCGGCGACCATCGCGATCGCGCCCAGCAACTCGACAAGACCTACGGCAAGATCATCCGCATCGCCCGCGACGGCACCGTGCCCGAGGACAATCCCTTCGTCGGCCGCGCCGGCGCCGATCCGTCGGTGTGGAGCTACGGCCATCGCAACCCGCAGGGCCTGACGCTGCATCCCATCACCGGCGAACTGTTCGAACACGAACACGGCCCGCGCGGCGGCGACGAGATCAACCTTATCCGCAAAGGCGCGAACTACGGCTGGCCAGTGATCACCAACGGACGCGAATACTACGGCCCGAAGATCGGCGAAGGCACGGCCAAGACCGGCATGGAACAACCGCTGCACCAGTGGACCCCATCGATCGCCCCCAGCGGCATGGCCTTTCTCAGCACCCCAGCCGCCGGCGCCTGGAACGGCCACCTGTTCGTCGGCGCCCTGAAATTCACCCTGCTCGCACGCCTCGAACTGCAGCACGGCAAGGTCGTCCACGAAGAACGCCTGCTCGCCCACCGCAAAGACCGCATCCGCGACGTCCGCCAAGGCCCCGACAGCGCCCTCTACCTCCTCACCGAAACCCAAGGCCTGCTGCTGCGCCTCCGCCCGCCGCCGGCAAGGGGAACGTGATCGACTCAAGCAACCCTTGCGATCCATCCACATGAAACGAGACGGACCCGGATCCAGCGTCCGTTCTCGTGCCCGTGCAAGTCCATGAGATCCCGGGCCTGCGGTTTGGGCGCAGCGGGACTTGCGGGACCGCGGGGATCGCTGTCTGGCGCGCCTAACCAGAGATCCGTGCGCCCTGGGTCTTGCCGTGGTCGGTGCGCAGGTCGTAGTCCTTCTCGTCGCGGATGGCTTCGGCGAGGATGGCGTGGCCGAGGGCATTCGCGTCGGCTTCCAGGCGTGCGCAGCTGGCGCGCTCGCCCATGTCGCCAATGGCGATTTCGATGGCGGCTGCGGCGTCCTGCGCGAAGCGGAAGTGGCCCAGCTCGTGCGTTTCCAGTGCCTCGATGTAGCGATCGAAGTTCTGCTGGGCGCGCGCATCGTCGGTGTGCAGCGCCGGCAGCGTGATCGTGCCCTCGGCGACCACGTTCACGCTGGTGATGTGGCAGCGACCCGAGCGGTCGGAGTCCCAGCGGAAGTTCCAGCGCACCTTCCACTCGGTGAAACCGTGGTAGCCCTTGCCCTTGCTGACGGTGGATGCGCGCGTGATCGCCTTGTGCAACAGCTGTCCGCGCTGGTGGTAGACGTCGTAGTAGAGGTAGTCGAGCGATTCGTCGACTTCGGCGCGGGCCGCCGTCGCGGCGAACAATCCGCACAGGGCGAGCGGGGCAAACAGTGCGAGTCGCATGGGCTTCCTCCGGTTCTGGTCGCAGACCCCGCGAGGCACGCTGCCTGCGGTGCCGAACAACAAGAAGGGCCGCGATTGCTCGCGCGAACATGGCGCCGCCACTTGCGCACGCCCTCATGGCCTGCAAGCCTGGCCCCAAGCCGACCCTGCATCCGGTATGCAAGCTTCTTCACTGAGCTTCGGCACTAATCGGGATCCGCAATGGATGCAGGTCACTCCGAGCAGCATTCGGTCTTGCTGAATAGCACAGTGCTGATCCCAAATAGCGCACTAACACCTGAATCGACGATGAGACCGCCGCCGGACCCCGTGCCACCGCACCCAACAGACTCCAGACTGCCAAGTATCGTCACCCCGCACGCAAAAAAAGGTGCGCCACCTGACACCGAGAACGCTCCTCCGGCAGGAGCACTGGCACTCGGACACGCCGAACTGTCCTTGAAAGAACTCTCGCCTCCAATGGTCGCGCTGACCGGAATCAGGCTAAACCCGACCCCAACGGAAATCACCTTCCCGGCGACTGTGACCCTGATTCCGCACTTGCACTCGGAAGTCAACGTGTAGCCGGCAAAGCCGCCATTCAGGAGCTCTCCGAAACTGATGCTAGACATGCTGCCGGACCATTTCACATCCAACCCCCACTCATCTGTAAAGCGGTTGGGATTGTTCAACGCATACGAGAAGAGCTGGAGTCCTCCCTTGAGCCCGATCGGATCGCTCTGCAGATAGCGCCCCACGTCTGCACCGTAGTTGCGGTGGAAGTTGTAGTGGCTATCGACTTCGACATCTTCGACCTGCCCGGCATAGCGCAGCGGCAACGGTTCGCCGGTGATCTCAATTTGGGCGAACGCATTCGCGCGCAGATCGGTGGTCTTGTTGCCGGCCTTGCTGATCAGGCCGTGCGGAGTGCCGAGGTGGTCGGTTTCGAGGTAGCGCCAGCCAGCGGTGTCGGCAGCTTGTTTGATCGCGATCTGGCCATTCGACCACAGACCCCGTGGGGCGAACAGGTAGAGCTGGCTCAGCGTCGGCGTGATGCTCGCTTCGCTGTTCGGATGATTGCCGGCGTGCGTGTACTCGGCCGCATAACCTTCATCGGTGTAGTACAGGTAGGTCGTTCTTGGTGTGACTGAGTCATTGCCCGGCTGGTTCGGCGCGACGGTCTTCCACAGGCGTCGACCGAACGGGTCGTAGGTGTAGGTCGCGATGGTCTGATCGTTCGCGTCCTTGACCTCGCTCAGGCGCTCTTCGGTGTTGTACAGGTAACGCTGCGCGACGCTCTGGTCCGGTTGCTTCTTCTCGATGGTGCTGCCGTTCTCGTTGTAGGCGTACCCATTCATCGCCGAGTTCAGCAGTTCGTTGTTGGCGTTGTACTGCCACGGCGCCGTAGTCGTTTGCGCCTGGTCGGTGAGGCGATTGCCGAGCAGGTCGTAAGTGAACTGGTCGTCCTGGAACGGGAAGGTGTTCGGCGCGAAGGTCGTGTTGATCTGGTCGTTGTTTTGGCCGTTCGGGTAGTCGGCGCTGGTCAGGCGATCGAGTGCGTCGTAGCCGTAGCGGTAGACGCCATGCTCGGTCGTCTTCTTCGTGATGTTGCCGACAGCATCGTATTCGTAGCCGTAGTCCATCAGGACTTGGTCGGCGGCGTTCTTGATCTGGATGGCGGCTGCGCGCATCAATGCATCGAAGCGCTGGGTGCGCACGATATTGCCGGGGTAGGTGATGGTCTGCGGGCGGCTCCACTGGAAGTTGCTGTAGGCGATCGTGCCTTCGTCCGGGATCGTGATGGCTGCGAGTTGGCCGTGATTCGTGTAGTCGTAGCCGATCATGGTGCCGTCCGGCGCGGTGTAACTCGCCTTCTGGCCGTTCGCCTTGTAGGTGTAGCTGTGGCCGAGCGTGAACGGGCCGTAGTCGACGGTCTCGGTGGTCTTTCGTCCGAGTTCGTCGTAACCGTAGGTCGCACTGGTAGTGCGGTCGTCGTAGCCGCTCAGCAGGCCGCGTTCGTTGTAGGTGAAGGTGACGGTCTTGTGCGCGACTTCGCTGTTGGCCTGGAAGTAGTCGACCATCGTGCGTTGATTGGCGTCGTCATAGGTCGTGACGGATTTCTGATTGCGCGCATCGATCTTCTCGACCAGGTTGCCGTTCGCGTCATAGCGAAAGCGATGCGTCTGGCCAAGCGGTCGCGCTTCGGTCTTGACGCGGTTGCGCCGGTCATAGCTGAAGCGATGCGTGTTGTTGTTCGCATCGGTCAGGCTCAGCAGGTTGTCGCGCGCGTCGTACGCATATTTCGTCTTTCCGCCGAGCGCGTCGGTCGTCTCGGTCAAACGATTGAGCTTGTCGTACGCATACAGCGTGCTGCGACCGAGCGCGTCGGTGCTGCTGATCGTGTTGCCGTTCGCGTCGTAACCGGTGCTCGTGGTCTCGCGGCGATCGGGCGAGAGGATGCGGATCGTCTGCGTGCGTCGGCCGCGCGGGTCGTACTTGTATTCCTCGCGATAGGTCGGGTACTGCATTGCCGCGACCAGGCCGTTCAGCGCGTTCTCGGCCGTGCCGTACACCGTCTCGGTGACGTTGTTCGCACCGTCGATCACCTTCCACAACCGACCGCGGACGTCGTACTGCATCGTCGTCGCCTGACCGCTTTGATCGGTTCGACTCGTGATCAAGCCATCCGGATTGTATTCGGTCGTGCTCTCGCCCTGCTTCGCGTCGATCGTCTTCACCAACCGGCTCAGCGCGTCGTACTCGAACGTGGTGATGTGGCTCGCCGCATCCGTCGTCGTGATGCGATTGCCGACCTTGTCGTAACCGAAGGTCGTCGCCGGATGGATCGGGTCCTTGCGACTGATCAGCCAGCCGGCGGCGTTGTACTGGTTCGTCCACAGCTTCTCCCGGCCGTCGGTCGTGGTCTCGACCTGGCCGGTAACGTGGTGGGTGTAGCGCGTCGTCACGTTCTCGGCATCGGTGATCGTCGCGACGTTGCCGTGGTCGTCGTAGGTGTAGCTAGTGGTTGCGTCCTCAGCCTCGGTCGCGCCCTTCAGTGTCATCGACGTCATCTGGCCGAGCGCGTTCCAGGCATAGGTCGTGGTCCGTTGTTCCGGCTCGCCCACCGCTTCGATCTTCTCGACCACATCGCCCACGTCGTTGTAGCGATACGTCGTCTTCGTCCCGCGCGCATCGGTGTGCTCGGTCGCGAACGCGAAGCGCGGGTGGTACACCCACGATTCCGAGGTGCCGTCCGGATAGCTGATCTTGGTGACGTTGCGCGTGCTGTCCAGTTCGCGCCGCGTGATCTGGCCGCGTTCGTCCTTGCTGTACTCGACCCGGTCACCGTCCTTGGTGCGGTCGTAGGTGACCACATTACCCTCTTCCTGGCGCACGATGCGACCATCGAGGTCATACACGCTGGCCTCGCGCCGGCCCGAGGGGTTGATGCGGATGAAGCTCCACTGGCGCTTGCCGCGGTCGTAGTCGTACTCGTAGTTGAACGTGTGCCCGGCTTCGTTCTTGAACGTCGCCACGCGGCTGATGCGGAAATCGCGGCCGGCCACGCCCGAGAACGACACGCCCACCGGCACCGCCGCACCCGTCACCTTGTAGCTCGCGACATAGGTCAGCGACCAGTCGCGCACCACGCCGTCTGCGCCCACCGGCGCCTTGCCACCCGTGATCTGGCCGTTGCCGTCGTAGCTGTACGTCCAATCGTGGCCGAGTACGTCCTTGACCGACATCAAGTTCCCACCGGTCCAGGTGTAGTTCACCGATCGGTTCGCGCGGTCGCTGATCTTCGACACTTTGCCGTTCGTGTAGGTGAAGCTCAACACCAGCGCGTCGCGGCGATCGCGCACTTCGCTGATCAAGCCATCCGCATTGCGCACGAAGCGCACCGACACGTCGTGGCGGTCGCCATACGCCTCGATCTTGCCGTTCGCGTCGTAATCCACCCAGTCACCCGCGGCGTTGCTCCAGCGCCAGCCGGTGACGATCTCGCCATTCACCTGTCTGGACGTCTTGCGAATGGTCAAACGGTCATCGAATCCGAACAGATCGCCGGTGCCCTCGTACACCGCACCGGCACGGTCGATCGACTTCACCGATCCATCCAGCGCGTCGTAGGTGAATTTCAGGTCCGCCCAGGTAGGGTTGATGTACCAACGACCGTTCAACCAGGAGCGCTTCACCGACACCGATCCGCTCAAGACCTTCACGACCAGGTCGTTCTGGACTTCGCGGTACTCGCCATTAGGCGCGGCCACACTCGCCGAGGCAATGGCTTGTGCGCAGTGCAAGACAAGCGCGATGGAGAAAATGCGAAGCAGGATTTTCATTGTAGTGCTCTTGATGAAAGTGGTTGAGTTGGCGAGCGGAGCGGACATCATTCGCCGCCTCCACCACCAGGAGCACCCGGGCAGGGTCCGTCGGGCGCACAGGACGGAAGCGTCGGCGCCGGATAGGCGGCGAGTCGGCCATTCCATCCCGCCCCGCCGGGACAGCTTTCGTTGCCGTTGATACAGCGCGGCGTGTGATACCCGACGTCGATCCCGGTGATGCACATCGCTCCGTACATCTTGTTGAAGGAATTGCCGCCGGTGCCGGGACGCCAGTCACCGGCGAGACACTGGAACCAATACTCGATCGCCGAGCTCAGCGAATAGGCAGCGCAGAACTCCATCGACTTGGACTGCGCCTGCTGCTTGCCACCCAACCATGCGTTGAGCGCACTCTGCGGGTTGGACGTCCCCGTTCCCGGCAGCGGCGCCAGCGCCGTGATCTTGAATGGCAAGGACACGCGCTGCTTCGCCTCCAAGGCATTCGGCACGCTGCCCATTACTTCCACCCTGAAGTACTCGTCCGACGTCGGCGGTGTGAACACCACGCGGTCGGCCCGCACTAGACCGTAGTTGGTCACAGTCATGACGCCGGTAATCTCCTCCCCGACCTGCATGTCCGGCAGATTGATCGACATCGGTTCGATCAGCACGACTGGCGCCGGCACCTGGGTTTGGTAGGTCGCGGTGAGCACCACGTCGTAGTGATCCTGAACCGTCGTCTCGACGACCGACCATTCGACGCTGACCGCCGAGAAATCCAGGAAGGTACGCTCGTCGATCGTCGCGCCTGGTTGAATCAGCACGCGCCCGGTCGCTTCGCTGTGATTGGTAGCCGTCGCCCGGTAGCTATAGCGGCCTGCAGGCAGCGGGCCGATCGTGACCTCTCCCTGCGCGTTGCTTACCCCTTGGCCACGCACCGTGGAGACCGCCTCGTTCTGCAGCCGGAACGTGGCACCGGCCAAGCCCTCGATGGTCTGGCCCGAGGCGTTCAGGGTATTCGTGAAGATGTCGACCGCTTTGAACCTGACGCTGCCATCGCCGTTCTGGGTGACGGCGATCGACACCGGGATATTCCCGGCCTGTGCATTGCTGGAGGACACGTTCAGGAAGACGTTGTAGACACCATCCTGCACATCGGCCTGCGGTGCTGAGGTCAACTGGATCGACTTCGTCTCGCCAACTTCGATCACGCCGATGTCGCTCGCACTGGCCAAGTGGATCCAGCTCGGCACGTTGCTGCCCTGATTTGCGTCGAGCAGGCGCACGCGTACATCGACTGCGGGCACCAAGCCCTTGTTTTCGACTGTCAGCACTTGGGTCAACTGCTGCGTCTGCCGCACGCCACCGTTGATGAAGGTTGGCGTCGGATACAGCGATGGCCGCGGCGCATACAGGCGGTAGTCGACACGCACGCTGCCGCGTTTCGTGGCACCGGAGCTGTCGGCGAGCAACGTCAGGATCACAGTGCCTGTTTCCGGCGCCTCCGCGGTGCTCGCGAGCGTCAGACTGAGGGCGCCGGAACGACCCGCGGCCAGATCGATCGGACTGCCCGGCAGGATCGAAATACCGGCGGGCAATGCCCCCGACGGCTGTTCTGCCGCAAGAGCTTCGAGACGCACTCCGGTCGCACCGTCGCCGGGGCTTGCGGTTACCGTGATCGGGAAAACCTGCGGGAAACCGCGCGCTGCGCTGATCGACGCCGCGGCGACGCCGGCGCTCAGACGATTGATCGTGAATGCGGCCTGCTCGCCGTAGTTCGTCTCGTCCGGATGCACGATCGAAATCGCATAGCGGCCCTGATCCGAGCCCTGCGGGACGAATCGATACGCGATGTTCGCATTGGCGTCGGACACCAGGGTGAAACGGCGCTCGAAACCATTCACGCGCAGGATCAGGCGCACCGTCACGCCGGGCATGGCCGCTCCGTTGCGGTCAACGATACGGGCGCTGATGTTGATCGGCTCGGTCCCGAACGATGTCGCTGGCGACACGGAGACGATTTCGCTGACATAGGGCGCAACGAACGGCGGCGGTGGCGGCGGCTCCTTCTGCACCGTCACGGCGCGCGTCAACTCGCTGCTGCGACCCGCGTTGTTGATCGCACGCACCAGGACCGTATGCGTGCCGTCGCTGACGCCATCGAGTGTCCACAGCTGTTCGAACGGTGCCGCAGTGTCCGAACCCAACGACTGGCCGTCGACGAAGAACTCGATTCGGGCGACACCTGCAGGATCGTTGGCCGACACCGTGATCGGGCCGCTGCGCACGACCATCGCGCCCTCGGCGGGCGCCGTCAGCACGATGCTCGGTACCGATGGCGTGTAGCTGACCGGAACCGCCGAGCTGCGCGGGCTGGTGCCGCGGCTGCTGGTCGCTTCCGCGCTGATCAGGTTGGCGCCTTCAACCAACGGCACGGCCACACTGAAATTGCCATAGACGTTTGCCGTGGCCAGCGCGCCCACCGCAGCATCGTTGACGAACAGCTGCACTCGCGAAGCCGGTGCCGCCCGACCGGAAACCCCTACGCTAGCTTGTTGGGTGACGACGTTCGGCAGCGGACTCTGAATCACCGGCGCGGCAGGCGAGGGAATCGCGAGCGTGACCGTCCGCGACGTGCTGACGACATTGTTGCCGAGATCGGTTGCGGTCACTTGGAGGCTGTGCGACCCATTTGCATGGGCGTCGAAATCCAGCGGCACCGAATAGCGACCACCGGTGTAGGAACCACCAGACACGAGCCCGCCGTCGATGCGGAACTGCACGCTGCGGATGCCGCGATCGTCCACCACGCTGGCCGAGAATGTGCCCGGCGTCGCCAGTGTTGCACCCTCTGCCAACGGCCCACCATCGAACCGGAAATCTGAAACAACGGGGGGCTGTGGATCGGGATGAAGCACGCTCACGCCGAGAATTGCCTGACCCGAGCGCCCTTCCGAATTGGTCGCGACCACCTTGACTTGGTGACTGCCGTCGGCGACACCAGCGATGCTCCAGTGCATCGCGTACGGGGCCTGCGCATCCAGTCCGATGCTGTGGTTATCGACGAAGAACTCGACGCCGGTGATGCTCAGGCTGTCGCTGACCGAAGCCACGATGTCGACATCCGCACTGACCGTCGCGCCCGCAGCCGGAGCGGTGATCGTCACCACCGGCGTACTTGGCTGAAAATTGAGTTGCTGCGGCAATTGCACCGTGATCGACTGGCCGCTCGCGCCACGGTACTGCGCGTAAATCATCTTCGTGCCAGCGGCAGACGACAGGTCGAAATCCACAAGATCGCCGATGCTGGAAAACGCGAGATTGCCGAAGTCACTGGACTCGGACAGCCTGAATTCGATGGCATTGCGACAAGCCAGACGAAGGCTCACGCGCGCAACCGCAGTGGTGTAGCTGCCATTCGCAGTGGCGAGGCGGCAATCGAGCAGCGGTTGCTGACTGGCGTAGGTTCCGTAGTCGACACCGGCGCTGACCGGGTCGCCTAGGCCACTCGGGTTGCCGACGGCATCACGCGGTCCGCTGGAATGACCCCACCAGTTGTGGCGCGCCAGAATGGCCGAGCCCGGAGCAAGATTCTGCACCGCAAATGTCGTGTTCCCGACCAATTCCGATTGCGTGACCGCGATCGAATTCGCCGAAGCACCGATCACCGCAGTCTGATTGCGCAAGAACGTGCTGCCGCTGACGATTGCAGCGGTCGCGGTGGCGCTGGAGCGGACACCGAGTGTGCTGTCGGTAACCGTTACATAGTCGAGCTGATGCGCATTGCTCCCGAGATCGATCGCCGCCGCACCCTGGGCGCCGGCGTAGCGCACGTTCAGGCGATCAATATTCACCTTGTCCGGCGTCGCAGTGGCGAGCAAGGAAAGCCCTTTCCACTGCCCGGCGGCAGGCACACCCGCTGTCGAAGCGGTCTGTCCAGCGATGGCATCGTCACCCAAGCTGGTGAAGACGACTCGCTCCTTGGTGGTAATGCGATCGCGCACCACCAGCGCGGCATCGCTTCCGAACTTCACAACCACGCCTTCGGCAATGGTCAGCTCAGCGCTGAAAGCACTCGCTGTGCCGAGCAGAGCGGCTCCCAACAGGATCAGTCGACCAGGGCTCATCGTGCTGGCTCCATTCCGGCGCGTGTTCATTGGGTCACCGTGATCATCGGGCTTGTTTTCGGCGTGAAGCCAGGAGCACTGGCGGTGATCGTCGTAGTACCAGCGGCGGCTGCAACTACGGGAATTACTGAACTGCTGGTGTTGTCCGCCGTAACCGAAGTCGAGGCAGGAACGGAAAGCACCGACGGAACGGATGCGCTCAGGGACACCGTTGTGGTCGTCGCTGGCACGAATGCCTGGTTCGAGCCTGGTACCTCGAATGCCACCCATAGACTGCGCTGCGTTCCAATTGGCATCGTTGTCGCCAGATTGGTGAAGGCGAAGGTCGCGGTGCGCGTTTCGACATCCAACTCCGTCGCCGCATGTCCCGCTGCAGAAACGAGGACACGGGAGGTTCCCAGTCCGGCACCTTGAATTGGCACGTATACGGTAGAAGCACCTGCAGCCATGGTGACCGAGACCGGAGTCGAGCACACATCGGTGGCTGTGCAGCTGAGGCTGATCGTCAACGGGGCGAACGTCGCGGATGGGGCGCTCGATCCGACCGCGCTGTATCGCGTCAGATACACGGACGACGTTTTCAACTTGTCTCCGACAATTTCGGAAGCGTTCATCCACCTGAGCTCTGGCGTACCGACCGTCGTCACTTGCGCATTCACGACGCTCAGTTGCAGCGTCTGCGGGCTCGCGGCCACCTGCGCCTCGGCCCCTGCATACCACTGCGTGTAGAAGTTGTCTCGCGACGACCCGATCGTCCGAACCGCATCTAGGGCTTCAAACTTCAAGGTCGGGACGATGACCGTCGCAGACAGCGACGAAGCAGGCGGCGTGTGGTCCAAGGCGGTTGCCGTAATCACGACGGAAGCGGAGGTAATGTCCACGCCCGTCAGCGGAACTTGGACACTCGACTGGCCTGCCGCCATGGTCACAGATGCCGGCACGGCTACCTTGGCTGGATCCGAGGAGAACAAGGCGATCGTCAACGGCGTTGCTGTAGCCGACTGGGCCCCACCACTGATCCGCTGCAGCGCCACGCCGACACTCAGTGAATGACCCACTACCTTGGACGTGGATGCCCAGCGCAATTCGGGTGCTGTCACCGTGGTCACGTTCGACGTCCAGCTGCCAACGCCGTCCAGCGTCGCCCGGATGGCGTAGGTACCTGCCGCGGTTTGCGCATTCACGACGCTCAGTTGCAGCGTCTGCGGGCTCGCGGCCACCTGCGCCTCGGCCCCTGCATACCACTGCGTGTAGAAGTTGTCTCGCGACGACCCGATCGTCCGAACCGCATCTAGGGCTTCAAACTTCAAGGTTGGTGTCACCACCGTTGCCAGGAGCGGGTTCAACGACGAAGCGTAACCTTCGGCGGACGCGGTGACGCTCACCGAACCGCTCGACACCGCCTTGCCGGATACGACGATGGAGACCGACGAGTTGTTCGCCGGAATCGTGACGCTGCTCGGCACGCCGAGCACCGCCGCGTCGGATGCTGACAGCGAAACCACAGCAGGGAACCGCCACGCGAAGCTTGCGGTGGTCAGTTTTCGTCGCAACGTGATCGCCCTCTGCAACGAGTTCCCAACGGTTATCGCTTCAGGTTCCCAAGCCAAGGATGCGCTCTCGGAACCAACAGTCACATTCGCGACCGCGTCGCTCAGTCCATCAGCATGAGCGCGAACGACGGATTGACCCGGGCTCACGGTGTTGATGCGGAGCAACGTCGATGCCGACGTTTGACCCGAAGCAATCGTCAACACCGACTCCGACAACGTGGCGACGGCGGAATTGGACGACGTCAGTGTCAGGACGACGCCGCCTGGTGGTGCCGCTTTCGACAACCGTACTGTGTACTCATCGTACAAACCGATCGGAACAGTGGGGCTGATCTGGCTCGATGAACCGAACTGAATGGCAATGGTGTCGACAGCAACAGGCAACACCCCGGATTCATATCCGGGCGCGGCGGCCGTAATCGACGACACACCCTGCGCGACGGCACTGATCGCTGCTGTCACCGTGGTGGCACCTTCGGCCGCGGCGACTGTCGCCGGAACGCTCGCTATACCCGGTGCCGAACTTTGAAGCGCAATGAGCAGGCCTCCGGCCGGCGCAGGTTCGGATAGCGTCAGCGCGATATTGCGGGTTTCGCCCGGCGCGAACAAGGCCGAAGTCGGCCAAGTGATGTGTGGCGTTCGAACCTGAACAACCGCTTGCGCGCCCACAACGCCGGCCGCCGATGCGCTCAACGACGACTGGCCTGCGGCCAGCCCTTGGACATCAAGAGCGCCGCTGGTCGCATTGGCCGGGATGACTACCGTAGCGGGAGCAGAAATCTTGCTTGGATCACCCACTTGCAGCGTGACCACCATATCGTCAGGCGATGTCTCGGAGGCATTGATCTGTATGCGTGACTGGCGGCCCACGCTCACGGATGGGGCCGCTGGCGCAAACGACAGTGCCAACGGATTGCCGACGCGAACGATCGCGGTTGCCGTACCGAAACCAGAACGACTCGCGGTAACTGTCGACGTACCGATCACGCCCGCAGTCACGGCCGCCTCGACGAAGCTCGTTCCCTCGGGAACCACCACACTTGGCGCCACGACCGCCACGGACGGCACGCTGCTGGACAGGTCCACCCGAACGCCGCCCGCTGGCGCCGCATCGCCCAACTCGACCCGTATCGAGCCCACGCCGCCAACCGCGAGTCGCTGGGTCGCGGGCGTCAATGCCAGGGGCACGGAGCCCACGGCAATTTCCCCACTCTCCAGGACATACGGAATTCCTGTCAATCGCCAATTGACCGAACCGGCAATGGCGCCCGCGGGAACGCGAATTCCGTTCAACGAGTTGCCTACGGCTTGCAGCGCCTCGCCTGTTGGAGAAGAGCTGAGATCAAGATCGATCGCCGGCCCGTCATTGCTGTCGAACCGCACATGGGTGATCGTCGGCGAGGCCGATCGAATGCGCATGCCACGGCCGTAGCGAATGTCTGCGTAGCCGACTTTGGTCGTCGCATCAAACGCACCGTCGTCAATCTGGACTCGACCCCAATCCCCAGAAGCTGCAGTGTTGCCGGCTCGATCCCGGTCTGATGTGAACAGAATGCGCTGGGCGCTGTTTCCGACTGCAAAGAGGGAGCCCTGAACCACACGCAAGTTCGTACCCGCTTGGAAATGCACGGTGACGCCTGGCTCGATCGTCAGTGTCGCGCCCTGTGCAACTTCTACATCCGACGTCACGACATAGGGCGACTGCGCAAGCACCCAGGTCGTATTTCCGGTGATCTGACCAGAGGCTGCGGTGTCGGCCAGAGCGTGAGTGCTCGCCGAGAGGGCAACCGTGACGATGATTCGTTTCAAGAAGGCAATCATGAGTTCCTTCGCTCTCAGCGACGGTGGCACGGAATCCACAGCGTTTGGCTGGCGGATTCCGCGATGGACTTGAATTGTTCGAAGTGTCGGCGCATTGCCTCAGAGCCGCCTGCAACACGCATCACACTGAGTCCTGGGGGCAATGCCTGCGCGATAAGCAAGTGCTCGTCGTCGCGCGCCGCAATAACGATGGTCTCGCCTGATGCACAACGCTGGACCTGCGCCACCGCCTGCGCAACCGACACGACGCAGTGAATGCCCATTGCGGTTTGCGGACACAGGATCGGTAACGCGCCCTCGGGCAGGATCACCAAGCGAGCGTCACCACGCACGGCAGCAGCGTGCGCTTCGGTCGGCGTCAGTACATCCAGTGCATCGGTTCCGCGCGCATCAGTCCACAACGGCAACTCGGCCCGCGCCCAAGCACGCATACCTCCGCGCAAGATCGAAGCCTGCCGGTACTTCCTGGCCCGGACCGCCGCGCATGCGCGGCGCTCATCCAGTCGATTCCAGCCGCTGCCGACGATCAAAACGCTCTCGGGGCCACTGGCATCTGGTAGTGCCGAGACGGGAAAAGAGCCCGGAATTCGCGGCTCGCTACCCGAAACCACGGGACGGCCGTCAACGACTCGGATGCCATCCATCGACACCGGCAGATCTTCGATCAAGCTGTACGGGCACTCCATTTCGGCCGGGGCGCCTCCGGAGTCCCCCGATTCGCTCACCGCATCCTGCTCCGGCATGCAGGATGCGCACGCTACCGTGCCCGTCGCAATCGACGAGAGCAGCACGATGACAGAGACGAATCGCATGATCAGCGCACCAACTCCGGACTGCAAGCTACCTCGCCGGCATGCACCTGAACATTGAGTTTGGCTCGGTCGGGGGGAGTGCTCCCGGTAAAGGTCAGCTGGATGCTTCCCTGGAGCGTCATGCCGGCCGCCATTGCCGGGAAATAGACGGCGGTGCTGCCATCACGTCGCGGCGTGACGCCCGCCTGCAATATCGCTGACGCCGGCGCACCGTTGACGCGATCGAGCGTGACCAGAATCGGTGTGTCCGGCGCCGAGTTGTTCAGTGCGGCGCTAACGCGTACCGCGGTGCCGCTGCGCATGCCTGGTGCTTGCCGAGGAGTGAACCGGGTCGTGAACAACGACGACGCGCCATCGCGCACCGTCAGCGTTGCTGAACCATTGGTGTGGTATTCGAGCTGCCACACATAAGTGCGCCCACTGATCCAGTTGAACGCCGCATACTCGGCGCGGTGCTGTTTCGAATTGGTATTGGTCCCGACCGCCCATTCCCAATCGGAATTGCCCGGACGCCCGCCCTGAACCTCAAGGCGTTCATTCACTGCAAAGGGCCAAAAGGTCGCCGCGTCCACCGTGACGCCAGCGATGCTGGCCGACCCGCACAGCGGATTCAACGCATGCCACCGCGCACTCGCTTCCTTGACCACGTTGGACACGGCCAGGAGCGGCACCGTCGGCTGCGCTTGCGCGAGTAGCGACAGCGAGCCTTCCGCCACGACCAGATCGCTGAGCGCTGATGCAGGCTTGTTGTCGCTGAGGGCCGATCGCGCGCGTTCGATCGCCGCCAACGCGGCGTCGCGCTGCGCCATCTGCGCTGGATCGCTCAAGGACAGCGCCCTCAGCCCGGCCAGTACCGTCTCGATGCGGTTGGCTGCGCCATCAATCCGCAAATCGAGGCGTTGATCGAACAGGACGACATCGCCACTCACCTTGCGCCAGGTCGCCAGGGTCCGTAGCCCGCTGACACCAGCCGTCACTGGCACGCGCAATCCGACTTCCAGCCAGCGCTGACCTCCGGCCGGAACCACGATCGACCACTTGGGCGCGTCCGTTGTAGATCCCGAAGCCAACGGCACCGCTGACGTCGCAAGCGTTGTTCCCGGATCGAACATCAGTTGCAGATCGATCGTGGCATCTCTGTCGAGAGGATTGGAGATTCGTGTTGACACCGGCACGAACTCGCGCCCGACCTGGGTCGATCCGGGCTCTTTGGTCAGCCAGATCAGCGCCGTCTCCAGCAATGACGACCAGGACTGGGCTCCGCCCCCGACTGCCGCAGCCGATTCGATCAACTCGAATGCGAAGATCAGGGATCGGCCTTCGCCGACACGCGCCGACAGGATCGCCTCGTCACCGGATGCAAACCGCGCCTCAACCGTAGCCGAGGTCGTATCCAATGCGTACGTGGCCGCAGTCGTTTCCAGCTGGATCCCTGCGGCGAAGATGCCGGGCGCCGTCGTGACCGCCCCGGGTGCAGGCGTCAACGCCCCGGCGTAGCTCACGCCGATCGACTGGTCGATGATCGCGCTGCGCGAATCGTGCACGCCGTCGATCAAGACGCCCTCGCCACGCCGTAGCGCATTGCGCAGCTCTTCTGCGAGCTGCTCGATCATTGGCGATGACCCTCCGCTGATCCAATGCACGTTGTAACGTCCGGAACGAAGCGACTCGCGATAGGCCAAACTGCTCGTGACGACCGTGTGTTCCACGCCGAGCCCGGCGAGCAGCGCCGACAGTCGCGACGTGCGCGCGTTGGTGCATGCAGCATCGACTCCGGTTCCGGTCGAACAGGTCACCAAAGCCAATACGCGCGGCAGGCGGTTCAGTTCCTGCAGCACACTTGGCTGACCGGGCTCCGGTTCGTACACCTGGAGCACAGCACTTGCCGCGTTATTGGCCGCGACCGGATCGATCGCGCTGCCGACCACGCTGACCTGCAACGCGCTGGAACCAGCGGAGCTCGCCTGCAACTGCAGCACCAGTTCAGCGCTGACGTCATCCGCGATCGAAGAGAGCGTCCAACGCGCCTGGGCAACATCAATGGTGCCGCTCGCCGAAGTCGCTGAATTCACGACAAGACCCGGTGGCAACTGCCAGACCAGCGCCGCGCCGGTGGCGTCGGGGCCCAGATTGGTCACGCGCACCGTCGCAGTCACGATCGTGCCGACTTCGACTTCAGTGTCCGCGAACGAGGCCGCTGCCGTGAGATCGGCGCTGCTCGGCTGAACAATCGGCTCCTTGGCAAAGGCGTATCCCGCAGCAGTTGCGCCCGCGCCAATCACGATGCCGTCGATGCGATCAACGGAAACGATGCCCCCGCCCGAGCCGGCCGCATGCGTGCCATCGACATAGCCTTCGGCCACGCCCACGATTAACGCATAGGTGCCCGGCAATTGGTCGTTGAACCGGAATGCACCCGCAGCATCTGTACCCGCGAGTTGTCGGATCGGCTCGCCGGATGGCGCCACACCCTCCAGCGTGACAACGACAGCCGCCAGGCCCTGCTCGGTCTCGTTGCGCTGCCCGTCGCGATTGGCATCAAGATAAACAAAACCACCGAGCGTGCCGAACTGCACCGGATTCGCCGCGTTCAAGCGATAGCGCCCACTGCCGCCGATGTCGAACAAGTTCAAGTAGTGGCGCCAGCCTGTGCCGGACTCGGTGCGCTCGCGCGATTTCCACGTGTTCTCGGCGGCCAGTACCTTCCCATCCGAACGTTCGACCCAACCAATCTGGAACTGGCCGCCGCTCGGATCGGGAATCTTGACGAAGGACGCAGTCGGCATGGCCGGGAAGACCAGGTCGAGAGCACCGGCAGTTGCCGGCATCAGCGTTGCACTCGCCGACTGATTCACCACTTCGCTATCGAGACCATCGGTTTCATATACGCGAACGACATCTCCGTCGAGCGCAAGGAAGTCGCGGATGCCGTCGCGCCCCGGAAGATCGACTCGAACATCCTTGAGCAGCGTGTGCGTGGTGACCCGCTGCAGCAACGAGGTGACGGCGCCACCCAAAGCATCGTCGTGCGTGTACTCGGCGGCGAATTCAGAAAACCGTCCGGAAAGAGTCGTCGACATCACCCAGCGGCCGGCCTTCGTGCGATTCGGTGCGATGTCACCGAAATCGATCTGCAGCGTGTTCTGCGTCGGCTGATCCTGCACGTAACTGCCGTCAATCTGGAAACCGATCAACAATCCCTGTACGTTTTCGATGATTCTCGGCTGCGCCGATTCGATGGACACCTTGTTTGCCGGCCCGGCACCGGCGTTCTTGACGCGGACACCGAGGGTGAACGGCTCGGATGGTTCTGTCTCCGGCGTGAACGGGTCGTCCGCATACACGTCTCGTGGGAGAAAGTAGTCGAGTTCCAATCGCGGTTGTGGCCGCACGGTGATGACCTCGGGGGTCACTTCCACCGTCCTGACCTCGTCGCCTTCCTGATAGGTCAGGGTCGCGCCTACGGCATAGATCTCGCCCGCCGCCGTCTCGCCACCGGCCCCCGCCGAGGGAATGATCAACCAACGCGCCTCCCCCGAAGTCTTCGGCTGGATCACGCCGGCGCCCTGCACGCCGCCATCGATGCCCGAGAGGAGGTCCTCCCGCACGAAAAATAGTGCCGACGTGTCGTCCGGGTTTGAAGTTGCGCGCACACCATCGCCATTGCGATCGGAGAACTTCACATTGACTCCGATGTTGGTCAGCGCGGTGGTCTCCAGACCATTCACGATCCGCATCGTCGCGATGAATCCCTGCCGCTCAATATTCAGCTTCTGCTGAATCTCGATCTTCACTTCCGCACACACCGCCTGCGCGCGCGCTGAATCGACCACCACGGCACCCGCTATCGCCAACGCGAGCACGGCGCAGCGGCGCGTTGCACACAGCACGATGCGAGCAGACAGAAAGCGGCTGATCAAGCGGACAGTTTTCATGCAATTTTTCTCAGGCAGCACAACTGCGCACCACGCACACGGACGCGGCGAAGAAGAAGATCGATCAGTTCCCCGAGCGTGACCGGGGACGCCCCCCGATCCGGAAGGCGCGCAGCCTATTGCGGCGCAGCAGAGCAGTCAACACATTGTGTCGCAATTGGCCACAACTCCCCCTTACATGCGCTGGTTCGCTTGGGGGAGGCGAAGCATCGGATGGTCGCCCGAGGTTGGACAAGCTGGCCCAATCTGCGACAGCCAGGAAACACCGGCGGCAGATGCTCAGCCCTGCAGGCGGCAAGAAGCATTGTTCGGCGCTCGAGTAGACACTCGACAGGAACTGGCGAAAAGAAAAAAGGGCCGCGATTGCTCGCAGCCCTTCTCTCGAAATGGTGGCCAGGGAGGGAATCGAACCCCCGACACGGGGATTTTCAATCCCCTGCTCTACCAACTGAGCTACCTAGCCGAATGACACTTCGCCGACTGGGCGAAGGGCGCGCATTAGAGCCGCGCAGGCGCGATTCGTCAAGCTCGGCGTGTGCTCGGCGTGTGTCCCGACGCCGGCTGCGGCACCAATGCAGGTCAGCGGCGCGCGTCGAACGCGGCGGGAGCGCAGTCGCACAACTTGCGGCGTCGCACAAACGAAAGTTTCAAACAGATGTTTACTTCGTGACCGAGGTCTGCTTTCATCCGCCCCGCGGTGACAGGGGGAGGACCTTGCCGCACTCGAATCCGACGAACGCGACCGCGACGGGCGACAGGGACTGCCGACCCGCGACTGGTGACAGCGCGTCTACGCCATTCGAACGGGAGCACATCGTGCGAAAGCTTCTTGCCTGCATTCTGCTGGGTCTGTCCGCGCTCGCCGCGCAAGCCAATACCGGGGTCGCCTTCGTCCACGGCACCGGCAAACAGACCAATGCGCTGGCCGACTACTGGACCTCGGAGATGGTCAATTCCGTGCGCCAGGGACTGCCGAACAGCGCGAACTACACCGTCATCAACTGCGACTTCACCCAGTACATGTGGACCTCCGGCGCCGCCGGCTGCCTCGCCGGCCAGCTCAGCAGTTTCATCAGCAGCAAGGGCATCACCGACCTGGTCGTGATCACGCACAGCAATGGCGGCAACGTCATGCGCTGGATCCTGTCGAATCCGACCTACGACAGCCGCTACCCGAACATCATCTCGAAGATCCGTTGGGTCAACGCGCTGGCGCCGTCATCGGCAGGCACGCCGCTGGCGGATGCGGTGATGGCCGGCAACGTCTTCGAGTCCGCACTCGGCTGGCTGATGGGTTACAAGAACGACGCCGTGCGCATGCAGCAGACCAGCTGGATGGCGACCTACAACGCCAACAACCTGTACGGTACTTCGGGCCGTCCGGCGCTGCCGAAGGGCTTCTGGTCGGTGGTCGGCACCGACGTCGATTCCTCGCCCTTCGACGGCGATTCCTACTGCGGCGGCTACAACGAGAACCTCGGGCTGGAGACCACGCAGAACTGGCTGAACTCCTGTTCCGACGGCTTCCTGAACTGCACCAGCCAGGCCGCCGCCGGCCGCGTCTGGTTCTACGACACCAGCCGCATGGCCGGGTCGGAACCGCTGTCGCACAACCAGAGCCGTCGCAAGTGCTTTGGCCTCGACGTGATCTTGCGCAACGACGTTTGAACCGAGGAGCAGCCCATGAATACCAAGACCATTCTCTCGCTTGCCCTCGCCTTCGCGCTCAGCGGTACCGCCGCGGCCGCGCGCATGGAAACCGACCTGGCCATCGAACCTGATGCCGGCGACATCGTCGCGACCTCGCTGGTCACGGCCAAGGCCGCGCCGCTGCCGGGCGCGCAGATGGAGACGCAGCCGGTGCGCTTCAGCTGGGTGCTGCCGACCGACCAGAAGATCGCGCCGCAGGAGCCGTTCGTGCGCGAGAGCAAGGAATACTGGACGCGCGTGCCCGGTGCCGAACTGGCCAAGGGCACGACCCTGCACACCACCTCGCGCGGCGCGCTGATCCGCCTGTCGCCGGTCGGCGGCGATGCCAAGGCCGCACACGCGCTCAGCGCCGACGACATCGTCATCACCGCGGCCGGCAAGGCGATCCAGGGCCGCGCCGCGATGGCCAATGCCGCCGACGATGCCGAACTGAAGATGGCCGGCACCGACTTCCCGGACGGCACGCTGGCGTTCCAGCTCAAGGGCGACATTGCCCCGGGCGCGATCTCGCTGTCGCTGCCGAAAGCGGCGCAGGATTACCTGGTGCATGTGTTCGAGCCGAACAGCTCCGAACTGCTGCGCCTCGGCATGGACCGCATCGTCGCCAGCCACGGCCAGACCTACAAGGTGTTCGCCAGCCTCAACGCCAACGAGGCAGTCGACTCGATCGACGGCATGGTGACGGCCCCGAATGGCGCAACGTTCGACCTCGCCTTCAAGCGTGGTGCCGACGGCCGCTACGTCGCCGAAGTCAGGCACGATGCCCTCGCCGGCACCGGCCCGGGCCTGTGGGAAGTGCATGCCTTCGCCTCGGCCAAGGGCGCAAGCGTGCAGCGCGATGCCCAGACCGCGTTCTCCTCCAGCGTGCCGCGCGCGCAGTTCGCGGGTGGCGCCAAGGCAGTGCACAGCAACGACGGCGCGCTGGCCATGCGCTTCAAGCTGCGCGTCGCCGCCGAGAGCCGCTTCGAGGTCCGCGGCACGCTCTACGGCATGGACGGCGGCAAGCTGCGTCCGGCCGCGCAGGCGAGCAGCGCGGCAGTGCTGAACCCGGGGGCCGCGGAACTGCAGCTGGTGTTCGACGCCGCGACCATGGCCAAGGCCGGCGTGGTGGGGCCGTTCCAGATCCGCGACCTGACCCTGATCGACCAGGCCGACCTGAGCACGGTCGAGTTGCGTCGGGCTGGGGTGCGGGTGGATCGGTAATCGATCGGATTCGGTGCGCTACGCCGCTGCGCGGCTAGCGCACCCTACGGGAGCGAAATGAGCCGGGCATTGCCCGGCTTTTTCGTTCCTGATCAATCGTCATCCCAGGGCGTCTTCGGCTTGTCGGCGGAGCGTTTCGGCGCTTTCTCGAAAGGCCGCAGCGCCTCGAACATCGCCAGCGCATCGCGGGTGGCGGCGACGTCGTGCACGCGCACGATGCGTGCGCCGCGCTCGACCGCAAGCAGGGCCGCGGCCGCGGAACCGGCGGCACGTTGATCCATCTCGCGACCGGTGATTGCGCCGATCATGCGCTTGCGCGACAGGCCGACCAACAGCGGCGCCTCGATGCTCGCGAACTGGCCCAGTTGCGCCAGCAGCGCCAGGTTGTGCTCCAGCGACTTGCCGAAACCGAAGCCGGGGTCGATCACGATGCGCTTCTTGTCGATGCCGGCCATCTGGCAGCAGAGCACGCGATCGGCGAGGAAACGCTTCACCTCGCCGACCACGTCGTCATAGTGCGGGGCGTCCTGCATCGTGCGCGGCTCGCCCTGCATGTGCATCAGGCAGACCGAGACCTGGAGCGCGGCAGCGGCCTCGAGCGCTCCCTCGGCGCGCAGCGCGTTCACGTCGTTGATCAGGCCGGCGCCGGCCGCGACTGCGGCACGCATCACTTCGGGCTTGGAGGTATCGATCGAAATCGGCAGGTCGAAGCGGCTCGCGATCGCCTCGATCACCGGCACCACGCGCGCGATCTCCTGATCGACGGATACCTCCACCGCGCCGGGGCGTGTCGACTCGCCACCGATGTCGATCAGGTCGGCGCCTTCTTCGACCAGGCGCTGCGCCTGCGTCAGCGCGGCGTCCAGGCCGATGAAACGGCCACCGTCGGAGAACGAATCCGGGGTCACATTCAACACCGCCATGATGCGGGCGCTGTCGAGCTTCAGCGCGTGGCGACCGATCTGCAGCGCGGGAACGCTGCTGCCGGCGAACAGGTCATCGAGGTTCATGCGGTGGCGTCCGAAGGCATTGGCGGAGCGACGCAAGATGCCCTGCCGCGCGCCGCAGGGCAAGGCGCGCTCGCGATGCTAGTCTGCGCCCGCCCCGTCGCACCCAAGCCACCATGCGCCTGTACCAAGCCTTGCTGACCCTCACCACTTTCGGCGCGATCGTCGCGTGCGCGCCCGATGCCCCGGCGCCGCAGGCGCAGGACGCCGCACCCGCGAGCGCATCAGCCGTGGCACCGACCTTCGAGGCGCAGGTGCAGGGCCAGCCCTACCGCGCGCAAACCCGCGACGTATGCATGCTCAACCAGTTCAACCTCGACGAGCGCCTGCAATTCCTGTTCAGCTTCGTCCACGTCGAGCACGATGACACGCTGCAGATCGGCCTCGCTCGTGGCGACGACCGGCCCGGCCCGCGCGAGATCACCTACGTGCTCGCCAACCTCGGCGACGCCAGCTTCAGTGGCGTGCGCGAGGGCAGTGCCGAGATCACCGAGCTGACCCGGGTCGCCGACGGCTGGCTCGTCTCCGGCCGCTTCGCACTCGCGCTCAGCGGTTCGTCGATGGCCTCGGGGCGACCGGAAACGCGCGAGGCCACGGTCCGCGACGCGCGCTTCGAGCGCATCCTCTGCCTCGACCCGGGCGCGATCCTGCCGGTCGCGACCAGGCCCGCGCACTGAGCCAACGCACACCCGCGTCGAGGAATCCGCGATCGGGTGTTGCCACATCGGGATCGCCCCGCTAACATGCGCGCCCTCACGAATCGGGGTGTAGCTCAGCCTGGTAGAGCGCTACCTTCGGGAGGTAGAAGTCGCAAGTTCGAATCCTGTCACCCCGACCAATCCAGACGACGACGCCACCTCCGGGTGGCGTTTTCGTTTGCGGCCTCAGCGCAGTGCCTGCAGGCGCGCGCCGAGCACGTCGAGCAGCAGCTTGCCTGCGCCACCCGGAGACACGCGGGCTTCCAGGCTGGCCTCCGCGCTGCGCGCTGCCGGGTCGGTCGCGGCGTCCGCGGCCTGGCGGTAGGCCTCGCGGAATGGCACGCCGCGCAGCGCCAGTTCGATCGCACGGTCGGTCGCGAACATGCCGGCATCGATCGCGGCGCGCATCGCGTCCGGCCGGAAGCGCATCGCCGCGAACAGGCGCAGCGCAACGGCCAGCGCATCACGTCCATGCGCAAATGCGCGCAACACCGGGCCCTTCCCGGCCTGCATGTCGCGGTGGTAGCCGAGCGGCAACGACGACAGTGACTGCAGCTCGGCCATCGCGCCGTACACCACCGACGGGCTCGCCCGCAGCAACTCGACCACGTCCGGATTGCGCTTGTTCGGCATCAGCGAGGAACCGGTGGTGAACGCATTGGGCAACTCGACGAAACCGAACTCGGCGCTGCTGTACAGGCTCAGTTCCCAGGCGAAGCGGCGCACGTCGTTCAACGCCTGTGCCAGCGCCGCGAGTGCCTGCCATTCGTACTTGCCGCGCGAGAGCTGTGCTGCGATCGGATTGACCAGCAGACGCGCAAAGCCGAGGTCGTCGCCGACTCCGTCGCGGTCGAGCGCGAGGTTCACGCCATAGCCGGACGCGGTGCCGAGAGGATTGGCGTCGATCCAGGCCGCTGTCTGCTGCGCCAGTTCGGCATTGTCGAGGAAGGATTCCGCGAGCGCCGCCCACCACATGCCGGTCGAGGACACCATCGCGCGCTGCAGGTGCGTGTAGCCCGGCATCGGCAGGCTGCCCTCGTCCGCGGCCCGGGTCAGCGCCAGCGCGGCAATCTCGACGCAGCGCTGGCGCGTGTCGCGCAACTGCTGCCTCAGCCACAGCCGCAGCGCAACCAGCACCTGGTCATTGCGACTGCGCCCGGTGTGGATCTTGCGACCGAGATCGCCAAGCCGCTCGGTCAGCCACCATTCGATCGCACTGTGGCCATCCTCGAAACGCTCATCGAGCACGAACGTGCCGTCGGCGAATGCACCCACCAGCGCCGCGAGTTCGGCCTCGAGTTGCGCGCACTCCGCGGCGCTCAGCATGCCGATGCGTCCGAGCCCGCGCGCGTGCGCCGCGCTGGCGGCGATGTCGTGCGCGAACAGCTCGCGATCGAGGCGCACGTCCTCGCCGGCCATGAAGCGCATCAGTTCGGCGTCGATCTCGACCCCGGCCTTGTTCCAGATCGGCGCGGTCACAACTCGATGCCCTTGAGCTCGTCGAAACCGAGCGCGAGATTGAGGTTCTGCATCGCCTGCGTCGCCGCGCCCTTGAGCAGGTTGTCGAGCACGCAGACCACGACCGCGCGCCGCTGGTCCTCGCTCACCGCGATGCCGCCGATCAGCACGCCGTGCCGGTTCGCGATCGACGACACCCACGGCGCCTCCTCGCGGATCGAGATCAGCGGCTCGTTGTCGTAACGGTCGCGGAAGCGCTCGTACAGGGTCTCGACGTCGCAGCGGTCGGACAGATGCGCGTTGACCGTCATCGTGATGCCGCGGAAGTGCGAAGCGACGTGCGGCAGGAACTCGACCGGATGCGCGAGATGGCGGGTGACTTCGCGCTCGTGCAGATGCCCGATCAGGCTGTAGGGCATCAGGTTGTCCTTGAGCTTGAACGGGTCGTTCTTGTCGCTCGGCGTGGTGCCGGCGCCGCTGTAGCCGGACACGCCGAAGCACTGCGCCGGCATCGACAGCAGGTCGCTGATCGGCGCCAGCGCGAGCTGCATCGCGGTCGCGTAACAACCCGGGTTGCTGATCCGGCGCTGCCCCTGCGCGCTGAATCGCGTCAGTTCGGGCAGGCCGTAGTACCAGGCATCGTCGAAGCGATAGTCGGCGCTGAGGTCGAGTAGCACCGGCTTGTGGCCGCGGGCATCGATCGCAGCGACGAACTCGGCCGCGCGTCCGTTCGGCAACGCCAGCACGATCGCATCGACCTGGCGCCGGCTGACGGCATCCGGGCTCAGGTGCTCGTAGCGCAGCAGGCCGAACGGCTTTTCGTCGTCGACGACGACCTCCTGCCCCGCCCACTCGCGCGAGGCGACGAAGTCGACTTCCAGGTCGCCGTGCGCGACCAGCAGGCGCAGCAGTTCCTGGCCGACATGGCCGCGTGCACCAACGATGCCGATGCGTTTCGCATTCATGGGCTTGCTCCCGTTTCCAGCAGGAATTGCAGGTTGCGCTTCACCGCGGGCCATTCCGATTCGAGGATCGAGAACACCACAGTATCGCGATATCCGCCACCGGGAAGTTTCATGTGGTTGCGCAGGATGCCGTCCTGCTTGGCGCCGAGGCGGGCGATGGCGGCGCGCGAACGCTGGTTCATGGTGCTGGTGCGCAACTCGACGACACCCGCGCCGAGCCTCTCGAAGGCGTGCGCGAGCAGCAGCGACTTGGCGGCCGTGTTCAACACCGTGCGTTGCACCCGCTGCGCATACCAGGTCCAGCCGATCTCCAGTCGCTTGTTGGCGGCGTCGATATTGCAGTAGCGCGTGCTGCCGACGATCTCGCCGCTGGGGTCACGCACGACGAAGGGCACCGCCCAACCACTGCCCTGCTGCTGCAATGCCTGCATGACGTAATCGGCGGCACGCTCCGGCGTCGGCACCGAGGTGTAGAACAGCCGCCACAGTTCGCCATCGCCGGCAGCGCGCCCCAGCGCCTCGGCATGTTCGGGCAACAGCGGCGACAGCGAGACCTGCGGGCTGGCCAGCATCACCGGCTGTACCCACCAAGTCGGATCGATTGCACCCAGCATGTTCATCCCTTCAAGGTCGCCGGACGCACGCGGCAATGCGTGACCGCACGCTCGATTTCCTCGAACGATTCGAGGCCGTACCAGAATACCGTCCACTTCTCGCCCTTGAGGACTCCATCGCACTCCTCGGTGTAGAACTCGTTGACCGTGTTGTCCGGGCGCGAGCGCCAGAACAGTTTCGGCGTGTCGGCGCGCATGACCTGCCAGGCGGCCTTGCCGAGGCCCTCGCCCTGGGCATCGTCGGCCACCGCGAACTTGTCGAGGTGCGGCATGCCCTCGTCGAGCGTGATCACCAGCGCGGCACGATAGTTCTCCGACACGTAGCAGCGCAGCAGCCGGGTCTTCTCGAACCAGTCCGGCGTCAGCTTGCGGCGGAAGCCGGATTCGATCAGCGCCTGCAAGCGCTTCCTGTCGAGGGTCGACCACTTCGTGTGGACTTTGATCTGCTCGCCCTTGCGCACCAGGGTGCCGGACCCGCGGTGCGTGAACAGTTCCTTGGCGAGTTCGGCCGGGCGCGTGATCGAGACCGAACTCGACAATGGCAAGCGGTCGAGCAGATCGGCAATCTGCTCGATCTTCAGGCGCATGCCCGAATGCAGCCAGGGCGCGGCGCGCAGCGCTTCCAGGTCGGTGCTGAGGTTGATCGAGTCGATCAGCTCGCCGTCGCCATCGAGCAGGCCACCGGTGCCGGTCAGGAACACGATCTTGTACGGCTTCAACCGCACCACCAGTTCGTTCGCGGCCATGTCGGCGTTGATGTTCAGGATCTGCCCGCCCGGCGTCTCGCCAAGCGAGGCGATGATCGGAATCGAACTTGCACGCAGGGACGCCTGGATCTGGGTCAGGTCGATGTTCGTGACCTTGCCGACCAGACCGAACTTGCGCTTGTTCAGCAGCCCGGCCTCGAACACGCCGCCGACGATCGCACTCGCACGCGCACCGACCGCGTGCAGGGCTTCCACCAGCTTCAGGTTCTCGGCATGGAACACGCGGCGCACCACCGCCAGCGCCTCGGGCGAAGTGACGCGCAGGCCATCGCGGATCGGCGTGACGATGCCGGCGGCGGCCAGTTCGTCGTTCAGTTGCGGACCCGCCCCATGCACGACGATCGGCGTCAGCCCGACCTGCTGCAGGAACGCAAGCGCGGAGGCGAGGTCCTCGATCTCGTCGCGCAGGATCGCGCCACCGACCTTGACCACGGCGAAGCGCGCCGCGTCGAGCTGCGAGAACCGCTTCAGGTACTGGTTGATCTCCTTCGCGCTGCCGATGCCCGAGAGCAGGCGCAGGATGACGGGACGCACGTCCTTAGCCGAGTCCATGTTGGATCACCTTTGCATAGTGCGTTGCTGCGCGTTCGAGTTGTTCGAGCGCGACCCATTCGTCCGCCGTGTGTGCCTGACCGATGTCGCCCGGGCCGAACACGATGGCGTCGTAGCCGGCCTGCGAGAACAGCGAAGCCTCGGTCCAGAAATCGACGGCGTTGCCGATCGGAAGGCCGAGCGCATCGGCGAGATCGCGCGCGGCCAGTCGGCGTTCCTCCGCGGTCGCGACGTCGCCGCTCGGCAACGACGGGCCGCGGAACGTCTCCTGGTACACCGCACGCTCCTTCACCGGCAGCAGGGCACGGAAGTCCGCATGCAGGCGTTCGATGTCTTGCGACGGCAAGGGGCGGAACCCGAAGCGCAGTTCAGTCGTCGGCGCAATCATGTTGGCCTTGATGCCACCTTCGATGCGACCGATGTTCAGGCGCAGGCCGGTCAGTCCGCCGAAACGCAGGGAACGGTCGGCGTCGACGCGATCAAGCAGTCCGTTCGAGAAGCGCACCGCCTGGTGCAGGGCGGAATCGAGCATTGCGTTCGCGCCGCTGGCATGGCCGGCCTGGCCGCTGAAGTTCAGCAGCACCGAGCTGATGCCACGATGCGCGAGCACCGCCTCGCACAGCGTCGGCTCGGCGACCAGCACCGCATCGAAGGCATGTCGTTCGGCGAGGAAGGCGGCGACACCACGGGCGTCGTTGGCTTCCTCGTCGCTGGTGAACAGCAGCGCGATATCACCCGGAACCTCTTGCACCACCGCGAGCAGGGCCGCGGCGGCGCCCTTGATATCGCAGGCACCGAGGCCAATCGCGCGCTCGCCGATCACACGCAACTGGTGTGGATCTGCACTCCAGGCCGGACTCGATGGCACGGTGTCGAGATGCACGTTCACCACCACGCGCGGCGTACCGCGCGTCGCGAACAGGCTGACCGAACCGGCGCCATGGTCGCGGATGCGCACATCAAAGCCCGCCAGCTGCGATGCGCAGTACGCGAAGATGCCACCCTCGTCGATCCGCCGCGGCGGGTTGCGCGTGTCGAACGCGACCAGTCGTTCGAGATGGCTCAGGATCTGCTCACGCACCCTTGGCCCTGCCCTTCTCGGCCCACAGGCTCGACGACATGCCATAGAGCTGGATGAAGCCCTCGGCCTCGGCCACACCCCAGTTCGCAGACTGCGCATAGGTCGCGCCTCGACTGGTCAGCAGGTAGTCGGACTCGATCCTGATCGCATCGACCTTCGCCCCCTGCGTCTCGACCGTGACCTCGCCGGTCACGCGCGCCTGGCTGGAGGCGATGAAGGCCTCGCAGTCGCGCTTCAGCGGATCATGGAAGAAGCCTTCGTAGGCAAGCTCCACCCACTTCTGACCGATCAGCGGCTTGAAGCGGTTCTGCGCCTTGGTCAGCACGGCTTCCTCGAGCGCGTTGTGCGCGCAAGCAAGCACCGTCAGTGCCGGCGCCTCGTAGACGATGCGACCCTTGAGTCCGATCGTGGTGTCGCCGGTGTACATGCCGCGACCGACCCCGTACTCGGCGAATTCGCGGTTCAGCTGCGCCAGGATCGCGGCACCGCTCATGGCGACGCCATCGATCGCGACCGCGATGCCCTGCTCGAACCGGATCCTCCGGCGCAGCGGCTGCACCGGCCACTGTGCGCGCGGCTTGCACCAGCCGCGCGCGCCGGCGCCGGGTTCCTCCCAGCGGTCGATCTCGCCGCCGGACATCGTCACGCCGAGCACGTTCTCGTTGATGGTGTAGGCCTTGACCTTGTCGCGCACGCCGAAGCCGCGTGCTTCCAGGTATTCGCGCTCGTACTTGCGCACCTCGCCGACTTCGCGCTGGATCTCGCGGATCGGCGCCAGGATCTCGTAGTCGCCGAGCGCCTTCACGGTCAGGTCGAAGCGCACCTGGTCATTGCCCATTCCGGTGCAGCCGTGCGCGAAGGCGCGCGTCCCAAGTTCGTCGCAACGCTTCAGCGAATGCTCGACGATCAGGTAACGATCCGAGACCAGCAGCGGGTACTGACCCTGGTACCACTGCCCGGCCTGGATCAGCGGCACCACGAACGAGTCCCAGATCGGCTGCGCGATATCGACGGTCTGGTGCGTCTTCGCCCCGAGATCGGCGGCGCGCTGCTCGATGTAGGCGCGTTCCTCGGCGTCGACGCCCCCGGTGTCGGCGAACACGGTGTGCACTTCCCAGCCGCGCTCCTGCAGATACGGAATGCAGAAGCTGGTGTCGAGACCACCCGAGAACGCCAGTACCACCCGCTTGTTGTCGCCCGTCCCGCTCATGCCTTTGCTCCCGTCTCTTGCCGAATCGACTGCCATTGAATGAGTTGTTTCATCACCGCCTTCTGCACGTGCAGGCGGTTTTCGGCCTCGTCGACCGCGACGCAATACGGCGCGTCCATCACGCCGTCGGTGGCCTTGATGTTCCGGCGCAGCGGCAGGCAATGCGAGAACAGGCCGTGGTTGGTCAGCGCCATCTTCTGTTCGTCGACGATGAAGTGCTTGAGCATCGCGCGCATCGGCGCTTCGCCTTCCCAGGCGCCGAAATATGGCAGCGCGCCCCAGCTCTTCGCATAGACGACGTCGGCGCCGCGATAGCCGTCCTCGATGTCATGGGTGACGCGGAACGAACCACCGGCCTCGCCGACATTCTGTTTCGCGATGTCGAGGTAGCGCGGATCGAGCAGGTAGTCCGGGTTCGGACACAGCAGGGTCACGTCCATGCCGAGCCGGGTCGCGATCGTCAGCGCCGAGTTCGCAACCGCGGTGTTCAGCGGCTTCGGATGCCAGGTCCAGGTCAGCAGGTACTTCTTGCCGCGCAGGTCACGGCCGAATTTCTCGCGCAGGGTCAGCGCGTGCGCCAGTTCCTGGCAGGGATGGGTGATCGTCTCCAAGTTGATCACCGGTACCCGCGAATGCTGGGCAAAAGCCTTCAGCACACGGTCCTCACGGTCGTAGGCCCAGTCGCGGAACTTCGGGAAGGCGCGCACACCGATCAGGTCGCAGTAACGCGACAGCACCTGCGCGACTTCGGCGACGTGTTCCTCGGCCTCGCCATCCATCACCGCATTCGGCTCGAACTCGATCCCCCAGGCGTCCTTGCCGGGCGCCAGCACCACCGCGTGTGCGCCCAGTTGCCAGGCGCCGATCTCGAACGAGGTGCGTGTGCGCATCGAAGGATTGAAAAACAGCAACGCGATCGTGCGCCCGGCCAGCTCCTTGCCGAGCGGCGACTGCTTCAGGCGTGCGGCTTCGTCGAGCAAGGCATCGAGCTCGTCCCGACTCAGGTCCTGGGTGTTGAGAAAGTGGCGGATCATGGAATCTCCTGAATGAAAACGACGAAGCCCGGCACAGGGCCGGGCTTCGTGGAAAGAAACGGAATGCCGGCCGGATCAGTCGGATCGACGGCGCGCGCGCGAGGTCATGCCCGAGGCCTGGTAGGCCGAGCTCGATTCAAGGGCGGTAGCGAATGCCTGCTGCATGGCCGCATTGAAACATGCACCCGCTGGAGAATGCAAAGGGGGTGCGGGTCGCGATGGCGGCCGGCAGATCGTTTCATCGCGACAAGGTGTTCGATCGACGCGATCCGCGCCGCAACGAACCGTGCCGAAACCCAGCATCACATGTTCCTGCGGTACTCGCCGCCGACGTCGTAAAGGGCGTGGCTGATCTGGCCGAGGCTGTGCGTCTTCACGGCGTCGATCAGGGCGGTGAACAGGTTCTCGCGGCGGCGGGCGGTAGCTTGCAGGAAGGCCAACCCCTCCCCAGCCCTCCCCTCCGCGCTGCGCGCGCAAGGGAGGGAGACCGCATTGCGCAGCGACTGGAAGCCGGCGACGTTGCTGATCTGCTGCTGCTTCTCTTCCGGGGTCGAGCGGATCAGCTCGATCTCGGTCGCGACTTCGCCGCCGTGTTCGCGCGGCAGGTAGGTATTGACGCCGATCAGCGGCAGCGAGCCGTCGTGCTTCTTCTGCTCGTAGTACATCGACTCTTCCTGGATCTTGCCGCGCTGGTACATCGTGTCCATCGCGCCGAGCACGCCGCCGCGCTCGCTGATCGCCTCGAACTCCTTGTACACCGCCTCCTCGACGATGTCGGTCAGCGCGTCGACGACGAAGCTGCCTTGCCACGGGTTCTCGCAGAAGTTCAGTCCGAGCTCGCGGTTGATGATCAGCTGGATGGCCACGGCACGCCGCACCGATTCCTCGGTCGGCGTGGTGATCGCTTCGTCATAGGCATTGGTGTGCAGCGAGTTGCAGTTGTCGAACAATGCGTACAACGCCTGCAGCGTGGTGCGGATGTCGTTGAACTGGATCTCCTGCGCGTGCAGCGAACGGCCGCTGGTCTGGATGTGGTACTTGAGCATCTGGCTGCGCTCGTTCGCGCCGTAGCGTTCGCGCATCGCGCGCGCCCAGATGCGGCGCGCGACACGGCCGATCACCGTGTACTCCGGGTCCATGCCGTTGCTGAAGAAGAAGCTCAGGTTCGGCGCGAAGTCGTCGATCTTCATACCTCGCGCGAGGTAATACTCCACAATGGTGAATCCATTGGACAGCGTGAACGCCAGCTGCGAGATCGGGTTCGCGCCGGCTTCGGCAATGTGGTAGCCGGAGATCGACACCGAGTAGAAGTTGCGCACCTTCTGGTCGACGAAATACTGCTGGATGTCGCCCATCATGCGCAGCGCGAATTCGGTCGAGAAGATGCAGGTGTTCTGCGCCTGGTCTTCCTTCAGGATGTCGGCCTGCACGGTCCCACGCACCGACTGCAGCGTCTCCGCCTTGATGCGCGCGTACACCTCCGGATCGACCACCTGGTCGCCGGTAACGCCGAGCAGGCCGAGGCCGAGACCATCGTTGCCGTCCGGCAACATGCCGTGGTAGCTCGGGCGGTGCTTGCCCTCGAACAGTTTCTCGATGGTCTGGTGCGCGCGGTCCCAGCGTGCCTGGTCGGCACGCAGGTACTTCTCGACCTGCTGGTCGATCGCGGTGTTCATGAACATCGCCAGGATGATCGGTGCCGGGCCATTGATGGTCATCGACACCGACGTGCTCGGCGCGCACAGGTCGAAGCCGGAATACAGCTTCTTCATGTCGTCGAGCGTCGCGATCGACACCCCGGAGTTGCCGATCTTGCCGAAGATGTCCGGGCGTGGCGCCGGATCTTCGCCATACAGCGTCACCGAGTCGAACGCGGTCGACAGGCGCGCCGCCGGCTGGCCGTTGCTGAGGTAATGGAAGCGGCGATTGGTGCGCTCGGGCGTGCCCTCGCCCGCGAACATGCGCGTCGGGTCCTCGCCGCTGCGCCGGTACGGATAGACGCCGCCGGTGTACGGATACGCGCCCGGCAGGTTTTCCTTCTGCAGGAAGCGCAGCTGGTCGCCCCAGTCGCGCATGGTCGGCGCGGCGATCTTCGGAATCTTCTGGTGGCTCAGCGACTCGCGGTAGTTCTCGACGCGGATGACCTTGTCGCGCACCGTGTATTCGTTGAACTCGCTGGTGATCGACGCGCGCCGCTGCGGCCATTCGCGCAGCAGGTTCAGCGCATCGTTGGACAGCGCCTTGATCGCCTCGTTGTAGCGCTGGCGCAGGGTCAGCAGGGAGCGGTCGCCGCCGTTGTTCAACGCTTCGTTGCTATACAGCTCAAGGGGTTTCGGCAGCGCCGCGTCGTCGAGGTCACGCAGGGTCTCGTAATAGCTCTGCGCGCGGCTGGCGATCTCGGCCTGGGACTCGATGCTGCGGTTGATGCCACGACCCTGCTCGGCAATCTCGGCGAGATAGCGCGTGCGGTTGCCGGGGATCAGCACCGTCGCCCGCGGCTCCTTCAGCGAGGTATCCAGTTGCGGCGACCATTTCGCTTCCGGCAGCTGCAGCTTGGTTCGCAGCAGCCTGCACAGGTTCGCGAACATCCAGCCGATGCCGGGATCGTTGAACTGCGAAGCGATGGTTGGGTAGACCGGCACGTCCGCGTCGGCCAGCGTGAATGCGGTGCGATTGCGCTTCCACTGCTTGCGCACGTCGCGCAGCGCGTCTTCGGCACCGCGCTTGTCGAACTTGTTCAGCACCACGAGTTCGGCGAAGTCGAGCATGTCGATCTTCTCCAGCTGGCTCGGCGCGCCGAAGTCGCTGGTCATCACGTACACCGGAAAATCGACCAGGTCGACGATCTCGGAATCCGACTGGCCGATGCCGGCGGTTTCGACCATCACCAGGTCATAGCCCTGGCCGCGCAGGAACCCGATGCAGTCCTTCAGCATCACGTTGGTGGCGACATGCTGGCGTCGTGTCGCCATCGAACGCATGAACACGCGCGGGCTGCGCAGCGAATTCATGCGGATGCGATCGCCGAGCAACGCGCCGCCGGTGCGCCGGCGGGTCGGGTCGACCGAAATCACCGCGATGCGCATCTCCGGGAAACTGGCGAGGAAGCGGTTCAGCAGTTCATCGGTCACCGACGACTTGCCGGCGCCGCCGGTGCCGGTCAGGCCGATCACCGGTGTCTTGCCACCGGCGAGTTGCCATTCCTTGCGCAGCGTCGCCAATTCGGTATCGGTGAACTCGCCATCCTCGATCGCCGACAGCATGCGTCCGACCGCGATCTCGTCGTCCATCGAAACCGCGAAAACGGGGTCAGAGTCCCTTTTCCCGTCGGAAAACGGACTCTGACCCCGTTTTCGCTGGCCGCGTCTCTCGGTGCGCCGCACCAAGTCCTCGATCATCGCGACCAGGCCCATGGCCATGCCGTCGTTGGGGTGGTAGATGCGCTCGACACCGTAGTCCTGCAGCTCACGGATCTCCTCCGGCGTGATGGTGCCGCCGCCACCGCCGAACACGCGGATATGCGCGGCGCCGCGTTCCTTGAGCATGTCGACCATGTACTTGAAATACTCGACATGGCCACCCTGGTAGGAGCTGAGCGCGATGCCGTCGGCGTCTTCCTGCAGCGCCGCGCGCACCACGTCCTCGACCGAGCGGTTGTGCCCGAGGTGGATGACCTCGACGCCCTGCGCCTGGATCAGCCGGCGCATGATGTTGATCGCGGCATCGTGCCCGTCGAACAGGCTGGCCGCGGTGACGAAGCGCAGCGGCGTCGCTTCGTGCGATCGTGCGAGAGGCATCGGGCTCGCGGGGGTGGGCATCGGGAACTCCGGGCAACGGGGGTGAGGCGCGCATTGTAGCGACCGCTTCGCGCCCGATGGCCGGCATGCCGCGTCCATCCGCGACGGTACGGGCGCTCATCGAACGCGCTAAGCTCGGCGGGATCGCATCCAGTCCAATTGCTCATGGAGTAGCGCATGCACGACCAGGACTTCGACCGCGCCCAGAGGCTGATCCGGCGCCTGCGTGAACAACTGCCGCGACCGACACGCCGCGATGTGATTCGCGCGGCCTTCGCATTCAGCGCCGCCGGCATCGCCGCGTCGCTGCTGCCGCGGCCGGCGCGGGCCTACGGCCTCGAAACGCCCCGCTTCACCGGCTACCCGTTCACGCTCGGCGTCGCCTCCGGCTATCCGCGCGCCGATGGCGTGTCGCTGTGGACACGCCTGGCCCCGGAACCGCTGCACGCCGACGGCGGCATGGTGCCGGACATGATCCACGTCGGTTGGGAAGTCGCGCGTGACGAGCAATTCGCGGACGTCGTGCGCAAGGGTGCCGCGCGCGCGGTGCCGGAACTCGCGCACAGCGTGCATGTCGACGTGCGCGACCTCGAACCCGGGCGCTGGTACTGGTATCGCTTCACCTGCGGCGACGAAGTCAGCCCGATCGGGCGCACGCGCACCGCGGAAGCCCGCGGCAGCCGCCCCGACCGCCTGCGCTTCGCCGTCGCCTCCTGCCAGCACTACGAGCAGGCCTACTTCTCGGCGCACCGGCACCTGCTCGACGAGAACCTCGACCTGATGTTCTTCGTCGGCGACTACATCTACGAGAGCAACTGGGGCGACAACCTGGTGCGCCGCCACGTCGGGCCCGAAGCCGACACCCTTGAGCGCTATCGCGTCCGTCATGCCCAGTACAAGACCGATGCCGACCTGCAGCGGCTGCACGCCGCGCTGCCGTGGGCATTCACCTGGGACGACCACGAAGTCGAGAACGACTACGCCGGCGACCAGAGCGAGAACCTGGACCCGTCCTTCCTGCTGCGCCGCGCAGCGGCGTACCAGGCGTTCTTCGAGCACATGCCGGTGCCGCTGACGATGCGCCCGAAAGCCAACGAGATGCGCATCTACGACACCCTCGACTACGGCGATCTCGCGCGCTTCTACCTGGTCGACAACCGCCAGTATCGGGCGCCACAGGTGTGCCCGGACCCGTACAAGGGCGGCGGCTCGACCGACGTGCTGCCGAGCCAGTGTCCGCAAGTCAACGACCCATCACGCAGCATGCTCGGCGCCGCGCAGGAGCGCTGGCTGGAGCAGCGCTTCGCGGCCAGCCGCGCGCAGTGGAACGTGATCGCGCAGCAGACCATCTTCTCGCGCTTCGGCAGCCGGCACGACGACGAGATGAGTGCCTGGACCGACGGCTGGGACGGCTATCCGGCCACGCGCGAGCGTCTGCTGACTGCGTTGCGCACCCACCACGTGCGCAACCCGATGATCCTCGGCGGCGACATCCACGCCACCGTGGTCGCCAACGTGCATCGCGAAGCCGGCAACCCGCAATCGGCCAAGGTGGCGGCCGAGTTCTGCGGCACCTCGCTGGCATCGCAGGGCTGGACCGAGGATATGTTCAACCCGCGCCTGCCGCAGAACCCGCACGTGCAGTTCGGCAACACCACCAAGCGCGGCTACATCGCCTTCGACATCGACCGCCGCGGCTGCGACGCGCGCCTGCGCGTGCTCGAAGACGAGAAGCGGCGCGACTCCGGCATCAGCACGATGGCCAGCTTCCGCGTCGAGGACGGCAAGGCCGGGGTCACGAAGGTCTGAGGGTCGGCCCATGAATGGGCCTCCCACATTCTGCAAACATCGCGGCCGAAGACTGCTCCCATTGGTGCATCGCACCGGGGTTTTCGGAGCCGGTGGAGCAATCTGTGGGAGGGCCACTTGTGGCCCGACTCGTTCAATTCGGAGCGACGATGCGGATGTCCGGGTCATAGCTGTAATCGACCACGGTCTTGCTGCGCTGTCCCATCGCCTCGCCATCGGTCTCGACCCGCGCCGGGTAGCCGGTGGACTTGTCTAGGTAGATGGTGCTGGTGCCCTGGGAACGGAAGCCCATCATCTTCACGTCGAAGTCGTACGCGAACACCTTGCAGTCGCGGCCGTTGACGGACTCGTCGCCGAGCATGCGCACGTTGCGCGTGCCATCCATCGACGCCTTCATCATCTCCGGCTTGTAGGCGTCGATCATCTTGCTCATGCTCATCGGGAACTTCATCCAGTTGCCGCCCTCGGGCTTCATCCAGGTGCCGTCGCCGATGATGATGAACTCGCTCTCCTGCGACTTCATGTGGAACTTGTTCGGCCAGTTGGTACGCATTTCCGAGACCGTCACCCGACCCTTCTTGTCGGTGGTGGTGATCTTGGCGCTGAAGGCCAAGTCGTGGGCGTCGAACATCTTCGCCCACAGGCCCATCAGCTCGGCACGGGCCGCCAGGTCGTCGGCATGCACGGCGGGGGCAACGAGGCTGCCGCAGGCAAGCGCGAGCGACAGCAGCAGGGAACGGATCGACATCGATGGACTCCTCAGGTTGGGGATGCGGACGATAGCAAGCCTCCGCAAAACCAGGACAGAACCGGCCACGCCCCCTTCAAACGGCGCCGGGTTCCCGCGCCGCGGGGACGTGGCTACACTTCGCGCCGCTCGCGGCCCGGCCGACCCACGCGGTCCTGGCCCGCTGCCGCAACCCGAATCATCCTTCCGTTCTGGAGTTCCGTCCCATGATTTTCGAAACGCTCGCATCCTCGGGTCACGAGGAAGTCGTCTTCTGCCACAACAAGGATGCCGGACTGAAGGCGATCATCGCGATCCACAACACGGTCCTCGGGCCGGCGCTGGGCGGTCTGCGCATGTGGCCGTACAAGACCGAGCAGGACGCGCTGAACGACGTGCTGCGCCTGTCGCGCGGCATGACCTACAAGGCGGCGGTGTCGGGGCTCAACCTCGGCGGCGGCAAGGGCGTGATCATCGGCGACCCGTCCAAGGACAAGTCGGAAGCGCTGTTCCGCGCCTTCGGCCGCTACGTGAATTCGTTGAATGGCCGATACATCACTGCCGAGGACGTTGGCATCGACGTCAACGACATGGAATGGGTGCTCAAGGAAACCGATTTCGTCACCGGCGTGCACCAGGTGCATGGCGGTTCCGGCGACCCCTCGCCATTCACCGCCTACGGCACCCTGCAGGGCCTGATGGCGACGCTGAACGCCAAGTTCGGCAACGAGGACGTCGGCAAGTACAGCTATGCGGTGCAGGGCGTCGGCCACGTCGGCGGCGAGTTCGTCAAGCTGCTGCGCGAACAGGGCGCCAAGGTGTTCGTCACCGACATCAACAAGGAGTCGGTGCAGCGCTGCGTCGACGACTACGGCTGCGAAGCGGTGAGCCTGGACGACATCTACGACGTCGACGCCGACGTCTATTCGCCGTGCGCGCTCGGCGGCACCGTCAACCACAGCACCATTCCGCGCTTCAAGTTCAAGGTCATCTGCGGCGCCGCCAACAACCAGCTCGCCACCGAGGACTGCGGTGACGAAGTCGAGAAGCGCGGCATCATCTACGCGCCCGACTACGCCGTGAACGCCGGCGGCCTGATGAACGTGTCGCTCGAAATCGACGGCTACAACCGCGAACGCGCGATGCGCATGATGCGCACGATCTACCACAACCTCGGCAAGATCTTCGCAATCGCCAAGCGCGACAACATCCCTTCGTACAAGGCCGCCGACCGCATGGCCGAAGAGCGCATCCAGACCATCGGCAAGATCCGCCTGCCGCACATGGGCAACGGCGCCCCGCGCTTCCTCGGCCGCATGCGCGGACTGGGCTGAGCACTGGTGCCCCCGACGCCACGCGCAGCTCGCGCGTGGCGTTCTCGTTCGGACCTACGGAGTTTCCGCGATGCGCGCATTTCCCCTCGGCGAAGACATCGACCTGCTGCGCGACACGGTGCGAGCGTTCGCCGAGAAGGAGATCGCGCCGCGCGCGGCGCAGATCGACCACGACAACCTGTTCCCGGCGGACCTGTGGCGCAAGCTCGGCGAGCTTGGTCTGCTTGGCATCACCCTGCCCGGCGAATACGGCGGCTCGGAGATGGGCTATCTGGCGCATCTGGTCGCGATGGAGGAGATCTCGCGCGCCTCGGGTTCGGTGGGCTTGAGTTACGGCGCGCACTCGAACCTGTGCGTGCAGAACCTGTACAACAATGCGACGCCGGAACAGCGCGCGCGCTACCTGCCGAAGCTGTGCTCGGGCGAGCACGTCGGCGCGCTGGCGATGAGCGAACCGGGTGCCGGCTCGGACGTGGTCGGTTCGATGGCCTGCCGCGCGGAACTGCGCGGCGACCATTGGCTCGCCAACGGCTCCAAGATGTGGATCACCAATGGTCCCGAAGCCGACGTGCTGGTCGTGTACATGCGCACGGCGGGCAAGGAGATGAAGTCGCGCGCAATGACCGCCTTCATCGTCGAGAAGGGCATGCCCGGGTTTCGCACCGCGCAGAAGCTTGACAAGCTCGGCATGCGTGGCTCCAACACCTGCGAATTGGTGTTCGAGGACTGCGCGATCCCGGTCGCGAACGTGCTCGGCGAAGTGAACCAGGGCGTGAAGGTGCTGATGAGCGGTCTCAACACCGAGCGCCTGGTGCTCTCCGGCGGACCGATCGGGCTGATGCAGGCGGCGATCGAGATCGCGCTCGGCTATGCCCGCGAACGCCGCCAGTTCGACTCACCGATCGGCAGCTTCGGCATCATGCAGGCCAAGCTCGCGGACATGTACACCGCGCTGCAGAGTTCGCGCGCCTTCGCCTACCAGATCGCCCGCGACTACGACGCCGGAAACCGCTCGCGCATCGACACCGCCGCCTGCCTGCTGCACGCCTCGCGCTCCGCGGTCCAGGTCACGCTGGAAGCGATCCAGACGCTCGGCGGCAACGGCTTCATCAACGAATACCCGACCGGCCGCCTGCTGCGCGACGCCAAGCTCTACGAAATCGGCGCCGGCACCAACGAAATCCGCCAGATGCTGATCGGCCGCGAGTTGTTCGAAGGGCGGAATTAGGGATTCGGGCCACGGTGATCGGGTCAGAGGCATTCGGGCCACAAGTGGCCCTCCTACCGGGGCGATGTTCTTCCCGGCCAATCCGACCCGGCCGATAGCTTCCGTTTTCATTCGGGGCTGGTATGTTCGGTCGGCCGTTTGAGAGGGGGTCGTGGCGATGGATGAACTGTTCGCACCCGAGGAAACCACCACGGTGCAACCGTGGAAGGTGATGATCGTCGACGATGAGCCCGAGGTGCACAATGTCACCCGCCTGGTGCTGTCGAACTTCCGCTTCGAGAACCGGCCGCTGCAGTTCCTGCAGGCGTATTCGGCGCGGGAAGCGCGCGGGTTGATCGCGCAGAACCCGGACACCTCGGTGATGCTGCTCGACGTGGTCATGGAGAGCGACCAGGCCGGACTGGATCTGGTCAAGATCATCCGCAACGAGATCGGCAACCGCTTCGTGCGCATCGTGCTGCGCACCGGCCAGCCCGGGCAGGCGCCGGAGCAGGACGTGATCGCCAACTACGACATCAACGACTACAAGGAAAAGACCGAACTCACCGCGCAGAAACTGTCGACGATGATGTACGCAACGCTACGCGCGCACCGCGACATCATGACCATCGAGGCGAACAAGCGCGGCCTCGAACGCGTCATCGAGGCGTCGGCCAGGATCTTCTCGCACCAGCACTCGCACGAGTTCGCCTCGGCCGTGCTCGGCCAGCTGACCACCCTGGTCGGCGTCGAGCGCGGCGCGCTGTACTGCAAGGTGCCGCGTCCGGCGACGCAGACACCGGAGCACTTCGTGATCGCGGCCGCGAACGGCGACTACTCGCGCTTCGTCGACAACAACGCCGACGAACGCCTGCCGCCGCACATCGCCGACACCCTGCGCGACGCCTACACGCGCAAGCGCCACGTGTTCAACAAGGACCACTACGTCCTGCACTTCACCGACAGCCACCGCACCGAGAGCCTGCTCTACGTTGGCGAGACCTGGGACCTGACCCCGCTCGACATGAAACTGGTCGAGGTGTTCTGCACCAATGTCTCGATCGCGTTCGAGAACCTGCACCTGCAGCGCGAGATGTTCGACTCGCAGGTCGAGATCGTCACCCTGCTCGCCGGCGTCGCCGAAAGCCGCTCCAAGGACACGCTGAACCACGTCAAGCGCGTCGGCCACCTCGCCGACCTGATCGGCGAGGCCTACGGGCTGGAGTCGCGCGCGCGCGAGATGCTGCGCTACGCGGCGCCGCTGCACGATATCGGCAAGATCGGCATTCCCGATTCGGTGCTGAACAAGCCGGGCACGCATTCGCCCGAGGAAACCGATGTGATGCGCACGCACGCACGCATCGGCGCGCAGTGGTTAGCCGCCTCGCGCCTGCCGCTGCTGCAACTGGCCGCGATCATCGCCGAGGACCACCACGAGAACTGGGACGGTTCCGGCTACCCGCGCGGGCTGCGCGGCGACGAGATCTCGATCGGCGGACGCATCACCGCGCTCGCCGACGTGTTCGACGCGCTCGGCAGCAAGCGCTGCTACAAGGAAGCCTGGAGCGCCGAGGACATCCGCGCCTTCATCCGCGAGCAGACCGGCAAGAAGTTCGATCCCAGGCTGGTGCAGCTGCTGTTCGACAACTGGCAGCGCGCCGAGCAGATCCGCGCCCGCTTCCCGGACTGATCAGTCGATCGCATCGAGGTCGCCCTGCGGGAAGCGCAGCAGGAAGCGCACGCCCTGCCCGGGAGCGCTGTCGCAGGTCACGGTGCCGCCGAGCATCTGCGTCACCAGGTTGTAGACGATGTGCATGCCGAGCCCGGACCCGCCCTGGCCGCGCTTGGTGGTGAAGAACGGCTCGAAGATGCGCGTGCGCACTTCCTCGGCCATGCCGCAACCATCGTCGCTGAAGTCGATCTCGACCTGCCCGGCTGCGCAGCGCACGGCAATGCGCACGGTACCGTCGTCGCGGCCCTCGAAGCCGTGCACCAGCGAATTGATCACCAGGTTGACGATGACCTGGTACAGCGCGCCCGGGTAGGTGTGGGCGCGGATCGAGGGATCGCAGTCGACCAGCACGCGGTGCCCGGTGCGCTTCAGGCGTGGGTGCAGCGAGGTCAGGATCTCGTCCAGGTATTCGGCCAGGCCGACCACGCGACGCTGTTCGCTGGACTGGTCGACGGCAACCTGCTTGAAGCTCTTGACCAGGTGATCGGCGCGCTTGAGGTTGCGCAGGATCAGTTCGGAGCTGTCGCCCGCCGTCGCCAGGTAGGCATCCAGGTCGGAGCGCTTCATCGTGCCCTCGGCGACCAGCCCCTGGATGCGCCGCGATTCGGTCGACAGGTGCGAAGCCGCGGTGACGCCGATGCCGAGCGGCGTGTTGATCTCGTGCGCGACGCCGGCGACCAGCGCGCCGAGGGCCGCCATCTTCTCCGACTCGACCAGTTGCTTCTGCGCCTGGCGCAGATCATCGAGCGTGCGCCGCAACTGGGCGTTGGCGCCCTGCAGGTCGCGGGTGCGCGCATCGACGCGGTGTTCGAGCTCGCTGTTCAGGCGCTGCAGCGCCTCCTCGTGCTGCATGATCTCGCTGATGTCGCGCGACACGCCGATCAGCCGCGTGGCGCGGCCTTCGGCGTCGCGCTCGACGACGCGCCCGTAGGACAGCGCCCACAGCCAGCCGCCATCGCGAGTGGCGACGCGGAAGCTGGTCTTCAGGCGCTCGCTGAGCCCCTTCACCGCAGCGTGGTAGGCGTCGAGGAATCCCTGCTGGTCGTCCGGATGCACCGCGCCGAAGATGTCCTGCACGCGCAGGCGTTCGCCGTGCGGAACCAGCGTCTGCGGGTTGGCGTTGCGGCGCACGATGCTGCCGGCGACCAGGTCCGCGTCCCAGATTTCGTCGCCCGAGGATTCCAGCGCCATGCTCAACCACTCCTCGCTCTGCTTCAGGCGACGCTGTTCGTCCAGGCGCTGGCGCGCGTAGCGGGCCAGGCGCTGCAGCACGAATCCCGCCGCCAGCAGGGTCAGCGCGGCGTAGCCGGACAGCGCCCACCACGACCACCACGGTGCCGGTCGCACGCGCACGGTGAGCACGCCGGGCGACTCGATCCAGCGCTGGCTGGCGGGCCCGGCAGCGCGCAGCCGCAACCGGTATTCGCCTGCGGGCAGGCCGGTGAACGTGGCGCTGCTGGCGCCAGGCTCGAGCGAGATCCAACGGTCCTCGAACCCTTCGAGCAGGTAGGCGTAGCGGGTCGAGGTCGGGTGCGTGTAGTTGAACGCAGTGAAATCGACATGGACCACGCGGTCGCGATGGCCGAGCTGCACCACGCCGTCCTCGACCAACACGCGCCGGCTCGCCGATTCGGTTTCGGCGTTGGTCAGCACCGTCGACCCGAGCACCCCGATCGCCGAAACCATCGGCGCCTTGGGTGCGCGCGGCTCGCCGATCTCGCGCGGGTCGAACAGCGTCAGACCTTCGAGCCCGCCGAAGTAGATCCGCCCATCGGCGCCCTTGGCCGCGGAGCCGACGAAGTAGCCGAGGCTCTGGGTGCCGTCCGACCAGTCGAAGTTGACCAACCGGCCGCCGTCCGCGTCGAGCCTGGAGATCCCGGCGGAATGCGACACCCACAGCCGGCCGGCGTCGTCTTCGACCACTGCGGCGATCGCGTCCGCGGCCAGCCCGTCCACGCGGCGAATGGCGCGAAAGCGGTAGCGACCCTGCGCGTCGCGCACGCCGCGATTGAGCCCGCCACCCTGTGTCGCCACCCACAACCGGCCCTGACGATCTTCGTGCATGTGCGTGATCACGCCGCCGCTGATCGCATCGACACCACCCGGTGCGTAGTGGTCGAGTGCACGACTGGCCGGATCGAAGCGCACCAGTCCGCGACTGCGCATGCCGAACCACATCGCGCCATCCTGCGTTTGGTAGACGAGGTTCACCACCTGCAGCGGCAGCGAGCGGCCGCCGCTCAGTGCTTCCAGTGGCTCGAAGCCGTCGCAGCCGGCACAACGCCGCGCGACGCCGGCACCGAGCGTCGCTACCCAGAGGTTGGCGTCGCGATCTTCGTACAGGCCGGCGACATTCAGGCTGCGCAGCGCGCGCGGATCGGCGGGATCGGGAACGAACCGCTGCCAGCGATCGCTGCCCGGGGCAAGGCGCGACAGGCCGGCAGTGGCAGACCCGACCCACAGGCTGCCGTCGCGCGTCTGACGCAGCGCCTGCGCCGATGACGAGCCGATCGATTGCGGGTCGGCCGGGTCGTGCCGATAGACGCGCTCGACGCCACGTTGCGGATCGAGCAACGCGACGCCACCTTCCTCGTGCATCCCGACCCAGACCTTGCCATCGCTGGCGGCGGCGACACCGATGACGGTGGGCCGCGGCAGATAGCGCGGGTCGTCGGGCCGGAAACTCGCGAGATGGAACCCGGTGCGTCCCGGGTCGTGCAGGCTGATGCCGTTGGCCCAGGTGCCGATCCAGATCAGTCCGTCGCGGTCCACGGTCATCGACTCGACCCGGTGCGCCGCGAGCCCGGTGCGGCCATAGGGGTCATAGCGCCAGGTGCGGATCTCGGAACTTGCCGGCTGCAGTCGCGACAACCCGGTCAGGGTGCCGATCCACAACGCGCCGGAGGCGTCGAACTGCAGCGCGCGCACGCCGTCTCCCCCCAGCCCCTGTGACGCCGCCCGCCAGTTCCGCACCTGTCCGGCGGCATCGATCCGGTACAACCCGGCTCCACCCGAGCCGATCCACAACGCGGCGTCGGGTCCCTGCGCCACTGCATAGCCGTCGATCGAATGCCCGTCACCATCGGTCCACTCGCGCACCAGCGCGCCTTGCGGATCCAGCTCGTAGCAGCCGAGTCGGGTCGGAACCAGCAGGTTGCCGTTGCGCAGCAGCAGGATCGCGCGGGTGCTGTTGACGCCGGGCAAGCGCGCACCGTCGCGCGCCACGACGAAGCGCCTGGTGCCCGACAGCAGGCGCTGCAAGCCCCCGGCGGAAGTCGCCACCCAGACGGCACCGCTGGCATCGAGACCGAGCGCGTTGACGCCGTCGCCGGCGATCGACCCCGGGTCGGAGGGATCGTGGCGGAAATGCTCGAAGCGCTCGTGCACCGGATCGAAGCGGTCGAGCCCGCCACCGCCGGTGCCGACCCACAGGTTGCCCTGCGCATCCTCAAGCAGCGCCGAAACATGATTGTCGGCCAGGCTCTCGGGTTGCTGCGGTCGATTGCGAAAGACGCGGATGCGGCTGCCGTCGCTGCGGTTCAGCCCATCCAGCGTGCCGATCCACAGGTAGCCGCGGCGGTCCTGCAGCAGGGCGCGCACGGTCGGTTGGCTCAGCCCCTGCGCCACCGTGATCGTCCGGAAACGCACGCTGTCGACAACCGGCGCCTCGGCCGCAGACGCTCCGGTCGCGAGAAGTGCGGCCACGATCCCGGCGCATGCGATCAGCAGGCGGTGCATTACGCGAGGCTATCGCCGCGACCGGACGCCGACAACCGTGACGATTCTTGATTGCCGCGGCCATGTTGCACCGCGATAATCGGGCGTTCGCCCCTTCCCACCCACTGGAGTCGCCATGTCGCAAAATCCCGTTGTCATCGTCGGCGCGAAGCGCACGGCGCTTGGGTCGCTGCTCGGTCAGTTCACCGGTGTTGCGACGCCGCAACTGGGTGCCGCGGCGATTCGCGCGGCACTCGCCGAGGCCGGCATCGCTGGCGATCAGGTCGAGGAAGTGCTGATGGGCTGCGTGCTGCCGGCCGGCCTCGGCCAGGCACCGGCACGACAGGCGGCGATCGCCGCCGGCATCGCCACCGGCGCCGGTTGCACCACGCTGAACAAGGTCTGCGGCTCGGGCATGAAGGCGATCATGCTCGGCCACGATGCGCTCAAGCTCGGCAACGCGAACGTGGTTGTGGCCGGCGGCATGGAATCGATGACCAATGCCCCGCACCTGTTGCCGGGCAGCCGCAGCGGCATCAAATATGGCAATTTCGAGGCGGTCGACCACATGGCCTGGGACGGCCTGGTCAATCCCTACGACAAGCAGTCGATGGGCGTGTTCGGCGAACTGTGTGCGGACAAGCTCGCGTTCACGCGCGAAGCGCAGGACGCATTCGCCGCCGAATCGGTGCGCCGCGCGCTGGCCGCGCAAGCTTCGGGCGCATTCAAGAACGAGATCGCTGCGGTCACCGTCGCCGGTCGCAAGGGCGACGTCGTCATCGACAGCGATGAGCAACCCGGGCGTTGCGACATCGCCAAGATCGGCACGCTGAAGCCCGCCTTCAAGAAGGACGGCACCATCACCGCAGCGAGTTCATCGAGCATCAACGACGGTGCCGCGGCGACCGTGATGATGCGCGAAAACGACGCGCTGGCGCGGGGTCTGCGGCCGATCGCGCGCGTGCTCGGACATGCCACCCACGCCCAGGACCCGGCCTGGTTCACCACCGCACCGGCGCCGGCGATCACGAAGTTGCTGAAGCAGATCGGCTGGTCGGTGGCCGACGTCGACCTGTTCGAGGTGAACGAGGCATTTGCCGTGGTGGCGATGGCGGCGATGCACGAACTCGGCATCGCGCACGAGCGCATCAACGTCAACGGCGGCGCCTGCGCGCTCGGCCATCCGATCGGCGCCAGCGGCGCACGCATCGTCGTCACGCTGATCCATGCGCTCGCTGCGCGCGGGCTGAAGAAGGGCGTGGCATCGCTGTGCATCGGTGGTGGCGAGGCGACCGCGATCGCGATTGAACTCGTGTAATATCCGGCCCCGGCCTTGTACCCCTCCGCGACCGCATGGCAGGCCAGCCCTGCGGCGCGGAAAGGTCGTGTTTTCAACTGACTCCTTGGAGAAGAAACCATGCAACTGAACAAGCTCGCTCTGATCGCCGCCCTCGCCGCCGCCCTGGCCGCCTGCGGTGGTGATGCCCAGCAGGCCGCCGACACGGCCGCCACCGAAGCCACCCAGGCTGCCGAGCAGGCTGCCGACGCCGCCGCCGCCGCTGCCACCGACGCCGCCGCTGCCGCGACCGACGCCGCCGCGACCGCCACGGACGCCGCCGCTGCTGCGGGCGAAGTCGCCGCTGATGCCGCCGCTGCCGCGGGCGAAGTTGCCACCGACGCCGCCGCTGTCGCGACCGACGCTGCCGCTGCTGCGACCGACGCTGCCGCTGCCGCGACCGACGCCGCTGCCGCCCCGGCCGATGCCGCCGCTGCTCCGGCCGAAGAAGCGCCGAAGCAGTAATCGGCTGCGTCTCGCAAGCCAACGAACCGCCGGGGCAACCCGGCGGTTTTTTGTTGCCCGCTCGCTACACTCGCCGCCTCGTTGCAGGACCCAAGACATGCCCAAGATCCACTCGAGCATCGATCCGCGCGCCGCGGACTTCATCGCCAACGCCGAACACATGCGCAGCCTGGTGCAGGACCTGAACGCGCAGACCGCGCAGGCCGCCGGCGGCGGCGGAGAGAAGGCCCGCCGCAAGCACACCGAGCGCGGCAAATTGCTGCCGCGCGAACGCATCCGCGCGCTGCTCGATCCCGGCTCGCCGTTCCTCGAACTCTCGTCGCTGGCGGCGCACGGCATGTACGACGGCCAGGCACCCGCCGCGGGCGTGGTCACCGGCATCGGCCGCGTGCACGGGATGGAAGTCATGGTGGTCGCCAACGACGCCACCGTGAAAGGCGGCTCGTACCTGCCGATGACCGTGAAGAAGCACCTGCGCGCACAGGAAATCGCGCTCGAAAACCGCCTGCCCTGCGTCTACCTGGTCGACTCCGGCGGCGCCTTCCTGCCGCTGCAGGACGACGTGTTTCCGGACAAGGAGCATTTCGGCCGCATCTTCTACAACCAGGCGCGGCTGTCGGCGCGCAACATCCCGCAGATCGCGGTGGTGATGGGTTCGTGCACCGCCGGCGGCGCCTACGTGCCGGCGATGTGCGACGAGTCGATCATCGTGCGCGAACAGGGCACCATCTTCCTTGGCGGACCGCCGCTGGTGAAGGCTGCGACCGGCGAAATCGTCGATGCCGAAACCCTCGGTGGCGCCGAGGTGCATTGCTCGGTCTCCGGCGTCACCGACCATTTCGCCGAGAACGACGAACACGCGCTGGTGATCGCGCGCGAAGTGCTGGGGCACCTGAACCGACCGAAATCGCTGCCGGTGCAGGTGCGCCCGCCGCTCGAACCGGCCTACGCGGCCGAGGAACTGCACGGGATCCTGCCGCGCGACACGCGCTATCCGTTCGACGTGCGCGAGATCATCGCGCGCCTGGTCGACGCTTCCGAGTTCCACGAGTTCAAGGCGCGCTACGGCAAGACCCTGGTCTGCGGCTTCGCGCACCTGCACGGCTACCCGGTCGGCATCGTCGCCAACAACGGCATCCTGTTCTCCGAGTCGGCGCTCAAGGGCGCGCACTTCGTCGAGCTGTGCAACCAGCGCAACATCCCACTGGTGTTCCTGCAAAACATCACCGGCTTCATGGTCGGTCGCAAGTACGAGAACGCCGGCATTGCCAAGGACGGCGCCAAGATGGTGACCGCGGTCGCCTGCTCGCACGTGCCCAAGTTCACCGTGATCATCGGCGGCAGCTTCGGCGCCGGCAACTACGCCATGTGCGGCCGCGGCTACCAGCCGCGCTTCCTGTGGATGTGGCCGAACGCGCGCATCAGCGTGATGGGCGGCGAACAGGCCGCGAGCGTGCTCGCGACCGTGCGCCGCGACGGCATCGAAGCCGCCGGCGGCAACTGGTCCAAGGAAGAGGAAGACGCCTTCAAGGCGCCGATCCGCGAGCAGTACGAACGCCAGGGCCATCCCTACTACGCCAGCGCCCGCCTGTGGGACGACGGCATCATCGACCCCGCCGATACCCGCCGCGTGCTCGGCCTCGCGCTGTCGGCGTCGCTCAATGCGCCGATCGAGAAACATGGGTTCGGGGTATTCCGGATGTGAAGGCTGACGGTGCAGGTTGGCATCGGATGACCTGCAACGTCGGATCCGTCGCTGCGCGACTTGATCCGACCTACATTCGGTGGCGAACCGATGTCGCGTTCGTTGCGCTTGATCCGGCCTGCGAGCGAGCGCGCGGTGTTTCACCATCGAATGTAGGTCGGATCAAGCGCAGCGGATCCGACGTTGCGTGTGACACGACACCGCCACCGGCTGCGCCGCGCGCTACCCGCGCTTGCGGGCAGTCGGCCGGTCCGTTTCACACCCATCGCACGACCCGCCTCCACATCCGGCACCGGCTTGCGGCTTCGGGGCGAGCCAGCGGCCGAGCCGGCGTGCGCTCGGGCCGCGGCTGGGTTGCAGGAAGACCAGGGCGAGCTCGGTGCGGACGCGGCGCACGCTGCGCGGGGCGAGCTTGTGGATGGCGTAGCTCGCGCTCGCCAGCACCGCGAGCGCGATGATCGTCCACTGCATCGCGTCGTAGCTGCTCATGTCAGCCAGACCGTCAGCTGATAGGTGAGCAGCGACGCGGCATAGGCAAGCGCGAACAGATAGATCGCGGCGATGGCGACATGCTTCCAGCCATTGGTTTCGCGCCGGATCACCGCGAAGGTGCTCAGGCACATCGGTGCGTAGATGTACCAGACCAGCAACGACAGCCCGGTGGCCAGCGACCACTCGCTCGCGACGATGCCGGAGAGTTGCGAAATGGCTGCGTCGTCACTGCCGGCGGCCAGCGCGTACACGGTCGCCAGCGAAGATACCGCCACTTCGCGCGCGGCGATGCCGGGGATCAGCGCGATGCAGATCTGCCAATTGAAGCCGATCGGCGCGAACAGCGGCTCCATCCAGTGGCCGATGCGACCGGCGAAGCTGTAGTCGATGGCGGGTCCGCCGGCGCCTGCCGGCGCTGCCGGGAAACTCGACAGGAACCACAGCAGCACGGTGAGCGCGAGGATGATCGTGGTCACCCGGCGCAGGAAGATCGCGGCGCGTTCCCACAGGCCGATCAACAGGTCGCGCGGATGCGGCCAACGATACGACGGAAGCTCCAGCAGCAGCGCGTGCTCGCCGCGGTCGCGCCGCCAGCGCTTCATGATCGTCGCCACCAGCAGCGCGCTGGCGATGCCGGCAGCGTACAGCCCGAACAGCACCAGGCCCTGGAGATTGAACAGCCCGGCGACCTCGCGCCGCGGCACGAACGCACCGATCAGCAGCGTGTACACCGGCAATCGCGCAGAACAGGTCATCAGCGGCGCCACCAGGATCGTGGCGATGCGGTCGCGCGGGTCCTGGATCGAGCGCGTCGCCATGATGCCGGGAATGGCGCAGGCGAAGCTCGACAGCAGCGGGATGAACGAACGCCCGGACAAGCCGGCCGCGAACATCAGCCGATCCAGCAGGAATGCGGCGCGCGGCAGGTAGCCGGATTCCTCCAGGGTCAGGATGAACACGAACAGCAGCAGGATCTGCGGCAGGAACTCGAGCACGGTGCCGACACCGGCGAAGACGCCGTCGGTCAGCAGGCTCTGCAGCGGACCGTCCGGCAGCGCTGCCGCCAGCCAGGCGCCGACGCTCGCGGTGCCAGCGGCCAGTGCATCCTGCAGCGGCGCCGCCCAGGCGAACACCGCCTGGAAGATCAGGAACATCACCGCACCGAGGATGGCGAGCCCGAATACCGGATGCAGCACGACGCGGTCGATCGCGTCTTCCAGCTCGGCGTGCTGCATCGGCAACTGCACCGCTGCGCGCAGCAAGCGCCGGGTCTCGGCGTGCAAGTCCAGATCGGGCACCACTGCGGGTGATGGCGGCGGCGTGCCGTCGATCGCCGCACGCAGCGCATCGGCGCCATGCCGGCGCACCGCCACCGTCTCGACCACCGGGATGCCGAGCTCGGCAGCGAGCCTCGCAACATCGATGCGGATGCCGCGCCGTGCCGCTGCATCCATCATGTTCAGCGCGAGCAGCATCGGCTGGCCGAGCTGGCGCACTTCGAGCACGAAGCGCAGGTGCAGGCGCAGGTTGGTGGCGTCGGCCACGCAGACCAGCAGGTCCGGCTTGGGTTCTTCCGGATGGTGACCCTTGCAGACGTCGCGGGTGATCTGCTCGTCCGGGCTGGTCGCATCGAAGCTGTAGGCACCGGGCAGATCGAGCACGCGCACCAGGCGGCCGGAATCCGTCGTAAAGCGGCCCTCCTTGCGTTCGACGGTGACGCCGGCGTAGTTCGCGACCTTCTGGCGGCTGCCGGTGAGCGTGTTGAACAACGCGGTCTTGCCGCAGTTCGGATTGCCGACCAGCGCGATCTGGCTGGCGATGGTGGCGGCTGCGGCGGTCACGGGCTTTGCTCCTGCAGGCACACGCGCGCCGCTTCGGCGCGACGCAGCGCGAAGCGCGCATCGCCGACGCGCACCAGTACCGGCTCCGACCCCAGCGGCCCGAACGCGAGCACGCTCACCGCCTCGCCGGCGACGAAGCCGAGATCGCGCAGACGCCGCGCGATCTGGTCGTTGGGTCCGAGCGCCTCCACGCCCACCACGATGCCTCCGCCGCCGCGCGGCACTTCCGAGAGTTTCACGAGCAGTGCAACTCACTACAAATGAGAATGGTTCGCATTATAGACACAAAACGCAGGCGCTGGATGATCTGGGTCAGGATCGAAGCAGATCATGCGGCCGCTATCATCCGCGCCCCATCCGCAGGGAGCCGACATGTCCTCCGTCCGCATTGAACGCCGTGGCCGCGTCGCCCACGTCGAGCTCGACCGTGCCTCCGTCCACAATGCGTTCGATGACGTCCTGATCGCCGAACTCACCGCCGCGCTGCAGGAACTCGACGGCGACGACGCGGTGCGCGCGCTGGTGCTGACCGGTGCCGGCAGCACCTTCTCCGCGGGCGCCGACCTGAACTGGATGCAACGCATGGCCGGCGCAACGGCCGCGGACAACCGCAGCGACGCGCTCGGGCTGGCGGCGTTGATGCGCACCCTGAACTTCCTCGGCAAGCCAACCATCGCCCGCGTCAACGGCTCGGCCTACGGCGGCGGCGTGGGCCTGATCGCCTGTTGCGACCATGCCATCGCCACGCCCGCCGCGAAATTCTCGCTGTCGGAAGTGAAGCTCGGACTGGTGCCGGCGGTGATCTCGCCCTATGTGGTCGCGGCGATCGGGCTGCGCCATGCGCGGCGGCTGTTCGTCAGCGGCGAGGTGTTCGATGCCGACTGCGCGCTGCGCATCGACCTGGTGCATGAACTCGTCGCTGCCGAAGAACTCGATGCCGCGGTCGAGCGCGCCCTGCACTTCCTCGCCAAGGGCGGACCGCTGGCGCAGCGCGAAGCCAAGCAACTGGCCCTGCGCCAGGCCGGCATGACGCTCGAAGCGCAGCACGCCCGCGATCTCGAAAACGCCGAACTGATCGCCCGCCTGCGCGTCTCGCCCGAAGGCCAAGAGGGCCTCGGCTCCTTCCTCGACAAGCGGCCGCCGCGGTGGGTGGGTTGAGGCGAGAGCGTCCGGCTGAAGCCGGACCCGCAAAGACAGGCCAGACGCTCTCTGCTCCTGTGGGTTTGGCTTCAGCCGGACGCTCTCGCCGCACCTGCTCCCCTTCCCCGTACAATCGCAGCCCCCGCAAGGAGCGACCGTGTTCCGTAAAGTCCTGATCGCCAACCGCGGCGAAATCGCCTGCCGCGTGATTCGTACCTGCCGGCGGCTCGGCATCGCGACCGTGGCCGTGTATTCGGATGCCGACGCCAGTGCCCAGCACGTGCTGCAGGCGGATGAAGCCGTGCACATCGGTGGCTCGCGCCCGGCCGAGAGTTACTTGCGCGGCGAGACGATCCTGGCCGCGGCGAAACAGACCGGCGCACAAGCGATCCATCCGGGCTACGGATTTCTTTCCGAGAACGCCGATTTCGCCGAAGCGGTCGAGGCCGCCGGGCTCGTCTTCATCGGCCCAAACGCCGCCTCGATGCGCAAGATGGGTTCCAAGGCCGGCGCCAAGATCCTGATGCAGGGCCACGGCGTGCCGGTGGTACCCGGCTACACCGGCGAAGACCAGGACGCCGCGCTGCTGCAGCGTGAGGCCGACCGCATCGGCTACCCGCTGATGATCAAGGCGGCGCACGGCGGCGGCGGCAAGGGCATGCGCATCGTGCGCAGCTCGGGCGAATTCGCCGCGAATCTCGAGAGCTGCCAGCGTGAAGCGAAGAACGCATTCGGCCGCGAGCGAGTGCTGCTCGAGCGCTATGTCGAAACCCCGCGCCACATCGAGATCCAGATCTTCGGCGACGCCCACGGCGAGGTGATCCACCTCAACGAACGCGAATGCTCGGCGCAGCGGCGCTATCAGAAGGTGATCGAGGAATCGCCCTCGCCGTTCCTTACGCCCGCGCTGCGCGCCCAGATGGGTGCAGCCGCGGTCGCCGCTGGCCGCGCCATCGACTATCGCAATGCCGGCACGGTCGAGTTCATCGTCGGCCCGCAGGGCGATTTCTACTTCATGGAGATCAACACCCGCCTGCAGGTCGAGCATCCGGTGACCGAGATGGTGACCGGGCTCGACCTGGTCGAATGGCAGCTGCGCGTCGCCGCGGGCGAAGCGCTGCCGCTGCGCCAGGAACAGATCACGACGCGCGGCCACGCCATCGAGGTGCGCCTCTACGCCGAGGACCCCGAACAGGGCTTCCTGCCGGGCTCGGGCCGAATCTCCAGGCTGGCGTTGCCCGCCGCCGATGCCCACGTGCGCGTCGATGGCGGTGTCATCGAGGGTGACACCGTATCGATCTTCTACGACCCGATGATCGCCAAGCTGATCGTGCACGATGTCGATCGACCTGCCGCCCTGCGTCGCCTCGCCGAAGCGCTGGCGCAGTGCGACGTGCTCGGGCCGAAATCGAACATCGACTTCCTCGAACAGCTGATCCGCCACCCCGCGGTGGTGGATGCGACCATCGACACCGGTTATCTCGACCGCCATCTCGACGAAGTGCTGGCGACGCCGACCGAATTGCCCGAGGCAGCGATGATCGCGGTCGCCTGTGCCGAATTGCTCGACGAGGAGACCGCCGCGATCAACGCCGCGCGCGCCAGTTCCGACCCGCACAGCCCCTGGGGCCGGGCCGATGCCTGGCGCCTCGGCCACGCCGGCAAGCGCGTGGTGCGGTTCGAGTGGCGCGAGCACAAGCCGATGCTGGTCGCGCATGGCGCCAATGGCCGCTATGCGCTGGAAATCGCCGGCCGCCACGTCGACGTCGAGCGGGCACTGCACCAGGACGAATGGCTCGGCGCGCGGGCCGCCGGCAGCGCGTTGCGTGCCCGCGTGCGCCGCTCCGGCGACGACTGGCTGGTGTTCGTCGACGGCCGCCGCTATCGCTTGCATCCGAGCAGTCCATTCGCGTTCGATGCAGCTGCGGTGCATGGCGCCGAAGTGATCAAGTCGCCGATGCCGGGCCGCATCATCGCGGTCAAGGTCGCACTCGATGGCACCGTCGAGGCGAACCAGGAACTCGTCATCATGGAAGCGATGAAAATGGAGATCACGCTGCGCGCGCCGCACGCCGGCAAGGTCGTCGACCTGCGCGCCGCACCTGGGGATTTCGTCGAAGCCGATGTCCTGCTCGCCAAGGTGGAGGCCGCATGAGACACCTCCTCTGTGCCCTGATCGCCGCGTTCGCGCTCGCCGGCTGCGAGCAGTTGCACGTCGAGTCGATCCCGACCGGCGAGGTCATTGCCTGCGATCCGGCCTTCGCCGGCTGGTGGCAGGTCGAGTCCGAAGCGGCCGACGACGACGACGATGAGCCGATGCACCTGCACGTAGACGCGGACTGCATGCACTGGGTCAGCGTCGAGACCGACAGCGCCGGAGAACGCGAGCGCGAAGAACTTTCCGAGAAGATGCGCTTCGAGTTCCGCAAGGTCGACGACGACGCCTACCTGGCCGTGTCCGACCGCGATCCCGGCGAATCCGGCAAGCGAGAAGTCGGCGATGGCCATGTGCTGTTGCGCTACGTCGTGCGTACCGACCGCATCGACCTGTTCGAGGGCGACCCGCGGCGCGAGGCGCACCGCATCGCCGATGGTCTGGTGAGCGGCAAGGTCGAAACCGGTTCGCACGCGAACTGCGGCGCCGACGGCAAGTGCAGTGTCAACACCATGATCAGCGGCGACGGCGATGCCATCGCCGCCTGGCTGAAACGCTTCGACCCGATCGACCGCGCGTTCCTGGAACTGCGCCGCGTGGATACCCAGCAACAGGCGCAGCTCGATGCGCTCCTGAAAACCCCGCCCGCCGACGGCAAGCCCAAACCCCATGAATGAGCCCATGAACGACAGCGTCCGCATCGTTGAAGTCGGTCCGCGCGACGGCCTGCAGAACGAAAAGCCGATCGTCCCGACCGCGACCAAGATCGCGCTGATCGACCGCCTGTCCGCGGCCGGCCTGCGCAGCATCGAGGCGACCAGCTTCGTCAGTCCGAAGTGGATCCCGCAGCTCGCCGACGCCGCCGAGGTATTCGCCGGCATCCAGAAGTTCGAGGGCGTTTCCTACCCGGTGCTGGTGCCGAACCTGCAAGGCTACGAGCGCGCGCTCGCCGTCGGGGTACGCGAGGTCGCGCTGTTCACCGGCGCCTCGGAAGCATTCACGCGGCAGAACATCAACGCCAGCATCGAGGAATCGATCGACCGCTTCCGGCCGATCCTGGAGCGCGCCGGCAACGACGGCGTGCGGGTGCGCGGCTACGTCTCGACCACGCTCGGCTGCCCCTACCAGGGCGCCGTCGATGTGCGCGACGTGGTGCGCGTCGCGCGCCGCATCCACGACCTCGGCTGCTACGAGGTATCGCTCGGCGACACCATCGGCGTCGGCACGCCGTCGAAGGCACGCGCGATGCTGAAGGCGGTCGCCGACGAAGTGCCGATGGGCGCGCTCGCGGTGCATTTCCACGACACCCGCGGCCAGGCGCTGGCCAACGTCTTCGCCTGCGTCGAGGAAGGCGTGCGCGTGGTCGACGCCGCGGTCTCCGGCCTCGGCGGCTGCCCCTACGCCACCGGCGCGAGCGGCAACGTCGCGACCGAGGACGTCGTCTACCTGCTGCACGGCATGGGCTTCGTCACCGGCGTCGACCTCGACGCGCTGGTCGAGACCGGGCAGTGGATCAGCAACGAGATCGGGCGCCTCAACGGTTCCAAGTTCGGACGGGCACTGGCCGCAACCACCGCCGCCGCATGACCGCCGACCCGCTCGCCCAGGCCCTCGCGGCTTTCCGGGGCGGCGATCTCGCCGCCGCGCTGGCCGGCAGCGAACGCGTGCTGGCGCGCAGCCCGAACCACGCGCAAGCGCTCGCGCTCAAGGCCAATGCCGCGATGCAGCTCGGCGACAACGACGCGCTGGTCGGCGCGTTGCAGCGTCTGCACGCGCTGCGCCCGGAGGATGCCCCGGTGCGCCGCAACCTCGCCACCGCCCTGAATCGGCGCGGCAACCGCCAGCTCGAGCAATCGGCATTCACCGCGGCCGAAGCGTCGTGGCGTGCGGCGCTCGAGGTCTGGCCGCAGCACCGCGACGCCCGCTTCAATCTCGCGGCGGCATTGCGCCGGGCCGAGCAGTGGGCGCAGGCGCTCGCCCTCTACGAAGCGCTCGACCGTGAGCTCGCCGACCCCGAAGTCACGCTGCGCATCGCCGAGTGCCTGGCCATGAGTGGCCGCACTGCCGCGGCCGCCGAGCGCCTGCGCAGCAGCGAATACCCGCCGCAGCTGCTGAATGCAGTCGCCGAGGTCGCCAACCGCTGCGGCGCCATCGAGGTCGCGGCGGCGCACATCGCCCGCGCCGCAACTGCCGCGGAGCGCGTCGATGCGGTGCTGTCGGCGCAGCTGGACGCGGTAACCCGCCGCCGCGACAGCGATGCACTGATCGATGCCTGTTTCGATCCGGCGCGACTGGGCGAGCACTCGCCGGAGCTGCAGGTCGCGCTGACCCGTGCGCTTGCCTTGCCGCAAACGATGCACGATGCGACCGAGATCGAGCACATCCGCCAGCGCTTCGATGCCGGCCTGCACACGCTGGTCGCGACCTACGACGCGCCACGATTGCGCCGATGCGAACCACGCATCGCGCAGGTCGCGTGGAGCAACTTCCTGCTCGCCTACCAGAATCGCGATGACCTCGAACTGCAGAGCCGCTTCGGCGACTGGCTGGCCATGGCCACCTCGGTGCTGGGGCGCAACCTGCCGTCGATCGCCGATCGGCGCCGACCCGGCCGTCCACGCCTCGGGCTGGTCTCCTCGCATTGGCGCACCTGCACCGTCGGTTCGTATTTCGGCAGCTGGATCGAAGACCTCGCGCGGCTCGATGTCGACCTGCACGTCGTGCACATGGGCCCGATCGAGGACACGGGCACGGAGCGGTTCGCTACCCGCGCACCCAACTTTCACCGATTCGGCGCGGACGTGGACGAGTTCATCGCGCAAACCCGGGCGCTCGACCTGGACCTGGTGATCTACCCGGAACTCGGGATGATCCAGCGCCTGTTCGCAGCCGCTGCCTTTGGTCTCGGTCGCCAGCAGTGGATGGCATGGGGTCACCCGGTCACCTCCGGCCTGCCCACGGTCTCGCACTATCTGACCTGCGGCGAGATGGAACCCGAGGGCGCGCAGCGCTGCTATCGCGAGCAGTTGCTGCCGCTGCCGGGCATCGGTACGCGCTATGCGCTGCCGCCCGCACCCACGCCGCGGACGCGCGCCGAACTCGGCCTGCCGGCAGGCCGGCTGGCGGTGGTCCCGCAGTCGACGTTCAAGGTGCTGCCGGCCAATGACGCGATCTACGTCGAGCTGTTGCAGCGCGACCCGTCGCTGCGGATCGCCTTCTCCGGCGCCAACCTGACGGCCGAGGACGCCCGTTTCCGGGAACGGCTGCGCCGGGCCGCCGGCGCGGAGCTGGCGGGACGCATCGTGTTCCTGCCGGAGCTGACCCGCGAGCGCTTCCTGGAAACGCTTGCCGCCTGCGACCTGATGATCGACACCCTCGGCTGGTCCGGAGGCAATTCCGCGCTCGATGCCTTGCGCGCGCGTCTGCCGATCGTCACCTGGCCTGGGGAATTCATGCGCGGCCGCCAGTGCGCGACGATGCTGCGGCTGCTCGGGATCGAAGGTGCCATCGCCGAAAACCCGGAGCGTCTGGCGGCTCTGGCCGCAGAGCGGGTGGGCGACCGCGAGTTCGCGGCCCAGTTCCGCGAACGCGCCAGCCAGGGCCTTGAGCAGCTGGTCGACGACGCCGCCTGCGGCCAGGCGCTGCGCGGACACGTGGCTTCGGCCCTGGGGCTGTAATCGCCGAAAAGTGTTATCTTCGTCACAGTTTCGGTGCTCGGGGGAGTTCCGGCGACGACCATGAAGCCTGATCCGGCGCGGCGCGTTGCGACTGGCCCAGCCGCTCCCAGGCAGGTCTGGGCGGACACGGTCGCGCGCCTGGCCGAAGCGATCGCGGCGCTGCCGCCTGGTGCCGGTGCGGCGACGCCGCTGCGACTCGCCCGCGACCAGCTCGAAGCCCTGTTGCGTTCGACCGAGGCACTGGAGTCACGCTACCGCTCGCTGCTCGACGCGGTGCCCGAAGCCGTGACCGTGCACGACCGCCACGGCCGCATCCTGGAGGCCAACCGCACCGCCGAATCGGTGTACGGCTACCCGCTGGAGCAGTTGCGTTCGCTGCGCATCCAGGACCTCAATCCGACCCTGCCCGACGCCTACATGGACGAGGTGTTCCGAACCTTCCAGGTCGGGCGCACCGAAACCGTCGAGACCACCAACCGCCACGGCGACGGCCACTACTTCCCGATCGAGGTGCACTCGCGCATGTTCCTCGACGGCGACGACATGCGCATCATCGCCGTGGTCCGCGATGTCACCGCACGCCAGCAGGCGGAGCGCGAGCTGCACGCTTCGGAGCGGCGCTATCGCGAGCTGTTCGATGCGGTCGACAAGGGCATCCTGGTGCAGGAACCGAGCGGGCGCGTGCTCTCGGCCAACGCCGCCGCCGAACGCATGCTCGGGATGGACGAGGCGTCGCTGCGCGCCGAACGGCTCGACGTCTCCGACTGGCGTTTCGTCGACGAGCGTGGCCAGCCGCTCAAGCCGGCAGCGCTGCCGCCGCTGCGCGCGGCCAGCGAGGGCCGTGCGATCGAGTCGACGGTGATCGGCATCAGCAGTCCGCTGCTCGGCGGGCATTCGTGGTTCTCGGTCACTGCGGTGCCGCAATTCCGCGACGGGGAGTCGACGCCGTTCGAGGTGATCACGCTGTTCAGCGACATCACCGCGCTCAAGCTGGAATCGGTGCTGTTCGACGAGGTGCAGTCGCTCGCGAGCATCGGCGGCTGGCACTACGACTTCCTGCGCAAGCGCATGTACGGATCGCCCGAACTGCACCGGCTGCTGGAACTGCCGCGCGGCCAGGAGCTAGACCGCGAGGCGGTCTACGCCGTGTTCGTGCCCGGCGACCGCGACCGGCTGCGCAACGCCATGGATAGCGCGAGGCTGCGCTCCGAACCCTTCGACCTGGAACTGCGCGTGGTCACCGCCTCGGGCCAGCGTCGCTGGCTGCGCGTGATCGGCCAGCCGCAATCGCCACGCGGCACGGCCGACAGCGTGATCGGCACCGCCCAGGACATCACCTCGCGCAAGCGCCAGGAAGAACAGCTGCGGCGCCAGGCGCTGACCGATCCGCTCACCGGGCTGAGCAACCGCGATGCACTGATGCGCGCGCTGGCGTTGGCGCTGGACGAGGCACCGCCGGGCGCCGGTCCGGCGCTGCTGTATGTCGACCTCGACCGATTCAAGGTGATCAACGATCTGCTCGGCCACGCCGCCGGCGACGGGTTGCTGGTCGCGGCCGCGCAGCGCCTGCGCACCTGCGTCGGCGCCAACACGCTGCTGGCGCGCTTTGGCGGCGACGAGTTCATGGCCATGATCGCGCCCTGCGCCGACGAGTCGGTCGCGCGCGAGATGGCGATGCGGGTCACGCGCGCATTCGCCGAGCCGTTCCCGCACAGCGGCGAGGAGTTCTCGATCACCGCTTCGGTCGGCATCGCGCACTATCCGCAGGATGGCGCCACCATCCAGCAATTGATCAACCACGCCGACGCGGCGATGTTCGACGCCAAGCGCCGCGGCCGCAACAACTGGCAGGCGTTCTCGCCGGCGCTGGCACGCACGCTGACCGACCGGCTGCTGATCGAGACGCAACTGCGCCGTGCGCTCGACAACCAGGAGTTCCACCTCTGCTACCAGCCGCAGGTGGATCTGCGCAGCGGCCGCGTGACCGCCGCGGAAGCGTTGCTGCGCTGGCGCAATCGGGTGCTCGGACCGATGGCTCCCGACCTGTTCATCACCCACGCCGAGAACACCGGCGACATCGTGCGCATCGGCGCCTGGGTGATCCGCGAGGCGTGCCGCCAGTTGCGCAGCTGGCGCGACGCCGGACTGGCGGTGCCGCGCGTGGCGGTGAACGTCTCCTACCGCCAGTTCCTGAGCGACAACCTGCCCGAGGTGGTGTCCGGCGCGCTGCAGGAATTCGGGCTGGCCGGCTCCTGCCTGGAGCTGGAAATGACCGAGCGCGTGCTGGTCGAGGACGTCCCGGACACGCTCGCCATCTTCAAGGCCATCAAGCAGCTTGGCGTGTCGCTGGTGATCGACGATTTCGGCGAGGGCTACTCGGCGCTGAACTACCTGCGCCAACTGCCCTTCGACGGACTCAAGATCAGCCACCACTTCATGCAGGGCATTCCGGCGACGCCGAGCGACACCGCGATCTGCGAAGCGATCATCCGCATCGCGCAGAGCCTCGGCATGGTGGTGATCGCGGAAGGCGTGGAACTGGAGACGCAGCGCCAGTTCCTGCTGCGCCAGGGCACCACGCAGGCGCAGGGATTCCTGTTCTCGCGCCCGGTCGCGGCCGACGAAATCGCCGAGTTCGTGCGCATGCACGGCTGCGCCGGGTGATGGCGGTTGCCGAATCCGGCGCGATGGTGCAGATTGCCGCAATGAGCCACGTCATCCGCCCGATCACGCCCGCCGACAACGCCGTCGTCGCTTCCATCATCCGCAGCGTCATGCCCGAGTTCGGCGCCGACGGTCCCGGCTTCGCGATCCGCGACGCCGAGGTCGACGCGATGGCCGAGGCCTACGCCATTCCGCGCGCTGCCTATTTCGTGGTGGAGAAGGACGGCGTGGTGATGGGCGGAGGCGGCATCGCGCCGCTGATCGGGGGTGATGCCGACACTTGCGAACTGCGCAAGATGTACTTCCTGCCGGAACTGCGCGGCCTCGGCGCCGGCAATGCGCTGATGCAGACCTGTATCGCGAAGGCCAAGGCGTTCGGCTACCACCGGGTCTACCTGGAAACGCTGACCGGCATGGACGCGGCCAAGAAACTCTACCGCATGTCCGGTTTCACACCGATCCGCGAAGCCCTGGGTCGCACCGGCCACTTCAGCTGCGACAGCTTCTTCGTGCGCGAGATCTAGCCGGCGCCGCCGAGCTTGCCCATGAACTGGCGGTAGTAGCGCAGTTCGGCGACCGATTCGCGGATGTCGCTCAACGCGGTGTGCGTGCCCTGCTTGCTGAAGCCTTCGAGCAAGGCCGGATTCCAGCGCCGCACCAGTTCCTTGAGCGTGGACACGTCGAGGTTGCGGTAGTGGAAGTAGCGCTCCAGCTCCGGCATGCAACGCGCCAGGAAGCGCCGGTCCTGGCAGATCGAGTTGCCGCAGATCGGCGACTTGCCGCGCGTGACCCAGGATTCCAGGAAGCCGATGGTGTCGGCTTCGGCCTGCGCCATGCGGATGGTCGAGTCGAGCACGCGTTGCCACAACCCGGTCTTCTGGTGGGTGTTGTGGTTCCACTCATCCATCGCCTGCAGCCGCGCCAGCGGATGCGCGATCGCATACTCGGGTCCTTCGGCGATCACGTTCAGGTCGACGTCGGTGACGAGCGTGGCGATTTCGAGGATCGAGTCGCTGTCCGGGTTGAGCCCGGTCATCTCCAGGTCGATCCAGATCAGATGGTTGTCGTTCGCTGAGGACATGCCGGATTTCGCGGTGAGATGGCGCGAATTAGAGCGCAGCTCTGCCGCGTTTGCGACGGAAATAGTTGCTGAGCATGCGGCTCGCCTCCTCCGCCAGCACGCCCTCGACCACCTCGACGCGGTGGTTGTGCTGCGGCGCCGCGAGCAGGTCGAACACGCTGCCGGCCGCACCGGTCTTGGGATCGCGTGCCGCGAACACCACCCGCGCGACGCGCGCGTGCACCATTGCCATCGCACACATCGCACAGGGTTCGAGCGTCACGTACAGGGTCGTTCCCGGCAGCCGGTAATTGCCGAGCCGGCGCCCGGCCGCACGCAACGCGACGATCTCGGCGTGGGCACTCGGATCGGTCTCGCTGATCACGCGGTTGGCACCTTCCGCCAGCAACTGCCCCTCGGCATCGACGATCACCGCCCCGACCGGCACTTCGCCATCGGTCTCGTCGGCACGCTCGGCCAGACACAGCGCGTGCTGCATCCACTTCAGGTCCAGCGCGTCCTGTCCCGCGGAACTCATTCCCACTCGATCGTCGCCGGCGGCTTGCCGGAGATGTCGTAGACCACGCGCGAGATGCCGCGCACCTCGTTGACGATGCGGCGCGCAACGTGGTCGAGCAGTTCGTAGGGCAGATGCGCCCAGTGCGCGGTCATGAAGTCGATGGTCTCGACCGCACGCAGGGCGACCACCGGTTCGTAGGCGCGGGCGTCACCGACGACACCGACCGAGCGCACCGGCAGCCATACCGCGAACGCCTGGCTGACGCGGTCGTACCAGCCGTGTTTGCGCAGTTCCTCGATGAAGATCGCGTCCGCGCGTGCCAGCGTGTCGGCCGCTTCGCGGGTCACTTCGCCGAGGATGCGCACGCCGAGCCCCGGGCCCGGGAACGGATGGCGATAGACCATCTCGCGCGGCAGGCCGAGCTCGACGCCGATGCGCCGCACCTCGTCCTTGAACAGCTCGCGCAGCGGCTCCACCAGCTTCAAGTTCATGCGCTCGGGCAGGCCACCGACGTTGTGGTGCGACTTGATCACGTGGGCCTTGCCGGTCGCGGAACCGGCCGACTCGATCACGTCCGGATAAATCGTGCCCTGGGCGAGGAAGGCGACGCCATCGAGCTTCTTCGACTCCTCCTCGAAGATCTCGACGAACAGCCGACCGATGATCTTGCGCTTGGCCTCGGGGTCGTCGACGCCCTTGAGTTCGCCGAAATAGCGATCGGCGGCGTTCACGCGGATCACATGCACGCCCATGTGCTCGGCCATCGTCTCCATCACTTGGTCGCCTTCGCGGAAGCGCAGCAGGCCGGTGTCGACGAACACGCACACCAGCTGATCGCCGATCGCGCGTTCGAGCAGGGCTGCGACCACCGAGGAATCAACACCACCGGACAGGCCAAGCAACACCTTCCGGCTGCCGACCTGGGCGCGCACGCGCGCGATCGCGTCCTCGATGATGTTGGCGCTGGTCCAGCGCGTTTCGCAGCCACACAGGTCGACGACGAAACGGCGCAGCAACTCGCTGCCGAACTGGGTATGCGTCACTTCCGGATGGAACTGCACCGCGTAGTAGCGGCGCCTGGCGTCCATCATCGCCGCGATCGGCAGGTCGTCGGTGGCGCCGATGGTGGTGAAGCCGTCGGGGATCTTCACCACGCGATCGCCATGCGACATCCACGCCGTGAACGCCTGCTCCAGCGGCGCCTGCGCCACGGTGTTCGCGACCTGGCCCATCCACGACTCGCCCTCGCCCGCCGGCACGCGCGTTTCCCGCGGCACCCGCAGCAGGGCGTTGTCGTGCACGATGCGCAGGCGCGCGAGACCGAACTCGCGGTTGTGTCCGCTCTCGACCTTGCCGCCGAGTTGCTCGGCCATGGTCTGCATGCCGTAGCAGATGCCGAGCACCGGCACGCCGAGCGTGAACACTTCCTCCGGCGCACGCGGCGAATTCGCCTCGGTCACCGACTCCGGGCCGCCGGACAGGATGATGCCGGTCGGCGCGAAATCCTTGATGCGGCCCGCGGCGCGGTCCCAGGCCCAGATCTCGCAATAGACCCCGATTTCGCGCACGCGGCGCGCGATCAGCTGCGTGTACTGCGCGCCGAAGTCGAGGATCAGGATCTTGTGCTGGTGGATGTCGGTCATGGGATCCGGTTCTCGAAGCAGTGTCGTCTTGTCTCCTCCCCGTTGCGCAGCAAGGGGGAGGCCGGGAGGGGGTCGCTCCGAGCGGCGGCGCGATCCTGAAAGCCACCCCACCCCAACCCTCCGCGCTACGCGCGCAAGGGAAGGGGTCAGTTATCCCATCCGGTAATTCGGCGGTTCCTTGGTGATGGTCACGTCGTGCACATGCGACTCGCGCATGCCGGCGCTGCTGACGCGCACGAACTGCGGCTTGCTGCGCATCTCGGCGATCGACGCGCAGCCGACGTAGCCCATCGATGCGCGCAGGCCACCGGCGAGCTGGTGCACGATGTTGCGCAACGGACCGCGATACGGCACGCGCCCCTCGATGCCTTCCGGCACCAGCTTGTCGGCGTCGGACGCGTCCTGGAAATAGCGGTCCTTGCTGCCCTGCTGCATCGCGCCGAGCGAGCCCATGCCGCGATAGCTCTTGTAGGAACGCCCCTGGAACAATTCGACCTCGCCCGGAGCTTCCTCGGTGCCGGCGAACAGGCCACCGATCATCACCGCGCTGGCACCGGCCGCAATCGCCTTGCCGATATCGCCCGAATAGCGGATGCCGCCATCGGCGATCAGCGGGATGCGGTCCTTCAATGCGCTCGCGACCAGATCGATCGCGGTGATCTGCGGCACGCCGACACCGGCGACGATGCGTGTGGTGCAGATCGAACCCGGGCCGATGCCGACCTTGACCGCATCGGCGCCGCAGTCGGCCAGCGCGATCGCGGCTTCGCCGGTGACGATGTTGCCGCCGATCACGCACAGGTTCGGGAAGTGCTTCTTGACCCAGGCGACGCGATCGAGCACGCCCTGCGAATGGCCGTGCGCGGTGTCGACCACAAGCACGTCGACCCCGGCCTCGACCAGTGCGCCGACGCGTTGCTCGGTGTCACCGCCGGTACCGACGGCAGCGCCGACGGCAAGGCGTTCGGCCGAGTCCTTGGCCGCATTCGGGTTGTCCCGGGCCTTCTGGATGTCCTTCACCGTGATCAGTCCGCGCAGCTTGAACTGATCGTTGACGACCAACACCTTCTCGATGCGGTGACGATGCATCAGCTGCAGCACCTCGTCGTCGCTGGCGCCTTCGCGCACCGTCACCAGCCGATCCTGCTTGGTCATGATGCGGCTGACCGGCTCGTCCAGGTGCGTCTCGAAACGCAGATCGCGGCTGGTCACGATGCCGACCAGATGCCCGCCCTCGACCACCGGCACGCCGGAGATGTTGCGCGCACGCGTCAGGCTCAGCACGTCGCGGATGCTGGTCTCGGGAGCGACGGTGATCGGGTCGCGGATCACGCCGGCCTCGAACTTCTTGACCAGCGCCACCTCGGCTGCCTGCTGCTCGACCGTCATGTTCTTGTGGATGATGCCGATCCCGCCGAGCTGCGCCATTGCGATCGCCAGCCGCCCCTCGGTGACGGTATCCATCGCCGCGGCGATCACCGGGAGATTCAGCTGCAGCCCGGGCCCGAGCCGCGTGCCCAGATCGACGTCGCGAGGCAGAACGATGGAGTGGGCGGGGACGAGGGAAACGTCGTCGAAGGTGAGGGCTTCGGCTAGGATGCGCATGGCGACTCCCGAAAAGGATCGCGCATTTTAACCGCGCGGCGACCCGACCGCGGAACCGAAACCCGCCTGCCGCGCGCTGCCCACGAATTGCCACCTGGCTGCGGGTTCAACCCACCCAGACCAGCGACAGCCCCGGGAAGTAGGTGATGACGAGCACGCAGGCGAGCAGCAGCCAGAAGAACGGCAGCGTCGAGCGCGACAGGGTGAGCAGGGGCTGGTCGAAGCGGTAGCTGGCGATGAACAGGTTCATGCCCATTGGCGGCATGAAGTAGCCGATCTCCATGTTCGCCAGGAAGATGATGCCGAGGTGCACCGGGTGCACGCCGTAGTGCATCGCGATCGGCAGCAGGATCGGCACCATGATCACCGTCGCCGAGAACACGTCGAGCATCATGCCGAGCCCGAGCAGGAACAGGTTCAGCAGCAGCAGGAAGGCGAGCTTGCTGTCGACATGCGCGCTCACCCACTCGATCAGCCGCGTCGGCACCTCGGCGTCGATGATGACGTTGGTCAGCGCCAGCGACACGCCGAGGATCAGCAGGATCGCGCCGACCAGCATCATCGAGTCGCGCAGCACCGCCGGCAGCCGCGCCAGGCTGATCTCGCGGCGCACGACGACGGTCACGAACAGCACGTACAGCGACACTACCGCCGCCGCTTCCGAGGTCGCGAACACGCCGCCGTAGACGCCGCCGATCAGGATGAAGGGCAGCGGCAGTTCCCAGCGCGCTTCCCACAACGCCGCGCGCGCCTCGGCGGCCGAGAACGGGATGTCGTGGGCGCGCTTGGGCGCGCGCCACATGCTGTAGGCCGAGACCACCGCGATCATCATCAGCCCGGGCAGCACGCCGGCCGCGAACATGTCGTTGATGCTGACGCTCGGCGTCGTGCTCAGTTGCTGCGCGACGATGCCATAGAGGATCAGCGGCACCGAGGGCGCAAACAGCATGCCGAGGCTGGGCGCGGTGGTGACCACGCCGTAGGAGAAGCGCTCCGGGTAGCCCGCCTGGCGCAAGGCCGGCAGCAACAAGGCACCGAAGGCGATGATGGTGACGCCGGAAGCGCCGGTGAACGCGGTGAAGAACGCGCAGACCAGCAGCGCAACGATGGCCAGCCCGCCATGCAACCAGCCGAGCAGGGCCTCGGACAGGCGCAGAAGGCGTTGCGGCGCCTTGCTCTCGCTGAGCAGGTAACCGGCCAGCGTGAACAGCGGAATCGCGATCAGCACCGGCATCTCGGTGAGGCTCCAGAACTGCACCGCGAGCAGGGTCTCGTCGTAGCCGGCGGCACGCAGGCCGAGCCAGGCCACCGCCGCCACCAACGCGAACAGCGGCGCACCAAGCACCGCGAACAGCAACACCACCAGCGCAACGACCAGGAGACTCATGCGCCGCCCTCGCGCGCCGCCGGCGCGGCGAACGCGCGCAGCACGAAGCGCAACCCGAGCAATCCGAACGCGACCGGGAGAATCAGTTCCGCCCACCAGGTCGGCACCGAACCGAACAGCGTGGTGCCGGACTCGCGATCCATCTCGATCAGGCCGAGCGATGCGCGCAGCAAGGCGAATGCCGCGAGCGCCGCGAAGCCGAACGCAAACAGGCGCGCGACGCGCAGGCCGCGGCCGTGCAGGAAGCGCCCGACCAGATCCAGACTGATGTGCTTGTCCTGACGCGCCGCAGCCACCGCTCCGAGCAGTGCCACCCAGATCACCAGCACGCGCAACAGCGGGTCGAGCCACACCAGCCCGTGTTCGAGCAGGCGCAGCACGATCTGCAGGCCGGAAAGCAGCACCAGCGCCAGCGCCAGCGTCGCGATCAGCCAGTTCTCGATCGTGTTGACGATGCCGAGAACGCGTGCGACCCAAGGTCTCACGGAGCCTTGCCCGCCGCGGCCGGCGTCGCCTTGGCCCGATACTCCGCCTGTGCCTTGGCGATCAGGTCAAGCAACTCCCTGGAGATCTCGTTGTTCGCGAGCATCTGCTTGCGGGTTTCTTCGCCGATGCCGCGCCAGTAGCCGGTTTCGTCGGCGCTTGGCGCCTTGAACACGATGCCCAGCTTGAGCAGCGCCGCGCGCGCCGATTCGTTGTCGCGCTGGTTGACGCTATCGAGGTCAACGAACGCCTGGCCGAGTTCCTCGCGCACGATTGGCTGGTCGCCCGCGCCGATGCGGTTGAAGGCCTTCTGGTCGATGGCGAGGATGCCCATCACGTAGGTCAGCGGCAGGTCCACCGCATGCTTCACCTTGGTGTGCCACTGGAATGCGATCGCGCCGCTGGTGGTGATCGCCACCGTCTCCAGCAGACCGGTCTGCAGCGAGGTGTTGACGTCGCCGAGCGGCAGCGCGATCGGGTTGACGCCGGCCTTGTCGAACGCGACCTGGGCAATGCGGTCGTTCTGCGGCACCCAGACCTTGGTCGCGCGCAGGTCTTCCTTGTTCGCGATCGGCTTGGTGCTCATCAGGTAGGCAAAGCCGCCGCCGGACAGGCCGACCGCGACCAGTCCGGCCTTCTCGAAGCCGGCGCGCAGCAGTGGATCGATCTTGCCGCGCACGTACTCGACTTCGCCCAGATCGTTGAACAGGAACGGCAGGCTGTAGACCGTCGCGTCGCGATACACCGGCGACAGCTCGGCGCCGGAGAACGCCCCGCCCTGCAACTGGCCGAGCTTGATCTTGCGCATCACCGCGGCGTCGTTGCCCATCACGCCACCAGGGAAATACTTGATCTCGACCCGCCCCGCGGTGCGCGCCTTGATGTTGGCACCGGCCTCGCGCATCTCCTTCATCCACACCGTGCCCTCGGGCGCGATCGTGGCGATCTTCAGGATCTGGGCGTCGGCGGCGCTGGCGGCGCAGGCGGCGCAGGCGGCAAGGGCGAACAGAATGCGCTTCAACATCGGGTGTTCCTCAGAAATAGTCCTTGCCGGAGACGACCAGTTCGGCCGCACGGCGTTTGGCGATGGTGTTCGACAGCGTCAGGCCGCGGATGTTCGCGTCCGCGGCCTGAACCTCGGCCAGCAGCCGATCATGCGCCGCCTGGTCGAACAGCAGGCGCTGGCAATACTCGGCATCCAGCACCTTCGGCAACAGGTTGCGCCCGGCGTCGACCGCGGCCGCCGCCTGCATGCGCTGTTGCCCGCGCTCGGGATTGCCGCCGAGCGATTGCGGGCGCAGGCAATCGAGCACGCCGAGGTAGGCGAGCACGTTGCCGTGGTCATGCGCCGGCGCGAGTTGATGGACGCGGTTCAGCAAGGTCTCGATGCGCGGCAAGTCGGCGACGCGGTTCCAGTCGGCGCTGTCGGCGCGCAGCCAGCCGACCCAGCTCGATGCGAGCGTGTAGGTGGCGTCGACGTCCTTGGGCCCGACATGGGCCGCGACGAATGCGTTGAAGGCGTCGAAGTCGTTGCTGTCGAACTGTTTGCAGAACGCCGCGTCGCGCGCGCAGATGCCGCGGCGGGCATAGTCGAAGCTGCGGTCGGAGAGACGCTTGGCACGCTCGGCATCGGCAACGAAGCCACCGGCGTAGGTGCCATAGAGCCTGGCCGCGGAGAGCAGCAGCGCCGGGTTCTGCGGATCGCCCTCGATCAAGCCGTCGAGCAACAGCAGGTAGGCCGGCAGGCCATCGGCGACGGTATCGATGTCGTCATGGTTGCTGACGCCCTGGGTGAGACCCGCGCCCAACCCATCCGCCGCGCGCTGCACCAGCGCGGCGCAGCCCGCAAACGGCAGGAGAAGGATCAGCAACAGCGGGCGCAGGCGGAAGTGCATTCGGGCGACTCGACGGGAACGCGGATTGTAGGCGAGCCGCGGTGCAATTGGATCAATCGCCGCGCATCTCCACGGCCTCCAGGGTGTTCTGCATCAGCATCGCGACCGTCATCGGGCCAACCCCGCCCGGCACCGGCGTAATCCAGGAGGCACGCTCGGCAGCGGCGGCGTACTCGACGTCGCCGGTCAGACTGCCATCCGCGAGGCGGTTGATGCCGACATCGATGACCACCGCGCCCGGCTTCACCCACTCGCCACGCACCAGGCCGGGAATCCCCACCGCCACCGTGAGCAGATCGGCCTTGGCGACCTGTTCCGCCAGGTCCGCGGTGAAGCGATGGCAGGCGGTGACGGTGGCGCCGGCGAGCAGGTATTCGAGCACCAGCGGCCGACCGACGTGATTGGACACGCCAACGACCACGGCGTGGCGTCCACGCACCGGCTTGTCGGTGTGTGCGAGCAGGGTCATGATGCCCTTCGGCGTGCACGGACGCAGGCCCGGCTGGCGCAGCGCGAGGCGACCGACGTTCTCGGCATGGAAGCCATCGACGTCCTTGTCCGGACGAATGCGCTGGATCAGGTCGGTGGCGTCGATCTGCGGCGGCAGCGGCAACTGGATCAGGATGCCGTCGACTGCCGGGTCGGCATTCAGGCGGTCGATCAGCGCATAGAGTTCGGCACCGTCGATCGATGCCGGCAGATCGAAGTCCCGGGTCACGAAGCCGACGCGCTCGCAGGCGCGGCGCTTGTTGCGCACGTACACCGCCGACGCCGGATCGGCCCCGACCAGCACCACCGCCAGACCCGGGCGCCGTTGCCCGCGCGTCACCCGCGCGCGCACCCGCGACGCGATGCCGTCAAGCACCTCGTCCGCAATCCGCTTGCCATCCAGAATGCGTGCCGTCATCGGACCTCCTTGGAGGCGCGCATTATCCCCGAGTGCAGGCGCCGCGTCGCAGGCGGATTCGGGGCGCGGCTACGCGCCGACGACTGCCTCCAGCACCAGCCGCACCATCGCATCGACGCCGAGCTGGCGTTGTTCCGGTGACCAGCTCTGGTGCGTGCGCAGATGATCGGACACCGCGCACACGGTGAGCGCCTCGGCGCCGTACTGCGCGGCGAGTCCGTACAGCCCGGCGGCTTCCATTTCGATGCCGAGGATGTTCATCGCCGCCAGCGTATCGACCATGGTCGGGTCGGGGCCGTAGAACAGGTCGGCGCTGAACAGGTTGCCGACCTGCACCGCGATGTTCTGGCGCTGCGCTTCGTTGGCCACCGCGGCAAGCAGGCCGTAGCTCGCGACCGCGGCGTAGTCCATGCCCTTGAATCGTGCGCGATTGACGCCGGAGTCGGTGCAGGCGCCGATGCCGAGCACGATGTCGCCGAGTTGCAGCGAGTCCGCTACGCCACCGCAGGTGCCGATGCGCACCAGGCGCTTGACGCCGTATTCGCGCACCAGTTCGGTGGCGTAGATCGACGATGAGGGAATGCCCATGCCGGTACCCATCACCGACACGCGCCGACCGCGCCAGGTGCCGGTGTAGCCACCCATGGCGCGCACCCGCGTCACCTCGACGGCGTCGTCGAGCAGCGTGGTGGCGATATGCAGCGCGCGCAGCGGATCGCCCGGCAACAGTACGGTCTCGGCGAAATCACCAGGTTTGGCGGAGATGTGCGGGGTTCCCATGCAGGCTCCTTCAGTGCGAATCGTTCAAGGTCAGGGCGCGGCCGTGCGCGAGCGCGACGATGCCGAAATGACGGGCGAGCGTCTGGCCGAGATCGGCGAAACCATCGCGCAATCCCGCGCTGCCGGGTCGCAAACCGCCACCGAGCGCGAGCAGCGGCACGCATTCGCGGGTGTGGTCGGAACCGGGCCAGGTCGGGTCGTTGCCGTGGTCGGCGCTGAACAGCAGCAAGTCGCCGTCGCGACCGGCGGCCAGCAGTTCCGGCAGGCGCGCATCGAAGTGCTCGAGCGCCGCGGCATACCCGGCAACATCGCGGCGATGCCCGTACTCGGAATCGAAGTCGACCAGGTTCACGAACACCAGGCTGTCATCGGGCGCATCGCGGAAACTGCGGATCGTGGTCTCGATCAAGGTATCGAGCCCGCTTGCCGGCAACGAACGGCTGATGCCCTGCGCGGCGAAGATGTCGGAGACCTTGCCGATCGCGATCACTTCGCGGCCCGCTGCGACGAGCGCATCGAGCAACGTCGGCGCGCTCGGCGGCACCGCGTAGTCGTGGCGGTGGCCGGTGCGCTTGAAGCCCTGCGTGGCGGAGCCGAGGAACGGCCGCGCAATGACGCGCGCGATGCGGTATTCGTCAACCAGTTCGCGCGCGATCGCGCAGACCTGGTACAGGCGATCGAGACCGAATGCCTCCTCGTGCGCGGCGATCTGGAACACCGAATCGGCCGAGGTGTAGACGATCGGCTTGCCGCTGGCGACGTGTTCCGGACCGAGGCGGTCGATAATCTCGGTGCCGGAGGCGCGGCAGTTGCCGAGCACTCCAGGCAAGCCGGCGCGTTCGATCAGCGCAGCGAGCAGTGCCGGCGGGAAGCTGTTCTCGTGTGCGGTGAAATAGCCCCAGTCGAAGGTCACCGGCACGCCGCACATTTCCCAGTGGCCGCTGGTCGTGTCCTTGCCGGTGGAGCGCTCGTGCATCGCCGCGTATACCGCGTTCGCGCCGGCACGCTCGCTGTCCGTGGGTTCGCGACCTCGCGCGAGCGCATGCGCCGCGGCCAGCCCGAGCGCGGTCAGGTTCGGCAAGTTTGGCGCGCAACGCTCGACGATGTGGCCGTAGGTATCGGCGCCGACATCGCCGAAGCGCTCGGCATCCGGGGCGGCACCGATGCCGAGCGAGTCCAGCACCACCAGCAATGCGCGGCTCATGGCGTCTCTCCCATCGTGACCTGCGCCTGCACCAGCGCGGCCGTCGGGGCGGCGTCGCCGATCTCGAACGCGGCCAGCACGCGCTCGCGCGCCCATGCTTCCTGGGCCGCATCACGCAGACACAGGCGCAGCAGCGGATCGCCCGCATGCACCACGCTGCCGATGGCGCGAACCTGATCGAGGCCGACGGCGTAGTCGATGACGTCGTCCGGGTGACGGCGCCCGCCGCCGAGATCGACCACCAGTTCGCCGAGGCGACGGCAGTCGATGGCGCGGATGTGTCCCGAAGCCGGAGCCCGCACATCGCAGTGCACCGCGGCCTGCGCGAGATCGGCGGCAGCGTTGCGCAACACATCGCTGCGGCCGCCGAGGGCCGCGACCATGCGCTCGAAGCGTTCGGCGGCGGCGCCGCTGGCGAGCGCGCGCTGCAGCTGCGCGCGCGCATCCGCAGGCGTCGAAGCCAGCCCGCCGCGCCACAGCACCTCGGCGCCGAGCGCGAGGCAGGCCTCGTGCATCCGCGGCGGCAGTGCATCGCCACGCAGGTACGCGCACACGGCGCGCATCTCGGTGGCGTTGCCGACCGCCGGAACCAGTGGCTCGCCCATGTCGGTGATCAGTGCCGAGCACGCCACGCCGGCACCGTTCGCGACATCGACCAGGCCACGCGCCAGACGCGCCGCGTCGTCGCGATCCGGAAAGAACGCGCCGCTGCCGCATTTCACGTCGAGCACCAGCGCATCGAGCTCGACCGCGAGTTTCTTCGACAGGATCGAGGCGACGATCAGCGGCATCGCGTCCACCGTCGCGGTGACATCGCGCACCGCATACAGGCGCCGGTCGGCCGGCGCCAGGCCCTTGCCCGCGCCGACGATCGCGCAACCGGCCGCATGCAGCGCGTGCCGCAAGATGTCGGTATCGACATCGACGCGGTAGCCGGGAATCGCGCAGAGCTTGTCCAGCGTGCCACCGGTGTGGCCCAGACCGCGCCCGGACAGCATCGGCACCGCCGCACCGCAGGCCGCCAGCATCGGCGCCAGCGCCAGGCTGACGGCATCGCCGACGCCGCCGGTCGAATGCTTGTCGAGCAAGGGCAGGTCGATGCCAAGCATCGCCCGCGTCAACCGCTCGCCGCTGTCGCGCATCGCCAGCGTCAGCCGGACCGTGTCCGCATCCGCGAGACCGCGCAAGCGCACCGCCATCGCGAACGCCGCCATCTGCCCTTCGCTGGTACGGCCATCGGCCATGCCCTGCACGAACCGACCGAGCGCCTGCGGATCGGGCGCACGTCCATCCCGCACATCGGCGATCACCGCCTGCGGCGAATCGTTCATCTGCACTGCTCTCCTGCACCTCGCCGCGACACCAAGCCACGACCGTCCTGCGCCCCCCCGATGTTACGACAGTCCCCCTCGCCCGCCCTACACCACCAAGGTGGAGCGCGGCACAACAAAAAACGGGCCGAAGCCCGTTTGTTGTTTGGTACGTGTCGCTGGAGCGATCAGGCTTCGGCGGCGGCGTCTTCGAGGACGGCCTTGATCGACAGGCGGATGCGGCCCTGCTTGTCGACTTCGAGCACCTTGACCTTGACGATGTCGCCTTCCTTGAGCTTGTCCGAGACTTTCTCGACGCGCTCGTTGGAGATCTGCGAGACGTGGACCAGACCGTCCTTGCCCGGGGCAATGGTGACGAAGGCACCGAAGTCCATCAGCTTGGCGACCTTGCCTTCGTAGATGCGGCCCGGTTCGACGTCGGACGTGATCGACTCGATGCGCGCCTTCGCAGCCTGCGCGGCAGCGGCGTTGACCGAGGCGATGATGATGGTGCCGTCGTCCTGGATGTCGATCTGGGTGCCGGTTTCCTTGGTGATGGCCTGGATGGTCGAACCGCCCTTGCCGATCACTTCGCGGATCTTGTCCGGGTGGATCTTCATCGTCAGCAGGCGTGGCGCGTAGTCGGACAGCTCCGCACGCGGCGCGCTCAGGCCCTTGGCCATTTCGCCGAGGATGTGCAGGCGACCGGCCTTGGCCTGGTTCAGCGCCACCTTCATGATTTCTTCGGTGATGCCGTCGATCTTGATGTCCATCTGCAGCGCGGAGATGCCTTCGGCGCTACCGGCCACCTTGAAATCCATGTCGCCGAGATGGTCTTCGTCGCCGAGGATGTCGGACAGCACGGCGAAGTCGCCGCCTTCCTTGATCAGGCCCATCGCGATGCCCGCGACCGGTGCCTTGAGCGGGATGCCGGCATCCATCATCGCCAGCGACGATCCGCAGACCGAGGCCATCGACGAGGAACCGTTCGACTCGGTGATTTCCGAGACGCAGCGGATCACGTACGGGAACGCTTCCATGCTCGGCATCACCGCGGCAACACCGCGCTTGGCGAGGCGACCGTGGCCGATTTCGCGGCGCTTCGGGCCGCCGCCACGACCGGTCTCGCCGACCGAGAACGGCGGGAAGTTGTAGTGGAACAGGAACGGATCCTTGGTCTCGCCTTCGACCGCGTCGATGATCTGCGCATCACGGGTGGTGCCGAGCGTGGTCGTGACCAGCGCCTGGGTCTCGCCACGGGTGAACAGCGCCGAGCCGTGGGTGCGCGGCAGCACGCCGACACGGACCGTGATCGGACGCACGGTGACCAGGTCACGGCCGTCGATGCGGACCTTGGTCTCGAGCACGCTGCGACGCATGGTGTGGTACTCGAGGTCGACGAATTCCTTGTTGATCGCCGCCGGCGTCCAGCCGTTCGCTTCGGCCTTCGCCTTCAGCGCTTCCTGGACTTCCTTGCGGATGACCGAGATCGCGTCGCGACGCTGGCCCTTGTCGTGGATCTTGTAGGCGGCACCGAGACGGTCTCCGATCACCGCCTTGATAGCGTCGATCAGCGCGTCGTTGCGCGCCGGCGAGCTGTATTCGAAGGTCTTGCGGCCGGCGGCATCGGCGAATTCGTTGATCGCCTGGATCACCGCCTGCATCGCCTTGTGGCCATGGGTGACGGCGCCGAGCATCACTTCTTCGCTCAACATCTTGGCTTCGGATTCGACCATCAGCACCGCGTTCGCGGTACCGGCGACGACCAGTTCGAGCTGCGAAGTCTTCAGTTCGGTCGCGGTCGGGCACAGCAGGTACTGGCCGTTCGCGTAACCGATCTTGGCGGCGCCGATCGGGCCGTTGAACGGCAGGCCGGAGATCGCGAGCGCCGCGGAGGCGCCGATCAGGGCCGGGATGTCGCCGTCGACTTCCGGATTGAGCGACAGCACGGTGGCGATGATCTGCACCTCGTTGCGCATTTCTTCCGGGAACAGCGGGCGGATCGGACGATCGATCAGGCGCGAGGTCAGCGTTTCCTTCTCGGTCGGGCGACCTTCACGCTTGAAGAAGCCACCGGGGATACGGCCACCGGCATAGAACTTTTCCTGGTAGTCCACCGTCAGCGGGAAGAAGTCGGTGCCTTCACGCACCGACTTCGCGCCGACGACCGACACGAGTACCACCGTGTCGGACATCTTGACCACCACCGCCCCGCTGGCTTGGCGGGCGATCTCACCCGTTTCCAGGGTGACATCATGATTTCCGTACTTGAACGACTTGACTGTCTTGGCCACGAGGCGGTTCCTTTGGATGATCGATTAGCGACGGAGGCCGAGTTTCTCGATCAGCGCCTTGTAGCGCGCGCCGTCGTTCTTCTTCAGATACGCCAGCAGGCGGCGGCGGCTGTTCACCATGGTGATCAGGCCGCGGCGGGAGTGATGGTCCTTCGCATGCGCCTGGAAGTGCGGCGCGAGGACGTCGATCTGCGCCGAGAGCAGCGCGATCTGGACTTCCGGCGAACCGGTGTCGTTGGGCTTGCGGCCGTATTCGGCGATGATCTTGGCGGATTGTTCAGCAGTCAGGGACATGTCTATTTTCCTGAAACGGGACGAGGCCGCACGGCGCCAGATACGCGCAGTCGGTCTCAACGAGTGGTTTTGGGCGAAGGAAGGCGCGCATTCTAGGGGCGCGCCGGGGTCTTCACAAGCAAACCGGCGTGAATTTCCCCGGGCGGCTCATCCGGTCGCCATCAGGCGGTCGACGCGCAACACGCCTTCACGCACCAGACCGAGCCCGACAAAGGTGCCATCCACGGCGTATAGCCGATAGCGCGCTTCGGCCTCGGCACGCCCGGCGACCACGCGACCGAACTTCAATTCGGCCAGCTCCGCCTCTTCCAGACGCAACGGCGCGAACTGCGGCATTGCCTGGTCGATCGCCCGCACGCAGGCGGCGGGATCGACACATTCGTTCAGGGTTTCCAGTTCGACCATTTCGGCGGTCTCGAACGGGCTGACCCAGAGCCGACGCAGGGCCGACAGGTGCGCGGCCGAACCGAGCGCACGGCCGATGTCGACGCCGAGGCTGCGGATGTAGGTGCCGGAACCGCAGACGACCTCGATCTCGAGCGCTTCGGGTGAGCAGGCCAGCACATCGATGCGCTCGATCTGGACCTCGCGTTCGGGCGCTTCGACCACTTCGCCCTGGCGCGCCAGCTTGTACAGCGGCACGCCGTCGCGCTTGATTGCGGAATAGGCCGGGGGCCGCTGGCGGATGCGTCCGACGAATCGAGTCAGCACCAGATCGACTTCAGCGCGGGACGCCGTCGGCAACGGCGCGCTCGCCACCACCTCGCCTTCACGGTCCGCGGTCGCGGTCTCGGTGCCAAAGGCGATGGTGGTGCGGTACGCCTTGCGCGCACTCAGCACGTGCTGGAGGAACTTGGTCGCCTCGCCGAGGAAGATCGGCAGCATGCCGGTCGCCAGCGGATCGAGCGTGCCGGCATGGCCGGCCTTGATGCGGTCGAATCGCCTGCGCACACGCTGCAGGGCCGCGTTCGAGCTCAGGCCAAGCGGCTTGTCGAGCAGGACGATGCCATGCATCGACTCAATCCGCAGTCTTGCGCGGGGCCCGCTTCCTGGCCGGAGCGGCCGACTTGCGCGCCGCCGCGGTCTTGCTGACGGCCACCTTCTTCGCAGGTGCCGCCTTCTTCGCCGCCACCTTCCCGGACGCAGCCGCCGATTCGCCCGCGGTTGCCGCCTTCGCTGCAGCGACCGCAGCCACCGGCAGCACCGGTTCACGCAGCAGCGTCTCGATGCGCTCGCCGCGATCGACCGAATCGTCGTACTTGAAATGCAGCGCGGGTACCGTGCGCAGTTCGACGCGTTGCGCCAGTTCGCGCCGGAATTCCCACGCCGCCTCGTTCAGTTCCTTGACCGTCGGCTTGCCCTGCTCGCCGAGCCGCGCGGTCACGTAGACCGTGGCGTGCGCGAGGTCGCGGGTGACCTCGACATCGGACACCGAGACCGACGGAATCAGCTTCTCGCGCACGGCGTCGTGCACGAGCGCGCCGATCTCGCGGCGCAACAGCGCCGCGATGCGATCGGTCCGATGAAAGCCTGCGCGCATGCTCCCTGCCCCTTACAGCGTACGCGCCACTTCGATGCGCTCGAAGCACTCGATCTGGTCGCCGACCTTGACGTCGTTGTACTGCTTGACGCCGATGCCGCACTCCATGCCGTTGCGCACTTCCTCCACCGCTTCCTTGAAGCGGCGCAGCGATTCGAGCTCGCCCTGGAACACCACGACGTTGTCGCGCAGCACGCGGATCGGCTTGTTGCGCTTGACCTGGCCCTCGATGATCATGCAACCCGCGATCGCGCCGAACTTCGACGAGCGGAACACGTCGCGCACCTGCGCCACGCCGATGATCTCCTCGCGCACTTCGGTGCCGAGCAGACCGGTCGCGACCTGCTTCACCTGGTCGATCACGTCGTAGATGATCGAGAAGTAGCGCAGGTCGAGGCCGTTGTCCTGCACGATCTTGCGCGCGGTGGCGTCGGCGCGCACGTTGAAGCCGATGATGACCGCCTTCGAGGCAGCCGCCAGCGTCGCGTCGGATTCGGTGATGCCGCCGACGCCGCTGGCGATGACGTTGATCTTGATCGCCTCGGTGCTGAGCCGGGTCAGCGAGTCGCGCAGCGCCTCGACCGAACCCTGCACGTCCGCCTTCACGACCAGGTTCAGCGTGCGCAGATCGCCCTGGGTCACGCTCGACCAGACGTCCTCCATCTTGGCCGTCTGCTGCTTGACCAGTCGCGTCTCGCGGCGCTTCTGCTCGCGCTGCTGCGCGACGTCCTTGGCCAGGCGCTCGTCCTCGACCACGATGAAGTCGTCGCCGGCATCGGGCACGCCGGAGAGACCGAGCACCACCACCGGGATCGAGGGTCCGGCCTCGGCCACCGGCCGACCGGCTTCGTCGAACATCGCACGCACGCGACCGTAGTGGATGCCGCAGACCAGGAAGTCGCCCTTGTTCAGCGTGCCGCCCTGCACCAGCACGGTCGCGACCGGGCCGCGGCCCTTGTCCAGGCTGGACTCGATCACGGTGCCGCTGGCGCGGCCACCGGCCACCGCGGTCAGTTCCATCACTTCCGCCTGCACCAGCACCGCGTCGATCAGGTTGTCGACGCCCATGCCGGTCTTCGCCGATACCGGCACGAAGATGGTGTCGCCACCCCATTCCTCCGGCACCACTTCGTGCTGGATCAGGCCCTGCTTGACGCGTTCCGGATCGGCATCGGCCTTGTCCATCTTGTTGACCGCGACGATCAGCGGCACCTTCGCCGCGCGTGCATGCTGCACCGCTTCGATGGTCTGCGGCATCACGCCGTCGTCGGCCGCGACCACCAGGATCACGATGTCGGTCAGCTTCGCGCCGCGCGCGCGCATCTGCGTGAACGCCGCGTGGCCCGGGGTGTCGAGGAACGACACCACGCCCTTTGGCGTCTCCACGTGATAGGCGCCGATGTGCTGGGTGATGCCGCCGGCCTCGCCCGCAGCAACCTTGGTACGTCGGATGTAGTCGAGCAGCGAGGTCTTGCCGTGATCGACATGGCCCATGATCGTGACCACCGGAGGACGTCCGGTCTTCTCGCCCTGCTGGGTGTCGATCTGCGCCGCCAGCGCCGACTCGGCGTCGGTTTCGGTGGCGCGCACTGCCTTGTGCCCGAGTTCCTCGACCACCAGCACCGCGGTGTCGTGGTCGATGCTCTGGTTGATCGTGGCCATCACGCCCATCTTGAACAGCGCCTTGACCACGTCCGCGCCCTTCAGCGCGAGCTTGGTCGCGAGATCGGCGACAACGATGGTGTCGGCAATCGCGACCTCACGCACGATCGGCGCCGTCGGCCGCGAGAACCCGCCGGAAACGCCGCTGCTGGCGGCGCCACGGTCGCCGAAGCGGAAGTCCGGCTTGGAGGCGCGCGGCTTCTTGCGCGGACGCCGCGCATGATCGCCCGGCAGGTGCAACTCGCCCGCCGCGAAGCGCGTCGCCGCGGAGTCGTCCTCGGCGACGTCGGTCACCACCATGCGATGGCTGCCCTTGGCGCCCTTGTGGCGATGCGGCGGTTCGCTGCCCTTGGGCGCTTCCTTACGCACCGGGGCCGGCGCCTTGTCTTCGGCCTTCTTCGGTGCCTCGTGGTGATGCTTCTTGCCGGCGCGCGCTTCCTCTTCCTCGCGCAGGCTCGCCGCTTCGATCTCGGCGCGCCGCGCCGCCTCGGCGACCGCCTCTTCGGCGCGCTGGCGTTCTTCCTGTTCACGTCGCTGCGCGTCGAATTCGGCGCGGCGTGCGGCGTCCATCTCGCTCAGCCGCTTCTGCTCGGCGTCGTTGCGTGCACGCGATTCGGCGAGCAGCTTCAACGCCTGCTCGCGCTCGGCATCGACTTCCGGCGCCGCCTGCTGCTCTTCGACCTCGCTGCGCTTGACGTAGGTGCGCTTCTGGCGCACCTCGATGTTGACGGTCTTGCCCTTGGCCGCGCCGCTCGACACGGTCAGCTCGCCGACCTGCTTGCGCTTGAGCGTGATCTGCTTCGGCGCGCCGGCATCGACCGGCTCTTCCTTCTTGCCATGGGTGCGACGCAGGAACCCGAGCAGCTTGACCTTCTCGGTGCTGCTGACGACCTGGTCCGCTCCCTGGAATTTCATTCCCGCCTCGGAAAGCTGCGCGAGCAGCTTGTCCACGGTCATGCCGAGGACTTGCGCGAGCTGGCGTACGGTGACATCGGACATGCTTTGCCTCTTTGCGGCTTTCGCTGCGACGTAATTACTGGAACCACGGCGCACGCGCCGCAAGGATCAAGGCGGCGGCGCGTTCGGCGTCCATGCCCTCGATGTCGGTGATCTCGTCCGCGGCCAATTCCGCCAGGTCTTCCTGGGTGCGGATGCCGCGCTCGGCCAGCGCGTACGCGGTGGCCTCGTCCATGCCGTCGAGCGCCAGCAGGTCTTCGGCCGGCTTGTGCGACTCGACATCTTCCTCGGCGGCGATCATCTGCGTCAGCAGCGAGTCGCGCGCACGAGCGCGCAGCTCGGCCACGATGTCCTCGTCGAACTCCTCGACCGCCAGCAGTTCGCTCTCCGGCACGTAGGCGATTTCCTCGATCGAGGAGAACCCTTCCTGCACCAGGATCGAGGCGATCTCGGAATCGACTTCGAGTTTCTCGACGAACAGGGCGCGCGCCGCTTCCTGCTCGGCCTCGCTCTTCTCCTGCACCTGCGCCTGGGTCATCACGTTGAGCTGCCAGCCGGTGAGCTTGCTGGCCAGGCGCACGTTCTGGCCGCCGCGGCCGATCGCCTGCGACAGCTTGTCCTCGGCGACCGCGACATCCATCGAGTGCTTGTCTTCGTCGACGATGATCGACTGCACCTCGGCCGGCGCCATCGCGTTGATCACGAACTGCGCCGGGTTCTCGTTCCACAGGATGATGTCGACGCGCTCGCCATTGAGTTCGTTCGACACCGCCTGCACGCGCGACCCGCGCATGCCGATGCAGGCGCCGATCGGGTCGGTGCGGTGATCATTGGCCTTGACCGCGATCTTGGCGCGGTCACCGGCGTCGCGCGCGCAACCCATGATCGTGACCAGCCCCTGGCCCACTTCCGGCACTTCGAGCTTGAACAGTTCCATCATGAACTCGGGCGCGGTGCGCGAGACGAACAGCTGCGGCCCACGCGCCTCCAGGCGCACGTCGTAGAGGTAGCCGCGCACGCGATCGCCGGCGCGCACGTTCTCGCGCGGAATCGCCTTGTCGCGGGCGATGAAGGCTTCGGCGTTGCCGCCGAGGTCGAGATAGACCGCACCGCGCTCGACGCGCTTGACGATGCCGGTGACGAGTTCGCCGATGCGATCGGTATAGGCGTCGACCACCTGGGCACGCTCGGCTTCGCGCACGCGCTGCACGATCACCTGCTTCGCGGCCTGCGCGGCGATGCGCCCGAACTCGGCGTTCTCGACCTGTTCCTCGAGGTAGTCGCCGACCGCGGCGTCCGCCTTGACGTCGACCGCGTCCATCAGGCGGATCTGGCGATCCGGGGATTCCATGACGACGTCGTCGGCGACCACTTCCCAACGGCGGAAGGTCTGGTATTCGCCGCTGTTGCGGTCGATGGACACGCGCATCGCGACATCGGCCTCGGCGTAGCGCTTCTTGGCTGCCGACGCGAGCGCCGCCTCCATGGCATCGAAGATGACGCCGCGCGCGACGCCCTTCTCGTTGGCCACGGCATCCACCACCATCAACATTTCTTTGCTCATCACAGCTCTCCATGGCCCGCCTGCGCGGGCCGACGTGATCAAGGTTTCTTCTTGGTCTTGCCCGGCTTCGCACCCTTCGGCTTGGGCGCCGGGTCGATCGCCGAAAAATCCGGAACCAGCTTCGCCTTCTCGATGTTCGAGTGGGCGATCGCAACTTCGCTGCCGTCCTGCGCGAGGACGATGCTGTCGCCGTCGACGCGAACGATCGCGCCCTGGAAGCGGCGACGGCCATTGACCGCCAGGTTGACGTTCACCTTCGCGCTCTCGCCGATGAAGCGCGCGAACTGCGCCGGCGTGAACAACGGACGATCGAAGCCGGGCGACGACACTTCCAGCGTGTAGCGGCCGGAGATCGGATCGTTCACGTCGAGGATGCCGCTGATCTCGCGACTCACCGCTTCGCAGTCGTCCACGGTCACGTTGCGGTCCGCGACGTCGATGTACACGCGTACCAGCCCGCTGCCGCGACTCGCGACGAACTCGACGCCGAGGCATTCCAGCCCGAGCGAGGCGATCACCGGATCGAACAGTTGCGTCAGCTTTTCCGCGTTCATCTCGTCTCCTGCACGGCAGGACTCCAAAAACAAAAATGGGCCCGTAGGCCCATCGCATCGTGCACGGTCCGCTTCCGTGCGCGCCGCGCAGTCCGGTCGGAACCGGGCATGCGGTGCGAAAGAAAAGGGCCTCCGAAGAGGCCCTTTCCATGGATCATTGGTAGCGGGGGCAGGATTTGAACCTGCGACCTTCGGGTTATGAGCCCGACGAGCTGCCAGACTGCTCCACCCCGCATCAGGCGACGCGCACTATAGTGAGCGGGGTCGCGCAAAGCAACCAAAAAGAACGACCACGTTCAGCTCGCCGCCACCGCGCGCATGCACCACGTCAGCAGCGGCCCACCGAAGATGCCGAGCGCGATCAACGCCAGCACGTTGCCCGACAGCACCAGCCGGAATCCGGCATCGGTAGCGCCGAGCACGGGCGCATCGGCGACCGGCTTGTCGAAATACATCACCTTGATCACGCGCAGGTAGTAGAACGCGCCGACCACGGCACACAGTCCACCGACAATCGCGAGCCACAACGCATCGGCGCGGATCACCGCCTTCAGCACCTGCAGCTTGGCCAGGAAGCCGACGAACAGCGGCACGCCCGCGAACGACGCCATCACCACCAGCATCAGGAACGCATGGAACGGACTGCGCTGGTTCAGGCCGCGGAAGTCGTCGATCTCCTCGGCCTCGAACCCGGCGCGCGACAGCAGCACGATCAGGCCGAACGCGGCGACGACGGTGATCGAATAGGTGGTTGCGTAGAACAGCGACGCCGCGAAACCGTCGGCGCCACCGCCGATGATGCCAAGCAACAGGAAGCCGACGTGGGACACCGTCGAATAGGCAAGCATGCGCTTGAGGTTGGTCTGCGCGATCGCGACGACATTGCCGATCACCAACGACAGCACCGCCAGTACCGACAGCATCGCCGCCCAGTTCGGCCACAGCGCCGGCGTGCCGAAGCCGTTGTCGAGCAGCCGGTAGGCCATGCCGAACGCGGCAACCTTGGGTGCGCTGGCGACGAACAGGGTGACGCCGGTCGGCGATCCCTGATAAACGTCCGGCACCCAGGCGTGGAACGGTGCCGCGCCGAACTTGAAGGCGATGCCGACGACGATGAACACCAGGCCGAACACCAGCAGGTCCGGGTGCAGCAGGTTGCTCGACGACATCGCGCGGATGCCGCCGAGGTCGAGCGAACCGGTCGCGCCATAGACCATGCTCATGCCGTACAGCAGCAGACCGGAAGCGAGCGCGCCGAGCACGAAGTACTTCATCGCCGCCTCGGAAGACAGCGGGCTGTCGCGGTTGAGCGCGACCAGCGCATACGAACACAGCGCCAGCATCTCCAGCCCGAGGTAGGCACTGAGCAGGTTGCCGGCGGACACCAGCAGCATCATGCCGATCACCGCGAACAGCGTGAGCGTGTAGAACTCGCCCTGGAACAACCCGCGCGGTTTCAGGTGCGGTCGTGCGTAGACATAGGCCAACAGCGTGCTGCCGAGGATGAACAACTTGCACACCGCCGCCACCTGGTCGGCGATGTACATGCCGCCGAACGCGCTGCGCGCCAGCGAGTCATCGCCGCTCGCGCGCCACACCAGCGCGCCGGTGAGCAGCAGCGAAGCGATCGCCAGCCAGTGCGTGACCGAGCGCTGCGCCTGCGCGATGAACAGGTCCGCCATCAGGATGGTGAAGGCGGCCGCGAGCAGGAACAGTTCGGGCAGCATTGCCCGGACATCCGCCATCGAGATCGCGATTGCAACTGTGTTGTCGACCATATCGCGAGCTCCTCAGACCTTCACGCGCATCAGCTGCTCGACGACGTTGCCGAGCGATGCGTTCATCAGATCGGTCAGTGGCGCCGGCCACAGACCCAACAGCAGCGTGGCCGCCGCGAACCCGCCGAGCACGATCGTCTCGCGCCCGCTGATGTCCTGCAGCGCCTTCACGTGCGCGTGCTGCGCCTCACCGAAGATCACCCGCTTGACCATCCACAAGGTGTACGCCGCACCCAGAATCAGGGTCAGCGCCGCAGTAGCGGCAATCCACGGCTTCGCCTGGAAACTGGCCAGGATGACCATGAACTCGCCGACGAATCCCGAAGTCCCGGGCAAGCCGCTGTTGGCCATCGCGAAGAACACCGCGAAGAACGCGAACCACGGCATATGGTTGGCGACGCCGCCGTAGTCGCCGATCATGCGGCTGTGCACGCGGTCATAGAGCACGCCGACGCACGAGAACAGCGCGGCCGAGATGAAGCCGTGCGACACCATCTGCACCATGGCGCCCTGCAGCGCGAGCTGGGCAGCGCCGACATTGCCGACGTCGCGTGCCAGTTGCAGCGGCAGGAACGCGCCGAGCGTGACGAAGCCCATGTGCGAGATCGACGAATACGCGATCAGCTTCTTCATGTCCTGCTGCACCAGCGCGACGAAGCCGATGTAGACGACCGCGATCAGCGACAGCGCGATCACCAGCCAGGCGAACTCGTGCGCCGCATCCGGGGTGATCGGCAGCGCGAAACGCAGGAAGCCGAAGCCGCCGATCTTCAGCATGATCGCGGCCAGGATCACCGAGCCGCCGGTCGGCGCCTCGACGTGCGCGTCGGGAAGCCAGGTGTGCACCGGGAACATCGGCACCTTGACCGCGAACGCGAGCAGGAACGAGAAGAACAGCCACATCTGTTCGTCGCGCGACAGCGGATACTGCGCCAGGAATGCGAGGTCGAAGCTGCCCGACTTCAGGTACAGGTAAATCAGGCCGATCAGCATGAAGATCGAGCCGAAGAAGGTGTACAGGAAGAACTTGATGGTCGCGTACACGCGCCGCGGCCCGCCCCAGATGCCGATGATGATGAACATGGGGATCAGCATGGCCTCGAAGAACACGTAGAACAGCAGCGCGTCGAGCGCGCAGAACACGCCGATCATCAGGCCTTCCAGCACCAGGAACGCGGCGTAGTACTGGTGCACCTTGTCGTCGATCGCATCCCACGCGCCGATCAGCACCAGCACCGTGGTGAACGCGGTCAGGGCGATCAGCGCTACCGCCACGCCGTCGACGCCGACGTGGTAGTTGACGCTCAGCGCCTCGATCCACGGCATCTTCTGCACGAACTGCATCGCCGCCGAAGCGGAGTCGAAGCCGTTCCACAGCGGAATGCACAGCGCCAGCGTCGCGATGGCGAAGGCGAGCGCGATCCAGCGGGCACGGTTGCTGTTGTTGCCGCCGGACGCGAGCGTCGCCACGCCGCCGAGCACCGGCAGCGCAATCAACCAGCTGAGCAAGTGAGTTGAGATCATCGACTATTCCTCACTCGATCCAGACGAACGCGCCAAGCAGCGCGATGAGCCCGAGGATCATCGCGAAGGCGTAGTGGTAGAGGTAACCGGATTGCATCCAGCGCATGATGCTGGCGGCGCGCTCGACCACCGCCGCGGAGCCGTTGACGATGGCGCCGTCGATCACCGCGACGTCGCCGCCACGCCACAGGCCGCGGCCAAGCAGCACGCTGCCGCGCGCGAACAGCGCCTGGTACAGGTCGTCGAAGCCGTACTTGTTCTCGAGCACGCGCGCGAGCGGCCGCAACGCCGCATAGATGCGCCCCGGCATCGCCGGATTGAACAGGTACAGGTAGGTCGCGAGCGCGAACCCCGCGAACGCCAGCCAGAACGGCAGCGTCGACAGCCCGTGCAGCGCGAACGCGACCACGCCGTGGAACTCCTTGGCGAAATGCGCGAGCGGCGCGTGCCGGATATCGACGAAGATCGACCCGGCGAAGAAATCCCCGATCAGCATCGGCTGCACGAAGAACCAGGCGATCGCGACCGATGGGATCGCGAGCAGCACCAGCGGGATCGTCACCACCAGCGGCGACTCGTGCGGTGCGTGCGCCAGGTGGCCCGGTTCGTGGTGGCCGTGGTCGTCGCCATGGTCGTCGTGGTGGGCGTCGCCGTGCTGCGCGTCGACCACGAAGCGTTCCTTGCCGTGGAAGGTCAGGTACAGCAGCCGGAACGAATACAGCGCGGTCACGAACACGCCGAACAGCACCGCGTAGTACGCGTAGGCGAAGGCGGCGCCACCGTGGTGGGCCGCGCTCTGCGCAGCGACGATGATCGCGTCCTTCGAGTAGAAGCCCGAGAACAGCGGTGTTCCGACCAGTGCCAGGGTGCCGATCACCGCCGTCCAGTAGGTGACCGGCAGGTACTTGCGCAGGCCACCCATGTAGCGCATGTCCTGCTCGTGATGCATGGCCATGATCACCGAACCTGCGCCGAGGAACAGCAGCGCCTTGAAGAACGCGTGGGTCATCAGGTGGAACACCGCTGCCGAATACGCCGACACGCCGAGCGCGACCGTCATGTAGCCGAGCTGCGACAGCGTCGAGTACGCGACCACGCGCTTGATGTCGTTCTGCACCAGGCCGATCAGGCCGGTGAAGAACGCCGTCGTCGCGCCGATCACCGCGACCGTCGCAAGCGCGGTCTCGGACATCTCGAACAGCGGCGACATGCGCGCAACCATGAAGATGCCGGCGGTGACCATGGTCGCGGCGTGGATCAGCGCCGAGATCGGGGTCGGGCCTTCCATCGAGTCCGGCAGCCAGACATGCAGCGGCACCTGCGCCGACTTGCCCATCGCGCCGATGAACAGCAGGATGCAGATCACCGTCGGCACCGCCCAGGCATGACCGGCGACCAGTTCGATGGTCTTGCCGTCGATCGCCAGGCGGTTGGCGAACACCGTCGCGTAGTCGAGGGTGCCGAAATACATCAGCACCGCGGCGATGCCGAGCAAGAAGCCGAAGTCACCGACGCGGTTGACCAGGAATGCCTTCAGGTTCGCGAAGATCGCACTCGGCTTCTTGAACCAGAACCCGATCAGCAGGTACGAGACCAGACCCACCGCCTCCCAGCCGAAGAACAGCTGCAGGAAGTTGTTGCTCATCACCAGCATCAGCATCGAGAAGGTGAACAGCGCGATGTAGCTGAAGAAGCGCTGGTAGCCCGGGTCCTCGGCCATGTAGCCGATGGTGTAGACATGCACCATCAGCGAGACGAAGGTGACCACGACCATCATCATCGCGGTCAGGCGGTCGACCAGAAAGCCGACGTGGGCCGAATAGCCCCCGGCCTCGAACCAGGTGTAGACGTTCTCGTTGTAGGTCGGCAGGCCGTCGAACGCGATCAGCTTGAACACGTGCATCGACAGCAGGCAAGAGACCGCCACGCCGGCGATGGTGACGATGTGCGCGCCGCGGCGACCGACCTGGTTGCGGAAGAACCCGGCGATGATGGCGCCGACCAGCGGCGCCAGCGCGATGGTGAGGAGTGTGGCCTGCATCGGATCAACCTTTCATCGTGTCGAGTTCTTCGACATTGATCGTGGCGCGGTTGCGGAACAGCAGCACCAGGATCGCGAGCCCGATCGCCGACTCCGCCGCTGCCACGGTGAGAATGAAAAACACGAAGATCTGGCCCGCGGCATCGCCGAGGAAGGCGGAGAAGGCGACGAAGTTCATGTTCACCGCCAGCAGCATCAACTCGAGTGCCATCAGCAGGATGATCACGTTCTTGCGGTTGATGAAGATGCCGGCGACGCTGACGCAGAACAGGATCGCGCCGAGCACGAGGTAGTGGCCGAGGGTGATCATGCCTGCTTGCTCCCGTCGTGGTGCGGCAGGTCGACCAGTCGCAAGCGGTCCTGCTTGCGCGTCGCCGCCTGCTGCGCCGGGTCCTGCGTGCGCACGTTCGGGCGCCGGCGCAGGGTCAGCGCAACCGCCGCGACAATGGCGACGGTCAGGATCACCGCGGCGATCTCGAACGGCAGGATGTAGTCGGAGAACAACGCGCGCCCCAGCCACTCGGTGTTCGACAGCCCCTGCTCGGTCGCGGCATCGCGCACCGGACCGCCCTGCATCAGCTTGCGTGCGCCCATCAGTCCGATCAGCTCGGCGAGCATGACCGTGGCCACCACCAGCCCCGCCGGCAGGTAGCTGGTGAAGCCCTCGCGCCCGGGCAGGGTCTTGATGTCGAGCATCATCACCACGAACAGGAACAGCACCATCACCGCGCCGACGTAGACCAGCACCAGCGCGATCGCCAGGAACTCGGCGCGCAGCAGCAGCCACAGGCAGGCGCAGGTGAAGAAGGTCAGTACCAGCGACAGCGCGCAGTGCACCGGATTGCGCAAGGTCACCACCGCGAGGCTGGCGGCGACCATCACCGCGGCGAAGAAGTAGAACAGCAAGGCTTCGAAGGTCATGCGGGCTCCTCAGCGGTACGCGGCGTCTTGCTGACGCGCGGCCGCGATCTCGGCCTCGAAGCGGTCACCGAGTGCAAGCAGCTTCTGCTTGCTCAGGATGTTTTCGCCGCGATTCTCGAAATGGTATTCGTGGACGTGGGTCTCGACGATCGAGTCGACCGGACAGCTTTCCTCGCAGAAGCCGCAGAAGATGCACTTGAACAGGTCGATCTCGTAGCGCGTGGTGCGGCGCGAACCGTCGGCGCGCTGCTCGGAGTCGATCGTGATCGCGAGCGCCGGACACACCGCCTCGCACAGCTTGCAGGCGATGCAGCGTTCCTCGCCGTTCGGGTAGCGGCGCAGCGCGTGCAGGCCGCGGAAACGGTTCGACTTCGGAATCGTCTCCTCGGGATAGCGCACGGTGTACTTGGGCGCGACCAGGTACTTGCCGGTGAGCGCCATGCCCTTCAGCAACTCGATCAGCAACAGGCTCTTCAGGTAGCGGAACACGGGGTTCATGGCTCTCCTCAGGCGTTCGGCACGAGCGCGCCGGTGTACACGAGCACGCCGGTGACCATGACCCAGACGATCGTGATCGGGATGAACACCTTCCAGCCCAGGCGCATGATCTGGTCGTAGCGATAGCGCGGGAAGGTGGCACGGAACCACAGGAACGAGAACGCGATGATGCCGACCTTGAGCGCCAGCCAGTGCGGCCCGCCCTTGCCGATCCAGCCCCACGATTCCGGGCAGGGCGACAGCCAGCCACCCATGAAGAACAGCGGCACCAGGAACGACACCAGGATCATGTTGGCGTATTCGGCGAGGAAGAAGATCGCGAACGCCGAACCCGAGTACTCGACGTGGAAGCCGGCGACGATCTCGGATTCGCCCTCGGCGACGTCGAACGGCGCGCGGTTGGTCTCGGCCACGCCGGAGATCAGGTAGATCACGAACAGCGGCAGCAACGGCCACATGAACCACTCGCCGATGCCGAGGTTGCCGGACTGCGCGCGCACGATCTCGGACAGGTTCAGGCTGCCGGCGGCGATCAGCACGCCGACCAGCGCGAAGCCCATTGCGATCTCGTAGGAGATCACCTGCGCCGCCGCGCGCATCGCGCCGAGAAATGCGTACTTGGAATTCGATGCCCAGCCGGCAAGGATGATGCCGTACACGCCCATCGAGGTCATCGCCAGCAGATACAGCAGCCCGGCGTTGACGTCGGAATGCACCAGCCCCTCGCCCGCCGGCACCACCGCCCACGCCGAGAACGCCGGGATCAGCGCCAGCATCGGCGCCAGCCGGAACAGGAACAGGTTCGACTTCGACGGGATCAGCAGTTCCTTGAACAGCAGCTTGAAGGTGTCGGCGAACGGCTGCAGGATGCCCATGCCGATGTACACCGGCCCGCGGCGCACCTGCATCCAGCCGATCACCCAGCGCTCGGCGAGCGTGTAGAACGCGACCGCGATGATCAGCGGCAGGATCGGCAGCAGCACGATCTTGATCGCCATCCAGATGGTCGGGAACTGCGCGGTGTAGGTGTTGAACAGGGACAGCATCTGGTCCATGTCAGACCCTCGTCACAGTCAGGCGCGCACCGTTCGGTGCCAGCGCGGCGGTCTCGGAATGACCCAGTTCGATCCAGGCCGCACCCGCCGGCACGCGCGTATCCGCGCGCACCGGCAGTTCCGCGGTGCAAGATCCATCGCTGACGCGGGCGTTGCCGCCAGCGTCGAGTCCCAGGGTGGTGAAGTCGGCGGGATTCAGCGCAACGCACGCGGTCGAAGCCAGCGGCGTGGCCTGCAGCGCCGCGGCACGCCGCACCACGGCGTCGCTGCGATACACCGCGACGGTGGCGACGCGGCTCAGGCCGCCCGCCGCGGGTCGCGCGAACGTGCCGATCTGGCCCGCCTCAGCCACCGCGCCGGCAAGACGCGGCGCGATGCGTTCGCGCAACTCGCCAAGCTCGGTGAACTCGAAGCCGGGCAAGCCGAGCGCCGCGCCGAGCGCGCGCAGCACGCGCCAACCCGGGCGCGCCTCGCCCGGCAGCTTGGCGCCGGCGGCAATCGTCTGCACGCGGCCGTCGACATTGAGGTAGGTGCCATCGATCTCCGGCGCGAGGCCGAGCGGCAACACCGCGTGGGCGGTGCGCCGCACGCCGCTGCACGCATAGGCGCCGAGGTAGACGTGGAACTCGGCGCCGCTGCGCGCCTCGTCGTAGGACTTCGAGCGCAGCGTGTCCTGCGACCCGGCGTGATGCACGAGCAGCGCCTTGCGCGGCTGCGCGAGGATCTGCGCCGCTCCAAAGCCGCCTGCGCCAGGCAGCACGCCAACGCGGGCCAGTCCGACGCCATTGGCGCCGGAGGCGACCTCGTTGAATGCGCTCGCGGTGCACTGCGCGATGAAGCGTGCCAATGCGCGCAAGGTCGATGCCGCCGGGTGCTGCACGGCGAAGTCGCCGAAGATCAGCACCGCCGAGCCGGCCTCGTGCAAGCGCCTGGCCATCTCGCGATGCGCGTCCTCGACCGTCGCCGCCGCCAGCAGCGGCGCGATCGCGCCAGCGACGCTCGCACCGGTGCGTTCGGCGGCGGCCTTCGCCAGCGCCGCGGCCTCGTCGAGCATGCGCCAGGGTTCGACGATGCGCGCTGCCTGCGTGTCGAAGTGGAAATCGAATGCGATCGGGTTGATCGCGTCGACGCTGGCCCCGTGCTTCCAGGCCTTGCGCACGCGGTGTCCGAGCAAGGGCTGGTCCAGGCGCGGATTCGAGCCGAGCAGCAGGATCGCGGATGCCTTCTCGATCTCCGCCAGCGGCAGCTCGAAGGTGGCGCCGCCACTGCGGTCTCCGGCATCGACCACGCGCAGGCGATGATCGAGATTCCGGCTGCCAAGCCCGCGCAGGATCTCGGCCAGCAGGAAGCCCTCTTCGCTCGACGCCATCGGCGCCACCAATGCGGCGATCTGATCGCCGCCATGCGCGGTCTGCACGCGGGTGAGGCCGTCCGCGACGAAGCGGATCGCCTCGTCCCACGACACCGGCTTCAGTTCGCCGTCGGCGCCGCGGATCATCGGCTGCGTCGCGCGATCCTCCGCATACAGGCCCTGGTGGCTGTAGCGGTCGCGGTCGGACAGCCAGTTCTCGTTGACCGCCTCGCAGGCACGCGGCACCACGCGCAGCACTTCGCCGCGGCGGGTATGCAGGAACAGGTTCGAGCCGAGCGCATCGTGATAGCCGATCGACTCGCGTGCGATCAGTTCCCAGGCGCGGGCCTTGAAGCGGAACGGCTTGTTGGTCAGCGCGCCGACCGGGCAGACGTCGATGATGTTGCCGCCGAGTTCGGACTCGATCGACTTGCCAATGTAGGTGCCGATCTCGGTCGCCTCGCCGCGGCCGATGCCGCCGAGTTCGCTGGTGCCGGCGATCTCGCCCATGAAGCGGACACAACGCGTGCAATGGATGCAGCGGGTCATGTCGGTGGCGATCAGCGGCCCGATATCCTCGTCGGCAACCACGCGCTTGCGCTCGACGAAGCGCGATACCGAGCGGCCGTAGCCCATCGCGACGTCCTGCAGTTCGCACTCGCCGCCCTGGTCGCAGACCGGGCAGTCGAGCGGATGGTTGATCAGCAGGAACTCCATCACGTTGCGCTGCGAGTTCAGCGCACGCTCGGAACGGGTGCGGATCTTCATGCCTTCCATCACCGGGGTCGCGCACGCTGGCACCGGTTTCGGCGCCTTCTCGACGTCGACCAGGCACATGCGGCAGTTCGCCGCGATCGGCAGCTTCTCGTGGTAGCAGAAGCGTGGCACCGCCACCCGCGCCTTGTCGGTGGCGTGGATGATCATCGATCCCTTGGGCACCTGCATCGGCGTGCCGTCGACCTCGATGTTGACCAGGTCCGGCGCGGTGCTGTTGCTCGGCTGCGCACTCATGCCGCGGCTCCGTGCTGCGCGTCCACCAGCGAGCGCTTGTGGACGATGAAATGTTCGAACTCGTGCCAGTAATGGCGCAGGAAGCCCTGCACCGGCCATGCCGCCGCCTCGCCGAAGGCGCAGATGGTGTGGCCCTCGATCTGACCCGCGGCCTGCTTCAGCATGTGCAGGTCGTCCATGGTTGCCTGGCCGGCAACGATGCGCGTGAGCATGCGGTACATCCAGCCGGTGCCCTCGCGGCACGGCGTGCACTGGCCACAGCTTTCCTTGAAGTAGAAGCGGCTGATGCGCTGGCAGGCGCGCACCATGCAGGTGCTGTCGTCCATCACGATGACCGCGCCCGAACCGAGGCCGGAACCGGCCTTCTGGATCGAGTCGTAGTCCATGGTGCAGGCCATCATCGTCTCCGCCGGCAGCACCGGCATCGACGAACCGCCGGGAATCACCGCCTTGAGCTTGCGCCCGGCGCGCACGCCGCCGGCCATCTCCAGCAGATCCTTGAACGGGGTGCCGAGGCGGATCTCGAAATTGCCGGGCCGGTTGACGTGCCCCGACACCGAGAACACCTTGGGACCGCCGTTGTTCGGCTTGCCGAGGCCGAGGAACCACTCGGGCCCGTTGCGGATGATTGCCGGCACCGATGCGTAGGTCTCGGTGTTGTTGATCGTGGTCGGCTTGCCGAACAAGCCGAAGTTGGCCGGGAACGGCGGCTTGAAGCGCGGCTGTCCCTTCTTGCCTTCGAGCGATTCCATCAACGCGGTTTCTTCGCCGCAGATGTAGGCGCCGGCGCCGAGCGCCGCGTGCAGGTCGACGTCGACGCCGCTGCCGAGCACATTCTTGCCGAGCCAGCCATGCTGGTAGGCCGCTTTCAACGCCTCCTCGAAATGCTCGAAGGGCTCGTGGTGGAACTCGCCACGCAGGTAGTTGTAGCCGACCGTCGAGTTGGTCGCGTAGCAGGCGATGGCCATGCCCTCGATCACCGCATGCGGGTTGTAGCGCAGGATGTCGCGGTCCTTGCAGGTCCCTGGCTCGGACTCGTCCGAATTGCACAGGATGTACTTCTGCCCGGGCGCGTTGCGCGGCATGAAGCTCCACTTCAGGCCGGTCGGGAAGCCGGCGCCGCCACGACCGCGCAGCGCGCTCTGCTTGACCATCTCGATCACCTGCTCGCGCGGGATCTGCTCGGCGAGGATCTTGCGCCAGGCCTGGTAACCGCCGGCCTTCAGGTAGCTGTCATAGCTCCACGGGGTATCGAAGTGCAGGGTCGTGAAGACGACGTTGTGTTCTTGCGGGGCGGGTCCGACGGCCATGGCGCTCTCACTTCAGTCCGTCGAGAATCTCGTCCACCGCAAGCGGCGTGAGTTTCTCGTGGTAATGCCCGTTGACGACCATCATCGGCGCGCAGGCGCAGGCGGCGAGGCACTCTTCCTCGCGCTTGAGGTAGATGCGTCCATCCGCAGTCGATTCGCCGAGCCGGATGCCGAGCTTGTTTTCGCAGTGGCGCACGATGTCCTCGGCGCCATTCAGCCAGCACGAGATGTTGGTGCATACGGCGACGTTGTTGCGCCCGACCGGGGTGGTCTCGTACATCGAGTAGAAGCTGGCCACCTCGTATGCCCACACCGGAGGCAGTTCGAGATACCCGGCAACCGCGGCGATCAGTTCGTCGGTGAGGTGACCGTGGTTCTGCTCCTGCGCCGCCCACAGCGCCTGCAGCAGCGCGGAACGCTTGCGCTCGGGCGGGAACTTGGCGCGCCAGTGCTCGATGTGCTCGATCGTGTGCGCGCTGAGCACGGACTTCGGATCGAGGTTCCTGACCTTGTCGAAATTGCCGGTGGCTTTCATCTGGATTCCTGCATTCCGCTCAGCGATCGATCTCGCCGAAGACGACGTCGAAGGTGCCGATCAACGCGACCACGTCCGGCAGCATGTGCCCCTTCGCGATCTCGTCCATCGCCGAGAGGTGCGCGAAGCCGGGCGCGCGCAGCTTCAGGCGGAACGGCTTGTTGGCGCCGTCGGCGATGATGTACGCGCCGAACTCGCCCTTCGGTGCCTCGACCGCGGCGTAGACTTCGCCGGTCGGCACCGAGTAGCCCTCGGTGAACAGCTTGAAGTGATGGATCAGGGCTTCCCTGTCCTGCTTCATCTCTTCGCGCTTCGGCGGCGCGACCTTGTAGTTCTGCACCATCACCGGGCCCGGGTGCGCGCGCAGCCAGGCGACGCACTGCTTCATGATCCGGTTCGACTGGCGCATCTCCTCGACGCGCACCAGGTAGCGGTCGTAGCAGTCGCCATTGCGACCCACCGGAATCTGGAACTGGAACTTGTCGTAGGCGGCGTAGGGCTGCTTGCGGCGCAGGTCCCACTCGATGCCGGAACCGCGCAGCATCGGCCCGCTCATGCCCCAGGCCAACGCCTGTTCCGGGGAGACCACGCCGATGCCGACGGTGCGCTGCTTCCAGATGCGGTTGTCGGTGAGCAGGGTCTCGTACTCGTCGACGCGCTTCGGGAAGTCGTCGGTGAAGGCGTCGAGGAAGTCCAGCATCGAGCCCTCGCGCCAGCCGTTGACGCGCTTGAGGTCGCTGCCCTTGGTCCACGGCGACTCGCGGTACTTCGGCATCTGCTCGGGCAGGTCGCGATAGACGCCGCCGGGGCGATAGTAGGTGGCGTGCATGCGCGCGCCGGACACCGCCTCGTAGCAGTCCATCAGTTCCTCGCGTTCGCGGAACGCATACAGGAACAGCGTCATCGCGCCGAGGTCGAGCGCATTCGAGCCGAGCCACATCAGGTGGTTGAGGATGCGCGTGATCTCGTCGAACAGGGTGCGGATCACCTGCGCCCGCTCCGGCGCCGCGATCCCGAGCAGCTGCTCGATGGCGCGCACGTAGGCGTGCTCGTTGCACATCATCGAGACGTAGTCGAGGCGATCCATGTAGCCGATCGACTGGTTGTACGGCTTCGACTCGGCCAGCTTCTCGGTACCGCGATGCAGCAGCCCGACGTGCGGGTCGGCGCGCATCACCACTTCGCCGTCGAGTTCGAGCACGAGCCGCAGCACGCCGTGCGCGGCCGGATGCTGCGGCCCGAAGTTGATCGTGTAGTTGCGGATCTCTTGCATGTTCACTTCCCCGCCGCGGCATGCGCGGATTCGCTGCGCGCCTGCTGGTAGCGCGCGTCGTCGCGCACCACGCGCGGCACGCCGACGCGCGGCTCGATCGACACCGGCTCGTAGACCACGCGCTGCTTCTCGGCGTCGTAGCGCACTTCGACATTGCCGATCAGCGGGAAGTCCTTGCGGAACGGATGTCCGACGAAGCCGTAGTCGGTGAGGATGCGGCGCAGGTCCGGGTGCCCGGCGAACAGGATGCCGAACAGGTCGAACGCCTCGCGCTCGAACCAGTTCAGCCCGCGCCACACCGAGATCAGCGACGGCACCACCGGCAACGCCTCGTCGGCCGCGAAGCAGCGCAGGCGCAGGCGGCGATTGTGCGCCAGCGACATCAGGTTCACGACCACGGCGTAGCGGTTGTCCTTGTGCGCCGACTCCGGTCGCTCGGACCACTTGAACCGGCCCGGCCCGAAGCCCTCGACGCCGCGCGAGAAGCCCTCGCCGGAAACGTCGCTGGTATCCCATTCGGCATCGCCGAAACCGAGGTAATCGACGCCGCACAGGTCGACCGCCTGCTCGAAGCGGAACTCGGCTTCGTCGCGCAGAGCGCGTGCGACCTCAAGCCAGTGCTCGGCCTTGACCTCGACGGTCGGCGCGTCGACCGAGTCGATGACGCGAAGGATCTGTGCTGCGAGACGTTCGCGCAGGCGGTCGGCAAAACTGGTCGCGGCCTCGTTCATGCATCCACCTCAGCGCGCGATGATGGTGTTGGTTTTGCGGATCTTCTTCTGCAACTGCAGAATGCCCCAGATCAGCGCTTCGGCGGTGGGCGGGCAACCCGGCACGTAGATGTCGACCGGGACCACGCGGTCGCAGCCGCGCACCACCGAGTACGAATAGTGGTAGTAGCCGCCGCCATTGGCGCAGGAACCCATCGAGATCACCCACTTCGGCTCCGGCATCTGGTCGTAGACGCGGCGCAGCGCCGGGGCCATCTTGTTGACCAGGGTACCGGCGACGATCATCACGTCGGACTGGCGCGGCGACGGACGGAACACCACGCCGTAGCGATCGGTGTCGAGTCGCGAAGCGCCGGCCTGCATCATCTCGACTGCACAGCAGGCAAGACCGAAGGTCATCGGCCACATCGAACCGGTGCGCGCCCAGTTCACCAGCGCGTCCATCGAGGCGACCGCGAAGCCGCGCTCGATCAGCGGATTCGAGGCATCGGGGCGCAGGATGTCATCCACTTCCCCGATCGGCTCGGGATTGTGGAAGAACGAGGTTTTCACTCCCATTCGAGGGCTCCTTTCTTCCAGACGTAGACGAAGCCCAGCACCAGCAGGAGCAGGAACATGCCCATCTCGATGAGTCCGATCAGGCCGATGTCGCGAAACACCACCGCCCACGGAAAAATGAACGCGATTTCCAGATCGAAGACGATGAACAGGATCGCCATCAGGTAGTAGCGCACATCGAACTTCATGCGCGCGTCCTCGAACGCAACGAAACCGCACTCGTACGGCGCGTGCTTATCTGCGCCCGGCCGCTTCGGGCCGATGAGGGTGCCGATCGCGAGCAGTGCCGCCGCGATGAGCGCCGCCAATCCGAGAAACAGCAGCACCGGCAGGTATCCGGACAGTTCCATGGGTCGTCCCGCTTCTTTGTACTTCGTACTTCGTGCTTCTGAAAAAAAAGCCGCGATGCGGCTTCTTTTTCGGTCTGGTGCCCAAGGGGGGACTCGAACCCCCACGACTGTCGTCGCTACCACCTCAAGGTAGTGCGTCTACCAATTCCGCCACCTGGGCATTTGTCCATTGTAGCCGGTCGGAGACCTCAGTTAGAAGACTCCGCGGGCTTGCTCTCGTTCGTCGATTCGGCCTTCGGCGCTTCCACTTCGGGCGTCGTCGCCGGCACGCTCGCATCGGTTGCCGCTGCCGGCACTTCGCTGCTCGCCGCAGGAACCGCGGGCACGTCGCTGGCCGCGGCCGGCGCGGCCTTGGCCGCTTCCGCGGCAGCCTCGGCCTCGCCCATCACACCGAGATCGGCGGCACCATCGCCGCTCTTCGCATTGCGGCTGATGTACACGCCCATGCCGATGCTGAGCGCGAAGAACAGCACCGCCAGCCACTTGGTCGAACTGCTGAGGAAGTTGGCCGACCCGCGCGCGCCGAACACCGTCGCCGAGGCACCGCTGCCGAAGCCGGATCCAGCCTGCGCGCCTTGGCCGCGCTGCAGCAGGATCAGGCCGATCATCGCCAGCGCGACGACGACGTACAGCGCCAGCAGGATCTTGAGACCGAGTTCAAAGCTCATTTCGAATTCCAGGAAGGGTTCAGTGGGCCGCGGCGCGGATGATCGCGACGAAATCGTCGGCGACCAGCGACGCTCCGCCGATCAGTCCGCCGTCGATGTCCGCCTGGCCGAACAGTGTCGCCGCGTTGCCGGGCTTGACACTGCCGCCATACAGAATGCGCAGCGAGCCGGCGATGCTAGCAGAACTCTCCGCGACGATGCCACGCAGCAGCGCGTGCACCGCCTGCGCCTGCTCCGGCGTGGCGGTGCGACCGGTGCCGATTGCCCACACCGGCTCGTAGGCGAGGACGGCGTTGGCGAACGCAGCGACCCCAGCGGCCGCCAGCACCGCCCGCAACTGCGCTCCGACCACCGCGTCGGTCTCGCCGGCATCGCGTTGCGCCAGCGATTCGCCGACGCAGAGCACCGGTGTCAGCCCGGCCGCCTGCACCGCGAGGAATTTCGCCGCAACCACGGCATCGCTCTCGGCATGGTACTGGCGTCGCTCGGAGTGCCCGAGGATCACGTAGCGACAACCGCATTCCTTGAGCATCGTCGCCGCCACTTCCCCGGTGAATGCCCCCGCGGCATGCGCGCTCGCATCCTGCGCGCCGATCGCGACCGTGGTCGCCGCCGCGCGCGCCGCCGCCAGGTACGGGTACGGCGGCATCACCGCGACCTCGACACCGGCAAACGGACCGGCGGTCTCGATCGACGCGAGCAGGTCGCGCACCATCGCGAGCGAACCGTGCATCTTCCAGTTGCCGGCGATCAGGGGACGACGCATGCCGAGGCTCCGTTCCAGGGGCGCGCAGGATAGTCTTGCGCCCTCCCCCGGCAATTGATCTCGCTCATGTCCAGTGCATTCGATTGGCGCGGCCGACGCGCCCTGGTGACCGGCGCCTCCGCCGGCATCGGCCAGGCCGTCGCCGAGGCCCTGGCCGCACGCGGTTGCGCCCTGGTACTGACGGCGCGCCGCGTGGACCGACTCGCGGCATTGGCGGACGATTTGCGCCAGCGTCATGGTGTCGAGGTCGTCTGCATCGCCGCCGACCTGGCCGAGGCCGATGCGGTTGCGCGCATCTGCGACGAACTGCAGCAGCGCGCGCTGGCGGTCGACGCGCTGGTCAACAACGCGGGCTTCGGCGTGCCCGGCGGCTACCACCGCAGCGACTGGCCGACGCAGGCCCGCTTCCTCAAGGTGATGGTCGAGGCGCCGGCGGAGCTGGTGCATCGACTGCTGCCGGCCATGCGCGAGCGTCGCCGTGGCGCGATCCTCAATGTCGCCTCGCTCGCCGGACTGGTGCCCGGATCGGCGGGCAGCACGCTGTACGGCGGCGCCAAGGCGCTACTGGTGCGCTTCTCGCAATCGCTGGCACTGGAGAACCGCGACTGCGGCATCCGCGTGCAGGCGCTGTGCCCGGGATTCACCTACTCGGAATTCCACGACGTCACCGGCGCCCGCGGCCTCGTCAGCCGGCTGTCGCCACGCTACTGGATGACCGCGGCGGCAGTGGTCGAGGAGTCCCTCGCCGCACTCGACCACGACCGCGTGCTGTGCTTGCCCGGGCGCGTCAACCGCTGGCTCAAGTTCGTCGCCAAGCACCTCCCCGACCAGATGGCACTGCGCCTGGTCGGACGCCGCTCCAGGCAGTTCCGCGAACTCGATTAGCCGTCGGCTGGATCAGCCCGCGGCGGCAAGCACGGTCGCCGCCAGCGACTGCGCAATGCGTTCGACCAGCACGACATCGTCGGCCTCGACGGTGACGCGGATCACCGGCTCGGTGCCGGAGGCGCGCAGTACCAGGCGCCCGCGTCCGGCCAACGATGCCTCGGCACGCGCGCGCGCGTCGATGACCAAGGCATGTTCCAGCGGCCGCGCGCCCTGTCCATAGCGCACGTTCACCGTCTGCTGGGGAAACCGCGGCATCGCGCGTCGCCAGTCGCCGGCGCGGCGTCCGCTCGCGGCCAGTGCCTCCAGCACCAGCAGGGCCGCGATCATCGCGTCGCCGGTGCCCGAACGATCCAGGCAAAGCACGTGGCCCGACGCCTCTCCACCCAGCACGCCGCCGCTCTCGTGCAGCCGCTGGTGCACATGGCGATCGCCGACGTTGGCACGCGCGAAGCCGATGCCATGCGTCGCCAGCTTCAGCTCCAGCGCCATGTTGGTCATCAGCGTTCCGACCACCGGACCGCGCAGGCGCCCGCTGCGCTGCCATTCCACGGCGAGGATGTGCAGCAGGTCGTCGCCGTCGAGCACTTCGCCGTCGGCATCGACGAACAGCACGCGATCACCGTCGCCATCGAAGGCGATGCCGAGATCGGCGCGTTGCGTGCGCACCTCGGCCTGCAACGCCGCCGGCTCGGTCGAGCCGACCCCGCGATTGATGTTGAGTCCATCCGGACGGATGCCGATCGCGGTCACCGAAGCGCCGAGCTGCGAGAACAGCCGCGGCGCCAGCTTGTAGGTGGCGCCGTGCGCGCAATCGAGCACGATGCGCAGACCGTCGAGCCGGAAGCCGGGCGGCACCGATCCGGCGACGAAGGCGAGATAGCGCTCGTCGGCATCGTTCATGCGCGCGGCACGCCCGAGCCGTTCCGGCGCCACCGTCTGCATTTCCAGCGCGAGCGCTGCCTCGATCGCATGCTCGACGTCGTCGCCGAGTTTCTCGCCGCGCCCGGAAAAGAACTTGAAGCCGTTGTCGTGATGCGGATTGTGCGAGGCGCTGATGACCACGCCGGCGCAGGCGCCGATGGCCTGGGTCAGATGGGCCACGCCGGGCGTCGGCATCGGCCCGAGCAAGCGCACGTCGGCGCCGGCGGAGATCAGCCCGGCCTCCAGCGCCGATTCGAGCATGTAGCCCGACCGACGCGTGTCCTTGCCGATCACGACCACGCCACCCTCGGGTTTCGCCAGCACGCGCCCCGCGGCATGACCGAGCCGCAGCGCGAATTCCGCGGTGATCGGGTTCACTCCGACCTGCCCGCGGATGCCGTCGGTACCGAACCAGTTCTTGCTGTTCATGCGTCCCGATCCCTCATGCGTCGGCGAAAGCATAGGCGAGCACGTCGCCGAGGTCATCCGCGCCGAGCATCGCCTGCAGCAGACGCTCGATGCCAAGTGCCACGCCGGCGCAGTCTGGCAACTGCGGCAAGGCCGCGAGCAGGCGCTGGTCGAGCGCGACCTCGGCCTGGCCGCGCGCGCGGCGCAACGCGAGATCAGCCTCGAAGCGGCGGCGCTGCTCGCCGGCGTCGTTGAGCTCGTGATAGCCGTTCGCCAGTTCGCGCCCGCCGAGATAGCACTCGAAGCGCTCGGCCACGCGCACGCCGTCGCGCTCGATGACCCGCGCCAGGGCGCACTGCGATGCCGGGAAGTCGTGCACGACCAGTGCCAGATCCGCCTCCAGTCGCGGCTGCAACCGGTGCGTGACCAGCAGGTCGAGCCAGTCATCGCGCAACAACCCATCGCCGTCGATGCGCACCTCGCCCAGCGCCTGCTGCAGCTGCGTTTCCGAGGCGAGGAACGGGTCGAGATCGATCTCGGCCCGAAACCAGTCGCGATAACCGGTGGTGCGTCGTCGCACGCGGCGGCCGACCAGCGCCATCGCCAGCTCGACCAGATCCAGCACCTCGCTGGCCAGTGCGCGATGGTCGATCCCAACCCGATACCACTCCAGCATGGTGAACTCGGGGTTGTGCGTGCGCCCGGTCTCGCCGTTGCGGAACACCCGCCCGAGTTCGTAGCAGTCGCCCAGACCTTCGGCCAGCAGTCGCTTCAGCGGGAACTCGGGCGAGGTACGCAACCAGCGCCGCGCTGCACCGGCATCGACATGGCCGCTGAACTCGGTGTCGAAGCTCTCGATGTTGGGATCGCTATTGCCGGCAGCCGAGAGGATCGGGGTCTCCACCTCCAGCACGCCGCGCCCGGCGAAGAACGCCCTGAGCGTCGCGTACAACTCGGCGCGCAGACGCAACGCCCGCAGACGATCGGGCCGCATGGCTCAGGCACCGTGTTCGGCGAGCAAGGCCAACAACGCGGCTTCATCGAGCACCGGGATGCCAAGCGCCTGCGCCTTGTCGAGCTTGCTGCCGGCTTCGGCTCCGGCAACGACGAAACTGGTCTTCGCCGACACGCTGCCCGAGACCTTGGCGCCCAGGGCTTCGAGGCGCTCCTTGGCTTGGTCGCGCGTCAGTGCATCGAGCGTGCCGGTCAGCACCACGGTCTTGCCGAGCAGCGGCCCGGCCGCGGCCAGTGGTTCGCCCTCCTCCCACTGCACGCCGCGCGCGCGCAGCAGCTCGATCACTTCGCGCTGATGCGGTGCCGCGAAGAACGCCGCGATGCGCGAGGCCACCACGGGACCGACATCGGGTGCGCTCATCAGGTCGGCATCAGCGGCCGACGCGATGCGATCGAGGGCGCCGAAATGGCGCGCCAGCGTCTTCGCGGTCGATTCGCCGACGTCGCGGATACCGAGCGCGAACAGCAGGCGCGGCAGGCTGGTCTTGCGGCTGGCGTCGATCGCCGCCAGCAGGTTCTCGGCCCAGCGACTGGCGACCTTGCCCTTCTTCACGGTCTCCGGAACCACGCCATCGCGCTCGTCGGCGCGGCGCTTCATCTCCAGCAGTTGCTCCAAGGTCAGCGCATACAGGTCGGCGACATGGTGCACGTAGCCGAGATCGACCAGGTTCTCGATCCAGGCATCGCCGAGACCTTCGATGTCCATCGCACGCCGCGACGCGAAATGGCGGATCGATTCCTTGCGTTGCGCCGGACAGACGCCGGTGCCGGTGCAGCGCAGCACCGCCTCGTCGCCTTCGCGCGCAAGCTGCGAGCCACACTCGGGGCAGGCATTCGGCATCTCGAACGCAACGGCGTCGGCCGGACGCTCATCCAGCACCACCGCCACCACTTCGGGAATCACGTCGCCGGCACGCCGCACGATCACGGTGTCGCCGACGCGCACGTCCTTGCGGCGGATTTCGTTTTCGTTGTGCAGGGTCGCATTGGTCACCACCACGCCTGCGACCTGGACCGGCCGCAGGCGCGCGACCGGCGTGATCGCACCGGTACGGCCGACCTGCACGTCGATCGCCTCGACCACGGTCTGCTCTTCGCGCGCCGGGAACTTGTGCGCGATGGCCCAGCGCGGCGCGCGCGAGACGAAGCCGAGTTCGCGTTGAGCCGCGATGTCGTCGACCTTGTACACGACACCGTCGATGTCGTACGGCAACTGATCGCGCGCATCGCCGATGCGGCGGTAGTACGCCAGCAGCCCGTCGAGGCCGATCGCGCGAGCGGCCTGCGGACACACCGGCAAGCCGTAGCGGCGGAAGTCGGCGAGCATGTCGGTGTGCTGGACCCAGGTCGCATCGGGCTCGATGCGCCCGAGTGCATATGCGAAGAACGCGAGCGGTCGCGACGCGGCGATGCGGGGATCCAGCTGGCGGATCGAACCGGCCGCGGCATTGCGCGGATTGGCCAGCGTGCGCTCACCCCGTTCGCGGGCACGCTGGTTGAATGCCTCGAACGCGGCGCGTGGCATGTACACCTCGCCACGCACTTCCAGCACGGGCGGCCATTCCGCGCCGAACAAGCGCAGCGGCACCGACGGAATCGTGCGCACGCTGTGCGTGACGTCCTCGCCGGTGCTGCCATCGCCGCGGGTCGCGGCGCGGGTCAGTACCCCGTCGAGATACAGCAGGCTGATTGCCAGACCGTCGATCTTGGGTTCGACCGAGAACGCGATGTCGTCGCGACCGAGCTTGTCGGCGATGCGACGGAAAAAGTCCTGCGCATCCTCGTCACTGAAGGCATTGCCGAGGCTGAGCATCGGCACGTCGTGACGCACCTCGGCGAAGCCGCCCGCGACGACGGCGCCGACACGCTGGGTCGGCGAGTCGGCGCTGACCAGATCGGGATGCGCGGCTTCCAGCGCCTGCAATTCGCGCAGCAGCGCATCGAAGGCGCTGTCGGAAATCGTCGGCGCGTCGAGCACGTGGTAGCGATGATTGTGCGCCGCGATCTCGCCGCGCAACTGCGCGACGCGCTGCGCGGCCTCGGCATGGGAAGCAGCGCGACTCACGCGATCACCAGGTCTTGCGGATGGTGTTCTTTTCCTGCGCGCGATCGTAGGCCCGCAGCTCGTCGCGCAGATGCTGGATGCGCTGGCGACCGAGCGCGTTGCGCTCCTCGTCGAGCACCTGCCCGCCCAGCAGTTCGGCCAGCCGTTGCGCCGTCGGCAGCATCGCATCCCAGGCGTCGAGCGCGGACAGCGCGTTCGGCAGCACCATGAACAACGACAGCCCGGGCGTGCGCAGCGACTGGATCTGGGCCATGTCGAAGCGCCCCGGCCGCACCATGTTGGCGACGCTGAACACGGCGCCGTATTCCGAAGTCGTGGCCGGCATGCGGTGGAAGATGCCGAGGTAGCCGTAGATCAGGCCGGTCTTCTCGGCGGCGACGATGATGTCGCTGCCGGCGAAGGGCTGGCCTTCCGGCGCCGCGACGTACACCGTCACGATGCGATCGGTCTTGTCGAGCGCGCGTGCGCCGACGTTGGACTCGACCCGCGGCATCGCCGGCGCGGCCGCAGGCATCGGTTCGATCTGCAATTCGGCCTGCACCGGCGCCGCTTCCGCGACCGCGGTTCCGGCAGATGCCGCCTGCGACACAGCGTCCTCGCCCTGGATCTCGCGCCCAAGCCGCGCCAGCTCGGCGGCCAGTTCGGGCTCTAGATCGGGCCGTTCGACCGCGGCCAGGTCGCCGATCTGCGGTTCCGCGCGCTCGCCCCCGCTCTTGCCCGGCATGCGCCGGCCCTGCGGCGGCGCCGGGCGCCGACCGCTCCAGTAGATCAGGCCAAGAATCGCTGCCCCGACGACGGCAAGGATGATGCGAAGCGTGCTCGCGTCCATCGTCGCTCCTTACGCCGCGCCGGCCAGCTTGGCCGCTTCGGCGAGATCGACCGAGACCAGTCGCGACACGCCCGGCTCGCGCATGGTCACGCCGCAGAGCTGGTTCGCGGCCTCCATGGTCGCCTTGTTGTGGGTCACGAACAGGAACTGCACGCGCTCGCTCATCTCGCTGACCATGTTGCAGAAGCGGCCGACATTGGCCTCGTCGAGCGGCGCGTCGACCTCGTCGAGCAGACAGAACGGCGCCGGGTTCAGGCGGAAGATCGAGAACACCAGGGCAACCGCGGTCAGCGCCTTCTCGCCGCCGGAGAGCAGGCTGATCGAGGTGACGCGCTTGCCGGGCGGACGCGCCATGATCGACACGCCGGTATCGAGCAGGTCCTCGCCGGTCAGTTCCAGGTAGGCATGGCCGCCGCCGAACAGGCGCGGGAACAGCTCCTGCAGTCCGGTGTTGACCTTGTCGAAGGTCTCCTTGAAGCGCGTGCGGGTTTCCTTGTCGATCTTCTTGATCGCGCCTTCCAGCGTTTCCAGCGCCTGGGTCAGGTCGCCGTGCTGGGTGTCGAGGTAGACCTTGCGCGTCGACTGCTCGGCGAACTCCTGGATCGCGGCCAGGTTCACCGGTTCCAGGCGGCGGATCTTCTGGTCGAGGTCGACGACCTTGGCTTCCCAGGCTTCGATGTTCGCTTCCGGCGGCAGCTCGGACGCCACCGTGTCGGTCGCGAAGCCGGCGCCGGCGATCGCCTCGGCATGACTGTCGGCGCGCATGCGCAGGCTTTGTTCCTCAAGGCGCACCCCGGACAGCTTCTCGCGTTCGACCGACAGCTCGCGTTCGACGCGATGGCGGTCCTGTTCGAGTGCCCGGAACGCCAGGTCGCAGGCTTCGAGCGCCTTGCGCGCCTCGATCAGTTGCCGGTCCACCAGCATGCGCTGGTCGAGGTAGGTGCGCAGTTCGGCATCGAGTTGCGCTCCGGGATCGCTCTGGGTCGCAATCTGGCTGGCCAGTTCGGACTTGCGCGATTCGAGCGTGGCCAGCTGCTGCAGCATGCGCCCGAGCGACTGCTCCAGCGAGGCCAGCGCGGAACGCTTCGACTCGGTACGCAGCGCCAGCTGGTGCGCCTGCTCGGACGCCTCGCGCGCGGCGCCGCGCGCATCCTCGCGGCGTTCCAGCAGCTGGCGGCGCTCGCCATCGAGTCGCGTCCGCAACTCCTCCTGGTCGCCCATCGCCATCACCGCGGTGTCGAGTCGGCCGCGCGCCTCGCGTGCCTCGGCATCGACCCCTTCGATGCGGCGACGCAGCTCTTCGAGCTCGGCGTCGATCCGCGTCGTTCTCTGCTGCGCCGCTTCCAGCTTGCCACGCTCGCTCTGGATCTGGCCGGCGATCTCGGACAGCTGGCGATGCGAGAAATACAGGTCGCGCTGGGCGTCGTCGCGCGCGCGTTCGGCGTCGAAGTTCGCCTGCTTCAATTCTTCCTGGCGCGCGATCAGTTCCTCGACCTGCGCGTCCAGCGTCTGGATGCTCTCGCCGAGCGCCTGCAGCTCGCGTTCGCGGGCGAGCACGCCGCTGCCGGCCTGGCTGCCCTTGGCGACGCGCAACCAGTCGCGGCCCAGCCACTCGCCGTCGCGGGTGATGACCGATTCGCCGGCGCCGAGCCCCGAAGCAATCTGCCGGGCTGCAGCGAAGGAGTCGGCGACGCGCACGCGGTCGAGCTGGGCGATCGCCGCGGCCGGTCCCTGCACGCGCGCCGACAGGCGATCGTCGCCGCTGGCCGAACCGTTGCGACCTTCGAGAATGGTGATCTGTCCGTCGCGCAGCGATTCCAGTGCGTCGCCGAACTGGTGCGGCGCCTCGCCGATCGCGGCTTCGAGCCAACCGGAGAGCACCGTCTCCACCGCGCGCTCGAAGCCCTCCTGAACCTTCAGCATCTCGCCGAGGCGACGCGACTTGCCGAGCCCGATCGCGTCGAACCACGCGGCCGCGGCGTTCTTCTCCTGACCGAGCGCCGCATGCTGCAGCGCTTCGAGCGAGGACAAGCGACCCTTGGCCGACTGCAGCCGGCTGCGCGTGTCGTTCAACTGCGATTGCATCTGGCGGGTCTGTTCCTGCACCTGCCCCAATGCGAGCTTGCGCTCGTCGAGCATCTGGGTCAGCTGCTCGACCTTCTCCTTGGTCTCTTCCTGGCGCAGCAGCAAGGCTTCGGCACCGTCGCTCAGGCTCGCGACGTCCATCTTGCGGCGTTCGTCTTCGAGCTGGGCGAGTCGATTCGACGCATCCAGCGACTGCTTGTCGAGGAAGTTCAGGCGCGTGCGTTCGACCTCGGCGCCGCGGGCGGCCTCGCCGCTGTCGCGCGCATACGCGTCCCAGCGCGACTGCCAGTCGACGATCGCGGCTTCTGCGGCACGCATCGCTTCCTGGCGATTCTCGGCCTCGGTCTGCAGGGTCTCGATCTGCGGCTCGGACTCGGCCAGCGACAGGCGCAGCAGCTCGATCTGGTCGCGGTCGCCGCGGATGTGTTCGGCCACTTCGTTCAGCGCGGTGTCGGTTTCCTTCGCCGCGCGCTGCAGGCGCTCGGCGAGATCGCGGTTGTAGTTGATCTGCTGCTCGACGCGGGCGATCTCGCCGCCGACGCGGTACAGCTCGCCCTGCACCGAGTTGAAGTGATCGGTGGCTTCGATCTGCCTGCCGCGTTCTTCCTCGAGGCGGGCTTCGATCGCACGCTGTTCGGTGGTCAGTTGTTCGCTGCGCAGTTCGATCTGGCGCAAGGCCTGGCCGCGCGCATCGAGCTCGCCCTGCAGGTTGCGCAGGTGCAGCGCCTTCAGCTCCGCCTCGACGCGCACGTGCTCGGCCTTGAGCTTCTGGTAGCGCTCGGCCTGCTTGGCCTGGCGGTTCAGGTGGTCGAGCTGCTTGTCGACTTCCTGGCGCAGGTCATTCAGGCGATCGAGGTTCTCGCGCGTCGACTTGATGCGCGACTCGGTCTCCTTGCGGCGCTCCTTGTACTTCGAGATGCCGGCGGCTTCCTCAAGGTGCAGGCGCAGGTCTTCGGGGCGCGCCTCGACGATCTGGCTGATCATGCCCTGCTCGATGATCGAGTAGCTGCGCGCGCCAAGCCCGGTGCCGAGGAACACGTCGACGATGTCGCGGCGGCGGCACTTGGCGTTGTTCAGGAAATAGTTCGACTGGCCGTCACGGCTGACCTGGCGCTTGATCGAGATCTCGTTGAAGTTCGCGTATTCGCCCTGGATGGTGCCATCCGAGTTGTCGAAGATCAGTTCGACCTGGGCGCTGCCGACCGGCTTGCGCTGGCCGGAGCCGGAGAAGATCACGTCGGTGATGGCGTCGCCGCGCAGGCGACTGGCGGCGCTCTCGCCCATCACCCAGCGGATGGCGTCGATGATGTTCGACTTGCCGCACCCGTTCGGACCGACGACGCCGGTCATGTTGGTCGGGAGATGCAGGGTCGTCGGATCGACGAAGGACTTGAAGCCGGAGAGTTTGATCGTCGAAAGTCGCATCGTGCGTGTTTCGTCATGAATTCGTGAGCGTCGGACGACGGACAAACATTCGTTTGCGGCACCCAGGTCGCTTCGCTACCTTTGCGCGCCTCACCGTATCCGAGAGAACGACCGTGTCGACCAAACCGTCGAAAGCGCTGGAGACCTTCCCCAACCCACAGCCGGGCCGGGACTATACCATCCGGATGCGGATTCCCGAGTTCACCTGCGTCTGCCCCAAGACCGGGCAGCCGGACTTCGCCACCCTGCACCTCGACTATGTCCCGGAAAAGACCTGCGTCGAGCTGAAGTCGCTCAAGCTCTACCTGTGGAGCTACCGCGACGAAGGCGCCTTCCACGAGGCGGTGACCAACAAGATCCTCGACGATCTGGCCAAGGCGACCAAGCCGCGCTTCCTGCGCCTGACTGCCGAGTGGTACGTGCGCGGCGGCATCTACACCACTGTCGTCGCCGAACACCGCGCCAAGGGCTGGAAGCCGGCAGCGAAGGTGGAGTTGCCGTAGGTCCTATTTCAGCAGGGTCATGCCGTACCTGGACGCGCCCTGGTCGAAGCTGGCCACCTGACTACAGCCGGCTTCGCGTGCTATTTCGACCACCAGCGCATCATTGAAGCGATCGCCACGACCGTCGATGCGCATCAATGCACGTGCCACCGCAGTCCTGTGCTCGACCTGCAATTGCCGAACATCGAGCAGCATGCGCAACAAGTTCAACCGCTCGGAGGCGGTGACGCGGTACCGGCTGCGCAAGACCCAAAGGGTTTCCAGCAACACGGCGATGCTGATGAATCCCGGCTGGCGCTCCGAAAGCTGATCCTGGATCAAGCGCGTCGCCAGCCTGGCCTGAACCGGCTCGTCCTGGACCAGGTATCGCACCAGCACATTGGTGTCGATCCCGATCAACGCGCCTTCTTCCGGCCCACGGCGCGTTCGAAGCGGCGTCCGGCCTCATCCAGTATGGCGTGCTCCATCTCCTGCAAGGTCACCGGCTTCGTGACGCGACCAGCGAACATCCCGCGCAATTCACCAATGTCCCGGCGTCGTGGCACGACGCGAAACCCGCCCTCGGCATCGCGCACGAAATCGACCTTGTCGCCCGCATCCAGACCCATCGATTCACGCACGTCCTTCGGCAGCGTGATCTGTCCCTTGCTGGTTACCGTGGCAGTGGACATCGAGTTCTCCTTACTTCTGGTAAGGGATATTCCGGCCGCGCTCCGAGGAAATCAAGCCTGGGGCGCGCCCGACTGGATCGCGAGCGCGTGGATGTCGGTGGTCATCAACTCCCCGAGCGCCGCGTAGATTGCACGGTGTTGGGCCAGCGGCGGCCTGCCGCGGAAGGCCTCGGCGCTGATCTGCACGCGGAAATGGCCGCGCCCGTCGCGCGCGCCTTCGTGGCCGGCATGCTTGTGGCTGTCGTCGATGACGTCGAGCGCCACCGGCCGGAACGCGGCTTCGAGGCGACGGCGGATTTCGGCGACGCGTTGTTCGCGCGGCAGCATCAGGGCAACGCCTTGCGAAACGGACGCACGTCGACACGCTCATACACACCGGCCGCGACATAGGGATCGGCCTCGGCCCAGGCACGCGCCGCAGCGAGCGACTCGAACTCGGCGACGATCAGGCTGCCGCTGAACCCGGCCGGACCCGGATCTTCGGCATCGATCGCCGGACACGGGCCGGCGAGCAGCAGGCGCCCCTCGTCGAGCAATGCGCGCAGGCGATCGAGATGGGCGGGGCGGGCCGCGAGTCGCACGTGCAGCGAATCGGGGCGGTCGAAACCTTCGATGAGATACCACATGCGTTCAGTATCGGCGGCCGCCCCGCTCTGGACAAGCGTCGCTGCGCCACGTACCCTGCGCGCCACGAATGGAACGAAGCCTTGCAGGCCGAACGTTCCGAAGCCGCCCGACGAGCGGCCCGTTGTCTCCCTGATCCGTGACCGGCACCGCGCAGCGCGGTCCCCTCCCGGGTTTCGGATTTCTCTCTTGATCGACCTGTGCAGTGTGACGCGCCCCGGGCGCGGACGTCCTTGGCGCAAGGCGCAAGCCTGATGCGTTTCGACACCGGAATTCCATGAGCGGCGAAAGCGCTGAATCCAACTCGAACGTGGTCCCGTTTCCGATGCCGCCGCAGCAGCAGGAGATGCCGCTCGCGACCGTGCGCGGCCAGCCGATGCTGCAGATGCCGCAGGACCTGTACATCCCGCCGGACGCGCTCGAGGTCATCCTCGAAGCGTTCGAGGGTCCGCTCGACCTGCTGCTGTACCTGATCCGTCGCCAGAACCTCGACATCCTCGACATTCCGATCGCCGAGATCACGCGCCAGTACGTCGACTACATCGACCTGATGCAGGACATGCGGCTCGAACTCGCCGCCGACTACCTGGTGATGGCCGCGATCCTGGCCGAGATCAAGTCGCGACTGCTGCTGCCGCGCCCGCCGGGCGCCGAGAGCATCGAGGACGATCCGCGCGCCGACCTGGTGCGCCGCCTGCAGGAATATGAGCGCTTCAAGAAGGCGGCCGAGGACATCGAGGCGATGCCGCGCCAGGACCGCGACTTCTTCCCGGCATCGGCCGAGGTCGGCGAGCGCAATGTCGTGCGCATCCCGCCGCCGGTCGACCTGAAGGAACTGCTGCTCGCGCTGAAGGACGTGCTCAAGCGCGCCGACCTGTTCGGACGCCACAACATCAAGCGCGAGGCGCTATCGGTGCGCCAGCGCATGACCGAGGTGCTGGGCGCGCTCGACGACCGCGAGTTCCACGTGTTCGAAACGCTGTTCACCGCCGAGGAAGGCCGCCTCGGCGTGGTCGTCACCTTCCTCGCCATTCTCGAACTGGCCAAGGAAAACCTGGTCGAGATCACCCAGAACGACGCGTTCGCGCAGATCTACGTGCGCAGCCGCGCGCTCGCCGCCGAAACCGCCGTCGAAGTCCAACCCTGATGTTCAAGCCCACGATGGAAATCACGCAGCTGAAGCGCATTCTCGAAGCCGCCCTGCTCGCCGCCGGCCAGCCGCTGCCGCTGACACAACTCAATGAACTGTTCGGCGAGGAAGAAATGCCGGGCGTCGACGGCATCGCCGTTGCGATCGCGGAATTGCAGCAGGACTGCGCCGATCGCGGTGTCGAACTGGTCGAGGTCGCGAGTGGCTGGCGCTACCAGATCCGCAAGGACACCCAGCCCTGGGTCGCACGCCTGTGGAGCGAACGCCAGACCAAGTATTCGCGCGCGCTGCTGGAAACGCTGGCGCTGATCGCCTACCGCCAGCCGATCACGCGCGCCGAGATCGAGCAGATCCGCGGTGTCGCGGTGTCGACCGGCATCATCAAGACGATGGAGGAGCGCGAGTGGATCCGCGTCGTCGGCCATCGCGACGTGCCCGGCAAGCCGGCGCTGTTTGGCACCACCAAGCACTTCCTCGACTACTTCAGCCTGAAGAGCCTCGACCAGTTGCCGCCGCTGGCCGAGCTGCGCGACCTGAGTGAACTCGACCCGCAACTCGACCTCGATCCGCAGGCGATCGGCGCATTGCCGCTGCCGAGCCCCGCCGAGGACGGCGGCGCAAGCGACAGCGACGGCTTCGTCGAGCGCGAACGCTTCGCCGAGTCGAGCAGTGTCGAAGCCGCCGCCGCCGCATCCGAACACGCGGTCGGCATCGAATCCGCAGAAACGCCGAGCGAAGACCGCAGCGGCGACGACCCCGACGCGCCGGACGGCGACGTCGATCCCGAAGACCACCCATGAGCACCGCAGCATGAGCACCGAAGCATCCCCGCGCCGCGTCCTGTCCCTGAAGCGCGAATCGCGCGAAGCCGGACCGGTCGTCGAAGAACGTCTGCAGAAGGTGATGGCGCAGGCCGGCATCGGATCGCGCCGCGCCATCGAGGAGCGCATCAGCGCCGGCGAGATCAAGGTCAACGGCAACGTCGCGGAACTCGGCGGCAGCATTCGCAACGGCGACCGCGTCGAGATCGACGGCAAGGCCTTCATCGCGGTGCCGACTCCGGCCGAGGAAGTGCAACTGCTGCTCTACCACAAGCCCGAGGGCGAGCTGACCACGACCGACGATCCGGATGGTCGCCGTACCGTGTTCGAGCGCCTGCCCAAGCTCAAGGGCGCGCGCTGGATCGCGATCGGCCGCCTCGACATGAACACCACCGGGCTGCTGCTGCTGACCACCGACGGCGAGCTCGCGAACGCGATGATGCATCCCTCGCGCGAGATCGAGCGCGAATACGTCTGCCGCATCCACGGCACCGTCACCGACGAAATCCTCGAACGCCTGAAGAACGGCATCCTGCTCGAAGACGGCAGCGCCCAGTTCGATGCGATCCACACCATCTCGCTCGGCGAAACCCATAGCTGGTTCCGCGTCACCCTGCGCGAAGGCCGCAACCGCGAGGTGCGGCGCATGTGGGAGGCGGTGGGCCTGCAGGTGTCGCGATTGAAGCGCATCCGCTACGGCAGCATCGAGCTGCCGCGCCAGTTGCGCCGCGGCCACTACCAGTCCCTGCCGATGGAACAGATCGTCGCGCTGCGCAAGGAAGTCGGCCTCGGCGACGTGCCCGACACGCTGACGTTGCAGGCGGTGCTCGGCGTGCGTCGTGCACAGAAGAACGTCAATGAATTCCGTCCCTCCGGCAAGGCCGAGGGCTGGAGCGGCCACCAGGACGAGGCGCGCGAGCTGCGCGCCTTCGACCGCGTTTCCGACGACGGTTTCCGCCGCGATCGCAAGCCCGGCTCCGGCGCGCGGCGTGGCAAGCCCGGCGCCAAGCCGGGCGGCGCGCACAAGGCCGGCGCCCCGCGTCCGGCCGGCGCCAAGCCCGGCGGCTTCAAGGGCAAGCCGCGTCGCAATGCGGGTGCCGGCCCCGGCGTCGAGCGTGGCAACAGCTTCGGTGGCGAGGCGCGACCGTTCCACGACGACGACAACCGCGGCAACCGCATCGACTCGCGCCCGGCGGCAAGCCCGCCGGCGGGCGCCGGCAAGCCGCGCCGCGAGAAGTCGCGTCGCGGACCGGCGACCTTCACCGGACCGATGGACTCGCACAGTTTCATGGACAACCCGCGGCCGCAGGGTCGTGGTCCGGGCCCGCGACCTGCCGGCGGCCCGCGACCCAGCGGCGGCAAGCCCAATCGCGGCGGACCCCGCGGTCCGCGCTGAGATCCGCACCGCGCGTGTCGTGATCGCGCGCCAGACTTCGCTTGCTCCGGTGCATCCCCTGCCCGGAGTTCCCGATGTCCCTGCTGCGCCTTCACCCGAACCTCCCGCTGCTCGCGCTTGTGCTGCTGGTCGCGCCCGCGGTCCGCGCCGATGTCCGCAGCTGGCCGGGATCGCCTCCCTGCCACCACACGCTGCAGAGCTGCCTCAACGGCGTTGACCCTGGCGATATCGTCGAGATCGCCAGCGACGGCGTGATCGACGAATCGCTGCTGATCGAGGACCGTCTGGTCAGCCTGCGTGCCGCCGAGGGCTTTCACCCGACCCTGGCCGCCGGTCGCAACCTGATCGTCGACTTCTCGCCGAGCACGACCGGCTTCTGGGTGCCCTACGAACTGCACTATGCCGGACTGACGCTGGCCGGTGGCCGCTTCGAGTTCATGAGCACGCGCAATGGCAGCGTCGTCATCGAGCGCATGGACATCACCCAGACCGGTTCGACCACGGGACTGCTGGCCGCCACCATCGGCACCGATACCGGATCGGCAACCCAGATCACGCTGCGCGAGAACCGCATCAGGGCCTCGCTCGACGCCGCGCAGGCACTGTTCGTCGGGCTCGGCACGCCGACCCGGGTGGTGATCGAGGACAACCTGATCGAGTCGCGAACCGGGACGCCAGCGCCCGCGGCGACGCGCACGGCGATCCATGCCCAGGGCACGACCGGCAACGGCAGCATCGAGGTCCGTCGCAACCGCATCATCGCGTCCGCAGACGGTGATGCCGGGGCCGCACGGCTCGCCCGCGGCGTCGAGATCGCTCCGTTCGGCGCCAATGTGGCACTTGAAGTGCGCATCATCGACAACCTGATCGACGTCGGCGTCGATGCCAGCGGCGTCGGGATCTCCAGCATTGCCGGCAGCGGCCACAGTCTTTACGACATCACCAACAACACCGTGCGCAGCCGCGGCCGCGGCATCGTGCTGTATGACACCTCGCCCGGCCAGAGCGCCCTGACCGCGCGCATCCGCAACAACATCGTCGCGCGCCCGGCCAATGTCGGCGCCGAATCGGGCGTTGCATGGAGCGCCGGACACCCGGCCATCAGCAACGACTACAACCTGCTGTTCCATACCGCCGGCGACAGCGCCCCGCTCGGACTGCATACGCTGTTCGCCGACCCGCAATTCGAGTCCGACGACCAGCTGCGCCTGCAAGCCGCTTCGCCGGCAATCGACGCCGGCGACTACCTCGCCCGCAGCGATGCCCTGCCCCACCTCGGGGTGGCGGTCGCGCTCGATGCCGATGGCCTGCGCCGCAGCATCGGCGCGATGGTGGATGTGGGCGCGTTCGAGTTCGGCGACCAGTGGTTCACGCACAATGCCGGTGCCAGCGCGACCAGCACCACGCTCCAGCACGCCGGGCTCGACGACAACCCCGCCGCGCTGCTGCACATCACCCGCAGCGGCGGCAGTGATTCCTCCTCGAACGCGGCGAGCGCGGGACCGCTGACGCAGTCGTTCGGCGAGTTCACGCAACGCTGGTCGCTCGTCAGCGACGACGGCAGCAACCTGCCTGCCGGCGCCGGCTTCACCCTGCGGCAACTGGCCGTGGGCGCACAGAGCGGCACGCACAAGGCCACGGCCGGCAACAACTTCTCGGTGTCCGGCAGCAGCCTCGGCGCGACCTGGTCGAACCTGCCGAGCGACTGGATCTTCCTGGTCAGCGCGACCCGTGGCGCCGCCTTCAGCAGCGTCGCGAATCCGCACCCGTTCGGCGCCGCGCATCTCAACGGTGCCTGGCGCATCGTCAACACCGATGCCGCGGCGATGCCCGATGGCGCGGCATTCGTCGTGTACGCGCAGGCGCCGAGCCGCAACGCTTTCCTGCACACGGTCACGCCTGCGAACCTGGTGACGCCGGTGGTGTCGCTGCTCGACCACCCGGCGCTGAACGGAATCGCCTGCGCGCATCCGCACGTCGCGGTCAGCGCCAGCGGCCAGATGCCGACGCCGCTGGTGAGCGCGCGCTACGAACCCTCGCTGCAGCGCTGGTACCTGCTCGACGCCAGCCCCGGGATCGCGATGAGCGCTGGCAACCGCTACGCGATCGTGATCGACCCGCGCGCCAGCGCCGACCATTGCCGCGGACCGCTGTTCGGCGACGGTTTCGAATGATCGTGCCGCGGTTTGCCGAACGGCTGGCGGCACGCAAGAATGCGGCCTTGTTGCGAAGCCTGCGCGAGTCGCCGATGTCCGCTGCCCGACCCGAGACCGCGTCCGCCCGCCCCGGCATCGACGACGCCTTCCATCGTCTCTATGCCGAGCTGAAGCGCCTGGCGCGGGCGCAGCGGCAGCGCCGTGGCGACACCTTGAACACCACCGGATTGGTGCATGACCTGTACCTGTCGCTGGCCGCGCGCGACGACCTGGACCTGCGCGAGCCGGCGCGCTTCTACGCCTACGCCGCGAAGGCGATGCGCCACCTGCTGGTCGACCGCGCGCGTGCCCGTGCCCGGCTCAAGTCCGGCGGCGACCAGGTCCTGGTCGAACTGCCGCGCGACGACGACACCGTGCTCGCAGGCTGGATCGACAGTCCCGAGCGCGCCTTTGAACTGGACAGCGCCATCCATGCCCTCGAACGCGAGGACGCGCGCGCCGCGCAGGTGGTGGAGCTGTACCTGTTCGGCGGGCTGACGCTGGAGCGCATCGCCGAGTTGCATGGCCTGTCGACGCGCACCGTCGACCGCGACTGGCGCTTCGCCCGCGCCTACCTGCAGCGGGCGCTGGCGCCATGAGCGAAGCTCCCGGCTCGACGCTGCGCGCCTGGTTCGAGGCCGCGCTCGACCAGCCGAAGCACGCGCGTTCTGCCTGGCTCGCCGCGCACTGCAGCGACGCCGCGCTGCGCGACCAGGTGCAGTCGTTGCTGGCGAGCACCGACGAGGGCGCCGAAGCCACCCTGCTCGACCACCTGCACGCGCATTTCGCCACCGCCAACGCCACCGCCGAGCACGCCGCCGCGGACTGGAGCGGACGCCTGCTCGGCGGCTACCGCCTGCAGCGCTGCATCGGCGAGGGCGGCATGTCGGTGGTGTACCTGGCGCAGCGCATCGATGCCGGCGACGCGCGCCCGGTGGCGGTCAAGATCCTGCGCATCGGCATGCACGCCGAGGAACGCCAGAAGGCGTTTCGCCGCGAGCGCGAAGCGCTGTCGCGGCTCGACCACCCGAACATCGCGCGCCTGCTCGACGGCGGCATCCAGGAGGGATTGCCGTACCTGGTGATCGACTATGTCGACGGCGAACCGTTGACCAGCCACGCCCGCGCGCAGGCGCTGCCGCTGCGCGCACGACTGGCGCTGTTTGCGACCGTCTGCCGCGCCGTCGAGTCGGCGCACCGGCAACTGGTGGTGCACCGCGACCTCAAGCCCTCGAACGTGCTGGTGACCGCTGCCGGCGAGGTCCGCCTGCTCGACTTCGGCATCGCCAAGCTGCTCGACTCCGACGAAGCGCCAACGCGCACCACGCACGTCGCGTTCACGCCGGACTACGCCGCGCCGGAGCAACTCGCCAACGACCCGGTGTCCACCGCCACCGACGTGTTCGCGCTCGGCGTGGTGCTGCATGAGTTGCTGACCGGCGTGCGCCCGGAACGCGGCTGGACCACGCGCCCCTCGGTGATCGCGACCCGCATCGGCGACGACGAACTGCCGGCCGGGCTGCAGCTGCGCGCATTGCACGCGGGCCTGGTCGGCGACCTGGACAACGTCATCCTCAAGGCGATCGACCCGGACCCGCAACGCCGCTACGGCAGTGCCGGGGCATTCGCCGACGATATCGACCGCTACCTCGACGGGCGTCCGGTCGCGGCGCACCCGCCCTCGCGCTGGTACCGCACGCGCAAGTTCGTGCAACGCCATCGCGGTGCAGTGAGCCTGAGTGCGGCGCTGGCCGTGGCGCTGGTCGCGAGCCTCGGCGTCGCGGTGCAGCAGGGCCGCGAGGCAGCGCAGCAGGCGCAAGCCGCGGAGCGCGCGGCCGCCAGCGCGCGTGCCGAGTCCGCGCGGGCCAACGCCGTGCGCGACTATCTGCTCGGCATCTTCAAGGCGGCGCAGGAGCAATTGCCGGCCGGACAGCGCCCGACCCCGCAGCAACTCGCGCAGGCGGCCGCGGACCGGCTTGAACGTGCCAGCGAGATCGACGATGCCACGCGCGCCGCGCTGTACGCGGCGTTTGCCGACATCAACGCCACGATGAGCGCGCACGAGGAAGCCGCCACCGCCTATGCGCGCGCCGCGCAACTGCTCGCGACGCTGCCCGGCCAGCGTCGCGAATGGCTGGCGTACACCTTGCGGCGCGCCTACGAGCTGAACGCCGCCGGCCACAATGGCGACGCGGTGGCGCTGGCCGAACCGCTGGTCACCGAGCTGCGCGCGAAGAACGACGAAGCCGGGCTCGCCGGGCTCGTCGCCTGGACCGACATCCTGCTCGGCGCCGCCCGCTACGACGAAGCGATCGCCAGTGCCGACGACGTGGCCGCGCGCGCGCGGCAGCTGCCCGACCGCAGCTCGGCGCAGGCGCGTTTCCGCATGCTCCTTCCGGGCTGGACGCGCGTGACCGCGGGCCGCCCCGGCGATGCCGCGCCGCTGCTGCAGCGCGCGCTCGATGCCTGGCGCGAGTCGGACACGCCGCGGGATGCCGAGTTCGCCGCTGGCCTCGCGACGCTGTCGAATGCCAGCTACCAGATCGGCCGCAAGACCGAGGCACGCGCGCTGCTTGAGGAAGCGCTCGCGCTCGCGCGCAGCATCTACACCGCGCCGCACGAACGCATCGCCGGCATGCTCGAGAGCCTGTCGGTGCTGGACCTGGAGCAGGGCCGCGTGGACGCTGCCGCGCGCAGCATCGCCGAGGCGCAGTCGATGTATGCGGCGCTGTTCGGTCCGCACCACCCGCAGGTGCTCTCGGCCCGACTCAGCGCCGCCACCATCGCCTGGGAGCACGTCGGCGTCGAGCGCGCGATCGGCGAATACCGCGCCATCACGGCGATCTGTGCCGAAACCGCGCAGGACGCGAGCAACCACGACTGCCCGCGCGCCTGGCAGAACCTGAGCAACGCGCTGCTCGCAGATGGCCAGACCGATGCCGCGTTGCGCGCCAGCGACCGCGCGCTCGAACTGCGCAAGGCGATGTTCGGCGAGCAGCACCCGCAGTACGCCGTCGCGATGGCCGGCCGCGGCGTGATCCTGGTCGCCCAGGGCAAGGACCGCGAGGCGATGGACTGGAACGACCGCGCGCTCGCTCTGCTGGTCCGCGCCGGCGCCGGCCGCGGCATCCTCGCCGCCAACCTGCAGCGCAACCGCAGCATCGCACTGCGTCGCCTCGGCGCCTTCGATGACGCCGCCGCGGCGCTGGACGAAACGAGCGCCATCTTCGGCCAGTACGCACCCGACGACCGCGCGCGCGGCGCCGACCTGCACGCGCTGCGCGCCCTGCTGCTCTCGGCGCGCGGCGAACACGACGCCGCGCGTGCCGAAGCCGCGGCCGCGCTCGAACTCGACCCGGCGCTGTCGAAGTGCGGGCGCACCGACCGCGCCACCATCCGCACCCTGGCCGACGGCGGCTGATCCGCGCCGACGCACGCCGCTACACTCGGGCACAGTGCCGAGCGGAGCCTACCGATGCTGTGGAAGCGTGGTCGTCGCAGTGACAACGTGGTGGGTGCCGACGCGGGCGGCGGTCGCATGCGCCGAGGCGGCATCGGCATCGGCGGCGTGCTGATCGTGGTCGTGATCGCGCTCGCGATGGGCAAGAACCCGGCCGAACTGCTGGCGCTGCTCGGCGACGCCGGCACGGCGACGACGCCGGGGGATGCGCGCATCGACGCGGCACCGGCACCGCTGCCCGAGGGCGAGGACACCGACTTCGTGCGCGCCATCCTCGGCAGCACCGAGGACGTCTGGTCGCAGGCGTTCGAGGGTGGTCGCTACCCGGCGCCGAAGCTGGTGCTGTTCGCGGACGCCGTCGCCTCCGCCTGCGGTCATGCGACCTCCGCGGTCGGGCCGTTCTATTGCTCGGGCGATCAGCGTGTCTATCTCGACACCCGCTTCTTCGACGACATGACGCGCCAGCTCGGCGCGCCCGGCGAGTTCGCGCGCGCCTACGTCATCGCGCACGAGGTCGGCCACCACCTCCAGAACGTCACCGGGGTGATGCAGCGCACCGCACAGTTGCGCGCACAAGGCGAGGCGATGGAAGGCGCCGAGGGCCTGAGCGTGCGCCAGGAACTGCAGGCCGACTGCTACGCCGGCGTCTGGGCCAACCACGCGCAGCGGCAGCTGCAGTGGCTCGAACCCGGCGACATCGAATCCGCACTCAACGCCGCCACCGCGATCGGCGACGACCGCCTGCAACAGCGATCGCGCGGCCACGTCGTGCCCGACTCCTTCACCCATGGCAGCTCGGCGCAGCGCGTGCGCTGGTTTCGGATCGGCATGGAGTCCGGCGACGCGCAGCGCTGCGACACGTTCGCGACGGAGCAGCTGTAGCCAAAGCCGGGCCGGCGCTACCCGCAGCGGGGCGCGCCGCTGCTCACGCCGGCCTCAGGAAATCGGGATGTCGATGCAAGACCTGGGTGCGCCAGTCGGCCTGGGTGCGGTCGATCTCGTCGACCGGCAGGTTCGGCAGGAAGCCGCGGGCGCAGTTGCGGCCATCGCGCTTGGCGATGTACAGCGCACGATCGGCGATGCCAAGCACGAAGTCGAGGCTGAACAGGTCGGCGCGTTCGCGATAGAGCGGATACACCGACCAGCCAACCGACGCGGTCGGATCGAGCAGCACGTCGCCTTCCAGTTCGACCTGGACCTGCGCGATTTCGCGCACGATCGACTCGGCCAGCTCCGCGCCCTCGTCGCGATGGCGCCGCGTGCCGAGATAGACGAACTCCTCGCCGCCGAAGCGGAAGATCAGGTCGTTCGGGCGCCTGCAGGCCTGCAGCCGCTCGGCCACCGCCTTCAGCACCAGGTCGCCGGCGGCGTGGCCGTGCTGGTCGTTGACGCGCTTGAAATGGTCGAGGTCGATCACGCAGACGATCAGGTCGACCGGCTCCTCCGCGCGCGCGACCATGGCCTTGGCGTTGAGGTCGATCATCTCCTTGCGCAACCACTGCCCGAAGCGATGGCGATTCCATAGTCCGGTGAGCGGGTCGGTGTTGGCGGCGACCTGCAGCGCATCGGTCTTGATCGCCACCAGCCGCTCCAGCTCGATACCGCGCCGGCGCAGCGCGCGCACGCGCCACTGCACGCCGACCGCGATCAGCACCAGGCCGCCGACGATGAAGGCAACGATCGCCCAGCCGCGCTGGTACCAGGGCGCAATCACGGTGATCGGCACCGCAGCCATGCCGCCGCTGACACCGGCAGCGTCCTCGGCCTCCACCTCGAACAGCAACTCGCCCGCGGGTAGGTTGGTGAAGTCGCGTCGTGTTTCGTTGCTCCAGCCACTCCATTCGGTTTGCGTGGCCGCAGCGCGGATGCGCGAGCGGAAACGGTTCAACTCGGGCGCTCGGTAACTCGGCAGCGTGTACTCGACACGCAGGCTGGCCCCCGCATCCAACACCAGCGGCGCCGGGTGGTCGCGACCACCGAGCAGGCTGCGATCGCCCACCGAGAGGTCGCGGATCAGCACCTGCTGCGGCGTCGGCTTCGGCACCTCCATCTTCGGGTCGATGCGCACGACCTTGGAATCCTGCGCCAGCCAGACGATGCCGTCGGGGTCGACGTGGAGCGAGCGCACCCGTTCTTCCAAAGCGATTTCATCGAACAGGCTGGGCTCGTGGCGGTATACGCCGTTGATATCCCGATGCAGCATGCGCAGGCGGCTGTCCGAGCCGATCGTCAGGACTTGGTTTTCGTCGATCGACTTGAAGTCGGTGAAGACACCGGTTTCCGCAACCGGCAAGATGCGGCTCGGCGAGAAATGCCCATCGCGAAACTCGTAGAACCCGTGGTCCTGGGCCAGGAACAGCGTCTTGCCACCCACTTCCTCGATGGTGATCGTGGCCTGCGGCAGCCCGGACGCTGGGCCGTACTCGTCGACCGTGGCATTGGCGAGGCTCGCGTCGGGGCCCAGCCGCACGCGTGCCACGCGGCCCACCAGCGATCCCGACCAGAGCGTTTGCGCATCCGACTGGAGCAGCGAGATGACGTCAAATGACGGCTTGGGGCTGCGCTCACCGTCCTGCCATGCCTGCCCGACCCGATCGATTCGCGCCAGCCCGTTGCGCAGCCCGGCCCAGACCGAAGACGGACGGCTGAGTACGGGCGCGAGCGAAAACACCACATGGCCCGTGAGCACCCGCGTGCGATCCTGCAGCGTCGAAACCCCATCGATAGTGGCGACCCAGTCGTAGCCGCTCATCGCTCGGATCATCATGATCGGAGCGTGCGCATGGCCGTATGGCTGGAATGACCAGTGTTGTTCAGCGGCGCCCGGCTGCAGCGTCAACACGGAGTCGCCCCGGAACGCGGTGAGACCATGCGCCGTTCGCGTCAGCGCCAGCGTCTGGCCGAACAACTCGGCCTGCAGGGGAAAGACGCGCGCTTTGGAAGGGTATTCGACGCGGGAAATCGCGCTTCGCCATGCGATCCACAGCGCGCCTTCCTGGTCGACGAGCAGCGCCTGGGCGCCGGCGCCCACGCCGATGTCGCCGGGGTCGATTCGATCTCTCACGTTGCCTAAGGCATCGATGACGGCAACGCCGCGGTTCTCCTCGGGCAGCGCAATCCGCTCAGAGCCCACGCCGAGGCCTATGCCCACCTGCAGTGGCACCTTGCCCGAATCCAGTTCCGCGGCGATGGCCGGCACGGAAGACCGTGTCCAGTGCCAGATGCTGTGCGGACGATTGGCGACCGCGGCGTAATCTCCCTTGGCCATCTCGACTACCGTGAATAGCGACATGCTGCGGAAAACCTCGCCGCCTGGAATCAACTCCAGGCCATGCGCAGTGACCCTGCACAAGCCGCGACCCTCGATCTGCACCAGCATGCCGTCGTCGACCTGGAACAGTCGTCCGAACTCGCGCTCGGCGCGGTAGACGTGGAATCCGGAACCGCGGTGGCAAACCAGCATGCCGGTCGAGCGCACGCACCATTGCGCAGCTTCCTCCGCGAACTCCCAGAAGTTGCCGCTGCCATGGAGGCCATCGGGAAGCTGCGCACTGACGTCAATTACCTTCTCCGGTTCGCGCGGGTCGGCGATGATCAGCAACGACTCGGCCCCGCCAATGACCAGTGCGCCGTCACGGGCGACGCCCACGAGTGTGACCACGCGCCGGCTCGGCAGGGGCAATCGGCGCCAGCTTCTGCCGTCGAATTCGAGAACGCCACTGCGGTCGCCGGCGTAGATCAGGCCATCGCGCGATTGCGCCAGCGTGTAGAAGGGAGGATCAGCGTACTCGTTGCCTAGGCGGATCTGCCTGACTTCCCAGTTGCGCGCCGGAAATACGCCGACCTCGATCGCGTATGCCGGGAGCAGGGCTAGGGCCAACAACCCGAGCAGAAGGAGTAGTCGCAGCGGCATGGAAAATGGACCCGGCAAGCCCTGGCACCTTAGAGAGTCGATGATTGACGCGCAACGGGCCGGACCGTAGGCTCGGGTTTGCCGCGACGTCGGGTCGCGCAACGCCAACCGGAGGGGGAGCATGAATACCAGTGACAAGACGGCGCCGTCGATTTCCGTGCCAGCCAAGCTCATCGACCAACTGCAGGGCCTAGTGAAGCCGGCCGACCCGTCGCTGATGGCCGGGCCCCAAGTTCCGGCCCCGGGGCCATCACCTCGTCCGGCGTTGTCGATGACCCAGGCGATCGAGCGGTAATCAAGCGCACCGCTCCATGCACCTGTCTTCGCTTGGGTTAGCGCTCAACCCCTGCGCCAGCATCAGCGTTCAAGGCGGCTCTGAGCCGCCTTTGTTTCTGGTGCAGGCACCGGTCAAGGGGGCGCAGTTTTCGGTGCGGGTGGTGGATCCGGCCGAGTTGCCGGAGGCGCATCGGTTTCTGGCTTCGGCGCTGGTCCGCGGCGAGGTGGTCGATCAGGTGTCCGAGCAAGGCGTGACCGAGCTGCGCCAGATCGGCCTGCTGGCGCCGCTCGATCAGCTGCCGCAGCCGGTGCACTACGACCTGGCCGCGCATCCGGCTGCAAATGGCGGCGGCGTGCGGAGCCGAGATCAGGCCACGGCGGCCAGCGGCGAACCGGTGCGCAGCCGCGGATTCCGGCTGCCTGCGGATTGGACCGAGCTGCCGCTGCGATTCCTGCCGCATCACCATGGCAGCGTCTGGGCGCCGGCGCTGGTCGAAGCATCGCCGCCATCGCCTGCAGCCAACGATGCACCCGCGACCGAACTCGACACGCGCGAAACGCGCGAGTTCTTCGCACGCGAAGGTTTCGTCGAACTCGCCGACCTGCTGCCGGCATCGCACGTGGCCGAGCTGGCCCGTTACTTCTGGGCGCTGGCGTCCGAAGGTTTCATGGCCCTCGACCAGGATCGCGGCTGCCGCCGCCATGTCGCGCACAGCCATCCGGTCGCCGACTTCTGGCATGACCAGTTGAACGAACGCGTATCGCAACTGGTCGGTCGCCGCACCAAGCCGAGCTATTCCTTCGTCTCGCTGTACCTCGAAGGCGGCGACCTGAAGTGGCACAACGACCGCCCGCCCTGCGAATACACCATCACCCTGCTGCTCGACTACGCGCCGCTCGACGATGCCGGCCGCTCGCCCTGGGCGCTGCAGGTGAAGGGACGCGATGGCACCCTGCACCGCCTGCACCAACGCATCGGCGACGCGCTGATCTTCCAGGGCCGCGAGCTGTTGCACTGTCGTGACGCACTGCCCGCCGGCCATCGTTCCGGCTCGCTGCTGTTCCACTTCGTCGATGCCGAATTCGACGGAGAGATGCGATGAGCCCGGGCCGGCGTCGGCCGATCGCACGCGCGCGCCTCGGCTGATCGACATGGGGACGCCCGCAGCCACGACACCGCCGGCGGTGGCTTGCGCGCCGATGCATCGCGTCGAAGCGTTCTTCCGGCGCCTGGGCGACGATATCGCCGCCACGCTCGGTGAATCGCGCGAGGCGATCTATGCCGGCCTGGAACAAGTCGCGCTGGCCAAGCTCGACCAGCACAACCCCTCCGCACACATCCGTCATGCCGACCTGGTCGACTACGTGCTCGGCGCCGATCAGCTGTGCAAGCAAGCGGATCTCGATGCGCGCTTCGCCGAGCCGCCGCTGTCGCTGTACAACGGCAAGCACTTCGACATCTCGGCGCTGACCTGGCTCGACGGCACCACCAGCATCCACCAGCACGCATTCTGCGGCGCCTTCCATGTGCTGCAGGGTTCGAGCATCCACAGCCGCTACCGCTTCAAGCCGTGGCAGACCCCGGAGCCGAAGCAGCGCGCGGTGGCCGGTGCGCTGGAGTTGATCGACATCGAGGTGCTGCGCGCCGGCGACACACGCGTGATCCGGCGTGGCGACACCCTGATCCATGCGCTGTTCCACATGGTCCGCCCGTCGGTGACGATCGTCATTCGCACCATCACCGACGACCCCGAAGCCGAAGTTCAGTACGACTACCGCTGGCCCGGCCTGGCGCACGACCCGTTCCACAAGCACGCGCCGACCATCCGCAAGCTGCAGTACCTGCGCATGTTGCGCGTGCTCGACGCCGACGCCTTCCAGGCGCACCTGGCGCGTGTCTTGCCGAACTGCGACCTGTTCCTGGCCTATGCGCTGGTCTCGGAACAGATCCATGTCAGCGCCGATGTCGACGAGGCGCGCCGCCTGGCCGCGCTGTGCACGCAGCTGCCGGCGGCCGAGCGCGAACTGCTGGCCAAGGCCGCGCACAACGACCTGCTGAGCCGCACCATCATCGATTGCCGCCGCAAATTGCATGCACCCGAGCACCGCTTCCTGCTCGCGCTGCTGCTGAACGTGTTCGACCGCGGTGAATTGCTGCGCCTGGTGCAGCGCGAAGTCGCCTGCGCCGACCCGATCGCGCAGGTATGCCTATGGATCGCCGAGATCAGCGGCAATACCGAGCGCTATCCGAACCTGATCGGCATCGACTTCAACGCCACCGCGCTCGACCTGCTCGCTTGCATGTTCGCCGGACTGGACCTGGCCGACACGCTGAGGCGCATGGCCGAGCGCTACGGCGAGGCCGAAGTGATCGGGCAGCGCGAGGCGCTCGGCGCGTTGTATCGGGCGTTGCAGCAATGCGCGCTGTTTCATGCCCAGCTCGGCGAGCTGAATGCCGGCGTGGATGAAAGCGCGCGCGGCTAGACCTTCTTCAGGAACTCGGCCTTGAGCAGCATCGGCCCGAGGTCGGTCTTGCAGTCGATCTCATGGTCGCCGTCGACGATGCGGATGTTCTTGATACGCGTGCCCATCTTCAGCGGCGAGGAAGCGCCCTTGACCTTGAGATCCTTGACCAGCACCACGCTGTCGCCGTCGGCAAGCACGCTGCCGTTGGCGTCGCGCACGATGCGCACGGTGTCCTCCAGGTTGCCGACGCCGGCGCCCGGCTCCCACTCATGGCCGCATTCGGCGCAGATCAGCAGATCGCCATCGGGGTAGGTGTTGTCGTTGCCGCAACTCGGGCACACGGGTGTCGCAGTCATTGCAGCAGCCTCGCAGAAAAAATTGGCGCCTACCGTTCAATCGCGGTCGCGCGTGTTCCGGGGGGAGGAGACACGCGGGCAGTCCCGCGCCGGGCGCGCATGTTAGCGGCTGCCCCCGGATGCGCAAGTGCGCCGCAGATCACTCGTCGATCTCGTCGAAATGGAGCCACAGGCGCGGCTCCGCGCCGTCGAGGTCACCGCGCTCGAGACCGATCGCTGCTTCCTCATCGCCCAGCAGGTAGAGCACGTCGCCGGCCTCCTCGTAAAGGTGATCGTGCAAGGAAAAGGCCAACTGGCGCTCAAAGCCCATGCACTGGGTCTCGCCGACGATGTCGTCCTGATAGCTGATCATGGCCGCGAACGGATTGTCTTCGAGGTGGCTGGACAGCAGTACTTGCCACTGCGACTCCGGAAAGGCATAGGGCAGTTCGCCGGGACCACAGCGCCCCGAGGAACGCAGCACCGACGGGTATTCGTCCTCCCAGTAGTCGAGCACGAGGTCGCTGCGCGCAGCCGCGAAACGCTTGCCGATGAAGCGGCGCCCTGCCTCGATCAGTTCCGCGTCGGTGTCGTTCTCGCGCGCCTTGGCCAGAGCGAACTCTTCCAGTGTGACCACGGCTGCGGGCGCCAGCAGCGCCGCGCTCGGTGGACTGGCGCTGCCGATGTGCAGACTGCCGTGCGCAAGCACGAACTCGCGATAGGCCTTCGGCAACGAGCGGCGCAGACGACGCTCGGCGCTGGCCAATGCCGACTGGCTCGCAACACTACCCCAGTGGATGCGCAGGGTCTCGATCGGAAACTCGGGCGCGGCAGCGTGCAGGTCGGTCAGCACCGCCTCATACACCGCGATCGCCTGCATGGCGTCCTTGGCCTGGCTGATTCGATCCATCGCCGCCGTGCGCAGGATCAGCCCGCCGCCGGCGATGGCGACGCGGCTGCCGTCGTCCATCACCGTTTCGCCACTCAGCCGGTAGCGATGCTGGTGGGCGCGGAGCGGCAACTGCAGCGCGGCCTGCGCGCGCTTGCCGTCCACGCGCAGCACCCCAACCTCGCGGCCGTCGATCTCGACCCGGATCGTCTCGCTGCGCTGGTCCTCGCCCAGCGCGTTGCGCAACTCCACTGCATCGGCCATGGCTGCGGCAAGCAGCGCGGGAATCAGGAACAGCATGCGCATGGCGAATCTCCGTGGGTGTCTTCCGTGGCAGCCGCGGAGTCTAGCCATTCGTTACGCGGCGTTGCATCCCTCGATCCGCGTCTCCCAGCCCTCGTATTCGCCGCCGCATTCGCTGGCGGCGTGGTACAGCGGCAGCGTGAGCGCGTCGATGTTGCGATGAGACGGGATGCCGAGGGCGGACACGCGCACGCCGAACTGGTCGCCGCGCTCCTCCGGTTCGATCGTCTCGACCACGCGAAAGCCGAGCGCACTGGCGCGGAGCACAAACGCGGCGCGCGCGTCGGCATCCGGAAAGTAGGCGCAGTGTTCGATCGGCCGCTCGCTGTCGAGTCGATCGCCGCTTTGCTGCAGCGAGTCGCAGATGCGCCGATTGCGCAGGCGCTCCAGATTTTCGTCCGACGGACTCAGTCGCTCGAGATAGATGTCCCACTCGCGATCGGGCCGCAAACCGCACTGGAACCTGCAGTCAGGGAACTTGGACAGCACCTGCGATACCTGCTCCTTCCAGCCCTTCGCGGCCACCACGTAGAAATGAAAATCGCAGCGGCCGCCGCTGGCGATGCGTCCGACATAAGCGCTGCCCTTCGACACCAGCCCCACCTTCAGCGCCGCTTCGACCACTTCCAGCCGCGCGACTTCCGCCGCATCCGCCAAGCCGTCCTCCCCCGCCCGCAGCATCGCCACCTGCACCCAAGCGGCCAGTGGCAGGCGCTCGATCGGCACATCCTCGGCGATGCCCATGTCCACGAACACCGACGCCGGCTTGCCGTCGATCTCGCAGAGATAGCTGTCCCAGTCCTTGCTCATCCGTTCTCCTCAAGCGACGACGATCATCATGCCAAACACCGGATCCAGGACGTTCGTACCGCGGTTCAAGATTGCATGCCCGCACCGTCCGGATCGTCGCAGCTGTCGCTGGCACGCAGGCGTCCCGATCCCTAGAATGAAATACTGGCTTTCGATGATGCACCCGCAGTCGATCGGCGCTTGTGGCACTCAAGCGCGCCGCCACAATGCGCCCATGCAGCGGCATGAAGCAAGGAGTCCTGACATGAATCTGCCTGAGACGATCTACGCCCATGCCCGGGCACTGCCCACCGACCTGCAGCGGGAAACGCTCGATTTCATCGCATGGCTCGAGCGACGCTATGCCGTTCAGCGCCCTGCCAGCGGCGGAATGGCAACCGATGCGTTCATCCAACGCTTCGCCGGCAGCATCGGCGATGATTTCCCGGACGACATCGGCGATTCCGGACTGGCCGGTGACCTGCCGCGAGATGCGCTTGAATGAGTGGTTTCCTGCTCGACACGAATGTCTGGATCGCCCTGCTGAAGAGCAATCCTCAGGTCGTGGAGAGTGTGCGTCGCGTGGGTATCGAGGCCCTGTACCTGTGCTCGCCGGTATGGTCGGAGTTGTGGTTTGGCGCCTGCAACAGCCAGCGCGTCGCCGAGAACCAGGCGCGAATCCGTGAATTGGCGTCGCATGTGCCGAGTCTGCCCTTCGATGATCGTGCTGCGGAGCTTTGTGGGGAAGTACGCGCGCTATTGGCGATGCAAGGCCGACCGATCGGTCCCTATGATCTCCAGATTGCAGCCATTGCCCGATGCGCCGGACTGCGCCTGGTCACGCGCAATATCTCGGAGTTCTCGCGCGTTCCCGGCTTGGCGATCGAGAACTGGCAGGCCGAGCCATAACGACGATCGCGCCGGGGACCTGACAGCGGCACGTGCTCGGAGGAGTCGCGCCGAACTCGCGTTCGAGATGCTCGCGCGCTTCCGCCTCAGCGGCACGATGGAAGCAACCGCCAGATCACCCTCACGATTCGAACCCGTTGCCGAAGATCAGCGTGCCGGGGTCGTTGACCAGCGAGTCGGCGAGCAGGTTCAGGTAGACCTCGAGGTTGGTGTAGCCGGAGACGCCGGTGAGCGGCAGCGAGAGTGCGGCACCGTTGTGGTCGGCGAGGTTCGGGTTGAGGCCGAGAGCGGCGTGCTGCAGCTCGAAGGTGTCGGGCATGCCGTCGTTGTCGCTGTCTGTCGGCGGCGGCGGTGGCGAGCCGGCGGGGAAGTCGAGATCGAAGGCGTCGTTGGCGAGCGGGATATCGTGGGTAGTGGGGTCAATCGCGCCGCTCGCGACATTGGCGCGGATGCGGCGGTCCATCGGGTCGACCGGATACGCGCCGGAATTCGCGAGCAGGTTGCCGCGCAGCGCGGCGGTGGCGATGTAGCTGACGGTGCCATGCGCGAGGCGCGCGCCGAGGTGGGTGGCGCTGCCGGGGTCGGTGTTCGGTGCGTTCGCGGCGAAATCGTTGCAGCAGTAGAACAGCTCGTAGTCGGCCAGCAGCGGATAGCGATCCAGCCGGTTGCCGCTCACGAACAACTGATTGTCGGCAACATCGAGCAGGTCGTGCAACGCGAAGCCATACGGAAAACTGCTGCGCACTTGCATCTCGTTGTTGACCAGATTGAGCCGCTGCCGATACGGGCCGAGCGCGTTGTTCTGGTCGACGTCGCGGTTGTACCAGATCAGGAAATTCGGATCGAAGTAGAAGTTGTTCGACACTTCCAGGTCGAGCGTGCGCGTCTGGCAGTCGGCGGCACTGCCCGGGTCGGCCGGATAGGAACTGGCTTCGCAGGTGATTTCGGGCAGGCGCCCGCCGATGCGATACCACAGGTTCTTGAGCACGCTCAGCTGATCCTGCGGATGTTCCGGATGCGAGTAGTTCAGCAGCATCCCGCCGCGGTCGGCGTGGTCGCCCACCGTCTCGGCGATGACGCTGCGCTGGATCGTGCCCTGCGACGCCCACGACACCTGCACCGCTTCGTCGGTGGCGTGCGCGATCGAGAGGTGGTCGAAGATGAAGGTGCCGATGCCATCGAGGCGCAGGCCATCATCGAGGCGCTCGCCGCCCGGCGGCAGCGGCAATTGCCAGGCCGGGCGCAGGCGCAGGTGGCGCGCGATGACGTTGTCGCAGTCGTTCTGCTCGAAATGCCCGTCGCAGATCAGGCCGCGCACGATCACGCCGCCAGGCGAGGTCTGCCCGGCGATGGTGACGTCGCCATGGACGATGTTGCCGATGCCGTGGACCACGCCGCTGACCTTGAACAGCACGTAGCGCGGGCCGGTCTGGCGCAGCGCGTGATTCAGCGAACCGGGGATGACGCCCATCGGATCGGGATCGAGCGTGGTCACGTAGTAGACCGCTCCGCCGCGGCCGCCGCTGGCCACGGCGCCGAAGCCCTCGGCCCCGGGAAATGCGGGCGCCACGGCGTGGGCGCGCGCGGCGAAGACGATCAGGACGGCGGGAACCAGCCAACGCAACCAGGACGACATCGGGCAACCTCCAGTGGAAGGCGCCATTGCACGCGGTTGCAGCCTAGGACGGTTAGTCCGGGCGCGCCAGTCGCTTGTCCGGGCGCGCCAATCAGCCGGATTCGGCCAGCGCCGGCCCGACCCGCGACGGCGCCACGCCGTAGGCAGCGCGGAAGCGCCGCGAGAAATGCGACAGGTCGCTGAAGCCGACGCGAAACGCCACCTCCGACACCCGCAGGCCGCCGACCGCGAGCAGTTCGTGGGCAGCCGCGAGCCGCGCCGCCAGCACCAGTTCCTGCGGCGTGGTGTCCATGCCCTCGCGCAGATGCCGCTGCAGGCTGCGCAGCGACACGTGCAGCGCGCTCGCCAGCGCCGGCGGCGACAGGTCGGCATCGAGATGCGCGCGCACATGCGCCACGGCGCGCTCGGCGAAGGCGCGGTCGCGCGGATCGAACCCGGCATCTGCCGCTGGCTCCGGCGCAACCGTCGCGGGTGCCGCTTCCACGCCCGGGCTCGATGGCGACGATGGCCACTGCATCAGCAACCGGCGCAGGTGCCGCGTGGCGCGGCGTTCGCCAAGCCAGTGGCCGATGCCGGCGACCGCAGCGAGCAGGATCAGGACCAACACCGCGCCGCGACCGGGCCCGAGCGCACGCAGCGCGCGCTCGACCCAGGTTGGACCGCCCACCAGCCGCAGCGACAGCCAGCGCTGCGGGAAGCCGAAGTCGCGTTGCCCGGTCCAGCTGAGCGGCCACAACTGCGTACCGACCTCGCTCGCCACGGGCGGATCGGACACTGCCCCGCCCTGCCGCAGCGTCTGCACCGTGATCGCCGAGGATGCGCCCGGTGCGTGGTCGCGCACCCAGTCGTTCATCGCCAGATCGACCCGGATCGCGCCAGACGGTGGCGACCGCACACCCAGGCCGGACCACGGAATCGCCAGCTCGAACGTCCAGCCCTGTGCCGTGCGTCGCGCCGCGTAGCGATGGCTGAGCGGCGCTGCCTGCCGCTGCGGCACGCGCACGTCGGCCAGTTCGGCAATCAGCTCGTCACCACGCAACACGCCGGAGCGACCGTCCGGCAACAGCAAAAGGTCGAGATCATCGGCGTTCATGCGCTGGATCGAATCACCGAGCGGGTCGAGATAGACCTGGATCGAGTCGTACTGGTGGAACTGCTCGACCTCGATCGCCGCGGGTGCATCGACGCGGTCCGCGTCCTGCACTTCGGCGGCGATCAGCAGTTCGTCGAGTGTCCAGGCCATGCGCGCACGCACGCGGTTGCGCAGCACGGGCGGCGCCTGCGATTCCTGCCACTGGCGATCGAAGGCGGGCGCGCGCCATTCATCGGGCACGCCGTCGAGTTGCAACGTGAACCCGGCATGGGGCAACGCCTGCACCGGCGCGAGCGCACCCAGCAACGACCACGCCGCCGCGGCGCAGAGCGTTCGCAGGACAGACGCGGGTGGTCGGCGAGGCATGCGGGCTCCACGGAAGTGCCCACGGATCATCGCGCAATGGCTGCCGCTGCGGCAGCCTCTTTCGGCTGTGGGCTATGCCGCCTGCGGCATGCGCGTGGTCCGCTCGGCCACCGCGAGCGCCTGCTGCAGGTCCGCCCACAGGTCGTCCACGCACTCGATGCCGACCGAAATGCGCAGCATGCCGGGAGTGATGCCGCACTCGGCGCGCGCGGCGTCGTCGAGCACGCGATGGGTGAGCCCGGCCGGATGCTGGATCAGGGTATCGACCGCGCCGAGGCTGACCGCCGGCGTCAGGATGCGCACCGCGCCCATCACCGCGGCCGCAGCCGCGTGGCCGCCGTGCAGGTCGAGCGCCATCAGTGCGCCCGGTCCGCGCATCTGCGTCTTCAGCACGGCATCGTTGCGCACCGTGCCGAGGCCCGGGAAGAACACCTTGCGCACGGCCGCATGCTGCGCCAGTCGCTGTGCCAGTTCGATCGCGTTGCGCTGGGCGCGCTCGACGCGCAAGGCCAGTGTGCTGAGACCACGATGCAGCAGGTACGCCGCGAGCGGATGCAGCAGCGCTCCGGTGGCGGCACGCATCGTGCGCAGCGGCTTCGCGTCCGTCTCACTGCACGCGATCACGCCGGCGATCACGTCCCCGTGGCCACCGAGGAACTTGGTCGCGCTGTGCAGCACGTAGCGTGCGCCGAAGGCCAGCGGGTTCTGCAGGATCGGTGTGGCGAAACTGGAATCGACCACCACCGGCACCGTACCCGCGGCCGCGACCACGGCGGCGATGTCGACCAGGTCGAGCGTCGGGTTGGCCGGGGTTTCGATCAGCACCAGCGCGGTATCGGGACGGATGCGCGCGGCGATCTCGTCGGCGCGCACGAACTCGCACTCGAGCCCGGTGAGGCCACTCGACAGCAGGTGGTCGCTGGTGCCGTACACCGGCCGCACCGCAAGCATGTGCGCGCCGCGCTGGCGCGAGACCAGCAGCAATGCGGTCAGCGCCGCCATGCCAGAGCCGTAGGCAACACAGGCTTCGGCGCCTTCGAGTTGCGCGATCGCGTTTTCGACGCGGGCCACGGTCGGGTTGTGCAGTCGCGCATAGATCGGGTTCGCCGCGCTCGCCGCCCCGCCCACGAGTGCATCGAAGCTGGCGGTGCCCACGTCCAGGTCCGGCACCGGGTAGGTGGTCGACAGGTCGATCGGCGGCGCATGCACCCCGAGGCGGCTGAAATCCTCGCGGCCGGCGTGGACGCAACGGGTGTCGATGGACTCGTTCATGGCGGCTCCGTGGGCGGTGGTTGCCGGCGACGATAGAACGATCGTCGCGCTATCGTTCGCGCACCGAATACTATTTCGCATGAGGTCGAAATCATGGAACTGGACCGAATCGACATCGAACTCCTGCGCCTGTTGCGAAACAACGCACGGATGCCGAACAAGGACCTCGCGGAAAAGGTCGGGGTGGCGCCCTCGACCGCACTCGAGCGCATCCGCCGCATGCGCGAGGCGAAGATCATCGAGGGCTACCACGCCGAACTGTCGCCGACCGGCATCGGCATCGGCCTGCAGGCGATGGTGGCGGTGCGCCTGTCGCGTCATCTGCGCGAACAGGTGCTCGCATTGCACGACCACCTGCTCGCGCTGCCCGAGGTCATCGCCTTCTATCACGTCGCCGGCGCCAACGATTTCCTGGTGCATGTCGGCGTGCGCAATGCCGACCACCTGCGCGACTTCGCCCTCTCGGCACTGACCTCGCGCCCGGAAGTCGCGCACATCGAAACCAACCTGATCTTCGAGTACCGCCGCAGCGCGGAGTTGCCAATCTACCTCGACGCGAAACCGTAACTCACGCCGCGGCAGCGACCGGGGCCGCGTCGAGTGATGCCAGCCAGTCGTCGTCGGAGCCTTCGCTCACGCCCTCGAACAGGATCGTCGACAGGTAGCGTTCGCCGGTGTCCGGGGCCATCGCGAGGATGGTGGCGCCGGGCGCGGCGCGCTCGGCCACCTTCAGCGCCGCGGCGATGGTGCCGCCGGCGGAGAGGCCGACGAACAGGCCTTCCTCCGCCGCCAGCCGGCGCGCGGTGTCGCGCGCGAGCAGGTCATCGACCGGCACGATCTCGTCGGCGACGTTGCGATTCAGCACCTGCGGCACGAAGTCCGGCGCCCAGCCCTGGATCTTGTGCGGTGCCCAGGCGTTGCCACCGAGCAGGGACTCACCCGCGGGCTCGGTGGCGGTGATGCGCGTGTCCGGTCGGGCGAGTTTCAACACCTCGCCAACACCGGTCAGCGTGCCGCCGGTGCCCCAGCCGCTGACGAAATGGTCGAGCCTGCGCCCGGCGAAATCGCGCAGGATCTCGGCGGCCGTGGTGCTGCGGTGATACGCCGGATTGGCCGGATTCTCGAACTGGCGCGCCAGGAACCAGCCGTGCTGCCGCGCGAGTTCGGCGGCGCGACGCACCATGCCGCTGCCGCGTTCCGCCGCTGGAGTCAGGATCACCTTGCCGCCGTAGGCGCGGATCAGCTTGCGCCGCTCGACCGAAAACGTCTCGGTCATCACCGCGACGAACTTGTAGCCGCGCGCCGCGGCGACCGCAGCGAGGGCAATGCCGGTGTTGCCGGAAGTCGCCTCGACGATGGTGTCGCCGGGCTGCAATTCGCCACGCTGCTCGGCGTCGAGCACGATCGCGAGCGCGAGGCGGTCCTTCACCGAACCGGCCGGATTGAACGCCTCGACCTTGACGTACAGATCGACGTGCTTCGGTGCGATGCGGTGCAACTTGACCACCGGCGTGTTGCCGATGGTGTCGAGGATGGATGGGTAGATGGCCATGACGATGCTCCTGCGGTGCGGGTGGTTCCGGATTCAAGCGGCGAGATCGAGCGAATGCGATGTGGAGGTCGCGCTTCGACATCGACCATCGATCGGCGCCGCGCCGAACCAGTGCAGCCGCTCGGCGAGTGCCGCGACTTCACCGAGGATCAGCAGCGCCGGCGACTGCACCGAATGCGCGAGGGCGATCTCGGGCAGTTGCACCAGCGTGCCGGTGATCACGCGCTGCTCCGGGCGGCTGCCGTTCTCGACGATCGCGAACGGTGTCGTTGCCGCACGACCGTGCGCGACCAGCCGGTCGCGGATGCGCCCGAGCCCGGCCACACCCATGTAGAACGCCAGCGTCTGCCGGTCCTGCGCCAGCCCGGCCCAGTCCAGGCGGTCGGCCGACTGCTCGCAGTGCGCGGTGACCAGGCGCACCGATTGCGCGTGGTCGCGATGCGTCAGCGGAATCCCGGCATAAGCGGCGCAGGCATTCGCGGCGGTGATGCCGGGCACCACTTCGTAACGGATGCCGGCGGCCTGCAACGCCTCCAGCTCCTCGCCGCCACGACCAAACACGAACGGATCGCCGCCCTTGAGCCGCACCACGCGCGCGCCGCGGCGGGCATGCTCGATCAGCAGGCGATGGATCCAGGCCTGGTCGACGCGCGCGCCCTGCGCCTGCTTGCCGACATCGATCATCTGCGCATCGCGTCGCGCCATCGCCAGGATCTCGGCGCCGACCAGATGGTCGTGCAGGATCACGTCGGCCTCGTTCAGCGCGCGCAATGCGCGCAGGGTCAGCAGGCCGGCATCGCCAGGGCCGGCACCGACCAGCAACACCGAACCCTGTGCATCCACGCCTTCGGCCGCATCCAGCGCATCCTGCAATGCCACCTCGGCAGCAGCGCGCTGGCGCGCCCGCAGCAGCCGCGGCACGACTCCGGCGAGCACGCGCTCGAACCAGCGGCGGCGCTGCGGCAAGTCACGCAGGCGGGTGCGGATCGCGTCGCGGTGGCGCTCGAACAGCTCGACCAGATCACCAAGCGACTCGTCGAGCAACGCTTCGACGCGCGCCCGCACATGCCGCGCCAGCATCGGAGCAGCGCCGCCCGAAGACACCGCGACCTGCAGTCGTCCGCGCTGGATCACCGCCGGGAACTGCACCGCCGAGTGCGCGACATCATCGACCACGTTGGCGAACACGCGGCGCGCCGCCGCGGCTTCGGCAACGCGGGCATTGCAGTCCTCGTCCGCGGTCGCGGCGACCACCAGCCAGGCGTCGTCGAGCTGCGCCGCGTCGAATTCGCCAAGCTGCAAGGCGATGCGACCCTGTTCCGCGAGCGCGGTGATTTCCGCATTCGCAGCACGGGCGACCACGCGGATGCGCGCGCCGGTATCGAGCAGCGCGCCGATCTTGCGCGCCGCCACGCTGCCCGCGCCGACCACCAGCACGCGGCGTCCGCGCAGGTCCGCAAACAGCGGAAACAGGCGTTGCGAAGTGGCGGTGGCGACGGCTTGGCTCATGGCCGAACGCTAGGTCCGCGCACCCCGGAATCGGAAATGGCGCGATCGACTGCTCATATTCCTGCAAGGCATAAGCCGCGCTGGCTTTACAACTCCAGCCATCGCCGCTAGCTTCGCTTCATCCTTTCATCGCGATAGTGAGATATTTATGCGTCGCCCGTGTTGTCGAATGTCGATCCCCCTGGACCGCGTCGACCCCTTCCCAGCACGAGCCCTGCCGCCATGACCCTCACGCAACTGCGCTTCATCGTCGCGATCGCCGACGCCAACCTCAACATCACCCAGGCCGCGACCAAGGTGCACGCGACCCAGCCCGGGCTGTCCAAGCAACTGAAACAGTTGGAGGACGAACTCGGCTTCCAGCTGTTCACGCGCCGCGCGCGCAGCATCGAGGCGGTGACCCCCGCCGGCGAGAAGGTGCTGAAGCATGCGCGCATCGTTCTTGCCGAAGCCGCGAACATCCGCGCGGTCGCCGCGAACCTGCGCCGCGAGGCCGAAGGCGAATTGCTGATCGCGACCACGCACACCCAGGCGCGCTACGTGTTGCCGCGTCCGCTCGCGGTGCTGAAGCAACGCTTCCCGCAGGTCGCCTTGCATGTCGCACCCGGTGGCGATGCCGAGACCGTGGCGCGCCACGAGAAGGGCGAGGCCGACATCGCCATCGTCAGCAGCTCGGGCACGCCACCGCATGCCGACCTGACCCTGCCGATCTATCGCTGGGAGCGCATTGTGCTGGTGCCGCGCGGGCATGCGCTGACCCAGCTCGGGCGCGCTCTCACCCTCGCCGATATCGCCGCACATCCATTGATCAGCTACGAATCGAGTCGGGCAGCGGACTCTTCGCTGCGGCGCGCCTTCACCGAAGCCGGGCTCACGCCCGAGATCAGCGTGACCGCGCGCGATGCCGACCTGATCAAGACCTATGTGCGCACTGGCATGGGTGTCGGCATCCTCGCCGAAATGGCGGTCGACGCCGGCGATGGCGACCTGGTCGCGCTGCCCGCGCGCGGCCTGTTTCCGACCTGCACCACCTGGCTGCTGATCCGCAAGGACCGCGTGTTGCGCGACTACAGCGAAGCGCTGATCCGCACCCTGGTTCCGGAGATCGACCTGCGCGACCTGCGCCGCGCACTGAGCGACGGCGCACCGCTGCATCTGCAAGCGAAAACCTGGAGCGAGCGCGAAGACCTGTCGAAACCGGCGCCGGTGGGCGAGTTCCAGATCTGAATGCACGACGCCCGCATCGCGCGGGCATCGGCAAGTTCTGTCGGCGTACGGATCAGCGCTGCGCGGTGGCCTTGGCGGCCGGGGTCACGGTCATCTGGTCGCGGTTCTTCTCGACCGTCTTCAGGCCGATGCCCTTCACGTTCGCGAGTTCATCGACCGACTTGAAGCCGCCGTGTTCAGTGCGATAGGCGACGATCGCCTCGGCCTTGGCGGCGCCGATGCCGTTCAGCGTTTCGAGCTGGGTCGCGCTCGCAGTGTTGAGGTTGATCTGCGCCGCGAAGGCAGCGAGCGAGGCCAGCGACAGGCTCAGGCCGAGGACGAGGTTCTTGATGAAGTTCATGGCGAATTCCTTGGATGCGTTGGAGGTTGTGCCGGTGTGCTCACCGGACGGAAACCATTCTCGGGATTCGCCCCTCGCCATGCCTGCGTCTGCTTCGGAACCGGGGCTGCGCCTTGCGCGCGCATTCGCCTGCGAAATTTCGCGGGCGCCCCAACCCGCCTCGATCGCCAACCGCCGCCAGCGGCCATGGCACGTTGTGCAGCGCCATCACCTCCGGTCCAGCAGTTCGCCACGCAGCAGCGCATGGCCTGTTGGTTCACGCACGGATATCCATATCCGGATACGCTATCAGGGTCAAAGAGGACCGCGCCCATGGCTACCGCAAAACTGTTCAAACTCGGCAACTCGCAGGCGGTAAGGATTCCGGCGCAGTATCGCATCGACGCCACGGAGGTGGAGTTCGTCAAGCAAGGGGCCGGACTATTCATGCGACCGAAAACCCGCACCGCAGCCGATTTGTTCGGTGCGGCCCGGGCCAAAGGCGGCGACTTCTCGGATTGGGTTCGACCCGACCAAGGCAAGGTCGAATCAGTGCCGAAATGGGATTGATCCATGGCAGCAGAGTACCTACTCGACAGCAATATCATCATTGCCGCGCTGAACAGCTCGTCCCGCCCTCTGTTGAATAGACTGGCGGGCATGGTGCCGCAGCGACTGCATCTGTCGTCGATCGTCCTGGCCGAATTGCTGACCGGCGTTGCCAAGAGCGGTCCGGGCGCGGCCGCGCGACACGCCACGCTCAACGAATTGGTCGGCGGCCTCACTCTCGCGCCCTTTGACAACAGGTCGGCCGAAGTCTACGCGCGGGTTCGGGCAAAGATGGAGCTGAAAGGCCAAGTGATCGGCCCGTTGGACTTGCTGATCGCGGCGCAGGCTCTCAGCAGCGGCCTGGTCCTGGTCACCGACAACCTCCGAGAATTCCGCCGCGTCCCCGACCTCGTCTGCGAGAACTGGCTGCGCTGAGGCGGTGCGGTGCGGTGCGCTGACCGGCCGCGCCATTGAAAGCCGCTGCACTCGGCACACCCTGCGCGGGACGCTGGGGCCGGCACGATGAGACCGCGGCTCTCGCACCTGAAATCGGCATTGCCTGCCGGCGCCCGCCAACCCTTGTTATTGCCCATATTGGGCAACATAATGCCCGAAATGGGCACCGACACCAATCTCCTCCGAGTCAGCGAAGCGGCCGCGCTCTACGCGACCGCCAACCTGTCAGATGCACTGTTCACCGCGACGCAACAGCGCGTGCTCGCCTGCTTCTTCGGAACACCAGGCGCGCATTTCAGCGTCAGCGAACTCATCCAGTTCACTGGTGCCGGCAGCGGTGCCGTGCAACGCGAACTGGCTCGCCTCGCCGGCAGCGGTGTCCTGCTGGTTGATCTCGTCGGGAAGCAGAAGCGTTATCGCGCCAACCCCGACTGCCCGATCCACGACGAGATTGCCGGCATTGTGCAGAAGACCTTCGGTCTCGCCCACCCCATCCGCGCCGAACTCGCGCCTTGGGCGCGCCAGATCGTCGCCGCGTTCCTCTACGGATCACACGCCAAGCGCAACGACACCAGTCGCAGCGACATCGACCTGATGCTCGTTTCCGACACGCTGACCTATCCCGACGTGATGGCCGTTCTGCACCCGCTTGGCGAACGCCTCGGCCGCACCATCAACCCGACCATCCTCAGCCGCGACGAACTGCGCCAGCGTCGCGGCTCGGGCAACAGCTTCATCGCGCGCATCTTTGCCCAACCGCGCATCTGGCTGATCGGAAATGAACATGATCTCGGCACTTGATCGCCTCGCAGGCCCTGAAAAGCCATTGGCCATCGAGCCCGCCGACGCTGCAGAGTTCGCAGGCCTGCTGCAGTCCGGCCAAAAGCGACTGGCCGACGCCCGCATCGCAACACTGTCGCCCGAGAGTCGGTTCGATCTGGCCTACAACGCCGCGCACGCACTATGCCTCGCTGCCTTGCGACGACTCGGCTACCGCCCGCGCCACCGCTACATCGTGTTCCAGTCACTGCCGCACACGCTCGGCCTTGGACCCGAGGTCTGGCGCGTGCTGGCCAAAGCCCACGATCTCCGAAACCTTTCGGAATACGAGGGGCATGTCGACGTCGATGCACGATTGCTGCTCGATGTGCTGGCCGCCTGCGAGGCCGTGGCTGCATCACTCATCACGCATGCAAACCGCACTCCCTGACCAGCCCCTGGAATCGTGTGTCTTCCTCGCGCATGCCTTCGGACCAGCGGGTGGTGCTGTGGGTGTCGCCGATGCTGAGGTAGCCCTCGTGCCAGAGCGGGTGGTACGGCAGATCGTGCATTTTCAGGTAGGTCCAGATGTCGCGGTCGCGCCAGTCGGCGAGCGGGTGCAGCTTGAAGCAGCCGTCGCGCAAGCTCAGGAAGTCGATCTGGGCGCGGCTTTCGGATTGCTGGCGGCGAATGCCGGTGATCCAGGTGCCGGCGCCGAGTTCGGCGAGCGCGCGCTGCATCGGCTCGACCTTGCGGATGCGGTTGTACAGGCGGATGGCCTCGCGGCCCTGGGTCCATAGCTGGCCGTGCTGTGCTTCCATCGCTTCCGGGCTTTGCGCGGCGCGGTAGACGTGCAGATTCAGATGCAGACGCTCACGCAGTTCGCGCACGAAGTCGAGGGTTTGCGGAAACAGGTAGCCGGTATCGACCAGCACTACCGGGATGTCGGCGCTGCGCTGCACGGCCATGTGCAGCGAGACCGCGGCCTGCGCGCCGAAGCTGGAGGACAGCACGTGCGTTCCGGGCAGGTTCGCCAGCGCCCACTCGATGCGCTCGCCGGCACTCAACGGCGCGAGTTGCGCGTTCAACCCGGCAAGACGCTCCGGCGCCAGCGCGTAATGATCGAAGTCGAGCGGCTTCATGCGCCAAGCTCCACCGCGATCGCCACCGGCGCCCGTACGATGCCGGTGCGCACGACGAAATCGCCGAAGTGCTCCCCGCCCGCGCGTTCGGCGGCGAAGCGTGCGAACAGCATGTCGAGTTCGGCCAGGATCGCCGCCTCATCGATGTTCTCGCGGTACAGCCGATTCAGGCGACGCCCCTCGAAGTCGGCACCGAGCATCAGGTTGTAGCGACCCGGCGCCTTGCCGACGAGCGCGATCTCGCCGAGGTAGGGACGCGAGCAGCCGTTCGGGCAACCGGAGATGCGAAACAGAAGAGGCTCATCACGCAATCCATGCTGGATCAGCACGGACTCGATGCGATCGAGGATATCCGGCAGATAGCGCTCGGCCTCGGCCATCGCCAGTGTGCAGGTCGGCAGCGCGACGCAGGCGAGCGCGAAGCGGCGGAAGGTCGCGCCGCGCAACTGATCATCGAGACCATGATCGGCAAGCAGCGCGTCGATCCGCGCGCGATCGGCGGCGTCGACGTTCGCGATCACCAGGTTCTGGTTCGGTGTCAGCCGGAAGTCGCCGCGATGCTCTGCAGCGATCGCGCGCAGTCCGCTCAGGCCGCGCACGGTCCCGGTGTCGCGCAGGCGACCGCTCTCGATGCGCAAGGTGTGGTGCCAACGCCCATCGAAGCCTTCGACCCAGCCGAAGCGATCGCCGTTGTGGTCGAAATGGACCTCGCGTGCGGGTTGCAACGGTTCGCCCAATCGAGCCTCGACCTCGCGTTTGAACGCGTCGAGCCCGAGCCGGTCGATCGTGTATTTCAGTCGCGACAACTTGCGGTCGGAACGATTGCCGTGATCGCGTTGCGTCGTCAGCACCGCGGTGGCTGCGGTGATGACCTGGTCGGCGCGGATGAACCCGAGCACATCGGCCAGGCGCGGATAGGTGCGCGCGTCGCCGTGAGTGGTGCCCATGCCGCCGCCGGCGAGCAGGTTGTAGCCGAGCAGTTCGCCGCCTTCGATGATCGCGATGAGGCCGAGGTCCTGGCTGAACACATCCACGTCATTGACCGGCGGAATCGCGAAGCCGACCTTGAACTTGCGCGGCAGATAGGTCGGCCCGTAGATCGGTTCGGACGCTTCGGCACCGACGACCTGCTGCTCGTCGAGCCAGATCTCGTGATAGGCACGCGTGTGCGGCAGCAAGTGTTCGGACAAGGCGACCGCATGCGCCTGCACCTTCGCATGCGCGCGCGACTCGACCGGGTTCGCGCTGACCATCACGTTGCGGTTCACGTCGCCGCAGGCGGCGATGGTGTCGATCAGGGTCTGGTTGATCGCGGCGATGGTCGGCTTCAGGTCGTGTTTCAAGATCCCGTGGATCTGGAACGCCTGGCGCGTGGTCAGGCGCAGCGTGTCGTTGCCGTACCGTGTCGCCAGCGCATCCAGTGCCAACCATTGCGCCGGTGTCGCGACGCCACCGGGCAGGCGGGTGCGGATCATGAAGCTGTACGCCGGCTCCAGCTTCTGCAGGCGGCGCTCCTCGCGCACATCGCGGTCGTCCTGCTGGTAGCTGCCGTGGAACTTCAGCAGCTGCGCATCGGACTCGCGCAGGCTGCCGGTGATCGCGTCCTCCAGGCTTTCACGCAGCGTGCCGCGCAGGCCGCGGCTCTCACGCTTCAGGGTTTCGACGGGAGAGAGCAACCCCCTCCCGGCCTCCCCCTCGCTGCGCGAAGGGGAGGAGAAGTTCGGCGCGTCGTGGTTGCCGGTCGCATTCATCAGTAGACGTCCCGTGCGTAACGGCCGCTGCGCTGCAGCTCGCCGAGGTAATCGTCGGCGCCGTCCTCGTCGCGACCACCGTGGGTGATGACGATCTCGCGCAGCGCGGCATGCACCGACTTGCCCATCGCGATCGCACCGCAGACATAGAGGTGCGCGCCGCCTTCGAGCCAGGCAACCACGTCCCTGCCCTGTTCGCGCAGCCGCTGTTGCACGTACACGCGTTCGGCCTGGTCGCGCGAGAACGCGAGTTCGAGCCGGTGCAGCTGCCCGGCCTTCAGCGCCGCCTGCCATTCGAGCTGGTACAGGAACTGCGAACGTGCATGGCGCGCGCCGAAGAACAGCCAGTTGCGGCCGCGGGCGCCAAGCGCGCTGCGCTCCTGCACGAAGCCGCGGAACGGCGCGACGCCGGTGCCCGGCCCGATCATGATCACGTCGCGCGACGCGTCCGCGGGCAAGCGGAAGCGTTCGTTGCGTTCGAGATACACCGGCAACGAGGCGCCGACCTCGGCGTCGGCGAGGAACCCGGAGGCGACCCCACGATGCGCACCGAACGGACCCTGCGCGTCGAGCACCGCGACCGCCAGGTGCGCCTCGTCGCCGACCGCCTTGCGACTCGACGCGATCGAATACAGCCGCGGCGCCAGCGGGCGCAACGCGGCGACGAATTCACCCGCGCTCCACTCGCCCGGGAACTCCTGCAGCACGTCGTCGACCTGGCGTGCGCCGAGCCATGCGTTGAATGCCGCGGCATCGCCGGCGGCGAGCAGAGCATCGAGCGCGGACACCTTCGCGCGCTGCGCATGCTGCTGCACGAAGCCGCGATGCAGGCGCGTCAGTTCGCGATGGCCGCTGAGCCAGTCATGCAGGGAGCGGATCTCGTCGCCGATACGCACGCTCTCGTGGCCGGACAACCCGAGCCGGGTGATGACCCGCTCGACCACGGCGCCAGCGTTGCGTGGGCGGATACCGAGGGCATCACCCGGCTCGTAGTCGAATCCGGCATCGACGGCGATCTCGAGATGGCGCACGTCCTGCGTGCTCTCGCGCGCGGTGATGCGCTGGTTCACCAGCAATTCGGCGCTGCCGGGTTGCTCCTTGCTCCAGGTGGTGGCCACCGGGGCGATGCCGATGGCACTCCCCGTGGCCACGCTCGACGACGGCTTCAGCACGCGCACCTGCTCGCGTGCCTGGGCGAGCCACGGCGCGGCAACGGTCGCGACATCGACATCGGCCTCGCCACGTGCGAACAGGCGCCGGCCGCCCAGAGCTTCGAAGCGCGCATCGAGCAGCCGCCCGATCGCGTTGAACTGCGGATAGCTCGAATCGCCGAGGCCAAGCACTGCGAACCGCAGTTGTTCGAGTTTGGGCGCGCGCCGGCCGGACAGAAATTCGACGAAGGCGCGGGCATCGTCCGGCGGCTCGCCCTCGCCCTGGGTGCTGATCACCACGAATAGCACCCGCTCGTCGGCGAGCTCGCGCAACGGATAGGCATCGGCGCGCAGCAGGCGCACCTCGGCACCTTCGCCACGCAAAGCCTCGTGCAGACGCTCGGCCTCGCGCTTGGCATTGCCGGTCTGGCTGCCGTAGAGCACGGTGACGCGGGTGGGAGCGACGTCCACGTCGCGATCTCCTGCTGGCACGACCGCCAACGCGGGCGCACCACGCGCAGCGAGTCCCGCGGCGTAGCCGGAAATCCAGTACAGCGCGGCCGCGTCCAGCCCATCGGTCAGCCGCGCCAGCAGGGCGCTGCGTTCCTCGTTGAGCGACGGAACCGGAATGACGATGGGCGGAAGGATCGGCTGTGCGGACATGGCAGCCACACTAGGCCGCCGGCAAAAGTCGCGGAAACAATCGCTGGCGATGAACTTATGCCCCGGCGTCATTTCCGAGCGCAGGGGGTGCGCTCGACACTGGCCGCACATCGTCACGGACCCACATGTTCACGACCGCCCTGCTTCCCTTCATCGGCATCGGCCTGCTTGCGCAGTCGATCGACGGCGCGCTCGGCATGGCCTATGGCGTGACCAGCTCGACGCTGCTGCTCGGGCTCGGCATGGCGCCGGCGCTGGCGTCGGCGAGCGTGCACATGGCCGAACTCGCGACCACCGGCGTGTCCGGGCTCAGCCATGGCTTCTTCGGCAATGTCGATCGTCGGCTGCTGTTGCGCCTGGCCCTGCCCGGCGCACTCGGCGGCATGCTCGGTGCCTTCGTGCTGAGCCATCTGCAGACGCCCTGGCTCGGTGCGGTGGTCGCCGCCTATCTGCTCGCGCTCGGATTGCTGCTGATGGTGCGCGCATGGCGCAATCGCCCGGTCGACGCCGAGAGCCGTCCCCGTCGCACCAAGCGCCTGGCGCTGGCCGCCGGCTTTCTCGACGCGGTCGGCGGCGGTGGCTGGGGACCGATGACCAGCACCAGCCTGATCGCGCAGAACCTGCCACCGCGGATTGCGATCGGCACCGCGAACGCCGCCGAGTTCTTCGTCAGCCTCGCGATCAGCGCGGTCTTCCTCGGCACCTTGGGCCACGTCTACGGCCAGGCCGTGGTCGGCCTGCTGCTCGGCGGCCTGATCGCCGCCCCCTTCGCCGCCTGGCTCACCCGCCACCTGCCGGCCCGCATCACCACCGCCGCAGTCGGCGGCCTCGTCACCGTGCTGAGCCTGGTCACGCTGGGGAAGCATGTTGTGGGGTGAATCGAACTTCATCCTGATTCTGGATGACTTGTTAAATATCAAGCATTTTCAGCTCGATATCAGCCATTGTTGATCAACCGTCTCAGCTTCTGAGAAGTCGCTGCCGGACACTGCGGCCGTTGCCGAACGCCTTCGGATACTGTAAATGTTTACAGCATGAACGAGCCCCTGAGTCCCCGCCAGAAAGACGTGCTCGAGCTGATCGCGAAGTCGATCGCCGAGCGTGGCTACCCGCCGACCCGTCCGGAAATCTCGGCCGCGCTCGGTGCCACCAGCCCGAATGCCGCCGAGCAACACCTGCGCGCGCTGGAGCGCAAGGGCTACATCGAGATCCTGCCGCTGGCGCGCGGGATCCGGGTGCTGGGGCAAAAACGGGGTCAGAGTGAATTTCCGGGGCGGAAAGTGTTTTCTGGCGTCGTCCCGATTCCGGAAATTCGCTCTGACCCCGTTTTTGCCCGCGTGCTGCGCCTGCCGCTGATCGGTCGCGTCGCCGCTGGCCAGCCGATCCTGGCCGAGCAGTCGATCGAGGACGAACTCGCGCTCGATCCGCAGCTGTTCACGCCGACGCCGGACTTCCTGCTGCGCGTGCGTGGCGACAGCATGCGCGACGTGGGCATCCACGACGGTGATTTCGTCGCGGTGGTGCGCAGTCGCGATGCGCTGAACGGCCAGATCGTGGTCGCACGCATCGACGACGAAGCCACCGTCAAGACCTTCGAGCGCAAGGACGGACGCATCCGCCTGCTGCCCGCGAATCCCGATTACGCCCCCATCGACGTCGATGGCGACCTGGTCATCGAAGGCCGCGTCGTCGGCGTCATCCGCAGGAGTCTCTGACATGGCCGCCAGCATCGAATCCCTGCTCACCCGCCCTGACCTCTGGCGCGCCGGGGACCGCCATGCGACCACGCCGGTGATCGCCAGCGGCCATCGCGAACTCGATGCCGCCCTGCCCGGTGGTGGCTGGCCACTGCAGGCCCTGACCGAGGTCTGCCATGCCCGCCCGGGCCTCGGTGAATTGAGCCTGATGCTGCCGGCGTTCGCCCGCGCGATGGACGACAAGCGCTGGCTGCTGTTCGTGTCGGCGCCGCACCTGCCCTATGCACCGGCGCTGGCCGACGCCGGCATCGACCTCGAACGCTTCGCCCACCTGCGTTGCGCAACCAGCGAACAGGCACTGTGGGCAGCCGAGCAGGCGCTGCGCAGCGGCGTCTGCGGCGCACTCGCGTTGTGGCTCGGCCATGCCGAGACCAATGCCTTGCGCCGGCTGCAACTCGCGGCCGAATCCGGGCGCAGCCTGGCGGTGCTGTATCGCCCGCTCGCCCATGCCGACCAGGCCTCGCCGGCGGCGTTGCGGATCGCGCTCGAAGGCGAGCAGTTGCGCATCGTCAAATGCCGTGGCGCGCTCGGTGATGTCGCGCGTTTCGTGCTGCGGCGTACGCCGCACGGGGTCAGCGTGCACTCGGAACTCGCAGCCGCACGCGTCGTGCCGTTCGCGCGCAGCCGCTGAGGTCGCCATGCTCTGGCTGGCACTGCAATTCACGCGGCTCGCCCTCGACACCCGCCCCGGCGCCGAGTCCCACAGCGAACCACTCGCGATCGTCGAGGCCCAGGGCGCGCGCCGCATCGTCGTCGCCGCGAATGCCGCCGCGCGTGCGCAGGGCGTGCGTACCGGCCAGGTGCTCGCTGCGGCGCAGGCGCTGTGCGCCGGGCTGAAGACCGAGCTGCGTCGACGCCAGGACGAGGACGCGGCGATGCAGAGCCTGGCCCTGTGGGCGCTCGGCTACAGCTCGCTGGTCGCGCGCCATGGCGAGGACATGCTGCTGGTCGAGATCGGCGCCTCGCGCCTGCTGTTCGGCAACGAACGCCGCCTGCTGCAGGCGATCGCGCTCGATCTCGAAGGCGATGGCTACGCCTGCGTCGCCGGGCTCGCCGCGACACCGAGCGCCGCCCGCCTGTTCGCCGCTGCCGGCGTGAGCCGCATCGTGCGCGATGCCGCGGCGCTGCGCGAACAGGTCGCCCACCTCGAGCTCGTGCATGGTGATCTGCCGCGCGAGACCTGCGAAGCGCTGGCCGCGGTCGGCGTGCGCAGCTACGGCGCCTTGCTCAAGCTGCCGCGTGCCGAGGTCGCGCGCCGCTTCGGCCAGGTCGTGCCCGACCATCTCGATGCCCTGCTCGGACGACGCGCCGAAGTGGTCGTGCCGATGCGCATCAGCACGCGTTTCCGCCAGCACCTCGAGTGGCCGTATGCAATCAACAGCAGCACCGCCCTGCTGTTCCCGGCGCGGCGCCTGGTCGTCGCCGCCGCGCACTGGCTGGTCGCCTGCCAGCAATCGGCACTGCGCCTGCGCATGGGTTTCGCGCACGAGGACCACGTCGATACCGTGATCGACATCGGCCTCGGCCAGGCCAGCGCCGACCGCGATCACCTGCTTGCGGTCGTGCGTGCACGCCTCGAACGACTCACCCTTCCGCAAGGCAGTACCGCACTGACGTTGGAACTCAGCGAAACCCAGGCCCTGAACGCCCCCTCGCGCGACCTGTTCGTGCGCCATGGCGAAGCGCCCGAGGATGCGACCCAGTTGCTGGACCGATTGCAGGGACGTCTCGGTGACGGCGCGATCGAGCGTTTCGTGTTGAACGCGGATCATCGGCCGGAGCGCGGGGCGGTGGCGCCGACACCTGCATCCGATGCGCACCTGGCATCGCCGCGTCACCGGTCGCGGCAAAGTGCCGCTCCTACACCGCGCCGGACAGGCCATGTCGCGATGGTGCCGCCACAACGCCCGATGTTCCTGTTGCCGCAACCGACGCCGATCGAACAATGGCCGAGCTTCGACTGGCGCCGGGCGCGGCTCAGCCTGCCCGAGCGCATCGAGAGCGGCTGGTGGGACGACGCCGACGCGACCCGCGACTACTACCGCCTCGACCAGTCCGACGGCGCGCGGCTGTGGGTGTTCCGCAACCGCCAGGCCCCGCACGACTGGTTCGTGCAAGGGGTATACGCGTGAACGGCCATGAGCGATGCCCCTGCCTACGCCGAACTGCACTGCCTCTCGAACTTCACCTTCCTGCGTGGGGCATCGAGCGCGATCGAGCTGTTCAAGCGTGCGCAGCGCATCGGTTACACGGCGCTCGCGATCACCGATGAGTGTTCGCTCGCCGGCATCGTGCGTGCGCACGAGGCGGCGGAGAAGACCGGACTCAAGCTGATCGTCGGCGCCGAGTTCACCCTGGTCGAAGGCACGCGCCTGGTGCTGCTGGTGATCGACCATGACGGCTACACCCATCTCTGTCGCCTGATCACGCGCGGCCGGCGCGCGGCGGCGAAGGGTTCGTACCGGCTCGCGCGCACCGACTTCGACGGCCATGGCGATGGCCTGATCGCATTGTTGTTGCCCGCGATGAATCCGACCGACGCGCCCTCCATCGCATGGGCCAAGACCCTGTTCGGCGAACGCGTGTATCTCGCCGTCGAACTGCATCGCGGCGCCGGTGATGACGAACGCATGGCCGCGCTGCTCGCACTCGCGGCCCAACATGCGCTGACCCCGGTCGCCTGCGGCGACGTGCACATGCATGTGCGTTCGCGACGCGCGTTGCAGGACACGCTGACCGCGATCCGCCTGAACACCCCCATCGCCGAGGCCGGTTTCGCGCTGCACCCGAACGGCGAACGCCACCTGCGCAACCGTGACGACCTCGCCGAGATCTATCCGCGCGAACTGCTCGAGGCCAGTGTCCAGATCGCCGCGCAATGCCGCTTCTCGATGAAACAGCTGCGCTACGAATATCCGCACGAACTGGTGCCGCGCGGGCTGACGCCAAGCCAGCAACTGCGCGCGCTGACCGAGGCCGGCGCGCGCTGGCGCTGGCCCGAGGGCATGCCCGCGCACGTGCGCGAGCTGATCGAGAAGGAACTGGCGCTGATCGCCGAACTGAAGTTCGAGGCCTTCTTCCTGACCGTCGAGGACATCGTCCAGTTCGCGCGTCACCGCGGCATCCTCTGCCAGGGGCGCGGTTCGTCGGCGAACTCGGTGGTCTGCTTCTGCCTCGGCATCACCGAGGTCGACCCGGCGCGCATGTCGGTGCTGTTCGAGCGCTTCGTCTCCAGGGAACGCAACGAACCGCCGGACATCGACGTCGACTTCGAGCACGAGCGGCGCGAGGAAGTGATCCAGTACATCTACCGCAAGTACGGCCGCGACCGCACCGCGCTGGCCGCGACCGTGATCGCCTACCGAGCGAAAAGCGCGGTGCGCGACGTCGGCCGCGCTCTCGGCCTGCCGCTCGACGCGATCGAACGCATCAGCCGCGCGCTCGGCTGGTGGGACGACGCCGAAGTGATCGAGGCGCGCCTGCGCGAACAGGGTTTTGATCCGGACGCGCCGGTGCTGCGCAAGCTGCTGCGCCTCGCCACCCAGCTGATGCGCTTCCCGCGCCACCTGTCGCAGCACGTCGGCGGCTTCGTGATCTCGGAACACGCGCTCGCATCGCTGGTGCCGATCGAGAACGCGGCGATGCCCGATCGCACCATCATCCAATGGGACAAGGATGACCTCGACACGATGAACCTGCTCAAGGTCGACGTGCTCGCGCTCGGCATGCTGAGCTGCCTGCGCCGCTGCTTCGACCTGGTGCGCGTGCTGCGCGGCCGCCACTGGACGATCGCGACGCTGCCGCCCGAGGATCCGGCGACCTACGCGATGATCCAGGCCGCCGACACCCTCGGCGTGTTCCAGATCGAATCACGCGCGCAGATGAACATGCTGCCGCGGCTGAAACCGAAGTGCTTCTACGATCTGGTCATCGAAGTCGCGATCGTTCGCCCGGGCCCGATCCAGGGCAAGATGGTGCATCCCTTCCTGCATCGCCGCCAGAATCCTGGCGAAGTTCGCTACGAGTCGCCGGCGCTCGAACCGGTGCTCGCGCGCACGCTCGGCGTGCCCTTGTTCCAGGAACAGGTGATGCAGATCGCGATGGTCGCCGCCGACTTCACCCCCGGCGAAGCCGACGAACTGCGCCGCTCGATGGCGGCATGGAAACGCCACGGCGGCCTTGAGCACCTGCGCGAACGCCTGTTCAACGGTATGCGCAAGAACGGCTACAGCGACGAGTTCCAGGAACGCATCTTCGAGCAGATCAAGGGCTTCGGCAGCTACGGCTTCCCGGAATCGCACGCCGCCAGTTTCGCGATCCTGGTCTATGCCTCGTGCTGGCTGAAGTGCCATGAGCCCGCGGCCTATGCGTGTGCGCTGCTGAACTCGCTGCCGATGGGCTTCTACGCCCCGGCGCAGATCGTGCAGGACGCGCAGCGCCACGGCGTCGAGGTGCGCCCCGCCGATGTCGTGCACAGCGACTTCGACTGCACGATCGAGAAGGCAAAAACGGGGTCAGAGTGCATTTCCTGTGGAACCCGTGAACCAATGGACAGCGGGGAAATGCACTCTGACCCCGTTTTTGCCTTGCGCCTCGGTCTGCGCCAGATCGACGGACTGCCGCGGGCCTGCGCCGAACGCATCATGGCCGCGCGGCGCGAACGGTCCTTCGCCGACGTGCGCGACCTGGTCGAGCGCGCCGCACTCAACCGCTTCGAGCAGGCGCGTCTCGCCGACGCCGACGCGCTGCGCAGCCTGTCCGGGCATCGTCACCGCGCGCGCTGGGATGTCGAGGCGCTCACCGCACCGACGCCGCTACTTGGCCAGGCGCGCATCGCCGAGGAGAAGGTCGAACTGGTGCAACCGAGCCTGTTCGACGACGTGATCGCCGACTACGAGCGCGTCGGCCTGTCGCTGAAGGCACATCCGGTGAGTCTGGTGCGCAACCAGTTGCAGTCGCGGCGCGTGGTGTCGGCCAAGTCGCTCGAACAGCGCCCGGACGGCGCGCGCGTGCGCATCGCCGGACTGGTCACCGTGCGCCAGCGCCCGCAGACCGCGAGCGGCGTCACCTTCGTCACCCTCGAAGACGAAACCGGCGTCGTCAACATCGTCGTCTGGCGCCGCCTCGCCGACGCGCAGCGGCGCGTGCTGCGCGAATCCCGCCTGCTCGCCCTCGACGGCCGCATCGAACGCGCCGACGGCGTCCAGCACATCGTCGCCGAACGCCTGCACGACTACAGCGCCCTGCTCTACGGGCTCGCCTCGCAATCGCGGGATTTTCACTGACTCGCTACGCTCGGACATGCGCCGGCTCCCGCGGCTACTGGATCTTTCGATGATGGCGACTCCGCTCGTCATCGCGTTCCGCTGCGACTGGACCTTGTACGAATTCGCGCTACTGGCCCTGCTCGCACGCCCTCTGCAAGCCGTGTTGACGATGCTCGACCTGGCGATCCGGGGACGGTCGCCTGCTACGCTCGGGCTTACGTCTCCTTCGACCACAGAATCGGCATGGAATTACTGGGTCTGTTCGCGGTATTGCTCGTCCTCTACCTGCTGATCGCGCCCGCGGTCGCATGGATCAAGGCCAATGGCGCCATCAACGAGGCACAGGAACTGGTGACGCGCCAGGCGCGCGAAGTCAGCGACCTGCGCAAGGAAATGCGTCAATTGCGCGAGCAGCACGCTCAGCTGCTGCAGCGTGTGGAACGATTGGGCGAAGGCCCAGCCCCCGCCGACGCGGAGACCGCAGCCGCAGCGACTGCGCCGACACCGACACCAGCGCCCGTCAGCGGCCGCGCCGTGTTCACGGCGTCCGAACCGAAGCTGCCGCCACCATTGCCGACAGCGCCCCCACAGCCCACCGTCATCCTGGAAAAGACTGCCAGCGCGGCGTCGGTCGATCTCGCGGACACGCCGCCGCTTGCGCCGAACACCGACGCGGTCGCGGTACCGATCCCGGACGAACCGGTGCAAGCGCGTTGGAACCCGCCGCGCGTGCAGGAACCGGTTGAGACTCCGGCTGCACGCGAACCGATGCCGCAGCCGAACGCGACCGCCGAAGCCGCGCCGACACCAGCCCGCTCGCATGAACCAGCGGCGAAGCCCAAGCCAACGATCGACCGCCCAGCGCCACGACCCGCGGCGCCGCATGAGCCAGACCCGGTCACGCGCCTGTTGACCGGCGCGAAGGACTGGCTGTTCGGCGGCAACCTGGTCGCGCGCATTGGGCTGATGATCCTGTTCATCGGCGTCGCCTTCCTGCTGCGTTTTGCATCCAACTACGTCGTGGTGCCGATCGAAATGCGCCTGACCGGAATCGCCGCCGGCGCAATCGCGTTGCTCGGTTGGGGCTGGCACATTCGCACGCGCCGGCCCGGCATCGCGCTGCCGACCCAGGGTGCGGCGCTGGCGACGCTGATGCTGGTGGTGTTTGGCGCCTACAAGTTCTGGCACCTGCTGCCGACCGGCGCGACCTTCGGCCTGCTGCTGACGCTGGTGGCGTTCACCTGCGTCCTTGCGGTGCTGCAGGACGGGCTGTGGCTCGCGATTTTCGGCATCGTCGGCGGCTTCGCCGTGCCGATCCTGGTGTCGAGCGGCAGCGGCAACCACGTTGCCCTGTTCGGCTACTACGCGCTGCTGAACGCCGGCATCTTCGCGATCGCGTGGACGCGCGCCTGGCGCGTGCTGAACTTCCTCGGCTTCCTGTTCACTTTCCTGATCGGTACCGCCTGGGGCGTGCAGCGCTACGAGGCCGAGCATTACCAGAGTTCGCAGGGCTTCCTGGCGCTGTTCGTGGCGATGTACGCGGCGATCGCGATCCTCTATGCCTGGCGCCAGGCGCCGAGGCTCAAGTCCTATGTCGATGCGACGCTGGTATTCGGCGTGCCGATCGTGGCCATGGGCCTGCAGTACGGCATGGTCAAGGACATGCACCTCGGCAGCGCGCTGTCGGCGGTGGCCTTCGGCGTGTTCTACGCCAGCCTCGGACTGGCGCTGTGGCGCTGGCGTGCGGGCAGCCTGCGCCTGCTGGTCGAATCCTTCTTCGCCCTCGCGGTGGTCTTTGGCACGCTGGCGATCCCGCTCGCCTTCGATGGCCGCTGGACCAGCGCCGCCTGGGCGTTGCAGGGCGCCGGCATGGTCTGGGTGGGACTGCGGCAGAAGCAGGCGCTGGTGTGGCGCTTCGGCATCCTGCTGCAATTCGGCGCCTGGATCGCTTTCCTGCGCGTGCTGACCGGGATCGACCCGCTGCGAGCGCTCACCGAACACATCAGCCTGGGCTTCCTGCTGCTCGGTGCCACCGGCGTGTTCCTGGCGCTGACCTTGCGCCGCCAGAGCCTGCCGGTCGGCGACGACGAGGACGCCGCGCGTGCGCGCTTCAGTGGCTGGGCCGGCATCTTCATTGCGATCGCGGTGATCTGGCTGCTCGGCGGACTGTGGGTGGAAGTGTGGTTGCGCGTGCACGGCGTGCACCGCGCCAGTCTGTACGTACTGACCGCGATGCTGCTGGTGTACGGCCTGCAATGGCTTGGCCGCCGCGCTGACTGGCGCCTGCCGGCCGTGCTTGCCGGCGCGGTCACGGCGGTGGCCGGGCTGACCTTCCTCGGACTGATGACCCGCTACATGCGCTGGCACAACGTACCGGTCTATCCGGAGGTCAGTCTCGGCGAGGTACTGAGTGGCGGCGCGCTGTTTGGCGGCTTGCTGCTCAGCATCGGTGCGCTGGTCTCGGCCTTCGCGTTCAAGCGCCGCTGGCAGAGCGGCACCGGCATGGCCCAGGAACGCGACCGCAGCGCCAGCGTCGCCTGGCTGTGGCTGTCCATGTTCTGGTGCTGTGGCTTCGCATTGCACGGCGCGGCGCACGCGCTGGCTTTCGCCACCGGCGCCGCGGCCGCTGCGCCAATACCGTGGTACCAGGTGAGCTTCTGGGCCGCCTACGGCATCGGACTGGCGCTGTCGGGCTACGGCTTCACGGCGCTGGCGCAGCGCTTCGCGTTCGCCAATGCCGCAAACCTGCAACGCATCGCCTGGCCGCTGCTGACCGTCCTCGGCAGCTTCATCTTCCTGGTCCAGGTGGCCGACAGTCTGGTGGTCGAACGCCTGCTGCAATTCGACTGGGCGCTGCCCGCGTCCGGCGATGGCAGCACGCGTGACGCCTGGCTCGCGTTCGCCGGCGGTCCCTTGTCCGGCACCCTGGTGTTGTTGGCGCTGGCATGGCTCGGCCTGACGCGGCTGCGAGACGCCGAGCGCTCGCCCGCGCTCAGCGAGCACCAGCACGGCACCGCGGCGGTGGTCTGGCTGATCGGCCTCGGCATTCTGCTGTACCTGCCGCTGGTGGACGTGCTGGCGCAATTCGGCGCGCGGCTGCTGGAGGCCAACGGCTTGATGCGCGACGAATCGAGCTGGTTCGGTTACGCCGATTGGCGCTTGGCGTGCATGACCCTGCTGGCGATGGCCGCACTGTTCATGGCGCGGGCGTGCGCGACACCGCTGCTTCGCTTGCTGGCCGTGCCGACGATGGTGATGCAGGCGCTGGTCTGGATGGTCTTGCTGGCCGATGCCTACCTGCAGCAGCAGTTGCCTTCGCCGGGCACGGCCATTGCAGTGCTGCTCTGCTGGGCGGGCATGGCCTGGTGCCTGCAACGCTGGCAGACGCACTGGGAGATCCCGGATGGCGGCCTCAAGGGCTTGCACTTCAGTCGGGTGGTCGCACCCTGGCTGATGCTGGCGCCAGTGGTGTCGCTGAACCTGATGCCCTGGCTCGCGGGCGATCCGGAACTCGCGCTGCAGGCGCAAGGCGGCTGGGTGGTGGCGGGCATGTGGCCGGACTACCTCGCGGCGTGGGCAGCCATCGCTTGCCTGTTCCTCGGACTGATGCAGGTGCGCCGCGGCGGCTGGCCGCTACAGCCGCTGCACGATTGGTACGGTCGCACGGTGATCCCGCTGGCGGCGCTGTGGGCGCTGCTGCTGGTGATCTACTGGAACCTGCGCCAGGACGGCAACATGGCGCCGCTACCCTACCTGCCGCTGCTCAATCCGCTCGACCTGAGCACCGGCTTCGTCGCCTTGCTGCTTGCCGATCTCTGGCGCCTGCACCGCGAGCGCGCCAGCGACGAGCAGCACCGCCTGGCGCTGCGCACTTCGATGGCGCTCGGCTTTGGCTGGTTCAACCTGATGCTGCTGCGCACCGCGGCAAAGTATCTCGACCTGCCCTACCGCTTCGAACCGCTCTTCCACTCGCAGTTCGTGCAAGCGATGTTGTCGCTGACCTGGACGCTGTGCGCCTTTGCGCTGATGCGCCACGCCGCGCGCCGGCTGTCCAAGCCACTGTGGATGATCGGTGCCGCGCTGCTCGGCGTGGTCGTGTTCAAACTGTTCATCGTCGACCTGCGCAACGTCGGCAGTGTCGCCCGCATCGTGTCCTTCATGGGCGTCGGCGGGCTGATGCTGCTGATCGGCTACGTCGCGCCGTTGCCGAGGGAGGCAGAGCAATGAAGCGCTTGCGGCTGATGCAATTGGGGACGCGCACGATACGCAGATGCGATACGCACGGTCGCCCTGAATCGGGACGGTGCACGGGCTGGGTACCGGCGGTAGCCGTTGCCGCCCTGGTCGCCATCACCCTGACCGCCGCGCCATCCCGAGCCAGCGCCACCGCCGCGCCGCACGACCCCAATCTCGATGAATTCGCAGCGGTGTTCCCGCTCGCGGCCAACGGCGATGACGGCGTGCTCCAGCTGCAACTGCCACTCGCGGTGTACCAGGCGTCGCGCACCGCGGGCCTGGCCGACTTGCGGGTCTACAACGGCACCGGCCAGTTGCTGCCCCATGCCCTGCACTTTCCGGAGCAGCGCGCGCGCACCGAAGTGCGCGAACAGGCGGGCACGCTGTTCCCGATCTACGCCGATGTCCAGGCCCCGGGCAACACCGGAAGCTTGGACCTGCAACTGCGCACCGACGCGGATGGAGCGCTGGTCGAACTCGATGTCCGCGCGAACACCGCGCAGGTCGAGCGCGACCCGCGCGCAGCAGCGACAGTGGTCACGCGACCACTGGCCGCACTCGTGGTCGATCTCGGCCCGAGCGCCGCCAACGAGGTGCTGCAGGCGCTGCGCTTCCAGATCGGCGATTCGGTACGCGACTACCACGCGCGCCTCGCGATCGAGCGCAGCGACGACCTGAAACTCTGGGATGGCGTGGCGCACGGCACGCTCGACTGGATCCCCGGCAACGACCCGACGGTACGCCTGGTCAGCGACCGCATCGAACTACCGCGGGGCAGCGGTCGCTACCTCAAGCTGCGCTGGCTGGACGGCGCGCCACTGGCCTTCACCACCATCCTCGGCGAATGGCGCGGCGCCACGGCCACGCCAGACCCGCGCCTGGAACTCACGCTGCAGTCACAACCCGGGCGCGTCGACGGCGACTTCGTCTACGTCACCAGCCCGTCGATCGCCGCGAGTTCGATCGGCCTCGACCTGCCCGAGCCCAACACCGTGCTGCCGGTGATCATCGGCGTCTACCGCGAACAGCGCGGGCCGAAGCCGCAATGGCTGCTCGCACCGCAGATCAGCAGCACCTTTTATCGCCTGAACCACGATGGCGGCGAGCGTCGTTCCAGCCGCATCCAGGTAGCACCAATGGGCAGCGCCGAATGGGTGGTGCGGCCGCAATCCGCCGGATCGACACCACCGCGGCTGGTGCTCGGCTGGCGCCCGCAGACGCTGGTGTTCACCGCGCGCGGCAAGGACTTCCGGTTGGCGGTCGGCGCAGCGCCAGAAGTGGTCCGACACTGGAACGGGGGTGCGACGGCCCTTGCGCAGGTAGCGCCAGGGTTCAGCGCCACCGAAATCGCACAGCTGCGACACGTGCAGATCGGCAAGTCGCAACGGCCAACCGCTCCGATTGCGCCGGCCGCTGCGGCCGCGCCGACCGACGACGCCAATGCCGCTGCGCGCAGGCGCCGCTTCGCGTTGTGGGCAGTGCTCGCCTTCGGCCTGTTGGTGCTCGGCTGGATGACCTGGCGGCTCTACTCGCAACTCGGCCAGAACGCGCACCCCGAGGACTGATCGGGGCCGCCCGCAGTTGCAGCCAACGCAGGTCACGGCGTGCCGAGGGGGTGTCGTCCAGAACCTCGATCGCGCCCGACAGCGAGGTGTTCGGGCGCAGCCAATCACCCGCGCCGGTAGTGCAGCAGACGCCCTCGGAATGGCGGTCGGTCCTTGGCGTCGAAGCGGGTGCGAGTTTCTTCCATGCTGAAGCCGAGCGTGGCCATGGCGCGGGTGAAGGCGCCGCTGTTGCCGCGGCCGGGATCGGTGATGACGACCTCGGCGCTCGGCTTGGCGTGGCGTTCGCACAGTGCGGACAGCAATGCTGCGTGGTCGCGTTCGTAGAGCACGTCGCTGGCGATGATCAGGTCGAAGCGACCGAGGCCATCGTCGGCGACGGCCCATTGCAGGTCATGGAAATGCGGGATGCCAAGACCGTTGAGCCCGGCGTTGTGCGACAGGAACACCTCCGCGAGCGGGTGATGGTCGCTGGCGGTGACATCGGCACCGCGCCGCGTGAGCACCAGGCTCGCGAGCCCGAGGCCGCAACCGAGTTCGAGCACGCGTTTGCCGCCGACATCGAATTCCGACATCGCCTCCGCGAGCAGGCGACCGGACGGCCAGATCTGTCCGAACAGGCTCCAGTTCGCCGAGGAGATCCCGGCCTTGGCGGCACGACCGAGCGGATCGGCGAATTGCTGGCGATCGCTGAGCGAACGGATGCGGTAATCGTGTCCACCCAGATGCACGGTGGACACGCGGGTGCAGTAGCCCGGCATGGAGGCTCCCTGAGACGATCTGCCCAGTCCGGAGACGGGCCGTGAAGGGAGCGGTTCGCCGCGGCAGGTACCGGAGGAAACGCGAGAGGAGCATCGACGCGCGTCGACTATAGCGTGGTTCGGTCGCGACGCCGGCCGCGCCGCAACGATTGCAGCCTTCAGTGCAAGGTCAGGCGCAATCGCACCTGGCGCAGGTTGCGCCGTTGCGTCGGCGCGTCGTCGAGCACCTCGATCTGCTCGAACATCGTGGAGTTCATGCGCAGGCGTTTCAGGATCAGATCGACCGGCTCCGGACCGATCACGTCGAGCGTGGCGATGTACGCCGCGCCCGCGTCCTCGATGTCGCTGACGCTGACCATCGGGTGGCGCATGCGCTCGATCTCGTGCTGCACGCGAAAGCCGCTCGGATGCCAGGCGGCTTGCGCGTCGGAGCCCGCGGCTGCAAACAGGAGCTGCATGCTGTAGCCGTTGTTCGACCAGACCGGCGCATGCTTCACCCGATACGCGATGCCGGCATCGCGCAGGCGGTCCTCGAACGCGAGGATGTCCTCCGCCCGCGGGGCGTTCAGGCTCGCCAGCACACCGCCACCGCTGTCGTGCAGCCCGCCCAGGTTCACGCCGCCGAGCAAGGACGCATCCAGCATGCGCTGCATCGCAACCACCGGCGCCGACTTCGGCACCTCGACGTAGGTTTCGGAAGCGGGCCGCGCTTCGCTGATGTTGGGCCAGCGGATCGCTTCGACCAGCGTGCGCGCAGTACCGAGCTTCGGCACGCTGATGCGCGCCGAGTCGTAGCTGTAGATCGTGGTGCGCTGGCGACCGCTGAACTCGCTGGCCAGTCCAAGACCGCTGCCCGAGCGCACAAGCCGCACCGTCGCATTGCCCTCCAGCCACCCTTCGTCGGTGTTGCGGCTCGCGCTCACCTTGCGCTTCAGCACGACGGCGCCACCGGTGCAGTCGTAGTCGACGCCCCGCGTCAACGTGCGGCTGGGCTGGCTCGCCATCGGACTGCTGCCGCCACTCCTGATCCAGAACTGCAACGATGCTTCGGCGCGCCCACCGATCTTCACTTCGCTGTCGGTGAACCCCGCCATGCGCAGATCAAGCGCCTCGAGCGCATCGCCGAGCACCGGACCGAAGCCATCGACGCGGTAGTGGCCGCTGAGGTCAGGACAGGCCTGCGCTGCGCTGGCTTGTGCTTCTGCGCTACTGGTCGGCCCGAGCGCGAAGGCAAGCAGCACCAACGCGGCAACACGCGCCCGAACGCAGTCGCCCCGCGCGCATTGTCCATCTATATCGATCTTCCAATGCACGATGCGCATGAAGTGTTTCTCGTCCCGGAGGTCGATTCATTCCTCGAACAGATCGGCATGCGTGCCCGCACGAACGAAGATGATGGTCTGGCCTTCCATTCGATGGATCAACAGAAAATCTCCGCCGATATGGCACTCGCGATGATCTTCCCAATCGCCCTTGAGGGGATGATCGAGCCATTCCGGCCCGAGCGGCGCATCGTTGGCGATCAGCAGGAGCATCACCTGTTTGAGGCGCTGGAGATCGTAGCGACCCGATCGCGACAAGCGCTCCCAGTCCTTGCGGAAGGCCTTGGTGAAATCGCACGCCCTCGGCGGCGCAGCGCGCTTGCTATGCGTCGGCTTTTTCGAGGTCATCGATCAACGCGCCAGCCGATCGGAAGCGGGGCTTCCGGGACTTCGCCATCGCCCGGGCTTCGTCCATCGCTGCACGCGTCCTGGCATTGGGCACTTTGAGTTCCAAGGGGAAAGCCTGGTCGTTGACCAGCCGCGTCAGCAGGATGCGCACGGCATCCGACACCGTCAGCCCCATCGCCGCCAGCGCCTCACCAGCCTGCGCCTTGATTTCGTCATCCACCCGGACGTGCAACATCGATGAACGCGCCATGGCTCAACCCTCCGTTGGGGCGAATTATGTATCTCTTATGCGAGACATTCAATGCGTTCGATTCCAGGCAGGCATCACGAAGGAAGCGAGTCGAACGCTCCCGCCTTCGCCACCAGTGGGAACCGTTCCGGGTGGCGGATGAATTCGAGGTTGAGGTCGATATCGATGTCGGTCCAGCAAGAGATGATTGGGCGCCAGGCTCCGCATTCGCTCAGTGCTTGTGCACCGCCGACTTCGGGCAGTGGCAGGGGGCGCTGGGGCCGTATTCGATGCCGAAGCTGCGGCCGTCGCGGTGGCGTTGCCAGTAGAACTCGGGGGCGCGGGCCTGGCGGTGGCCGATCTCGGCCATGTCGGCGTCGACGTCGAACAGGCGGCCGTTCACCATCACGTAGCGGGTGTCGATGGTGGAACGGATGTTGTCGAGTGGATTGCTGTTCAACACCACGAGGTCGGCGCGCTTGCCGGCTTCGATCGAACCGAGCTGCTTCGACAGGCCGATCAGGTCGGCACCATCGATGGTGGCCGCGCGCAGCGCTTCCCAGTTGCTCATGCCGCCCTGGGTCAGGCTCCAGATTTCCCAGTTCGGCGACAACCCCTGCAACTGGCCGTGGCCGCCGATCTGGATGCGCACGCCGGCATCGCGCAGCGCCTTCACCGACTTCGCCACCGTGATGTGGTGGTAGTCCCAATCCGGCGCGATCTCGCGACGGATCGCACGCGCAGCCAGCGTCTCCTTCGGGAAGAAGCGGTTGAGCTTCTTGTCTTCCCAGACGTTGTCGCGCGCATACCACCAGTATTCGCCATTGAGGCCGCCATAACTGACGACCAGCGTCGGCGTGTTGCGCACGTCGGTCTGCGACCACAACTGGATCACGTCCTGGTACAGCGGCGCGACCGGCAGGTTGTGCTCGATGCTGGTGGCGCCGTCCAGGATCATCGGCAGGTTGTGGTTCAAGGTCGAACCGCCTTCCTCGACCACCAGCATGCCGAGCTCGCGTGCCGCCTGGTTGATCATCTGGTGCTGTTCGCGCCGCGGCTGGTTGTAGCTCTTGACGCTGAACGCACCGTTCGCCTTCATCCGGCGCAGATGCGCGCGCGCATCGTCGAGCGAGTTCACCACCGCCTTGAAGTCGCCATCTGCCCCATACAGGATGGTGCCGGTCGAGAACACGCGCGGACCGACCAGCGTTCCGGCCTTCTGCAACTCGGCCTGCGAGAACACCGTCTCGGTGGTCGCCGACGGGTCGTGCATGGTGGTGACGCCGAACGCGAGGTTGGCGTAGTAGGCCCAGTTTTGCTGCGCGATCACGCCGCCGTTGAAATGGTTGGCGTGGGCATGCACGTCGATGTAGCCGGGCACGATGGTCTTGCCGCTGGCGTCGATCACGCGCGCACCCGCTGGCACCGCGACCTCGGCACCGACCGCCTGGATGGTGTCGCCCGCGACCAGCACGGTGCCGCGTTCGATCACCTGCTTGCCTTGCATCGTCACGATGCGCGCGTTGGTGAACGCAACGAGATCGCGCGGCGTGTCGACGGCAACGCGCAAGCCGAGCGCGACACCTCGCAGCGACTTCGGCTCGGGCAACTTGGCCGGTGCGCCCGGCAGGAACGCGAACGCATCCTTCAGCTCGCGCGAGTGGTACTGGTCGCCCACCATCCAGTGCAGCGCACGGCTGTCTTGCGACCAGTGCAGGTAGGAACCGACATCGGCCGAGATCTTCGCCACCGGCAGTGCCTTGCTGTCCTGCGCCAGTTCGATCGCCGCGCCGGTCTTCGGCATCGGCGCGAGATAGGCATTGAACAGCTCGGTGAACGCGACCCACTGCCCGTCCGGGCTGACCGAGACGAAGTCGACGTACTTGAGGCTGAACACGTCGCGCGGCTCCTCGCCATGCAGACCCACGCTCTGCAGCTTCTTGCTGAGGCCGCCGCCGGTCTGGAAGGTCACGCGCGTGCCCTCGGCATTGAACTGCGGCTCGTAGCCGTCCTTGGCGATGCGCGTCGCGGCACCGCCCGCGGCCGGCATCCACCAGATGCCCTGCTCGCCCGCATTCAGCGAGCCGGTCAGCGACGAACCACTCTGCTTCGACCAGACAATCTTGCTGCCATCGCGCGAATAACGCGGCGCGTAGTAGAAGCCGGGCTGCGTGCTCAACACGCGTTCGCTGCCACTCGCCAGATCGCGCTCGACGATGGCGCCCTGGCGGGCGTCATTCCACGTGGTGTAGAGCAGCTTGCTGCCATCGGCACGGAAGCTCGGCTGGTACTCGAAGGCGTCCTCGCGCGCGGTCAGTCGCTGCGGCTGTCCGTTCGGCATGGCCTTGGTCCACAACTGGCCGACCGCGTGGAAGACCAGGGTCTTGCCATCCGGGCTGGTGGCGACGTCGCGGATCATCTTCGGCCCGAACTCGGCGGCATCGAGCTGTTGCTCGAAGCGCAGCGGCGCGGCCACGGTCTGTTCGACCTTGGCGCTGAACGGGATCGGCGTCTGCGCGCCGCTGTTCGCATCGACCCGCCACAGCTTGCCCTGCGCCCAGATCACGATGGCGCCGGAGTCCGGCGTCCACTGGTAGTTCGCGTACGGACCGAACACCGCCCAGCTCTCCTGCTGGTCGTGCGACAGGCCATCCCACAGCGGCTTCACTTCGCCGCTTTCAAGCTCGATCGTGTGCAGCACCGTCTTGTCGGCGACACGCTTGACGAACGCGAGTCGCTTGCCGTCGGGCGAAGGCTGCGGCCGCACCGCACCACCGGGGGTCGAGACGATGTCCAGGATCTCGCCCGTCTCGCGGTCGAGGCGCTTGGTCGCGTAGATCACGCCGTGCGGGTTCTTGTTGTACTCGAAGGTGCTGCCGCCGCTCACGTCTTCGGAGAAATACAGGTAACGGCCGTCCGGGCTGAGCGCAGGCTCGCCGAGGTCTTGCTGGTCGTTCTTCTTCTTGGTCAGCTGCAGGCCGGCGCCGCCGCTCTTGTGGAACAGCCAAAGTTCGCCGGCACCGAGCGAACGTTCCGAAGTGAAGTGCTTGCGCCCGATCAGATACTGGCCATCGGGCGTCCACACCGGGTTGTTGAGCAGGCGGAAGTCTTCCTTGGTCACCTGGGTGTAGTGGCTGCCGTCGACCCGAACCCGCCACAGGTTGTTGCCGCCGCCGCGATCCGAGGTGAACGCGATCTCGCTGCCATCCGGCGAAAACCGCGGCTGCACATCCCACTGTGGCCCCGAGGTCACGCGCTTCGCTTCGCCACCGGTGATCGGCAAGGTGTACAGGTCGCCGAGCAGCGCGAACACGATGGTGTTGCCGTCGCGGCTCACGTCCAGATCCATCCAGGTGCCTTCGTCGGTCGTGAACTTCACTGCCTTGACCGGCCCGTGTGCGGAGTTGACGTTCCACTTCGGCGCTTCGGCCGGGTCGGCGGCGAATGCGGTTCCGGCGAGCCCGAGGGCGAGGAACAGCGGTGACAGCGGGATGTGACGCGACATGGCGGACTCCTGGCAGCGAAGCCGCGATGCTAGGGGACGGCGACGGCAGCGACGGCCGGGCCATCCCGCGCCGACAACGGTTGGTCCGAAGCGCCGGCGCGATGGGCCTCGTGGCCTGCGAGCGGCGATGCAACAATCGGCGCCGCCGCCAGACCGCGGTCCCGCAAATCCGTGAACCACCCGAGGAACCCCGATGTCGCGATCGGCCGACAGCACGCAACAGCAGCGCACCGGAGCGTCGTACCTGGTGCTGCTGGTCCTGCTTGGCCTCGCCATCCTCGGCGTGCGCGAGGCACCGCCTGCGGACGGCCCGTCGCAATGGACGCTGCCGCCACGCCCGCACACCGCGTCCGCACGCACCGCCGGCGCCGATTTCGCCCGGCATGAGCTGGCGCGCCGCCTGCCGGTGGGCGCGCAGCAGTTGCCGGTCGGCTATCGCGAACGCGCCCTCGCCGCGGCGCAGTCGATGCCGCGCCACGCCACCGCGCGCCAGGGCGAGCATGCCAAGCAGGCCGCGAGCTGGAGCTGGCTCGGCCCGCGCGATGTCGGCGGGCGCATGCGCACGTTGCTGTTCGACCCGCGCAACCCGCAGCGCCTGCTCGCCGGCGGCGTCTCCGGCGGTGTCTGGGAGAGCGACGACCGCGGTCGTCACTGGCAGGCGCTGTCGGACGACGCCATCAGCCTCAACATCGGCGCGCTGGTAATGGCACCGGGCGAACCGGACCTGATCTACGCCGGCACCGGCGAGCTGTACCGCAACAACGACATCCCCTACGCAGCGATGGGCGGCGCCGGCATCCTGCGCTCGCGCGACGGCGGGCGGAGTTTCCAGCAGCTGCTCGCGACCGCGAACGACGACTTCCGCTACGTCGCCGACATCGCCGTCAGCGCCATCGATCCGGCGCGCATCTACGCCGCCACCAACACCGGCCTGTGGCGCTCGCGCGACGCCGGTGCACATTGGCAGCAGATCCTGCGCCCGGCCAATCCCAACGGCGACCGCTACTACGAAGGCTGCACCGAGCTGCAACTGCTGCCCGAGGCCGGCCGCGACGTGCTGCTCGCGGCCTGCGCGTCGCGTTCGCTCGACGACCGCTACTACCAGCCCGGCACGCTGCTGCCACCCGCCTGCATCGGCCCCTGTCCGGCTGCGGTGTTCCGCAACGACGACGCCGCTGGCGATGCGCCCTGGCAGAACGTGCTGCAGGAATCCGGCATGGGCCGCACCAGCCTCGCATTCGCGCCGTCGAATCCACGGATCGTCTACGCGCTGGCGGCGAGCATCGTTGCCGGCTTCGACCGCACCGGCGACGGCGGTGGCGACTACGACAACGGCCTGCACGCGCTGTTTCGCTCCGAAGACGCTGGCCGCACCTGGTCGGCGCGCCTGCGCAACGACAGCGGCGACGCGCTCTCGACCTACCTGCTGAGTTATGCCGATGGCTTCGACGCCGTGCGTTGCGGTTTCGGAGCGACCTGGGTGTATTCCGCCGGTTGGTACAACCAGGCGCTGGCGGTGAATCCGGAAAACCCGGACGTGGTCTGGGCCGCGGGCATGGAGCTGTACCGCTCCGACGATGGCGGCCGCAGCTTCGGCAAGGCCTCCTACCACTGGCTCGACGGAGCGAGCAGCGCCGGAGTGCATGCCGACCAGCACTACCTCGTCTATCCGCCCGACTACGGCCCAGGTCGGCGCGAGCTGTTCGTGACCAACGACGGCGGCGTGGCCATGACCGCGGACGACCTGGCGCCGACCCGGCGCGGTGCCGACGCCAGTTGCGGCCCGGGCGGCAACGGCATGGCCTGGGAGACGCGCGAGTCCGGCCTCGGCACCACCCAGGTCTACGCGGGTTCGGTCAGTGCCGATGGCGCCGTGGTGCTGGCCGGGCTGCAGGACAACGGCACGCACCGCGGTCGCTGCCTGGGGAGCGACTGCAGCTGGTCCGAGATCCGCGGTGGCGACGGCGGCTACAACGCCATCGACCCGCGCAGCAACCATCGTCTCTACACCAGCTACCAGGGCGTCACCATCGCGCGCTCGGAGGACGGCGGCGACAGCCACGTGCGCGCGACTTCCGGCATCTCCGACAGCGTCCACTTCATCATGCCCTACCTGATCGACCCGAGCGCTCCGGACCGCCTGTACGCCGCCGGCACGCGCCTGTGGCGCAGCGACGACCGCGGCGGTCTGTGGCGCTCCGCCAGCGCGCGCGTCGGCACCGCGTTCGCCGATCGCATCAGCGCGATCGCGGTGGCCGCGCGCGATCCCAATCGAATGCTGCTTGGCAACCAGAACCGCATTCTGCGCAACCACGCAGCGCTCGCCAGCAACGCCGGCACTGCCTGGGCCGCAAGCTCGCCGCGCCCAGGTTGGGTGTCCTCGCTCGCGTTCGCACCGGACGACGCCCGCGTTGCCTACGCCACCTATTCGACCCTCGGTGGCGGAGCCCATGTCTGGCGCAGCGGCGATGGCGGCAGCAGTTGGTCGGCGCTCAATGGCGAAAGCGATGGCCGCTTGCCCGACGTGCCGGTGCACAGCATCGCCATCGACCCCGCGGACCCGCGACGGCTCTACCTCGGCACCGACATTGGCGTGTTTGTCTCGCTCGATGGCGGCCAGCACTGGGCCGCGGAATTCACCGGCTTCGCCAGCGCGATCACCGAGCAACTGGTGATCCGACCCGCGACCGCGAACGAACCCGCCTACCTGTACGCATTCACCTACGGCCGCGGTGCGTGGCGGGTGCCGCTGGCACAACTCGACGGCGCGCCCAGCTACCGCATCGGCGCCGACCTGTCTGGTTCGTTCTACGACCCGGCGCAAAGCGGCCAGGGGTTCGTGCTCGAACCGATCCTGGTCGACGGCGTGCTGCAGCTCAGCGCCGCCTGGTACACCTACGCCGACGGCCAGCCGCTCTGGCTGTTCGGTGCCGGGGCCGCCGACGGCGACCGCGTGCAGATGACCCTGTACAGCGCCCGCGGTGCCGACTTCCCGCCACGCTTTGCGCCCGGCGCGGTGCAGATCGAGCCGTTCGGCACGCTCGAACTGCAGTTTTCCTCGGCCAGCGTCGGCCGTGCCAGCTGGACCACGACCCGCCCCGGCTTCGCTTCCGGCAGCATGCCGCTGCAACGCCTCCTCGCCAGCATCGGTGCCGACGGCCGCACGGGCCGCGACGGCATCGCCGCCTGCCACGTCGGCAGCTGGTACCAGCCGATGCAGAGCGGGCACGGACTGTCGATCGACGTCCATGCGATCGGCACGCAGCGCCTGCTCGCCGCGGCCTGGTACGTGTATCTCGACGGCGCGCCGCTATGGCTGGTCGGCACCGGCGAGATCGCCGGTGACCACGCCGACCTGACGATGTACCGCACCGAGGGCACCGGCTTTGGCAGCGCCTTCGACCCGAATGCCGTGCGCCGCATCGCCGTCGGCAACCTGCGCTTCACCACCACCGGGGCGGCCACGGCGCGGATCGACTGGCAATTCAACGAATCGCGACTCGGCAGCGGCTCGCTGGAGCTGGTGCAACTGGCCCGCGTCCTCGGCCGCGACTGCGGCGCCTGAAACGCGCGGCAATCACGGTGCGCCGTCGATGCGGAGGCGATCGCGGTTCTTGTCGACGGTCTTGGGGCCAACGCCCTTCACGTCTTCCAGTTGCTCCACCGAGCGGAAGCGGCCGTTGGCTTCGCGGTGTTCGACGATGGCGCGGGCCTTGACCTCGCCGATGCCATCGAGTGTGGTCAATTGCTCGACGCTCGCGGTGTTGATGTTGACCGGTTCGGCAGCGAAAGCCGGGGCGCAAAGGACCAGCCACAGCGCGAGCAACATGGTTTGGATCCGGTTCATGCCGATTCTCCTCTGGACAGGAACGCCGCCGGCACGCTGCGACCGGTGGCTTGGCGTCATTCTGCGAGCGCGCCTGGCACGCCGCTTCGGCCGATTTCGGAAATCCGCCTGCGAAATTTCGCAGGCGCACCAACGGCAAACCCGCCTTGCGGCGGGTCTGTGGCATGCGCCTTGCGCACTGCGTCTGGCGCGGATCAGGCCTGGGCGGGCGCGTCCGTGACCGGCGCCCCGGGGGTTGCGGTCGGGCCGGCCTTGCCATCGTCGCTGCTGCCCCAGTCGCGCGGCGGACCGGGCTTGCGCCCTTCCATGATCGCGTCGATCTGGTCGATGTCGATGGTCTCGTACTCGAGCAGTGTCGCCGCCATCACGTGCAGCTTGTCGAGGTTGGCCTGCAGCAACTCGGTGCTGCGCTGGTAGGCGCGGTCGAGGATGCTGCGCACCACCTCGTCGATCTTGCGCGCGGTGTCGTCGGACACGTTCTTGGTCTGCGTCACTGAGCGCCCGAGGAACACCTCTTCGTCCTGCTCGGCATAGGCGATCGGGCCCATCTCGGTCGACAGACCCCACTTGGTGACCATGTTGCGCGCCATCTTGGTCGCGCGCTCGATGTCGTTGGAGGCGCCGGTGGTGACATGTTCGCTGCCGAAGATCAGTTCTTCCGCAACGCGTCCGCCGTACAGCGAACACAGGCGGCTCTCGATGTTGACCTTGTCGTAGCTGTAGCGGTCGCCTTCCGGCAGGTACATGGTCAGCCCGAGTGCACGGCCGCGCGGAATGATGGTGACCTTGTAGACCGGATCGTGGTCGGGAACGAGACGTCCGACGATCGCATGGCCGGCTTCGTGATAGGCGGTATTGCGCTTCTCCTGCTCGCTCATGACCATGGACTTGCGCTCGGCGCCCATCAGGATCTTGTCCTTGGCCTTCTCGAAGTGCTCCATGCGCACGTTCTTGGCGTTCTCGCGCGCGGCAAACAGCGCCGCCTCGTTGACCAGGTTCGCCAGGTCGGCACCGGAGAAGCCCGGCGTGCCGCGCGCGATCTGGGTCGGGTTGACGTCGTCGGCCAGCGGCACCTTGCGCATGTGCACCTTGACGATCTGCTCGCGCCCCTTCACGTCCGGCAGGTTCACCACCACCTGGCGGTCGAAGCGGCCCGGGCGCAGCAGCGCCGGATCGAGCACGTCGGGACGGTTGGTCGCAGCGATCACGATGATGCCTTCGTTGCCCTCGAAGCCGTCCATCTCGACCAGCAACTGGTTCAGGGTCTGCTCGCGTTCGTCATGGCCGCCACCGAGGCCGGCGCCGCGATGGCGACCGACCGCGTCGATCTCGTCGATGAAGATGATGCACGGCGCATGCTTCTTGGCCTGCTCGAACATGTCGCGCACGCGACTCGCGCCGACGCCGACGAACATCTCGACGAAGTCGGAACCGGAGATGGTGAAGAACGGCACCTTGGCTTCGCCGGCGATCGCCTTGGCCAGCAGGGTCTTGCCGGTACCGGGCGAGCCGACCATCAGCACGCCGCGCGGAATGCGGCCGCCGAGGCGCTGGAACTTGCCGGGGTCACGCAGGAACTCGACCAACTCCTTCACTTCTTCCTTGGCCTCATCGACACCGGCGACGTCGGCGAAGGTGATCTTGACCTGGTCCTCGCCTTGCAGCCGCGCACGCGAACGCCCGAACGTCATCGCGCCGCGACCACCACCTCCGGCCTGCATCTGGCGCATGAAATAGAACAACACGCCGATGAACAGCAGGAACGGCAAGGCATTCAGCAGGAAGCTGATGACCATGCTCTCCTTCGGCACCGGCTTCTGCACGATCTCGACCTTGTGCTTGATCAGGTCGGCGAACATGCCGAAATCACGCACCGGGGCGACGGTGGTGAACTTGTCGCCGCCCTTGCGCTCGCCGCTGATGGTGCTGCCGTCTTCGGAGATGGTGACCTTGGCGACGCCGTCGTTGCGCACTTCGGCCAGGAACTCGGAATAGGCCAACTCGCCGCGCGTGGCACCGCCCTGGCCGAGGCTCTGGAACACCGAAAGCAGCACGACCGCGATGACGATCCACAGCAGCAGTTGTTTGGCCCAATCGTTCAACACGGTCTTGCTCCTGTGGTCATTTCGCTGCGCCGGCGCGGAAGCCGGTGCAGAGCGCGTACACCTCCGGGCTGCGTGCCCGCGAGGCCTTCGGCTTGCGCATCGTTACCTTGGTGTAGCGCTTGCGCAAGTCCCGCACGTAATCGTCAAACCCCACGCCCTGGAACACCTTCACCAGGAAGGTCCCGCCGGGCTTGAGGTGCTGCTCGGCGAAGTCGCGCGCCAGTTCGCACAGGTGCATCGAGCGTGCCTGGTCGACCGACTCCACGCCGCTCATATTGGGGGCCATGTCGGACAAGACAAGATCGACCGCGCGCCCGCCGACCATCGCCTCGAATGCGGCCAACACGGACTCTTCACGGAAGTCGCCCTGCAAGAACTCGACCCCGGGGATGCTCGGCATGTCGAGAATGTCGAGCGCGATCACGTCGCCATGGCGGCCAAGCGCGCGACGCACCATCTGCGACCAGCCGCCCGGCGCGGCGCCGAGGTCGACCACGACCATGCCAGGCGCAAGGATGCGGTCGCGTTCGATCAGTTCCTCGAGCTTGTACGCCGCGCGCGAACGCAGTCCCTCGGACTGGGCGCGCTTCACGAACGGATCGGAGAAGTGTTCCTTGAGCCAGCGGGAACTGGACTTGCTGCGCGCCACGGGCGATTCGGGGAGGAGTCAGGGCCGCGCATGATACCCTCGCGCCCGTTTTCTTTCCTGAAGGTGTGCCCGTGGCACTCGACGCAATCCAGATCCGTTTCCTGCGCGGCCTCGCGCACGATCTCAATCCGGTCGTGATGATCGGCCAGAAGGGCATGTCCGACGGGGTGCGCATCGAACTCGACGACGCGCTGTCGCGCCACGAACTGGTGAAGATCCGGGTGATCGCCGAGGATCGCGAAGAGCGCGACGAGATCATCAAGTCGCTCGCCCGCGACACCAAGTCCGAACTGATCCAGAAGGTCGGGCATACGGCCACGTTCTATCGCCGCGCCAAGAAGGCGAAGATCCTGATGCCGGGCGAGAAGCCGGCGAAGAGCGAAGGCGAGTTCGGCGCCCGACCCTCGCGCGACGGGCAGCGTCCGTTCCGCGCGCGTCGTGACGATACCGGCGGCGGCTACGGCGAGCGCCCGCATCGACCGCATGACCCGGCCGATACGCGCCCTGCACGCCGCGAAGGTGGCAAGTACGCGAAGGCGCCTTCGCGCAGTGGCGCCGGCGGATTCAGCAAGCGCCCACCGCGCGCCGAGGACATCGTCGGCGCCGCACCACGCCGCGAGCGCAGTTTCGGCGGGCGTGCCGACGGCCCGACCCATCGTCCCGCGCGTCCTGCACGTGACTTCGGCGACCGCCCGGCGCGTCCAGCACGCGACTTTGGCGACCGCCCCGCGCGTCCAGCACGCGACTTCGGCGACCGCCCGGCGCGTCCAGCACGCGATTTCGGCGACCGCCCGGCGCGTCCAGCACGCGACTTCGGTGATCGCCCGGCGCGTCCGTCCGGCAGCTTTGCCGATCGGCCCAAGCGCACCTATGGCGATCGCCCGGCGCGCCCGGCAGGCGCTGCGAGCGACCGTCCGAAGCGCGACTTCGGCGACCGCCCCGCGCGTCCGTCCGGCAGCTTTGCCGATCGGCCCAAGCGCGCCTATGGCGACCGCCCGGCGCGCCCGGCGGGCGCTGCGAGCGACCGTCCGAAGCGTGACTTCGGGGCCAAGCCGGCCTATCGGGCTTCGCCGACCAAACCCGCCGGCAAGCCCGCCGGCTCGGTCTACAAGCCGCTGGCCGCGAAGCGCAAGCGCGAGGCTGACGAGGACTGATCGCGGCCATGCAATGGAGTCATGAGGCTCCGGACGGCGACCACATCCGCAGCGTCGGCCCGGACCGCATCCTGCTCGCGAGCGGCGAACGCCGCGCGAGCTTCGCGCTCGGTGCCGGCCTCGCCGCATTCGACTGGCCGGTACGCGATGCGAACACGCTCTCGGCGGCAGACTGCACCGCCCTGCTCGCCACCGAGCCAACGGTGTTGATCCTCGGTACCGGCCCGAGCCAGGTGTTCCCGGCGCGCGAAGTGTTCGCTGCCTTCCTGACGCGGCGCATCGGCATCGAGGTGATGGACAACGCCGCCGCGGCGCGCACCTACAACGTGCTGCTTGGCGAAGGCCGCAAGGTCGTCGCCGCGTTCATCCTGCCGGGCCAGGACTGAAGCCCGGGCTGCGCAACCCCGATCCACCTGCATGCGCGTTGTCCACCTCACCGGAGCCGTTCCGGATTTCGAGGGGAAGCCCCATGTCGACGATCACCACTGCCGATTCCGACTCCCGCATCAGCCCGGCGCGCACCGGCGCCATCGCCTTCGCGCTGGTCCTGCATGTCTCCGCGTTCGCGCTGCTGGTCGCTCCGGTGCGGACACCCGACACCCAGCCGGACACCGCCGTCGATCCGATCGAGGTGGTGATGCGCGAACCACCGATCTTGCCGCCGCCACCCGCGCCACTGGTCCCGGTGCAGTTGCCGAAGACCACGCCGGCGCCGACCCGGCGCGCGCCGCCGACGCCGGCCGCGATCCCGAACCCGTTGCCGGCAGCGACTTCTGCCGACCTGGTGCCTGTGACCCTGCCCGCGCCGACCGACCCGCTGGACTACGCCGACGCTGCGACGCAGACGTTTGCACCGACGCTGATCGGCGCCGTCTCCTACCTCGACGCGCCGCCGCCGCGTTATCCAACCGCAGCCATCCGCAAGGGTTGGCAGGGTGAGGTCCTGTTGCTGGTGACGATCGGCGTCGATGGCCGAGCGGAAGCCGTGGAGGTGCAGCGCAGTTCGGGCCACGGCGTGCTGGATCGCAGCGCGATCGAGCAGGTGCAGCGTCGCTGGCGCTTCCGGCCGCTGATCGAAAACGGCTTGCCGAGCCGATCGCGCGCGCTGGTGCCGATTTCCTTCAGCCTGGCCCAGCGCTAGTTCGGTTCGCGCGCACGCACGCGCAGCCGGGCCAATGCCTCGGCTTCGATCTGGCGCACGCGCTCGCGCGAAACGCCGAGCACCTGCGCCACTTCGGCGAGCGACTGCAGCGGCTGTTCGAGCAGACCGAAGCGCCGCTCCAGCACCTCGCGACTGCGCGCCGGCAACTCCGCCAACCACAGATCGAGGCGGGCATCGTGCGCGATCTCGCCGAGCCCGTCGGCCGCGGCTTCGTCGGGCGTCGGCACCAGTTCGCCGAGCAGGCGTTCGTCGTCCGCTGCCAGTGCCGCATCGAGCGAATCGACGCGCGCGTTGAAGCGATACAGGCGCGCGACCTCCGCGGCTTCCTTGCCCACCGCGCGACCGATTTCCTCCAGGGTCGGCGTGCGCCCGAGCGTCCGCGTCAACTCGCGACCGGCACGCAGCACCTGCGCCAACTCGCGCAGCACATGCACCGGCAGCCGCACCGCGCGCGTCTGCCGCATCAGCGCGAACTCGATGGCTTCGCGGATCCACCACATCGCGTAGGTCGAGAAGCGGAAGCCGCGCGCCGGGTCGAACTTCTCGACCGCGCGGATCAGCCCGAGGTTGCCTTCGGCGATCAGGTCCAGCATCGGCAGCCCGCGACCCAGATAGGCGCGGGCGGCATTCACCACCAGGCGCAGGTTGGCTTCGATCAGGCCCTGCCGCGCAGCGAGTTCGCCGCCACGGGCGCGCTCCGCCAGGTCGCGCTCGGCGCCGGCGTCGAGCAGGGGAATCAGCCCGATCTCGTTCAGGTAGGCGGTGGTCGAGTCGCGCTCGAAGGAATCCGCGTCCGCCGGCCCGAGCAATTCGAGCAGGTCGTCGGTCGGCAATTCGTCTTCGGGCGTGCGGTGCATGGCGGCCTCAGCGCTGCGGCAGATAGCCTAGCGGGTCGACCGGCTTACCGTTGCGGCGGATCTCGAAATGCAGCATGTCGATGCCGCCCCGCCGACCCATTTCCGCGATCGGCTGGCCGGCCCTGACCCGGGCACCCTCCAGCACCAGGCGCTTCTGGTTGTGCCCATAGGCGCTCAGGAAACCGGGGTTGTGCTGCACGATCACCAGCTCGCCGTAGCCGAGCAGCCCGTTGCCGGAATAGACGACTTCGCCGTCCGCCGCAGCCAGCACCGGATTGCCGAGACTGCCGCCAAGATCGATGCCTTGCTGGGTCGGGTCACCTTCGACAAAGCGACCGATCAGCGCGCCGCTCACCGGCCAGCGCCAGCGCAAGCCTTCGCGTTCGCGGCTCGGCGCATTCGGGTCCTGCACCGGCCTTGGCGTCGTGTCGACGGCGCTCGGTGCTGCAGCGGCGGGCACGGGAACCGGGACAGGTTCGCTCGGCACCGGGGTGACCGGCTGCGGCTGCGGCGTCGTCGGTGCCAGGCCGATCGCGGCGGCAGGAGAGCTTGTCGGCGGCGGCACCGGTTGCGTGAGCAGCGGTTGCGCCCCGCCTGCGGCGGCCGGTGCAGGATCGTCGCGCACGGCAAACGTCTGCACGTCGTCGCCATCCTCCACTGCAGTCACGGGCGCAGGCGGCGCCGGGACCTCGACCTGCGGCGCCACGGCCGCAGCCGCAGGCGCGGGTGCGGCGGCCGCCGCGGCCTGCACCGATGGCGTCGGTGCCGACAGCCGCAATTGCTGCCCCGGGTAGATCGTGTACGGCGCAGCGATGCGATTCCACGCGGCAAGATCGCGGAAATCGAGCTTGTTGCGAAAAGCGATGCCATACAGCGTGTCGCCGCGCGCGACCACGTAGCCGCCGGTGCTGACCGACGCCGCAGCGGCAATGTGCCCGCCCGGCTGCTGTGCCCCGGAGGACGGCTTGTGTGACTCGACCGAGATGCGCGGCTCGAAGCTCGCACATGCAGCGAGCGCCAGGCTCAGGGCAGCCAGTGCGCGCAGGCGCATGCTCAACCCTTCCACACGAACAGCGCGATCAGGCCGAGCGCGAGCAGCACCAGCGCGGCCCAGCCCACCGGTTCGATGTAGCGATGCAGCGCGCGTTCGGCTCGCTCGCCGCCAAGCCGGATGGCGCCCGCGACCAGGTACACGCGCTTGCCGCGACCGATCAGTACCGCTGCGACGAACGGCAACAGCGGCATCGACACGGTGCCCGCAGCGATCGTGAACAGCTTGAACGGCACCGGGGTGAAGCCGCCGACCAGCATGATCCAGAAGCCGTGCTTCTGCAGCGAATCGCGCGCCTCGTTGAATGCGGCATCGAGCCCCCAGCTGACCAGGTGCGGCTCGACCAGTGCGATCGCGAACATGCCGAGCGCATAGCCGATGAACGCCCCCGCGGTGGAGCCGAGCAGGCTTACCGATGCGAAGCGGAACCAGGACTTCGGGTGCGCCAGCGTCATCGGCGCCAGCATCACTTCCGGCGGCACCGGGAAGAAGATCGCCTCGATGAAGCTCAGGAAGGTCAGCCACGCCGGCGCATGGCGATGCCGGGACCATCCCAGCGTCTTCTGGTACAGCGGCTGGAACACGGCCATCAGAGCACGCCCCCGAGCAGCGGCACGAAGCTCACCGCTTCCAGCACCGACTCGTGCAGGCCGTCGGCATCGCGCGTCAGGCGCACCAGCTTCTGCTCGCCGCCCTGCGGACCGACCGGTGCGATCAGCACGCCGCCCGGAGCCAGCTGTTCCGCGAGCAGTGGATCGATGTACTCGCCCGCCGCCGTCATCAGGATGGCGTCGAACGGCGCTTCCTCGGGCCAGCCGCGACGGCCGTCGTCATGGCGGGTGCGGATGTTCTCGATGCCGAGACTGCGGAAATGCCGCCGCGCATTGCGCAACAGCGAGCCGATGCGCTCGACCGAGAACACCTGCGGTACCAGCTGCGACAGCACCGCGGCCTGGTAGCCGGAGCCGGTGCCGATCTCCAGCACCTTCTTCGGGTTCGCCGCGAGCACCAGTTCGGTCATGCGCGCCACGATGTAGGGCTGCGAGATCGTCTGCCCCTGCCCGATCGGCAACGGCGAGTTCTCGTAGGCGCGCACTTCCAGGCCCTCGTCGACGAACAGGTGCCGCGGCAGGTTGCGCATCACATCGAGCACGCGCGGGTTCTGGATGCCGCCCGCGCGCAGGGTGTCGACCATGCGGTCGCGCGCACGCTGCGAGGTCATGCCGAGGCCGGCCGGATCGCGCCGCACCATCATGCCTTGCGTGCTCCGATCGAACTCGAGAGCGCATCGACCCAGGCCGCGACATTTTCCAGCGCGCTGTAGCGGGTGAGGTCGACCTGCAGCGGCGTGATCGAGATGAAGCCGCGGCGCACCGCGTCGAAATCGGTACCGGGGCCGGCGTCCTGCTCGGGACCGGCCGGACCGATCCACCAGATGTCGCGACCGCGCGGATCATTGGCACGGATGCAGGGCTCGGCACGGTGGCGATGACCGAGCCGGGTCACCTCGAAGCCGGCGATCTCGTCCCAGCTGCGATCCGGCACATTGACGTTGAGGATGGTGTCCGCCGGCAGCGGGTCGGCGACCAGCTTCCTGACGATGGCGAGCGCGGCACGGGCGGCGGTCGCGTAGTGCTGCGGATCGTGTTCGCGCGATGCGAGCGATACCGCGACTGCCGGATGACCGAGGAAACGCCCTTCCATCGCTGCCGCAACCGTGCCCGAATAGAGCACGTCGTCGCCCATGTTGGCCGAGGTGTTGATGCCGGACACGACGATGTCGGGCTCGTCGTCGAGCATGCCGCACAGCGCCAGGTGCACGCAGTCGGTCGGAGTGCCGGCGACGCGATAGCGCCCCGGTTCGATCTCGCTCACGCGGATCGGGCCATCAAGCGTCAGCGAGTTGCTGGCGCCGCTGCGGTCACGGTCGGGCGCGACCACGGTGACCTTGCCGAGCGCGCGCATCGCATCCGCGAGGATACGGATGCCGGGCGCCTCGACGCCGTCGTCATTGCTTACCAGGACATGCATGTACGGGAGGTTCTCGGAAACGGCGCATGATAGCCGAGCCGCCCGCGCACCGACGCACCGGCGGCGGCGGTTCTGCTACAAGATCCGCCATCGCCACCCTGCGCGCCGATGTCCAAGCGACCGCCCGATTCCCGCCGCAAGCCCGCTGCACCCGTGCCGGTCGCAGCCGAAGACCGCGCGCTGTTCCTGGACGCGATCGGCAGCGTGCGTCGCCTCGAAAGCGACCGCCAGGACACGCGTGCGCCACCGCCCGCGGCGGAGCCGGTGCAGTCGCGACGCGACGACGCCCGCGTCATCGAGGAACTGCTGCATCCCTTGCCCAGTTCGCTCGATCCGGATGCCGCCGAGCCGTTGCGCTACCTGAAGAACGGCATCGCGCCGCGCATCCTGCTCAAGCTTGGCCGCGGCCAGTACAGCGTGCGCGACGAACTCGACCTGCACCAGATGACCGCCGCCGTGGCCCGCGAGGCGATCTCGCGATTCCTCGGCGAATGCAAGGCGCGCGGCCATCTGTGCGTGAAGATCATCCACGGCAAGGGCCTGCGCTCGAAACACGACGGCCCGGTGCTCAAGGCCCTCACCGACCGCCTGCTGCGCCAGCGCGGCGATGTCCTCGCGTTCCGCTCGGCACGCTTCAACGACGGCGGCAGCGGTGCCGTGGTGGTGTTGCTGAAGGGAGCCCGCTGAGCCGCATCAGGCGGCGCGGCGCCCGCGCGAGGCGGGCGTCGGCAACTCTCGATGGCGAACGGATCAGCGCTGCGCGGTGGCCTTGGCGGCCGGGGTCACGGTCATCTGGTCGCGGTTCTTCTCGACCGTCTTCAGGCCGATGCCTTTCACGTTCGCGAGTTCGTCGACCGATTTGAAGCCGCCGTGTTCGCTGCGATAGGCGACGATCGCCTCGGCCTTGGCGGCGCCGATGCCGTTCAGCGTTTCGAGCTGGGTCGCGCTCGCGGTGTTGAGGTTGATCTGCGCCGCGAAGGCAGCGAGCGAGGCCAGCGACAGGCTCAGGCCGAGGACGAGGTTCTTGATGAAGTTCATGGCGGTTTCCCTGGAGTGGTTGGAGGTTGTGCCGGTGTGCTCACCGGACGGAAACCATTCTCGGGATTCGCCCCTCGCCATTCCTGCGTCTGCTTCGGAACCCGGGCTGCGCCTTGCGCGCGCCATCGCCTGCGAAATTTCGCGGACGCTCAGCGTGGCGGCAACATCCCGCCCGGACCCATGCCGCCCGCGCCCATCATGCCCTTCATCTGCCGCATCAGGCCCTTGAGCCCGCCGCCGGAGAGCTTGGACATCATCTTCTCCATCTGCTGGTACTGCTTGAGCAGACGATTGACATCGGCCGGCTGCGTGCCGGAACCGCGCGCCACGCGCACCTTGCGCGAACCGTTCAGCAGGTCCGGGTGGCGCCGCTCCTTCTTGGTCATCGAACCGATGATCGCGATCATGCGATCGACATCGCGGTTGTTGACCTTGTCCTTCAGGTTCTGCGGGATCTGGCCCATGCCCGGCAGCTTGTCCATCAGCCCGGTGATGCCGCCCATGTTCTGCATCTGGCTGAGTTGGTCGCGCATGTCGTTCAAGTCGAACTTCTTGCCCTTGATGACCTTCTCGGCCAGCTTCTGCGCCTTCTCCTGGTCGACCTTGCGTTCGACTTCCTCGACCAGGCTGAGCACGTCGCCCATGTCGAGGATGCGCGACGCCGCGCGTTCGGGATGGAACGGTTCGAGCGCGTCCGGCTTCTCGCCGGCACCGACGAACTTGATCGGGCGCCCGGTGATGTAGCGCACCGACAACGCCGCGCCGCCGCGCGCATCGCCATCGGTCTTGGTCAGGATCACGCCGGTCAGCGGCAGCGCCGCCGCGAACGCCTTGGCGGTGTTGGCGGCGTCCTGGCCGGTCATCGCGTCGACCACGAACAGGGTCTCGATCGGCTTGGCCGCCTCGTGCACGGCCGCGATCTCTTCCATCATCGCGTTGTCGATCGCGAGGCGACCGGCCGAGTCGATGATCAGCACATCGGCGAAACTCTTGCGCGCGTCATCGAGCGCACGCTGCACGATGGTCACCGCCGCCTCGCCCGGCTCGCTCGGATGGAACAACGCGTCGACCTGGCCGGCGAGCGTCTTCAACTGGTCGATCGCCGCCGGGCGATAGACGTCGCAGCTCACCACCATGACCTTCTTCTTGCGCCGCTCGCGCAGGTGCTTGGCGAGCTTGGCCACGGTGGTGGTCTTGCCGGCGCCTTGCAGGCCGGCCATCAGGATCACCGCCGGCGCCGGGCAATTCAGGTTCAACTCGCTGTTCTGGCTGCCCATCACCGCGGTCAGTTCCTGCTGCACCACTTTCACCAGCGCCTGGCCCGGCGACAGGCTCTTCAACACGTCCTGGCCGACCGCGCGCTGCTTGATGCGCTCGATCAGCGCCGAAACCACCGGCAGCGCGACGTCGGCTTCGAGCAGTGCGATGCGCACGTCGCGCATCGCCTCGCGGATGTTTTCCTCGGTCAGGCGCGCACGACCGCGCAATTTCTGCATCGTGGCGGAGAGACGACTGCTGAGCGACTCGAACATGTTCAGGACCGGCGGAAAAAACGGGCGCGGAGTATAGCCGCAGCCGGGCGCGGGCATTCCCGCGGCGCGGCCACGCATGCCAAACTGCAATCCATGCCCCTTTCGCTCGCCCTGCTCGCCAGCGTGTTCTATGCGCTTGGCACCCTCGCCGCGCTGACGCCCGCTGCTCGGCCCGAGCGGTTGCGCTTCGTTCCCGGACTTGGCTTCCTGGCGCTGGCCGCGCATCTGCTGATGCTGTTCGCGCATGGTCGCGGGCGCGGCCTCGACCTGCACTTCTTCAACGCGTTGTCGGCCACCGCGGCGCTGTGTGTGCTCGGGTTGCTGCTGCTGATGCATTGGCAACGCCTGCAGCGCCTCGCCGCCGTGGTCTTCCCGATCGCTGCGGCGGCGGTGCTGCTGGCCTTGCTGATCGACGAACAGCCGGGTGCACGTGGCATCGCCGACTGGCGCATCGCCACCCACGCCGCACTCGCGGTGCTCGCCTTCGCCACGCTCGCGATCGCCGGAGTGGTCGCGCTGCAGCTCGGGCTGCAGGACCACGCCCTGCGCACGCACCAGCTCTCGCGCATGTTCTCCGGAGCACCGCCGCTGGTGCAGGTCGAGCAACTGCTGTTCCAGCTGATCGGCGCCGGATTCCTGGTGTTGACGCTGGCGCTGCTCACCGGGGTGCTGTTCGTCGAGGACCTGCTGGCCCAGCACCTGGCGCACAAGACGGCACTGTCGGTGCTCGCGTGGGCGGTGTTTGGCACGTTGCTGTTCGGCCGCTGGCGCCACGGCTGGCGCGGGCGGCGTGCGGTACGCCTGGTGCTGGCGGGCATCGCGTTGCTGGTGCTCGCCTACTTCGGCTCGAAGTTCGTGCTGGAACTGGTCCTGCAGCGCCAATCCTGAGACCTGGCACGAGCGTGCGCGGGCGCACACTTTGGTGGACTTCCTGAGCTAGACTCCGGCCTCGCCACCGCCATGACCGAGTGCATGACGAACCAAGCCAACTCCGAACGTCGCCGCTTCCACCGCTTCCGCTTCGAGGGCAGCGTCAAGCTCTATTCCGACCGCGCCATGTGGGACGCCGAGCTGATCGACATTTCGCTCAAGGGGGCGCTGACCACGCGGCCGCAGGAATGGAGCGGAAAGCTCAACTCGATGCATCGCATCGAGCTGCGCCTCGGCGATGGCCTGAAGATCAGCATGGGCGCGAGCGCCGCGCACGCCACCCCGGACCAGATCGGTTTTCGCTGGGAGAAGATCGACCTCGACAGCTTCACCCAGCTGAAGCGTCTGATCGAACTGAACCTGGGCGATCCCGAGCGGCTGAATGCGGAGTTGTCGGCGCTGGGGTGAGGCTGTCGGCCTGATCGGGCCAGAAGCGGCCCTCCCACATGGGGATGAGACACCGGTGGCGAGAGCGATGCGCCCCGCTGACCCATCATTTCGGTGCGGGTTCGGCGATCAGCTTCTCGACCAGCCCAACCAATTCCTTGTCTTCCGGCTTGGTGCGGCTGCCGAAACTGTTGACCACTCGGCCGTTGCGATCGACCAGGTACTTGTGGAAATTCCAGCCCGGAGCGTCACCGGTGGCTTCGCGCAAGCGTTTGTAGAGCACGCTGGCATCGTCGCCCTTGACGCGGGTCTTCTCGAACATCGGGAACTTGACGCCATAGGTGAGGGTGCAGAACTCCTTGATCTGTTCCTCGCTGCCCGGCTCCTGGCCCATGAACTCGTTCGACGGGAAGCCGAGCACGGCGAACCCCTTTTCGGCGTATTTCGCGTGCATCGCCTCCAGCCCCTCGTACTGCGGGGTGAAGCCGCACTTGCTGGCGGTATTGACGATCAGCAGCACCTTGCCGTCGAACTTCTCGCACAAGTGCACCGGTTCCTTGCCGGCCAGCGGTCGCACGGAGACGTCGAGCAATGGGCTGCAGGCCAGCGACACGGAACCGGAAGCAAGCAGCAAGACACTGATCAGAAAGCGTTTCATGGTGAGTCCTCGGTGGAATTCCGGTGCACTCTAGCCAACCCGGTGCATGACTGGCGTCATGGTTTGCCCGCGGGTGGTTGACGGCTCGAATCTAGGTGTTATAGTTCACTACAACACGTCACCGCAGGAGCGGATGCCATGAGCCAGTCCTTGCTTCAATACGCCTTCCACCTGTTGCTGGCCACGGCCGCCAGCTTCGCTCCGGCCAACGATGTCGCCAACGCGCTGGTGCAATCTGCGCCCGCCGCGGCCTCCGAACCGGCCCCTGCGGCGACCACCACCAGCGCCTCGCAACGCGCGCAACGAGCCGCCCGCGTCAGCCTGCGCGACCCCTACTACAGCTTCAGCCGCGCGCCTCGCGCCGGTTCGCGGAGCTGACCCATGTCGATCCAGTGGAACGAAAGCGCGCCGATCTACCGCCAACTGCGCGACTACATCAAGGCCATGATCCTCGATGAAGCGCTGAAGGAAGGCGACGCCCTGCCCTCGGTGCGCCAGGTTTCGGCCGACTTCCAGCTCAATCCGATCACGGTTTCCAAGGCCTACCAGGAACTGGTCGACGAGAACCTGGTCGAGAAGCGGCGCGGGCTCGGCATGTACGTGAACCAGGGCGCTCGCGAAGCGCTGCTGAAGACCGAGCGCGAGCACTTCTTGCGCGAGGAATGGCCGATCCTGCGCGACCGCCTGCGCCGGCTCGGGCTCGAACTGGCGACGCTCGCCACGATGGACACCACTGGGGAACACAAGCAATGAGCAAGGTCATCGAAGCGCGGGGACTGCGCAAGCGATATGGCAAGACCGAAGCGGTCAAGGGCATCGACCTGAGCATCGAAGCCGGCAAGATCGTCGGCCTGATCGGCCCGAATGGCGCCGGCAAGACCAGCGTGCTCAAGGCAATGCTGGGCCTGACCGATTTCGAGGGCGAACTCAGCATCCTCGGTCGCAACCCGCACACCGAACGCCACGCGCTGATGCAAGACGTCTGCTTCATCGCCGACGTCGCCGTGCTGCCGCGCTGGATCCGTGTGCGCGAGGCCATCGACTACGTCGAAGGCGTACATCCGAAGTTCTCGCGCGCCAAGTGCGAGGCCTTTCTGGCCAGAACCAAGCTGAAGCCGGCAATGCGTGTGCGCGAGATGTCCAAGGGCATGATCGTGCAGCTGCACCTGGCGCTGGTGATGGCGATCGACGCCAAGCTGCTGGTGCTCGACGAGCCCACGCTCGGGCTCGACGTGCTGTATCGCAAGGACTTCTACCAGACACTGCTGAACGACTACTTCGACCACGAGAAGACGATCATCGTCACCACCCACCAGGTCGAAGAGATCGAGCACATCCTCACGGACGTGCTGTTCATCAAGGACGGACTGATTTCGCTATCGGCAACGATGGAAGAACTGGGCACGCGCTTCAGCGAGGTGATGGTGCCGGCCGACAAGCGCGAAACCGCACTGGCGCTGAAGCCGTTGGACGAACGCCAGGTGTTCGGCAAGTCAATCCTGCTGTTCGACGGCGTCGAGCGCAGCCAGCTCGAAGCGCTCGGTGAAGTGCGCACGCCCGGCCTTGCCGACATCTTCGTGGCCACGATGAAGGGAACCTACCGATGAACACCTACCTGACCCAGCTCAAGCGCGAATTCTGGGAGAACCGCGGCGGCTTCGTCTGGGCTCCGAGCGCAGTCGCCATCGCGTTCTTCTCGATCTTCCTGCTCGGTCTCCTGGTCGCGCAGACGCACATCGCCGACGCCCAGATCATGGGCGTAAAGATCTCGCAGCTGCGCATCAACGTACCGGACACGGTGTTGCCGGAGATCCTCAACGGTTTCCAGATTTTCCACAGCGTCATCGCCCTGATCATGCAGATGGTCCTCGGCATCGTGCTGTTCTTCTACTTCATCGCCTCGTTGTTCGATGAACGCAAAGATCGTTCGGTGCTGTTCTGGAAGTCGATGCCGGTGTCCGATCGCGACACGGTCCTGTCCAAGATCGCCGCGGCGACGCTGGTCGCTCCGCTGATCGCGCTCGCTGTCACCATCGTCTTCAACCTGCTGCTGGTGTTGCTGCTCGGCGCCTTCCTGTCGCTCAACGGCGTCAACGCCTGGAAGCTGCTGCTGTGGCAGGCCGCCCCATTCAAGGTCTGGCTGACGCTGCTCGTGGGTATTCCGGTCAACGCGATCTGGGCGCTGCCTTCGATCGGCTGGCTGATGCTGGTGTCGAGCTGGGCGCGCGGCAAGCCCTTCCTGTGGGCGGTGCTGGTACCGATCGTCTGCGGCGTGATGCTGACGGTTTTCGATGCCATGTCATCGCTCAGCATTCCCGATAGCTGGTACTGGCGCGAAGTGTTCTGGCGCGGACTGGCCAGCGTGTCGCCGTGGTCTTTCGATGTCGCCGGCGGCTTCCGCTTCGGTATCGACATCAACCACAACACCCAGGCCTTCGAGTTGATTTCGCCCACGTCCTTGCTTGCCGTGCTCACGTCGGCGAAGACTTGGGTCGGTGCCGTGGCCGGCGCCGCCATGATTGCCGGTGCTGTCCACCTGCGTCGCACGCGCGAACTCACCGACTGAGCTTCATCCGCTCGTCGTCACCCCGAACGACCCGCCACGCGTGAGCGTGCGCGGGTCTTTCCATTTCTACTCCACCCAAGTGCTACGCTACCGCTGACGGTATTTCGGCAAGCGGTACGCCCCCATGAAAACCTCCATCGACATCGACCAAGCCTTGCTCGAACGAGCACGCAAGCGCGCCCAGCGCGACCGCGTGACCATCAAGCACCTGGTCGAAACGGGACTCCGTCTGGCACTGCGCGAACCCGTTGTCGACCGGTCCGCCCCCCCCTTCGTCTGGCCTTCCGCCGGAACCGGCCTGAGTCAGCCGCTCGGCACCTGGACCGTCAACGAGATGATCGACGCAACGCGCGAACAAGAGGCATCGCGTCGGTGATCGCGGTCGACACCAACCTCCTCGTCTACGCACATCTCGAGCGGCTTGATCGGCACCACCAGGCACGCGCCGCCATTGCACGCTTGATCGCGCGCGGCAAACCATGGGCCATCCCGTGGCCCTGCGTGCATGAGTTCCTCGCCGTCGTGTCGAACCGGAAGTTCCACCTGGATGCGCCGGGAACGCGCGAACTGCTGGCGGTCGTGGATCGCTGGCATCAAGCGCCTGGGCTGCGTTTCATCGGCATTGGCGACGAGCACTGGACGCATCTGCGCAGGCTGCTCGAACGGTCCGACGTTCATGGTGGGCAGGTCCACGATGCGCGCATCGCTGCCGTATGCGAGGAAGCCGGCGTTACCGAATTGTGGACAGCGGACCGCGACTTCTCGCGCTTTCCGGGCTTGCGCGTCCACAATCCGCTATAGCCGATCACCCTCCCGCAGCACCACCAATCGACCCGCCACGCGTGAGCGTTCGCGGGTCGAGCAGTTTCTGCAGCCGGGCGCGCGACCAGCCGGTGTCCTCGGCGGCGATATCGAGCACTGGACGACCTTCCTGGTAGGCACGCTTGGCGATCGCGGCGGCGCGCTCGTAGCCGATCAGCGGATTCAATGCGGTGACCAGGATCGGGTTGCGCGCGAGCGCCTCGCCGATGCGGTCCTCGCGCACGCGAAAGCCGTCGATGGCGCGGTCGGCGAGCAGTCGCGCGGCATTGGCAAGCAGCTCGATGGCGGTGAGCAGGTTCCAGGCGATCAGCGGCAGCATCGTGTTCAGCTGGAAGTTGCCGCTCGCCGCGGCGAAGCCGATCGCCGCATCGCAACCGATCACCTGCGCCGCGACCATCGCCACCGCTTCCGGGATCACCGGATTGACCTTGCCGGGCATAATCGAGGAACCGGGCTGCAGCGCCGGCAGTTCGATCTCGCCGAGTCCGGCAAGCGGCCCAGAGTTCATCCAGCGCAGGTCGTTGGCGATCTTGCTCAGCGCGACCGCGGCAGTGCGCAGCACGCCGGAGAGTTCGAGCGCGGCATCCTGGGTGGCGATGCCGTAGAAGCGGTCGTGATGCGGCGCGAAACGGATCCCGGTCTGCGCCCGCAGCGCGGCGCACACTTCGGCACCGAAACGCTTCGGCGCGTTGATGCCGGTACCAATCGCGGTGCCGCCGATCGGCAGCCGCCGCATCCGTTTCAGCGCGTCGCCGAGACGCGCCTCGACTTCGTCGATCTGGGTCGCCCAGGCGCCGAGTTCCTGGTCAAAGCGCATCGGCATCGCGTCCATCAAGTGCGTGCGCCCGGTCTTGCTGATCTTCGCAAGCTCGCGCGCACGACGGCGGATGCTCGCGCGCAGATGCCCAAACGCCGGCAGCAGGCGCTCGCCGACTTCGATCGTGGCCGCAACCTGGATGCAGGACGGGATCACGTCGTTCGACGACTGCGCGGCATTGACGTCGTCGTTCGGATGCACCGGGCGCCGGAGCGCCTTCGCGGCGAGCCCGGCGATCACCTCGTTCGCGTTCATGTTGCTGGACGTGCCCGAGCCGGTCTGGAACACGTCGACCGGGAACGCCGCGTCGAATTCGCCGGCTGCAACGCGCAGCGCGGCGGCGCGGATCGCGCGCGCCTTGCCCTTCGGCAACAGCCCGAGCCCGGCATTGGCCTCTGCGCAGGCCGCCTTGACCAGTCCGAGCGCGCGCAGAAACGCGCGCGGCATGCGCCATCCCGAGACCGGGAAGTTGGCGATCGCGCGCTGCGTCTGGATGCCCCAGGGCGCATCCGCGGGAATGGCCAGTTCGCCCAGGCTGTCGCGTTCGGTTCGGGTACTGGTCATCGTCGTTTCCTCCGTCCGGAGCCGATCATCGCCCCTCGCCGGATGCAATGCCATCGCCAGCCACTGCCACCCGCGCCTGCGAATTTTCCGGGCCAACTATGCGAACGCCGCCGATGCGCGCCAACGCTGCAGCGCGCGATGCTCACGACCCCGCCTGCTGGAGCCACACGATGCCCCGCCCCTTGCTGCTGCTCGCACTCGTCTACGCACTGTTTGCACCCGTTGCCCACGCCGGCAAGCTGTTCGTCTGCCGCGATGCCGATGGCCGGCTGAGCGTGGTCGATCGTGCTTGCCCGGGTGCAGTGGAGCGGCGCGAGATCGTGGTCGCGACTCCTCCCGTCGCGCGCACCGGAACCAATACGGACGCGAAGCAGATCGCGGCCTGGGCCCGCGCATCGCAAGCAAGGCTGCCGCCGTCGCTCGGCGGCTCGGCACGCCCACAGGCAGCGCGCGCACGAACGCTGCGCGGACCCGATCCGCAGACGCGCGCCTGTGCCACGGCGCGCGCCGATCGCGCCCGGCGCGAGCGTGAGGACGGCTTCCATCTCGGCTTCGACGAGCGACGGCGCCTGCTCGACGCCGAACTCGCCGCCTGCGGCCTGCGCTGAGTCATGCCGCTGCCATGGCCGGCGTCGCTAGAATCGCCGCTCTCCTTGCCGCGGATGCCCGCATGTCGCTCGATCCCCTGATTGCCCTGTCGCCACTGGATGGCCGCTACGCCAGCAAGGTGGAGCCGCTGCGCGGCGTGTTCAGCGAGTACGGCCTGATCGCACGGCGCGTGCGCGTCGAGGTCGAATGGCTGATCGCGCTCGGCGACGAGCCGGCGATACCCGAGGTGCCTCGCTTCGAGGCCGACGCACGCGCGGCGCTGCGCGCGATCGCATCGGGCTTCGACCTGGACGATGCGGCGCGCATCAAGGCGATCGAGGCCACTACCAACCACGACGTCAAGGCAGTCGAGTACTTCCTCAAGGAGCGCATGAGTGCGCTGCCGGCGCTGGCGCCGCTGCGCGAGTTCGTGCATTTCGCCTGCACCAGCGAGGACATCAACAACCTCGCCTATGCGCTGATGCTGAAGGACGCCCGCGATGCGGTGTTCGTGCCGCTGCTCGGGCGCCTGCGTCAACGCCTCGCCGAACTCGCGCAGCAGGCCGCGGCCAAGCCGATGCTGGCGCGCACGCACGGGCAGACCGCCTCGCCGACCACGCTCGGCAAGGAAATCGCAAACGTGATCGCGCGCCTCGACCGCCAGTGCGCGCAGCTTTCCGCCTGGCAGTCGCCCGGCAAGATCAACGGCGCGGTCGGCAATTTCAACGCGCACGTGGTCGCCTATCCGGAAGTGGACTGGCAAGCGTTCTCGCAGCGCTTCGTGACTTCGCTCGGGCTGCAGTGGAATGCCTACACCACGCAGATCGAGCCGCACGACGGCATCGCCGAGATCAGCGACCTCCTGCGCCGCATCGACACCATCCTGATCGACTTCTGCCGCGATGTCTGGGGTTACATCTCGCTCGGCTACTTCCGGCAGACGGTGAAGGCCGGCGAGGTCGGCTCGTCGACGATGCCGCACAAGGTCAATCCGATCGACTTCGAGAATGCCGAGGGCAACTTCGGCGTCGCCAATGCCCTGTTCGAGCACTTCGCGGCCAAGCTGCCGATCTCGCGCTGGCAGCGCGACCTCACCGACTCCACCGTGCTGCGCACGCTCGGCGTCGGCTTCGGCCACGCCCTGGTCGGCATCGATGCGCTGATGCGCGGACTCGCCAAGCTCAGCATCGACGACGCCCGCCTCGCCGCCGACCTTGATGGCAACTGGGAAGTGCTGGCCGAAGCGATCCAGACGGTGATGCGACGTTACGGCCTGCCCGAACCCTACGAACAACTGAAGGCACTGACCCGTGGCAAGGGCATCTCGCGCGAGAGCCTGCGCGAATTCGTTTCCGGGCTCGACCTGCCGGCAGAGGTCAAGCACAGCCTGATGGTGATGACGCCGGCCGATTACACCGGCCTCGCCAGCGAACTGGCTAATGCGATCGCGCGCGACTAACCCGCGCCCGCCGATCCAGGTGCATGCCACGGCGGATCTCCGGCTCGGCATGCCGGTCGAGAAGTTCCTCGCGACCTGGTGGCTGAAGCGGCCGCTGCTGGTCCGCGGCATGGGCGGCAGCGATTTCGTCGCACCGATCAGGCCCGACGATCTCGCCGGACTCGCCTGCGAGGACCTGGTTGAAGCGCATCTGCACACCGCGGCAGGACGCGAGCCGGGCCCGTTCGCGGCCGAGCGGCTGCGGGCGTTGCCGGAGCAGGGTTTCGCGCTTGAAGTCGTGGAGGTGGACCGCTTCGACCGCGATGTCGCGGCGGTGCTTGATCTCCTCTCCTTCCTGCCGCGCTGGCGCATCCGCGGGGTCGACGCGCGCTTCGCCGCCACGGCGGCGCCCGCGATCACCTACGCCGATCCCGCCGGCTGCCTGTTGCTGCAGACCGAAGGTCGTACCAGCCTGCAGGTCGAGCAGATGCCGCCGGCATGGCAGCAGATCGATCTGCAGGCTGGCGATGCGCTGTACCTGCCGCCTGATCTCCGGGCCACGGCGCAGTCACCTGCGGCTGGGCTCTGTCTGCGCATCGGCTTTGCGGCCGCGAGCGCAGGCGAGTTGATCGAGGCATTCGCCACCCAGCTCGCGTACGACGCCAGCGAACGCTATGCCGACCCGGGCCTCGCCGCGCGGCGCGATCCGACCGCGATCGAAGCCGACGACGTGCTGCGCCTGCGCCACTGCCTGCGTAGCTGGCTGCAGCTCGACGACGCCACGCTGGCACGTCACTTTGCGCGCTTCCTGTCCACCCACGGCGCTCGCCACCTGCCCGCACCGCGACCTCGACCGCTGAGCGCGACCCAGTTCCGGCAGCGCCTGGCACGCGGCGCGGGATTGCTGCGCCATCCGTTCCTGCAGCCGGTGAACACGCCGGCGCGCCGCGGCCGGCGCGTACTCGCGCTCGCGGGCCAGGAATTCGAGACCTCGGCGCGACTCGCCACGCTGCTCGCCCGACCTGAACTGCTCGCCGCCGACATCGCCCCACTCGATGACGCGGAACGCGCCGATCTGCTGCAATGGCTCAACCTCGGACTGGTTGGATTCCTCTCATGACCCCGAACCTGCGCGTTGTCGACGCCCACTATCCCACCGATCTCGACCAGCTGCGCGCCGTGCGCGAACCGGTGTTCGTGGTCGAACAGCATTGCCCGATCGAAGAAGAATGGGACGCGCTCGACGCGACCTCGCAGCACGTGCTGGTGCTCGACGAGCGCGACCAGCCGGTCGGCACCGGCAGGCTGACGCCGGCGCGCGCAATCGGGCGCATGGCAGTGCTCGCCGAGTTCCGCGGCCACGGCGTCGGTGCGCTGGTGATGGAACGGCTGATCGAGAAGGCGCGAGCCCTCGGCTACGACGAACTGACCCTTTCCGCGCAGGAACACGCGATCCCGTTCTACGAGCGCTTCGGCTTCATCGCCGAGGGCGAGACCTACCTCGACGCCAACATCCAGCACCGCACGATGCGTCGTCCGCTGCCGGCGGCATCCGCGACCGGAGTCATCGCTTTCGACCGGGGGCTGGCCGCACGCGCCTGCATCATCGATCTGCTGCGCGCGGCGCGGCACCGCATCGGCATCTGTTCGATGGCGCTCGACCCCGGCCTGCTCGACCACGACGCGGTGGTCGCACTGATCAAGCGCGTGGCGATGTCCGGCCGCGGTGCGCGCGTGCAGATCCTGGTCGAGGACATCGCCCCGGCGCTGCACGGTGGCCATCGCCTGATCGACCTCGCGCAACGCCTGTCCAGCCTGATTGAAATCCGTCGCGCCGACCGCCGCCTGCGCCGCCCCGACCCCGCCCGCTTCGACGGCGAAGCCCACCTCGCCGACCGCCCGCGCGCCCAGGAAATGTGGCGCGCCTTCGAGCGCTCCTGGGACCGCGCCCAACCGGAAACCGCGGTGCGGGCGTTGAAGCTCTGAGGGCGAGAATCACGCAGAGTCCCGATCCGGCGGCACCTTCATCTCGCCCCGTAGCGGTCATGTGATCGAAGCAGGCCGGGAGCGTGGCGGCCGGAGGGCGTTCGAACGACAACGGAGGAAAGAACATGAAGTCCTGGTACAGCTCATCCGTATTGCTTCTGGTCCTGTTGGCCCTGCTCCTGCCCATTTGGGCGCTGGCCCAGGCCGACACGGGCAGCATTGAGGGGCGCATCTTCGACGAAAGTCGAGCCCCCCTGCCGGGCGCGACGGTGACAGCCAAGAACCTCAGCACCGGTCTCACCCGCAGCACCATTTCGAGCGCCATCGGCACCTATCGGCTCGGCTCGCTGCCCGCTGGCGACTACGACGTCTCGGTCGAACTGACCGGCTTCTACACGCAGACGCGCCGCGACAAGGTGCTGGCCACATCGGTCGACACGCTCGATTTCACCTTGATGGCCTCGACCGAGCGGCGGACGGCTATCGACGAGGCCCCGCGCGTCTCCACGACCACCCGCTCCCCGGTATCCGGGGGCACGCTGCTCACGCGCATCCGCGAGAATCGACAGGGCCGGCACCCGTGCGATCGCGTGGGTTGACGCGGTCGCGAGCGGTCGAGGATCGCGACCCTGCCGCGGTGGCCGGGGCGGGCCGCGAAGGACTGCGGGCCTGATCGTTCGCGATGGACTGCAGCGGGGCGGGCATGGAGCGCTTCTTGATCGAATAGCTACCGGTGGCGAGCCGCATCGTGCCCGGGCGCATGGCACGCGAAGATACGCCGTTGCTGCCGGTGGAGGCCCTGCGCGAGGCGCTGGCCAATGCCTTCGTCCACCGCGACTATTCGGTCGGAGGTGGCTCGGTAAGCGTGGCGCTCTACGACGACCGCCTGGAGATCATCTCGGTCGGCGAGTTGCACTTTGGCCTGACGCCCGAGGCGCTATTTCACGAGCATGAGTCCAAGCCTTGGAACCCGATGATCGCGCGCGTTTTCTACCGACGCGGCATCATCGAGACGTGGGGGCGCGGTACCTTGAAGATTGCGGCACTGATGCGCGCACACGGCCTGAAGCCACCTGATGTCTCGGTGCGGGAAGGCTCGGTCGTTGTGGCGTTCTCGCTGTCGACGGGGAAAACGACGGGGAAAACGACGGGGAAAACTCACCAGGCCGTCCTGGCCTTGCTCGCCGTCGAACCATCGCTATCGATCCCTGAAGTTGCCACACGCATCGGCAAGGGCCCGCGCGCGACCGAACGGATCATTCGCAAGTTGCGCGAAGCCGGGCAGCTCGAACGCGTCGGTCCTGCCAAGGGTGGCGCATGGAAAGTGATCAGGTAAGCGCCTTCGCCGATGACGTCGACCGCAATCGCGACGACCCCGACTGCGCCGCCCCGACCCCGCCCGCTTCGACGGCGAAGCCCACCTCGCCGACCGCCCGCGCGCCCAGGAAATGTGGCGCGCCTTCGAGCGCTCCTGGGACCGCGCCCAACCGGAAACCGCGGTGCGGGCGTTGAAGCTCTGACGCTGCGTGGGCCTCGGGCTGCGGACTTCAGCGCACGCGAAACCCGGTCATTTCGGGTCCATCGCGATCGTTGAACATCCGTTCTCCGACTTCGCCGAGCGGCCCGCGCCAGGCGCGAATGCGGTCGAGTTGTGTGTAGTTGGCTTCGAACGAGAACACGGTCTCACCCGCTTCGACCAAGGCGCATCCGAACGTCCACGGATCGATGCCGACATTGCCGGAGTCTTCTCGCGTGCGCCGGCAGCGCAAGACGGCATCGCTGAGTTCGTCCGCGTACAGCAAGTCCTGGGTCTGGTCATGGAAGTCGCAGCGCAGTTCGCTGGTCGGAACCAGGTCCTGCGTCCACGCCCGCACCTGCGGCTGCGCCAGCTTGAACCGCCGCGCCGGGCGGCTCACGTCCTCCCGATCCACGAACACCCACTCTCCCGCGAGATTCGGCCAGCAGTTCACGTGCGGCAGATAGTCATGCCGCCCAAAACCACCGTAGCCGAAATTGAATCGCTGCAGCAGACTGAATACGGACTGCCCGTTGTGACGAAGGAGCAAGATCACGCGCCCGTCGCCGTAGAACTCTGCGGTGATTTGGCCGACGGGAGCGGACGTGAAATAGGGAACATCGTCTCCAGGCAGCAGTCCAGAAAAACCGATTGGCGGCCCGCCCGCGAGTCGAAAAAGGGAGCCAGTGATGTAGGAAGCATCCCCCGGATCGTGCCCATGTGTTCCGATCAGCATTCCCGACTGCAGCGGCCCCGAAGCCGTGAACCACTCCGCCCGCCCCGCCTCGTCGTAGCCCAGCATGACCAGCGCGACGCGATCACCCTGATGCTCGATTGCGTACGCCTGCGCCGGCCGCCCAGGATCCCAGTACAGACCGTTCTCAGGGGTTGCAGCGAAAGCGTTGCCCACGCAGAAGCAACCAGCGAACAAACCGAGTGCAAGCGAGCACACCCGCAAGAACCGGCCAGCAGCGATGAAAACTTGGAGTCCGATCATTGCATCTCCTTCTCGTTCATCCAGAACGACGCCCAGCTTGCGCGCATTCCCCCAAATCGTCGAGCGGTTCGCGTCGGTCGGTGGCCACTGAACAAGGTACCGACGCACGCCCATGCTGGGGCCAACCATCCCGCAGCTCCACACTCTGCCCCGGAATCGCCGCCCGCAGGCCGGGGGCATGCGGCTATAATCGCGGCCCATTTGCGCCATGCCTCAGCATTCGCGCGCAAGTCGCGGAATTCCTTCATTTTTTGGCTGCGGGCGCAGCAGAGCTAAGGGCATGAGTCTTCTCGAACAATTCAGGGCCTCGTCGCAACTCGGGACCGGCAATGCCGCCTATGTGGACGAGTTGTATGAACTGTGGCTGGCCGACCCGGCCGGCGTCGATGCGGAATGGCGCAGCTACTTCGAGTCGCTGCGCGGACGCGAGGCGGGCGACCGCGCGCACGGACCGGTGATCGCCGGCCTGGCCGCCGCGGCGAAACAGCGCGCACCGCGGGTGGCCGCGGCCGCCAGCAACAACGAGTACGCGGAGAAGCAGGCCGCGGTGTTCAAGCTGGTCACCGCCTACCGGTCGCGCGGCCACCTCGGCGCCGATCTCGATCCGCTGGCGATGACGCCGAAGCCCGACGCCCCCGACCTGGACCTGCCCTTCCACGGGCTCGCCAGCACCGACCTCGACACCGAATTCAGCACGCATTCCCACGCCGGCGCGCCGCGCATGAAGCTGCGCGAGATTCTCGCCCGCCTCAAGGCCACGTACTCGTCGTCGATCGGCGCCGAGTTCATGCACATCAGCGACGCGACGCAGCGGCGCTGGGTCTACGACCGACTCGAAGCCGCCGCCGGCCAATTCGGCTTCGACGCCGCGCGCAAGCAGCGCGTGCTCGAACGCCTGACCGCGGCCGAAGGCCTGGAGCGCTACCTGCACACCAAGTACGTCGGCCAGAAGCGCTTTTCGCTCGAAGGCGGCGAGTCGCTGATCCCGCTGATCGACGGCGTGATCCAGAAGGGCGGCGCCGACGGCATCAAGGAAATCGTGATCGGCATGGCCCATCGCGGCCGCATCAATGTGCTGATCAACACGCTGGGCAAGGCCCCGGGCCTGCTGTTCGACGAGTTCGAGGGCAAGCACGAAGTGCACACCGACCCCGCGCACAGCGGCGACGTGAAGTACCACATGGGCTACTCGGCCGACGTGCGCACACCGGGCGGCGCGGTACATCTGGCGCTCGCGTTCAATCCCTCGCATCTGGAAATCGTCGATCCGGTGGTGGCCGGCTCGGTGCGTGCGCGCCAGGCGCGTCGCAACGACGAAGCCGGTGCCCAGGTGCTGCCGATCCTGGTCCACGGCGATTCCGCGTTCGCCGGCCAGGGCGTGATCATGGAACTGTTCAACATGTCGCAGGCACGCGGTTTCGCGGTCGGCGGCACCTTGCACATCGTCGTCAACAACCAGGTCGGATTCACCACGCACCGGCCCGACGACACGCGCTCGACGCTGTACTGCACCGATGTCGCCAAGATCGTCAACGCGCCGATCATCCACGTCAACGGCGACGACCCGGAAGCCTGTCTGTTCGTCGCCGAACTGGCCTGCGACTACCGCCGCGAGTTCAAGCGCGACATCGTCATCGACCTGGTCTGCTACCGCCGCCATGGCCACAACGAGGCCGATGAACCGGCGGCGACCCAGCCGCTGATGTACCAGAACATCCGCGCGCGCAAGACCACGCGCGAACTGTATGCCGACCGCCTGCTCGCAGCTGCGGTGCTGCAGTCGCACGAGCCCAAGGCCCTGGTCGATGCCTATCGCGACAAGCTCGATGCCGGCCAGTCGGTCGCAGAATTGTCGAAGCCGGACGACGGCCTGCCGCATATCGAGTGGCATCACTTCCATGACGGCAAGCTCGACGCGGTCGTCACCACCGGCGTCGCCGCGGACAAGCTGAAGGCGCTGTCGGATCGCATCAACACGGTTCCGGCGACCTGGTCGCTGCATTCGCGCGTCGGCAAGGTCTACGAGGACCGGCTGAAGATGGCGAACGGCGAACTGCGCATGGACTGGGGCTTCGCGGAAACGCTGGCCTATGCGACCCTGATCGAGGAAGGCTACAAGCTGCGCGTGGTCGGCCAGGACGCCGGCCGTGGCACCTTCTTCCATCGCCACGCCGTGATCCACGACCAGAAGACCGGCGAAGCCCACTTCCCGCTGCGCGCGCTCGCCGAGAACCCGAGGTCGGTCGCAGTGATCGACTCGGTGCTCAGCGAAGAAGCGGTGCTCGGCTTCGAGTACGGTTACGCCACCGCCGATCCGCAGACGCTCGTGATCTGGGAAGGACAGTTCGGCGACTTCGCGAACGGCGCCCAGGTCGTGATCGACCAGTTCATCTCCTCGGGTGAAGCCAAGTGGGGCCGTCTGTGCGGCCTGGTGCTGTTCCTGCCGCACGGGTATGAAGGCCAGGGCCCCGAGCATTCCTCGGCACGTCTCGAACGCTTCCTGCAACTGTGCGCAGCGAACAACATGCAGGTGTGCACGCCGACCACGCCGGCGCAGATGTTCCACATGCTGCGCCGGCAGATGGTGCGCAACGTGCGCAAGCCGCTGGTGGTGATGACGCCGAAGTCAATGTTGCGCCACAAGCTCTCGACCTCGTCGATGGACGACCTGGCCACCGGCAGCTTCCAGCGCCTGATTCCGGACAGCACTGCGAAGAACCCGTTCCTGGTCACGCGTGTCGTCGTCTGCGGCGGCAAGGTCTATTACGACCTCGTCGAGGACGCCGAGAAGCGCGGGCTGAACGATGTCGCGATCGTGCGCGTCGAGCAGTTGTATCCGTTCCCGCGTGCCGAACTGTCGGCGGAACTGAAGCGCTTCAGCTCGGCCAAGGACGTGGTCTGGTGCCAGGAAGAGCCGATGAACCAGGGCGCGTGGTACCAGATTGCCCACCACCTGCGCGCGTCGATCACCGACAAGCACAAGCTTCATTACGCCGGACGCGTGCGCTCGCCCGCACCCGCCTGCGGCCACTACTCGACGCACGTCGTCGAGCAGGCAGCGCTGCTCGAGCAGGCCCTGGTGGCCAAGCTCAACGGCGACCATACGCACGAATAAGCACGAACACTCCCCGAATCCAACCTGCTGCTGAGGACGCAACCATGTCCATCGAAGTCAAAGTACCGGTCCTGCCCGAATCGGTTTCCGACGCCGTCATCGCCACCTGGCACAAGAAGCCCGGCGACGCCGTGCGCCGCGACGAAAACCTCGTCGATCTCGAAACCGACAAGGTCGTGCTGGAAGTGCCGGCGCCGACCGATGGCGTGCTCAAGCAGATCATCAAGAACACCGGTGACACCGTCGGTTCGCAGGAACTGATCGCGATCATCGAGGCTGGCGCTGTGGCCGCTGCCCCGGCCGCAGCCGCTGTTGTGGGAGCGACCTCCGGCCGCGATCGCGCCGAGACGGCGCTCCCACAAAAGGCGACTGATACCAGCGCCCTCTCCCCGGCCAGCCGCCGAGTGGCGGAAGAGAACAACCTGAATCCGGCCGATGTCGCCGGCACCGGCCGCGGTGGTCAGGTGACCAAGGAAGACCTGGTCAACTTCATGCGCAGCGGCGGCGCGGTGACGCCTGCCGCGAAGCCGGTAGCAGCGCCGGCGGTCGCGGCTGTGGCGACCGGCCCGCGCAGCGAGCAGCGCGTGCCGATGACGCGCATGCGCGCGCGCATCGCCGAACGCATGATGCAGGCGAAGAACTCGATCGCGATGCTGACCTCGTTCAACGAGATCAACCTCAAGGCCGTTTCCGACCTGCGCAAGACGCACCAGGAAGCGTTCGAGAAGACCCACGGCATCAAGCTCGGCTTCATGAGCTTCTTCGTGAAAGCCGCGGCGGAAGCGCTCAAGCGCCATCCGATCGTGAATGCCTCAGTCGATGGCAATGACGTGATCTACCACGGCTACAGCGACATCTCGATCGCGGTCGCGACCGACAAGGGCCTGGTCACGCCGGTGCTGCGCGATGCGGAGACCATGGGCTTCGCCGACATCGAGAAGGCGATCGCCGGCTACGCCAAGAAGGCACGCGAAGGCGGCCTGGCGCTCGAAGACCTGCAGGGCGGAACGTTCACCATCACCAATGGCGGCACCTTCGGCTCGTTGTTCTCGACGCCGATCGTGAACCCGCCGCAGTCGGCCATCCTCGGCATGCACGCGATCAAGGAACGCGCCATCGTCGAGAACGGCGCCGTGATCGCAGCACCGATGATGTACGTCGCGCTCAGCTACGACCACCGCATCATCGACGGCAAGGACGCGGTGCTGTTCCTGGTCGACATCAAGAACCAGCTCGAAAACCCGCACCGCATGCTGCTCGGACTCTAACTGAGCCACATGAAGATTCATGGCGATCGCACTACGACCGTCTCGCTGCTGACCATAGCGGCGGGGTTGGTCTTGTTCGAACTTACGCGGATCGGCCCCATGATTCTCGTATCCCTTGCCGGATTCCTTGTCGGCATTTTCTGCTTCGTGCGATACGTGGTTCGCAATCCGGGACCAACCGAGGACCGCTTTGTCTTGTACGGCGGGCTCGCATTTGTCGCCCTGATCTTGCTCGCAATGGGCCTCCATTCCGGCCACGAAATACACCCGATATCGATCGGCAGTTCCTCCCGAACAACGACCAACTGAGTAATCGACAATGTCTGCACCAGAACAATTCGATGTCATCGTCATCGGCGGCGGTCCCGGCGGGTATGTCGCGGCGATTCGTGCGGCGCAGCTCGGCCTGAAGACGGCCTGCGTCGACGCCTTTCTCGGCAAGGACGGCAAGCCGGCGCTCGGCGGTACCTGCCTCAATGTCGGCTGCATCCCATCCAAGGCGATGCTGGATTCGTCCAGGCAGTTCCACAACCTGACGCACGGCTTCAAGGACCACGGCATCAGCGCCGACAACGCGAAGATGGATGTCGGCGTCATGGTCGGGCGCAAGGACAAGATCGTGAAGCAGTTCACCGGCGGCATCACGATGCTGTTCAAGGGCAACAAGGTCACGCCGTTCGCCGGCTGGGGCCGGCTGCTGCCGAACCGCCAGGTCGAGGTCACGGCGCATGACGGTTCGAGGCAGACGCTGTCGGCGACCAACGTGATCCTCGCCTCCGGCTCGGTGCCGATCGAGCTGCCGTTCGCGAAGTTCGACGGCAACCACATCGTCGACAACGCCGGTGCACTCGATTTCACCGCGGTGCCCAAGCGCCTCGGCGTGATCGGCGCCGGCGTGATCGGCCTCGAACTCGGCTCGGTGTGGAAGCGCCTCGGTGCCGAGGTGACGGTGGTCGAGGCCCTGCCCGACTTCCTCGCCGCCGCCGATGCCGACGTCGCCAAGCTCGCCAAGCGCGAGTTCGACAAGCAGGGTCTCAAGATCCTGCTCGGCGCGAAGTGCTCGAAGTCCGAGATCAAGAACAATGAGGTGCACCTGACCTGGACCGACAAGGATGGCGAGAAGACCCAGGCCTTCGACAAGCTGCTGGTCGCCGTGGGTCGTCGTGCCTGCACCGAGAAGCTGCTCGCAGAAGGCACCGGCGTGAAGCTCGACGATCGCGGTCGCGTGCTCGTCGACGAGCACAACTGGACCGGCGTCGAAGGCGTCTGGGGCATCGGCGACTGCGTGCGCGGTCCGATGCTGGCGCACAAGGCGTCCGAGGAAGGCATCGCCGTCGCCGAGATCATCGCCGGGAAACCGGGTCACGTGAACCTCGACACCGTGCCGTGGGTGATCTACACCGAACCGGAAGTGTCCTGGGTCGGCAAGACCGAACAGCAGCTCAAGGCCGAAGGCGTGCCGTACAAGACCGGCTCGTTCCCGTTTGCCGCGATCGGCCGCGCCGTTGCGATGAACGAGACGGCGGGCATGGTCAAGGTCATCGCACACGCCGAAACCGACCGCCTGCTCGGCGTGCACATGGTCGGCGCCTGCGTCTCCGAACTGATCCACGAAGCCGTGGTCGCGATGGAGTTCCACGGTTCCGCGGAAGACCTCGCGCGCATCTGCCACGCGCATCCGACGCTGTCGGAAGCGGTGCACGAAGCTGCGCTCGCGGTCGACAAGCGCGCGATTCACAAGGCGAATTGACGCACGCAAGAGCAAGAGCATCGCGCCGCACGCGGCGCTCCTACCCGCTGCCGAATGACGTCATCGGTGCCCGTAGGAGCGCCGCGTGCGGCGCGATACGCTCGCGTGTCTCCGCGGTGCATTCACCCCGCGATCACACCAGTGCCGTCCGCTGGTAGCGCAGCTTGGCCTCGTGCGCGCGGATCAGGGCCGCGCGCAATTCGTCGATGATCACCGGCTTGGCGACGAAGTCGTTCATGCCGGCCGCGAGGAAGCGCTCGCGGCTGCCGGCGAGCACGTGCGCGGTCACCGCGATGATCTGCGGGGCATCCTGTTGGCCAAGGCGCATGCGCAGCGCGCGCGACGCCTCGATGCCATCCATCTCCGGCATTTCCACGTCCATCAGGATCAGGTCGTACTCGCGGTTCTCGATCGCCGTCAGCACTTCGCGGCCGTGGTTGACGATGTCGCAGCTGTAGCCGAGCGCCTCCAGCATCATCTGCACCAGCATCTGGTTGATCAGGTTGTCCTCGGCCACCAGGATCGAGAGCGGATGGCGTTCCGCGAGCTTGACGATGGAACAGGCGGGCGCATCCTGCTGCCGCGGCTGCGGCATCTCGTCGAAGTCGTGCAACAGCGCGAGCAGCACGCTCGGCCGGATCGGCCGCGTGATGGTGCCGAGATCGCGCACCCAGTCCGGCAGCGTGCGGCGGCTGTTGTCGCGCAGCGAGACGATGCGCGCGATGGCCGGGTGGCGCTGGTGGCGGGCGAGGATCTCGTCGACCAGTTCCGGGTAGTCGGCGAACAGGCGGTCGTCGAGCAGCAGCAGTTGCTGTTCGACCAGGATCGACTCCGGCAACGGGTCGCTGCCGTTGCAGCTCATCACCGACACGCCGAAGCGGCGCAACTGGGTGACCGCGGCATCGCGCGAGGTGCGATGTGGCGACGCCACCATGACCTGGACCGCACGGATCGCCGGCAGCGCGCTGCCCAGATCCTCGAATGGCAGGCGGATGTCGAAACGGCTGCCCTGCCCGGCGCTGCTCACTGCCGAGATCTCGCCCTGCATCAACTCGACCAGGCGCCTGCAGATCGCGAGCCCAAGCCCGGTGCCGCCGTGGCGCCGGGTCATCGAACCGTCGCCCTGGCGAAACGGCAGGAACACCTGGCCGATCAGGTCTTCGCTCATGCCGATGCCGGTGTCCGCGATCTGGAAGTCGAATTCGACGCGGCCGCATTCCAGCGCCCGTTGCTGCACCGTCAGCCGTACCTCGCCGCGATCGGTGAACTTGATCGCGTTGACCAGCACGTTGACCAGCACCTGGCGCAGCCGCGTCGGGTCGCCGCGCACGCGCCGGCAGGCATCGGGCGCGATGTCCAGGAACAGGTCGAGGCCCTTGGCTTCGGCCTGCTGGGCGACGATCTCGATCGAGGACTCGATGCAGGCGAGGGTGTCGAAATCGGTCGCGTCGATCGGCATCTCGCCGGCCTCGATGCGCGAAAAGTCGAGCACGTCGTTGATCAGCCGCAGCAGCAGATCGCCACTGGAGCGGATGGTTTCGAGCAGCTCGCGCTGGCGCGCGTCGAGATCGGTGTCGACCAGCAGCCGCGTCATGCCGAGCACCGCATTCATCGGCGTGCGCAGCTCGTGGCTGGTCGCGGCCAGGAACGAGGACTTGGCCCGCGACGCCTGTTCGGCCGCTGCGAGCGCCTGCGTCATCGCCTGCTCCTGGCGATGCCGCGCGGTGACGTCGTAGGTGACGCCGACCAGCTTGTCCGGCTGGCCGGCGCGATCGCGCACCAGTTGCCCGAGCGCCGAGAACCAGCGCTGCTCGCCGCTTGGCGTACGCACGCCGTACTCGACCTCGTAGTGACCCTCGTCGGCGAGCGCGCGCCGCATCGCCGCGTCCAGGTTCGCCGCGTCCGCAGGCGTGAGCATGCGCGTGAACGACTCGTGGTCGTTCGGGCTCACGCCGTAGAAATCGATGTCGCGCGGTCCGCCGCTGCGCTGGCCGCTGCGCAGGTCGAACTCCCAGATGTTCAGCCCGGCCCCCTCGATCGCCAGCTCCTGCAAGCGACGGCTCTCGATCAGCGCCTCCTCGGCCTGCTTGCGCGCGGTGATGTCCCAGACCAGCCCGGACAGGCGCACCACCCTGCCCTCGGCGTTGCGCGTCGGCGTGCCGCGCGACAGCAGCCAGTGCTCGCTGCCGTCCGGCCAGATGACGCGGAACTCGCTCTGGTAGGGGCTGCCGCCGGAGATCGCGCATTCGATGTCGGCAAGGTGACGCTCCAGGTCCTCCGGATGGACGCGGGTCTTGGCGGTGTGGATGGTGGCCGGCGACTCGCCAAGCACGGCCAGGTCGTCGCCGATCGAACGCCGCTCGCCGCTTTCCAGGTCCCATTCCCACGACACCATGCGCGCCGCCTCCAGCGCCCCGCGCAGCTGCTGTTCGGACTCGCGCAGCGCGAGTTCCGCGCGCTTGTGCTCGGTGATGTCCCAGGACAGCCCGACCTGGCGCAACGGCCGCCCCGCGGAATCGCGCTCCAGGCGCCCGACCGCCTGGATCCAGCGCTCGTCGGCACCGCGCAGCACGCGGAACTCGATGTCGAAACGGTCGACCGGGATGGCGTCCGCACCCCACAGCGCCTGCACCCGCGCGCGGTCCTCGGGATGGGTCAGGGCAACCAGCTGCTCGCCGCTCTCGATCTTGCAGCCAAACAGCTCGACATCGCGCTCGCCACCCGACCCGCGACCGAGCACGAAGTCCCACTCCCAGGCGTTGAAGCGACCGGCGTCGAGCGCCATCGAGCGGCTCGCGGCAAGGCGCTCGGACTCGATCTGCGCGAGCTTGCGCGCGGTGATGTCCCAGCTGGCCCCGACCAGTCGCCCGGGATGTTCCGCGCTGCGGTCGATCACCCGCGCCACCGCGCAGCGCCAGCGCGGCGTGTCGCCGACCGCGACCCGGTATTCGAGACTGCCGTGTTCCTGGCCGGCGATCGCGGCGTCGATCACGGCCCCGAACCGGTCACGGTCCTCCGGGTGCACGATGCGATCGCGCATGTCCTGCAGGCTCGCCGGCTGCTGTCCGAACAGCTCCTGGTCGCGACTGCCAACGACGCGGCGACCGCTGCCGAGGTCGTACTCGAACAGGTTCAGCTCGACCGCGTCCATGACCAGTTCCAGATGCCGCATGGTCTCCAGCCGCTCGGCCTCCGCCCGCTTCTGGTGGGTGGTGTCGAAATGGCAGATCACCGCCCCGCCCTCGCCGCCGAGGCGCACCACCGAAAGCTGGAAATGGCGGCGGTCGTTCTCGGCATCGAGCACGCTGTACTCGCACTCGAAGCGCACGCGTTCGCCGCTCAGCACCTGGCTCAGGCCGGAGCAGACTTCGGCGACATGGTTGGCGCCGGCCGCCGCCGCGCGGGCGCACAGCTCGCGGTAGTTCCAGCCAATTGCTGGCTCGGTGGCGAAGCCCTCGTGCTGGCGCCAGGCACGGTTGCCCATCACCACCTTGCCCTCGGCATCGACCACGCACACCTGCGCCGGCAGCGCGTCGATCATCGCCAGCTGCGCTTCGGACTGCGCTGCGCTGCGCGCCACTCTCAACTCCGTGCAGATCAGGTGGCCGACCTTGGCCGCCAGCCAGCGCGGATGCAGCGGCGTCCGCATCAGGTCCCAGTGGCCTTCCGGCGCACAGGCCAGCAGCTCGTCCACGGCGGTGGCGCTGTCGGCGATGAACAGCACCGGTGCCGCACCGATCGCGGGCAACCGCCGCAGCTTGGCCAGCACCAGCGGCCAGCCCTCGCCGTTGGCGAGATCGACGATCAGGCAGCGGATCGGCCATACCGACAGCGTGACCATGGCCGCGGCCGCGTCGTAGGCATGTTCCAGGCGCGCGTCCACGGCCGCGAGCGCTTTCGCCACGGTCTTGTGGAAAGCCGGTGCGTCGCTCAGGATCAGGCAAACGGGACGTACGCCCTGGCTCATCGCGTCGGGTCCTCGGTATGGAGCGGGATTATGCGCTGGCACCGGCTGCGGCCGGGTGCAAATGATTGCGGCAGCGACGCCCCTCGCGGCATCGGGCGCAGACCGCGATAATGCCGTTTCCCTTCCCGCGGAGCCGCCCATGACCATCCCCGATCGATTCCGCGCCTACCGCGTGCATGCCGACGGCAAGTCGGCACGCGGGCGCATCGACGAGATCGCGCTCGACGCACTCGCCCCGGGCGAGCTGGTGATCCGCACCGCATGCTCCAGCGTCAACTACAAGGACGCGCTCGCCGGCAGCGGTGCCGGCAGGATCCTGCGCCAGTATCCGCTGGTCGGCGGCATCGACGTCGCCGGCCACGTCGTGCGCTCGGAAGACGCCCGCTTCAAGGAAGGCGACGCCGTGCTCGTCACCGGTTGCGGCCTGTCCGAGACCCGCGACGGCGGCTACAGCGAGTACGCCCGCATCGAGGCCAAGTGGGCGATCCCGCTGCCATCGGGACTGAGCCTGCGCGAGGCGATGATCCTCGGCACCGCCGGCTTCACCGCGGCGCTGGCGCTGTATCGGATGGAGGCGAACGGCCAGACCCCGGAAATGGGGCCGATCGTGGTGAGCGGTGCCACCGGCGGCGTCGGCATGCTCGCCATCGACCTGCTCACCACCACCGGCTACGAGGTGCATGCGATCACCGGCAAGGTCGACCAGTTCGACGCGCTGATCGCACTCGGCGCGCGCCAGTGCATCGCGCGCAAGGACCTGTACTGGGGCCAGCGACCGCTGGAGACCGCATCCTGGGCCGGTGCCATCGACAACGTCGGCGGCGACCTGCTGTCCGGGCTGACGCGGGTGATCCACCCCTACGGCAACATCGCCAGCTGCGGCCTGGCCGGAGGCTCCGAGCTGCACACCACGGTCATGCCCTTCATCATCCGCGGCGTGAGCATCCTCGGCGTGGCCTCGGCCGGCACCGCTTACGCGATCCGGCGCACGCTCTGGGAGCGCCTCGCCGGCATGTGGAAGCCGAGACACTTGGAAACGATTCTCACGAGAATCGCGACGCTGGATGAATTGGACGGCGTTTTTGCTACGATGCTGTCCGGCGGCTCGTTCGGACGCACCTTGGTGCAGTTCTGATGGGTCCTGCAACAGCAACGACCACCATACGCAACGAGGGAGCCATGGGTCGCATTCTTATTGTGGACGATTCACCGTCGCAGATCGAAGGCCTGCGCCGCGTTGTGCAGAAGCTGGGTCATGAGGTCATCACCGCCGAGGACGGCCAGCAGGGCATCGAAGTCGCGAAGCGCGAACTGCCCGACCTGATCCTGATGGACGTGGTCATGCCGAACCTCAACGGCTTCCAGGCGACACGCCAGATCAGCAAGGACCCGAAGACCAGCCACATCCCGGTCATCCTGGTCACCACCAAGGACCAGGAGACGGACAAGGTCTGGGGCATGCGCCAGGGAGCCAAGGCCTACGTCACCAAGCCAATCAACGAACCGCAACTGGTGCAGACCATCAACGAACTGATGCCGCGCTAGTCAGTCGAACGCGCTGCGCGGCCGGAACGCCGCGAATTCCTCGCGCATCGACTCGTACCAACGCCGCTCCGTGTCGGAAGACGCGGGCGGCGTTTGTATTTCCAGCACCACGTACTGGTCGCCCGGCGGTTGGCCGGGCATGCCCTTCTCGCGCAGGCGCATGCGGCGCCCGCCCTGCGAACCCTCGGGAATGCGCAGGCTGACGCGCCCGGACAAGGTCGGCACGTCGATCTTCGCTCCCAGCGCGGCCTCCCACGGCGCCACCGGCAAGCGCAGCACGACGTCGCGCCCATCCAGCTCGAACCAGCGATGCGGCGCGATTTCGATCGCGATCAGCAGGTCGCCGGCACCGGCGGGCCCGGGCTCGCCCTGGCCGCCGAGGCGGATCGTCTGGCCACTCGCGATCCCCGCCGGGATGCGCACATCCAGCGTCTTCGGCCCATCGCGCCGCGCCACCGTGACCCGCTGCGTGCCGCCGGCGTAGGCGACTTCGAGCGGCACCGACAAGCGCGCCTCCAGATCGCGGCCGCGCCGCGTCGGGCCGCGCCGGGCGCGGCCACCGCCTCCGAACAGCGACTCGAAGAACTCGCTGAAACCGGCGCCCTCGCCTTCGTCGAACCGGAAATCGTGGCCACGACCGAAGTCCGGCGGCGGACGGAAATCGTCGCCCGAGCGGAAGCCGCTGCGCTTGAGCTGGTCGTAGGCCTTGCGCTTCTCCTCGTCCTTGAGCACCTCGTGCGCCTCGTTGATCGCCTTGAAGCGCTCCTCGGCGTCCTTTTCCTTGCTGACGTCGGGGTGGTACTTGCGCGCCAGCTTGCGGTAGGCCGACTTGATCTCGTCGGTGCTGGCGTTTTCGCCGACGCCAAGGGTCTCGTAGTAGTCGCTGAACTTCATTCTCTATCCTTGTCGCGAGTCCTCGAACGCTCCCGGACCTTTGCCTCGGCAGCACCGAGGCACGAGCGTCCGGGCGGCGCCCCGCACACGCCTGGCCAGGCTCAGCGCGAGCGGGACGCCACGATGCCGCGACTATGCACGAACGAGGTTCGCGACGCGATCAGCCGTTGATGGCGATGCGCCGCGGCGTCGACTCCGGCTTCTTCGGGATCACGATCTCGAGCACGCCGTGCTTGCCGCTGGCGCTGATCTGGTCGGCGTCCGCGGTATCCGGCAGCGCGAAGCGGCGGTAGAAGCTGCCGTGGGTGCGCTCGACCCGGGTGTACTTGCCGTCCTCGGTCTTGCTCTCCGAACTGCGCTCGCCGCGCAGCGTGAGCATGCCCTTTTCCATGTGGATTTCGATGTCCTTCGGATCCACTCCGGGGATGTCGGCGGCGATCACGAAGCGCTTGGGCTCTTCCTTGATGTCGACGCGCGGCTGCCACTGGCTGGTGACGACGTTGCTCTGGTCGTCGCCGTCCGGTGCAAAGAACTTGTCGAAGAACTGCTTCATCTCGTTCTCGAATCCGCGCGACTGGGTGGGGTTGCTGTAGCGAATCAGGCTCATGGTGGTTCTCCGTCGAGTTGCGGCCCGCGGCCGCGTCGGCGCTGAACATGCGAACCGCCGGCAACGCTTCAAGCCCCTTGAATCGCCGGCTTCCGACCGCAAGTCCGAGATTCTGCGCGCCGCCGGCGCCACCCGGAGCAGCCATGACCATCGCCATCGGCGAGCGCATTCCCGCGGTCGAACTCGACTGCCTGGACGAGGGCGTGCGCCGCGTCCGCAGCGATGCGCTGTTCGCCGGCAAGACCGTGCTGCTGTTCGCGGTGCCGGGCGCCTTCACCCCGACCTGCTCATCCAGGCACCTGCCCGGCTACATCGCCGCGCTCGATGCCCTGCACGCGCGCGGCGTCGACACCGTGGCCTGCATGGCGGTCAACGACGCCTACGTGATGCAGGCCTGGGCGCGCAGCCAGGACGCGCCGGCAAGCATGCGGATGCTCGCCGACGGCAATGCCGCGCTGACGCGTGCGCTCGGGCTGGAAATGGACGCCACCGACTTCGGCATGGGCATGCGCTCGAAGCGCTTCGCGCTCATCGCGAAGGATGGCGTGGTGGAGCGGCTGTTCGTCGATGCGCCGGGCGAGTTCCGGGTCTCGGCGGCGGAGCATGTGCTCGCGAACCTGTGACGGCAGCGCGTCCGATCGAGATCGGACCCACCGCAGCCAGGTTCATCCGATCGCTCCCGGCTCCACCCGTGCGAACTTCGCGTCCTACTCGGTTTCCAGCAGCGACTTCGCGCGCTGCGTCGCCGACGCCAGCCGTGCTGCGGAAGTGATCAGCATGCGCGCACCCGGTCGCGAACTGCCACCGGCGTTCTCGCTCTCGTCGAAGTCCATCGAGACATAGCCGAGCACGTCGCCCTCGGCATTGAACGCAAGCCCGGCCGCGCCGGTGCCGATGTAGGCCTGCTGCGGCACCTGCACCGCGCCCTGGACCACGCCCCAGGAAATGATCGGGGCATCGCCGTAACGCTCCTCCAGCCGTTCGAGCACGTAATAGGCCATGCCCGGTTCGGCGGCTTCGCGCCGCTTCAGGTCGATCGGCTTCAGCAGCTTCGCGTCCGGCTCGGTGATGCGCAGCCAGGCGATGCCCTGGTCGGCGTCGGTGGTCAGCGCCTCGGCCTCGAACGGCTTGTCCTGCCCGGCGAAATGCACGCGGAAATCGCGCGATTCCAGCTTGAATCCCATGCGTTGCTCGGCACTCATGCGGTTCATTCCCGGGAAGCTCGGGTCGACCACCAGTTTCGGCACCAGCACCAGGCCGGAGGCATCGACCACCGCTCCGGTCACGCTCGATTCCTGGCGTTGCTCCTGCCCGCCGTAGGCAGACACGATCACGAAGCTGACCCGTACCACGCTGTCGGCATGCTGCTTGAGCAGGCTCGCGAAGATCGCCTTGGTTTCCTCGTCCGACTTGCTCGCCTGCACCAGCGTGCCGCCAAGCAGCACCATCGCCATCAGCATCCATCGCATCATCGCTTTCACCGGTCCTGCTCCCATTCCGCATCGAGGTACAACAGGCGCGTGCGCGAGCCGCGCAGCACCAGGAAGGACAATGGCGCCGCGCTGCCGCGACCCTTGCGCGCAGTCAGGCGCTCGAAGGCGTCGACATCGCTCACCACGGTACCGTTGACGCGCACGACGACATCGCCACTGGCGAGGTGCGCAAGTCCGGCCAACCCGCCGGAAGCGACGTTCTCGACGATGACGCCGTCGGCATCGGGCGCGATCCCGCGCGCCACGCGGTCATAGAAGCCGATGTCGCGAATGCCGAGGTCGAGCCATTCGATGGTGCGCGACTTCAGCGCCGACGCCGGAGCCGGCGCCGCCACTGGCGCGACCGTCAGCTTGACCGCGCGACCTTCGCGCCAGGCCGCGATCTGCAGCGGCTCGTCGAGCAACGCCTCGCGGATGCGCTGCTGCAGCGGCTCGTCGCCGACATCACCGGACACTGGCACCGGCTCGTTCGCCAGCTCGGTGATGACGTCGCCGACGCGCAGGTCGGCCGTGGCCGCCGGCGAACCGGCGTAGACGCGCGTGACCCGATAGCCGCCGCCCGCAGGTCCGGAGATCAGCGCCGCGGTGGTCGCGGTGATCGGCTGGGTATCGATGCCGATCCACGCCTTCGGCAGCTCGCGCAGCTTCTTGTCTTCGTCACGCGCCGGCTTGACGTCGAGCACGCTGATCAGCTGCTGGCCGTTGCGTTCGATCCCGACCACGCGCCGCGCTGCGGCTCCACCGTTGTTCAGATCCAGCGCCTGCATGTCGGCGCGCGCGCCGACCGGCTTGCCGTCGATGCTGTGCACGACGTCGCCGACCTGCCACGGCGGATGCGCGGTCGCCGCGCGCTTGCCGGGCAACACGCCGGTCACGAGCAGGCCGACGTCGCGACCGAGATAGCGCGAGCGCGCGATGTTCGGCGTCAGCTCGGTGAAGGTCACGCCCCAGGCCTTGACCTCGAGGTCGTGGCCCAGGTCGGGCGGATACGCGGTCGACTGCATCCGCGCCTCGCGCTCGTCGCCGTTGCGCAGCAGCGTCAATCGCATCGTCGAACCGATCGGCCGCTCGGTCAGCGCGCGCAGGAACGGCGGCACCTGTTCCGGTTCGGCCACGGTCACCGCCTGGCCGTCGATGCTGAGGATGCGGTCGCCCGCCTCCAGCCCGGCCTGCGCCGCGGGCGATCCGCGGATCACCGAGCTGACCAGCACGCCACGGTCGTAGCCCGAGCGCTTCAGCGAACGCACGCCGAAGCCGAAGAAGCTGCGCGACACGCTGCCGTGGGCGATCAGCTCGGCAACGATCTTCAAGGCCACCGGCGCCGGAATCGCGAAGGCCATGTCGCCGCCCATCGAGTTGCCGCGGGTGTTGATGCCGACGATCTCGCCGCCGAGATTGACCAGCGGACCGCCGGAATTGCCCGGCGAGATCGAGGCGTCGTGCTGGATCCACGCGTAGAACCGCGCCGTCGGCTGGTTCTGGCCGAGCTGCTGCTCGTAGTCGGCCTCGTCCTGGAACAGCGACAGCAACAGGCGTTCGGGGTTGTTGACCACGCCCTGCGACACCGAGTGCGCCATGCCCCACGGCGCGCCCATGGCCATCACCACGTCGCCCGCCTGCAGCGTGTTCGCGATCGCGAAATGCGCGAACGGGAAGCCGGCCGCGGGCACGTCGCGGATCTTCAGCACGGCGATGTCCGAGAGTGCGTCCTCGCCGACCAGGGTCGCGCTGAGTTCGCGCTTGTCGGCGAGCACGACGCGGAAGCGCTTGCCGTTCTCGGTGACATGGGCATTGGTGGCGACATGTCCGTCGCGCGAGATGATGGTGCCGCTGCCCGAGGAAACGCGCAGTTCGGCACGCCCCTGCACCGCGTCCTCGCGCACCACGAAGATGCTGACGACGTAGGGCAGCACGGCATCGCGCGCCGTCTGCATGCGTGCCTGCGTGGCCGCGGCGACGTCGGCGGCAAGCCCGCTGTCGGCCTGCACCGAGATCCCGCCCAGGGCGAGACCGAGCGCCATCATGGCGCGTGCAATGTGCTTCATCCTGCGATCTCCGGAGTCGACGGACCTTCGCTTTCGACCACATCCTCGGGGCCAGGTTCGTCGCCCAGCGACTCGACTCGGGCCAACCCGACCAGCGCCTCGTCGGCCGGCAAACGGATCAGGGTCACGCCCTGGGTGTTGCGTCCGACCTGCGCCACTTCGCCGACACGGGTGCGCACCAGCGTGCCCTGGTTGCTGATCAGCATGATCTCGTAGGCCTCGGTGACCTGCACCGCGCCGACCAGGGCGCCGTTGCGGTCCGAGGTCTGGATCGCGATCACGCCCTGGGTGCCGCGGCCCTTGCGCGGGTAGTCGTCGAGCGGCGTGCGCTTGCCGTAACCGCGTTCGGTCGCGGTCAGGATGTCGCCGATATCGGCCACGATCATCGACACCACCTTCTCGCCCTCGGCCAGGGTCATGCCGCGTACGCCACGCGCGCCGCGGCCGACCGCGCGCACCTCGTCCTCGGCGAAGCGCACGGCCTTGCCGTTGGACGCGAACAGCATCACGTCGCGCGAGCCGTCGGTGATCGCGACATCGACCAGGCGATCGCCTTCGTCGAGTTCGACGGCGCGGATGCCGATCGAGCGTGGGCGCGAGAAATCGCTGAGCGGGGTCTTCTTGACCACGCCGGCCTGGGTCGCGAAGAACACGAAGCGGTCGTCGCTGTATTCGCGCACCGGCAGCATCGCGTTGACCTTCTCGCCCTCGTCGAGCTTGGGCAGCAGGTTCACGATCGGACGGCCGCGCGAGTTCGGGCCGGCCATCGGGAACTGGAACGTGCGCAGCCAGAACACGCGCCCGCCCGAAGTGAAGCAGAGGATGGTGTCGTGGCTGTGCGCGACCAGGATGTTCTCGATGAAGTCCTCTTCCTTGATCGCGGTCGCCGAACGCCCCCTGCCGCCGCGCCGCTGTGCGCGGTAGTCGGTGACCGGCTGGGCCTTGGCGTAGCCGGCGTGCGAGAGCGTGACCACCAGGTCCTGCTTGTCGATCAGGTCCTCGTTCTTCAGGTCTTCCTGGTTGTGCTGGATGACCGTGCGACGCTCGTCGCCATAGGCCTCCTTCATCTCCAGAAGCTCATCGCGGATCAGCTTCAGCAGCAGCACCGGATCGGTCAGGATCGCGATCAGGCCGCGAATGACTTCGAGCAGTTCCTTGTACTCCTCGGTCAACTTCTCCTGCTCCAGCCCGGTGAGCTTGTGCAGGCGCATGTCGAGGATTTCCTTGACCTGCACTTCCGAGAGTTGGTAGCCGTCCTCGAACATGCCCTCGCCTGCGGCCAGGTCCTCCGGGCGCGACAGCTCGGCGCCGGCTTCGCCGAGCAGCGCACGCACCAGCCCGGGTTCCCAGCGCTTCGCCAGCAGTCGTTCGCGCGCCTCGGCCACGCTCGGCGAGGTCTTGATCAGCTCGATCATCTCGTCGATGTTGGCGAGCGCGACGGTCAGGCCTTCGAGCACGTGCGCACGCGCACGCGCCTTGCGCAGCTCGAAGATGGTGCGGCGGGTCACCACTTCGCGGCGATGGCGCACGAAGGCTTCGAGGATCTGCTTGAGGTTCAGCACCTTCGGCTGGCCGTCGAGCAGGGCCACCATGTTGATGCCGAACACGGTTTCCATCTGCGTCTGCTGGAACAGGTTGTTCAGCAGCACGTCGGCCTGCTCGCCACGCTTGACCTGGATGAAGATGCGCATGCCGTCCTTGTCGGACTCGTCGCGCAGGCCATCGGGGGCGATGCCCTCGATCTTCTTCTCCTTGTGCAGCTCGGCGATCTTCTCGATCAGCCGCGCCTTGTTCACCATGTACGGCAGTTCGGTGACGATGATCGCGTCGCGGCCGTCGCTGTCGGTCTCGATCTCGGCCTTGGCGCGCACCAGGATGCGACCGCGGCCGGTGCGATAGGCCTCGATGATGCCGGAGCTGCCGTTGATGATGCCGGCGGTCGGGAAGTCCGGGCCGGGCACGTGCTGCATCAGCGCATCGATCGAGATCTCGGGGTCGTCGATCACCGCGATGGTCGCGTCGATCACCTCGCCGAGATTGTGCGGCGGGATGTTGGTGGCCATGCCGACCGCGATGCCGGCCGAGCCGTTGATCAGCAGGTTCGGTACCCGCGTCGGCAGCACCGTCGGCTCGAGTTCCTTCTCGTCGTAGTTGGGCGCGAAGTCGACGGTTTCCTTGTCGATGTCGGCGAGCAGGTCGTGGGTGAGCTTGGCCATGCGCGCTTCGGTGTAGCGCATCGCCGCCGGCGAATCGCCGTCGACCGAACCAAAGTTGCCCTGGCCATCGACCAGCATGTAGCGCAGCGAAAACGGTTGCGCCATGCGCACCAGGGTGTCGTACACCGACGCATCGCCGTGCGGGTGGTACTTGCCGATCACGTCACCGACGATACGCGCCGACTTGTAATACGGCTTGTTGCTGTGCGCACCGAGTTCGTTCATCGCGAACAGCACCCGGCGGTGCACCGGTTTCAGGCCATCGCGAACATCCGGGAGCGCACGTCCGACGATCACGCTCATCGCGTAGTCGAGGTAACTCTGGCGCATCTCGTCTTCGATGTTGACGCGGATAATTTCCTTGGCGAACTCGGACATCAGGAATCCCTGCAGAATCAGTCGATTGCACACCCGCCCGAAGAGCCGAAAAAGGCGCGTGCGAAGCCGCGGATTCTAGCAGGGAAAGGGCTCCGGACGCCCGCGCTCAGGCGCCCGGCGCGAACACCGCAGCCATCTTCGCGGCATCGGGGTTTTCGATCACGCCGCGCTCGGTGACGATGGCGTCGATCAGCGTCGCCGGCGCGACATCGAACACCGGATTCCACGCGTCCACGCCCGCGGCCGCGACACGATGCCCGGCGTGTTCCAGCAGTTCTTTCGGCTCGCGCAGTTCGATGTGGATGTCGCGACCATTCGGCATCGCCATGTCGACCGTGGAACTCGGTGCGACGACCATGAACTTCGCGCCAAAATGGCGGGCTGCGACCGCGAGTTGGAGGGTGCCGATCTTGTTCGCGGTGTCGCCGTTCGCGGCGATGCGATCGGCGCCGACGATCACCCATTGCACCGCGCCGGTCGACAGCAGGTGCGCGGCCGCCGAGTCGGCAATGAGTTTCGCCGGGATGCCGTCGGTCAGCAGTTCCCACGCGGTCAGGCGCGTGCCCTGCAGCCACGGCCGGGTTTCGGTGTGGAACACGCGCGTGAGGCGGCCCTGCGCGTAGGCGGCGCGGATCACGCCGAGCGCAGTGCCGAAGCCGGCGGTGGCGAGCGAGCCGGTATTGCAGTGGGTCAGCACGCCGGAGCCGGGCGCGATCAGGGCCGCACCGAGTTCGCCCATGCGCCGGTTCGCCGCCAGATCCTCGCGCTCGATCGCGATCGCTTCCTGCTCCAGACGCTCGGCGGAAACGGCTGCACCGAGCACTCGCGCCATCCGGTCCAGCGCCCAGAACAGGTTCACCGCGGTCGGGCGCGAGGCGCGCAGGACGGCGAATGCGTCGCGCAGTGCCTCGGCGTGCACGAGCCCGGTCGTCGCGTCGGCGAGCGCACGCGCCGCGAGCGCGATGCCATAGGCCGCCGCGATGCCGATCGCCGGCGCACCGCGCACGGTCAGGTTGCAGATCGCAGTGGCGACCTCGGCCGCGTCATGGCAGTCGATGTACTCGGTGCGCAGCGGCAACACACGCTGGTCGAGCAGGCGCAGCGCCCTGCCCTGCCATTGCACGGCACGGATGCGGTCGTAGCGGTCGTAGTCGATCATGGGCGCGGGCTCGGAAGCGGGCCGCAAAGCGTAGCGACCGCCCCCGTTTCGCGCACCCCTGTCGCCGCGCGCGGCAATGGTCATAATCGGCCAATGCGCCAATCCAGCCTGTCCCTGTGGGATGCCGTCACCCATGCCGACCGCGATGCCGCCCTCGCGCGTGTCGAACGCCTGCGCCAGGCCCATCCGAAGGCGGGGCGCGACGCCCTGCACAAGATGCTGGTGCGCTCGAAATGCCTGCAGGCGGGTGCGGTCGGCGCGTTGTCGGCGCTGACCGGCGCGATTCCCGGCATCGGCCGGATCGCCTCGTTCGCGCTCGGACCGCTGGCCGACACCGCCCTGGTCAGCGTGTTGCAGGCCGAACTGGTGCTCGAGACCTTCGCGCTGTACGAGTTCGAGTTGCCCGCCGGCGCCGAGAAGATGGCCGTGCTCGGCATTGCCGCGACCAACATCGGCGCCGACGAAATCGCCAAGCGCACCGGCCAGGTGATCGCCGAAACGCTGGGCAAGGGTCTCGCCGCGCGCCTGCTGATCAAGGCCTGGCCGCTGGCCAAGATCGGCACCGCCGCGGCGACCAATATCGCCGTCACCTATGCGATCGGCAGTCGCGCGCAGAAGCTGTGCAAGATGCGCGAGGCCAGCCTGAAGCAGTGGCCGCAACTGATGCGTTCGGCGGTGATGATCCCGCCCACGCAACTCACCGACTGGGCCACGCGCTCGGCACGCACGGCGCTCGACCAGAGCTTCGACATGATGCGCAGCTGGCGCGAACGCATGACCCAACTGGCCCCGACCGCCGAACTGCCGCTGATCCCGAAGCCCGCAAGCGCGCCCACCAAATCGAAGCGCACCGCACCGCCGGTCGCAGCCACACGCAAGGCCGCAGCACGTCGCGGCGCGCCCAAGCCGGCGGCGAAGCCGGTCGCTGCCAAAAAAACTCCGGCGAAGAAGAAGCCGCGCTGATCAGTTCACCAGAAACTCCGCGCGGCAACCCTGTTCGACCCAGATCGACGTCGCGTCAAAACCCCAGCTGACGTTGTAGCGACAGCGTTCGCGGCTGCGCTCGTAGACCAGATCGACGTCCTTGATGCCTTCGACCGGGCACACGACCCGGGTCTTGCCGCGTGACTCGCACAGCACGCGCACGCTGCCGCCGGCCTCCTGTTGGCCGTCGCGATAGAAGCGACCGTAGCCGCGCTGCGAACTCCAGCCGCGGCCCGAGCTGTAGGCACGCGGCACGTCGAAGTCGGCGCGGCAGCCCTTGTGTACCCAGATCCCGGTCGCGTCGAACCCCCAACTCTGGCCCTCGATGCAGGCGGCCTTGCTCAAGGTGCGGCGCAACACCACGCCGCCGCTGGTATCCGCGGTGCAGTAGTTGTCGCGGCCGCGGTGCGACTCGCAGCGGATCACGTACCCGTCGCCCGCCGCCTGCACCTCCGCAATCGACGCCATCGCAAGCCCCGCCCACGCCAGAATGCCGATCCACCCGCGCATGCCCCACCTTCCTGAACGCCGTTGCGGCGAGTCTATTTCGCATCCATGAACGACACGCGAACCCGCCAGCCGGAGCCGCAACGGTCGCACCCGGTTGACCGCCGCAGCCTCGACCCGTATAGTCCGCGCCCCGATTTCGGGCATCCCATTTCGGGCGGTTAGCTCAGCGGTAGAGCACTGCTTTCACACGGCAGGGGTCACAAGTTCGAAACTTGTACCGCCCACCAGATCGACCAGACACCCGGCGGCAACGCCGGGTGTTTTTTCTTGTGCGGTGGATGCCGTCGACGCGGCCTTCGGCTACGAGTGCTTCTCGGCGCTGTCTTCGATCTTCTCGCCCGCCTTCTGCAGGTCCTTGCCTACGCCCTTGACGGTGTTGCACGCGAGCAGTCCGGCCGCGAATGCGACGAGCACGAGGCCGCGCAGGATCTTGTGGATCATGGAAGTCTCCCTGTCTGGATCGGGGCGCGAAACTAGCACAGCGCGCCCGCCACAAGCGTGCGCGGCAGTGCAGGAATCAGGCCAGATCGCGCAGCTTGCGCTTCTGTGCCTCGGCACGATTCGCGTGCGCTGCACCCGCCTTGGCCACCGGCGCGGGCTCGCTCGCCGCGGACGCCGCGTCCTTGCGCTTGTTGCCCGCCGCTGCAGCCGGCTTGCGTCGACGCGCAGGCTTCGGTGCGGCGGCCTGGGTGGAGACGAAGCGGCGCAACGTGGCCTCGGCGTCGGCCGGGGTGATGTCGGTATTCCAGTCCTCCATCAGCGCGATCAGCAGCAGCTTCTCGAACTCGGTGGCGAAGCGGTTGATGATCGTCTCCGGGTCCGGCACCAGCTTGGCATCGGTGATCAGGCCGAAGTGCACGGCGCCGTCGTAGCTCAGGATGCTGATGCCCATGCCGATCGAACCGGTCTGCGGCACCCAGAACATCTGCTCGACGATCCTGCAGCCGGCAAAATACAGCGGCATCTGCGGACCCGGCACGTTGGTCGCGACTGCAGTCGCCTTGCGGCTGAACATCTCCAGCGCGGTCTTCTGCAGCGCTGCCGGCGCCATGCCGAGCGCCGCAAGCAGGCCGAACGCGACGATCGCCTGGCGCGACCGCTTCAGCTCGCGCATGTTCTCGGCGACGCGCTCCAGCCGGCGCAACGGATTCGACTCGCCGATCGGCAGGTTCAGGAACACCAGCCCGAAGTGGTTGCCGAGCTTCTTGGCGTGCTCCAGCGGTCGCAGGTTGACCGGAACCGTGGCGCGGATGGTCAGTCCCTCGGGGTCTTCCCCACGTTCGAGCAGGTACGAGCGCAACGCGCCCGCGGCGCAGGCCAGCAACACGTCGTTGACGGTGCAGCCCAGCGCGCGGCCGACGATCTTCACTTCCTCCAGCGGCAGCGGCTCGGCCCAGGCGCAGCGCTTGCTGACGCCGAGCGCGCCCTTGAACCGGGTCAGCGGATCGTCCGGCAGGCTCACCGCGATCGCCAGTTCGCGCGCGATCTCGCCGCCTTCGTGCGCGAGCTTCTGCACCAGTTCCGGATGCTGCAGCAACTCCTGCCCCTTCTCGATCACCTTCTCGCCCATGTGCAGCGCGCTGGTCAGTCCTTCGCGCGCAGGTTGCAGCAGGCGTTCGAGCACCGAACCGCGATCCTCGCTGAGCCAGGTCTTGGCGAGTTCGATGTGCTTCTCCGGCGACGGTTTCACGTCGGTCAGCGACAGCAGCACCTGGATCAGCGCGATGCCGTCGGCGTAGCAGTGGTGGATGCGCGTGATCAGCGCGCTGCCGCCGTTGTACTTCTCGACGACATGGAACTGCCAGCGCGGCTTCGACGCATCGAGCGGGGTCGAGGCAAGGTGCGAGACCAGCCGTTGCAACTCCTCGCGCCCGCCCTTGCCGGGCAGCGCGGTCAACCGCACATGCCAGTCCAGATCGAAGTCGGTATCGGTCTCCCAGTAGGCGCCGGCCGGCGTATCCACCGCCTTCTGCTGGAATCGGCGATAGGCGAGAAAGCGCTCGCGCAGCATGCGCTTGAAGCGGCCGATGTCGAGTTCGCTCTCGAACATCATCACGCCGGAGATCATCATCAGGTTGGTCGAACGCTCCATGCGCAGCCACGCGGTATCGACCTTGGACATCGGTTCGCGACCGCGCCGCCCCATCGTCATCACTGCCATGACCCGCGCTCCCGTTCCCGATTCGCCAGCCCCGGTTGTACCGGTGCATCCCAGACGCGTCAACGAGGTTCGCCGGCACGCATTCGTGCGTGCGCTTCCAGCGCCGCCTCGCGACTGCGCGCGAGGTCCACCAGCGGCCTCGCATACACGTCGCAAACGCCGAACTCTTGCTGCTGCGCCGGCGCCAGCGTCCATGGCCGATGGATTCGCGCGGCCGGAACCCGCGCCAATTCGGGCAGGTAACGCCGGACGTAGTGCCCATGCGGATCGAAGCGCTCGCCCTGCAGCACCGGATTGAAGATGCGGAAATACGGCGCGGCATCGGCACCGGTTCCGGCCACCCACTGCCAGCCGAGCGTGTTCGCGGCAAGGTCGGCGTCGACCAGCGTGTCCCAGAACCAGCGCGCGCCGTGGCGCCAGTGGTAGCGCAGGTTCTTGGTCAGGAACGAGGCGACGATCATGCGCACGCGGTTGTGCATCCAGCCGATCTCCCAGAGCTGGCGCATGCCGGCGTCGACGATCGGGATGCCGGTGCGGCCGCGTTGCCACGCCCGCAGCAGTTTCGCTTCCGGTTCGGCCCACGCCAAGTGGTCGAAGCGGGCATTGAGGTTGTGCTCGACCGTTGCCGGGAAGTGGTACAGCAGGTGGTGCGCGAACTCGCGCCAACCGAGCTCGCGCAGATAGGGCTCGACGCGATCCATCCAGCCCGGATCGCCCTGTGCTTCGCGCTGCAACGCGGCCAGCACCTGGCGCGGCGAGACCTCGCCGAAATGCAGGTGCGGCGACAGCATCGAGGTGCCGGCCTGATCCGGCCGATCGCGCGCCTGCGCGTAGCGCGTCGCCTGCGCTGCGAACGCGCGCAGGCGCCGCAACGCACCCTGCTCGCCTGGCGTCCAGGTCGCGCGCAGCCCGCGGTCCCAGGCGAACTGCGGCAGCAGACCCAGCGACTCGATGGCTTCGCCCGGCAGCGTCGCGTCGCTCCAACGCAGCGCCCGCGGCGCCGGCGACGGCAGCGCGTGCGTGACTCGCCCGATCACGTTCTTCCAGAATGGCGTGAACACGCGATAGGGCTGCCCGCTCTGGGTCGTGACCTGCCACGGCTCGACGAACAGCGCCGCGTTGTGACTCTCGACCGTGAGCCCATCGGCCTGAAGCTGCGACTGGATAGCCCGATCGCGCGCGATCGACGCGGGCTCGTAGCAGCGATTCCAGTACACCGCCGCCGCACCGGTCTCGGCGATGACGCGCAGCATCGCAGCCAGCGCCGGCCCGCGCCGCACCAGCAAGCGCCCACCGCGCTCGCGCAACTGCGCATCGAGCGCAACCAGGCTGTGGTGCAACCACCAGTTGCTCGCCGCCCCCGCACGCCAGTCTCCGTCTTCCTCGGGACTGTGCACGTACAGCGCGACAATCGGCAGCCCGCTGCGCACCGCGGCATCAAGCGCCGGGTTGTCGATCAGACGCAGATCACGACGAAACCAGACGATGGCGACGCGCATGGCATTCCCCGCAGAGACGGGCAGCGTATCCGCGGACTCCGTCGCTCCGTCGTGAACACGGATCGCGTCAGCGCTTCAGGCGATAGCCGCTCAGGATCATCCAGCGGGCGGTAAGGATGCAGGCGGTCAGGAACCCGAGGATGGCGGCGAGGCTGATTTCGATCTGCACGTCGGAGACGCCGTAGAAGCTCCAGCGGAAGCCGGAGATCAGATACACGACGGGGTTGAAGAAGGTGAGTTCGCGCCACGGCGAGGGCAGCATGTCGATCGAGTAGAACGCGCCGCCGAGGAAGGTCAGCGGCGTGATCACCAGCATCGGGATGGTCTGCAGCTTCTCCCAGCTGTCGGCCCAGATGCCGATCAGGAATCCGAACAGCGAGAAGCTGGCCGCGGTCAGCAGCAGAAAGCACAGCATCCAGAACGGATGCGCGATTTCGTAGGGCACGAACACGCGCGCGGTGACCAGGATCAGCGCTCCGAGCAGCATCGACTTGGTGGTCGCGGCACCGACATAACCGAGCAGCATCTCGCCCCAGGACACTGGCGCCGACAGGATCTCGAAGATCGTGCCCGACCATTTCGGGAAGTAGATGCCGAACGAGGCATTGCCGATGCTCTCGTTCAAGATCGACAACATCATCAGGCCGGGGATGATGAAGGCGCCGTAGGCGACGCCGTCGATCGCGCCCATGCGCGCACCGATCGCGGCGCCGAACACGATGAAATAGAGCGAGGTCGACAGCACCGGCGAGGCCACGCTCTGGCCGATGGTGCGGAACCAGCGCGACATCTCGAACTTGTAGATTGCGGCAATCGCGAGCCAGTTCATGCGCGCTCCCGCACCAGGCTCACGAAGATTTCCTCGAGCGTGCTTTCGCTGGTCCGCAGGTCGCGAAAGCCGATGCCCTGCGCGGCCAGACGATTCAACAACTCGCTGATGCCGGTCGACTCGGACAGGGCATCGAAGCGATAGATCAGCAGGGTTCCGGCAGCGTCCAGTTCGAGTTTCAGATCGGCGAGCATCTCCGGCACCGATTCCAGCCGCTCGCACAGATGCAGGTTGAGCTCGCGCTTGCCGAGCTTCTGCATCAGCGTCGCCTTGTCCTCGACCAGGATGATCTCGCCCTTCAGGATCACGCCGACGCGGTCGGCCATCTCCTCGGCCTCCTCGATGTAGTGCGTGGTCAGGATGATGGTGACGCCGCGCTCGCGCAGGCGGCGCACGACATTCCACATGTCATGACGCAACTCGACATCGACACCCGCGGTCGGCTCGTCGAGAAACAGGATGCTCGGCTCGTGTGCCAGCGCTTTCGCGATCAGCACGCGTCGCTTCATGCCGCCGGAGAGCGTCATGATCTTGTCGTTGCGCTTGTCCCAGAGGCTCAGGTCCTTGAGCACCTGCTCGACATGGGCCGGATTGGGCTTGAAGCCGAACAGGCCACGACTGAAGTTGCAGGTCGCCCACACCGTCTCGAACGCATCGGTATGCAGTTCCTGCGGCACCAGCCCGATGCGCGCCCGCGCGCCGCGGAACTCGCGTACATTGTCGAAACCATCGGCGACCACCGAGCCCGAACTCGCGTTGACGATGCCGCAGATGATGCTGATCAGCGTCGTCTTGCCGGCCCCGTTCGGCCCCAGCAACGCAAAGATCTCGCCACGCCGAATGTCGAGGTCGATGCCTTTCAGCGCCGAGAAGCCGTTGGCGTAGGTCTTGGTCAAGCCGCGCACCGAGACAATCGGTTCTGCCGTCGCGCACGCCCGCGCCTCCATCACTGCTGCCATACCTGTTCCCTGCCGATGCTGAGGCTCGGGAGTGTAGCTCTGCCAAACACCAGCTCGCCGACCTGTGGCCAGCCAGACCGAGGCGCCGGATTCCTGCCGGGCCGAGCTGAAGTATGCTCGACCGTCCCTTGCTCCTAGACACCAAGCAATGATGAGGCATCCTGTCTTGCTGTTGACGATTCTTGCCGCATGCTTGCCCGGATGCGATTCATCCGAGCACAACCCCAGCGAGTACCACCGATGGCGAGCTCAAAGTCGCATCGACGAATCCACGGCGCAGGGGGCCGAATACGGCCGTTCCATCATCGGCCCCTTCGAGGCGTTGCGAACTCCGATTCCACCAGGGTGCGAAGCCGTGCTGATGTCGCTCAAGAAGGTCACCTACATATTGGCTCTCGATGCCGATGGTGAAATCGTCGATGTTCGCTCCGATGCGACGAGCGAGGTCGATGTCTGCATGCGCGGAATGTACGCCGGCTCTCGATTGCCGCCACCGCCTTCCGCTCCATTTCTCCTGGCAATCAGCGAAGAGGGCGACGGAAGCCCGCTTCCAGAATTGCCGTGAGGGCGCTGCTGCCGCACGCCTGATGCCTTCGATGCAGATCGAATTCAATCCAGATGTCCTGGATGACATCTGCAAACAACTGGGCACGCGACTGAAGGAGTTGAATCGATGAGGCTTGCCTACCCGGTTACGCTCAAGCGCTATGCCAGCGGGCAGGTTGGCGTGCGTTTTGTCGATGTACCCGAGGCGATCACGGCGGCCGCATCCAGACCGGAAGCCCTGGCCCTGGCCGAAGACGCATTGCTCGTGGCGTTGTCGGGATACGTCGATGCCGGCCGTCCATTGCCGCGAGCGTCCAAACCGACCCGCGGCCAGCCAGTCGTCGCGTTGCCCGCGCGGGTGGCCTTCAAGTTCGCGATCCATCTGGCCATGCGCCAGGCCGGCATGACCCAGGCGATGCTGACCGCACGGCTTGGCGTCGATGCGCGGCAGGTGCGTCGCATCCTGGACATCGACCACGAGTCCACACTCGACCAACTCGAGGCGGCACTGGCAGCACTGGGCCGGCGCGCATCGCTGGTCGTGACGAAAATCGCGGCCTAGCAGCCTGTTGAAAATCCCCCACGCCACGCATGGCTGTCAGGCACAAAGCTTGCGATACCTGCGCGGTTTTCCGGAACGGATGGAGCGCGATGCGCGGAGCCGATGTAACTCAGGAAGCGCTGTTCACGACGGTCAGGCTCGACGACTT
>JACPFU010000024.1 GCA_016182785.1 Lysobacterales bacterium | reverse complement strand
GCTCAACCAATGGTGGCCCAGGGTGCACACGCACCCTCTCGATGAGGCCTGATACATAGATGCAGCCGGCTTCCGGCGATCAAAGCGGCGTTGACGAACGGGGCGAGTCCATACATAGGAGCGGCACTTTGCCGCGACCGGCGACGCGATGCATTCGCACTTCGCGATGCAGCCAGGCCGCGACGACGCGATTGGCGGCGTCACCGGTCGCGGCAAAGTGCCGCTCCTACATCGCTTCGCCAGACGATCCGCGCCCGCGGCTGTGGCTCAACCCTCCGCCAGCTTGCCGCGGATCTGGGCTTCGACGGCGGCGAGCGCGGTCATGTTGACGACGCGGCGGACGGTGCTGGCCGGGGTCAGGATGTGCACCGGTCTGGATACGCCCATCAGGATCGGGCCGATGGCGACGCCGTCGGTCATCTGGCGGGTGATGTTGTAGGCGATGTTGGCGGCGTCGAGGTTCGGGCACACGAACAGGTTGGCGCGTCCCTTCAGCGCCGAGCCCGGGAACAGGCGCTCACGGATGGCTTCGTTGAGCGCGGCGTCGGCGTGCATCTCGCCCTCGATCTCCAGGCGCGGCGCCTTCGCCAGCACCAACTCGCGCACGCGACGCATCTTCACCGCGCTCGGGTTGTCGTGCGAACCGAAGTTCGAGTGCGACAGCAGCGCGATCTTCGGCGTGATGCCGAACAGGCGCAGCCGATACGCCGCCTGCAGCGTGGCCTCGGCCAGTTGCTCGGCGGTCGGCTCGGCCTGCACGTGGGTATCGACGAAGAAGAAGGTGCCGCGATCGTTCGCGACCGCGGTCATCGCCGCCAGCGAGGTCACCCCGGGATCGCGCGGGATCACGCTCTGGATGTGCTGCAGCTTGCGCTGGTAGCGACCGACGATGCCGCAGATCATGGCGTCGGCTTCGCCGCAGTCGAGCATCAGCGCGCCGATCACGGTCACGCGCGAACGCACGATCGCCTTGGCCGCGTCCGGGTTCACGCCGCGCCGCTGCATCAGCTCGTGGTAGCGCTGCCAGTAGCTGTGGAAACGCGGGTCGTCGTCGCTGTTGGTCAACTCGAAATCGACCCCGGCGCGGATGCGCAGGCCGAGCTTCTCGATGCGCCGCTCGATCACCGCCGGGCGGCCGATCAGGATCGGCCTGGCCAGGCGCTCGTCGACCACCGTCTGCACCGCGCGCAGCACCGTTTCCTCCTCGCCTTCGGCATAGACCACGCGCTGCAGGCTGGTGCGCGCGCGGTCGAAGATCGGCTTCATCAGCATGCCGGTGCGGAACACGAACTGCGACAGCTTTTCCTTGTACGCGGCCAGGTCGGCGATCGGGCGCTTGGCAATGCCCGAGTCCATCGCCGCCTTCGCCACCGCCGGCGCGAGCTCGACGATCAGGCGCGGATCGAACGGTTGCGGAATCAGGTACTCGGGCCCGAACGCGACCGTGCGCCCGCCGTAGGCAGCGGCCGCGACATCGCTGGCCTCGCGCCGCGCCAGCGCCGCGATCGCGCGCACGCAGGCGAGCTTCATCGCTTCGTTGATCGTGGTCGCGCCGACATCGAGCGCGCCGCGGAAGATGTACGGAAAGCACAGCGCGTTGTTGACCTGGTTCGGGTAGTCCGAACGCCCGGTCGCCATGATGCAATCCGGACGCGCGGCCTTGGCCAGTTCGGGCAGGATCTCCGGGGTCGGGTTCGCAAGCGCGAAGATGATCGGCCGCTCGGCCATGGTCGCGACCATCTCCGGCTGGAGCACGCCGGCTGCCGACAGCCCGAGGAACACGTCAGCCCCGGCGACGATGTCGGCCAGGGTGCGCTTGTCGGTGGCGCGCGCATAGCGGGCCTTGTCGGCATCCATGTCCTCGACCCGGCCCTGGTAGACCACGCCGCAGCGGTCGACCACCAGGATGTTCTCGCGGCGCATGCCGAGCGCGACCAGCATGTCGAGGCAGGCGATGCCGGCGGCGCCGGCACCGGAAGTGGCCAGCTTCACCTCGCCGATGTCCTTGCCGACCACGTGCAGCGCATTGAGCATGGCCGCGCCGACGATGATCGCGGTGCCGTGCTGGTCGTCGTGGAAGACCGGGATCTTGACGCGCTCGCGCAGCTTCTTCTCGACGATGAAGCACTCCGGCGCCTTGATGTCCTCGAGATTGATGCCGCCGAAGGTCGGCTCCAGCGAGGCGATGATGTCGACCAGCTTGTGCGGATCGCGTTCGTCGATCTCGATGTCGAACACGTCGATGCCGGCGAACTTCTGGAACAGCACGCCCTTGCCTTCCATCACCGGCTTCGCAGCGAGCGGCCCGATCGCGCCGAGCCCGAGCACGGCGGTGCCGTTGCTGATCACCGCGACCAGGTTGCCGCGCGCGGTCAGCTCGCCGACGCTGTCCGGGTCGCGCACGATTTCCTCGCACGCGGCCGCGACGCCGGGCGAATACGCCAGCGCCAGATCCTTCTGCGTCACCATCGGCTTGGTCGCCGCGACCTTGATCTTTCCGAACGGCAGTTGGCGGTGGTAGTCGAGCGCCTGGGCCTTGAGGTCTTCGGGTAGGGACATGTGCACGCGTCTGGTGAACGAGGGCGACGGAGAATATCACGCAGGTATGATCCGCCCCCTTGCCCCGGAGCGAACGCATGATTGACCTGGCCAGTGACGTGAAGACGCGCCCGACAGCGGCGATGCGCGAGGCGATGGCGAACGCCGAGGTCGGCGACGAACAGGCGTTCGAGGACCCGACCGTGAATGCGCTGTGCGAGCGCAGCGCGCGCCTGCTCGGCAAGGAAGCCGCCCTGTTCGCACCGAGCGGAGCGATGTGCAACCAGCTCGCGATCGCGACCTGGTGCCGGCCCGGCGACGAGGTGATCTGCGAGCACACCGCCCACATCGCGGTGTACGAGGCCGGTGGCCCGGCCGCCAATGCCGGCGTGATGATGCACGCGATCCATGGCGAACGCGGCCAGTTCACCGCGGCGCAGTTGCGCGCCAGCTTCCGCGCCAAGTGGCGGCATTGCCCGCAGCCGACGCTGGCATGCGTCGAACAGACCGCGAACCTCGGCGGCGGCTCGGTGTGGCCGCTGGCGCAATTGAACGAAGTCGCCGCGCTCGCGCACGAGCACGGCCTGCGCACGCACATGGACGGCGCGCGCCTGCTCAATGCCTGCGCCGCCACCGGCATCAGCGCGCGCGACTATGCCGCCGGCTACGACTCGGTCTGGATCGACTTCAGCAAGGGCCTCGGTGCGCCGATCGGCGCCTGCCTGGCCGGATCGCGCGAGTTCATCGAGCGCGCCTGGGTGATCAAGCAGCGCCTCGGCGGCGCCATGCGCCAGGCCGGCATCGTCGCCGCCGGCGCGCTGTACGCGCTCGACCACCACGTCGAACGCCTGGTCGAGGACCATGCCCGCGCCAGCCGCCTGGCCGCCGGGCTCGCGGCGCTGCCCGGGGTGCTGCTGGACGCGGCCTCGGTGCAGACCAACATCGTGTTCTTCGAGCTTGATGTCGCCGGCCTCGGCTTCGACGCGCACGAGTTCTCGCGCCGCCTGGCGGTGCTGGGCGTGCGCATCGGCGCATTCGACGACCGCACCCTGCGTGCGGTAACCCATCTTGACGTGTCCGCCGCCGACATCGAGCGCTGCCTGGAGGCCGCCGCCGCGGTACTCGCCACCCGCGCCGGGTAGCGCACCGCGCCGGCGCCGATTGCTACACTCCAGCCAATCATGGCCCGCACGCCCCAGCCGCAAGTGCATGTCGCGCTGCCCAACGCCGAATATGGCGGTCACGGGCCGCTTGCGCAGTTCGCGCTCGGCCTGCTGCGCTGCGAACGGCTGGAAGCGATCCCGCAGACCTGCGAATCCGCGTTCGGCGAACGCTTCGGCATCCGCAGCCTGCGCCTGCTGTGGCGCATCGGCGGCGGCACCGGCAGCGACATCCACCGCGCCGCGGCGCCGGCGGTGCCCTACGTCCCGTACCTGCGCGACCTGATCGACCACTGCCCGGGCGAGGCCGGAATCGCGATCGCGCTCGACCGCAGCAAGAGCGAGGACGGCATCGCGATCTCGCTCGGCGGCCCGCACCTGTTCACGCGCGCGCAGCTGCTGCTGTTTGGCGACAGCGCGCGCCTGCTGATCGAGGTCGAGACCGACGAGTTCCGCGAGCTGCTGCAGCCGCTGACGCGCCGCGTCGCCGAGCTGATCGACCGCGAGCGCCTGCGCAGTTCGCTGCACCGGCTGGAATCGGCCGAACGCCTGCAGCGCGCGCTGTACGCGATCGCCGATCTCGCCTCGGCCGACCTGGAAATGCCGGACATGCTGGCCGGCATCCACGAGATCGTCGGCGACCTGATGTACGCCGAGAACTTCCTGATCGTGCGCTACGACCGCGAGACGCACCGCATCCGCTTCATCTACTTCGTCGATTCGTTCGCGACCAACGCGCTCGACGCGCAGAACGAGTTTTCCGAGGAAGAGCTCGCCAACAGCCTGACCATGGCCATGATCCGCCACGGCCGCCCGGTGATGGGGCCGTCGTCGCAATTGCGCGAACAGCTCGGCGTGCCGCGCGACGACAATTTCGGGCCGGACTCGATCGACTGGCTCGGGGTGCCGATGATGGCCGGCGGCGAGGTGCGCGGCGGCATCGTGGTGCAGACCTACGACGACAGCCTGCGCTACAGCGAGGAAGACCGCGCGCTGCTCAGCTACGTCGCCCAGCACATCCTGACTGCGCTGGTGCGCAAGCAGGCGCACGAGGAACTGGAGGACCGCGTCGAGGTGCGCACGCGCGAACTGCGCGAGCAGATTGCCGAACGCGAACGCGGCGAGCGCCTGCAGGCCGCGTACCGCGCCATCGCCGAGGCCGCGACCGGCGCCGAGACCATGGATGCGTTCTACCGCGAGGCGCACCGCATCGTCGGCGAGCTGCTGAACGCGAAGAACTTCTTCGTTGCCCTGCTCGGCAGCGACGAGACCTTCTGGTTCCCCTACGCCGTCGACGAGCGCGATCCGCTGGCGCGCTTCGAGCCGCGCAAGCGCGGCAAGACCCTGACCGACCACGTGATGCGCAGCGGCCATTCGCTGTTGGCGACGCGCGAGCAGATCCGCCAGATGAACCAGACCGGCGACGTGGTTTCGGTCGGCACCCCGGCGGCGTGCTGGCTCGGCGTGCCGCTGCGCGGCGAGGGCGGCATGCTCGGGGTGATGGCGGTGCAGACCTACGCCGAGTCCGACCCCTACACCGCGCGCGACGAGGAGATCCTGAGCTTCGTCTCCAACCACGTCGCGCTCGCGCTGGAACGCAAGCACGCCCAGGATTCGCTGCGCCGCGCCTACGCCGACCTGGAACGCCGCGTCGACGAGCGCACGCGCGAACTGGCCGACACCAACCGCGAACTGCGCGACCAGATCAAGGTGCGCCAGCAGATCGAGCTCAGGCTCAAGCACGAGGCCCTGCACGACGCGCTCACCGGCATGCCGAACCGGGCGCTGCTGCTCGACCGCCTCGGCCACGCACTCGCGCGCTTCCGCCGCGACCCGGGCAAGTTGTTCGCGGTGCTGTTCATCGACCTCGACCGCTTCAAGATCATCAACGACAGCGTCGGCCACCTGGTCGGTGACGAACTGCTCAAGGAAGTGAGCTCGCGCATCAGCGGCACGCTGCGCGCCGACGACACCGTCGCGCGCCTCGGCGGCGACGAGTTCGCGATCCTGCTCGCCGACGTCGACAGCGCCGACAACGTCATCCGTGCCGCGCAGCGCCTGATCGGCGTGCTGCAGGAGCCGGTGCGCGTGGTCGGCAAGGAGCTGTTCACCTCGGCCAGCATCGGCATCGCGCTCGCCGCCGAGCGCTACACCCGCGCCGAGGAACTGCTGCGCGACGCCGACGTCGCCATGTACCGCGCCAAGGCCGCCGGGCGGCATCGCGTCGAGCTGTTCGACGAGAAGCTGCACCAGGAAGCCTTGCGCGTGCTCGATCTGGAAGGCGACTTGCGCCGCGCGCTCGCGCGCAACGAATTCGAGCCGCACTTCCACGCCATCGTCGACCTGATCGACGAGAGCGTCGTCGGCTACGAAGCGCTGCTGCGCTGGCGCCATCCGGAACGCGGTCTGATCCTGCCCGGTGACTTTCTCGAAGTGGCCGACGACACCGCCTGTTCCGAGCAGATCGACTGGCAGATGTTCGACCAGGTCTGTTCGCAGATCCAGGGGCTCGCGGTCGGCGAGCAATACGTCGCGATCAACGTCTCGCCGCGGCACTTCCGCTCGACCGATTTCCTGCGCCGCATCCTCGACCGCACCATCGCCTACGGCGTGCCGCCGCACCGGCTGCGCATCGAGATCACCGAGGGCGCACTGCTCGAGAACCCGCTCGATATCCGCGAGTCGCTGATGCAGTTGCGCCAGCAGGGCATCCTCGCCTCGCTCGACGACTTCGGCACCGGCTATTCCTCGCTGTCCTACCTGCACCAGTTCCCGATCCACGCGCTCAAGATCGACCGCAGCTTCGTCGCCGACCTGCGCCCCGGCCTGCCGCGCGGCAACACCGCCATCGTCCGCGCCATCCTCGCGCTCGCGCGCTCGCTCAACATCGAAGTGGTCGCCGAGGGCATCGAAACCAGCGCCCAGCGCGAAGCCCTGCTCGAACTCGGCTGCCGCTACGGCCAGGGCTTCCTGTTCGCCCACCCCCGCCCCGCCGCCGACATCGTCGCCCTCCGCCCTGCGGGCTGAGCCGCAAGTCCGTGCGCCCATCCACACACCCCACCGCAACCACGCCTCCGCGGACGCCGCCTTGACCACCCCGAAGCTCTCGCGTGTCTTGCTGTACCTCCTGTGGGTGATCCCCGGGTTGCTCCTGATCGTCTATTTCTTGAACCCTTTCGGAGTTCCTTCCTGGGATCCGCGTGGCCGCGTCCTCGGAGTCATTCCCTACCGCATGCCCGCGAGTTCGATGGCACCGACGTATCCGGTCGGATCCTTCGTGGTTGCCTGTACCTGGGCCTACGCCCGTTCAAGTCCGGCGCCAGGGGACGTGATCGTGTTCCGGCCGCCAACCGATCCAGACACTCCCTTCGTGAAGCGCATCGTTGGCATCGGGGGCGACACGGTCGAGTTCTCCGATGGTGCGCTGCTGCGCAACGGGGTCGCGCAAGACGAGCCGTACCTCATGCCCGACGCGGCCCACGGCGACGACCATCGGTCGAGCGTTCCAAGTGAGCATGTGTTCGTCGCCGGGGACAACAGAGCGAACAGCCTCGACAGCCGCCATTTCGGGGCCGTCGCCAATGACGCGATCATCGGCAAGATCTGCGGCCAGCTGTGAACACGTCGCCTGGCTGAACGAGGAGCATTCCGCCTGTGGATGCAGCAGGGAAGCGTCGCGGCTCGACGCTGCCGACGCGGCGTCTGCGGCATGGGCTCCAGCAGTTCGACGGGCTGCTCATTGCGAGCGATCGGCGCGTCGCGCATGGTGGTCACGGCATCGCGGATGCCTTCGAGTGCCGGCAGATTCCTGCAGCCATGCAGTGCACGCGAGAAATGGCTGATCGCCGCGGATGGGAAATACTCACGTCACCATCAAACCCGTCGTACCCGAGCTGCACCAGCACCAGCAAGCGGCACACTTTCCTGGCCGTCGGTGACCGCTGCAGCCTATAGCAGCAGCACTTCCAACCCCGTCGGTTCGCCATCGCGGGTTTCGAGCCGTGGATGGACGCAGCCCGTGAGCGACCACAATGCCGAGATGCCGTCGCGAGCGACCGGCTCGCGTGCCTTGCCGTCGCAGCGCAGTTCTGATGTGGAGCGGGCATCCAGCACGAAGCCGGTCCAGGTAGCCAGCAGGAAGCCTGCATCGCCGGCGTCGATTTCCAGCGATTCCACCCCGTCCAACGGTGTTGCCGGCGTCACCGGCGGGTAAGCCAGGGGCGCCTCCGCGATGGCCGGCCAGGGCGGCGCGGCGCGGACGATGCTTCGCACATCGAACAGCCCGAGACCGCCGGCGCGGTTCAAGGCCGGCGCGGCGAGCGCACGCGCCATGGCTCCGCCCACTGCGGCGATGTGCCTGCGCTCGCTGCCGCTGCCACCCCCGACCAGCGTGGTGGTTGGACAGTGCAGCCGAAGCACAAAGCCGTAGTTGTTGCGAGTGATCGCGGCCCAGGGGCCGTGCAGCGCGGCGCCAGCGAGGGCGCAGGCGGCGTCCGCCTGGCGGTCGAGGCGGCGCAGCGGCGGCAGCGGCAGATGCACGCTCGGCAGGGCAGCCTGCTTTACCTCGAACAATGGCAGCACGGCGAAGCGCAGCCCCGCCCCCGCGTGCAGGCTTCGCAAGCTGGAAGCCAGGGCCAGAGCCGGCAGCACAGCCATCATCAGGCCAGCGGCAAGCAGACCGCGTGCGCGCCAGGAAGGTCCGTCGAGAAAGCCGGCGAATCCCGATAGCCCCAGGGCCAGTACGCCGAGCAAAGCGACGCGCAGCGCGGTGGTCATGTAGTACGGATGAAAGGCGCGCAGCAGCAAGCCGCTCAACAGCATCGCCACTGCCGACAGCGCAAGCACCGCAATCGCGCGCCGCGCCGATTGCTCCAATCGTTGGCGCCACAAGCCAACGGCAGTCAGCACCAGCAGCAACGCGAACAACGCCTGCCAACACGCCGCCGCGATCGGGCTCAGGCCGAGCAGATCGACAAGCAGATAGGCGCCGCCGCCGGCCAGGGATTGCCAGGTCAAGGTCGGCGCAGACATCAGTGAGATCCGCCCGCCGCTGCTGCCGTAATGATCGGCAATCGCCTGCAGCAGATCGGCTTCGCCGTTGCCGAGCGCGACCAGCATCGGCGCGAAGGGCAGCAGCGCCGCGACGCCGCAGGTGACAGCAAGCGCCACGCTCAGATGGCGACGATGGGTAGCCCAACCGACCAACACCAGAGCCGGAACCAGCAGTCCCGCTGCGCTCGGATGTGCGTGCACCGCCAGTGCGGCGAGCAGGGCGGCGGCGACCAGTTGATGTGCTCGCTGATCGCGCCAGTAGCCCAGTGCGCAAGCCGCGAAGCCCAGCAGCAATGGTGCGGTCAGGGTCGTGTGCTGCGGGTAGATCAGCTCGAAACTGGACCAGGCCGGGAGCACCAGCAGGACCGCCCACAGCCGGCCGCAGGCCGCCGAATGCAGGCGCCGCCCGCAGACGTAAGCCAAGGGGAACTGCAAGGCCGAAAGCAGCCCGAGGCCCACCAGCAACCCCCGCGCACCGGCACCCGGCGCCAGCAGCACGGCCAACACGTAATACCAGGCCGGCCCAAGCTGCAAACGCCCGGCCATGATCGGGCCCAACGAGGGCCACTGACCCCCGTCGAGCAGCATCAACGCGACACTGGCGTCGCGCGCCAGATCGGTGTGCAGCACCGCCTGCGCGAATACCGCCAGATGCGTCACGACCAGCACCACGATCAGACCAAGGTCCAATGCGGAGAAGCTCCGGTTCGGTCGTGCGTGCCGCCCTGGCAGCACGGGAGTCGAGCGCAATGGGTCCGGCACGCAGTGAATCCTGGAAGTGGAGGCGCGATTCTACTTGGGCCAACTCGGCAGGAAGACTGCCGGCCAACACTTCGCCGACGCCGTTGCACGATTTCGAGGCGGCCTCTGCTCCATCCGTCGTCGCACGAGTCTCCTGGCCCTGGACTCAGCCGCGCGTACTCGACCTGGCCGCCCGCAACGCGCGCAAGGCAGACACTCTGCCGGCACCAATCCTGGACGAAGTGCGGGCGAAGCCGCCAGTCCTTGCGAGCGGCGCCTCGCGCTCACGCCCCGAGGCTGAGATCAAAGGCTTCGACGCGGTCGAGGCGGATCTTGTTGGCGAACAGCGAGAACGCGAGCATGCCGGCGAGGCCGTTGGCTTTCTGTACCCAGGGCGGCAGGTACAGCGGCGCGGCGATGTAGCCGCTGTCGAACCAGGGTTCGAGCACGATCGCATCATGCAGGGTCATCTTGCCAGCGAACAGGTTGCGGCACAGTTTCAGCTTCTGGTTCTTCAGCGCCCAGCGGAAAAAGGTGTGTACCGACAGCAACCCGTGCAGGTAGACGCTGTCCTTGGACGCTGCGTCCGGAGAACGATCCGCTCGCCGCGGGGTGTTTTTCAACGGGCTGCTAGACGCTCGCGACCCTGAATTTCGGATGCGCCTCGATTTGTCGGGGAAGCTCTTCGAGCTTTCCAACAAATTTGGTCGGGATTGGTGGATTGATTGCAGCGATCATCGAGGTCATGGCGCCGTCCGCTCTAAAAATGTCTACGTAGGGTGCATAGAGGGCATGCAAGACGTCTCCGAGGTCGCTCTGCCTCGGCTGTCTGATGTTGGTATCAAGAATCGCCGTCTGAAGGGACATTTCGCCAACAAGCTTGGTCATCAGGAGGATGCCCGGGCAGCTTGCCCAAGAGTCGTTCCCGGAGGCCTCCATCGAAAACTGCTGCCGCAACAACCCCAGGAACACATCCGGGAAATCAGATCTGTGGGTTTTAACCAATTGGTTAACGAGCAACTTCTTGCGCTGCTCGGGATAGCCAATGTCGTTCAATTCTCTTCCGGATTGCTGCATGCGCTGGATGTTTGCAAACAGCATCTCTTTCAGGGCATCCCCTTTTTCTCGCAGAGCGATTGCGCCTGCGACTGCTTGATCCCAGTTGAGCTGGTACCAGCGAATCCAGCACTCAAGATCAGACAACGATTCTCGAAGTGCTGACTGCAATTGCGCTCGCGTAGCTTCGCCATACAGATATCGACGCAGAGTTCTTGCAGCCGAGGCCGTGACTGGATGACGGAATGCGCGCAAGGCCAATTGGTCATCTGATGTGCTGCCGAGCAATTCACGTAGAGAGCCGACAATCTGCGCTTTGGATCCAGCCCCGCGAGCCCTCCTCTGTTTTCGGTTCCCACCCGCATTTCTCGCTCGCTCTCTGAGCAACTGCAAGGTGTCAGGGATGCGTATCTCGCCTGGATCCGGATGCCACATTCCGTTGTCGACCAAGACCCCGCCAGCACGCGCCGCTCCATCAGGCTCCAATTCGTACTTCAAGAGCTGCGAAAACTCCGTCAGACACTTCTTTCCACAAAGCTGTTTGATTGTAGCGAGTCGCAAAGCAGCCGGCTCAGCGGCTGCTTTGACGAGGGGAAGAGCTTCATACACATTCATGCAACTGAAGCGTACTTCGATGAGGCCGCGATCAACCTTGTCCACAAGGTAAGCATGGACATCCTTGAACACGTTCGCTGCTCTCGGATCAGATAGCCGGGAATAGTCGCTACTGTCCAAGTAGACCTGAACAATATTCGGTCGACGCGAACTCACCTTGCTCTCCCAGCTACGTGGCAATTCTCAGGCAGTAACCATCGAGTCACTTCAACCTCGTCTCAACGTCGGCGATCACGCTCCGTATCAAGTCCGCAACTAATATTCGCTCGCCCCTGGACTTGAGCACCTGAAGAAACGCCCGCGCCGCATCGATGGTTGGCTCTTCTTGCTTGCGCAAACGCAAGATGCTCGCGAATATCGATTCGAGCTTGTCTGGCATCACGTAGAATTGCTCGGAAGGAGTGTCTTTGCTCGAGCCTACGACTGAGACGATCCGCGCAATTGGCCGATCGAACTTTCCCTGCACGCCGGAAAGGACGCTGTGGTGCGTGGCAATGTTCCTCAGCGCCTTGAAGAACTTGAACGAACCTAGGGAATTCAGCTTGTATTTCGTTTGCGCGTCGACCATCTCTTCTATTGAGACGAGACAAAAGAGCAACGAGTCAAAGTACGTAGTGAGCAAGAATAGACCGTAGTTTGGCTCGGCGTCTTGAGCAGCTTCAAAGAGTTCAAAAAGGTGCTTGGCTTCTTCGAGTCGAAGCTGCGCTGCTGAAAGGCCAGCAAAGTCGGACACAGAAACGCGGACCATATTGCTCCTTTGAGTTGTTGCGAGGTCGACTCGTTGGAACTAGCGCCTTGAGCATGACGCGCAGATAACTCAGTGACGAAAAGCGCGATTCGCTTCGCGCTCACGCCCCAAGACTGAGATCAAAGGCTTCAACGCGGTCGAGGCGGATCTTGTTGGCGAACAGCGAGAACGCGAGCATGCCGGCGAGGCCGTTGGCTTTCTGTACCCAGGGCGGCAGGTACAGCGGCGCGGCGATGTAGCCGCTGTCGAACCAGGGTTCGAGCACGATCGCGTCGTGCAGGGTCATCTTGCCGGCGAACAGGTTGCGGCACAGTTTCAACTTCTGGTTCTTCAGCGCCCAGCGGAAGAAGGTGTGTACCGACAGCAGGCCGTGCAGGTACACGGTGTCCTTGGTGAATGCGGCGCCGCCTTCGACCGGCACGCCGCGGAAGATGCGTGCGGCGGAGGCGAAGCTGTCGTTCTCGTTCTGGCCGGCGTCGAGGAAGAAGCGGAACACCTCGATGAAGTCGGCACCGGCGAGCGCGCGTTCGATGGCGAGGATGCGCAGCGAGATGCGCTTCATGCGCTGGATGTCGATGGCGCCGGTGATCAGCTCGGCGAAGGTGGCGAGTCCTTCCTGGGTCGCGGTGATGCGCGGCGAGTTGCGCGCCATCGAGGCGAGGTGCGGCTGCGCGCGGCCGTTCAGCGCGGTCAGCGAATGCACGAAGGCCTCGTGTTCGAGCAGTTGGTGACGGTCGTATTCGGAAAACCCGGTGTCGGCGCGCAGGCGGATGCGGGTGGTGCCGGCGGCGGCCTTGGCGGTCAGCTTCGGGTCGACCTCGACGCGCACGTGGTGGTGCACGAAGAACGTGTCGAGCCGCTGCTGCAATTCCTCGCGCATCGCCTCGGCCGAGATCACGTAGTCGGCTTCCTGCGTCGCCAGCTCCTTCGACAGCTCGTCCGCCAGCACGATGAAGTGCCGCGCGGCGTCGATGTTGTGATAGTCGGAACCGGGCAGGAAGTCGCCCGGCTTGCCAAACAGCGCCGCCGAATGCACGCTGACGTCGCGCGTGCCGATCGATTCCAGCAGCCGCGTCGCGATCTCCCACGACTCGGCGGTGCGACGCACGTAGCCGCCGATCGGGTGGTTGTCGGTGAACAGCGCCTCGTGCTGGATCGCGTCCAGCTCCTCGCGCACCTCGCTGTAGTCGTATTGCTCGTATTCGATCCTGGGCAGATCCAGGCGACCGTTGCGCCAGCGCTCCAAGAAGCGACGCTGCACCGATGCCGGCCAGCTGATCGCGTCGAGCAGGCGGATGCCGCGCACCGCCTCGACCAGGCGCCGATCCAGCGCCGCGAAGTAGGCGAGGTCGGCGCGGTCTTGCATGTCAGCGCTTTCCGTACTTGTCGACCAGGCGCGCGCCAAGCGCCTTGTTGCCGACGCGATCGGCGGCGCGCTTCTCGTGTTCGCTGGCGCGCAGGCGCGCAGCGTCGCGCTCGCCGACCAGCTTCAGGTAATTGACGTAGCGCTCGGCCGCAACGCGGCCGTCCGCGATCGCCGCACGCACCGCGCAGCCCGGTTCGGCACCGTGGGCGCAGTCGCGGAAGCGGCACTGCCCGGTCAGTTCCTCGATGTCGGCGAAACTGGTTTCTTCGACCGCTTCCTCGCCGGTGAGCTTGATCTCGCGCATGCCCGGGGTGTCGATGATGCAGGCGCCGCCGGGCAGCTCGATCAGCGCTCGGAAGGTGGTGGTGTGGCGGCCGCGCGAGTCGTTCTCGCGCACGCTGTTGGTGCGCATCTTCTCGACCCCGAGCAGGGTGTTGGTCAGCGTCGACTTGCCGGCGCCGCTCGATCCGACCAGCACCACGGTCGCGCCCGGCACCAGCCAGCGATCGAGCCGGGCGACCTCGCTGCGGTCCTTGGCATTGAGCGCGTACACCGCGGCCTGCGTGCCGGCGAGCTGCTCGATCTGGGCGCGCCTGGCGTCGGCGTCGTCGCAGCGGTCGGCCTTGGTCAGCACCAGAACGGCGGCGGCTCCGGACTCGCCGACGATCGCCAGGTAGCGTTCGATGCGGCGCGGATTGAAGTCGCCATCGAGGCCGCAGACGATCAGCACGGTGTCGATGTTGGCGGCGATGATCTGCTCGCGCCCGGTCTCGCCGGCGGCGATGCGGCGCAACTGGCTGTGACGCGGCAGCAAGGCTTCGATCTGCCACTCGTCGTTGATCGCCGGACGCATCCACACCCAGTCGCCGACCGAAGGCCGCAGCGCGTCGTCACGATCCCGCCGCCGCGCCGAGGACTTGGTGCGCGCCCACAGCACCGCGGCACCGTCATGCACCTCGAAGGCGTTGCGATGCTGCACGATCACGCGCGCCAGCTTCGCCGATGCGAACGGCGGCGGCGGCAGCACGGGTTCCCGCCAGCCGATGCGGCGCAGGGTCGACAGGAACTCGGAATCGGTCATGACCGCATTGTAGGCAGCGCCGCCGATGCGCGCACTTCACCGCTGCGGGGATACGGTGCCGCCACGGAGGTGGACATGCGCATCGTGGTTGCAGGCGTGCTGTGGTTATCCGGGCTTTGCTTCCTCGGCTTCGGCCTGGCCTTCCTGTGGGCGCCGCGCGAGACGCTGGCGCTGGCCGGGGTCGTCACCGCAGGCGCGGTCGCGGCCACCGAACTGCGTGCGTTCTATGGTGGCGTCGAGATCGCCCTCGGTGCGCTGATCCTGGCCTGCGCGAGCCGCCGCGAACGTTGGCGCGACGGCCTGTGGCTGACGCTCGCCTGCTACGGCGCGGTCGGAGTCACGCGCATCGCGGGGATGTTCATCGACGGCAGCGACTCGGCCTTCCTGCGGTTCGCGGCCTGCACCGAGATCGGCTTCGCGCTGCTCGCGATCCTTGGCTTGCGCTGGCTGTCGCCGGCGCGCTAGACGACGCGGGCACGATCCCTGTGCCCGTGTCGAGGGGGAACTTCAGGGCGCGCTGCGGATGCCTTCGGACGCAACCTGCACGGTGGCGCCGTCGACCACGACCACCGCGTCGCCGTCGCTGAGCGTGGCCTGGCCCAGGGTCACCACCTTGCTGCCTTCGACCAGACCGCCGAGCAGCTGCACCCAGCCATCCTGCTCGCTGCCGAGCCTGACCAGCTGGCGCTGCGCCTTGCCTTCGGCAACGGTGAACACCTGCGGCTTGCGTCCGTCCATCACGATCGCGGACTTCGGCACCAGCAAGGCATCGGTGATGCGCTCGCGCTCGATCGAGATGCGCACGAACTGGCCCGGGCGCAGTGCGGTGTCGGCTTCCTCGACATCGATGCGCACGTTCGCGGTGCCGCTCGCGCCATCGACGATGGCGCCGATGCGCTCGACGGTGCCGCGGAAGGACTCGCCGCCGAAGGCGTCGGCAGCGATCGCGACCGGCTGGCCCGGCTGCAGTCCGGCGAGTTCCTTTTCCGGCACCGGCAGGTCGGCGACCAGGTCGTTGAAGTCGGCGATCTCGAACGCCAGCGCATGACTGGCCAGCCACTGGCCGGTCTTGATATGGCGGCGCGTGATCACGCCGGCGTAGGGCGCGCGAATCTCGGTCTTGCTCAGGCTGAGCGCGGCCAGGTCGACCGACGCACGCTGGGCGTCGCGCTCGAAGCGGGCGCGTTCGGCGGCGTCGGCGGCGATCATGTGGCGGTCGAGCAGGCGGTCGGCACGATCGGCCTCGTGGTCCAGGCGCTTGGCCACGCTCGCGGTCTGCGCCAGCGCCAACTGCGCGCGCTCGCCGTCGACGCGCGCCAGCACCTGGCCAGCGACCACGCGGTCGCCTTCTTCGACATAGATCTTCAGCACCTCGCCGCCGGTCTCGCTGACCAGGTTCGCGGCGCGCTCGGCACCAAGCGTAGCGGTGCCACTGAAGCGCCGCACCAGCTCGCCACGATGCGCCGAGGCCACCTCGACCGCGATGCGCTCCTGCGCATCCGCGGCTGCCACCGGCTTCGCGTCGCTACGGCCGCAGCCGCTCAGGGCAGCCCCGAGCGCGGCGGAAATGGCCAGGGCGATCATCAGGTTGCGCATGTCAGTGATACTCGGATTCGGTTTCGGCGGCGGCGCTGGCGTCGGCGGATCGGGCTTCGTTCTCGGTGTCGTGCCAGACCTTGTCCATGACGTCCATCAGGGCTTCAAACAGGACCTTCTCAAACGTGCTCATGGCGTTCTCCTTTGGTGTTGTAGGCAACCATAACACCAGCGCATTCCTCCGCCATGGGCGGGAAGTCATGCCCGGGTTTTCGTTGCCTGCGATTCAGATGCGCGGGGGCGGCCCGGGGTTTCCGGACGAAGGTCATGCATGACGAGCGTTGGGTCGCGGCGCGGGCGAAATGCGGGCGCACGCGCGAAGGTGCGCGAGCTCGGACGCGCTTGGTTACGATCGGCCACCCACACCCCCAGAGCCCGCCATGCAGCACCAGATCGAGACCGCCACCCGCCTTGCCGAAGTCCGCTATGAAATCCGTGGCGAGCTGGCGCGGCGCGCCCTCGAACTGGAGCAGCAGGGTCGGCGCATCATCAAGCTGAACATCGGCAACCCCGGCCTGTTCGGCTTCGAAACCCCGGAACACCTGCGCCAGGCCGTGCGCGACAACCTGCCCAGGTCCGATGCCTACTGCCACCAGCAGGGCCTCGCCGCCGCACGCGAGGCGATCGCGATGCGCGAGATCGCGCGCGGTGCGCCGAATGCGTCGCCGGACGGCGTGTTCGTCGGCAACGGCGTGTCCGAGCTGATCGACCTCGCCCTGCGCGGCCTGCTCAATCCCGGCGACGAAGTGCTGGTGCCCTCGCCCGACTATCCGCTGTGGACCGCGGCCGTGATCCTGAACGGCGGCCGCGCCGTGCACTATCCCTGCCATCCGGCGAACGGTTTCGTGCCCGACATCGCCGAGATCGAGGCGCGCATCACGCCGCGCACGCGCGCGATCGTGGTGATCAACCCGAACAACCCGACCGGCGCGGTCTACCCGCGCGCGCTGCTCGCGCAGATCGCCGAACTCGCCGCGCGCCATCGCCTGGTGGTGATGGCGGACGAGATCTACGACGAGGTGCTCTACGACGACGCCGAGTTCGTGCCGCTGTCGACGCTGGCAACCGAGACCGTGTGCCTGACCTTCTCCGGCCTGTCCAAGGTGCATCGCGCCTGCGGCTGGCGCGTCGGCTGGATGAGCCTGTCCGGCTACCTCAAGCGCGCGCAGGACTACCGCCATGCGCTTGACCTGCTCGCCGCGTTGCGCCTGTGCAGCAACGTCACCGCGCAGTGGACCATCCAGCCGGCGCTGTTCGGCCCGAGCACGATCGGCGCACTGACCGCGCCCGGCGGCCGCCTGCACGCGACGCGACGCGCCGTGGTCGACGCCTGCGCACGCAGCCCGTTCGTGAACCTGGTCACGCCGATGGGCGCGCTGTACGCATTCCCCGGCATCGACACCACCCTGCTGCCCGGTTTCGACGACCACCGTTTCGCGCTCGACCTGCTCGAACAGGAAGACGTGCTGCTCGTGCCCGGCAGCAGCTTCAACGTCCCCTACCGCACCCACTTCCGCCTGACCCTGCTGCCGCAGGCCGAACTCGTCGACGACGTCTTCGCCCGCCTCGACCACGCCCTCGAACGCGCCTCGCACCAGGCGCACCGGCCCGCGGCGGTGGCGTGAGGCGCGCAAAGCCGCATCGCACTGCCGCCCGCTAAACTGCCGCGATGAATGCGACCGTTGATCCGTTGTCCCCGTTGCGCGCGCGGCTTGGCGCGGTGCTGGAAACCGTGCTGAACCTGGCGACGCGGCTCGATCCGGCGCTGGAGGAGGAGTTGCGCAAGCTCGAAGGACGCTCGCTGGCGTTGACCTGGACGGCGCCGCAATGGTCGCTGCGGCTGTGGGTCGAGCAAGGCGCGCTGCGCGTGGGGCCGAACCGCGGCGAGTCCGACCTGTCGCTGGCGACCACGGTCGCCGGGCTGCTCGGGATGTTGCGGCCGCAGGCGAAGGCGCGCTTGCCGGCGGGTCGGGTGAACATCGCTGGTGATGCCGAACTGCTGCGCCAGATCGAGCAGCTGGCGCGACGCTTCGCGCCGGACTGGGACGCCGCGTTCGCGCGCCACCTCGGCCCGGCGCTGGGTCCGCAGATCGGTCGCGCGATCGCCGACGGGCTCGGCGTGGCGCGCAGCGGCGCGATCGCGCTGGCCGAGGGCGCTTCGACGCAGTTGCGCGAGCAGCGCCGCGACGTCGCCAGCGGCGACGAGCTTTCCGAGTTCGGCGCCGCGGTTGCGCAACTGCGCGACGACGTCGACCGCTTCGAGGCCCGCATCGCGCGCATCTCCCAGGCGCGCGCATGAGCCGCGCTGCGTTCCGGCTGCTCGGCATCGGCACCACGCTGGCGCGCTATCGTCTCGACGACATGCTCGACCTGCTGCCTGGCCTGCGCGCGCTGCGCTTCGCGCGCGGCCTGCTGCCGAAGCCGCGCGGCGACATCGGCCTGCTGTCGCGCGGTGCCAGGCTCCGGCTGGCGCTGCAGGAACTCGGGCCGCTGTTCGTCAAGTTCGGGCAGATCCTCTCGACGCGTCGCGACCTGCTGCCCGAGGACATCGCCGAGGAACTGTCGCTGCTGCAAGACCGCGTCGCGCCGTTTCCCGGCATCGAGGCCAGGCGTGCGATCGAGCACGAGCTCGGGCGTCCGATCGACGTGCTGTTCCGCCGCTTCGACGCCGAGCCGCTGGCTTCGGCCTCGATCGCGCAGGTGCATGCCGCGGAACTGCCGGATGGCAGCGAGGTGGTGGTCAAGGTGCTGCGCCCGGGCGTCGAGGCGCGCATCGAGTCCGACTTGCGCCTGCTCAAGGCGCTGGCGGCGCTGTTCGAGCGCCACGCCGGGCACCGCGCCGACAAGCTGCAGCCGCGCGAGATCGTCGCCGAACTCGAGCGCACGCTGCGCGCCGAGGTCGACCTGCAGCGCGAAGGCGCCAACGCCAGCCAGCTGCGACGCAATTTCGAGGGTTCGCCGGACCTGTATGTGCCGCGCGTGCACTGGGACTGGTCGAAGAGCCGCGTGCTGACGCTGGAGCGCGTCTACGGCATTCCGTCGGACGACCTGGAGGCGATCGCCGGCGCCGGGATCGACCGCGTCAAGCTTGCCGAGAAGGGCGTGCGGCTGTTCTACACGCAGGTGTTCCGCGACAACTTCTTCCACGCCGACGCCCACCCCGGCAACATCTGGGTGGACGCCACGCGACGCGAGGAGCCGCGTTTCATCGCGCTCGACTTCGGCATCATGGGCACGCTGCCGGACGCCGACCTGCGCCACCTTGCCGAGAACTTCCGCGCCATGTTCGAGCGCGACTACCGCCGCGTCGCCGAGCTGCACATCGAGGCCGGCTGGATGCCGCGGCATGTGCGCATCGACGAACTCGAGGCCGCGGTGCGCTCGGTGTGCGAGCCGTACTTCACGCGCCCGCTCGCGGAGATCTCGATCGGCGAGGTGGTGGTCAAGATGTTCCGCCTCGCGCACCGCTACGAACTGACCATCCAGCCGCAGCTGCTGCTGCTGCAGAAGACGCTGTTGAACATCGAGGGCGTGGGCCGGCTGCTGCACCCGAAGCTCGACATCTGGGCGGTGGCGCAGCCGGTGCTGAACGAGCTGATGCGCACCCGCTTCGGCGCCAACGCATTGCGCGAACGCCTGCGCGCACGGCTGCCGGAAATGCTCGACGAAGCCCCGCAGCTGCCGCGCCTGCTCTACGCCTGGTTGCGCCAGGCGGCCGAGGGCGAGGCGCGCTCGCATATCCGCTCCGAGGACCTGCGCCGCCTCGCCGAAGTGTCCGAGCGCGGCCAGCGACGCGTGGTCTGGGCGGTGATCGGCGCGGCACTGCTGATCGCGGCGACGCTGCTGTATGCGCTCGAATCCGGCGGTGCGCGCTGGTTCGGCATCCCGGCCGGGCAGTGGATCGCGCTGGTCGGCGGCGTGATGGCCTTCCTCGCGGCGCTCCGGCAGCGGTAATCGCAGCATGCCGCTGCAACCCCCCATCGACGCGATCGATCCGGCGCAGATCGCTGCGGCCTTGGGCGAAGCCGAACGCCTGCGCGCATCCTGGCAGCTCGACGCGGCAGAGGATGCCTACCGCGCGCTGTGGTCGGTCGCGGCGCTGCGACCGCGGCTGCTGACCGAACTCGCGATCACGCTCGCGCACCAGGGCCGCGCCGGCGAAGCACTCGACGCGGTGGCCGAGGCCGAGGCGCTGGCGCCCGACGACGCCACCATCGCGCAGAACCGGCTGATCCTGGAGAAGCTGCGCGAGCCCGAAGACCCGGCGCTGTTCCTGGCCCTGCACAACCGCTACGGCGACCGCTTCGTTCCGACGCGCGCCGAGCTGTTCCGCCAGCTGCCGCAACGCGCGCCCGGGCCGCTGCGCATCGCCTATCTCGGCGTCGACGCACACACCGCGCTCGCCCGCTTCGTGCCAATGCTGGCCACGCACCACGACCGCAGCCGCTTCCACGCCGCGTTCTTCTACGGCGCCAGCGACGAAGCCACGATCGCCGCGGCACGCGCGCAACTGCCGCAAGTGGCGCACGTCTCGGTGCGCGACATCGCACCGCAGCGACTGGCGCTGGCGCTGGCGCAGGGCGGCGTCGATATCGCCGTGGACCTGATCGGCCACGGTCATGGTTCGGTGCTGGAGGCGCTCGCCTACCGGCCGGCGCCGCTGCAGCTGACCTGGCTCGACTACGTCGCGACCACCGGCTGTGCCGCGATCGACGGTCGCATCTGCGACCGCTGGACCGACCCGCCCGAAGGCGCCTCCTGGTGCCGCGAGCAGGCGATCCGCCTGGACGTGCCGCAGTGGTGCGCGCTGCCGCCGTCGCGACCGGTGCCGCGCCGGCAGGAGCGCGGGCGCCAGGTGCTCGGCATCGTCAACGCCACCAACAAGGCCTCGCCGCGGTTGTACGCACTGGCCGCGCGCGTGCTCGAAGCGCTGCCGCGGGCGCAGTTGCGGGTGATCGGCGTCGCCGGCGCCCGTGCGCGCCAGGCCGCGCTCGCGTCGATGCCGCCGCAGCTGCACGCGCGCGTGCTGCTGATCGATCGCGTGCCCGAGATCGAATACCACGCGCTGGTCGCCGGCATCGACGTCGCGCTCGACCCGCTGGTGTTCAGCGGCGCGACCACCACCCTCGACTGCCTGCACGGCGGACTGCCGGTGCTGACGCGGCCGGGCGTGCTGCCGCATACCCGGTCGAGCCTGGCGATCCTCGCCCACCTCGGGCTCGATGAACTGATCGCCCGCGACGACGACGACCTGGTCGCACGTGCGGTCGCGCTGCTCGCCGACGAACCGCGGCGGCACGCACTGTCGGAATCGTTGCCGCGGCGGGTCGCGGATTCCTCGCTGACCGATCCCGCGCGCTTCCTGCCGAATTTCGAGGACGCGCTGTGGCGCGCGTTCCAGCAACGGAGCCACGCATGAGCGAGGCCGCGCTTTCGCGCCTGCATGAGGACGCCGACCTGCTGGTGATCGACAAGCCCGCCGGTCTGCTCGCGCACGCGAGCCGGATGGCCGCCGACGTCGACACCGACCTGCTGGAACGGCTGCGCAGCGAGGTCGGCGGCGAGTTGCACCTGGCGCACCGGCTCGACCGCGCGACCAGCGGCCTGGTGCTGATCGCGCGCTCGCGCGAGATCGCCGGCGAGCTCGGCAAGCAGTTCATGGCGCGCACCATCGAGAAGCGCTATCTCGCCGTCTGCCGCGGCTGGCCGCCGGAAACCGGCGAGATCGACTACCCGCTCGGCGACGTGCGCCCGAACTCGCCGCGCAAGCCGGCGCTGACGCGCTACCGGCGCCTGGCCACCGTCGAAGTGCCGATCGCGCTCGGCAGGTACCCGCAGCAACGCTACGCGCTGCTCGCGGTCGACCCCGAGACCGGCCGCTACCGCCAGATCCGCAAGCACTTCCATCACATCTCGCACCACCTGATCGGTGACACCAGCCACGGCCGCACCGAGCACAACCGCCTGTTCATGGTGCACTGGCACGTGCATCGCCTGCTGCTGCACGCCTGGCAACTCGCCTTCACCCACCCGCGCAGCGGCGAGCGCCTCGCCTTCACCGCCCCGCTCGACAGCGAGTTCCAGCGCGTCCTCGACGCCTTCGGCTGGAGCGGAAAAACGCGGTGACCGCGTGTTTCGCGACTACCATTCCCGCACCCCGTGAGAGGAATTCCGCGATGTTTCGTCCACTGATTGTCGGGTGCGCGCTGGCCGCATCCAGTGCGGTTTGGGCCAAGGTCGAAGACGTGTCGGCCAGCGGCTTCAAGGTCAGCCACAGCGTCTCGACCACGGTGCGTCCGGCGCGGCTGTGGCGCTCGCTCGAGCGCATCGGCCACTGGTGGGACCCCGAACACACCTGGTCCGGTGATGCCGGCAGCCTGCGCCTGAAGCCCGCAGCCGGCGGTTGTTTCTGCGAGCGCTGGGGCGGACAAAGCGTGGAGCACGCGCGCGTGGTCTGGGCGCATCCCGGTCATCGCCTGCGCCTGCTCGGCGCGCTCGGTCCGCTGCAGGAGTGGGGCGCGAGCGGTGTCGCCGAGTTCGTGATCGAAGCCCGCGAGGGCGGCAGCACGCTGCGCTTCAGCTACAACGTCAGCGGCGACGCGCGCTTCCAGCTCGACCAGGTCGCGCCGGTCGTGGACCGGGTGCTCGGTACCCAGGTCGAGCGTCTGGCGCGCTACGCCGAGACCGGGTCGCCGGTACCGGGTCGATGAGGCGGTAGCGGCCGGGTTCCAGGTCGCCGAGTGCGAACTCGCCGCTGGCGACACGGATCAGCCGCAGCGTCGGCAATCCGACGGCTGCGGTCATGCGTCGCACCTGGCGATTGCGACCTTCGCTGATCGTCAGTTCGAGCCAGGCATCGGGAATGCGCTGGCGCACGCGGATCGGCGGGTCGCGCGGCCATATCGATGCAGGTGCCTCGATGCGGCGCGCCTCGGCCGGACGCGTCGGACCATCGTTCAACGGCACGCCGCGGCGCAGGGCCTCGATCTGTTCCTCGCTCGGATCACCCTCGACCTGCACCCAGTAAGTCTTGCGGTGCGCATGGCGCGGGTCGGTGAGGCGATGCGCGAGTTCGCCGTCGTCGGTGAGCACGAGCAGGCCTTCGGAATCGCGGTCGAGCCGCCCGGCGGGATAGATTCCGGGCAGCTCGATGAAGTCGGCCAAGGTGCGCCGGCCCTGCCCGTCCGTGAACTGGCAGAGCACGTCGTAGGGCTTGTTCAGCAGAAGGATCAACCGCCCGCCGCAGGCTCGGCCGGTGCCTCCGCCGGCGCCTCGCCATCGGCCATTTCGGACGGCTTGCGGAAGCGCAGCGTCATGCGGTCGGACTCGCCGATCGCCGCATACTTCTCGCGGTCGACGTCCTTCAGCGCGAAGCTCGGCGGCAGCGTCCACACGCCTTCCGGGTGGTCCTTGGTGTCCTTCGGATTGGCGTTGACCTCGCTCTTTTCCTCAAGCACGAAGCCGGCGGCGGTGGCGAGGCCGATCACGTAGTCCTCGGTCAGGTAGCCCGATTCCTTGGTCGCCTCGAGCGTGGTGCCCGGGTTCGCGCGATGCTCGACCACGCCGAGCACGCCGCCTGGCTTCAGCACCGCGAAGAACGCCTTGAAGTAGTCGCCGTCGTTTCCGGCCATGGTCCAGTTGTGGACGTTGCGGAAGGTGACCACGGCGTCGGCCGAGTTGGCGTCGCCGAAGCTCGGCGCCTTGGTGTCGAAAGCGTGCAACTGAACCCGATCGAAGACCGCAGCGTTGGCGGCGAACTTGTCGGCCAGCGCCTGGTTGGACTTCTTGTAGTACTCGGAGGCATCGGCCGCCGAGGTGTCCCAGATCGCCGCGACCAACTTGCCGGCATCGCGCAGGTACGGCGCGAGGATCTCGGTGTACCAGCCGCCGCCAGGGGTGATCTCGATCACCGTCATGCTCGGGTGGAGGCCGAAGAAGGCCAGCGTCTCGCGCGGATGGCGGTACAGATCGCGCGCCTTGTTGTCGTCGGAGCGGTGGCTGCCGGCGAGGATGGCGTCGAACGGATCGGCGACCACCGCCGGCGTCGCGGCGGGAGCCGGGGTCGCAGGCGCTGCGACCGGTTCGCTGCTGGCCACCGGTTCGGGTGCGCCGCCACAGGCGGCAAGGGCGAGCAACAGGGCCGAGGACAACAGGGCGATGCGCATGGGCGTTCTCTCCGTGGGAAGGCGCGCAGGGTATCAGTGCTGCAGCCGCCACCACATCCGCCGGCAGGCACGGCGAGGGGCCGGTGCAAACCGCGGCTGCACACGACAACGGGCTACCATGGCCGCCGGATCTCCTGGAGCAACGCGATGACCCGATTCCCGACCGCCGCCCTCCTGCTGCTCGCGCTCGCGCCGTGGAATGCAGCATCCGCCCTCGACCTGCGCGTCGGCACCGGCACCGGATGCACCCATGCCGATCTCGGCGCCGCGCTGGTGTCGCTCCAGGCGCAGACGGGAACGCACACGATCCGCATCAACAAGGGCGTGTATGCGGTGCCGGACGGCATGGCCTACACGCCCAGCGTGAACCAGACCGGGATCTACCTGGAGGGCGGCTACAGCGACTGTCTGGCGGCAGGGCCGAGCGGCGATCCGACGCAGGACGCGCATCGCGCCGTGTTCAATGGTGCCGGAGGATTCGCCGGGCCGGTGCTGATCCTGCAGCTCTATGGTCGCGTCGGCACGTTTCAGATTCGCCGCATCGCGCTCACCGGCGGTGACGCCACCACCGACACGCCTGGCACCGACTACTACGAGTCCGGTGGCGGCATGATCGTACGCGGCCAGGCCTCGGTGCTGATCGGCCTCGGCACCAGCATCCGCAACAATGCCGCGATCAACGGTGGCGGCGTCGCGTTGGCCGGATCGAACCTGACCGACATACCCTCCTCGCGCGTCGACTTGTTCATCGACGACGGCGCCGAAATCCGCAACAACGTCGCCACCGATCGTGGCGGCGGCATTTATTGCGGCGGCCAGAATCCTGCTCCGGCGTTCACCAACAGCGGCGACCACCACGGCAGCATCGTGCTGCGTGATGGCGTCATCGGCTACAACCAGGCCAACAGCGGAGCGGCGTTCTATTGCCGCGGCACGCTCGAAGGTGGCGGCGGTTTCCAGCCGCGCCCCTTTGCCGGCCGCGTCGCCTGGATCATCGGCAACCAAGGTGGCAGCGGCGGCCTTGGCTGCTCGGCTGGCTACGGTTCGCTAGATGCCGGACTGCCCGTGGAGGGGGACGGCTTCCGCCACCTCGGCGCCGCACTCGGTAGCAACGGCTTGGTCGCAGTCACCGCGAACAGCGGTGCTTCGAGTTCAGCGCTGTGTCTGCTCGGCAGCCGCAGCCGGGCCACCATCAATGATCCAGCACCGGCTGGCCAAAGCCGCTTCCGGCTGCGCAACCTGTACGTTTCCGACCAGTCCGGCACCGGCTTCATCGGGCTGCGCACCGGTGACCGCATGGAGCTGATCGTCGAACCCTCCGGCGACAACGTCAGCTGCAGCTTTTTCGGCGCCACACCCTGCGTGCGCTTCTACAACAACGCCGTGGACAGCGTCGGCACGCCCGACGCCCGTCTGCTGTACGCCAGCGGCGACAGCATGCTGCAACTGCGCCGCGCCATGATCGACAGCAACAGCCTCCGCCCCGACCTGGCCATGGCCGATGACGGCGCTGATCTGATCCTGATCAGCTCGATCCTGGACCTGAACACGGTGGCCGCGCGCAACGTACTGCCGTCCACCTCGTCGCTGTTTGCGGCGCGCGACAACGGCACTGTCGATGTGCGCAACAGCACGGTGATCACGCGCTCGGCGCTGAGCGAGTTCTTCCGCCTCGGCTGGGAACCGCTCGGCTACAACACCGGCATCGCCTACGCCCAGGCCAGCGCGTTCGCCTCCACCGTCGGCACGCCCGCCACCGTCGGTTACGAGGCCAGCGTGCCGACCACCAACTTCCGTCGCTACTGGTGCGGCTTCTTCCAGAGCACCGCGGACTTCGGCCTGCACACCGTGGTCAACGACCCGACCACCGGCACCTTCGAGGTGCTGGCGCCCGCCGCGTTCAGCATCGACGCGAACTACGCACCCCTGACCACCGGCCTGCGCGACGCCTGCACCGCGCCCGCGATCAACCGCGATTTCTACGGCCGCCCCTACACCGCCAACCTCGAACCCGCGAGCGCCGTGCATGCCGACATCGGCGCGGTCGAAGCGCAGCTGGTCGATGCGATCTTCAGCAACGGGTTCGAGACCTGAGCCATCGGGCCACGGGGTCGGGCCACGAGTGGCCCTCCCACATGGTTTGGGTCAGCGCAGCAGCGGCTTGAGCGCGGCGAGCCGTACATGCGTCGCTCCAGACTCGTATGAAACCTCGGAACGATGCTATGCACATCGGAGACCGCTGCACCGCGGCTTACACCGGGCCGAACCCGCGCATTCGCCTCGATTCTCGACGTCGCTCACAGCGGCCCTTCCGGCGACAGGTCCACACACCCCATAATCGTCGCATGACAAGTGGATTGGGACGTAAGCAAGCGGAACTCCGTCGAGGCAAATGAACCGTTCCATGGGATTCCTCGTTGTGGTTGGCGCCCTCCTCCTGAGCGCGATGGCATCGAGTGGGCGCGTAGGCGTGACATGGTCGTGCGTGAACTCGGAATGCCTTGTTGCCGCATCTTCCTCGGCTCTGAGCATCGCCATTTCCGTCGGCCTGGTGTTGCTGCTTCTCTTGATTCCTCGGCAACAGTGCGCGCCTGCTTCCACCCGAGTTGTTGGCGCAGTGCGCAGGCTCGGTGCCTTCTTGCTGGATTTCACGGTGGCCGTCCTGATTGCGTCACCACTGCTCGCCATGCCCATGCTCATGGCAGAGGCGAACCATTCGGGCGCCTTCGCCTGGTCGTTTGAACGCGACTTCTCCCGCCAGACGGACAGCGCCCACGCGGTCGGCGGCGTGGGCTGTGTGTTCATCGCGCTGTTTCTCCACTTCTATCTACCCTCGCGCATGCATCGACCGACCATCGGTCAGTTTGTACTCGGATACCAGATCAGACCCAATGGCGGGCGCCACGCCCCGATGTATGCGACGCGAGTGGTGCTGTCCTGCATTGGCCTTTGCGCATGGCCGATGTCGGTGCTGCTTGCCATGCGCCGGGCAAACAAGGCTTTCTGGTGGGACGTGATGACCGAGACAACCGCGGTTCGCTCGACGGTCGACGAATCGACCGTCACATGCAGCCCGATCAAGCGCGGCCCCGGATAGCGAAATCGGAAAGCGGGAATCGACTGAAGGCTGTTGGCAAGCGGGCGCTGTCGTCCTGACCTGTGCGGTTCACCAGCCAACCGATGGCTCGCCCAGCAGAGGCTTCTTCGCCTTCAGCACATGATCTCGCGCCAAGGTCTGGCCTGGTCGCGGGCCGCTGTCTTCGGTGGAGCTGGGCGAAGCCTGCTCACATCGTGCCTGAGCGGCGCGTCCGCTCGGTTCCGCGCCGCCTGCCTTGACCCGCCAGAGTCGCCGGACACACACTCGCGCATCGACCGATGCATCGGCCGAGAACTTCGCGTGGAGTGACGGCCTTGGCCGCTCCAATGCGGCCAATCGGCATCCGGTCGTCCAGGCCGCGCCCACAACATCGAGAACCTCACGACGTGCTGAAGTACCTCAATCTCAAGAACCTCGGACTGGCCCCCGACCTGCGACTCGATTTGGCGCCGCGGCTCAACCTGATCACTGGAGACAACGGGCTGGGCAAGAGCTTTCTGCTCGACCTGGCGTGGTGGGCCCTGACGCGCACCTGGGCTGGGTCAGCGGCCTTGCCGCCGTTGTCGGCAAGACATCCACAAATCGAGTACGTCGTTCAGGGCAAGGCTGGAGAAGCCAAGCCGGTCGTATCGAGATTTCGCCGGACCGATGAGACCTGGCCCGTCGATGCGAAGCGACCGCCAATGCCGGGCGTCGTGGTGTACATCCGCATCGATGGCGGCTTTTCGGTGTGGGATCCAGCGCGGAACTACTGGCGCAACGACCCGGGACGCCCCGCCGCTTATCACTTTGCAAGCAGCGAAGTGTGGGAAGGCCTGGACGTTCGAGGCCAGCGTGTGTGCGAAGGCCTCGAGCGCGACTGGATCAATTGGCAAGAAGGCCGAAAGCCGCAGTTCAGGGTACTGGAGGAAGTGCTGCGCGTGTTGTCTCCAGTGGCAGAGACCTTGCGCGCCGGTGCGCCGCAACGCCTGTTCCTCGGCGAGGGGCGCGACCGGCCAACCCTGCTGATCGGCAGCCAGACGGTGCCGGTGGCGCTGGCGTCAGCGGGAGTCCGCCGTGTGCTCGCCTTGGCCTATTTCCTTGTATGGGCCTGGCATGAACACCAGGTCGCAGCAGGACTGCTGGGCAAGAAGCCTGAATCGCGCGTCGTGATCCTGTTCGACGAACCAGAGACCCACCTGCATCCGCGCTGGCAACGCACGATCGTGCCCAGCGTTCTGGCGGCGGTAGATGCGCTCAGGGGAAAGTCCGATGCGCCGCCACAAGTCCTGCTCGCATCGCATTCCCCATTGGTCGCAGCATCGCTGGAACCATTGTTCGACAGAGATCAGGACGACGTGGCGCGCTTGGAAATCCAGGACGGCGTCGTGACCATTGAGCAGGGCGCCTGGGCGCCGCAGGGAGACGCTGCGAACTGGCTGGTTTCCGAGACTTTCGGCTTGGAACAGGCGCGCTCGCTGGATGCCGAGCGGGCGATCGAGGCTGCTGAAGCGTTCATGCGGGGAGACCTGGGTGTCTTGCCGAAGGGGCTCGATTCAAAGCCAGCCATCCACAACGCTCTTTCACGCCTGCTGCCCGCGCACGACCACTTCTGGCCTCGCTGGGTAGTTTCCACGCAACCGTTGCCCGGCAAGCAGGCGGCACGACGATGATCCGCGCACCTCGGCTGTCGGAACCTCTGGGCTTTGACGCCAAGATTCGCCGACCGGGCAATCGATGGTTGGCGGCGAACCCCTCGGCAAAGCGGCCCCAGGCGCTCTGGGCGAGCTGCTTGCCGGAGCTTGCAGCCGGGTACGGCAACCTCTGCGGATACGCGTCAATGGCCGACTTCACCGGAGGAACCGTCGATCATTACCTCAGCTTCACCAATCACCGGGACTTGGCTTACGAGTGGAGCAACTATCGCTTCGCCTCGGCCACGATGAACTCAAGGAAGCGCGCCCAGGACGACCGCATCTTGGACCCTGAAAAAGTGCGGGCCGGATGGTTCGAAATCCTGTTGCCATCGCTGCAATTGCGGATGACCGACAAGGTGCCGGCTCGCTTGCGCACCAAGGCCATGCACACCTTGAACTATCTGGGCCTGGCGGATGGGGAGCGCATCATTCGCTGGCGACGGAGTTGGTACGAGTTGTATCAGCGAGGCTCACTGTCACTGGAGGGGCTTCGAGGGGTGGCGCCGATGATTGCCGATGCGGTCGAACGCAATCCTTGAGGGCGCCGGGTATCGGGCCAGGATCGCGGTCCAACACCCGGTTCAGCGCAGCAGCGGCTTGAGCGCGGCGAGCACGTGATCTCGCAGCACCGGTTGCGCGCTGGCGAGGGGATGCAGGTTGTCGTCCATGAAGTTGCTGCGGTCGTCGGAAATCGGGGCGAGCAGGAACGGCAGCAGCGCGATCTCGTGTGCCTGCGCGAGATCGACGTACATCTGGCGGAACTGGGTGGTGTAGTCGGGCCCGTAGTTCGGCGGCAGTTCCATGCCGACCAGCAGCACCCGCGCCTTGCGCGCCTTGGCGGCGGTGATGATGCGTTCGAGGTTCTGCTTCGCGAGGTCGAGCGGCAGGCCGCGCAGGCCGTCGTTGGCGCCGAGTTCGACGATCACGATCTCGGGTTGCTGCTCGGCCAGCACCGCTTCGATGCGCGCGGCGCCGCCGGCGGTGGTCTCGCCGCTGATGCTGGCGTTGGCGACGCGCCAGCCCGTCTTCTGCAGCTTCGCATCGAGCAAGTGCACCCAACCCTGCTCCGGCGCCAGATTGAATGCGGCCGAGAGCGAATCGCCAAACACCAGCACGCGCCGCGGCGCGGCGGCGTCGACCAGGCCCGCACACAACAGCGCGACCATGACGAAAGCTTGAATTGCAATCTGCAAGACTGGCCGCATGCTGACGATTCCCGTGTCTGTGCCCGTTGCCGGAGTGTGTGGATGAATGCCGTGCGTGAGGATGCCATTGCCGAGGTGAACACCGCACCCGTGCTGATCGACGTGCATGGCCTGACCCGGCGCGTGTCGCTGCCCGGGCGCGAGCTGACCATCCTCGACGACGTGTCGTTTCGCGTGCGCGCGGGTGAGTCGGTGGCGATCGTCGGCGCCTCCGGTTCCGGCAAGTCGACCCTGCTTGCGCTGCTCGCCGGGCTCGATGTCGCCAGCAGCGGCGATGTGCGCATCGGCGGCATTGGCCTGGCCGCGCTCGACGAGGACGCGCGCGCCCGGCTGCGCAGCGAACGCATTGGCTTCGTGTTCCAGAACTTCCAGCTGCTGCCGGCATTGACCGCGCTCGAGAACGTGATGCTGCCGCTGGAGCTGGCCGGTATCGACGATGCCGAGACCCCGGCGCGGGCGATCCTCGGCCGCGTCGGCCTCGGGGAACGCCTCGACCATTATCCGCGCCAGCTCTCCGGCGGCGAGCAGCAGCGCGTCGCGATCGCGCGCGCGTTCGTGACGCGGCCGCAGATCCTGTTCGCCGACGAACCGACCGGCAACCTCGACACCGCCACCGGCCGCCTGATCGCCGAGCTGCTGTTCGAGCTGAACCAGGCCGCGGGCACCACCCTGATCCTCGTGACCCATGACGAGCGCCTGGCCGCGCGTTGCGCGCGCCAGTTGCGCCTGGATGGTGGCCGCCTGGTGAGCCGCGCATGAAGTCGACGCGTTCGCTGCTGCGTCTGTCCTTCAGGCAGTTGCTGCGCGACCTCGCTTCCGGCGAGTTGCGCGTGTTGTTCGCGGCGCTCGCGCTGGCCGTACTCGCGGTCACCGCGGTCGGTTTCGTGACCGATCGCGCCACGCGTGCGCTGGCGCTGGAAGCGAACCGCCTGCTCGGCGGCGACGCCGTGCTGCGCTCGGATTCGGCGATTGCACCGGCGCTGCGCGCGGCCGCGCAATCGCCCGGCCTTGCGCACAGCGAAGTGTGGACTTTCAACAGCATGCTGCGCGCCGGCCCGGCGCTGAAACTCGGCGAGGTGCGCGCCCTCGGCGCCGACTACCCGCTGCGGGGCGAGTACCGCCTGCGCGACGAACACGGCAACGAGCGCGGCCATCGCGGCGCGCCGGACACCGGCACGATCTGGCTGTCGCGTGCCGGCGCCGATGCGCTCGGCGTGCAGATCGGCGATCGCATCTTTCTTGGCCGCAGCGAACTGCAGATCGCCGCCCTGGTCGTGCAGGAACCGGATGCGGTGCTCGACTACTTCAACACCGCACCGAAAGTGTTCGTGGCGCTGACTGACCTCGACGCCACCGGCCTGATCCAGCCCGGCGCGCGCATCACCTATCGCCTGGTCGTGGCCGGCGACACCGGTGCGGTTGACGCCTTCGTCGACACGCTCAAACCTCAACTCGGACGCGGGCAACGCATCGAGACCGCCGCCGACGCGCGTCCGGAAGTGCGCAATGCCCTCGATCGCGCCGACCGCTTCCTCGGCCTCGCGGCCTTGGTCTCGGTGGTGCTCGCCAGCGTCGCGGTGGCGATGGCCGCGCGCCGCCATACCGCGCGCCACCTCGACGATGCCGCGGTGCTGCGTTGTCTCGGCGCCAGCCAGCGCGAGATCGCCAGCCTGCACCTGCTCGCGCTGCTGCTGCTGACCGTGCTCGCCTCCGTGCTCGGCATCGCGCTCGCGTACGCGCTGCAATCGTTCGCCGGCGACAGTCTGGAACGCACGCTCGGCATCGACGTGCCCGCCGCCGGCCCGCTGCCGGCGCTGTATGGCGCGGCCGTCGGCTTCACCGTGTTGATCAGCTTCGCGTTGCCGCCGGTGCTGGCGCTGCGGCGGGTGCCGGCGCTGCGCGTGTTGCGTCGGGACATTCCGCTGACCGAGACCAGCGCGCTAGTCACCACCGTGGTCGGTTTGTCCGGGCTGGTCGCGCTGCTGTGGTGGAAGTCGGGCTCGGCCGAACTCGCGACCAGCCTGCTCGGTGGCCTCGTGCTCGCGTTCATCGCGCTCGCCCTGCTCGCCTCGCTGCTGATCTTCGCGTTGCGTCATCTGCGCCAGCGCCTGCGTGGCGCCTGGCGCTACGGGCTCGCGAACCTGTCGCGGCGCGCGGCATCGAGCCTGGCGCAGATCGCCGCGCTCGGCCTCGGTCTGACCGTGCTGCTGCTGCTCGGCCTGGTGCGTTCCGACCTGCTCGCGCGCTGGCGGGAGGCAATCCCCGCCGATGCACCGAACCAGTTCGTGGTGAATATCCAGCAGGACCAACTCGAAGGCGTGCGCGCACTGCTCGCCGAGCAAGGCCTGCCGGAAGCGCAGCTGTTTCCGCTGGTGCGCGGCCGCCTTGCCGCCGTGAATGGCGCGGCCTTCGACCAGGAAGCCATGGCGGCACTGGAAGAACGCCAGCGCCGTCGCGCCGAGCGTGAATTCAATCTCAGCGCGACCGCGCAGTTCGCCGATGACAATGTCGCGACCGCCGGCCGCCTGTGGACGGTGTCGGATGCCGACCGCGCGCAGTGGTCGGTCGAGGAAGGTTTCGCGAAGTCGCTGGGTTGGCAGGTAGGCGATGTCGTCGCTTTCGATGTCGGCGGCCAGCGCGTCGAGGCACCGATCACCAGCCTGCGCTCGGTCGACTGGGAGAGCTTCCGCCCGAACTTCTTCGTCATCGGCACGCCGGCGACCGTTGCCAAATTGCCCGCCAGCTACATCACCAGCCTGCATCTGCCCGAGCTCAAACGCGGCGCGGTGAATGCGCTGGTCGAGCGCTTCCCGAACCTGAGCGTGATCGACATCGGCGCAGTGCTGGCACAGGTGAAAGGCACGATCGACCAGGTCACCGAGGTGGTCGAACTGGTGTTCCTGTTCACGCTCGCGGCTGGCGTGCTGGTGCTGGTTGCGGCCATTCACGCCACCCAGGACGAACGCCTGCGCGAAGGCGCGGTGATGCGCGTGCTCGGCGCACGCCGCGCGCAATTGCGATTCGCGCAACTGTCCGAGTTCCTGGTGATCGGCGTGATCGCCGCCTTCGTCGCGGTGATCGCCGCCAACGGCATCGCCGGCAGCATCGCCACCCGCGTGTTCGACCTGCCCTGGGCCCCGAACCTGCGCCTCAGCCTCGAAGTTGCCGCGACCGGCATCGCGCTCGTCGTGCTCGCCGGCTGGTTCACCACCCGCCGCACCGTCGCCGCGCCGCCATCGGAGACGTTGCGGGCGTTGGGGTGATCACCGCGGCGTCGATGGTCGCGATGATCGTGCGGTGCGGCGTCAATGGTCGCGATGATCGTGCGGTGCGGCGTCAATGGTCGCGGCAAAGTGCCGCTCCTACACGGCTTCGCACATCCAGCTACGCCAGCAATGCGCCGCGTTTCGCTACGGCACCCATCGCGCCAGATACAGGTCGGTGTCGCGTTCGCCTTCCTTGTTGGCGCGGTTGCTGGCGAACACCAGCCACTGGCCGTCGGGAGAGAACATCGGGAAGCCGTCGAAGCTCGGCGCCGTGGTGATGCGTTCGTCGCCGCCGTCGAAGTGCACGATGCGCAGGTCGAACTCGCGCGCGTTGGCGCCGACGTTGGTCGCGTAGATCACGCCCTTGCCATCCGGCGTGGGATACGGCGCGAAGCTGCCGACGCCGTGGCGGGTCAGCTGTTTCACGTTGCCGCCGTCGGCGTCCATCACGAACAGTTCGAGCTTGCTCGGGCGCACCAGGCCCTGCTTGAGCAGGCCTTCGTAGTCGGTGAGTTCGCCGCCCTCGGGGCGCGAGGCGCGCCAGATGATCTTCGAACAATCCGGCGTGAAGAACGCGCCGCCGTCATAACCCGCCAGGCTGGTCAGCTGCTTCACATTGCCGCCATCGCGATCGGCGAGGTACAGATCGAGATCGCCGCTGCGGGTGCTGGTGAACAGGATGCGACCGTCGCGGAAACATTCGGTGGCCTCGGCGTCATAGCCAGGCCCGCCGATCAGCGGCGTGGTCTTGCCGGCGGCATCGCGGCGCACGATGTCGAAGCTGTCGTAGATCGCCCACACGTAGCCTTGCGAATAGTCGGGCTTCGGCGGGCAAGTGGGGCCGGCGGCTTCGGTGGTCGCATAGATCAGCGAGTCGCCCTTTGGATAGTCGAAGTAGCCGCAGGTGGTGCGACCCTGGCCGCTCGAGACCAGCTCGACCTTGCCGCTGTCGAGGTCGAGCACGTACTGCGCATCGCAGTCGCCGCCGCGCGGCGTGCGCTGGAAGCTGAGCTTGCGCCCGTCCGGCGACCAATAGGCCTCGGCGTTGTCGCCACCGAAGGTGAGGCGACGCAGGTCGGCGAGGTGTGGTTCGTCGGCGCGCATCAACTCCGGTACCGCCTTGCCGGCCTGCGGTGCCCACTCGCGCAGATGCCGCGGCTCGGACTCAACCTCGAAGCTCGCATGTTTGACCGGTGCGGCCGCTGCCGGCGTGCCGGCCGGCGGATGTGCGGCGGCTGCCGCTTCGCCCGGGCGCTGCGCCAGCGTCGCGCGCAGCTTCAGTTCCTTGCCGTCGCGCTTGACGACGATGTCGATGGTGTCACCCGGCTTGTGCTCGCGCAGCACGAAGGTCATGTCGTAGAGATTGTTGATGGTGATGCCGGCCATGCCGATGATCACGTCACCCTTGCGCACGCCGCCCTTCTCGGCCGGGCTTCCCGGACGCACGTCGCTGAGCTTGACGCCGCCGGTGGTTGCCTCCATCGCCGAGTAGTCCGGCACCGAACCGAAGTAGGCGCCATAACCGCGGCTGTCGCCGGCGGTCGGTGCCGCCGCGCTGGTGCGCACGTAGTCCGGGCGCGGGCCACGACGCACGCCATCGGCAAGCGCCGCAGTGATGCGCGCGACATCGGCACCGCCTTCGAGGTTCAGCAGCGGCGCGTCGTCTTCGGGCGAGTGGTACTGCTCATGCGCGCCGGTGAAGAAGTGCACGACAGGCACGCCGGCGGCGTAGAAGCTGGAATGGTCGCTGGGTCCGTAGCCGTCGCCACCGGCGTTGATCTTCACCGTCGGCGCGGCCTGGTTCGCCTGCGCGACCAGCGCCTCCCAGGCCTTCGAACTGTCGGCGCCGAGCAGGTTGAGCTTGTGCTCGTTCATGCGCCCGACCATGTCGAGGTTGATCATCGCCGCGACGTCGCCGATCTTGCCGCTCGGCAGATGCTCGACGAACCAGGCGCTGCCGCCGAGACCGATTTCTTCCGCCGAGAACGCGACGAACATCAGGCTGCGCTGGTCCTTCACATCCGACGGCTGTGCCTGCAGCAGCCGCGCCGCACACAGCATGCCGGCCACGCCCGAGGCGTTGTCGTCGGCACCGTTGTGGATGGCGCGCACGTCGGGCTTGAAGCTGCCCTGACCGCCCCAGCCGAGATGATCGAAGTGCGCGCCGACGACGACGTATTCGTCCGCCAGCGCACCACTGCCGGGCAGCACACCGACCACGTTCTGCGTCTTCGCGATCAGCGGATGCAGATCGATGCGGCCGCCGGTCTGCACGTTCTTCAACGCGAACGAGGCCGGCTGGTAACTGGTGTCGATTGCCGCCTGTGCTTTCGCCAGCGTGGTGTCGTTCGCGGCCAGCCAGCGATCGGCCAGCGCGCGCGTGACCTGCAGCACCGGGATGCCGGCATCCGACAGCGGCCCCATGGTCTTCAGCGGCGGCAACTTGTCCGGCTCGTCCGCGCTCTGCGGCGGCGACACCAGGACCAACGCAACCGCGCCCGCTTCGCGCGCCTGGATCGCCTTTGCGCGCAGGTCGGAATAGCGCGTCGGCTTCTTGCCGTCGAACGGCGACTTCTCGTCGTTCTCGCCCGGCTCGAAGCGCAGCGCGAGCACGACCTTGCCGTTCACATCGAGCCCGGCGTAGTCGTCGTAGTTCAGATCCTTGGCGCGGATGCCGTAGCCGGCGAACACCACGTCGCCGGCGAACTCGCCCGACTTCGCGAAGCCGAGCGGGGTCCAGTCCTCACCGTACTTGGCGTCTCGCAGTGCATTGTGCTCGCCGATGCGGATGCCGGTGTTCGCCTCGAACGGCTGCATGCGTCCGGCCTTCGGCGCCGTCAGCGCGAGCGCGTCGAACCACTGTGCAATCGCGAGCGCGGCCATGTCGTTGCCCTTGGTCCCGGTGCCGCGGCCTTCCATCGCATCGTCGGCCAGCGTGCTGGTGACCTCGCGGAAACAGGCCTGCGCATCGGCGGGCAGCGGCTTCGTCAGCACCGGGGCGCTGACCAGCGCGAGCGCGGCGGTGAATGGCAACAGTCGGTACGGACGCATGAGCAGGATCCCGGCAATCGAAAGCGCCAGCCTATCAGCGCGAATGTGCACGCGGCGATCCGGTCGTACGGCGACGGCTTCCGCCGGGGCAACGGACTGGCCACCCGCCGCGATGTTCGAGCGCGTCGGCGCCAGCTTCGGCACAATCGGGTGCCACCCCGCAGGAGCCACGCATGCACTCCGCCACCGCCACCGCACTGACCGCATTCATCGCCTGGGCGCTTGCCCTGCTGCTGTTGATGGAGATCATCCGCTCGCAGCTGGTGCTGTCGAAGCAGGTGGCCGCCAATGCCTTCGTTCCCGACAACGCCAACCTGTCGCCGTTCATGCAACGGCTGGCGCGCGCCCACGCCAATTGCCTCGAAGGGCTGCCGATCTTCGGCGGCTTGATGCTGGTCGCGATCGCGACTTCGCGGACGACACTGACCGATCCGCTCGCCTACGTCGTGCTCGCGGCGCGCATCGCGCAATCGACCATCCATCTCGCCTCGACCAGCGCCGCCGCCGTGACGCTGCGCTTCTGCGCCTTCGCCGTGCAGCTGGGCATCGCCAGCTGGTGGTCGTATCTGCTGCTGTCATGAATGCCGCCGGCGTTTTTCTCCTCGGCTTGCTCGCGGCAATGCTGTCGCCGCTGGCGCTGGCCTGCACTTGCTCGGACAGCGATCTTGCGCTGGCCGACCAGATCGAAGCCGCGTGGGCACGCGAAACCCATGTCGTGCTGGCGGTGGTCGAGCAGCACCAGCGCACGCAACGGGGATCGGGCGACTCGATGACCACGCTGCATACAGCGCGGGCCCGGGTCGTCGAGGACTTCAAGCCCTCGCCCAGCTCGCCGCAAGAGATCACCGTGCGCCTCGCACTAGGCAGCTACGCCGATAGCTGCGCCACTGCCCCAGAGATCGGCAACGGCGACTATCTGCTGCTGTACGTCTCCTCGCGCCACGTCACCGAGCAGGACTTCAACTACTGTTCGCGCAGTCGAGTGGCACGCGCCATCGGCGAACTGGACGAAGAACTTGCGATCCTGAGACGGCTGTTCAGACACGAAGCCAAGCGATCGCTTCCGTCATCGCAGGGGGCAGTCCTGCCACGCTGCCAGACCCCGGCAACCGCAGACGACCCGGCCACGCTATTCTCCGCGCCGCCCGCGTCACGCCTGACTCGGCAAGGCCAAGACCCCAGGCCAGTTGGGACCAACACATGAGTTTTCAAATGGAATTCATCGTTCTGCCCATGCTCGCCGTGATCGCACTCGGATTCGTGTTCTGGGTATGGGCGCTGATCGACTGCATCCGCCGCGAACCGGACACCGGCAACGACCGCATCATCTGGGTGCTGGTGATCCTGCTGCTGCACTTCCTCGGCGCGCTCGTCTACGTGCTGGCACGCCGCCCGCAGCGCATTCGCCAATTCGGGGCTTGAGGCTGCGAGCAGCGCCTACTCCACGGTCACCGATTTGGCGAGATTCCTGGGCTGGTCGACGTCGGTGCCCTTGAGCACGGCGACGTGGTAGGCGAGCAGTTGCAGCGGGACGGTGAACACGATCGGGGCGATCAGGTCGCCGCAGGGTTCGAGTTCGAGCAGGATCTCGTTGCCGTGGGTGATGCCGCGCGACACGCAGCGGTCGGCGAGCACGATCAGACGCCCGCCGCGGGCGCGCACTTCTTCGATGTTCGACTTCAGTTTTTCCAGCAGGTGATCGTTGGGCGCGACCGCGATCACCGGCATCTCCTCGTCGACCAGCGCCAGCGGGCCGTGCTTGAGCTCGCCAGCCGGGTACGCCTCGGCATGGATGTAGGAGATCTCCTTGAGCTTGAGCGCGCCTTCCATCGCGATCGGGAACTGCGTGCCGCGGCCGACGAACAACGCGTCTTTCTTGTCGCCGAAGAACTCGGCCAGGGTGCGGATTTGTGGATCGAGTGCGAGTGCGGCGCTGACCGAACCCGGTAGCTGCTGCAGTTGCGCGACGCCGTCGGCGTAACGTGCCGGCGCCAATCCGTGGTGGCGCCCGAGTTCGAGCGCGAACAGCAGCAACGCGGTGAGCTGGGTGACGAAGGCCTTGGTCGAGGCGACGCCGATCTCGGGGCCGGCGCGCGTCATCAGCGACAGTTCCGATTCGCGCACCAGCGACGACTCCGGCACGTTGCAGATCGCCAGCGTGCCGAGGTACCCCATGGTCTTGGCGAGCTTGAGCGCGGCGAGCGTGTCGGCGGTTTCGCCCGACTGCGACACCGTGACCAGCAAGGTGTTTGGCAGCACCACGAAGTCGCGGTAGCGGTATTCGCTGGCGATCTCGATCTGGGCCGGCACACGCGCCAGCGATTCGATCCAGTACTTCGCGACCAGCGCGGCGTGATAGCTGGAGCCGCAGGCGACGATCTGCACCGCTTGCGTGCGCGTCAGCAGGTCCTCGGCCGCGGGCCCGAAGATCTGGGTCAGCACATGATTGCCGCTGATGCGGCCTTCCAGCGTGTCGGCGATCGCGACCGGTTGCTCGTGGATCTCCTTGAGCATGTAGTGGCGGTAGTCGCCGCGCTGCACCGCGTCGGCGCTGAAGTGCGCCTCCTTGACCGGGCGCTCGACCGCGCAGCCCTCGGCATCGAACACGCGCGTGCTGTCGATGCGGATCTCGGCGACATCACCTTCGGCCAGATAGACGAAGCGACGCGTCACCGGCAGCAGCGCGTGGATGTCGGACGCGAGGTACTGCTCGCCCTCGCCGAGCCCCATCACCATCGGCGAGCCCTTGCGCGCGCCGACCACGACGCCCGGTTCGCGCGTCGACACCACCGCGATCGCATAGGCGCCGTGCAGGCGCGGCAGCACCTGCTTCACGGCATCGAGCAGGGAGGTGCCGTCGCGGTGGATGGCATGGATCAGGTGCGCCATCACCTCGGTGTCGGTATCGCTGGTGAACGCATAACCCTTGCCGCGCAGTTCCTCGCGCAGCTCGGCGTGGTTCTCGATGATGCCGTTGTGCACCACCGCGACGGTGTCGTTCGACACCATCGGATGCGCGTTGCGCTCCGCTGGCACCCCATGCGTAGCCCAACGCGTATGCGCGATGCCGGTGTGACCGCTGATCGGCGTCGCCGCATGCAGCGCTTCCAGTTCGGCGACCTTGCCCTTCGCGCGCAGGCGCTGCATCCCGGCGGGCGTCAGCAGCGCAATGCCGGCCGAGTCATAGCCGCGGTATTCCAGCGCCTTCAGTCCGTGGATCAGGGTCGGCACGACATCGCGCCTGGCCGCAACTCCGACAATTCCGCACATGGGCAAGCTCCTCGACTGGCCGCGCAGTTTATCGAAAGCACCTCGGCCATTGCGGCCAAGTCCTGCGGTAGCGGCGTTGCGACGATGACGAATTGCCGGCACGACCGCGTTGGCGCGTTGTTGCGACGTCGGGCCATGGCTAGACTCACCGGCCCTTTTTCTGCCGGATCATGCCGATGTTGCACCTGCCCCGCTTCCTCGCGCGGACCGCGCTCGCGTTGATCTCCTTGCTGCTGGCCTGCAGCACTTCGGCGGACACCGGCACCCCGAATTCGCCACTGCTGTGGACCTTTCGCCCGAGCACCGCAGACCTGTACGTGAATTCGGTCAGCGTCAGCGACGCCGGCGATCGCATTCTCGCCGCCACCTTCCATCATGACTACACGAAAAAGTACGACCCCGAGCGCGTGGCGCCACTCGGCAGCTATGGCACTTACCTGCTCGATCGCGCCGGCAAGCTGTTGTGGAAGGACGAGATGCAGGCGCACGAAGGCGGTTACTGGACGGCGCTGTCGCCGAGCGGTCGTTATGCGGCGAGCAGCGGCTGGTATTCGCACCTGCCGCGAACCGGCTTCGTCAGCGTCTTCGACGCCGACAACGGCCGCAAGCTGGTCGACTTCCGCAGCGCGCGCAAGCGCGTGTCGGTGGTTGCCTTCGCGGCGAATGATCGTCTGGTCGTTGCCGGCAGCGACGAGGCCTATCTGTTCGCACGTCACGGCGGCCAGTTCGCGGCGATGCCGATCGTGGTCGCGATGCCGAAGCCGGCCCAGGACAACGGGCGCAGCAACAGCATCACCGATATCGCAGCCACGCCCGATGGCCGGCAGGTCGTCGCCACCACGATCTCAGGACAAGTCGTGCTGATCGAGCATCGCCGCGGCCAGGCAAAGGTGATCGCGCATTACCGCACCGACGGCCCGGCGCGCACGCTGGCACTGTCACGCGACGGCCGCCATCTCGCGGTCGGCGCCGGCAACGGGCACGTCCACCTGTTCAACCTGAAGCGCTTCGCTCGCAGCTCAGCGCCGGAGTGGACGGCGCAATTCGAGAACACCGGCGCGATCTTCGGCGTCGACATCAGCGCCGACGGGCGCACGGTCGCAGCAATCGCGAACCAGGGCGACGGCGGACTGGCCGGCCTGCTCGACAACCACGCGCGTCCTGGCAGCTGGCGCTGGCAGGCCAAACTCGACCGCAACCCGAATGCGGTCAGCCTCGGCGCCCACGACCGCGCCGTCGCGGTCGCCGCCGGCTATCCCGGCGACAAGCCCGGCGCGTTCACGATGCTGGATGGCGGTGATGGTCATCAGCTCTGGCAGCACGTCAGCGGCGACATGAACTGGCCGATCTACTTCGCCCGCAACGCAGACCTCTGCATCGCCGGAAGCGACGACGGCCTGGTCTACGCGTTCAAGCAGGCACACTGAGCGCGGGTAGGCCGCACGCTCGTTCGCGAACACGAACATCCGCTGTGCCTGGCGCTGAACGACCTCGACCACTTCACGATCAGCAGCGACCACCACGGCGCTGGCGCCGACACCGGACTCTACCGAGCCAAGGCCAAGGATCGCGACCGTGACGTGTCGTGGCGGGGTGAGGGGCGGGCGCCGGTCGCTTGCCGGGAGTTTCAGGCGCGATCGGTGGTGACCAGAACCAGTCCCGCCAACACCAGCAGGGTACCGAAGCCAGCGCGAGAAGGCAGAAAGCGTCATATGGTGATCAACAGTTGCAGCGCCCACGCGTGCATCACGAAACCGCCGACCAAGCCGATCGCCACCCAAACGCCAAGGCGGTGTCGCTATCCTTGCCGGTCTTGCACGCCGGACCTGCCGATGAGCTCCACTGTCGCATCCAACACCGCCGAAGATCGACCGATGCGCGCGCCGTTGGCGCGCGAGATGCTGATCGTCCTCGTCGTGGTGATCGCGCTCAAGGCAGCGGCCTGGCTGCTCGATCCAACCATGCGCACTTTCGTGGGCGACTCCAGCAGCTACCTCTGGGCCGCGATCAGCAACCTGCCACCGCCGGATCGCTCGTTCACTTATCCGATGATCATTCGCGCCACGGCGCTGGCGCACGCCAACCTGATCGAACTGGGCTGGTTGCAGACTCTGTTCGGCGTCCTTCTTTGCGTGTTCGTTCAGCGTAGCCTGCGCGTAGACCTCGGCGTGAAACCGGCACTCGCCCTGGGTGTCGCGATGGCACTGGCGATCGAGCCCGGCCAGTTGTTTTTCGAACGCATGGTGATGACGGAGACCATCGGCACCTTCTGCTTTGTGATGATGGTGCTGGCCGGCATCGCCCACGTCCGCAGCGGCCACCTGCGTTCGCTGCTGGCGATGGCGGTGTTCGGCATGCTGGTGGCATCGTTGCGGCTCAGCTTGCTGCCGGTGGTGCTGGGCTTCGCGCCGCTGCCGGTACTCGTGCATCTGCTCGCCGACCACCGCCGCTGGCTGCGCGCCGGGCTGCATCTGGTCGTCGTGATCGCGGCTACCCTGTTCTGTCACAAGGCCTATCAGCTCTGGTACGACACCGAGTCGGATGCGCTCGAACGCAGCGACTACACGCATTCGAGCGGACGCATGCGCATCGGGTTGCTGGCACCACTGGTCAAGCCCGAACACCTGGCCCGCGCTGGCCTGCCGAGCAACCTGGTCGAACAGACCAATCCGCCCTCCAGCGACCCGCACCAACGCGAGGCGCAGATCTGGTCGGACACCGGCTTGTTCATGCTGATCGAGCAACACAGTCCGCATCCGGACGACAGCGCGCGCAAGGTGGCGATGTACGCGTTCCGCGACGATCCAACCGGACTGCTGCGCATGGGGATCAGCAACCTGTTCGACTACTTTGACCACACGATTACCACCTGGCGCATGCAGGACGACCTTGGAACGCGGCCACCCGACGACGGCATGATCGCCATCATCGCGCAACGCTTCGGCTACGACGCACGCGGCGTGGCGACGCGATCTAGCCCAATTCATGCCTACTACGCCAGCAGCCGTTGGTACTGGGTATTGCTGCTATTTGCCTTGCCGCTGCTGGCGGTCGCGACTTGGTTGCGCGGCCGCCGCAGTGACCCGTCGATGGCGGCGTTGCTGGCTTTGCTCGGGCTCGGCATGTTTGCCTCGCACGTGCTGTTTTCGCACATCGTCTCGTTCCGCTACCTGCATCCGATGGCGGTGATCGTCGCGATACTGATTGCCTACCTGCCGGCATCTCGCTCAGGCGCACCCAGACGCTGATCGGGCTGCGCCAGATAGGCCAACATCTTCATCTCGCGGCGACCTCGAGTGACGGTATCGAGGATCAACCCGGAGGCGACCGAGAGCATCGCCACGATCATCATCGCCGAGCTCAGTATCGCGGTCGGGAAACGCGGCACCAGGCCGGTTTCCAGCCAGGTCAGCACTACTGGCGCCGCCAGCGCGATCGCCAGCAGCGCCGCGGCTGCGCCGAGCGTGCCAAAGAAGGCGAGCGGCCGTTCCGATGCGAACAAGCGCAACATCGTCTTCAGGATGCGCAGGCCGTCTTTATAGGTGGACAACTTGCTCACCGAGCCTTCGGGCCGGTCGAAATAGCGCGTGCTCACTTCCGCGATCGGCGTCTTCAGCTCGAGCGCATGCACGGTCAGCTCGGTCTCGATCTCGAAGCCGGCGGACAGGATCGGGAAGGACTTCACGAAACGCCGCGAGAAGCCGCGGTAGCCGGACAGGATGTCGTTGCAGGCGCGGCCGAACAGCCAAGACAGGAAGCCGGTAAGCATGCGGTTGCCCAGCACATGACCGGGGCGATAGGCCTTGGTGTTCTGCGCGACGCGCAGCCCGACGACCATGTCGGCGCCATTGAGCACGGTCTGCACCAACTGCGGCGCGGCCTCGGCGTCATAAGTCGCGTCGCCGTCCACCATCAGGTAGATCGCGGCGTCGATGTCGGCGAACTGGCGACGCACGACATTGCCCTTGCCCTGCAGCGACACATGGCGGACCACGGCACCAGCGGCGCGCGCGATCAGGGCGGTATCGTCGCGCGAGTTGTTGTCGAACACGTAGACACGACATCCGGGCAGGCTGGCGCTGAAATCGGCGACGACTTTGGCGATTGTCACCGCCTCGTTGTAGCAAGGCACGAGCACGGCGACGTGGCGGTAGTCGGACGATGCCGGCGGGGTGGATTGGGACATGGGCGCGTTCCGAAAGGTGGACTGGATTCGAACTAGCCGCGGTCAGTGGTGACGATGACCAGGCCCGCGAGCACCAGCAGCGTACCGGCTCCAGCGCGCCAGCCAGCGCGCTCGCCGAGCAGCATCACCGCACCGAGCACCACCAGCACAAAGGTCAGCGCGGTGTAGGGATAGACCACGCGCAGCGGCAACCTGGACAGGCAGTACAACCACAGCAGGGTGCTGACCGCGTAGCCACCGAGACCAAAGAAGACATGCCAGTTGATGAACTCCAGCCACTGCGTGCGGCCGTGCGCGCCAATCTTCAGCAACAACTGTCCGCCTGCTGCGAACAAGCAAGCAAGCAGCAGCAGGGCGTGAGTCAGTCTCATGCATCAAGCTCGAGGCGGGGCGGCGGATGATAGCCGATTGGCGTGGCGGTCAACCCTTGCGCGGCCGCTTCCAGCCGCCGATCGAGCGCTGTTTCGCGCGCGCCACGGTGAGCTCGCCGGGCGGGGCGTCGTGGCTGATGACGCTGCCGGCGCCGATGGTGGCGTCGGCTCCGATGGTGACCGGCGCGACCAGTGCGGTGTTCGAGCCGATGAAGGCACCGTCCTCGATGCGGGTGACGTGCTTGTGCGCGCCGTCGTAGTTGCAGGTGATGGTGCCGGCGCCGACATTGACACCGCTGCCGATCACGGCGTCACCAAGGTAGCTCAGGTGGTTGGCCTTGGAACCGGCGCCGGGCGTGGCCTGCTTGGTCTCGACGAAGTTGCCGATATGCACGCCCTCCGCCAGCTCGGTGCCCGGCCGCAGTCGCGCAAACGGCCCGATGCTGCACGGTCCATGCGTGACCACGCCATCGAGATCGCAATGCGCCTGCACCACGGTGCCGGCGGCGAGCCGGCAATTGCGCAGACGCACGAACGGGCCGATGCGCACTTCGTCGCCGAGCGCGACGAAGCCTTCGAGCACCAGATCCAGATCGAACTCGACGTCGCGACCGTGGCTCACGTCGGCGCGTACCTGCACGCTGCCCGGATCGGCCATGCGCACGCCGCCGAGCAGCAGTTCGCGCACGCGGCGCGCGTTCAGGCGCAGCGAAAGATCGGCGAGCTGCACCGCATCGTTGGCGCCGAGCGCCTCGGACTCGTCGGCGCAGAGCACCACCTGCGCCGCCAAGCCTTCGCTTGCGGCTTTGGCGAACACGTCGGTGAGGTAGTACTCGCCCTGTGCATTCGCGGTGCCGAGCGTGGCCAGCCAGCGCCGCAACGGCGCGGCGTCGGCGGCAATCATGCCGGTGTTGATCTCGCGCAGCGCGCGCTGCGCCGCGTTCGCGTCCTTCTCCTCGACGATGGCAGCGACCCGTCCGTGCTCGTCGCGGACGATACGGCCGTAGCCGGTCGGGTCGGCGAAGTTGGCCGCGAGCACGGCCAGGGCGCCATGCGCATGCGCCAACGCACGCAGGGTCGCGGTGCGGGTCAGCGGCACGTCGCCATACAGCACCAGCACGCGCGCTGCGTCGGGAATGCCCGGCATCGCCTGCATCACCGCATGCCCGGTGCCGAGCTGCTGCGCCTGCTCGGCCCAGCGCAGCTGGCCATCGTGCGCGAACGCGGCCTGCACTGCATCGCCGCCATGGCCGTGAACGACATGGATCGCCTCCGCACCCAGCTCGCGCGCGGTCGCGATCACCCGCGCCAGCATCGGCACGCCGCACACCGGCTGCAGCACCTTCGGCCGCGCCGACTTCATGCGCTTGCCCTCACCGGCGGCGAGGATGACGACGTGCAGGGGCAGTAAGGACATGCAGGCCTCGCGACCACGGACAAGAGAGCCCGGATTCTAGGTGCCGCGCGGGCGAACACCAATCAACCCGGCCCGCCCGTCGATTGCGGCCCATGCCATCACCAGCAGCAACGCGATCATCAATATCGGTGCGGAGCGGCTGGAGAACAGAGCAACCGGCACGGTCGGGCCCGAGCCAAGCAGCGCCGCGCCGCTGGAGTCCAGACCGCCCCAGTCCCACTCCGTGCGCACGACGGCGCCGGTCACGGTATCCAACAGCACCCGACTGGACGACGAGTAGCCGCAACCGACCCAGCACCACTCGCTGGTCGGAAAACTGAACAGGACCCAGCGGCCATGGAAGTCGGCGTCCAACCTCATGTCGTATTCGATCGGCTCGACCACGATCGACCACTGCGCGCTGGCACGATCGAAGCGGTGGACGGCATAGCGCCCTGTCGCCGGCGCATATCCCAAGCCATACAAGCCCCCGCGATGCGCACCCAGCAGCGTCAGGTACGGCACCTGCGGCGGCAACGGCAAGGACTGCGGTGCGCCGCTTCCGCGAATCGGGTGCAGTTCGATGTGATCACCGCGATCCACGGCGACCGCGGAATCGTCTTCGAGGATCGGCCCGGCGCGCGGCGGCAACACCCGCAGGTGCGCACGCGGCTGCGCCGGATCGACCAGCACGGTGCGCAGCAGCGTGCCATTCGCTCCCATTTCGTTGAGCAGCAGATAGCGACCGCTGGCCGAAAGTCCATCGGTGTTCGCTCCGGGCGGACAACGGATGCCGAGTGATTCCGGCGTCTCGATCAAGGCCCCGCTGTGGGTATCGATCCACCAGCAGCGCGAGACCATCAGCACGTCCGGATGGGTTGGAAGCTCAGCCATCCTCTCGCCCACGAACCAGTCGAACGGCGGCTGCAGGGTGACGCTGCGCAGTACGCGAAAGTCGCCTCCATCCAGCACGTCGAGGCGTCGGCTGTGGTCGGGCCGCGACGAGACCACGAAGACGCGGCGGCGGTCGCGCGACACCACGGCATTCCCCAGACCTTCCAGCGCTCGTTGCAACAATGGCTGCGCCTCGCCCGCGCGCAGCTTCGCGACCGCGAAGGTTCTCGGCACTCCGATCTGACCGCCGTCCACCAGCACGCCGACACTGAACGGTGCCGCAGCTTGACTGGCCGTCGCGACGATCAGTGCGAGCAGCACCCAGGACCACCGCCCGATCGACATGAATGCATCCATCCGTTGACTACCTGCCATGGTTGACGTCGCCAGGCGGCGTTTCCCCCAAAGCCCGCCGATGACGATTTCGATCGCGCTTCTGCGTACCCGTCGATCAATCCCGCCCGCGATGAATGCCCAGATGACCCGAGATGCGCCCCGATGTCTGCTCTTCCTCCTGCTGCTGGCCAGCGCCGCAGCCCATGCCCAGGTGCAATGGCGCGAGGGGCCGATGGTGTACACGCCGGCGTATGACTTCACGCTCGGCTACACGCCCAACGGCACCGGCTACTACGTGCGCCAGGCGTGGATCGCGAGCCCGCCGCAGCCGACCGTGAATCAGGCGTTCTACGTCAGCCTGCGCATGGAAGGCATCGCCTCGCCGGCGGTGGGGCGGCTGATGGTGACCGGCTTCGTGCCACCGGCAGGCACTTCGGTGCTGGTCGATGCCGCCACGCCGGTGCGTTGCTTCTATCGCGCGATGAATGGCAGCGGAGCGTTCGTCGAGTTCACCAGTCAAGTCATCACCGATACCTCGTTCGGCGCCAGCCTGCGCGTGTTCGGCTGTCCGCAACCGGCGGCGGGCGGCGATCCGTATTCGATCATGCCGGTGCCGGGCGGCAACGCCTACCAACTCGACCGCCGCGACCCGAACAGCCCCGGCGCGACCTCGTGGCCGCTTGGCAGTCAGGCTGGGTACGAGTTCTTCATCCCGCTGATCGCGAATCGCACCTTCAGCGGCAACAACGGCATCGAGGCCGACCGCTTCTACGGCACCGTGCGCTCGATCCAGGGCGACGGCCTCGACCCATGGGCCTTCCCCTACCTCGGCCTGCTGGTCTCAGCCAGCAGCCCGACGCCGACTACCGACCTGCAAGTGAGCCAGCAATTGCCGCCACCACCGCCGCCGCCGGGCAAGGTCAGCTACTCGATCCGCTGCGCGAACAATGGGCCGAACGCCGCCAGCAATGTCAGCTGCGCTTTCACCGACGTGCCCGCAGGCCTGAATGCAGCCGTGTACTGCTCGCCGACCAGCCCGCAGGCGACGCTCGCCGCGGGCGCGGCCATAGTCTGCTCGGTGGTGCTCGACAAGTACCTCGGCTTCCGCACCATGAGCGGCGTCGTCTCCTCGAGCGCAACGCCCGACAGCAACCTCGCCAACAACACCCACACCTTCACGCTCTACGGCGGTCTCGCCGAGGTCATTCTCGCCAACGGCTTCGAGTAGGCATCGGGCCCACATGATGCGGCGATTCTTCATGTAGGAGGGCCACTTGTGGCCCGATGCGCTGGCAGCCGACCGCAGCCTGATGTTTCGTATCGTTGACAAACCGTGCGCTTAGTCTATTGTACGAAACGTTTTCCGAGTGAGATGCTTCCATGACGCTGCGATCGAACCAGGCGATTGAGCCGTCCGCGGCCGCGCGTCTCGGGAAGACGCTGCGTACGCGACGCAAAGCGTTGCGTATCACCATGGTCGCCGCCGCCGAGGCTGCGGGTATGTCGCGGGTCACCTGGCATCGACTGGAGAAGGGCGAGGCGAGCGTCGCCTGGGCTTCGGTATTGGCTGCGGCCGCCGTGTTGGGTCTGAGTGTGCAGGTCATCGAGGAGGCTGGCCAGGCGAGCGCTTCGCCGCCGCTGCAGGCGATGGCTGGATGGGTCCCGCTGCACATTCCGTTGGCGCAGTTCCCCGGCTTGCGCCGACTGGCCTGGCAAGTGAACGAAGAACTCACGGCGCTCTCGCCACGCGAAGCCTACGGCTTGTACGAACGCAACGCACGGCATCTGGACGAGGCGTCGCTCTCCGACCCTGAGCGCACGCTGTTGCGCGCGCTGCGGGCGCTGTTCGCCGACGCCGCGCCGCGTGTTTGAGCGGCCGCACCACCAACGCATCGCCCGCGTGCTGATGGCGCTGGACGCAAGCCTGCTGCGCGCGCATCAGTGCTGGTTCGGTGGGGGCACGGCGATCGCGTTGCGCCATGGCGAATACCGCGAATCCCGCGACATCGACCTGCTGGTGTCGGATGCCGCCGGGTACCGCGAATTGCGCCAGCGCCTGCGCGGTGCGCACGACTTGCAACCTTTGACTCGACCCGGCGCTGCGACGTTCGCGTTCGAGCGCGAGATCCGTATCGACCAGTACGGTCTCCGCGGCTTCGTCCTGGTCGACCGCGCCGCCATCAAGTTCGAGATCGTCCACGAGGGGCGTATCGGTTTCGAAGTGCCGCCGCGGGCGAACCAGACCTGTGGTGTCGCCACGTTGACGCCGATCGACCTGGCGGCGAGCAAGATCCTGGCAAACGCCGACCGCTGGCGCGACGACAGTGTGTTCGCCCGCGACGCGTTCGATCTGGCGATGCTGGAGATCCCGCCGCGGCGATTGCGCCCGGCATTGGCCAAGGCGATGCAGGCCTATGGCCCCGGCGTGGTCGAAGACCTGCACCGCGCACTGGGCGCATTGCGCGAACGCCCGGGTTGGCTCGCGCACTGCATGCAATCACTGGCGATCGGCCTCGCCCCGGCCGCAGTGCACCAGCGACTGCGCCGGCTGGAGCAACGACTGGCAGCCGCAGCCGCATAAGCCATCGGACCACAGGCCACAAGCATCGGGCCACCAGTGGCCCTCCCACATGAAGCCAGCCACACCGGGTGCTCGCGGGGCCATGCCTTCTGTGGGAGGGCCACTGGTGGCCCGACATGGGCCTCCCACCGATCACTCGACATCGAGTCAGGGAGGTTGTTTCAAGCCCGGTAGGGATAGTCCTCCGCCCGTTCGCACAGCCCCGCCCGGACCGGGTTCATGCGGATGTACTCGCGCGCGCGGTCCAGTTCGAGTTCGTTGCGCAGCGCGCGATCATGAAAGCCCTGGAACCACAGCGGGCCCTTGCGCTGCAACAGCGCATTCGCGCGCATCGCCGTGCAGGTCTTGAAGCGGTTGACCACCCGCGATAGCGACGTCGTCGACCCAAGCTGCAAGACGCCGTGCCAGTGATCGGGCATCAGCACCCACGAGAGCAACCGGGCATCCGCGAGCAGCGCAGCATCGGCCTGCAGCGCGGTCACCGCCATCGCCGCATCCGCACAAGCGAACCAGGGCGTGCGATCGACCGTCACCGTCGTGACCAGGTAGCACCAGCCAGGCACTGAGCAGCGGCCTCTGCGAAGCGTTGCGTATCCGGGTCGGTTGAGGTCAGGGCGCACTCCGACAGGATCGATGGCCGCGGCTCGGCCTGCCTCGGGCAGAGGCGGAAAAAGGGTTGCGAGTTTTCGCAGCATCGGGCCACCAGTGGCCCTCCCACATGAAGCCAGCCAGACCGGGTGCTCGCGGGGCCTTGCTTCCTGTGGGAGCAACTATCGGGCCACAAGTGGCCCTCCCACAGGACAGCCAGCCAGACCGGGTGCTGGGTCGGAACCTGCTTTCTGTGGGAGTAACCATCGGGCCACCAGTGGCCCTCCCACATGAAGCCAGCCACACCGGGTACTCGCGGAGCCTTGCTTCCTGTGGGAGGGCCACTGGTGGCCCGACATGGGCCTCCCACCCGAAAACCAACGGCCTATACTCCGTCACACCCTGTGACGGCCCGCGTTCGGGCCGATTGGAGTGCCGCGATGTCTGTCCGTGCTGCCGTTAGCCTGATCCTCGCGCTGGGGGCCCTTGAGGCCGGCGCTGCCACACTCGATGCGTCCGCGCTGCAGCGCGCGCTGCAGCTGCAGGTCGGCAAGCAGCTGGAGCTGCCGCTGCCCGCCCATGGCGCGCGCGGGCTGGAGTCGACGGTGCGCATGCGCCGCATCGACGTGATCGCACCCGGTGCCAAGACCTGGGTGGTCGATGCCGAAGGCCGCCACGAGCTTCCGGCCAGCGGCTGGCGTCACTTCATCGCCGACCCGAGCGAACCCGGCGGCCCGCGCTACAGCCTGTCGTTGTCGCCCGACGGCCGTGAGGCGATGGGCGCGTTGTTCACCGGCGAAGGCAGCTTCTCGATCCAGGGCCGTCGCCAAGGCCGAGCGCTGGTACTCGAAGCGATCGCCAAACCGAAACAGGATGCCGACGGCAATCCGATCTTCTTCGCCTGCGAACTGGATGCGCACCAGGGCATGGACCTGAGCAAGGACTTCGGCCTGCCCTCGCGTGAGGAAGTGCACGCCGCGCTCGATGCTGCCGGCATCCCGAAGGCAACCGCCGCAGCCTCGCGCTCGGCCACGGTCGCGATCGACACCGACACCGAACTGCTGAGCCTGAAGTTCTCCGGCAGCACCGCGAATGCCACGGCCTATCTCGACGCGCTGTTTGCCGGCATGAACACGATCTACGAGCGCGACATCGACGTCACCCTGTTGCGTGGCGACACCACCCTGCGCACCGCTTCCGACCCGTACGCGACCACCTCGGCGAGTTCAACCATCGACCAGCTCGACGAGTTCGGCGAGGAGTGGATGGCCAACCATACGTTGATCAACCGTGCATTCGCCGCGCAGATTTCCGGCAAGTCGTCCAATGCGAATTCGTCGGCCGGCGTCGCCTGGCTGATCGGCGCCAGCAACATGTGCACGCAGAAGGGCTCCAACTTCGCCTCCGGCATCTGCAGCGATGGCACCTGCACCGCCGGTCACTACAGCATTTCGCGGGTGTTCCGCTTCGCCGGCTCGACTGCCGCACACGACGTGCTCGTGGTCGCGCACGAACTGGGCCACAACTTTGGCGTCAACCACACCCATTGCACCGATGCCAGCACCGGCACGCAGCCGGTGTCCTCCGGCACCATCGACCAGTGCTACAGCGGCGAGGCCGGCTCCGGTTGCTACGGTGGCGCCACTTCCTGCCCCGCAGCGCAAACCATCAACGGCGTCACCGGCGTGCTCGGCACGCTGATGAGCTACTGCCACATCACGCCGGCCGGGTGCGATTCGTTCGAGGTGTTCCACCCACGCAATGCCACCAGCCTCAATGCCATCGCCACCGCCAACGTCGGCAGCCTCTGCTTCACCACCGGCGGCGGCGGCACCATCACCATCGCCGACCGCACCTCGGGCGAGGCGACGACGCCGATGCAGTTCACGTTGACGCGCTCAAGCAGCACCGGCACCGCGACCGTGGTCGCGAGCACGGCGCCGGACACGGCGACCGGAGGCGGGACCGACTACAGCAACGTCAGCAGCCAGACCGTCACCTTCAGCGACGGCTCAACCACCGCGACGCTGAACGTGACCATCGCCAACGACACCATCGACGAGATCGACGAGACCTTCTTCGTGAACCTGAGCACGCCCTCGTCCGGCTACTCGATCACCGACGCGCAGGCGATCGGCACCATCACCGACAACGACACTTCCAGCCTTGCGGTCAACGACCCGGCGGCGGTGACCGAGGGCGGAACGGTCGCGTTCACGGTGTCGATGTCGAACGCGAACAGCCGCACCGTCACCGTCACCCGCGCGACCGCGAACGGCACCGCCAACGGCAGCGACTACACCGCGCTGTCCGCGGCCACGCTCACCTTCGCACCCGGCGCAACCAGCCAGACCGTGAACGTGGTGACCACCAACGACAACCTCGACGAACCGGCCAGCGAGACCTTCACGCTCAACCTCAGCGGGGTCAATTCGGCCGCGGTGATCGGCGATGGCACCGGCACCGGCACCATCAACGACAACGACCCGACGCCGACGGTCTCGGTCGCCGACGCGGCATCGCAGGCCGAGGACAACGGCAACTCGCTGCGCTACGTGATCAGCCTGTCGGGACCGAGCCAGTCGACGATCACGGTGCGCGCGGACACCGCCGATGGCAGCGCGACCGCGCCTTCGGACTACCAGGCGCGCGCCAATGTCACCGTCAGCTTCGCCTCCGGCGTCACCACGCAGAACTTCGACGTGACCAAGGTCGTGGACGCAACGCCCGAGCCGGACGAAACGGTGCTGGTGAACCTGTCGAATGTGTCGGCCGGGGCCAGCATCCTCGATGGCAGCGCCACCGGCACCATCCTCGACGACGACAGCGCCGGGGTGCTGATCTTCCGCGATGGGTTCGAGTAGCGGGATGGACGGGGCATCGCGAGCCCTGCTCGCGAAACCCTACCCCGCCAGCAGCCGACAGCGCTGCTCGCGCAACGCAGCGCCGATCTCGGGGCCGCGCAGGCCGCGATCGAGGAAGGGTTGTGCGTCGACGCGCAGGGTCGCGGCGAGTGCGCGTGCGATCAGTTCGCGTGGCGGATAGTCGAAACCGGCCACGGACTGGCCGGCACGTCCGAGTTTGTCGGCGGCGCAGGCCAGCGTGATCGCCGCCACGCGCTGCGGCTGACGCCAGGCGTCGAGCCGTTCGAGCAGATCGACCATCGAGCCCGGGCGCAGTTCGGCGGCGCGATGCACGTTCAGGTGCTCGCGGCAAACCACTCGCGCCAGCGCCGCCAGATCGTTCGGCACGCGCAGGCGCGCGCACAGCGCATCGAGCGGCGCGATGCCAGCGGCTTCGTGTTCGAGATGCCGCGGCAGCAACTCGGGCGCGGTCAGCGCCTTGCCCAGATCATGCAGCAGCACCGCGAACGCGACGGCGCCATCGCCCGGCGCGAGCAGGGCGGCCGCATCCAGCGCCAGCTCCAGATGCACGCCGGCATCGTATTCGGGATGGAACTCGATGCGCTGCGGCACGCCGTAGAGCGCGTCGATCTCGGGCAGCACCACGCGCAATGCGCCGCAGGCGCGCAGTACGCGCAGAAACACGCCCGGCCGCGGTTCGGCGAGCGCGCCGCGCAATTCCTGCAGCACCCGCTCCGGCACCAGGTGCGCGGCTTCGCCGGCGACCACCATCTGCCGCATCAGCTGCGCGGTTTCGGGCGCCACGCGGAAGCCGAGCGACGCATAGCGCGCGGCGAAGCGCGCGACGCGCAGGATGCGTACCGGGTCCTCGCTGAAGGCCGGCGACACATGCCGCAGCACGCGCGCCTGAAGATCGCGCACGCCGCCGAACGGATCGATCAACTGCCCGTCGGCGTCCTCGGCGATGGCGTTGATGCTGAGGTCGCGCCGGCCGAGGTCTTCCTCCAGCGTCACCGCCGCATCGGCACTGACGACGAAGCCGCGGTAGCCGGGCGCAGACTTGCGCTCGGTGCGCGCGAGTGCGTATTCCTCCTTGCTCTGCGGATGCAGGAACACCGGGAAGTCACGCCCGACCGCCAGGAAGCCGGCGGCGCGCATGGCCTCGGGCGTGGCCCCGACCACCACCCAGTCGCGATCCTTGACCGCACGACCGAGCAGACGGTCGCGCACCGCACCACCGACGAGATAGGTCTTCATCGCGGCGCGTCGCTGCCGTTGCACATCGCGTTCACCGCTCTGCATCCACTCTGTGTGTCCATTCCGGCATTCTCGACGCCCCCACGATGCTGCGCCAGTCCGTTGTGTGCCTCGCCACGCTCCTCGCCCTCGCCGGGCCGGCGCGTGCTGCCGACGAAGGCCGCCTCAACGCCACCGGCGGACTGGTCGGCATCGAAGCCGCGGCCGGCGGCGGCCTGGTGCCGTGGGCGGTGCTCGCGGGACTGTCCACCCGGCCCGGTTTCGACATCGTCGCCGGCAGCTCGCTCACCGTGCTCGACGACTTCCGTCTCGAGAGCATCGGCCTCAGTGCCTCGTGGAACGACCGCTTCGAGCTCTCGCTCGGGCGCCAGCGATTCGACGTCGACGACGGCCTGCTGCCGCCCGGCTTCGATCGCCACCTGCGCCAGACCGTGCTCGGCGCCAAGCTGCGCGTCGCCGGCGACTTGATCTACGGTTCGACGCCGCAACTGGCGCTCGGACTGCAGTACAAGCGCAATGACGACGACACCCTCGCGCGTGCGCTCGGGGCGCAGCGCGACCACGATGTCGAGGCCTACTTCAGCGCGACGCGGCTGTGGCTGGACGGACCGTTCGATCGCAACTGGCTGCTCAACGCAACGCTGCGCGCGACGCGCGCCAACGAGACCGGCCTGCTCGGCTTCGGCCGCGTCGACCACGGCGGCTACGAGCTCGTCGGCGAAGTCTCGGCGGCGATGTTCTTCCGTCCGGAACTCGCGCTTGGCTTCGAGTACCGGCAGAAGCCCGACGGCCTGCCCGGGCTCGGCGAGTCCGACTGGCGTGATCTCTTCCTCGCCTGGTTTCCGTCGCGCCGCTTCAGCCTGGCGCTGGCCTTCGTCGATCTGGGCCAGATCGCCGCGCGGCCGGGCCAGGACGGCGTATTCGTTTCGATCAACGGGAACTGGTGATGCGCGCACTGCCTGTGCTGTTCCTGCTGCTGCTCGCCGCCTGCGCCACCTCGCGCCCGGCGCGCCTGTACGACGCGCTCGGCGGCGCGCACGGCATCGAACGCCTGGTCGACGCACTCAGCGCCGAGTACCACGCCGACCCCGTGCTCGGCCCACTGTTCGCCGACGCCGACCGCGACTACTTCAAGGCGCGCCTGCGCGAACAGATCTGCGCGATCAGCGACGGCGGCTGCGAATACACCGGCCTGTCGATGGAAGAAGCGCACTCGGGCATGGACCTCTCCGAAGCCGAATTCAACACCTTCGTCGCCGCCTCCCGCCGCGCCATGACCCGCGCCGATTTCCCGATCGGCGTCCAGAACCGCCTCCTCGCCCGCCTCGCGCCAATGCGCGAAGACGTGATTCACCAATAGCGCCGGCGTGCCTGGTCGCAGGGGCTATAAAGCAACCCTTAGAGGGTATATTCTAGGTTCGACGAGGACGGCGCATGGCAACCCAGAATTTGCCTCCGGGCGTGACCCAGCGCGCCAACGGCGTGTGGGAAAAGCAGACGCCTCATTTCGACCTGACGCTGGTCAAGGGCTTGGTCGCCCAGCACCGGACAACGTGCTTCACGCTTACGGCATTGCAGGGCGTTCAGCAGATGATGCTCACCATGTCGGAGGCGATGGCGGCCATCGCCGGCATCCATCAGGCGACATGCTTCTACAAATCCATGTCGAGTACGGATTTCCCGGGGATGTGGCAGGACGTCTACCACGTCCCCACGCCGAAGGGCGATGCCTATGTGAAATTCCAGATTGCGCTGCCGGCGGCGCGGAGCACCGCTCCTCCCCGCGTCGTGATCCAGTTCAAAGCGAAGTGAGGCACCTCTGATGACGACCAGGATCAAATTCGCAAATCCGCCCCGACTGGCTGCTGGCCAGTGCCCTGTCTGCGGAACGCGCAAGTCGTTGGCGCGCTTCGCAGGCGAATCGTTTCCTGTTCGAGTGGGCGATGTGACTGACACTGTCGATGATCTTTCGGGTGATCGTTGCAGCGCCTGCGACGAGGTATTTTTCGATGCGGCCAGTGCCAAGCGATATGCCGATGCCGGCGATTCGCTCGTGCAAAAGATCCGCAAGGTCGCGGGCGAGAAGTTGCGCAAGGCCCGGCTCGCTTTGGGGCTATCGCAAGCGGACGCCGGGATTCTTGCGGGCGGTGGCCACAATGGATTCAGTCGTTATGAGAACGGCTTGGCTGAGCCCGTTCCGGCAGTGTGGAATCTGTTCCACTTGCTTGAAAGGCACCCACAACTGGCGGTCGATCTACCGGGCGTGACAGTGAAATTGATCTCGGGCGAGTCGGGCGCCGCGAAGAAGATTCGAGGAGGCTTTCTGATCCGAGGGAAGCCTGCGAGGCTGGTCGTCGAGTCCAACCCGACCGTTGCTGCGGGCCGAGTGGTTGCGGCAAAGAGCGCGCAGACTCGAATGGGCCGAGCCGAGCCCGCAGCGAAAGCGCCTGTGCGCAAAGCGGCGTCTCGACGTTCGGCCTGACCGTTATCCGAGCGGTAATTCCTGCCGTAGCTGAGCGGATCGCGCAGTTCGATCCATTTTTTCCGCGCAGAGCTTTCCGGCTTTGGGAGCCGGCCCCGTGACCTTGCGCCTTGGCGTTGCTCGACACGCTTTTTCCCGGTCCGTCCGCAGAATCTTGCCCATTCGGACAAAGTCCGCTTCTGGTCGATCGCGCGGCCCAACAAGAAGAACGCCGAGGGCATCGCTGCCCCCGGCGTGGTCACTTCAGACTGACCAGCTGCTTCATGACGCCCTCCAGACCACCGAAGACGGTGAGGCGGTCGATCTTCTCGGTGACCTTCTCCAAGGTCTCCAATTCCTTCAACCGCAACAGCACCGGGTTGTCCTCGAGCAACTTGGCGGTGTTCAGCAAGTTGCGCGTGGCCGCGGTCTCTTCACGTCGCTTGATCAGGTTGGCCTGTGCCGCCTTCTCGGCCTCGACCACCTGGTTCATCAATGCCTTCATCTCGCCCGGCAAGATCACGTCCTTGACGCCGGCATTGACCAGCTCAATGCCAAGCGTCGCGAGCCGCGGGGAGGCATAGCCGAGGATGGCCTCGTCCAATTCACCCTTGTTCGCGAGCAAGGTGTCGAGCGTGCGCGTGCCGACGGCCTGGCGCAAACCGAATTGCAGTTCGCGATAGACCGTGTCCTTCCAGTCGACCACCGCGCCACGCATGCGCAGCGCGTCGGCGATACGAAAGCTGGCGGCAACGTTCAGGCGCAGGCTGACCTTGTCCTTGCTCAGGATTTCCTGGCCCTGGACATCCATCGCCTGCAAACGCGCATCGACGACCTCGACGCTCAGCATTCGGCCAAGCTTCCAGAAACCGTGCAAGCCCGGCTTCAAGAGCTCGGTCACCTGGCCGTTGACGACGAGCAGGCCGACCGCCGACTCCGGCACTTCCTTGAGCACGAGCGCAGTGGTCATTTCGGCCAGCAACTTCGCGTTCTGCGGCTGGATCAGGGTCGCGATCAACGCCGCATCCATGCGGAACTGCTCGCCGAGCGCCTGACGCTTCACCTCGATGCGCCAGGGCGCACGCCAGAAGTACTTGCGCGCACCTGCTGCCAGCATGCCGACCAGTCGGTCCTCGCGGTACACGAGACCAACTTCGGCGTCGCCGATGTCGATCTGCTCGACGTGCGGCGCCAGCACATCGCCGGCCGTGCGCATCAGGAATTCGGCATTCGGCACGACGAACTCACCGGTGCCGACGTTGATCAGGTCAACGCGCAGCTGACGACGCCACTGGACGATGTTGTGTTTGCCCGGCTGCAGGACCGCCTTCAGTTCGCCGTCGACGAACATCAGGCCGCGCTGGCTCGGGTCGATCATCAAACGCTTCAGGTACAACATGGTGGTCTCCTTTCTCGTGTTGAGCCGCACGTTCCACCCACGGCGGCCTTGGGTTGCAGTCCCGGATGGGCCTGCGAAGCGATGGGTCCGGGGCCTCGCACCGAAAAGTCGCGGACGACGAGCGTGCGGCGTCGATGCACTGCATCGCTGGCCAGGGCGCGTACCGATGAACTGCGTCGGCACGGGGCGTTGGCTGCGCGGGCAGCGTGTCGCGCGGCACGGGTTCGACGCACAGGGCGCTTCCCGGCTGTGTTCGCGCATTCGATGCTCTGAATCCGCGACACCGCGATTTCCCGGATGGGCGATTGCTCGCCCGGTTGTGGGCTTGCGCCCGTTCTTGTTCACCGTGACAGGGTGATGGAGCGGGATTCGAACCCGCGTACCTCGAATCCACTTCGAGTGCTCTACCGCTGAGCGATCCAGTGGTGGACGAACAAGGGAATCGAACCCTCCTCTCCGTTGCCGGCGCTTCACCATGAAGCTCGTTCGCCAGACCGATCTTGTTGCTGATCACACCGAGGTACGGCAGACGGCAGGGCCGGTGCCGCCAGGCCGCGGAAATGCGGCTATCGCGACAGCGCGATCAACAAACAAAACCAGGGGGACGGCCGTCGCAGCAGGCAACACCGCGTTCCCTGCGATGCGCGCCACTGCGACAAGCCGATAATCGTGAACGGAGATATGCGTGCTCCGAAACGCAGACACAAAAAAACCCGCTGCCTGCGGGTTGTCGTGTCTTCAACGACGCAGGCGACTCGCCTGCATCAACGCGGCGAGGTCAAAGGGGCATGGCGAACGTGCGAATCGCACACGCCGCGCCGTGACCGGATTTCGGTCCGGCGTGATTCAGCGATGGCAGATACGACTGCAACATGGTGGCTCGACCGCAGGACAAGGGTTCCTGCACAGGGCGCGCATCGTATGCATTCGCGCGTGCATGTCAACACCTCATTCATCACGACCGACCAGCGGCCACGCATGAACGATCGAAGGCACATCGAGTGATCGCCGCGATGCGCACGCAGACTCAATCCCAGCAGGCTCGAAGGCTGTCGCGCAGCAGTTGATCGAGGGTCGCGGCTTCGAGGGATGACGTCGACCGGATCTTCGCTGCTGCCGCTTGTGCCGCGATCACTTCCTGCTCGAACCAGATGCGCGTGGCCGCATCGAGCGGCGTGTGATGCGCTTCGCTCGCATCGGCCTTGGCCGCCAGCAGGCGCGCGATCATGTCGCGTTCGTCGGCACGGACCCAATCAGCGGCGACCAGGCGATCGAACTCGGTCGGCGGTTGCGTGCCGGAAGCGGCGATCCACCGGCAGGCGAGCAAGGGACGCAACACATAGAACACCTTCTTCAGGCGCACCGGATCGTGCGCCAGATGGTCGTTGAATACGCCTTGGGCCATGCTCAGGTAGTGGTGATATCCGGCAGGCGCGCGGAATGCCGACGGCAGCAGCACGCGCAGGCGTTGTGCCAAGTCGCCGCGTTCGGAATAGACGATGGGCGAGCCCAGCCATTCGTTCAACGCGAGGTTGCAGCGCTGGAAGAGTCGCAGTGTTTTCCTCAGGTCCCAGCCGGACAGATCGAGGTCGCCGGGCAGCATCGCTTCGATGACGTCGCGCGGTTCGCCGATGCCGATGTACCAGTCCGGTCGATGTACGTAGATGAAGCGCACGTCGTAGTCGCTGTCGGGGGAGGCGAAGCCCCAGGCGCGCGAACCGGACTCGGCCGCGAACAGCACGCGCACGTCGTGCTTCGCCTCGATGTCGGCGATCGCTTGCTGGATGGCATCGGTCACGGACATCGGCGCTCCCAGCTTTGGGTCAGATCGCGCAATAGACGTTCGGCCTGCGTCGGCGCGCAAGACTCGGGCAGATCGGCACGGTCGCGCAATGCGGCGCAGCGCGTCTTGATGTCCTCGGCCATCTGCATGATCTGGTCATAGGGGTAGCGACCGTTGCGGATGTCGAGCAGCAATGCGCGGTCGGCACCCTCGAAGCGCACGATGGGTGCGCCGTGCTCCAGGATCGACTGGCCGGACTTGAGCAGGCGGATCGTGTGCATCAGGTTCTTGGCGTCGTAGTCGAGCTCGCCGGACTCCTGCTGGCGCCAGCGCGCTTCGTTGCGCTCGGCCCGCCAGGTCCAGTAGTTGCGATGGTCGTCCATCGCCTGCCGCCAGGCGCGTTCGTTGTACAGCAGCAGCCCGACGAAGCACGCGGCCTCGTCCTCGATCGGAATCGAGCCGAGCGCGATGGTGTCGCCGCGGAAGACACCGCGAGCGTCGGCACCGTAGTCGTAAAGGCGGAAGACATCCTGCGCATGTTCCAGCCGTGCGGCATGGCATCGCGACAGGTCGACGCCGCTGCGCGCCAACGGAACCGGGCGACACGGGATGCCGCTGCCGGCGGACAAGGCGTCGCGTGTCAGCACATGGCAGAAGTCCTCCTTGCTCGGCGGCTTCTCCGGCTTCGGCTGGTTGATCCACTTGTTCTGACCCTTGGCTTTCTTGATCTGGCTGAAGGCATAGCCGATGTGGGTGTCGGCGCATTGGCGGGTGATGAACATCGCGCGACGTGCCCGCAATTGGCGCATATCCGGCGTATCGATGCGAACGCAGTCCTCGGGCATGTACAGCAGTTCGAGAATGTTCGGGTTCGCGCTCGCCAGCAACTCCAGCGTGCGACGCAGGCTGTAGTAGACGGTGTTGTGGCGTTCGTCGGCGATCAATGCCGACGGCGGCGACAGAGAGATAAACTCGGCCGCGAGCTGCGCGAACACGCCGCGGATGTCGGTGTCGCTCTCGTCATTGCTGGTGCCATAGGCGCGACTGCCGGAAACGCACTCGAACAGGATGTGATTGCGGTGCTGTCGAGAGAGTGATTCGATATCCATACAACACCCGTCCATTCGCGTCGGAAGCACTATGCGTCCTGGACCGGAGGCAGGCAAGAACGTCGATACCGCGACGGACCAGCGCAATCGGCCACACGCAGAGGTTCCCGCCAGCATTGCCGCAGACCGGCGCACGGCTGGCACACTGCCGGCATGCGAAAGCGCCCTCCGAGCATTGATGGACTTGTGGCCAGCACGCTGCAATTGCCGCCGGGGGCGTGGGCGACGGTGCTGGATGGCCTGTGCGCGCGGTTTCCGGCGGTGGCGCGTTGGCAATGGCTGGAACGAATGGCACGAGGGCGAGTCGTCGATGGCGATGGGCAATCGGTGACGCCGGAGACGGCGTATCGGGTCGGGCTCGAAGTGCATTACTACCGCGAGGTTCCCGACGAGGCGTTGGTCCCGTTCGCGGAAGCGGTGCTGCATGCCGATGCCGACTTGCTGGTCGCGGACAAGCCGCATTTCCTGCCGGTGACGCCGGCCGGGGCGCATGTCCATGAAACCCTGCTCGGCCGCTTGATCCGCCGCACCGGAAACCATGCGCTCGCGCCGCTGCACCGGATCGATCGCGACACGGCAGGCTTGGTGTTGTTCTCGGTCAACCCGCAAAGCCGCGCGCGTTACCAGGCACTGTTTCGCGAGCGGCGGATCGAAAAGGAGTACGAGGCGATTGCACCGGCATTGCCCGACCTCGGATTTCCCTGCATCCGTTGCAGCCGAATGGTTGCCGGCGAACCGTTCTTCCGCATGCAGGAGATCCTCGGTCCGGCGAACAGCGAAACCCGCATCGACGTGCTCGCGCGCATTGGCGGCAACTGGCGCTATGCGCTGAGGCCGATCACCGGCCGCAAGCACCAGCTGCGCGTGCACCTGGCCGCGCTGGGCGCGCCGATCGTCAACGACTGGATGTATCCGACACTGCGCCAGCGCGAGGCGGGCGACTACTCGGCGCCCCTGCAGTTGTTGGCCAGGCGCCTGTCGTTCATCGATCCGATCCGTGGCGTCGAGCGCAGCTTCTGCAGCGATCGCAAGCTCCAGGCCTGATTGATCAGCCGCGCGGTCGTAGTACCTCGGGCATGACGCGGGCCATCGGTGTCTTGGCGATGCCGAGGCGATGCAGGCCGTCCTCGGCGGTGAGCACCGAATCGAGGGCGAGGGAGTGGAAGTTGTCGAGCGAGAGCGGCTTGTTGGCGAACGGCCACAGCCCGAACGTTGCTGCCTGCAGCCAGCCGATGGGATGGGGAAGCGCGACGACGAACCGACGCAGCCCGAGCCAGCGCGCGCAGCGGGCGACGATTTCGGCGAGCGTGACCACTTCCGGGCCACCGAGTTCGTAGACCTGGCCGATGCTGTCGGGGCGCTGCAGCGCGACCGCGAACGCCTCGGCGACGTCTTCGACGGCAACCGGCTGGAAACGTGCGCGCGCCGCGCCCAGCGGCATCACCGGCGTCAGTCGCAACAGTTGCGCGAAGCGGCAGAACAGCCCATCGCCAGGTCCGAAGATCACCGAGGGCCGGAACAGCGTCCAGCGCAGCGCGCTCGCACGCAGCAAGGCCTCGGCTGCGCCGCGCGTGCGCAGGTAGTGGCTGCAACCGGAGCCGGCGTTCAGCGCGCTCATCTGCAACAGGCGCGGCACCCGGGCGAGCGCGCAGGCGTCGATCACGGCCGCAGTCAATTGCACGTGTGCGCGTTCGAACTCGCGGCCACCGGCACCGCCGATGCCGGATTCGTTGAGGATGCCGACCAGGTGGATTACCGCGTCGGCCCCGTCGAACTGGCGCGCCAGCCAGTCGCGGTCGAAGACATCGCCCTCAGCCACCTGCACGCGCGTGCGAAGCGCCAGTTCGCGATGTCGGCTGCGATTGCGCGTCGGCACCACGAGTTCGTGGCCGTCGCGGGCGAGACGACGCAGCAAGGCGGTGCCGACGAAGCCACTGCCGCCGAGAATCACGATGCGCATGCCGGGCTCCGAGGTCTGGGGTTGCAAGGCTGGCGCCGGTGGCGTCAGGGTTTCGTGGTGACTGCCGCCGCGGCGGCGCTCGCTGCCGACACCGGACAGGCGACCGCGCGTCGTTGTGGCGGCGGCGTCGCGGCGCGCGACAGCGCGTAGTCGAGCGAGAACGCACGGCCGTGCAGGCGCCAGTCGTAGATCAGCGCGAACGCCAGCACCCGCGCCACGTACTCGCGCGTCTCCTTGAACGGGATGGTCTCGATGAACAGGTCCGCTTCGAGGTGCCCGCGCTGCGTCAGCCACTGGTCGACGCGAACCGGTCCGGCGTTGTACGCGGCCGCGGCGAGCCAGTGCGCGCCGCGATAACGCGCGAGCACGCTCGACAGGTAGCGGGTGCCGAGCGCCACGTTCAGCGCCGGATCGAACAGCGCCAGCGGATTCGCGAACTGGCGCTTCTCGGCCTTGGCCATGCGCCGCGCGGTTTCCGGGATCAGCTGCATCAAGCCGTAGGCATTGGCATGCGACTTCGCGTCCTCGACCCAGGCGCTCTCCGAACGGATCAGGCCGAACACGAAGCCGGGCGAGAGCGATTGCCTGGTCGCGGCGGCGACGACCAGATCGCGGTGCGCGAGCGGGAAGCGCAATTCGTACAGGCGCAGCTCGTCGCCCGCCGTCAGCGCGAACGGGGCGCGGTCGTGCCAGCCGCGCTGCGCCGCCAGGGCACTCGCGGCGCGACGCAGATCGGTGTCGGCGGCAGCCAGCGCGGCGTCCCATTCGCGTCGCGCCTCGCGCGTCCAGCCGATCGCGTGCAACTCGAAGGCGCGCGCGAAACCGGGCACCGCCAGCGCCTTCGAGGCATCGCCAGCATCGGGCGGCAGCAGCGGGCACAACGCGTAAGGCAGGCCGGTGCGCTCGGCGGCGAGGAAACCGAAGAAGGTCGGCGAGTTCGCCAGTTCGCGATAGCGCGCTTCCGCGACGGCGTGCTCGCCGCGCAGCTCGGCAACGCGCGCGCGCCAGTATTGCCAGCGCGGATCGGCAAGCTGGGTCGCGTCGAAGCGTTCGATCGCGGCCGCGGCGGCGGCGAGATCGCGTCGCGCCAGCGCCTCGCGCAGACGCCACTCGCGCGTGGCGGCGCTGTCTTGTCCGGGCGGCAACAGTTCAAGCCACTCGGCGGCATCGGACTCGTAGCTGTTGGCGCGATACAGCGCGATGGCGTCGAGCACGCGGTGCTTCTGCGCCTCGTCGAAACGCAAGCGCGCCGAGAACTCGCGCCACAGCGAGCTCGCGAGCGCATCGTCGCGTGCCGCGATGCGGACCAGGCCGAGCATCACCGCGCGCCGGTGCGGGGCATCGTCCGGCCAGCCCTTCGCGGCGCGACGCGCGCGCCCGGCGTCGGCGAGCAGGTCGGCCAGATGCAGCAGCGCCACGCGATCACGACCGCTGACTTCGGCCGCGAGCGTGCGCAGCAGCCCGCTCTGGCTCGCGGCCACGGCCAGTTCGACGCGCTGCCAGACGCGCTCGGCGTCGAGCGCGCCCTGCGTCCGCAACCAGCGCTCGAGTGCGTGGCAGGCGCTCGGCAGCGCGCGCGGGCTGAGCCAGAGCGCCTGCACCGCGTCGCGCACCGCGTCGCCATCACCGAGTTCGATCGCAGCGCGATGCACTTGGCAGCGTTCGCCAAGCGCCAGCGTCGGCACGTCGAGTGCGCGCACCCCGGCCCAGTCGGCGGCTTGCACCCGTCGCGCGATCAGCATCGCGCGCAGCGGTCGCGTCAGCGGCTGGTCGCCATGGCGCTCGATGAAGGCCGCGAGCGCGTCGCCGGCCGGCCGCGGCACGCGCATCAATTGCGCATGTTCGAGGTAGGGCAGCAGCGGATACGATGCCAGCCCGGGCGCGGCCTTGCGCCAGTCGAGCCCCGACTTCGCGAGCTTGTGCGCGACCAGGAACTGGGCGCGTTCGGGGACATTCTGGGCAGAGACGAAGGCACTGGCGAAGCACAACGCGATGCACGCGGAAACGATGCGGAGATTCATGGTCACAAGTCTAGTTCCAGCGCCCAGGCCAAAAGCGTGACAACACCGATGCTCGTCGCGTTGATCATGGCCGCGCTCGCGGTCGGTGGCGTGGCCGGATTCCTGGCCGGGCTGTTTGGCATCGGCGGCGGCATGATCATGGTTGCGGCGCTCGCCTTCGCGCTGCCGCTGCTCGGCGTTCCCGCGGCGCACGTGATGCACATGGCACTCGCCACTTCGCTCGCCTGCATCGTGCTGACCGCAATCGCCTCGACCCGCGCGCATGCGCGCCGCGGCTCGGTGCTGTGGCCAGCGGTGGCGTGGCTGGCGCCCGGGCTGGTGCTCGGCGGATTGGGCGGTGCCGCGCTTGGCGGGGTGCTCGCGGATGCCTGGCTGCGCATCGGCTTCGCGGCCTATTGCTTCGTCACCGCGACCTCGCTGCTGCTCGCGCGCAAGCAGGCGCCGGCCGCACACGCCGCGCTTCCGATCGGGCCCACCCTGACCGCCGCCGCGCTGCCGATCGGCGCGCTCTCGGCCCTGGTCGGCATCGGCGGCGGTTCGATGCTGGTGCCGTTGCTGGTCTGGCGCGGCCAACCGGCGGTGCGGGCCGTCGGCACCTCGGCCGCCTGCGGCCTGCCGGTCGCGCTGGCGGCCGCCATCGGCTACATCCTGGCTGCGGGCTCGAACCAAACCGCCTTGCCCACCGGCGCCATCGGCTACGTCCACCTGCCCGCCGCTGCGCTGCTCGCGCTCGGCAGCACCCGTGCGACCCGCCACGGCGCCGCGCTCGCGCACCGCCTCGCCCACCACCAGCTCAACCGCGCGTTCGCGTTGCTGCTGTTGCTGATGGGCATCGCCATGGTTGCGGCGCTGGCGCGTTGATCCCGCACCACGGTCGATGCGCGTCGGGGCCCGGGCTCCATGTGGGAGCGCCGGTGACGGCGCGACGCATGCGACCCATGGGTCGCCGCTACCGCTCGATCACGTAATTCAGGCTGGCGCGCGATTGCTCGCCGGTGGTGACCTCGACCTCGACGTCGTCGCGGATCAGATAGCGCGCGATCAGCACGCTGCCGCGGCGGGCGAGGCCGATGCCGTAGCCGACGAAGATCTTCGGCGTGAGGTACTTGCCGATGGTGAAGGCTTCGGTGCCGCGTGCGGCGTCGCCGGTGATGCCGATCTCGGCGCCGAGGTTGCCGGCGAGCAGGTCGCCACCGATGGTGCCGAGCGCGAGTGCCGCGCTCGACAGGCGCTGGCGGTCGCCGCCGCTGACGTTGCGCAGCGCGCGTCCGGTCACCAGCAGCGCCAGCGCTTCGGATTCGGGCAACGCCGGACGCGCGTAGATCTCGGTCTGCGGGTTGCGCGCGGTGCCAGTCACGCGCACGCCGGCGACGGCGCTGCCGGCCTTGCGTTCGGCCTCGATGTCGAGGGTCGGCTCGTCGAGCGGACTGTTCGCGAACAGGATGCGTCCGCGGCGGATGCTCAGGCGCTGGCCGTAGGCGGCATAGCGTCCGCTGACCTGCAGCTGGCCCTGGCCGTAGGCGTTGTCACCGCTGCGCTGGCGCAGGCGCAGTTCGCCGCGCACGCGGCCGTCGAAGCCGTAGCCGCTGAGTTGCGCCGCGTCACCGAAGGCGAGCACGACGTCGGCGCGCCAGCGTTCGGCAGCGAAGGCATCGTCGTCGGCGACGGCATCGACGATCACCACGTCGCTGCTGGTCGCCGCCGCCGGTGCCAGCACCTCGGCGTCGATGCGCGCCGAGGGAATCTGCACGCGCCCGCCGAGCCGCCATTCGCGTCCGTCCTGCGTCAGCGTCAGCGCCGGGCTCAGCACCAGACGGAGCGCGGGTGTGTCCGACAGCACCGCGTTCTCGCCATTCAGCGCGAAGTGCCAGGGCTCGCCGCGGCCGGCATCGCGACCGCCATCGAGGATCAGCTGACCGCCACCCGACGTGATCGCGCCGCGCACGATCACGCCGCTCGGCACCGCCGCGATCGCCAGCGCGCCCTGGCTCAGCTGCAGGCCGAGATCCGGCAGTTCGGCGGCAAAGCCGGTGACCGCGAACGCGCCGCTCCACTGCGGCCGCTCGGCGCCGCGGCCGCGGAATTGCATCTCGCCGCTCAAGTCGCCACGCGGCGACGCGAATTGCGAAGTGAACGCCTCGATCGCATCGAAGCGATGCACGTTCAGCCCGAGCCGGCCTTCGTACTGCCAGGCGCCTTCGACCTGTTGCAGGCTGCCGCTGCTGTCGATGCGACCCTCGGGACGCAGCGTCGCGGTAGCCTGCCACTGCCCCACGCCGGCGGCGATGCCGAAGTCGAGCGTGAGGTCGCGATAGCCGAGGTCGAGATCGGGCCGCTCCGCGACCGCAAACGCACCCTCGGCACTGTGCAGGCGCGCGTCGAGCGATTGCACGTCGCCGCCGTCCAGCACCAGGTCGATGCTCCCGGACAGCCGCGCCGCGGTCGTGAACGGCGCGCTCGGCGCGAGCAGCCGCGCGAGCGGTCCCAGGTCGAACGCGACCACCTCGGCGGCCGCTTCGGTGCGCGTGCCGTCGCGGTCCAGCAGCAGGCACAAGCGCCCGCCGCCCTCGCCACGCAGGCAACTGCGCGCGAGCGTCAGGCGCCCGTCATGCCAGCGCAGGTTGGCCGCCTCGACCAACGACGCGCGCCATTCCGGGGCCAGCAGGTCGAGACCCTGCAGATGCCCGCGCCAGGCATGCTGCGGACTGAGTGCGCCCACCGCGGCCAGCTGCATCTGCCGGGCGCCGGCCTGCAGGTCGAGGTCGATCCGGTGTTCCGCGCGCGTACCGCCGACCGTGAGCTGCGCGCGCTCCACGCGGCGCCCGCCGGCATCGATGCCGCGCAACGTCGCCTGGATCGACACCGCGGCCGCGGCCGCACTGCCCGCCGTCGCGCGCCACTGCAGACCGACGAGCGCCAGCCCGGGTCCGTGCAAGTCCGCGACCTCGCCTTCGCCACTGGAGCTCTCGCCGAGGCTGGCGGTCGCGCGTACCCGGCCGTGCCAGTCGGGCAACAGGTCGGCCAGATCCGGCGCATCGAGTGCGAGCTGCAGCGGCGCCTCCGGCGCATCGCGCTGCAGGCGCAGCGATGCCGCCCCGGCGACCAATTCCAGGTCGGCGCGCGCCAGCTGCTGCGCCTGCAGCCGGACGACACCGCGCCCGTGCACGTCGCGACCGCGCAACGTGCCAGTGAGCGTGTCGACGCTCAGCTCGCCGTCGAGCCCGTGTTCGCCGATGCGGCCAAGCCAGCTGAGTTCGGCATCGATCGCACCGGGCCACTCGGGCACCAGCAAGGCCGGGTCGAACTGCGCCAGACGCAGCTTGAGCGCAGCCGCCGGCGCGGTTCCGCTGGCCAGGCTGCCATCGAGATGCAAGCTGCTGTGGGCCGAAACCAGCTGCAGGTCTTCGGCCAACCAGCCCGCGTCCTGGCGACGGACGCGACCGCTGAGCGTCGCGCGAGGCCAACCCGCTCGCTCCAGTTCCAGTGCCGGCGACAGCACCGGCGCCACGCGCGTGCCGGACAGCGCGACGCTGCCGCGCACGTCGAGCGGCGACGCGTCCGCGGCGGCGAAGCGCAACGCGTCGCTGCGCAGCTGCAACGCGATCGGCGCATTGGCGTCGAATGGGATGCGACCGCTGAACTCCATCCGCCCCTGCGGCGCCGTGATCTGCAGGCTCGATGGCGCGATCACCAGCGCGTCGTCATCCATGCGCGCCGAGGCGTCCATTGCCGTCAGTTGGAACTCCGCGAAGCGCGCGTCGCCCTGCACGCGCAGTTCGCGCTCGCGCGCCTCAATCTGCACCGAGGCCGCGACCGGCGCATCCTGCAGCGTCTGCGGCGGCAGCTGGACGAAGGCCTGCCAGTCGCTCGCGCTGCGCAACTCGCCGAGCGCCACCGCGGCGTGCAGCGGCTGGCTCAGCGCCAGGGTCAGGCCGGTCACGCCCTGCCGGGTCTGGGCTTCGAGCGCGCCCTGCCAGGCCTGATCGGCGTACTGCGCGGTGAACCGCAGCCGCGCCGCATGCACCGGCAAGGGCCGCGACAAATCGAGCGACAAGGCGCCTTCGACCGCACCCAGCGGCGCCATCAGCTTGAGCGCGTCGAAGGCCAGATTACGGCCGCGCATGGCGACGCGCGCATCGATGCGCGTGATCGCCCAGCTCGCATCGGCGCGAGCCACGGTGACATCGTGCAGCCGCAGCTGTTCGATGCGCAGGTCCGGCAACTGCACCGCGGCAGAAGCATCCGCGCGGTCCGCGACCTCGCGCAACGCGACCTGCACGCCGCGCGCATCGACCTGGCGCAGCCGCACCGCGCCGCGGAGCAGCGGCGCCAGCGCAAGCCCGGCGCGCAGCTCGCGCACCTGCACGCGCACCGCAGGCAGGGCCAGGTCGATGCCTTGCGCATGGACGCCGGACCACAGCGAACCCTCGACGCTGGCGATGCGCACGCTGCCATCGTCGGGCAGCGCGCGCGCCACCAGGAAGCGCAGCCCGGAGCTGGTCGCGAGCAGCCACCACAGCAGGATCGCGAACAGCGCGAGCAGGAGCAGCAGCAGTCGCCGCGTGCGCCTCACAGGTCGGGCCCGGCGGAGAGGTGCAGCTGCCAGCCGCCGACCTCGGCATCGAAGCCGTGCGCGAGATCGACGCGGATCGGCCCCACCGGCGAGCGCCAGCGCAGGCCGAAACCGGCGGCGAGCGCGAGCTGCGGCCGCCCCTGCGACCAGACATCGCCGCCATCGACGAAGCCGGCACCGCTCCAGCCCGGCCACAGCTCGCGTTCGTACTCGATCGAGGTGGTCAGCAGGTGGCGGCCACCGATGGCGACGCCCTCGCTGTCGGTGTCGCCGAGTGCCTGGTAGCCGTAGCCGCGCACGCTGCGATCGCCACCGGCGAAGAAGCGCAGTTCCGGCGGCAGCCGCGCGAAGTCGTCGGTCGCGGTGCCGCCGAGCGTGATCTGGGCGAGGATGCGTGCGCCGCTGCCCGCCGGCAGGATGCCCTTGACCGTCGCACGTCCCTGCAGCAACGAGACATCGCTGATCAGCGCATCGCTGGCGCCGAGCAGGCGCAGCTCGAGCGAGGCGCCACGCTCGGGTCGCACGCGGTCTTGCGCCAGAACGCGCTCATAGCGCAGTTCGGGATAGAGCACGCGCGCGTCCTGGCGGGTGTCGCCGGGCTGGCGCGCACCGACCAGGAAACTGCCATCGAGCAGGTTCAGCGAAGCCTGTCCGTACCAGTGATGACCGCGCGCGACCGCGTTGCCGCCGAGCAGGAACGAGCGTGCATCGACGCTGTCGGTCTGCTCGTCGAGCCAGCGCGTGGCGATGGCGTAACGCGAGATGCGCTCGGCGAAACGCGGGAACGCATACTCCGCGAACAGTGCCGAGCGTCGTTGCGCGAGCTCGGCTTCGCCGAAGAACTGGTGGCCGCGCGCATTCACCCAGCGCCGCTCGATGCCGCCACGCACGCCAGCGCCTTCGTCGGAACCGTAGGAGACGCCGGCGACGTAGCGCGTGCGCAGGTTCGGACTCAGGTTCACCTGCAAGGGCACGCGCAAGGTCGCCGCGTCGATCTCGCCCTGGCTGATCTCGATCTGGTCGAAGTAGTTGCTGGCCGCGAGCGACTGCTGCAGCGCCTCGACCCGCGCCTGGTCGAAACGAAAGCCGTCCGGCCACGGCACGAAGCGGCGCATCAGTGTGTCGTCGAACTGCGCGCCGATGAACTGCACGGCACCGAGGAAATGGCGCGTGCCCGACTGGTAGTGCAGCACCACGCGCGCGCTGTGCTCGCCGCGGCGGATCTCGACGCGACGCTCGACCAGACGCTGCGCCAGGTAGCCGCGACGCAGCAGTGCGCGTTCGATCGCGGCCTTGCTCGCCTCGTAGACACGATGGTCGAAGACTTCCCCGAGCGCCGGCTGGAATCCGCTGACCAGCCCGCCGATGCGTTCGTTGCGCGCGGCGGCGCCGTCGATGCGCACGTCGAGCGCGGTCACGCGCGCCGGCACTCCGGGATCGACCGCGAGCACGACCCGGTAGCGCGCGTTCTCCAGCGCCTCGACCTGCACCTGCGTCTTCGAGTCGTAGAAGCCAAAGACCTGCAGCGCACCATCGACCTCGGCCCCGACCTGGCCGAGCAGGCGTTGCAGGCGGCGCTCGCCGATGCGCTTGCGCTGGCGGTAGCTGGCGATCTCCAGCGCCGGAACCACCGCTTCGGTCTGGTCGTGGTCGAGTCCCTCGATGCTGAGTTCGACCACGCCCGCCGGCGCCCTGCCGCCGGGGCGCGCCGCTGCCGTGCTCGCCAGCAGTGCCGCGACGATGCAGGCGAACACGCCCAGACCTTGCCGGAAGCGGGCGGCGGTGTCGCTGCAGTGCCTGCGGATACCGGGCTGCATCGGTCAGGCGTGCAGGTGTTCGACTTTGGGCAGCACGCAGGCCGGCGGCAGGTGCACGTCCACCGCTACCGGCAGATGGTCGGAGACGCGCAATGGCAGCACCTCGTAGCGGCGCACGTCGAGCGCGGCGGTGGTCAGCACCTGGTCGATCGAGCGCTGCGGCTGCCAGCTCGGAAAGCTCGGCGCGCGCATCGCCGGGCGCAGCCGCGTGTGCGCGAACAGCGGCGCGATCGAGTTGCTGTCGGGCTCGCAATTGAAGTCGCCGAGCACGATCGCATGCGCGCAATCGCCGACCAGCCCGGCGATGAACTCGGACTGGCGCAGGCGCGCGCCCGGGGTCAGCGCCAGGTGCACGATGAACACGCGCAGCGCCGCGACTTCTTCGCCGAAGCGCACCTCGAGCGTGCCGCGGCCGGGAATCGCACCGGGCAGGCGGTGGTCGATGATGCTGCTCGGCGCGAAGCGCGTGAGCAGGCCGTTGCCGGGCTCGGCGATCGCCAGCGCGCGGTTGCGCTGGTGGCTCCAGTACGGGAAGTCGGCGTGCTCGGCCAGCACCTGCACCTGATGGCGGAATCCGCTGCGCACGCTGTGGCTGTCGGCTTCCTGCAACGCGACCACGTCGAAGCCGCGCGCCAGCGCCGCGACCTGGGCCAGGTTCTCGCCCTTGCCGCGGTGCGGCAGCACGGTCTGCCAGCCGCGCGTGAAGTACTCGCGATAGGCATTGGTGTGCGCACCGGCCTGAATGTTGAAACTGAGCAGGCGCAGGTGGCGTTCGGATTCGCGCGTGGATCGCATGTCGCCCATGATGCAGCCGCGCCGCGAATTCGCAAGCCCGAAAACGACGACGGGGCGCCAAGGCGCCCCGCCGATGCGTGCACTGCCGCGAGACCTCAGCCCTTGGCGGCGGCCGCGGCCGGAGCCGCGCCCTTCTTCGCTGCGGCTTCCTTGGCCACGAGGAAGTCGACCACGTCGAACACCTTGTCCTGGCCGCCGGCGGAAGTGCCGGTGATGCGGTACTTGCCGGCCACGATCACGGTCGGGGTGCCATCGATCTGGTAGCGCGGCACCATCTGCTTGGCCCGGTTGAGCTTCATCTCGACGGCGAAGCTCTTGGTCGCGTCGAAGAATTGCTGTTCGGTCTTGCCGTGCTTGGCGTAGATCTTGGCCACGTCTTCGAGGTTGCGCACGTCGCGGCGCACGTGGACGCCGTCGAACACGTCCTGGTGCGCCTTCTCGGCGATACCGAGCACTTCGCCGGCGTAGTAGGCACGCGCGAAGGTCTCCCACTGCGCGTTGAACACCGCCGGCAGGTAGCTGAATGCGACATTGGCCGGCATCTTCTTCTTCCACTTCGCCACTTCCGGCTCGAAGTGCGCGCAATGGATACAGGCGAAACTGAACACCTCGATCACTTCCACCTTGTCGCCGGAGGCCGTCGGCTGCGCCGGCTCGACCGGGAAGTAGTGGGTGCCGGCCTGGAAGCGTTCGATCGAAACCTGGGCACAGGCGGTCATCGAGACCAGAGCGAGGGTGGCGGCGGCCAGCAGGCGGGGCAACAACATGGGGACGACTCCATCAGGGGTTCGGGGCAGCCGCGATGCGGCCATGCGGGCGGCATGGACTGCCGCCACGGGCGAAAAGTTCCCGGCGCTCAGCGCTCGGCGGCGGCGTCGCGCGGATACAGGCCCTGCAGGTAGGAGGCCAGCGCGCCGATCTCCTCCTCGCTCAGGCGCGCGGCGATCTGCGCCATCACCGCGTAGTTCGCGTCCTTCAGCGCCGGCGAGCCGGCCGGTGTCGCCTTGAACGCACGCAGCACGGTGCCGGTGTAACCGGCGTGCTGGCCACCCAGGGCCGGGTAGCTCGGACCGGGAACGCCGCGCCCGCTCGGACCGTGGCAGGACATGCAGGCCGGCACGCCGCGCGCAACGTCGCCGCCGCGGAACAGCTTCTGGCCGACATCGACGATGCGCTGGCCCTTGTACGGGCTGAGCTCGTCGCTGATCACCGTCTCGTCGGCCACGCCCGGCTGCGCCTTCTGCTTGGCGAAATGCGCGCCGATGTCGCGCATGTCCTGCTCGCTCAGGGTCGAGGCAAAACCGAGCATGATCGGATTCATGCGCTGCATCGACTTGAACAGCGCCAGCTGGCGCGCGATGTAGCCCTCGTGCTGGCCGGCCAGCTTCGGGTACTGCGCATCGGCCGAGTTGCCGTCCATGCCGTGGCAGGCGCCGCAGACCGCGGCCTTGGCCGCCCCGGCGTCGGCATTGCCCGGACCCACTGCCGCCGGCGCCGCTTCCGCCACGACTGCTGCCGCGGGCTCGGCCGCAGCCACCGGCGCTGCCGGATCCGTCGCAGCCGCAGGTTCCGCCGTGGTCGCAGCATCCTGCGCCGACAGCAGCGAAGACAGGGAAAGGGCGAGCACAGCAAGGGAAACACGCAGCTTCATGGCGAACACTCCAAGGGAATTCCGGACCGCGCCCGTCCCGCAGGCGCACGAAGGCCGGCGAGTTTACATGAGGCCAGTCGGGGATTCAGCTGCGCGGCACGTTCAAGCCCCCGGGCCAGGCCCAAGCCCTGCTGCATTCGGCGCCACACGAAAGGACTGGAATCGCAGCCGCTCGCGCTTGCCTGTGCATGCCCTCGGTACGTGAACTCCTGTCGCGGTTTGGCAGTTCACGCCGCGACTTCTCGCAGAATCTCCGGGTGCGCGACGGCCACGCGCAGCAACGTCCTGGCGGCGCCGGTCGGCTCGCGCCGTCCTTGCTCCCATTCCTGCAGCGTGCGCGCCGACACACCCAGCAGCGCCGCGAACCGGCTTTGTGAAAGCCCGACGCTGGCGCGTGCCTGCGCGGCGGGGGTCAATTCCACCTGCGTCTCGCGCGCGGCCCGGCCCGCCTTCATCTGCTTCACGGCGGCGAGGATTTCCTCTCCCAGCTCGCGGCCGGTCATGGCTTGCTCTTTCTTCCTCACAGCGCCTCCTTGCTGGCTTTCAACAGATGTGCCGGAATGTTCCCGCGTACCGCCTTGGCGTAAATCGTCAACAGCCACACCTTTCCTTCGTCCGGCCGGTTGAAGTAGATCATCCGCGCGCCGCCGCGCTTGCCGCGGCCACTGGCCTGCCAGCGCAACCTTGCGGCACCCGCCAGACCCCGGAATCTCCTCGCCCGCAGCCGGGTTTGAGGCGATCCACGCGCAGAACTCAATGCGCTAATCGTCTGCCCAGATCGAGGCGGCGGGGAGCTTCAGTACGCGAACTCCTTGTAGACCGGATCGACCGAGCCCTGCCAGGGACCGTGGAAGAGTTCGAGCTTGCGTTCGGCCGGGCACTGGTTGGCTTGGGCGAATTCGATCAGGGGTTCGAGGAACAGGGACTCGTCGGCGCCGCGGGAGTTCAGGCGGGCGCGGCGTTGCAGGCCATGCGCGGAGATCTTCAGCGCTTCGAGCGCGAGATCGCGTGCACTGCCGTTGCGGAACGGGGTCTTGAGCGCGAACTTGGGCACGCCGCTGCGCAGTGCTTCGCGTTCTTCGAGGCGGAAGTCGCGCACCAGATCCCAGGCCGCGGCGAGCGCGGTGTCGTCGTAGAGCAGGCCGACGAAGAACGCCGGCAACGCGCACAGGCGGTTCCACGGTCCGCCGTCGGCGCCGCGCATTTCCAGGTACTTCTTCAGCCGCACTTCCGGGAAGGCGGTGGTCAGGTGGTCGTTGAAGTCCTTGAGCGTCGGCTTCTCGCCCGGCAGGGCCGGCAGCTTGCCCGCAAGGAAATCGCGGAAGCTCTGGCCGCTGGCGTCGATGTACTTGCCGTCGCGATAGACAAAGTACATCGGCACATCGAGCAGGTAGTCGACGTAGCGCTCGTAGCCGAAGCCGTCCTCGAACACGAAGCCGAGCATGCCGGTGCGGTCCGGATCGGTGTCGCTCCAGACGTTGGAGCGGAAACTCAGGAAGCCGTTGGGCTGGCCTTCGGTGAACGGCGAATCCGCGAACAGCGCGGTGGCGATCGGCTGCAGCGCCAGCGAGACGCGGAACTTCCGCACCATGTCGGCTTCGCTGCAGTAATCGAGGTTGGTCTGTACGGTGCAGGTGCGCTGCATCATGTCGAGACCGAGCTTGCCGCGCTTGGGCATGTATTCGCGCATGATCCGATAGCGACCCTTCGGCATCCACGGCAGCTCGTCGCGACGCCACTTCGGGTTGAAGCCCATGCCAAGGAAGCCGAGACCGAGCTGGTCGCCGATCTGCTTGCATTCGCGCAGGTGCTGCGCGACCTCGCAGCAGGTCTGGTGGATGGTTTCGAGCGGCGCGCCGGACAGCTCGAATTGCCCCGCCGGTTCCAGCGACACCGAAGCCATGCCCTTGAGCAGCGCGATCGGATTGCCGTCTTCGAGCAGCGGCGTCCAGCCGAACTCGCGCGCCATCCCTTCCAGCAGCGCTCGAATGCCACGCGGGCCTTCATACGGCGGCGCGCGCAGGTCTTCGAGCTGAAACACGAACTTCTCGTGCTCGGTGCCGATGCGCCAATCCTGCTCCGGCTTCTCGCCGCCGGCGAGGAAGTCGACCAGGTCCTGTTTCGATTCAATCGGCGCGGCCGCGCCCTGGCTTGGATTCGACACGAACGGCTCCGATGGCACAGACACGGACCGGTGAGGCACCGGAATGCTGACAGGTGGGGCGGCTTCGGCCGATTGCAATGTCGCCCGCGACCCGCCTGCCCTGCCCGCCACTTCCGCAGTACATTGCCGCCATGTCGGCACCCGCCCGCTACGAAGACCTGCTCGCGCTGCCGCGCGAGCGCGTCGGCGAGATCGTCAACGGCGTGCCGTACAGCCATCCGCGGCCGGCGCCGAAGCACGTGCGCTCCAGCTCGGCACTGGGTGGCCAGCTAGCAGCCTGTTGAAAAACACCCCGCTGCGAGCGGATTGTTTGCCGGACACAGCATTGCGCGGTGTCTTGAGTGAGGTTTGCGCGGCAATTTTTGCCGCAGAACGGCGGTTTCAGTGCGCTGCGGGCGCACGTTCCCCG
>JACPFU010000022.1 GCA_016182785.1 Lysobacterales bacterium | reverse complement strand
CTACGGCGATCGCTTCACCCGAGCACTCGCGTAAGATGACCATTGCCTCCGCGCGCGTGCAACCCGATCGCGAGATCGACTCGCTCAGCGCCGCGGGGGATTTTCAGGAACGCCTCACACACAAAATTTCTGACAGCCCCCCCGTACCCGATCGAACCCGATCACCTCGGCACGCCGCGCCGCGCCATCGCCGCGGAACTCGATCGCGCCGTCCGACGGCCAACCCTTCCCCCTGAACCTGCGCTTCCCCGGCCAATACCTCGACGCCGAGTCCGGCCTCCACTACAACTACTTCCGCGACTACGACCCGGTGACGGGGCGGTATGTGGAGAGTGATCCGGTGGGGTTGAGGGCGGGACCCTCGACGTTTGGCTATGTTTCTGCGCGGCCCATGTATTTCGTCGATACCTTGGGTCTGGGGGAGGCAAGAGACAGAGCGCACAACGAAGCGATCAGAGATCGGTCGAAACAGACCGGCGCCAAGGACAGCATGGGATCCGTGTTTGACCCCTGGGCGCCCAATGACCTCTGGCTATGCGCGAGGATGCGGTGCTGTCGGCCAAACGAATGGACGTACTGTCACAAGAACGTGCCATCAAGCCATACAGCCGATGACGTGTGTTACGAACGTGGGTGGCAGCCACGTGGTGTCAGCAGCAGATGGGTGCGTGAACGCGGCGGCGGCAACGACCCGGAAGTTAGCTGTACATGCATCAAAGAATACCCTGCCTACATGGACGATCTTGTTCGGACGAGGGAGGATGGGGTCGATTTCGACGATCTTGCGGAAATGATGGCGGACCTGAAGAGATGGCGGAGATGATCATGTCAATCGTTCGATGTGCGTTGTCGGTGGTTCTCTGGATGGGCATTCCTTCGGCAGTGGCATTCGCTGCCGAGCGATCCGTCGAGGTCTTCCTCGCGGTCTGTGATCGCAGTGTCGATCAACATTGCGATGCACCGGTTGCAGTGAAGGCGAGTCGGATTGTGGTCGTGCTTGCCGCCGCGGAAGGGGGGGCAGCCACGACCGACGTCATGATCGAGTTCTCGCCGGCGGGAAAGGAGACGCTGGCGAAGCTCTCGAAAGAAGTCTGGGACTCGCAGCGGTCACTCGCGATTCTTCGATGCGATGGGGAGATCGCGGATGCATGGATCTTCACCGAGCCGGACTATTCGCCCGAGCGGTTGTCGTTCGAGTGGAAGGGCGATGCCTTCGGGCTATCCGACGTCGTCTGCTCGACGCCGCCCCGGGTCAATGAAACGGTGATGGAGTGAAATCTCGGCAACCGACGGCGGCGACCTGCTGCAGGAATACGCCTGGCGCGACGCGCCATCGGCGCGGAACCGGATGGCGCGGCCTGGGCCACCTTGCGGCCAATTGCGGAGAGCATTCGGTGGATTGCGAAGCAGGATTCGTCGCTGCGTGCAATGCACATGACTCGGGTCGGAAATCCGCGTCGTTTCGCCTGATGTTGCAGGCTGCAGAGTCTGGACATGTTGCTGCGCAAACCAATGTCGGCGCCTTCTGCTTTGACGGACAGGGAACGAAAAAGAATCGCACACAGGGAATGCTCTGGAGCAAGCGCGCGGTTCGACTTGGCGATCCGGTCGCTGCGGTGAACATCGGCCTCGAGTACCTTGAGACTGGCTCGCGCAGCAGAGCGCGCCACTGGTTCTTGAAAGCAGTCTCGATGGGAGACGGCAGCGCCAAGTACCACCTCGGGAAACTGTTGCTTCAGGCGCGATCCATTGCTCGCCGGAATCAAGGCATTGAGCTCTTGAAGTCATTGCTTCGGACGAAGTTGCTCAGCCGTGACGAAAGAGATGAAATCGAACGCCTTGTGAAGCCATGATCGGTGCTGCTTGCGCGTGGCGCCTGGTCCTGAGGAAGATCTCGACGATCAGGTTCAGCAGGAACCGGCCCAATGAAGAGTGAATACGAAAGGGCGTTGACGTATGCCCGAAAGGACCCGCCACAGCATGATCGTGCACTGGACTTGCTGTCGCGGGCGAGCGCGCGTGGTGACGCGCGTGCCACTTACGCGCTTGCGACCTGGTACCTACACGGCCATGTCGTAGCGAAGAACATCCGAACGGGCACAACGTTGTTGAGGCGCGCGGCACAAGGCGAGGTGCCGGAGGCGGTGTTCGATCTGGCAGTGTCCTACGAAACCGGGGTTGGTGTTGCGCGAAGCGAAAGGCAGGCCGCAAAGCTCTATCTCAAGGCGGCGCTCCTGGGTGATCGAGAGGCGATGCATTCGGTCGGGCGGTGTCTGTATCACGGCATCGGCTTCGTCAGGGATCGAGTGCAGGCGGCTGTTTGGTTGGGGCAAGCAGAGTCCGCTACGCGCACGACCCGGGCAAGGCAACACCGCTCGGTCCCATGACCTCTGCCGCCCGCCACCGCATCGAATCCGCGCCGGACTTGTCGCTGGCGCACGCCAATGACAGCCGTCGGAGGCGCGATACTCGGTGTGCAAGATCGTTCCTGGGCGAATTGATCGCATGAGTGCAAGGGTGTCGGTTGGACGCAAGTCGAAGCCATCGTTTCCGCAGCGGTGCGTGATGTGCATGCAAGTCGCGCAATCGCGAGTCGACATGAGCCACGACATGGGCAGGACCATCTGGTGGTTGGGCGGCTGGAACATGCTCATTGCAGAGGGGTACTTCAGCGCGCCCGTTTGCCGTCGACACTGGACGCGCGTTGCTTTCGACTTCTGGTTGAACAGAGGCGGTCTGATTGCGGCCGGAACGATCGGGATCGCCGTCTACCTGGGCTGGATCCAGGACATGCGCCCCGTCGTCGCATTGCAGGGCGCGGGCCTCGTCGTCTGGATGGCTGCGTGCCTGGGGTTGGCTGCCATGCTGATCTTCCGAAGTCGGCCGTGGATCTCCTCGGAAGTGCGCGGCGACGTGGCGAACTTTGCGTTCCGCAATCCCGCGTACGCGAGCGCATTCATGCAGGCGAATGCGGGCGAAGTCCGCGGCTATTGGTTTTCGCCGACCGCGGGAAAGGGAACTGCGCGCAGCAGTGCAAGGCGCAGGAAGGTCAGGCGGAAATAGGCGGACGGGTGGGTCGGTCGCGAGCCGGGGACGCTGCCGGATATGGCACTGCCGAGACCGCACGTCGCCGGCGCGAACGGGGTCCATGCCTATCCGTCGGGTGCTTGCCGATGGGTGGCTGCGGGTAGCAAGATGCGGCACGTATCGAACGCCTCCGGAGCATGCATGCATGGCCAGCGCAGCGATCACCCTATCCGGCGACGGACAGATCGAAATCCCCAAGGAAATTGGCGATGCCTTGCATTGGCAAGCCGGGATGCAACTCGTGCTCGTTTCGAAGCCGGACGGCGTGACCATCTCGACGGTCCAGAAGCCGACCCGGCGACGCTTTGCCGATTTGATCGGCCTGCTCAAGCATGAGGGGCCGGCGTTGTCCGACGAAGCACTTTGCGCTGCGGTCGACCTCAACGAGGATCAGGAATGGCGGCGAGTAAACCAGGGCGATCACGCATGAGCACCGTGCGCAGGAAATGGGCGCTGGCTGCTGCGGTCGCGCTGCTGCTGATGGGATGCGGCAGTCAACAGACGCGAGAGTGCGCGTTGCCGCCGTTGGCAGAAGCTGAAGTGATTCGAATCGGCCGCGAGTACCTGGACAGCCGGCGAGTCGATGCCTCGTTTCGACAACGCGCGGAGACTCGCGTGACTGCGCTAGGTTGTCGTTACGAGTACGAGGAAGCAGAAAGGCTCGATTCGTTCGGAGTTGGGCTTGTCGTGGAGATTGATCGCCATGGCGTGGTTCGCGATTTCCGATCATCCGAGTGAAGGGTCGGCGACCACGTGGAACCGGTCGAAGAACGCTGGAGCAAACCGTGAACATCGCCTGGAAGCATCGCCTCATCGCGCTGAAGTCGATGCTGTTCGTCGCCGCGATGGCCTTGTCTGGCGTGCTTCCTGCCCAGACGATCACGGATGAAGGAATTCGCCTGCGGCTGAAGACCGCGAGCGTCGTTGTCATCGGGCAGGTCGAGAAGGTTGAAGCGACCGGCATGGGCTGGGCCATGGGCGCCACGATGTACATCGCCAGGATTCGCGTTCGCTCTGCTGTGCGGGGCAGGGTGCGCTCGGAGGTCTACGTGCTGTTCGCGCCGGGCCTGGGTGACGAAGCCAGCATCGACACGAACAAGAACTATGTGCTGTTTCTGGCGCCCAACGATCTGTCGCTGCCCGCATCGGTTCGAACGCCGGGTCGGGAGTTCTTCCGGGTGGCGCCGCCTGAAGGTGGAGTGTTCCTGGTTGCCGGGGATCGTCTTGCCGAGTACTCGGAATCCGCTTGCTCCTTCGCCAACCGGGTGGCAGCGCTTTCGGGAAACCCGTCCTTCGACGTCTCGCGATGCCGGCGGGCGATGCAGTAAGGTAATCGGCGAGAACGCATGGTCAGTACGCTTCGAGTTGGAGAGCCGATGGAGTCTCGACGCAAGTACCTTCAAGCGCTGCTGCATTCCGGTGCGGCGGTGTTGTTCCTGGTCGCGATCGTGCTGTACGCATCGAGTTCGCTCACCCTCGCGTTGGGCGCACTGGGCATCGCCGCGGAGGCGTTCGCGTGGCTGCTGTGGCTTGGCGGACGAAGCACAGAGACGGGCTGATGGATTCGCAGCCGCAGGGCGTTCGGTTCTCAATCGCGGCGGCCGAGCGGCGGTGGCGCTTCCTGGATGCTCTCGGCCGTGTTGGTCGCGAATGGCTCGGCCATCGCGTTGTCTCTTGGGGTCAGGAGGACTGCGATGCGACCGGCCAAGTTCGATGACCTTGGGTTTCTCGTGCTCTTGTTGTTCGTGCTTTCCGCGATGACGGACCATCTCTGGGTTGCGCTCGTGATCGCAGTTGTCGGACTGGTTCGGCTGTATCGGCGACACGCGGGTGCGGACGTCGGCGAGCGATCGGACGGAACGGGCGTGAGGCAGGAACAAGGCGCCGGTTCGCTGGATGCACGGGACGGAGGTAGTGTCGTCCGAACTCGGGTCCGGGGAGGCTCCGCCGGCGGGGAGTAAGGGTGAGATGAGGAAGTTCCTGCGGGCAGTCGGCATCGGGATGCTCGTGGCCTGCTCAGGCACATCGGAACCGTTGCCACGCGCGTTGGAGGAGATCATCGCGGTCGGGGCCGATCGGCTCCCGGCGTTTCCGGCCGAGCACGCCGATGCGGTAGTCAACGAAAAGCATGTCGTGGCGTGGGCCTCCGGCGAGTGGCTGGTGCTGGCACTGCGGGCCGGCGACGTGCCCCACGCCGAGCGGCGTGCGGATGCGGCGCTTGCCAGCCTGCTGGCGTCGGGCGCGCAGTTCCCGGCGCAAGTCTGTCGGGAAGCGCTGCATCAGGCCGTCGCGTCGGACCGGCTCGGAGCTGCCGTGCTCCTGCTCGGGGAAACGCGGGATTGCCTGGGTCGGGATGCGCTCGAAAGCGCGCGCACGCTCGCCGTTGAGCGCGGAGATGCGTCGATGCAGAGTCTTCTGAACGCAGCGCTTCGCGGCGCGGGGGCGGGAGTTGCGGTGCAACCTCTTCAATGAACCATTGGACCCGCCATCGTCACGCTGACCAGTCGCGCCGCGCAGTCCGGAAGTGTCCGGTGTGGGGCGGTCACTCGGTCTTGCGGCACGACTGGGCGTCCGGGTTCTGTTGCGTGGCGCTGCGCATTCGGATCATCATGAGCGCGTTGAACACTACGATCATGGTGCCGAGATGATTACTGAAGTCACTGCAGTCGATTTCCGGCAAAACCTGGGCGAGATGCTGAGCCAGGTGCAGTCTCGCAATGACAGCATCGTCATCAGCGAGGACGGAAAGCCGGTTGCGGCCTTGGTGGATGCCGAGTTGTTCGCGCGCATCCGCCGCATGCGCGAGCGGTTCGATGCGTTGAGCGATCGAATTGCGGCCGCCTACGCCGATGTGCCGGTCGATCAGGGCCTGGCCGAGATCGACGCATTGGTCGCCGAAGAACGGCGCCATTGATGTCAGGCATGCGCGTGGTGCTGGACACGAATGTGCTCGTGTCCGGGCTGGCGTATCCGGGCAGTGTCCCGGGGCGCATCGTCGGAGCCTGGCGCCAAGGTGGTCTGGTCGTCGCGCTCTCGCGCTACATTCTTGACGAGTTGAGTCGGGTCTTGCCGCGAATGTCGCGGCTCACTCTGACTGCGGCCGAGATTCTCGATCTGGTGGACAGTCTGAGGTTCATCGCCGACGTCGTCGAGCCCGACGAATCGCACGGCGAGGTGCTGCGGGATCCGGCTGACGCTCCAGTGCTCGCTACCTGGAAAGCCGCGAACGCGCAGTACCTGATCACTGGCGACAAGGACCTGCTCGCGGTCGCCGCGAAGTACCCCATCATCACCCCGGCGGACTTCTGGGCGCGACATGGGCGGTAGCGGAACCGTTTCCTGGGCACGCGGCTTGCGCCGCGTTGGCATCGCTCAATCGGAAGCTTCCAGCAGTTCCCTGAGTGGTGTCGGTAGCCCGCTGCGCAGCGATGCACTGGCGCGCGCCTCGAACCGCTGCCAGACAAAGCCCAGCCCGACGATGGCGAAGCCGATCAGGCTGAGGGCAAATGGAAACAGCATGCTGTCTTTGAACACGGTGTACGAGAGGTGCCCGAGGTATCCGGCGATGCCGAAGCCACCCAGTACCGCGAACACCCTGCGGCCGAGCACGGCGCCCAGCAGCAGCATGCCGGCATTGATGGCGCAGTAGATCGCGCGCCCCCACTCGCTGCCCGAGTCCATCGCCGACAGTCCGCACCAGAACGCCAGCGCACCGAACAGGTATAGCCAGAATCCGAAATCCGGCTTGCGACGCGAACGCAGATCGATCCAGAACGCGAGCAGCATCATCACCACGCCGAACAACACCGACACCTGCTTGCGCAGTTCCCAATCGCTGTCGCCATTGATGGTGAGGAACTGCACGATGTCCATGCTCATGTACCACAGCGTCACCGCTACCGGCATCAGCAGGAACGGCATGCGATAGCGGAACAGGTACACCGCCGCGACCGCCAGCGTCCCCAGTTCCATCAGCAGCCAGCGCCAGTCGATGCGGGTGTGATAGGCGCGATACGCCAGGTCGCCTTCCCAGAAACCCAGCGCATGCTGCAACGCGTAGATCGCCAGCGGCGCCAGCGCCACCGCAAACGAGTACAGGATGCCGGCGGGAATGCGTTGGCCATGTCTCAGCACGACGTTGCCGACGATGGTGGCGATCGCCGCGTAACCCACGGCGATGACGAAGCCACCGACATCGCCGAACGCAGTCCAGGCCAGGGTCATGAACAGGCTCATCGCGCCGATGGCGATGGCGCCGCCCAGGTAGTAGAGAACGTGAGTGAAGGTGAAACGCGGCGTGTGCTGGTTGGTCGTCTGCAGGAACTTCCACAGCGCCTCGGCCTGGGCCGCGGTCAACACGTTGGCATTGACCGCCTGTTCCAGCGATGGACGATCGATCTGCATGTCGTTTGGTCCGGATGGAGGTTGGGCTCGATCATCGCAGCACCGTGCCAGGTCGGCCACGACCGCGCGCGCAAACGCTGCTACGGCCAGGCGTTCTCGTCGTCCTCGGCCGAGTCGATAAGCGATGGGAAGACAGGACGGGCGGTGAATCGAACACAATGACGACATGTCCCACTCCGCAAGGCTGGCTATGGCGCTGAAAACCGATAGGCCTCTCGGCGTCGCCCTGGCTCCCTGCGCTTGGGTGCGGTCGTGAGCGGGGCGTTCATCGCGGTCAACCGCAGTCGTTATGCGGCGGATGCGCGGGCGGGGTACTACGAGAGTTTCTTCCAGCGCGCCAATCACCCGACGCGGCCGCTGGCGTTCTGGATTCGCTACACGCGCTTCTGCCCGCAGCGACGACCGCAGGACGCGGTGGGCGAGTTGTGGGCGGTGTACTTCGACGGCGAGTGCGGCGTGCATGCGGTGGCGAAGGAGGTGCTGCCGATGTCCGCGTGCCACTTCGACTGCGATCGCTTCGCGGTGCGTGTCGGTGCGGCCGCGCTCGATTCGGCGTCGCTGCGGGGATCGGCGGGCGCGGCGGCGCAGCGCATCGTCTGGGATCTCGCCTACGCCGGCAGTGCGGCGCCGCTGTTCCTGCTGCCGCGGTGCTTGTACGCGGCGCCGCTGCCGCGCGCGAAGGCGCTGGTCGGGTTGCCGCTCGCGCGCTTTGATGGCCGATTGCAGGTGGCGGGCGAGACCGTGGACGTGGACGGCTGGGTCGGCAGCCAGAACCACAACTGGGGATCGCGCCATACCGATCGCTATGCCTGGGGCCAGGTCGCCGGCTTCGACGAGGCACCCGACAGTGTTCTGGAACTGGCGACGGCGCAGCTGCGCATCGGACCGTTCTGGACACCGCCGCTCACGCCGATCGTGCTGCGCCACGAAGGCGTCGAGTACGCATTCCGCGCCCTGCATCGCATTGCCGGCACCGGTGCGATCGACGGCTTCCACTGGCGCTTCACCGGCGCGCGAGGCGATGCCCGCATCGAAGGCAGCATCAGCGCCGGGCCAGAGGACTTCGTCGGCCTGCGCTACGACAACCCGCCCGGCGGCGTGAAGTGGTGCCTGAACAGCAAGCTCGCGCGCTGCGCGCTCACGCTGCATCGCCGTGGCCATGCGCCGATCGAACTGCACAGCGCGCAGCGCGCGGCGTTCGAGATCCTCACCGACGACAGCAGCCACGGCGTGGCGATTCGGGTGTGAGGAAGGTGGCGCGACACGGCGCTTGAGCGACTGGGGTCGGGCGCGGGAGTTGGCTGTCTTACCCGATCGACTGCACGATGCTGTGCCGCAGGCCGCGCTGATCGTCATCGACCAGCTTCCCCAGCGACTTCTGCACCAGTCTCGCTTCGATCGTGAAGATCACCGGCTTGACGACGCCGGGCATGAGCATGCCGGCAGCCTGGATATCACTGACCGGAGCATCGCCAAATCTTGTGGAGCCCGGGTTCTGGCTGGTGATCGGCATCAGGATCAGGTCGGGGCGTTCGCGTTGCTAGCGATCCGTGCTGATGACGACCGCCGGGCGCTTCTTGCTGCCGCTTTGATCGGTGAAGGGAAGCGGCACCAGCACCACGTCGCCGAAGCTATAGCCGATCATAGGCGGCGTCGGAATCGTTGTTCCAGATTGCCGCGAGCGTGGTTTCGCTGGCGGTTTGGGCGGCGCGCGTGATGCTGCGCTCCTGTTCGCGTCCGGCGATGAAGTCGACGAAGTCGACGACTTCCGCAATTCGCTCCGGCGGCAACTGCGCAAGCCTTTCGGCGAGATGGTCGATCGCGGTGTTCATGGGGCGATGTTCCTGCGGTGGCTCGGCTGCTTCGCTGCGCCTGAGGACGACTTCCGCGTTTGAGTATATTCCTGATCGCCGATGACAAGGGCCTGCTCGCTGTCGCCGCGAAGGCTTCGATCATCGCTCCGGCCCCCACCGAGTCGAACGGTTCTGCTCACGCGGCCTTGCGGGGTTTGCGGGCGCGTGGGGCGGGCTTGGGTTGGAGCGGGGCAAGGCTGAGGCGGAAGCCGAGGGCGTTGGCGAGTTTGCTGATTGTGGCCATGGTCGGATTGCCTTCGCCACGCAGTGTCTTGTACAGCGTCTCGCGAGCGATGCCGGTGCTGCGGGCCAGTTCGGCGATGTTTCGCGCACGCGCCACGTCGCCGAGCACCATGGCGAGGAAGGCGGTGTCGTCTGGCGCTTCGTCCAGAGCGGCTTCGATGTAGTAGCGGATGTCGGACTCGTCGCGCAGGTGTTCGGCGGCGTCCCAACTGCGTGTCGTGGTCATGGACTGATCTCCTTGGCGAGCCGCAGTGCGGTCGCGATGTCGTCGGACTGTGTGGACTTGTCGCCGCCGCACAACAGGACGTAGGCGATTCCTGCGCGTACCGTCAGGTAGATCCGGTAGCCGGGGCCGAAGTCGACCTTCAACTCGGTCACGCCGCCGGTCAACACCCGATGCTGACCGGGATTGCCCGCGCCGAGTCGTCGAATCCGTACCGCGATGCGCTGCCTGGCTTCACGATCGCGCAGAGCGGCAAACCAGTCGTCGAAGACCGCGGTTGTCTGCACCTCCATCATGTGTCCATTATGTTGGACACATGCTCGGGACACAAGCGCCTGCGACTGGCGAGCATGCGCACCCGCCGGTTCCCAGACTTGCGCGCTTCGACTAGCATCGCGGCGCCGATGGTGGGCCTTGGGGGTCGCCGGGGATGGAAACTTGCGAGGGGTGAACGATGAGCACGAAGACGCTGTGGGCCGGGTTGTGCACGATGCTGGTGGCGGCCAATGCCTGGGCTGCGTATCCCGACGAGGTGCTGGCTGACGGTCCGGTGGCCTACTACCGGTTCGAGGAGACCGCGGGTACCACCGCAGCGGACACCAGCGGCAATGGCAACGTCGGCACCTACATGAATGGTGCGCTGTTGAACCAGGCCAGCGCCGCAAATCTCGGACGTGCCGCTGGCTTCGATGGCAGCGACGACTATGTCGATACGCCGAACACGGTGGGCGGTGACTTCACGCTCGAGATGTGGATCAACACCACCGCGACGAGTGCCACCGGCAGCCAGGGCTACAACGGCACCGGCCTGCTCTGGTCCGATGTCAGCGGTACTGCCGATGACTTCATCCTCGCGGCACTGAACGACCATGCTGCGTTCTTCACCGGCAATCCGGACGCCACCATCGAGGGCACCAGTGTGCTCAACGGCGGCGGTTGGCATCATCTGGTGGCGACGCGCGCGCAGGGCGGAGCGACCCAGCTCTACGTCGATGCGGTGCTGCAGGTTTCGGGCACATCGAACGCCAACGTGCTCACCGCCAATGGCCAGATCGCGGTGGGCGGCAATGTCCTCGACAGTCGCTTCTTCGATGGCCTGATCGATGAAGTGGCGTACTACCCGAGCGTGCTCAGCGCCGCGCGTATCCAGACCCACTACGCTGCCGGCAGCGCCACGCCGAGCCAACCGGTTCCGGCGCTCGGCACTTGGGCGCTGATGGCGCTGGGTGCGGCGCTCGCGGTCTTCGGGCTGGCGTGGCAGCGGCGGCGCATCGGCTGAAACGGAACACGTCGCGGTTTCCGGTGCCTGACGCAAAGCGCGCAGGCCCGGACTGCGTTCGCGCTCTCGATCCAGATCCGTCCGTCGCCATCACTCGAACCCGTCGCGCAGCAGCAGGTCGGTGTCGATGCGCGCAACGAGCGCGGAGGTCGGTGCCTGGCCGCAACTGCTGGCGGCGGTGCCGACGAGCGTGGTGGCGGCGCCCCACGATGCGATGTTCATGAACTGCTGTGCCGGGGCCTGGCCGGGTGCGCAGGCGGCGGCCTCGTGCAGCAGGAACGAGGCGGCGCCGTTGCTGCCGAAGTGCGGGTCGGGCGAGTCCGGCAGCGCGCCGCCGTCGCCGAGTTGCACCAGCGCGGCGTAGAAGCCGGCGTTGCTGTTGTCGACAGTGCGCAGGCCCATCGCGAAGACGGCGCGGTTGCCGGCCGCGCCGGTGGCGGCGACGCTGCCCTCGAGGCCGAGGGCGCCGGCGGCGGTCACGCCGTCGAGTGCGGGCACCGCGGGGAGGTTGACCACGCGCACGTTGTCCCCGCGCACCACCAGCAGGCGCGGCGCCAGGCCGAACGGACTGGCGTCACCGATCAATGCCCCCGCGACGCTGACGCCGCCGCCGAGATGGCGGGCCTTGAAGGTGCGCCACCATGCGCCGCCGGCGCTGTCGCTGGCGCTCATGCTGACTGCGGCGAGCGTGCTGCCGTTGACACGCATCAGGCCCCAGCCACTGCCGCCGGCCATTGCGAAGTCGCCGAGCACGCGGATGTCGCCGTCGCCACCGACGCGGGCGCTGACCAGATCCAGGCTGTCGTAGCCGGAGAGGCTCGGGCTCGCGATCGCCTGCAAGCCGCCGGCGGCGCCGATGCGCGCCACCAGGCCGCGCGGCACTCCACTGCTGTGACCATCGATCTGGGCGACCAGCAACCACTCGCCGTTGGCGCCGCCGAACACGCCGCGGACGCGGGTGTTCGGGTACGGGTGTACGCCTCCGACCGGCGGATAGGCGAGGCCGCTCAGATCGACGCTGTTCGGACCACCCAGGAAGAACGCGCTGTCGAAACCGCCGACGTTCAGGTCGACCAGTGCCAGGTAGGCGAAGTCGTAGCTGCCCGTGGCCGAGGCCGCAACCATCATGCGGTCGTCGGCGGGGTCGGCATTGCCCATGCCGGCGCAGGCGGTGGACGAGAATGCCGGGTTGATGACGGATCGCAGCGCCGGGAAGGTGTGGATGCCGTCGCCCGAGAATCCGCCATCGAGCGCGCCGGTGGCGGTCAGCCGGATCACCGCCAGTTGCACGCTGGTCGGATGCACGGCGACCACGCTGACGCTGCCGTTGGCGTGCGGGCAGGAGCCGAGCGGCACGTAGCCATTCAGCGTCGCCGGCAGCACGCGGAAACCATCGCCATCGAAGCGCAGATCGAGCACGTCGGCGGCGCGCGCGCCCGTCGAGGCGATACACGCGGCCAGCGCCAGCAGCGCGGCAGGGAGGCGGAAAGCGAGGATCGACATGGGCAGGCTCGGCGATGGGGATGCCTGGCAGTACGCAGAATGCGCGCGGTTTCTTCGCACGACCGCGCGGGTCGGATCTGGCAAGCTGCGCGCGACTCCAGAACGCAGCGTTGGCCCGCGCATGAAACGCATCCGCATCGATCGCCCCGGTGGTTACGACGCCCTGCGCATCGAAACCTGTGTCGACCCGCAGCCAGGGCCGCGACAGGTGCGCATCGCGGTCGAAGCCTGTGGGGTGAACTACGCCGACGGCATCATCCGCATGGGCCTGTATGCGTCGGCGCGTGAATTGCATGGCTATCCGATCACGCCCGGGTTCGAGGTGGCCGGGCGCATCGACGCGCTGGGGGCGGACGTCGCGGAATGGCAGGTCGGCGACGCGGTGATCGCGCTGACCCTGTTCGATGGCTACAGCAGCCACCTCTGTCTCGATGCCGCGCAGGTGTTCGCGTTGCCGGCACCGCTGACCATGGCCGAAGGCGCGAGCCTGCCGACGGTGTTCCTGACCGCGTGGTTCATGGTGCACCAGCAGTTGCACCCGCGCGCCGGCGAACGCTGGCTGGTGCATTCCGCGGCCGGTGGCGTCGGTTCGGCGCTGGTGCAGATCGGGCGCCTCGCCGGTTGCGAGGTGGTCGGTGTGGTCGGTGCCGCACACAAGGTCGAGCACTGCCGGCGCATGGGTGCGGCGCAGGTGATCGACAAGTCGCGCGCGAAGCTGTGGGCCGAAGCCGAGCGCCTGGCGCCCGCCGGCTACCACGCGATCTTCGATGCCAACGGCGTGGCCACGCTGCGCCAGAGCTACGCCCACCTCGCCGCGACCGGACGCCTGATGATCTACGGCTTCCATTCGATGCTGCCGCACAACGGACGCCTGAACTGGCTGCACCTGGCCTGGGACTGGCTGCGCACGCCGCGCTTCAACCCGCTGCACATGACCCAGAGCAATCGCAGCGTGCTCGCCGCCAACCTCAGCTTCCTGCAATCCGAAGCGCCGCGTCTGCGCGAAGGCATGCAGTGGCTGCTGCAGCATTTCGCCGATGGTTCACTGCAGCCGCTGCCCGTCGAATCCTTCCCGCTCGATCACGCCGCCGACGCTCAGCGCCGCATCGAGTCCGGGCAGACGCTTGGCAAGCTGGTGCTGATTCCCTGAGGGTTGGACTCGCGCCGCTCAGGTCGTGGTGGTTTCCGACTCGAGGATGTAGAGCGCCATCGCATGGTCACCGCCGGCGATGAAGTCGGACGGGTTGATGGTGAAGCCGGAGCGGATCAGCGCTTCGCCGATGCACCATTCGCGCTGCGCCTCGGTGAAGCGGCGCTTGTGGCGCGAGATCGCGAGCAGGACTTCGTGGCTGGGTGCATTCGGGTCGGCGCTGTCCGCGGCGGGGGCTTCGGGCTCGGGTTCAGGCACGACCTCGGCTTCCGTCGCGGCGACCTCGGCCGGGGCTTCGGCAGTGCTAGCCGCAGCCACGGGTTCCGCGGCGGTTGCCGCAACCGCCGGTGCTGCTGTCGCCGCGGGAATCTCGGCGGCTACTGCGGGCATCGCCGCGGCCGTCGCAGGCGCCGGGGCCTGCAGCAGGTCATCGGGCAGGTCGGCAAGGTATTTCGCGGCCTTCTTCGCCAGCAGCTGGTAGATCGCCGGCGCGGTCACGCGCAGGTCTTCGGCGGCCAGGCGCCAGGCCATCGCGACGCGGTCGCCGGCGGCAGTTGCATCCGCTTCCGAGCTCGCGGTCGACAGCGCCTGTCCGCTGTCATTCGCCAGTTCCGCGCGCGCCTCGTCGAGGCGCTTGCACAGTTCGGTCTTGTGGAAGTCGCGGACATTCAGCCGCAATTCGATGCGGCAGTCCGACAACAGATCCCGGATCTTCTTCATGACGTCATGCGACTGCCGGCGGCGCGGGCCGTTGGGGCGAGAGTGTATCAGTTTGTTGCGACCGGGCCGGTGGGCCGCGACATGAGGCGAGACCAGCGCAGGCTCCGCGCTCGCCTGCAGTGCTAGCATTTCGGCGAACCTGAGGAATTCGCCATGTCCACCAAGCGAACGTCGAGCGCCAATGCGTCCTCGCCATCCACCAGCGAGGCGAATGCGAAGGGTCGAACGGTGGACTTCGGATCGATGTCGATTCACGTCGGGATTCCGAGCGCAGACCAGATCGTCGACAACGTTCTGGCCGGCCAGGTCGCGTTCAAGCGTGCCCGTCCGGTGCTTGTGGGCCGCGGGGTCAAACTGGCGTTGAAGCCTTCGGTGCCGAAGTACCACGCCGATCCTGATCACCCGAATCTGATCGTCGAGGAACTCAACGGTCGTCGTCGCCTGGGCACCTTGTCCAACGGGATCTTCAAGCCGGCCCCATGAGCCTACTGGATGTCGCCGTCGATCAGGTGCTGGAGGCCCAGCAACGCTCGGGCAAGCCGTTGGCGGTGATGCTCGCCGGGCACAACGGATCGGGCAAGTCCACCCTCTGGTACAGCCGCTTGGCGCCGCGGCTGCAGCTGCCGTTGATCAACGCCGACCGCATGCTGCTTTCCGTCTTGCCCGAGGCTGGGCCATCAGGGCTGCCCGCCTGGGCGAGACGGCTGCGCGATACCGATCTCGACTGGATGCACATCGGACAGAAGGGCGTCGAGGCGTTCACGCTATTGGCGATGACCCGCGGCGTCGCCATCGCCACCGAGACCGTGTTCTCCCACTGGCAGCCGCGCAGCGATGGCAGCGTCAGCTCCAAGATCGACAAGATCCACGAGTTGCAGGCGGCAGGCTACTTCGTGGTGCTCGTGTTCGTCGGGCTGGTGAGCGTCGAACTCTCGATCGCCCGGGTAGCCACCCGCGTTGCCGCGGGAGGTCACGACGTCGAAGAGTTGAAACTCCGGCAGCGGTTTCCGCGCTCGCAACGCGCGGTCTCGGCAGCCGCTCCGATCGCGGACGCAACACTGATGGCGGACAACAGCCTGGAGGAGGCCAAGGCGTTCGCCGTGTGCCGAGTCCAGTTGGGTCATGAGGTGCTCTACGACCGCCGCGATCAAGCGCGCACACCAGCGCCCATCCGGGCCTGGATGGATGTAGTCAGTCCGCGCGAGACACCGCGAGTGCGACGCCGCTAGCCGAGCACCCGGCGCAGGGCCTCCGTGGCGGCGGCGAAGGAGAAGTGGGTGGCGATGTTGGCGAGGCCGGCGTCGGCGAGGCGGTTCCACAGTGCTTCGTCGCGGTACAGGCGCACGCATTCGCGGGCGAAGGCGGCGGCTTCGTCGGCGATCAGCACGTCGACTTCATGCTGCAGGTACATGCCTTCGGCGGCGACGCTGGTGGCGACCACCGGTTGCCCGTGCGCCATGCTCTGGTTGACCTTGCCCTTGACGCCGGCGCCGTAGCGCAGCGGTGCGACCGAGAGCCGGCAGCCGTCGAGCAACGCCTCCAGCGAGGGCAGGAATCCGTGCACCAGAACGCGTTCGCTGGCGAGCGCCTTGATCGCGTCCGGCATCTTGCTGCCGACGATGTGGAAGCACGCCTCCGGCAGCTCCCTGGCGACCAGTGGCCAGATGCCGTGCACGAACCAGAGCATCGCGTCGACGTTCGGCTGGTGCTGGAAGCCGCCGACGAAGAACAGGTCCTTGCGCTCGTGGAAACCGGCGCGGCGGCCGACGACCTCGTGCACGTTCGACAGCACCTCGATGCGCGCGCCGGGCACTTCGTTGCGCAGCAGCTGCTGCTCGATCGGGCTGACCACGAGGGTGACGTCGCTGTTGCGGATCAGGCGCAATTCGGCGAGCTTGGTCGCCGCCGCCCGCCGGCGCAGGTCCTCGCGGTCGGCGAGCGCGGCTTCGCGTTCCTCGCGCAGGTAATGCAAGTCAACCGTGTCGAACACCAGCCGCGCGCGCGGCGCGTGGTGGCGCACCGCTTCGACCAGCGGCGTGGCGACGTAATGCCGGCTCAGGATCACCGCATCGAGGTGGGCGCCATTCTCGCGCAGCCAGCGCGTCGGCTCCGGCATCCACGGGTGGTAATGCACTTCGACGCCGAGTTGTTGCAGCGCCTCGCTGTAGCGGCCGTCGCAGGCGCGGTTCTCGGCGAAGAAGCTGACCTTGTGCCCGAGCGCGGTGAGCAGTTGCATCAGGTTGACCATGCGCACCGAGCCGGAGTCCTCGTCCGGGTGCGGCGTGGTCGCATCCACGATCAGCACGCGCTGGGCAACGCGATGTTCGCGCGCCAGCACGATCGGCGTGCCGGGCTTGGGCTGGCGTGCGAGCGCCAGCGCCCAGCGCTCGACGAACTTGCTCTGGTTCAGCACCTGGTACTGTTTGATGCCGCTGGCGGTGTCGGTGCCGGCGGTGATGCCCTCGAAATGGAACACGGTCGAGGCTGGCTGGTAGAGCACGCGCAACCCGGCTTCACGCACCTGGAAGGCGAGGTCGGTGTCTTCGTAGTAGGCCGGTGCATAGCGCGTGTCGAAGCCGCCGAGCTGCGCAAACAGCGCACGCGGGATCGCGATCGCCGCGCCGGAGCAGTAGTCGACCTCGCGCACGTGGTTGTAGGCGGGATCGCGCGGGTCGCCGAAGCGTCCGTAGTTCCAGCCCGAGCCATCGCTGAAGACGATGCCACCGGCCTCCTGCAGGCGCCCGTCCGGATACACCAGCTTGGCGCCGGCGAGGCCGACGCGCGGGTGCCGATCGAAGGTGTCGAGCAATGCATCGAGCCAGTGCGGCGCGACCTGGGTGTCGTTGTTCAGGAACACCAGGTACTCGCCTTGCGCGAGCGCGGCACCGGCATTGCAGGAACCGACGAAGCCGAGGTTCTGCGCGTTGCGATGCGCGACGATGCCCTCGATCTGCGCCAGCCGCTCCGCGGTCTCGTCCGAGGAGCCGTCATCGACGACGATGACCTCGAAGCTGGACTGTTGCGTTTCCTTGGCCAGCGAACGCAGGCAGGCCTCGGTGTAGGACCACTTGTTGTAGACCGGGATGATGATGCTGGCGCGCGGTGCCGATGCGCGCGGTAGGGCGAAGGCGACGAAGCTGCTGCCGGCGGCGGGTGCGGCGAGCAGTTCCGGGGTGGGCAACGCGGCGACTTCGCCTGCACTGTTGCGGGCGCGCTCGAGGGTGCCCTTGAGGCCGCGCGTGCGCAGGCTGCGCAACAGCCGCGGCGGCAGCCCGAGTGCGCGTCGCGCCAGATAGCCAAGGCGTACGCGGGCGTTGCCGAGGCTGCGGCGCACGAAGCGCAGGGGTCGGGTCAGGCGCCAGCTCAGGCTGTTCAGCAGTTCCGACTTCTCGCCTTCGAGGCGTGCGATCTCGCGATGGAAATGTGCCGCCGCCTGCGACCATTCCTGTTGTGTCTGCGCGTTGCGATCGTGCGCCGTTGCCAGTTCGCCGCCGAGTCGCGTGGTCTCGGCATCGAGTCGCAGTGCCCACGCGCTGCGTTCCTCGAATTCGTGTTGCAGCGTGGCGATCTGGCCGTGCAGTTCGCTGGCGATGGCAGCGTGCCGGGTCGCCGCGCGTTGCCGCTGGCGCTCGATGTCCTGCGCCCACTCGGCACGGGCCAGCAGCTCGCGGTCCTTCTCGGTGTCGCTGCAACGCAGTGCGTCGCGCTCGCGTTCGGCATCGAGCGCGCGCGCGGCCAGTGTCGCGGTGGTCGATTCCAGCGCGACGCGCCAGTGCGCTGCGCCGCTGCCGGGCGCGAGCAGCGCGCGATGCGCGCTGGCCATATCCGCGATGGACATCGCGGCGGATGCGCCGGCCAGATGCTCGCGCACCGCGGCCAGCGCACCGGGGTCGTCGTGCAGTTCGGCGGCCAGCGCCACGATCGCCTGCGCGTCGGGCGCAACCAGCAGCCCGTCGCGTTCGTGTTCGATGCGCTCGGCGAAGGCGCCGAGGCGGGTGGCGATCACCGGCACGCCGAGGGCGCGCAGTTCGCTCAGCGTGTAGCTGAAACTCTCGGCCACCGTCGCCGGCAGCAGTGCCGCGTCTGGCGCAATGCGCGCGAGCAGCTGCGGCAGTTCGTCGCGCGCGTAGTCGAGCAGCACGTGCACGTCGCGTTCGCCGAAGAACTCGTGGCCGCTGTGGCCGCAGCCGACCAGGAACAGCTCGGCGTGCTCGCGCAGTCCGGCGTCGAGCGCGGCGCGCAGCAGGTGCTGGCCCTTGCCGCCGTTCAGGCGCCCGAGCACGACCAGTCGCAGTCGTTCGCGCAGCGGTGGCTTCGGCAGCACGCCGCCCGCGAAACCGCGCAGGCCATGGCCGATCACCTCGAAGCGTGCAGTGGCGAGTTCCGACGCGATGCGCAGCCAGTTCGCGCGCACGCCCTGCGAGGGCGCGACCAGCGGAATGGAGCGCGTCCGCACCAGCTCGACGAAGCGCTGGCGCAGCAGCGTCCAGTGGCGTGGGTCGCGGGTTCCGAACGGAAACTCGGCGTCGCGTGCGCGGCGCAATGCATCGGTCAGCGCACCGGAGTCGAAGCGCGCGTCGCCATCGCCGAAGTCGGCATGCAGCACCGGCCACAGCGGGTAGTAGTCGTGGCAGACGAGCTCGGTCGGCAGGCCGCTGTCGAGCGCGTCGAGCGCGTGGCCGATCAGCGAGGACACGATCACCTGGCCGACGCCGAACGCGGCGCAGACCTGCGCGAACACCTCGCGCCACTGCGCGTGATCGAGCGCGGAGTCGGCGATCGGCGCCGCCAGTTCGTGTCGGGCCAGCAGGTGCATGCGGTCGTCGCGCAACAGCACCAGTTCCAGCGCCTCGCCGTAGCAGCGCCGCCCGAACTGGCCGCGCGCGACCAGGGCCAGGTGGCTGCGCTGGCGATCGCCATCGGCAAGGTCGCGCGCGAAGCGTTCGACGCCGCCGCCCCAGCCGTGCAGCACGTGCAGCAGCACCGGCTTGCCGTCGATGCCGGGCCAGCAGCTCGGCAGCGCCGGCGCCTGCGCGATGCGTGCGCGCAACTCGGCGAGTGCGGTCTCGGCGCGCGCATGGCGACGGTCTGCGGGCGCCGATGCGCCTCGCAGCGTGGCGCCGGCAGCGGCGACGAACAGGCTGTCGAGCACGCCGCTGCGCAGCGCCTGGCCGCGACGGGTGCGTTCGGCGGCCTCGGGGCCGACCCAGGCCAGCGTCGCGTGCGCAGAATCGCAGGGGCGCACGCAGCGTTGCCCAAGCAGCCACAACGCGGCATCGAGCGCGATGGCATCGCCGGCGAAGTCCTGCGCCTCGGGCAGCGGGTTCAGCGCCGGCTCGGCGATATCGGCGGCGACGATCAGGTCGAAGCCGGTGGCGGCGGTTGCGGCGTCGAGCAGTCGGCGTATCGCAAAGGGTGGCAGCGGGGCATTGGCAACGATGCGCAGCGTCGTCTGCCCGGCATCGCAGGTGTCGGCGACCGCGGCCTGCGCGTCGAGCACGACCAGTTCGATGTCGGGAGGAAGCTGCGCGAGCAGGCTGCCGAGCCAGGCCTCTGCAGGCTGGCCGAGCACGGCCACGCAAAGCGGGCGGGCTGGAGTCACGGATTTGGGCGCCGCGCACTCTGGAATGGTGCGCTGAGGCTGAATTATCGCGGAATCGCCCGCGGCCCGCCATGCGAGCGCGAAAACCGCTCCGTTAGACTGGCGCGCCCCTGTCCACACGGTATCCACTTGGCCCGTTTCCTCGATCTGTCGCGCCGGTTCTACCGCTGGTTCCGGGTGCCGATCTGGCTCGGTCTCGGCCTCGCGATCGGATTCCTCGGCCCCTACCTGTGGTACCTCGACCGCCTGGTGCGTGCCGGCTTCGAGGGCCTGCATTTCGACACCCCGAGCCGCGTCTATGCACGCGCGCTGGAGTTGCGACCGGGCCGCGCCATGGACGCCGAGACCCTGCTGCTGGAATTGCAGGCGGCGCGCTACAGCGAGAGCACCGACGCGCTGCAACCCGGCAGCTATGTGCGCGACGGCGCGCGTTTCCTGATCCAGACCCGCGCCTTCGTCGATGGCAGCGGTGCGCAGCCGTCGCGGCGCATCCGCGTGGCGCTTGCCAACGGGCGCGTCGGCAAGCTCGAAGACGTCGCCGCGAAGCGCGCGCTCGAAGTCGTGCAGCTCGATCCCGCGCGCATCGCCACCTTGTACGGCAAGGCGCGCCAGGAGCGGCGGCTGGTCAAGTTGAACGAGGTGCCGCCACTGTTCCTGCGCACCTTGCTCGCGGTCGAGGACAAGGACTTCGCCAGCCACCACGGCATCGACCCCTGGGGCATGGCGCGGGCGATTTTCGTCAACGTGAAGTCGGGCGAGTTGTCGCAGGGCGGCTCGACCCTGACGCAGCAGCTGGTGCGCAACCAGTTCCTCGACCGACGCAAGAAGTTCGTGCGCAAGTTCAACGAGATCTGCCTGGCACTGCTGATCGAGGCGCGCTTTGGCAAGCAGGCGATCCTCGAAGCCTATTTGAACGACGTCTATCTCGGGCAGCACGGTTCGCAGTCGGTGCATGGCGTCGGTGCCGCCTCCGAGTTCTACTTCGGACGCGAGCTGGAGACGCTGGCGCCGCACGAGATGGCGTTGCTGGTCGGCATGATCCAGGGACCGTCGCTGTTCGACCCGCGGCGCGCGCCGGCGAACGCGCTCAAGCGCCGCAACCTGGTGCTGCGCGAAATGCAGCAGGCGGGCTTGCTCAGCGCACTCGAAGCCAAGGGCCAGCAGCGCATGGCGTTGAACGTGACCGCCAGCGGCGCGATCGCACGCAACCGCTATCCGGGATTCATCGAGCTGGTGCGCGCGCAGATCGCGCGCGACTACGACGCCGGCGCGCTCGCCAGCGAGGGCCTGGCCATCCACACCACGCTCGCGCCCTCGACGCAGCAGTACGCCGAGCGCGCCGTGAGCGAGAAGATCAAGACCCTGGCGAAAGACAGCAGCGGGCTGCAGGCGGCGATGGTGGTGACGCGCGCGGCCAGTGGCGCGATCGAAGCCGTGGTCGGCGGGCGCGACGCGCAGCAGCAGGGGTTCAATCGCGCGGCGATGGCGGCGCGTCCGATCGGTTCGCTGGTCAAGCCGTTCGTGTACCTGGTGGCGCTGGCGCAGCCGGAACGCTGGTCGTTGCCGAGTCCGTTGCAAGACACCGCGATCGCGCTGCGCCAGCGCAACGGCCAGACCTGGCAGCCGCGCAACTCGGACAATCTCGAGCATGGCGAAGTGGCGCTGATCGACGCGCTCGCGCGTTCCTACAACCTGGCCACGGTGCGGCTCGGGCTGGAAGTCGGCGTGCAGAAGGTCGAGCGCCTGCTTGAAGCGCTGATCCCGGGTGCCGATGTCTCGCCGCATCCCTCGCTGCTGCTCGGCGCCACCGAGCTGACGCCGCTGCAGGTGGCGCAGGCGTATCAGTACCTGGCTGCCGACGGGCACCTGCTGCCGCTGTCCTCGGTCACCGCGGTGATCGACCGCAACGGCCGCGCGATCTCGCGCTACCGCGCGCCGCAGGGCGCCGGCGAGCTGGTCGAGGCGGCACGCCTGGTCAGTTTCGCGATGCAGGAGGGCAGCCGCAGCGGCACCGGCGCGGCATTGGTCGGGCTCGGCCTGGGCGACCTCAATGTCGCCGGCAAGACCGGCACCTCGGATGACCTGCGCGATTCCTGGTACGCCGGCTTCACCGGCGGCCATCTGGCGGTGGTCTGGCTCGGCCGCGACGACAACCAGCGCGCCGGGCTCTACGGTGCCACCGGTGCGATGCGGGTGTGGGCGGCGCTGTTCGAGAAGCTGCCGAGCGAGCCATTGCAGCTCGACCTCGGGCACAATCCGGTGGTGCGCTGGATCGACCCGCAGACGCAGCGCGCGACCAGCGCCGAATGCGAGGGCGCGCGTGCGCTGCCCTTCATTCGCGGCTTCGAGCCCACCGAGTACATGGACTGCGACCGCTGGACCCTGGATGACTGGTTTCGCAATCGCTTCACCGATCGCGATCCGCCCCCGGTGAATGAACCCTGGAACGATGACGATGTGCCCTGAACTCCGCCGTGCGCCCGCCTTCCTGGCCCTGCTGCTGCTCGCTGCCTGCGCCACCACGCCGCCGCCGAAACCGGTTGCGAAAGCGGCGCCGCCGGCGCGCGACTGGGTCGCCGAGATCCGCGCCGAGGCGCGCAAGCTGCCCTCGCACATCGAGGTGATTCCGCTGCAGGAAGCCGCGGTCGCCGACCTGCGCGCAAAGGCGCAGGCGGCCGAGGCCGCGAAGCGGTTCGACGAGGCCGAGGCCACGCTCCATGCCGCGCTTGCGATCGTGCCCGAGGACCCGGCGCTGTGGCAGTGGCGCGCCGAGATCGCGCTCGCCGAGCACCGCTTCGCCGATGCGATCGCGCACGCGCAGAAGTCCGAGGCGATCGGACCCAAGCTCGGCGACCTGTGCGTGCGCAACTGGCTGACCGTGGCCGCAGCCCGTCAGGAGGCGAAGGACAGTGCCGGTGCCGCGGCCGCGCGCACCCGTGCCGCCGCCTGCCCGGTGCCGGCACCGATCCGGATGTAACGATGGCTGCGCGCGCTGCCGACCCCTTGGCCGAAGGCGGCGCGCTGGCTCTCGCCATCGACGGCTTCACGCCGCGTCCGGTGCAGCAGGAAATGGCGGAAGCGGTGGCAGCGACCATTGCCGCCGGCGGCGAGCTGGTGGTCGAGGCCGGCACCGGCACCGGCAAGACCTTCGCCTACCTGGTGCCGGCGATCCAGAGCGGCCAGCGCGTGATCCTCTCGACCGGCACCAAGGCGCTGCAGGACCAGTTGTTCCACCGCGACCTGCCGCGCGTGCACCAGGCGCTCGGCGTGCCGGTGAAGACCGCGCTGCTCAAGGGCCGCGCCAACTACGTCTGCCGCTACCGGCTCGACAAGGCCAGGCACGAGGGCCAGTTTCCGAACCGCGCGATGGTCGCCGAATTGAACGTGGTGCTCGACTTCGCCGCGCGCACCCGCTCCGGCGATCTCGGCGAATGCAGCGGGCTCGCCGACGACGCGATGATCCTGCCGCGCGTGACCTCGACCAGCGACAACTGCCTCGGCGCCGAGTGCGCGTTCTTCAACGACTGCTTCGTGGTCAAGGCGCGGCGCGCGGCCCAGGAAGCCGACCTGATCGTCGTCAATCACCACTTGCTGTTCGCCGACCTCGCCATCCGCCATGAAGGCTTCGGCGAGATCCTGCCCGGCGCGAACCTGTTCATCGTCGACGAGGCGCATCAGTTGCCCGACCTCGCCGGGCAGTTCTTCGGCGACTCGCTCGGCACGCGTCAACTCGCCGATCTGGCGCAGGACGCGCTGCGCGAGTCCGGCGACGTGCCCGGTGCGCGCGCGTCGATGGTACGCGTGGCACCGGCGGTGGAGGACCAGATCAAGAAGCTGCGCCTGGCCGTGCATGGCGAGCCGGCGCGCGGTGCCTGGCCGCCCTTGCGCGACAAGACCGCGGTGCAGGAAGCGATCGCGCTGGTCGCTGCCGCGCTCGATGAATTGACCGCCGCCCTCGACCAGCTGGCCGAAGCCAGCGAAGGGCTCGCCGCCTGCGCCGAACGCGCCGGTGCCCTGGCGCAGCAGTTGTCGCTGTGGCGCGATCCGGAGCCGCGCGGGCATGTGCTCTGGTACGAAACCAGCGAGCGCCACCTGAGCGTGACGGCGACGCCGCTCGATGCGTCCGAGCCGTTGCGCGAATTCCGCGAACGGCTGAAGGCGGCGTGGATCTTCACCTCGGCGACGCTGACCGTGGCCGGCAAGTTCGACCACTACCTGGCGCAGATGGGCCTGCAGGAACCGCGCACGCTGGCGCTGCCGAGTCCGTTCGACTACGCGACCCAGGGCCTGATGTACCTGCCCAAGGGACTGCCGGCACCGAACTCGCCGGAGCACACGCAGGCGCTGATCGAGCGCGTGATGCCGGTGCTCGAAGCCTCGAATGGACGCGCGTTCCTGCTGTTCACCACGCACCGCGCGCTGCGCCAGGCGGCGGAGTTGCTGGCGACGTCGCGCTTCCCGCTGTTCGTGCAGGGCAGCGCGCCGCGCTCGGCGCTGCTCGAAGGCTTCCGCGACTCCGGCAACGGCGTGCTGCTCGGCGCCGCCAGTTTCTGGGAAGGCGTGGACGTGCGCGGCGATGCGCTGAGCGTGGTGGTGATCGACAAGCTGCCGTTCGCGCCGCCCGATGACCCGGTGCTGGACGCGCGCATCCGCACGCTGCGCGAGCAGGGCGGCAATCCGTTCGCCGAGTTGCAGATCCCGGCCGCTGCGATCGCGCTCAAGCAGGGAGCCGGGCGCCTGATCCGCGACGTGACCGATCGCGGCGTGCTGATGTTCGGTGACCCGCGCCTGGTCACCCAGGGCTACGGCCGCACCTTCATCGCCAGCCTGCCGCCGATGCCGCGCACGCGCGAACTCGCCGACGTGCAGGCGTTCTTCGCGACGGATCCCGGCATCGTGTCGTGACCGGCGCTCCCACATCGCTTCGCATGCGGCATCATCGCGGCATGACGGTTCCGGAGCCGGTATGAACATTCCCCTGCCGCAGACGCCGATTGGTGTCGATGCCCGCTTCGAGTCGGCGGCATCGCTCGCGACCAACGCGGTGCCGCTCGCGTATCCGGACGAAACCGTGGCCGAGCTCAAGTCGCGACTCGGCCTCAAGCGCTACCAGTGCGTCTCCGACATCCCGGTGGTGTCGCGTGATCGCCACCGCCTGGTCGGTCTGCTGCAGATCGAGGAAGTGGTCAGCGTGCCGAACCACACCGCGATCAGCGCGATCATGGACGCCGATCCGCCCTGCGTCGCGCATGCCATCGACCGCGAGCAGGCGACGTGGAAGGCGGTGCAACACGGCGAGTCGGCACTGGTCGTGGTCGATGACGATGGTCGCTACCTCGGGCTGATCCCGCCGCAGCGACTGCTGCAGGCGCTGCTCGCCGAACATGACGAGGACCTGTCGCGCCTCGGCGGATTCAACAAGAGCGCCGAGCAGGCGCGCCATGCCACTGTTGAAGCCTTGCCGCAGCGCCTGTGGCATCGGCTGCCGTGGCTGTTCATCGGCCTGCTCGGCGCACTGCTCGCGGCCGGCATCGTCGGTCGCTACGAGCACACGCTGGCGTCGATGGTGCTGCTCGCGGCGTTCGTGCCCGGCATCGTCTATTTCGCCGATGCCGTCGGTACCCAGACCGAGACCGTCGTCGTGCGCGGCCTGTCGCTCGGCATCCCGGTGCGGCAGATGCTCGCGCGCGAAGCGGTGACCGGTGTCGCGATCGGTCTGGCGACGGCTGTCGTCGCCTACCTCCTGGTCCGCATCATCTGGCAGGAAGCCGACCTGGCCGCGATCGTCGCGCTGTCGTTGTTTGCCGCGTGCTCGGTCGCGACCCTGGTCGCACTCGCGTTGCCGGTTGCGCTGCATCGCCTGCACGTCGACCCCGCCTTCGCCGCCGGCCCGCTCGCCACCGTGATCCAGGACCTGCTCTCGCTGCTGATCTATTTCGCGATCGCGACGGCGATGCTGGCGCCGGGGTGATCGGGCGCGCGATGAAATCGAAAATCGCGATGTAGGAGCGCCACTTTGGCGCGACCGCTGACGCAATGCCGTCGATGTTCGCGATTCGGCGTGTTCGCAACGACCGCGCGTGTCCGCGTCACCGGTCGCGGCAAAGTGCCGCTCCTACATCGCATCCATCACGATCACCACAGAATTGCCGGGCGTCGATGTGCGCCGACGCCCGACCGGCATCACCGAATTTCAATGTGCAGCGTCTTCGCCAAGAACGCGTAGATGTCGGCGTATTCCTCGATGATCTTCGTGGTCGGCTTGCCAGCACCATGACCCGCGCGCGTCTCGATGCGGATCAGGGCCGGGTTGCCGCCCGGGTTCGCGGCCTGCATCGCCGCGGCGAACTTGAAGCTGTGCGCCGGGAACACGCGATCATCGCGCTCTGCCGTCGTGACCAGGGTCGGCGGGTACTTGGCGCCGGGCTTGATGTTGTGCAGCGGCGAATAGGCATGGATGGCCTTGAACTCGGTGGCGTCCTTCACCGTGCCGTAGTCCGATTCCCAGGCCCAGCCGATGGTGAACTCGCGGAAGCGCAGCATGTCGAGCACGCCGACCGCAGGCAGGGCGGCGCCGAACAGTTCCGGGCGCTGCAGCAGGGTCGCGCCGACCAGCAGGCCGCCATTGCTGCGACCGGAGATCGCGAGCTTGGCCGGCTGCGTCACCTTGTCGGCGATCAGGTATTCGGCACCGGCGGCGAAGTCGTCGAACACGTTCTGCTTGTTCGTCTTCATGCCGGCCTCGTGCCAGGGGCGGCCGTATTCGGAGCCGCCGCGCAGGTTCGCGACCGCATAGACGCCACCCATGTCCAGCCACTGGATGATGGCCGGGCTGAACTTCGGCGTCACCGCGATGTTGAAGCCGCCGTAGCCGTACAGGATGGTCGGGTTGTTGCCATCGCGCACGAAGCCCTTCTTCGCGGTGATGAACATCGGCACCTTGGTGCCGTCCTTGCTCGGGTAGAACACCTGCGTGGTTTCATAGGCGTTGACGTCGAACTTCACCGACGGCGCCTTGAACAGGGTGGTCTCGCCGGTGGTCGCGTCGAGGCGATAGACCGAGTCCGGCACGGCCCAGCTGCCGAACGCGAAGAAGGTCTCGTTGTCCTCGACCGCACCCTCGAAGCCGTTGGCGGTGCCAAGGCCGGGCAGGGCGATGCTGCGCAGTTCCTTGCCGGCGGCATCGAACATCTTCACTTCCGAGCGCGCGTCGCGCAGGTAGTTCGCGATGAACTGGCCGTGCACGTGCGACACCTGCAGCAGCAGCGCGTCGTTCTCGGCGATCACCGTCTGCCAGTGGTCCTTGCCCGGATGGGCAGTGTCGATCGCAAGCAGGCGGTTGCGTTCGGCGCCGTCGTCGCTGAGGAAGTACAGCACGCTGCCGTCGTTGCCGACGAAGTCGTAGGCGGCGACCAGATCCTCGATCAGCGCCACGACCTTGCCGTCGGCTTTCGCGAGGTCCTTGTAGAACACGCGATTGCGCACATCGGTGCCCTGCGAGCCGTTGATGATCAGGTACGCGCCGTCATCCGACACCGTCGCGCTGAAGCCCCAGTCCGGCTGGTCGGGGCGCTCGTAGACCAGCGTGTCGTCGGCTTGCGGCTTGCCGATCGTGTGCAGGAACAGCTTCTGGTTCTTGTTGACGGCCTTGAGCGGGTCCTCGCCTTCCGGCGCGTCGAAGCGGCTGTAGAAGATGCCGCCCGAATCCTGGGTCCAGGCGATGTTGGTGAACTTGGCCCAGCGGATTTCGTCGTCGAGGTCTTTCCCGGTCTCGACGTTGCGCACCTTGATCGTGCGCCAGTCGGAACCGCCGTCGGACAGCGAATACGCATACAGCTTGCCGTCCGGGCTGACGGCCGATTCGCTGAGCGCGATCGTGCCATCGGCGGAGAGCGTGTTCGGGTCGATCAGCAGGCGCGGCTCGCCGTCGAGCGTGTCCTGCACGTACACCGGCGACTGGTTCTGCAGGCCGTCGTTGCGGCTGAAGAAATACTTGCCGCCGTGCACTTCCGGCGTGCCGAAGCGCTCGTAGTCCCAGAGCGCGGTCATGCGCGTCTTCAGCTGCTCGCGGTTCGGCACGTCGCTGATGAAGTCCGCCACGAGCTGGTTCTCGGCTGCGATCCACGGCTGCAGTTCGGGGTCGTCGAGGTTTTCCATCCAGCGATAGGGATCGGACACCTTCGTGCCATGGAAGTCGTCGACCTGCTCGACCGTGCGTGCGGTCGGGTAGTGCAGGGTGGGTTGCGTGGCTGCCACCACGGTCGCATCGGACCCGGCTTCCTTCGATGCACCGCAGGCGGCAAGCGTCGCGGCCAGCGCGAGCACGATCAGGGATTGCTTGAACATGGAGATCTCCGGCAAAGAGGCGCGCAGCGTACGCAAATCGGCGCGTGCTGCCAGTGCGGCTGGGACGGGGCGACCGGAATCGTGGTCGGGGCGGGGCACCGGAACTCGCGATGCCGATTCCAGGCTTTCTTGATCCAGGTCGCTGACCGAGGAGCGTGCCGAGCCACTAGAATGCGCGCCCTGTGAAATTGCCGGAACCAGGGTCATGGGCAAGAAGTGGAAGGAGAAGGGCAAGGAACTGGTCGCGAATGCCAGGGGTAGCCTGTTTACCAAGCTGTCCCGCGAAATCTCGGTCGCGGCGCGCGCCGGGGCCGACCCGTCGACGAATTCGCGCTTGCGCCTGGCCGTTGAACAGGCGCGCAAGCTGTCGATGCCGCGCGAGACCGTCGAGCGCGCGATCAAGAAGGGCGCCGGTCTGCTGGATGGCGGCGCACAGTACGAAAAGCTGACCTACGAAGGCTTCGCGCCGCATCGCGTGCCGGTGATCGTCGAGTGCCTGACCGACAACCCGAACCGCGCCGCCTCGGCGATCCGCGTGTTGTTCCGCAAGGGCCAGCTCGGCGGTTTGGGCTCGGTGAGTTGGGACTTCGACCACCTCGGCATGATCGAGGCCGAGCCGAACGACGCGAATGCCGACGCCGAAACCGCGGCGATCGAAGCCGGTGCCCAGGATGTCGAGATCGACGACGGCGTCACCTTCTACACCGACCCGACCGATCTCGACGCCGTGAGCCGCGCGTTGCCGAACTTCGGCTACACAGTGCTCAAGGCCTACCTCGGCTACCGCGCCAAGAACCCGGTCAGCGTCGAAGGCGCAGAACTCGATGAAGTCGAAGCCTTCCTGCGCGCGCTCGACGACGACGACGAAGTGCAGACGGTGTACGCCGGGCTGGCCTGAGCCGGTAGCGCTCACGAGCGTCCCACCAGATTGCGCGCCTCCGCTGCCGCGGAGCGCGCCGCCGCTGTCGCCGGAAATCGTGTTCGGGCCGGTCGTCGCGACCCTGCGAGAATGGCTGCTCGAAACGTCCACCCTCCGCGTACACGCGGAGACCTCCGCAAGAAGAGAGTATTGATGAACCTCAGCCGTCAGTATCTGGTTCGGATGCTTTGCGCATTCTTGGCGTCCTGCAGCGCGTCCTTGGTTGTCGCCGCCGGTGAGCTGCCGATGGCGGCGCAGGCTGTGGTCGCTGAATCACTGGCCAAGGCCTATGGGGCGGCGGCGCGCATCGACAATCCAGACTTGATCGAGGGATTTGGCGGAGGTTCGCCGTTCGAAGCATTCGGCGCGGCCATGGCGCTGGATGGAGACACCTTGGCGGTCTCCGCTCCGGGCATCTACCGAAATGGCTTGCCACGAGGCGCGGTGTTCATCTTCGCCAGGAGCGGGTCGACCTGGCAGCTCCAGCAGCGCATCGAGCCGAGTCTGTACCTCGGGTCAGGAATCGCACTCTCGGGTGATCGCCTCGCGGTTCTCGAAAATGAAATGCAGTCTGGCTTCGTGGTCCGAAGCATCGTGCGCGTGTTTCGCCGCTCTGCCGGGCAGTGGCAACTGGAGTCCAGTCTGTCGCCAGCAAATGCCCCTGACGGCAGCAGTGTTGTGTCGCAAAGTGTTGCTCTATCCGGAGATGTGCTGGCCGTCGGACTCGACGGCATTGAGGTGACGGGCAATGTCGACCAAGGGGCGATCGACGTGTTCTCTGCTGCAGGCGGCAGTTGGCAGCACCAGGCGCGCGTGAACTATGCCGGCGCGGCGCCGAACGCCCGCGTCGGCCGGTCTGTGGCATTGCGCGACGGACTGCTGGTTGCCGGTGCACCAGGTGGTATCGGCGCCGCTCAAGGTGCGGGCTCGGTCGTGGTGTTCGAGCGTCAATCCGGTGTTTGGGTCCAGCGCGCCGTGTTGTCCGCAGCGGACGGCCAGGCCTGGAGCGAGTTTGGTGCAAGTGTCGACACAAGCCTGGGCTCGATCCTGGTGGGCGCGCCCGCTGTCGACGTGTCCGGACGCATCGATCAGGGGGCGTCTTATGTATTCGTGCGCTCCGGCAACAGTTGGGTGCAGCAAGGCAAACTGGTGGCGTTCGATGGCGTGGCTCAGTCCAGATTCGGCGGCGCTGTGGCGATGGATGCGAATCTCGCTTTGGCGAATGGCTACGTTTTCGAACGCAGTGGCTCCAGCTGGGGCCTGAGGCAGAAGCTTTCTTCTGCGCGTGCGGCAAATGCGCTGCAGTACGGCGAAGCACTCATCGCCGATACTTGGTCGGCACACCAGCGTGGGCAAGTCGAGGTTTACGCAGCATCCGGTCCGGGTTCGTTTGCATTGGTCGAAACGCTCAAGTTGGGTAACGGCGGCGCGAGTCGCGATCTGTTCGGCGCCGATGTCGACATCGAGGGCGATGTGGCGGTCATCGGCGCATCACGGGACTCGCTCGTCGCAAGTTACGAACAGGGGTCCGTAACCGTGATGCGCAGGGTTGCCGACCAATGGCAGGTCGAAGCCAAGCTCGTCGCCAGCGACGGTCAACCGAGCGACTACCTCGGCCACAGCGTGGCAATTTCGGGCGACACCATCGTCGCGGGTGCATGGAACAAGACCATCAGCGGCGCTCAGTACGCTGGTGCTGCGTATGTATTTGTCCGTTCCGGAGACCAGTGGATTCAACAGGCACGGCTGAGCGCGGCTGGATCCTTGTATTTCGGAACGTCGGTTGCCTTGGACGGCGACACCATCGTGGTTGGGTCTCCTGGCGATCCAGGCTCAGGGGGCAGCAGCGGCGCGGCCTATGTTTTCAAGCGAAATGCCGGTGTATGGACGCGCACCGCGCGCTTGTTGCCGACCTCGGGGGCGTACACGAACTTCGGTGATCGGGTGGCTGTAGACGGCGATGTCTCGATGGTCACATCGCCCCGGGGCAACGCACCGGGCGAAGTGCTCGTGTTTCGGTTCAACGGCGCGACCTGGTCTCAGCAGGCCCGATTGCAGGCACCCGACGGATTCAGCGGCGACAACTTCGGATCCGACCTCGCCCTGCAAGGCAATCGGACTGCGATCGGCGCGAAAGGACAGCACAACGGGACGACCCTCATCGAGGGTGCCGTCTACTTCTTTGAACTTATTGCGGGTTCCTGGAGCTATCGTTCCAAGTTGCGCCCGCCGCCAGCGCTGTGGGTCGAGGGTTTCGGAAGATCAGTTGCGCTCGATGACAACAATCTTGTGGTGGGAGGCTGGTCGTCCGCGTGGGGGGCTGTGCTGAGCTTCGAGCGACTCGAGGGCAACTGGTCGTACCGGCGCATGACGCAATCTGACATTCATTCGCATGCCAGTTTTGGCGCGTCGGTCGCGATGGATGACCGCCATTGGATTGCGGGCCAGATGCTGGCCGACTACCCAGATGCGGGGGATGATGCCGGGGCGGTGTTCGTGTCCAGCAACACCCACCTGGTGGAAACGCTGGTCGATAACGGCGGTGCCGTTACACCGCAGAATCCTGCTGTGCTCCATGGTGATGTCGTCTTGCTGCAGTTCGTGCCGGATCCCGGCCGCACGCTCGTCGCTGCCGAGGGTTGCGGCGGAGTGCTTAACGGGCTGATCTTCACCACCTCGCCGGTAACGGCTCCGTGCACAGTCACCTTTACCACCGCAGCGCAGAATTTCAGCTTGGAATACGCGGCGGGCCCCAATGGTTCGCTGATCGGTAATGCCAGTCAGTCGGTGCCCTATCTTGGCTCGGGCACAGCGATATCGGCGGTGCCTGCAACGGGTTACCGCTTCCTGCAATGGAGCGATGGCAGCGCGATCAATCCTCGAGTCGACGCCAACGTCACTGCTTCGTTGCAGGTCACTGCAATGTTTGCCAATGAGGCACCCCAGGTGTCGGCGCTGGAGGCCGCGCCGTCGTCGTTGTTCGAGTATGAGATCGCGACAATCTCCGTCACCGCCTCCGATGTCGAGTCGCCGACGCTGCTCTATGCCTTCGATTGTCGCGGCGATGGCGTATTCGAACTGGGTCCGCAGGAGTCAAATGCTGCGGTGTGCAGCTGGAGCGGGCCTGGCATCTACGCAATGGCCGTGCGCGTCATCGACGGCGCTGGCGCCGTCAGCACAAGGTCCGTTCAGGTCAACGTCGCGGACTCGGTCCCTGTCCTGTCCGCAGACATTCCGGCAAATGCGGTGGAGGGTGAGTCGATGGCCATTGACGCAAGCGCGACCTTGCCGTCGTCGGCAGAGGCTGTCGCTGCTTACGAAGTCGATTGCGATTTCAACGGTACGGGCTTTGTGGCCAATGTGGTGATGACTTCGCCATTGGGCTTGGCTTGCGTATTCGAGCGAGGGGGCGATCACGTGGTCGCAGTTCGTGCGCGCGATGCCGAGTTCGAATACGGTGGCCCCGTAGTCGCGACGGTGACGGTGTCGCCCGTCAACGATGCGCCGGAGTTCGCACCTGGGCGCGAGCGCTACGTCGCACCCGATACCGGCCCGAGCATCTTCGCATCCTGGATCTCGGCGATTCGGCCCGGCCCGGTCAGCGCTGTGGACGAGGCTGACCAACAAGTCAGTCTGGAACTGATCGGCGTCGACAATCCCGGCTTATTCGCGATTGCTCCCGTGCTCGCGGACGATGGCAGCCTCAGTTTCACGCCGGCGGCTGGTGTCACGGGCAGTTCCGTCCTGACCTACCGTGCCTGTGACGATGGTCCAGTCGGTGCCCCGCACGTGAATTGTTCCGGGCCGGCGCAGTCCGTGATCGGCGTGAGCACTGGAACCGATCTGGAAGTTGCGATCGACAATCACCGCAACGGCGTATTGGCGGACGAAACGATCGTCTACGCCGTGGTCGTCGCGAACGCTGGGCCGAATCCGGTAGAAGCAGCACGGGTGACGACAGCGATGTCGGCGTCGCTACCCGCGATCGGATGGATGTGTGTGCAGGCCCAGTCAACCGCAACCTGTCCCACGCCGGATGCGAACGCCGGTGCGCTGGACGCGTTAATCGATCTTGGCGTCGGGCAGTACTTGCGTTTCGATCTGATGGCCACCGTGGGTGCAGGCGTCGGTGTGCCGGTATCGGCCACAGCAACGATCGCCACGCCGATGGGAGTGACTTCCCTTGTGGCTGAAAACGACAGTGCTTCTGATCGGGATTCTGTAGTGCCGGTGGGCATATTCAGCGATGGCTTCGAGGGAGCTGCGGCCCGCCAATTGGTGGTTCCCGTTGCGGCGGATTCTCTGCACTGAAGCATTGGCGCTTCAATCGCCGCCGATCGTGTCCGGGCCTTCGCCCGCGGTCTTCTCGTACTTGCCCTTCTCGACCTTGCGGTACTGGGTGAAGCCGCGTTTCGAGAAATGGCTTTCGCGCAGGTGATGCGCACCGCCGACGATGACCGCGCTCGCTGAGATCACGCGGCGGATCGGCTGCTTGCAGGTTTCGCAGTGGGTGAGTTCGGGGTCGGCGATTTTCTGCATGACCTCGAAGCTCGGTGCGCAGTCGGAGCAACCGAGGGTGACCGGGGCGTATTCGTAGATCGGCATGGGCATCACCTCGCTGACGACAATCTGGGCGCGATGCGTCCCGGGTTCAAGGCTCTTCGAGCGTGGCCGCGGCGATGTCGGCTTCGGCGTCGGGCGGCTGCGCGGCCATCGGCGTCGCGTCCGGTGCGGCATCGACGAAATACTTCCAGCGGTTCACGATCAGGCAGAACAGATCGGCGGTGGTCTCGGCGTCGTAGACCGCCGAGTGCGCCTCGTCGCCGTTCCAGCTCAGGCCCGCGGCCTGCACCGCGCGGCTGAGCACGGTCTGGCCGAGGGCGAGGCCGCCGAGCGTGACCGTGTCGAAGCACGAGAACGGATGGAACGGGCTGCGCTTGTGGCCGGTGCGGCGGATCGCGGCGTTGACGAAGCCGAGATCGAAATGCGCGTTGTGGCCGACCAGCACCGCACGCGTGCAGTCGGTCGCCTTCATCGCCTTGCGCAGCGGCTGGAAGATGTGGTCGAGGGCGAGCTTCTCGTCGAGCGCGGCGCGGAACGGATGGGTCGGATCGATGCCGGTGATCTCGAGCGCACGCGGGTCGATGTTTGCGCCCGGAAACGGCACGACGTGGGTCGACACGGTCTCGCCGCGCACGACTTCGCCGTTCTCGTTCATCAGGATCGGCACCGCCGCGATCTCGAGCAGGGCATCACGTTCGGCATCGAAGCCGCCGGTCTCGACATCGACGACCACCGGCAGGAAACCGCGGAAGCGCTCGGCGAGACGCGCGTTGAACTTGGTCAGAGGCATGGCTGCAGGATAACAGCGACCGGTTGCATGAATCGCGCGGGTGCGCAGCTACGATTTGCGCCGGAGGAATCCCGAACCGGGCGGCCACGGGGGGCCGCCCCTACCTATTCGTCCGATCAGGCCCGCGACGTCCAACCCGATCGGCTGCCGCCGCCGCCATTGCCACGGCTGGATCCGCCCTGGTTGCGACGCTGGCCGGGCTTGGCACCGGTGCTGGCCGGCTTGGCATGGTGCGGACGATGCGCGCCGGCCTTGCTGCCGCCGGGACGCTGGCCGTCACGCGACGGACGCTGGCCGCCGCGGTTGCCCATGATCGGGCGCGGCGCGCCGGCGTCGATGCGCAGCGGGCCCGAAGGCGCGTAGCCGGCAAAGTTCGTGATCGTGATTTCCTGCTTGATCGCGCGCTGGATGTCGTGCAGCAGGCCGGACTCGTCGTGCGAGACCAGCGACACCGCCTGGCCGGTTTCGCCGGCGCGGCCGGTGCGGCCGATGCGGTGCACGTAGTCCTCGGCGACCATCGGCAGGTCGAAGTTGATCACCACCGGCAGCTGCGGGATGTCGAGCCCGCGCGCGGCGATGTCGGTCGCGACCAGCACCGTGATGCGGCCGGCCTTGAAGTCGGCCAGGGCCTTGGTGCGCGCGCCCTGGCTCTTGTTGCCGTGGATCGCGGCGGAGCGGAAGCCGGCGGCGTCGAGCGACTCGGCGAGCTTGTTGGCACCGTGCTTGGTGCGCGCGAACACCAGCGTCTGGCGGCGCGAGTCTTGCGCCATGAAGTCGATCAGCAGGTTGCGTTTGCGGCTGGCGTCGACCGGATGCACGATGTGCTGGATGGTCTCGGCGATGGTGTTGCGCGGCGCCACCGACACTTCCTTCGGACTGCGCTGGAACTGGCCGGCGAGCTGCTTGATCTCGTCGGAGAACGTCGCCGAGAACATCAGCGTCTGGCGCTGCTGCGGCAGTGCCTGCACCACGCGCTTGAGCGCGGGCAGGAAGCCCATGTCGAGCATGCGGTCGGCTTCGTCGAGCACCAGCACTTCGATTTCACGCAGGTCGACGGTGCGCTGGCCCATGTGGTCGATCAGGCGACCCGGGGTCGCGATCAGCACGTCCATGCCACGCCGCAATGCATCGACCTGCGGCTGCATGCCAACGCCGCCGAAGATCGTCGCCGAGCGCAGCGGCACCTGCGCGCCGTACTGCTTGAAGCTGTCGTGCACCTGTGCCGCGAGTTCACGCGTCGGCGTCAGCACCAGCACGCGCGGGGCGCGGCCGGCATGGCGCGGGGCGCCTTCGGGGAAGAGTCGGCTGAGGATCGGCAGCGCGAAGCCGCCGGTCTTGCCAGTACCGGTCTGCGCCGCGGCGAGCAGGTCGTGGCCGGCCAGCACCAGCGGGATCGCCTGGGTCTGGATCGGGGTCGGGGTGTCGTGGCCGAGCGTGACGAGCGCACGCAGGACTGCGGGCGTGAGCCCGAGGGAAGCAAAGGACATGGTGTGGCTCCAGAACAGAAACCCGGAGCGTTCCCAAGAACCGCGCTACGAGACAGGGCGCTTGCGCGCTGATGGTCCGCTGCCCGATGGCTCTCGAACTTCAGTCGCTATGCGACGGAGTGATACGAGCACTGGGAATTCGTGCAGCAGGTGATTTCGCGGCGCAGTCTGGCGGTTGCACGCACGCAAGTAAAGCCGATCCTGGCGCAAGCTGAATCGCCGTTCAGCGCAGGCCGTGGCATGCTCGCCGCCGCTTCATTCCCGAGATGCCGATGCTGCGACGCTTCCTGCTTGTTGCGAGTCCCTTCCTGCTGGCCGTCGCGCAGGCCGCGTCGCCGCGCCAGGTCGCGATCACCATCGATGACCTGCCGTCTTCGGAAGTGTCGCTGAGCAGCGAGGCCGATCTCGCCGCGCGCAACGCGCGCATCATCGCCGCGCTGCGCGGCACCAACGCGATCGGCTTCGTCAACGAGAACAAGCTCGAGGTCGATGGCGCAGTCTCTGCGGCGCGCCTGCAGTGGCTGCGCGACTGGCTCGCGGCCGGCATCGCGCTCGGCAACCACACCTACAACCACAACGGCCTGCACGCGACGGCGATCGCGGACTACGAACGCTCCATCCTGGACGGTGAGCGCCAGTTGCGCCCGCTGCTCGCCGAGTTCGGGCAGGCGCCGCGCTGGTTCCGCCATCCCTACCTGCAGGCCGGTCAGGAAGATGCGCTGCGCACGCGACTCGACGCGTTCCTCGGCGAACACGGCTACCGCGTCGCGCCAGTCACGGTCGACAACGGCGAGTGGATCTACGCCCGCGCGTATCTGTTGCTGCGCAATGCCGGCAAGCACGACGAAGCGCAGGCACTCATCCCCGAGTACATCGACTACCTCGAAGCCAAATTCCAGTTCTTCGAGCAGGCAAGCAAGCGCCTGTTCGGCCGCGAGATCGCGCAGGTGCTGCTGATCCACGCCAATGCGCTGAATGCCGACGCGCTGCCGGCCCTGCTCGAGCGCCTGCGCCGACGCGGCTACGACTTCGTCAGCCTCGAAGACGCGCTCGCCGATCCCGCCTACCAGCACGCCGACGGCTACCGCGGCCGCGCCGGCATCTCCTGGCTGCACCGCTGGGCCATGGCCGAACACAAGCCCAAGGTGTTCTACGAAGGCGAACCCGCGGTGCCGCAACCCGTGCTCGACCTCGCCGGTGTGGACGGCGAGTAGGGCGCATGGATTCACTCTCGCAAGTCGTGCTTGGCGCCGCCTGTGTCGCGGCGGTGGCGCCGGCGGCGGAGCGGCGGCGGGCGCTGGTGCTGGGCGCCGCGCTCGGCACGCTGCCGGACCTGGACGTGTTGCCGCTGCTGTGCGTGCGCGACCCGGTCCAGTTTCTGACCTGGCATCGCAGCTTCAGTCATTCGCTGTTCGTGTTGCCGTTGCTCGGCTGGCTGTTGTGGTGGCTGGCGCAACGGCGCTGGGTGTGGACGGGCGCCGAACGCTGGCACTGGTTCGCAGGCTTCCAGTTGGCGCTGATCACGCATCCGCTGCTCGATGCGCACACGGTGTACGGCACGCAGCTGTTCTGGCCACTGCCGAACGAGCCGGTGATGTGGGCGACGGTGTTCATCATCGACCCGCTCTACACCTTGCCGCTGCTGGTCGGCGGTGTCTGCGCCTGGCGCTGGCGCGAGCGCGCCGCCGCCTTGCGCGCGGTGCAGATCGGCCTGCTGCTATCGAGTGCCTACCTCGGCTGGTCCTGGGTCGCGAAGTGGCGGGTCGAACACGCGCTGCGGCCGATGCTCGAACGCATCGGGCTCGAGCACGATCCGCTGCTGACCGTGCCGACGCCGTTCAACACGCTCGGATGGCGCGTGGTGGTGATGCGCGATGACGGCTACTTCGAGGGCTATGCCAGCGCGATCTATCCGGATCGTCCGATCACGCTGCGCTTCCACGCGCGGCACGGCGAATTTGCGAAACGCTTCGAGCGACTGCCGGCCGTCGTTCGCATGAAGTGGTTCACCCGCGGCTTCTTCCACATCGAACAGCGTGCCAGTGCCGCGGTGCTCACCGACCTGCGCATGGGCATGGCGCCGGACTATTTCTTCTCGTTCCTGATCGCACGCGACAACGGCCTGCGCTGGACCACGGTCCATCCCGCCGAGCAACTGCCGCGGCCGCGCATCGACGAGTCGGCGCGCGCGCGCGTGCAGCGCTCGGTGCTGCAGGCGTTCGAGCCGGTCAACGCGGTGGCCGAGGCGGTCGAAGAGGACCAGAGCCGTCTGTAGGAGCGCCGGCCACGGCGCGATGCTCTTCTTTCGGACCAACACAATTCGATGCGCGAAGAGCATCGCGCCGTGGCCGGCGCTGCTACAGACGGCTGGCCCGCCGAGCGCGGGAAATCAGGCAGCCTGCGGGAGGTTCGCCTCGGCGACGCGGTCGAAATATTCCGCGGTCAGGCGGCGCTGTTCGGCCGCGGTCTCGGCGCGCACCACGACTTGGCGGAAGGCCTCGTGTTCGGCGCGGTTGCGCGCGTACCAACCGAGATGCTTGCGCGCGATGCGTACGCCCTGCAGTTCGCCGTAGAACGCGTGCAGCTGGTCGAGGTGGCCGAGCAGCACGTCGCGCACTTCCGTCGGCGTCGGTTCGGGCAGCAGTTCACCGGCCGCGAGGTAATGCGCGATCTCGCGGAAGATCCACGGCCGGCCCTGGGCGGCGCGGCCGATCAGCAGGCCATCGCAGCCGGTGAAGTCGAGCACCTGCTTTGCCTTTTCGGGCGAGTCGATGTCGCCATTGGCCGAGACCGGGATCGACACCGCCTGCTTGATCGCGCGGATGGTGTCGTATTCGGCCTCACCCCGGTACAGGTCTTCGCGGGTGCGGCCGTGCACGGCGAGTGCGGCGATGCCGCTGGCCTCCGCGATCTTGGCGATCGCCACGCCGTTGCGATGCGCGCGCGCCCAGCCGGTGCGGATCTTCAGGGTCACGGGCACGTTCACCGCTGACGCGACTGCGCTGCAGATGCGCGCGACCAAGGCCTCGTCCTGCAGCAGGGCCGAGCCCGACCAGACACTGCAGACCTTCTTGGCCGGGCAGCCCATGTTGATGTCGATGATCTCGGCGCCGTGGTCGACGTTGAAGCGCGCCGCATCGGCCAGCATCTGCGGGTCGTAGCCGGCGATCTGTACCGCGATCGGCGCCGGTTCGTCGGCGTGGTCCATGCGCAGTCGCGACTTGCGCGTGTGCCAGAGCTTGGGGTCGGCAATGGTCATCTCCGACACCGCCAGGCCAGCACCGAGGCGCTTGCACAATTGCCGGAACGGCTTGTCGGTCACGCCCGCCATCGGCGCGAGGATCAGGTTCGGGGTGATGGCGTGCGGGCCAATGTGCATGGCTGGATTGTAGTGGTCGGTGGCGCGCTCTAGCCTTCGCCATCGCCGTGGGGGAAGGTCGATGAAACGTCTGTTGCTGTCCATTCTGCTGGTTCTTGCTGTCGGCACCTGCACGGCCAAGGGTTTCGTGGTGCGCAAGAGCCAGGTCAAGAGCGAAGCCTATCGCGAGCTCGCGGCCGAGATCGACCGCTCCGGTCTGCTGCAGCAGATGGCTGCCGAGCTGAACCAGGTGATCGTGCTCGACGACACGCTCGGTCTGCGCTTTTCCGAGTGCGGCGAACCGAATGCGTTCTACGATCCGAAGCGGCGCGAGGTCGCGGTCTGCTACGAGCTGATCGAGTCGTACTACGAGAACATGGCCGCCGCCTACGACACCGAGGACGAACTCGATGATGCCGTTGCCGGTGCGTTCCTGTTCGTGTTCTTCCACGAAGTCGGGCACGCGCTGGTCGACGTGCTCGACGTGCCGGTGACCGGCCGCGAGGAAGATGCGGTGGACCAGCTCTCGGTGTGGGTGCTGGTCGATGGCGAGGAAGGCGACAAGGCGGTGCTTGATGCCGCGGTCGGCTTCTACGCAGCCGCCGAAGCCGAAGACGCGGTCGACGAAGGCTCGTTCGCCGACGAACACTCGCTCGACCAGCAGCGCTTCTACAACATGATCTGCTGGGTCTACGGCAGCGACCCCGACGCCTACGGCAACCTGGTCGAAGACGGCCACCTGCCCGCGGAACGCGCCAAGCGTTGCGCCGCCGAGTACGCGCGCATCGATCGCAGCTGGTCGCGGCTGCTCGCGGCTCACCTCAAACCCTGAACACTCCCGGCCCGCGCGGTCGGCGGGCCGGGAGCGCTGCCCTCACTGCGTGCAGGCACCCAGCCGCACTAGCGGCACGTCGCGGTGCAGGTTGGCGAAGCTTCCGGCGATCACGCTGTCGTCGAAGACGTAGCTCAGTGTCGCGTGCGCGCAGTCGTGCACGGTGAGCGTGGCTTGGCCAACCGCGTGCGTGTTGCGCGTCGGTTCGCCAGCACGCGAGCCACCGATGGTGCGGTGGATCTGTGCCGTCACCGATTCGCCGTAGTGCTCCGGCGTTGCGCCTTGCAGCGTGAACCAGTGCTGGGCCGCTTCGTCGTCGATGCCGGTCGCGGTGTCGTAGGTGAACCAGCCGGCGAGGAAGCCGCCGAAGCGCGCTCCGGTGGTGTTGAAGGTCAGGCCCTGTCCACTCTGCGCGGGCACGTACCAGGCACCATCAATGGCGAGACCCTTCGGCGCGTCGAGTGGTGGTTGCGTGGCGCTGCCGTCATCGCAGGCCTGTGTGCGCGGCGTCAGCCGCTGCAGGGGGAAAGCCCCCGTGTCCTCGCCGATGCGATACCAGAACTCCATCTGGTCGCAACTGGTGAACACCAGTTCGGCGCTGCCGACCGCTTCGGCCGGCGTGGTGCCGTCGGTGTCGAAACGGCCATTGCCGTTGCGGTAGATCGGCACGGTGATGCGTCCGCGCTGGTTCGTCACCTCCCCGGAAACGGTGAACCACTGCTGCTTCGACAACGCATTGCCGCCCTCGGGCGCATACGTGTGCCAGGCGCCGAACAGCACGTTGCCGTTCAGCAGTTGCAGCAGCAGACCTTGGCCGGTGGAAGCCGGATTGAACCAGGCGCCGGTCAGTGCCGACTGGCGGATCGGGCCGGTGAAGCTGCCCGGTGTCGGGCGCGAGATGCGCAACACGTCGCGCCCCAACGAATCATCCGCCGTCATGGCCCGGACGGTGCCGTCGGGGTCGATATTGAAGCGGTTCATCGTGCCGCTGATCGGAAGCACCTTCCTCTCCATCGCCACCGCTTGGTCCGGCTGGTACTGCAGCGTCACCAGCCCGAATGCCGCCTCGTAGCCGAGTCGTGCCGCTCCGAGGCGCGCCGGCCAGAGGCGCGGACCCGGGAGACTTGTCGTGTCGGGGCTGCGGAAGTCGTGTTGGCCACGCAACTCCAGACCGCGGTCGAGCAGGAGCAGTTGCGCGTCGCGCAGGCCCGACTGGGTGGTGCCGGCCGCCAGCACTTGCACGCCATGCGTTGATCCATCCACAGCGATGATGCTGAACGCGGCGACGGGAAGCACCACGTCGCGTTGCGCCAGCAGCGTACCCTCCTGGCTGTAGTGCAACACCGTTGCCGGAGAGGAAGGTTCGGCCACCACGGTGCTGCCGTCGCTGCCGACACCGACAATGGCCTCGCCGGCCGTGATCGGCGCTGCAACATCAAACATCAGGCTGCCGTCCAGTCGGTAGCGCAGCAGTCGTTTGCCGCCATCGACCGAACGCAGGACAGCGATGCCTTGGGTCGGATGCAGGTGGTAGTCGAGCGCGTCAGCGAGACTGATGCGGTTGATCAGGGTTAACCCCGAATCCCAGACTTCAAGTGCGCTGCCATCATCCGTCACCAGCGTACCGTCCAGGTGCAGCAGACGTCCCCCGGTGACGTCCTCGGTCGTTCCGCTCCTGCGGGAATAGCAGCGCACAAGCTCGACGCTCACAAGATCCAGCCTTGTGTATTCCGCGCAGATGTTGTTGGAGTCCGCCAGAACCCGGTCCGCGCGACCCTGCGGGACATTGAGCCTTGGCGCCAAAGGTTGTCCGTTACTGTCGAGGGCCTCGACACCATCGTCGTAATGCGCGGAGGCAGAACCGGCTAGGGAGGAGACTGCAATTCGTGTGCGTGTGGAGGTCGGCAATTCCGTGCCGGGCAGATCGCGCAGCGGCATGCCGTTGCCGGAGTGGATGCGGTACCCAGCGAATCCGGGCGGCTCAGATGGTCCGGCAGGGTAGGCGAGGATCAGCGTGCCACCGGGATGGGCGGCGTAGGCGGTGGCACGAGCATCGGTCACTTGCGCGACCAAGCTGCCATCAGAACTGACATGCGTGAACTTGCCCAGTTCGGCGTCGTGGAACCAGAAGCCGTCTCGCACGGCGACACCCGAACGCTCCGGTCGCGAGAACCGGATGCGACCTCCGATGTCGATCGACTGCATCCTCGGTGCGGAAGGTTGCGGCTCAAGCACGAGCACTCCACCATCGGCGCTGATTCCGTCGCGTGACAGGAACGCATGCATCACCTGGCGCGACCAAGTGCCGCCGCTCGTTCCAGACACGTGATGGAGCGTGCCGGTGGCGAGCGGGCTCGGCGCCCCGCATAGTGCGTAGAGCCCGCCGTGGCGGTCTTCGGCCGCGTTATCGCTGCAGGCCGGGACTGTGAACTCGCGAATCACGCCACGCAGCGGGTCGAGCTGCACGGCGATAGCACGGGTGGCGTTGGTCAGCAGGACGATGGCGCCGCGCTCCAGCATGCGCGGCTGCACGCGGACGACGTCCATATCGGGATGCCCCAGGCTGGCGCCGTTCCAGCTCCTGTACTGGGCCCCGTCGGCAGCAAGATGGACGGCACGGGTGGCGTCCCAGAACCCCCCTGCCGCGTCCTTGTCGTGGCCGAAGAAGCCGATGGGGTAGCTCGACTGCCAGATCTTGCCGCGCCGGGAGCTGACCCCGTTCATGTTGCCCACGAGATCGATCTTCTCGGGGATCGAGTAGGGCGAAATGTCTGCGCCCGTGATTGGATCGAGGGCGCGGGAGGGTCCGAGCCAGATCGCATCTTCCGTGGTGGTCGGTTCACCTCCGCTGCGTTGCGCTGCGGTTTCACTTTCATAGATGTCGGCGGTGGTGGTCCATTCCGCTGCATCGCTGCGGTTGGCTCCGGTGGCAAGCAGGCCGAGCAGCAGGGCGAGGCTGTGCTTCTTGGTCTTGTTCATGGTGTTCACTCCGTTGCGTCTTCATCGCCGTCGGGTCTGTGCCCGATCGGTCCTGCGCGCCGCGCGGCCGGGGTGGTCACGCTGCGTATGCGGAGCAAGTTAACCCCGCGCGGCGACGATGGTTCCGAAATGTCACGCAAGTGCTGTTGCGGGAGCGCAACAGCTCAGCCGGCGAGGCGTTGCTCGACGTCGGCGCGGGTGGGCATGGCGAGCGCGGCGCCGCGGCGTTCGGTGGCGAGGCCGGCGTAGCTGCTGGCGTAGCGCAGGGCCTGGGCGAGCGGTTGTTGCGGATCGCGTGCGAGTTCGGCGGCGAGCGCGCCGTTGAAGGCATCGCCGGCGCCGGTGGTGTCGATGGCGTTGGCCTTGATCGCGGCCACGCGATAGCTGGCGGCGGTGTCGTTGAACGCGGCCGCGTCGGCGTGCGAGATGAAGCAGCCGGCGGAGCCGAGCGTGATCGCGACGCTGCCCTTGTGCAGCCGCCGGCACAGCGCGTGCAGTTCGCTGCTCGGGGTCGAGGCGATGTCGTCGGCGCGCACGCGTTCGCCGAGCACGTGCTGGCACAGCGCGGCAAACTCGGTTTCGTTCGGGGTGGCGAGGTCAGCCAGTTCGAGCAGCAGTTCGTCGACCACTGCGTCCGCCGGTGCCGGGTTGAGCAGGGTGCGGCGCCCGGCCTCGCGTGCGATCGACAGCGCGCGGAACACCGCGTCGCGGTCCACTTCGAGTTGTGCCAGCACCACCGCGGCGTTGCGGATGCGTTGTGCTTCGCGCTCGACGAATGCAGTCGAGAACGCGGCATTGGCGCCGGGCGCGACGACGATGGCGTTGCGACCGCGGGCGTCGACGAAGATGCCGGCGGAACCGGTGGCGATGCCGTCGTGCACTTCGTCGACCAGGTCGATGCCGCAGCCGGTGGCGAGCGCGCGCGCGTGCTGCGCGGCGAGGTCATCGCCGAGCGCGACCAGAAAGGTGGTGCCGGCACCGCTGCGCGCGCTGGCCACCGCCTGGTTGAAGCCCTTGCCGCCGGGGCCGCTCAGGTAGCGGCCACTGCGGGTGGCGCCGGACGCAGGCAGTTCTTCACCGACCCAGACGTGGTCCTGGTTGTACGAGCCGACGACGACCACGGACCGCATCGACGTCGCCTCAACCGAACTGCGACAGCACGCCGGCGATGGTCGCGGTCATGAAGGTCGCGATCGAACCGCCGAGCACGGCACGCAGGCCAAGTCGCGCCAGGTCGCTGCGCCGTTCCGGCGCCAGGCCGCCGATGCCGCCGATCTGGATCGCGATCGAGGAGAAATTGGCGAAGCCGCACAGTGCATAGGTGGCCACGAGCGCACCCTGCTTGGTCAATTCCACGCCGCCCGGCTTCAGGATTTCCGCAAGCTGCAGGTAGGCGACGAATTCGTTGATCACCACCTTCTGCCCGATCAGCGAGCCGACGGTGTTGGCGTCGCTCCAGGGCACGCCGATCAGCCAGGCGATCGGCGAGAGGAGGTAGCCGAACAGGTTGGCGAGGTCGGTCGGCTTGCCAAGCTGCGCGGCGACGCCGGTGACGTCACCGAGCCAGGTCAGCGGCGCATTGACCATCGCGATCAGCGCGATGAAGGCGAGCAGCATCGCGCCGATGTTGAGCGCCAGCTTCAGGCCGTCGCCGGCACCGGCGGCGGCGGCGTCGATGATGTTGCTGGTGGTCTTCTCGACTTCCATGCGCACGGTGCCGCGGGTCAGCGGTTCGCCGACCTCGGGCACCAGGATCTTGGCGATGACCAGCGTTGCCGGCGCCGCCATGATCGAGGCCGCGAGCAGGTGCTTGGCGTAGAAGCCCTGGGCCGCCAGGTCGGGACCGCCGAGCATCAGCACGTAGGCGGCGAGCACGCCGCCGGCGATGTGCGCCATGCCGCCGATCATCATCGTCAGCAGTTCCGACTCGGTCATCTTGGCGATGTACGGGCGCACCGTCAGCGGCGCCTCGGTCTGGCCGATGAACACGCTGGCGCAGACGCTGGTGGTCTCGGCGCCGGAGACCTTCATCACCTTGGTGATCGCCAGTGCCATCACCCGCACCACCGCCTGCATCACGCCGAGGTGATAGAGCACGCTCATCAACGCGGCGAAGAAAATGATCGTCGGCAGCACCTGGAAGGCGAAGATGAAGCCGTACTTCGGAATGTCCATCAAACCGCCGAAGACGAAGTTCGACCCCGCAGCGACGAAGCCGAGCACCTCCACGAACACGTCGCTCAACCACTGGAACGCGTCCTTGCCGCCGGGCACCAGCAGCACCAGGGTGGCGAAGGCGATCTGCAACGCGACGCCAGTCGCGACCAGCGTCCAGTTGACGCGACTCTTGTTGTTCGAGAACAGCCAGGCGATACCGATCAGGCAGAGCAGCCCGAACAGGCCGAACAGAACGCTGGAAACCACGATTCACTCCCCAGGTGCAATGACCACCGCAGGCTAGCCGGTCGCGACCTGCAGCCGCAACCGCCGTGGCACCATCACTCGGTTGCAGGTTTGGCGGGTGGGCAGTTCGGTTCGCCGGCAGCAAAGCCGGGCGCGAGCGCAGTGCTCATTTCGATCGAGCTCGCTGCCGGGGCCAGTGGCGGCGTGGCCGCAGCGATGCGGCGCTGCCAGGCCATGCCCAGCAGGACGCCGACGATCAGGGCGATCAGCGACAGCCACCATTGCCGTTTCATTGGTTCTCCCGCGCGCTCATGCTGGAATGCCGAACTTTCCACGAGGAGTGTGCGGCATGCAATACCGGCGTCTCGGCAGCTCGGGGCTGCAATTGTCGGTGCTGTCCTACGGCACCTGGGTCACCTTCGCCAATCAGCTCGGGCGTGGCGAGGCGCGCGAGTTGGTGGCGCAGTGCCACGATCGTGGCGTGAATTTCTTCGACAATGCCGAGACCTATGCGAACGGCGAGTCCGAACGCATCCTCGGCGACGTGCTGGTGGATCTACGCTTGCCGCGCGATTCGTTCTGCGTGTCGAGCAAGGCCTTCTTCGGCGCGGTCGATGCGCCGCGGCCGACGCAGCGCGGGCTCTCGCGCAAGCACCTGCGCGATGCCTGTGACCAGGCGCTGGCGCGCATGCGTCTCGATTACCTGGATTTGTATTTCTGTCATCGGCCCGACCCGGAAGTGCCGATCGCCGAGATCGTGACCACCATGGACCTGCTGATTCGCCAGGGCAAGGTGCTGTACTGGGGCACCAGCGAGTGGCCGGCGGCGTTGGTGCTGGAGGCAATCGCGTTCGCGCGCGGCAACGGCCTGATCGCGCCGCAGATGGAGCAGCCGCAATACAACCTGTTGGAGCGGGCGCGGGTCGAGCACGAATATCCGCCGCTGTTTCGCGAGCACGGCCTGGGTGCGACGGTGTGGTCGCCGCTCGCTTCGGGCCTGCTCAGCGGCAAGTACGCGCAGGGCGTGCCCGACGATTCGCGCCTCAACGCCGAAGGCTACGAATGGCTGCGCAAGCTGGTGCTGGCGCGGCGCGATACGGTGCAGCAGAGCCTGCTTCGTTTCAGCGCGCTGGCGGATGCGCTCGGTGCGGCGCCGGCGACGCTGGCGATCGCGTGGTGCCTGCGCAATCCGCAGGTCACCACGGTGATTCTCGGTGCCTCGAAGCCGACCCAGCTCGAAGCGAACTTCGCCGCACTGGACCTGTGCGCACGCCTCGATGCGGCCACCGTGGCGCGCATCGAGGCGTGTTTCGCTTCGGACTGAATCAGGCTTCGAGCATCGCCACCGGAGCCACCGGTGGTGCCGGCGGGGCGGGCGGCGCCGTGGGCGCTCCCGGTGCCGTCGGTGCCGCCGGAGGAGCGGGTGGTGCCGGCGGAGCGGGCGGTGCATGCATGCGGAAGAACAGGTCGTCGCGCTCGGGTGCCGGGATCGCCAACACCAGCTTCTTGCGCTCGCGCAGCACTTCCACGTTCAGCATCTGCCCGGGCTCCTTCGCGGTCAGCAGGCGCATCGCACCGGGCACGCTGTCCGCGGGCTGGCCGTCGATCACCTGGATCACGTCGCCGGCCTTCAGCTGCGGCAGCTTGTCGCCTTCGTTCTCCAGTACCAGCACGCCGGCACTGGCGCCGAAGTACTTGCCGAGCTCGGCATTGAGGCTGGTCAGGTTCAGATCCAGTCCGCCGGCGAGAAAGCGCAGGTGCTCGCGCATCGGGCCGTGGCCGCCCTGATGCATCTCGCGCACGATCTTCTCGCCATCCTTCATGATGATCTGGATGTCGCGCTCGATGCGCTCCGGATCGCCGTGCATGGGCGCGTGCGGGGCGTGGCCCGGCGGCAGGTCGAGCATGCCGAGCCAGTCGCCGGGTTCGCGTCGCTCGGCGACCATCTTCGCGTCCACGGTCTTGCCCTCGCGCTGGTAGCGCACCGTCACTTCGGTGCCGGCTTCGAGCGCGCCGATGGTTTCGCGCACCGCGTCTACCGCGGCGCGGCTCTTGCCGGTGGGCTTGCCGTTGATCGCGACAATCAGATCACCTGGCTTCAGACCGGCTTTCGCCGCCGGACTGCCGGGGGTGACCGCGGCGATGCGCGCGCCATTTGCATCCGGCTCCAGCACCACGCCGATCAGGGCGCGGCGCGGTTCGCCGGCGAACTCGAAGGCGAAGGCGCGCGGGCCATGGTCGCCGAGCTGCATCGACAGGTCGGCGATGCGTCGCGTCAGTTCGCGCAGTTCGCTGCGCGCGGCTTCGAGTTCCTTGCGTGCATTCGCGCGTTCGGCCTCGTTGGGTTCAGCACCGAAGGCTCCGGCGCACGCGATCATCAGCGCGGCGGCGAGCAGTGTGGGTTTGATCTTCATTGGATTCTCCTTGCGGGTTGCGGTCAGTCGATGCGGTAGTTCGCGTCCTGCAGGTACGCGCCACCGTTGTCGGAGAGGGCGTCGAAGCGTGCGCTGGAGCGCGTCGCCGCGAGTCGGGTCATCAGTTCCACGCGGCGCGACCACAAGGCTTCGGCCTCGTCGTCGCGGCTGGTCGCGTTCAACTGCAGATCGGTCAGTCCGATCAGGTTTTCGAGCTCGACGCTTGCCATCGCGCTGGCGGCATCGATTGGCACGCTGCGCGCATCGAGTGCGGCCAGGATGGCGTCGAGCTGCTGTGATTGTTCGATCAGTTCCCGCGTGCTGGCGTTGGCTTCGCGCACGGTGACCGCGGGTTCCGGACGCAGCGCGCGCACGCCGACGATCGCGGCGAACACGGTCGCGGCCAATGCCAGCCATGCAGTGGCACTGCGGCGGGCGCCGGCAGAGCGCTCCGCTCGCGGTGTCGCCAGTGCCAACTCGCGGCTCAGCGCGGCGAAGCCACCCGCGCGCGGCGCTTGCAGCGGCAGTGCGCGCAGGGCTGCCGCGAGCACGATGTCATCGCGGCCGGGGTCGGAGACGAAACGATCATCAGGCATAAGCCACCTGCGCCTGTGGCGCGTCGTAGTAGTCGCGCAGCCGGCGCGTGCCGCGCGCGAGTTGCGATTTCGAGAAGCTCACCGACTTGCCGAAACTGGTCGCGATCTCCTCGTGCGAATAGCCTTCCACGTGGTACAGCCAGACCACGCTGCGGGTGATCTCCGGCAGCCTGGCGAGCGCGCGTTCCAGGTCGCGCTGGTGCTCCGGCGGGGCGGCCGCGTCGTCGGCCGGTTCGGGCATCTCGTCGACGGTTTCGACCACGCCGCGCCGACGCAGGCGCATCAGCGCCTCGTTCACCGCGATCTGGCGCAGCCAGCCCCAGAACGGCGCGTCGCCGCGGAACTGGCCGAGCTTGCGAAACAGCTGCAGCATGGCGTCGTGCAGGATCTCCTCGGCCTCGTCGGCGTCGCCGAGCAGCCGCAACGCCAGCGTGTACACCGGTCGCTCGAACAGGCGGTAGATCTGCTCGAACGCGCGCATGTCGCCGCGCGCGCCGCGTTCGATCAGGCTGGCCGGTACGTCGATGGCGAAATGGCTGCTCACGGAACCTAGGATGCGCCGGGGCCGGAAAGGGTCGCAAGCCGGGCGAAAAAAAACGCCGCGGACCAGCCGCGGCGTTTTCGGGGTGGGGCTGGAACGATCAGAGGTCGGTCGCGATCGTGATCGAGAAGTACACGCGCTGGTCGGCGGTTTCCGCCCAGAAGGCCTCGGCTTCGCTGTCGCTGTCGGCCCAGCCGAGCGTGGTGCTGACCGGCCCGAACTCCTTGGTCAACGACACGCCGTAGTGCATGTAGTCGATGTCGTGCGCGCCGGTCTGCTCGCCTTCGTCATTGAACTCCGGCCAGCCGCTGCCGACGCTGAAATGGCCGACTTCGCCATCCAGGGTCAGGTCCCACCACGGCAGGCCGTAGCTGCCGGACAGGCCGAAGTAGACACCGTCGTCGTCGAGGTTGAACACGTCGTTGGTGTAGCCCACCGTCGCGGTGATCATCTCGTTGAAGGTCAGCGACCCGACCAGTTCGTTGTAGTCGTAGTCGATACCCTCGGCGGTGCCGGGATAGATGTAGCGGATCAGCTGGATGTCGCCGGCGAGGCTGTCGTTGAAGTCCCAGGCGTAGCCGATGTAGGTGTCGAGCTCGAGCTTGGCATCGTCCTCGTCCATCCAGCCGGTGTCGTCGGGGGTGAAGTCGACGCTCGAACCCCAGACGCCGCCATAGAGGCCGGACTCGTGCTCGAAGGCGAGCTCGCCCTGCAGCGCGAAGTCCTCCTGCGACTGCGATACGCCGCGCCAGACATAGTCGCTGGTCAGCGTCGCCGACGCACTGAAGGTCAGCGGGCCCGAGCTTTCCTCGGCTTCCTCGTCCTGCGCCATGACCGACAACGGCAGCGCGGCGAGCAAGGCCAGGGCAAACAGCGATTTCTTGTGCATGTGGAACCTCCAGTGGTTGGGGCAATGGCCGGGAGCCGCGTAACCGTCCTGCGACGCCTCGGCGCCGAGTGTAATCCGGTTTCGGCCCCGGCAATCACCCTCGCAATCGTCAACCTTGGCGCCCGCGGGGGCGATGTTATGATCCGGCGCGATCCTCACACGTGCCCCGATGAGCGCCACGCCCGCCTTCAACATTCCCGGCTTCGAGCTGATCCGTGAACTCGGCGTGGGTGGCATGGCGACCGTGTACCTGGCGATCCAGAGCTCGCTCGAGCGCAAGGTCGCGATCAAGGTCATGCGGCGCAACATCGACGACGCCGAGAAGTTCGAGCGCCGCTTCCTGGTCGAAGGCCGCACCCTGGCCAAGCTGCCGCACCGGAACATCGTCGCCGTGTACGACATCGTCAAGAGCGACGTCGCCACCTACATCTCGATGGAGTACCTGGAAGGCGGCACCCTGCACGAGAAGATGCGCAGCGGCCTGTCGCTCGCCGAAGCGGTGGCGATCGTGGTGCAGATTGCCGGGGCGCTGCAGTTCGCGCACGACCACGGCGTGATCCACCGCGACCTGAAGCCGGCGAACATCATGTTCCGCGACGAGCTGACGCCGGTGCTGACCGACTTCGGCATCGCCAAGCAGCAGGATGCCTCGCAGACGCGCCTGACGCAGACCGGCATGCTGGTCGGCACTCCGACCTACATGAGCCCGGAACAGATCAACGGCCTCGATGTCGACGGTCGTTCCGACCTGTACAGCCTCGGCGTGATGTTCTACGAGCTGCTCACCGGACACGCGCCGTTCCAGGGCGAGACGCCAATCGCGGTGCTGATGGCGCACCTGACCAGCCCGCTGCCGCCGCTGCCGCCGCAGTTCGGCGAGTTCCAGGTGGTGCTCGATCGCATGCTGGCGAAGAGCCGCGACGAACGCTTCGCCAACCTGAAGGAATTCACCAAGGCGCTGAAGTCGGTCGTGGTCAACAACGACCGTCTGTGGGAGCGGCTGCAGGCGGATCCGAACCAGAGTTCCTCCGAGCAGCTGCGTGCGCTCGGCTTCTCGGTGAGTTCCTCGACCGCGCTCGATCCGGTGCAGCAGGGCGTGCCGTCGAAGCGGCAGCTGCCGGCGCCTGCGCGGGCGTTGCCGACCCAGGTGGCGCGAGGCGCTGCCGAAGCCGGGGCAGCGACGCGCATCTCGAATCCGACCTTGCATCCGGCAATGCCAGCGGCGGCGGCACCGCGTCGCGGCGGCCTCTGGCTCGGCATCGGCGCGGTGGTCGTGCTGCTGGTTGCGGTGGCGGCGTGGTGGGTGCTGCGCGCGCCCGGTGACGAGATCGATCCGCGCATCCGCGGCGAGATCGACGCGCGCCTGGTGATCGTCGATCGCCATATCGGCGACGGCAAGCTGACCGTCGCCGCCGGTGCCGACAATGCATTCGACACCCTCAAGGTGGTGCAGGAGCGCGCTCCGGACTATTCCGGCACGCGCCGCCGGGCACAGGCGCTGCTCGCCGCGCTGAAGGCGGAGGCCAAGGCGCGCAGCGCGCGCGGCGAGTACCTCGACGCCGAAGGGGCGCTCGGGTTCGCCGAGTCGCTGGCGCCCGAGGACGCCGAGATCGCGAGCCTGCGTAGCGCCATCGCCGATGCCCGCGCCGGCAGCGAGCGCGCGGCGCAGGCGCGCGAGCTGCTGGCGAAGGCCGCGGAAGCCGCGGCTGCGGGACGCGATCTGGGCGGCGGCGGCGCCTACGCCTTGCTGCGCCAAGCGGCGCAACTGGCGCCGGCCGATCCCGCAGTCGGGGCCGCGCAGGCGAGTCTGCTGGCGAGATTGCTGGCGCCGAGCCGCGACGCGCTCGCCGGTGGCGATCTGGGGCGCGCGCAGTCGCTGCTCGATGGCTACGCCGCAACGCTCGGCAATGATCCGGCCTGGCGCAAGCTGCGCGACGACATCGCCGCGGCACGCACCGCGGCCGAGCGCAGCGCCCAGGTCGCGGGCCTGCAGAACCAGTTCGACCTGCAAGTGCGGGCGCGGCGCTACGCCGAACCCTCGGGTGACAACGCGCTGGAGTCGCTGGCGGCATTGCGGCAACTCGACGCGGCCGCGGCGGAATCGCGCAGTGCTGCGCTGGCCGCGGCGCTGATTGCCGACGCGCGCGCAGCGATGGCTGCGGGCGATGCATCGACATCGCTCGCGCACGTCGAGCTGGCGCTGCGCGTGCAGCCGGCGTCGACCGAGGCGGCCGCATTCAAGCGTGATGTCGAGGGCCGCCTGAGCGCCGAGCAGCGTCGCGTGGCCGGGTTGCTGGGGCAGGCGCAACAGGCGCTGGCCGAGCGCAGGATCTTCGCGCCGCCGGGACAGAATGCCGCCGACTCGCTGGCGGAACTGCTCAAGCTCGATCCGCGCAACGCCGAGGCGCTGCGCATGCGCGACGGTCTCGCACGCACCGCCATCGACGCGGCGCGTGCGCTGGCGCAGGAGCAGCGCATCCCGGCCGCACTCGAACTCGCGAACCAGGCGCGCCAGCGCTTCCCCGAGGACGCCGACGTGTACGCGCTGGTCGCGGACCTGAAGCGCCAGCAGGCGGCGGACGCGGCGGCGCAGGCGCGGCGCGAGAAGCTGGACCACATCCTGGCCGCGGCAGCGCAGCGGCCGCTCGACGTCAAGGCGTTCGAGACGGCGTTGACCGACGCCGCCACCCTGGTCAAGGCCAACGCGCGTGACGTCGATGCGCAGACCGCGCGCCAGCGTCTGCTGGATGCGCTGCGCGAGGCGGCCGAATCGGCGACCGATGCCGGCGCACTCGACCAGGTCGACGCGCTGCTGCAGCGCTACCGCCGCTCGTTCGCCGACGAAGCGCCCGCGGTCGCGACCTCGGTGCAGGCGGCGCGCACGCGACTGGCCGACGAGAACCGGGCGCGGCTCGCGGCCACGGCCGGTGACCTGGTGCTGCTGGCGTTGCCCTGGGGCGAGGTGGAGTCGGTGACCGACGTGCAGCGCAAGGTCGCGATCGAGCTGCCCGCCGACCGTGCCACCCCGATGCGGCTGCAGGTGCCCGCCGGCGTCTACCGCATCAGCTTCCGGCATCCGTCCGGGGCGCGCAGCAACGCCCAGGCGACGGTCAAGGCAAAGAGCGAAACCACCGGTTCGGCGGCCTTCGCCGCCTTGGACGAACAGGAGTACCTGCGTCGTGCCGGCCTCTGAGCGAATCCTGGCCGCCCTGATCGGCGGCGCCCTGTTGATCCCGGCGATGGCGCTGGCCGATTACAAGGCGTATGCGCGCGGCCAGGAGGCGGCCGAGAAGCAGGACTGGAGCGCAGTCGAGAGCGCCATGCAGGAGGCGCTGGCCGGCAACCCGAATCCGAAGGCGCGGGTCAAGCTGTACGGGCAGCGATTCGCGCCGTACGTGCCGCAGTACTACCTCGGCCTCGCCGCCTATCGGCAGAACGATTGCGCCACCGCGCTGCGCTGGTTCGGCGATGGTGCGGCCGCGACGGTGATCGCGCAATTGCCCGAGTTCAAGGGCGTCGCCGATGCCGCGCGCAGCGACTGCGACCGCAAGCTGGCCGCGACGGCGCCGCCGAAGCCGCCGGCGACGACCGCATCGAGCACCACTGTCCCGCCTGCGACCACGAGCAGCACGCCGCCGGCCGCAACGCCTCCGGTCACGCTCCCGCCCAAGTCACCGACCACCGCCACGCCCGGCCCCGCGACGACGACTGCCGCCGCGCCGGTTGCGACGTCGGCGCCGCCGCCCGCGCTCGACGCGGCACTGCGCGGCTGGCTGTCCGGGCGCTATCGCAGCGTTGTCGCCGGGTCGGTCTCCGGCGTGCAGGGCAAGGCGCTTGCGCACCTGCATCTGGTGCGCGCGGCCTCGTTCCATGCCTTGTCCGAGATCGAAGCCGCGAACGCTGCCGCGCATCGTGCCCGGGCCGAGCAGGAGATCCGCAGCGCACGCAGCGCGCAACCGGCGATCACGGTGGACGCCGGGTTTTACTCGCCGCGATTCCGCGCCTACTACGCCAGCGTGCGCTAGAAAGCAGAACGCCGCGCGGGGCGCGGCGTTCTGGTGGAACGGTGGCTTGCGGATGAATCAGAAGCGCAGCACGCCCGAGATCGACAAGGTCTGGTTGCGCTCGGAAGTATCGAACGCCGCGTCGAGCTGGAACTTCTCGAACGCCCAGCCGAAACCGAGCGAAGCGTGCATCTCGTCGTCACCGTGCGAGAACAGCACGGCGTTGGCGACCGCATCGCCGAACGCGGGATTCGGCAGGCCGTTGAAGCGCACGGTGTGCTCCGGGTCGCGCCAGACGCCGGCGCGCAGCGACAGCGGCACTTCCATCTCGGTGAAGGTGTATTCCGCGCCGAGGCGGATCTCGTAATCGTCCTTGGTCAGCAACGGCTCGAGCGCCGCACGTCCGGCCGCGGTGTCGTCGTTGAGGTTGAAGTTCGAGATCACGTCGTCGGTCAGCTGCGAGTACTGCACGTGCGAGACGTCGAACGCCAGCGTGAACGCATCGGTCGGACGATAGACCAGCCCGAGCCCGAGCAGGTCCGGGGTGTCGAGGTAAGCCTGCTTGTCCAGGCGCGGGAAGGTCTGCGTACCCGGAACGATGCTCGCGGTGTACTTGAACTTCGGCGCGCGCCGGTACACCAGACCCGCCTGCCACTGGTCGTTGATGTGGTACTGGGCACCGAGTCCGAAGCCGAATGCGCCGTCGTCGCCATGCTGCTGGGTCGAGTAGCGCACCAGCGTGTCGGCGACCGTGGTGAAGCGCCGCGTGTTCGAGTCCAGGTCCATCTGGTAGGCATTGAGGCTGGCGCCGAACGACCAGCGGTCGTTGAGCTTGAACGCGCCGGACAGGCCGTAGCTGTAGATCGAAACGTCGATCGCGGCATCAAACGGGTAGATCGAGCTGATGGCCTCGGTACGGAACGCGGTTTCGTAGTTCAGGAACTCATGGCGGTAGAACGCGACCGCCCAGTCTTCCTGCGGCAGCACCACGGACAGGAACGATGGGCTGCGCGTGTCGCTGTCGGCCTCGCGGTAGTTCACCCCGGCAGTGCTGAACGGGTCGGCGGTGAACGTTCCGCTGTGCGCGTATTCGGTGCTGAAGTCGTTCGCACGGAATTCGAGCGAGACTTCCGGGGCCGCGAGCTGCACCAGGCCGGCCGGGTTCGAGAACGCGGCGGTGGCGTCGTCGGCCAGGCCGATGAACGCGCCGCCCATTGCCAGCGAGCGCGCGCCGGGCGCCGAGAAATTGAACTGCAGCGAGGCGTTGCCTTCTTCGTCGGTGATGGCGAAGGCGCTGGATGCGGCGGCCAGCAATGCGGCGCCGATTGCCAGGGGAAGCAGCTTCTTCATTGGGTTTTCTCCTCTCGTTCTGGATAGGAAGGATCGCTCGGGGCGAGCGGCCGGATGATAGCGCCATCTGCCCCCTGCGCACGGCGCGGCGGATGCCTATACTCGCGCCTTCAACCCGGGAGAACGCCATGGAACCGATCGTCCTGTTTCTGCTTGCCTTCATCATCTTCACGCTGTGGAAGGGCGTGGTGATGGTGCCGCAAGGATTCGAGTTCACCATCGAGCGCTTCCGCAAGTACACGCACACGCAGACCCCGGGCATCGGCATCATCATCCCGTACGTGTTCAATGTCGGCCGCAAGATCAACATGATGGAACAGGTGCTCGACGTTCCCTCGCAGGAAGTCATCACCAAGGACAACGCCGTGGTGAAGGTCGACGGCGTGGTCTTCTACCAGGTGCTCGATGCCGCCAAGGCCGCCTACGAGGTGTCGAACCTGGAGCAGGCGATCATCGCCCTGGTGATGACCAACATCCGTACCGCGATCGGTTCGATGGACCTTGACGAGTCGTTGTCCAAGCGCGACGAGATCAACACCAAGCTGCTGCGCGTGGTCGACGAGGCCACCCATCCCTGGGGTCTCAAGGTCAACCGCATCGAGCTCAAGGACATCCAGCCGCCGCGCGACCTGGTCGACTCGATGGCCCGCCAGATGAAAGCCGAGCGCGAGAAGCGCGCGCAGATCCTCGAAGCCGAGGGTTCGCGCCAGTCCGAGATCCTGCGCGCCGAGGGCGAAAAGCAGTCGGCGGTGCTCGAAGCCGAAGGTCGACGCGAGGCGGCGTTCAAGGACGCCGAAGCGCGCGAGCGCCTGGCCGAGGCCGAAGCCAAGGCGACGATGATGGTGAGCCAGGCGATCGAACGCGGCGACGTGCAGGCGATCAACTATTTCATCGCGCAGAAGTACGTCGAGGCGCTGAAGGCGCTGGCCACCTCGCCGAACCAGAAGGTGCTGATGATGCCGCTGGAGACCACTGGCCTGCTCGGCTCGATTGCCGGCATCGCCGAGTTGTCGAAGGGAGCGCTCGACAAGGCGACCGCGCTCAAGCCGCCGAAGATGCCGGGAGCCTGAGATGGGTGTCTACACGTGGTGGGCGATCGCGCTCGCGTTGCTCGCGATGGAGACGATCATCCCCGGAGCGAGCATCCTCTGGTTCGGCATTGCCGCGTTCGTGGTCGGCGTCGTGGTCTGGATGTTCCCGGACTTGCCGCTGCTCGGGCAGATCGCGGTGTTCGGCGTGTCGTCGATCGCTTCGGTGGCGGTGTACTGGCGCTGGTTCCGCAGCCATGAAACGCCGAGCGACCAGCCGCTGCTGAACCGCAAGGCCGACCAGCTGGTCGGGCGCGAGTTCGTGCTCGACGGCCCGATCGAGCTCGGCCGCGGCAAGCTCAAGATCGGCGATGCGCTGTGGACCGTCGAAGGCCCGGACCTGGCCGCTGGAACGCGCGTTCGAGTCTGTCGAAGCGATGGCTTGATTCTGGTCGTCGAGAAAACCGGCGGCTGAGTCGTTATGCTCCGCGCCCTCGACCGGAGGCGCGGAGTGCCCATGCTGAACCAGACCATCCTCAACGCCACGCATCGCGCCCACGGCGCGCGCATGGTCGACTTCGGCGGCTGGGACATGCCGCTGAACTACGGTTCGCAGATCGACGAACACCACGTCGTGCGCCGCGATGCCGGCATGTTCGATGTCTCGCACATGACCATCGTCGACGTGCGCGGCAGCCGTGTGCGCGAGTTCCTGCGCCATCTGCTCGCGAACAACGTCGACAAGCTCAAGACCTCGGGCAAGGCGCTGTACAGCTGCATGCTGAACGAGCAAGGCGGCGTCATCGACGACCTGATCGTGTACTTCCTCGACGACGAGTTCTTCCGCATCGTGGTGAACGCCTCGACCCGCGACAAGGACCTCGACTGGATGGCGCGCCAGGGCAGCCGCTTCGGCGTCACGCTGAGCGAACGCCGCGACTACGCGATGATCGCGGTGCAGGGACCGACGGCGCGTTCGCGCGTGCATGGGCTGCTCTCGGCCGACGGTTCGGAGCGCGCCGGCAAGCTCGGCAAGTTCGTCGCGGCCGAGATCGACGGCATGTTCGTCGCGCGCACCGGCTACACCGGCGAGGACGGCTACGAGATCATGGTGCCGGAGCTCGACGCGGTGGCGTTCTGGAATCGACTGGTCGCCGCCGGCGTCAAGCCCTGCGGCCTGGGCGCGCGCGACACGCTGCGCCTTGAGGCCGGAATGAACCTGTACGGCCAGGACATGGACGAGACGGTCTCGCCCTGGGAAGCGGCACTGGCCTGGACGATCGCGCTCGACCCGGAGGATCGCGACTTCATCGGTCGCGCCGCGCTGGTCGCGCAGCAGCGCAGCGGCGTGGCGCGCGAGATGATCGGCCTCGTGCTCGACGACAAGGGCGTGCTGCGCCACGGCCAGCGGGTGATCAGCGAGCGTGGCGACGGCGAGATCCTGAGCGGTTCGTTCTCGCCGACGCTCGGCAAGTCGATCGCGCTGGCGCGCGTGCCTAGTGGCGCCGCGGCGGGCGCGCTCGCCGTCGACATCCGCGGCAAGGCGATGCCGGTGCGCGCGGTCAAGTTCCCGTTCGTGCGCGACGGCAAGGCCTGCGTCGGCATCTGAAGCTGCAAGCTGCAATCCACCATCCGTCATCACCGACCACGAGGACCGAGTCATGAGCGAAATTCCCGGCGACCTGAAATTCCTGAAGAGCCACGAGTGGGCGCGCATCGAGGACAACGGCCACATCACCGTGGGCATCTCCGATCACGCGCAGGCGGCACTCGGTGACCTGGTCTACGTCGAGCTTCCGGCGCTCGGCGATGAACTCACCGCTGGAAACGGCGCCGCGGTGGTCGAGTCGGTGAAGGCGGCATCGGATGTCTACAGCCCGGTGTCGGGCACCGTCGTCGCGGTCAACGAGAAGCTGGTCGATGCGCCCGAGACGATCAACGGCGATGCCTACGGCGAGGGCTGGCTGTTCGTGCTCAAGCCAAGCGACAGCAGCGAGTTCGAGGCGCTGCTCGGTCCCGACGACTACGCCGAGATGATCGAGAACGAAGAGCATTGAACCTCGTGGTCGATGTTGCCGAACCGGTTGCGCAAGCAGCCGGTTCTTTTTTTGCGCGTCGTCGAGCGCGCCGCGTGCTCGTGCTTCGCGCATGCGCAGTGCGTGTATCGCGACAGCGCGCACGCATCATTCGCGATGCTTCGCGCGAGCGGTTCGTCGTGCGATGAATTCGCGCGCGCACAAAACGTGTTGACAGTCAACGCGCGTGCAATTAGTTTTGCCGCAGCGTGACAAGCATGCTTCGGAAATGAGTGGCGAAAAAAACATCGAGACGCCGACCGCAACGAACTCCTCGCAGATGTCGCGAACGGTCTCCCGCCTCTCCAGCATGCAATCCTCCTTCCGCGATTACGACGCAAATCCACTGATGCTCCCGACGATGCGTCGTGTCGTTCCCTCCACCCGTGTGTGCGTGTCGGCAGTCCGCGCACGCGGCGCTTGATCGGTTTTCAACCGGGCGACCACTGCCAAAACCAAGAGGAGCACTACAATGAAAGCAGCAACTACCAAGAAGAAGACCGGCACGGTGAAAGCCGCCGCCAAACCTGCAGCGAAGAAAGCCGCGGCCAAGAAGCCGGCGGCGAAGAAGGCTCCGGCCAAGAAGGCCGCTGCCAAGAAGGCTCCGGCGAAGAAGGCCGCTGCCAAGAAAGCTCCGGCCAAGAAGGCTGCGAAGAAAGCTCCGGCCAAGAAGGCCGCTGCGAAGAAGTAAGGCAAGGCTGTAACGCTTTATCCGGGTCAGACCATCGCACGACCGCCCGGCGTGCGATGGTCACTTTGGACCGCAAGGCCGGAAGCGCAGCGCTTCCGATGACATGGCCCCTCGGCCAATCTCCGAAACCATCCTTTGCATTGCGGCGACCTGGCCCGAACGGGCGCAGCGCTGGCGTTTGCGCGGCCTGCGCCATGCTGTAAGGTGGCTGCCAGCCCGCACCGGCGTGTCGTTCGCGTGAACGTCCGTGCGAATTGCGGTACAAGACGCATCGTGACCCCGGTCACGGCTGTCGCCCCGGCAGCGGCGTGCAGTCTGGCCAAGAATCAGCGAGGACGTGAAATGCCGATCGAGATCCGAACCCTCCGCGACAAGAACTGGAAGAGCGTCGTCGCCCTGGCACTTTGCTCGGTGCTGGCGATCTCCGCCTGCGGCAAGAAGGAAGAGGCCGCGAAGCCGGCAGCCGGCGCGCAACCCGCGGCGGGGGCTTCGCCGCAGGTGGCCGCACCGGTGGCAGCGGAACTCTCCGCCGCCGACCTGCTCGGCATGGCGACACGCGCGGTCAACGAAGAACGGCTGGTCGCGCCGGCTGGCAACAACGCCGTCGAGTTCTATCTGCAGGTGCTGGCCAAGGATGCGAACAACGTCAGCGCGACCCAGGCGCTGGTCGATCTGTTCCCGCTCGCTGCCGGCAATGCCGAACGCGAAATCGTCAACCGCAACCTGCCCGAAGCGGGGCGCATCGTCGCCCTGCTGGACCAGGCCAGTCCGGGCTCGTACACGGTGTCGACGCTGAAATCCAAACTCAACGCGGCGCGCACGCAGATGCAGCGCGAGGAAGAGCGCCGCCTGGCCCAGGAAGCCGCCGCCGAGCAGCAGCGCGCACAGGCGGCACAGGCCGCAGCCGCACCCGCGCCGGCAGCCGCGGCACCGGCGCAGCCGACGCGTCCGGTCGCCGCCGAACCGAAGCCGGTCGAGCCGAAGCCGGTCGAACCGGCACCGGTGACCACGGCGCCAGCGCAACCGGTGGCGCAGTCGCGTGATCCGGTGCTGGTGCGCCAGGTGCGCCCGGTGTATCCGGCTGCCGCCGCGCGCCGCCGCCAGGAAGGCTGGGTCGAGGTCTCGTTCACGGTAGCGGCGAATGGCGATGTCACCGACGTCAATGTCGCGCGCGCGCAGCCACGCGGCGTGTTCGATCGCGACGCGGTGCGCGCGGTCTCGCAGTGGAAGTACGAACCGGCGCTGGAGAACGGCAAGCCGGTGCAGCGCACGTTGACACGGCGCATCGAGTTCGCGCTCAGCGCGAAGTAGCGTCCGCAACGAAGCGGAGTGAATGCGGCGCCTGCGGGCGCCGCCTTCGTTTCAGTCGCCGCGCAGCAGTTGCAGCAGCGCGGCGTGGCGCTCGCTGTGCGCGGCGATGTCGCCGAGTCCGGCCAGCGCGGCGAGCAGCGGTCGGCTGGCTTCGGTCGGCATCAGGTCGGCCAACACGCCGCTGAGTTCGGTCGCCAGCGCCAGCGCCAGCGCCGCCGGATCGGCCGCGGCCCCGGTGCGTGCGGACTGCAGCAGCGCCAGCGACTCGTTCCACGCCTGGCGCGAACGCAGGCGGTACTGGCGCAGGAACGGGAACGGGATGTGCAGTTCGAGCACGTCGCGCGCTGCGAGCGACTTGAGCATGCGCCGCTGCCAGCTGCGGGCGTGGCGCTGCAGCAGCTGCGATGCCGTCGCCAGCGGCAGGGTCGGTCGCGCGGTCGCGAGCAGCTTGGCCGCTTCGGCCAGCACCGGATGCGCGGCGGGCAGGGCGTCACCGGCATGCACCTGCGTGGCGTCGATGCGGATGCGTCCGCCGAGCATCAGATCCACCAGCACCAGCCCGGAGATCGCGCGATGCAGGCGTTGCGTGTCGGTCGAGGCACGGTCGCGGCCGCGCTCGGGATCGAGCACCAGCAGACACAGCCGTTCGGCGAGGATCATTGCCGCGGGTGCTCAGGGGGAGGCGCTGCGCTTGGCGCGCGCGACGCGGCGCGGCAGCAGTCGGTCCAGTTGCAGCCAGTCGCGCGCGGGCAGTTCGAGTTCGCGATCGACGATGGTCGGCAGCAGGCCGGCCGGCACCGCCGACTCGCTGTTCCACAGCAGCGCCACGCCGAAATCGTGGTCGGGCAGCATTGCCAAGGCCGCGCGGTAGCCCTGCACCGCACCGGCGTGGAAGATCATGCGGTGGCCGCTGTAGTCGAACACGCGCCAGCCGAGCGCGTAGGACGCGCTGCGCACGCGCTGGCGCCGCCAGGGCGAGCCGAGCACCTCGCCCGGAGTGTCGATCTGCGGCGCGTGCAGCACGTCGAGCAACTCGCGATCAAGTACCTCCGGCGCGTGCCCGAGGTGGGCGAGCATCCAGTGGCCGAGGTCGCGCGCGCTGGCGTTGACGCCGGCCGCCGGCGGAATGCGGTAGTAGGTGAGCTTCGGGTACACCGCCTGCCAGCGGCCGGTGCGCTTGACGTGCGGTCGTGCCCAGTCGCCGCTGGCCTCGAGCGCGTCGCGGCCGTAGGTCGCGGTTTCCATGCCGAGCGGATGAAAGATGCGCTGCTCGACCTGGTGCGTGAAGAAGTCGCCGGTGACGGCGAAGGTGACGTCGCCGATCAGGCTGAATGCGATGTTCTGGTAGCTGTAGCAACTGCCGACCGAACAGACCGGCGTGACTTCGTCGAGCTGCTCGACCAGCAGCGGATACGGCGAGTCGGCTTCGAGCGCGCGGTCGAGCGTGTTGTGCGGCAGACCGACGCGATGGCTGAGCAGGTCGTCGATGCGCAGTCGTCCGGCGCCTTCGATGTCCTTGAGCACCAGCGCCGGCACCAGGTCCTGGACGCGGTTCTCCCATTGCAGCGCACGCTCGTTGACCAGCAACGCCGCGAGCGATGCGGCAAACGACTTCGACAGTGACGCCAGCCGGAACACGGTGTCGGGACCGACCACGCTGCGCTTGCCGTTCTCCGAGACGCCAAGGCCGCGCACGCTGACGATGGCACCGTCGCGCACCACCACCGCCGCCAGCGCTGGCGTCTGTCCGGTGCGCATGACGGCGTCGCTCAGCCGCTCGAACTCGGCCACGATCGCAGCGTCGCGCTGCGCCTTGGACAGGTCGGCGGCGCCACCGGTCGCAGCCGCAAGCAGCAGGCTGACGGTGGCGGCGAGGGTTGCAAAGGAACGTGAAACGGCCATGTTATGCTCGTGCGGTCGCCGCGATTCTAGCAAGCAGTGCAGCGCAACGCGGCCCGTTCCATCACAGGCGGAGGGCAGGACAATGATCGGTTTGCTGGTCCTTTTGGTGATCGTTGCGGTACTGGCGTTCTGGGTGATCGGCATCTACAACGGGCTGATCCGCGCGCGTCGCGGCTACGAGAATGCGTTCGCCCAGATCGACGTGCAGCTGACCCGCCGCTACGACCTGATCCCGAACCTGGTCGAGACCGCCAAGGCCTACATGAAGCACGAGGCCGGAACCCTCGAAGCCGTGGTTGCTGCGCGCAACGCCGCGGTCAACGGCCTCAAGGCGGCGCAGGCACACCCCGGCGACGCCACGGCGATGCAGAACCTGGCGGCGTCCGAGGGCCAGCTGGCCGGCGCGTTGAGCCGGCTGATGGTGACGGTCGAGGCCTACCCGGACCTGAAGGCCAACCAGAACATGATGCAGGTGAGCGAGGAGCTGACCTCGACCGAGAACAAGGTCGCGTTCGCGCGCCAGGCCTTCAACGACTCGGTGATGGGCTACAACGTCAGCCGCGACGTGTTCCCGAACAACATCATCGCCGGCATGTTCAACTTCAAGGAAGCCGCGCTGCTGCAGATCGAGGACCCGGTCAAGCGCGAAGCGGTCAAGGTGAAGTTCGACTGAGCGTTGTGCCGTGCAAGGTCGAGCTGCGGCCGCTGATGGCCGCGATGCCCCGTTCGGGCTGAGCTGGTCGAAGCCCGTGCACTCGAACCCGCCGACGGCGGGTATCGCGCACGCGTCCTGCGACCGGCACGGGGCGGAGCGATGAACTTCTTCGAGCTCCAGCACCAGGCGCGGCGGCAGTCGAAGCGGCTGCTGCTGCTGTTCGTGCTCGCGGTGCTCGCGATCGTCGCCGCGATCGACCTGGTGGTGGTGGCGGCGATGCTGGCGAATGCCGACGAAGCCTACGCGGCGAACCTGTCGAGTGGCGAGATCATCGCGCGCCACACCGGGACGCTGCTGCTGTCGAGCGTCGCGGTGGTCGCGGTGATCGCGATTGCCTCGCTGTTCAAGATCGGCAGCCTGCGTGCCGGCGGCGGCAAGGTGGCGCAGTCGCTCGGCGGCACGCTGGTCTCGACCGACCCGGGCAACGCGCACTACCGGCGCCTGCGCAACGTGGTCGAGGAAATCGCGATCGCCTCCGGGGTGCCGGTGCCGGAGATCTACGTGCTCGAACAGGAGCAGGGCATCAACGCCTTCGCGGCCGGCTACACCCCGGCGGACGCCGCGATCGCGGTGACCCGCGGCGCGCTCGACAAGCTCAAGCGCGACGAGCTGCAAGGCGTGATCGCGCACGAGTTCAGCCACATCTTGAACGGCGACATGCGCCTGAACATCCGGCTGATGGGGCTGCTGTTTGGCATCCTCGTGATCGGCATCGCCGGACGCAAGCTGCTCGAGGGCATGCGCCACGCGCGCGACAGCAAGGGCACGGTGCCGATCTTCCTGATCGCGTTGGCGGTGATGATCATCGGTTACGTCGGCGTGTTCTTCGGGCGCTGGATCAAGGCCGGCGTGTCGCGTTCGCGCGAGTACCTCGCCGACGCCTCGGCGGTGCAGTTCACGCGCCAGACGGAGGGCCTGGCCGGGGCGCTGAAGAAGGTCGGCGGCTTGCCCGCGGGGTCGAAGATCGACAACGCCGAGGTCGAGGAAGTCAGCCACATGCTGTTTGGCTCGGGCATGAACTTCTCCTCGATGTTCGCGACCCACCCGCCGCTGCTCGACCGCATCCAGCGCCTGGACAAGCAGTTCAAGCCGGAGCAGTTCGCCGCGATCGCGAAGCAGTGGTCGCAGCCGCTCGACGTGCTCGCGCTCGATGCCGAACTCGGGCTCGACCGCGGGCTCGGCCTGGCGCCGAAGGGCGCGCCGGCAGAGCCGCCGCCGTTGCCGCCGCTGCCGGATATGCGCACCGATCTGGCGGTGCAGCCGGGCGTGGTGTCGAACCAGGTCGGCGCGCCGCACCAGGACGACTACGCCACCGCCGACAGCATCCAGCAGCGCATCCCGCCGCTGCTGCTCGAAGCGGCGCGTGCGCAACAGACCGCGGACCGCGTGATCTACGCCCTGCTGCTCGACGGCGACGCGACGATCCGCGCGCAGCAGATGCAGATCGTGGTGGCGCATGCCGGCGCCGCGGCCGAGGCGGAGACGCGCCTGCTGCGCGAGGCGGTGGACGCCTTGCACCCGATGCAGCGCATGCCGCTCGCGGCGATCGCCTTCCCGGCGTTGCGCCGACATCCGCGGCCATGGTTGAACGCATTCCTGGAGACCATCGATCGGCTGATCCATGCCGACGGCCAGCAGGGGTTGTTCGAGTTCTGCCTGGCGCGGCTGCTCGCGATCCAGGTCATCGAGGCGCTCGACCCGGCGCGCGCGCGCGTGATCGGCCGGCGCAAGCTGGTGCAGTGCGAGCCCGAGGCGGCGAAGCTGTTCGCGGTGCTCGCCCAAGCCGGCCACGACCGGCCGGTGGAGGCGCAGCGCGGTTTCCAGGCCGGCATGCAGATGCTGTTTGGCCAGCGCGGCGTGACCATGCCGGATGGTGGCGACTGGCACCAGTCGCTGGTGCCGGCGTTGTCCACGCTCGACCAGCTCGATGCCTCCGGCAAGCAGCTGCTGATCGAGGCGATGGTGACCAGCATCAGCCATGACGGCCGCATCACCGTCGCCGAGTCGGAACTGCTGCGCGTCGCCTGCGCCGCGCTGCATTGCCCGCTGCCGCCGCTGCTCTCGCGCTGATCAACCCGCGAGGATCAGGTCGCTGGCGCGCTCGGCGATCATGATCGTCGGGGCGTTGGTGTTGCCGCTGACGATCTTCGGCATCACCGAGGCATCGACCACGCGCAGGCCTTCGATGCCATGCACACGCAGGTTCGGGTCGACCACCGCGAGCGCGTCGCTGCCCATGCGGCAGCTGCCGACCGGGTGGTACACGGTCTCCGACTTGCGGCGGAGGAAGGCGCTGATCGCGGCTTCGGAATCGTCGCTGTCGCCAGGGAACATCTCGGCGCCGCGATGGGCGTCGAAGGCGCGCGCCTGGAATAGCCGTCGCGACAGGCGTATCGCCTCGACCAGCACGCGACGATCAAAGCCGTCGGCGTCGCCGAGGTAATTGGCGAAGATGCGCGGCGGCGCCAGCGGGTCGGCGCTGGCGAGTTCGATGCGTCCGCGCGAGCGCGGCTGCAGATGGCAGGCGTGCAGCGTCATGCCGTGGCCGGGATGGCGCTTGCGGCCGTGGTCGTCGAGGATCGCCGGCACGAAGTGGAACTGCAGGTCGGGGCGTTCATCCGGTGCCAGTCGCGAGCGCACGAAGCCGCCGGCTTCGGCGATGTTCGAGGAGCCCGGTCCCTTGCGCGAAAAGGCGTACTGCAGGCCGATCCAAAGTTCGTTGGCGTGGTCGTAGCTGAGCGGCTGCAGGCAGCGGAAGATGGTGCAGGCATCGAGGTGGTCGTGCAGGTCGCGCCCGACCCCGGGCAGGTCATGCTTCGGTTCGATGCCGTGCCGGCGCAGATCGTCGGCGGCGCCGATGCCGGAGAGCAGCAGCAGTTGCGGCGAGTTGACCGCGCCGCCGGCGAGCAGGATCTCGCGCGCGGCCTCGACGCGCACGCGCTCGCCGCGGTGGCGGTATTCGACGGCGACGGCGCGACCACGTTCGATCAGCACGCGCTCGACGCGGGCGTGGGTATGCACGACCAGGTTGTCGCGCTCGCGCGCGGCAGTCAGGTAGGCGGCGGCGCTGCTGCAGCGGCGGCCGTCCTGCTGCGTCACCTGATAGAAGCCGAAGCCCTCCATGCGCGCGCCGTTGAAGTCGGCATTGCGCTCGAAGCCGAGTTCGACCGCGGCATCAAGCAGGACCGACGACAGCGGATTGTGATGACGCAGGTCGCTGACCCAAAGCGGCCCCTGGTCGCCATGGAACGCGTCGGCGCCGCGCGCGTTGTGCTCGGCACGCTTGAAGTACGGCAGCACCGATTGCCAGTCCCAGCCGGGCGCACCGAGTGCCGCCCAGTCGTCGTAGTCGCGCGCATGGCCGCGGATGTAGCACATGGCGTTGATCGAGCTGGAACCGCCGAGCACCTTGCCGCGCGGCCACCACAGGCGGCGCTGGTCGAGTTGCGGCTCGGGTTCGGTGCTGTAGTCCCAGTTCAAGCCCTTGCGCGAGATCAGCTTCGAGAAACCCGCGGGCATGTGGATCAGCGGGTTCCAGTCGCGCGGGCCGGCTTCGAGCAGCAGCACGCGCGTGGCCGGATTTGCCGAGAGACGGTTGGCGAGCACGCAACCCGCGGAACCAGCACCGATGATGAGGTAGTCGTAGCTCACGCGCCGCTTCCCCTTGCGCTCAGCGGACGCGCCAGTGCGGTGGCTGGCGCCGGATCATTCGATCACCTCGACCGCCATGCCGGCGGTGATGGTGGCGGTCGCGCGCACCAGCAGGTTCTGGCCGAAGGTGATGCCGATGGCTTCGCGCCGATAGCTGCGCAGCGTCACCAGCGGTTCGCCGTCCGCGGCCGCGATCGCGGTTTCCGGGTCGATGGTGGTGAGGATGCAGCGCGTGCAGGGCTTGACCACGGCGAACTCGGCGGCGCCGATGCGGATGCGGCGCCAGCGGTCCTCGACATGCGCTTCGCGCGTCTGCACCACGATGCTCGGGCGGAAGTGGGTCATCGTCACCGGCTGCGCCAGCTTCGAGTTCAGCAGGTCGAGCGAGGCGCTGCCGATCAGCAGCAGCGGAAAGCCGTCGGCGAAGCTGACGATGTCGCCGGGCTCGGACCATTCGCCGGCCACTGCGCGCACGCAGTCTTCCGCCATGTGCACCAGCCGCACCGCGAATCCGAGATGGTGCGACAACCACTCGTTGGTTGCGGCGTCGGCGAGCCGTGCCGGGCTCTGCGATTTCCAGATGCCGACCGCAAGCGTCGGCGCGCTGCCGGGCGGTTCGGCCACGGCGCGCGCGCTGCCGTCGGGCGCGAACAGCACCAGGCCGTCGCGGATCGTCTCTGCCGCGAAGCGCAGCAGCAGCGGATGCTGGCGCGCGGTGATGAAGCGGGCCTTGCCATCGACCAGCATCCAGCGGCGGTCGTGCTGCAGACCGCGCGTTTCGACGCTGGCTTCGGCGAGCGCGAGGCCGCGCATGGACTTGACCGGGTAGACATGGATCGATGCGAGCTTCATGCCCGGAGTGTACGTGCAAGCCGGGGCCGCTACACTGCGTCCCGGTTCGATCTTCGGGTTCCCTCGTGGCGCAATCGCAGCAGGTGCAAGCGGCGCAGGCGTCGCGGATGTCGGGTGCCTTGCGCGAGGTGCAGGCGGCGGCGATCGCGGCGCTGTATTTCTTCTTCGTGCTCGGTTCCTACTATCTGATTCGTCCGGTGCGCGAGCAGCTGGGTGCCGCCGCCGGAGGCTCCGACGCGCTGCCGTGGTTGTGGACCGGCACCTTCCTCGCCACCTTGGTGCTGACGCCGTTCTACGGCGCCATCGTCGCGCGCCATCCGCGCCGGGTGTTCATCCCGGTGACCTACGCCTTCTTCGCGATCGGCATGGTCGCGTTCTCGCCGCTGTTGCGCACCGAGGCGCCCGGCACCGTGCTCGCCGCCGGGTTCTACATCTGGGTCAGCGTGTTCAACCTGTTCGTGGTCGCGGTGTTCTGGAGCTTCATGGCCGATCTGTTCACCGACGAACAGGCGCGGCGACTGTTCGGGCCGATCGGCATCGGCGGCACCATCGGCGCGATCGCCGGGCCGACGGTGGCGAAGGAACTGGTCGGACAGGTCGGCGTCGCCGGCCTGATGTGGATGTCGGCGCTGTCGCTGTGCGCGGCGCTGCTCTGCGTGCTGGCCCTGACCCATTGGGCGAAGCAGCACGGCCGGCGCGACGCGCGCATCGCCGAGCAGCCGATCGGCGGTGGCCTGTGGTCGGGCGCGATGCAGGTGCTGCGCGATCCGTTCCTGCGCGCGATGGCGATCCTGATGCTGCTCTCCGACGTCATCGGTACCATGCTCTACGCGCTGAACTCCGACATCGCGCGCGACACCCTGACCAATGCGGTCGCGCGCACCGAGTATTTCGCCGGCATCGACCAGGCCGCGAACGGGTTGCAGATGGCCTTCCAGCTGTTGCTCGCGCCGCTGCTGATGAGCCGGTTCGGGCCGCTTGCGGTGCTGCTGTTCGCGGCGGCGATGAACATCGTGGTGCTGGCTGCGGTCGGTTGGCTGCCGGGTGCGGAGACGACCATGCTGGCGATGGTGATCTCGCGCGCCGGCGGCTACGGTCTGGTGCAGCCGGCGCGCGACAGCCTGTACACCCGCGTGCCGCGCGAGTTGCGCTACAAGTCCAAGGCATTCATCGACACCGCGGTGTGGCGCGCCGGTGACGTCGTGACCAGCTTCGCCATGCTCGGCCTGCGCCGCATCGGCTTCGGCGTGCCGGCATTTGCGGCGATGGCCGGGATCGCGTCGCTGGCGACGATGTGGTTCAGTTGGCGCGCGGTGCGATCATCGGAACAACGCAGGGATCCGGAATGAAGCAGATGGTTCGACTCTGGCTGGTCGTGCTCGCGCTGGTAATCGCGGGCAATGCCGCAGCGCGCGCGACGGGCGATGCGCAATGGGAATTCGGCGCGCGCGTCGGCGGCATGATCACCGACAACTCGTTTCGGCTCGACGGCTCGGCCGAAGTGCTGACGCTGTCGCGCACGCTCGACGACAAGCGCGTGATCGAGCTCGAGTACGGCGCCGACCAGCTCGACTTCTCGATGGACTATGGCCTCAGCCACACCACCTTCGCGGTCAACTACCTCGAAGTGAACCGCGAACCGCTGTGGGACCCCTACATCCTGGTCGGCATCGGCATCTCCGAGTTCGACGCTCCGAGCGGCATCACCGAAGGCCGCGACGCGATGATGCAGGTCGGCACCGGCGGTTCCTGGGGACTGTCCGAGAACGGCAAGCTGCTGCTGCGCGGCGACCTGCGCTTCCGCTACGACCTCAACGACACCGGCCAACCTGGCCAGGACGGCTGGGGCGATGCGATCTTCACGATCGGGTTGTCGTATCGGTTCTAGGTACGGCGCGTGGCGGATGGATCACGGGTCGAACTCAACTTCGAGTTGGGCGCCGCGCGTGCAGCGGTTCGCCGTTGCGCAGCGTCGCCCATCCCGCTTCGCAGGCGCTGATGACTTCGTGACCGATCAAGGCATCGCGCAGCGGCACGGGTGTGCCCTGGTCGAACAGGATGCGCATCAGGCCGCGGCCAGCGCGCTGCGTGCGGCGTGTTCCAGCACCGCGCGCACCTGATCGGGCGAAACGCCCGGAAACCACGCGATGAAGTCCTGCACACGCGCGCCCTCTTCGAGATTCTCGAACAGCGCCGACACCGGCACCCGGGTGCCGCGAAACGTCCAGGCGCCGCCGAGGCGTGCCGCGTCGCGTTCGACTTCCGGGCAGGTGGACCAATCGATCATGACGGGGATGCTAGCAGCGACGCGTCGGGCGCGATCGTGCTCTGCCTTCTCCCCCTCGGGAGAAGGTGGCGCGCAGCGCCGGATGAGGGGCTTTTCGCGAGGCCTGCGTCGGCTCCGCCGCTGCGCGGCTTGAGCCGACCTACCTTCATCGAGGTGACCGCTGGAGCGTGGCGAAGTGCGAGCTACGGTTGCGTCAGTGTGGTCGAGCGCCAGCGGCGCAGCAGCAGGGTGTTGGCGACGACGCTGACGCTGGAGAACGCCATCGCGGCGCCGGCGATGACCGGGTCGAGCAGGCCGGCGGCGGCGAGCGGGATGCCGACGATGTTGTAGACGAACGCCCAGAACAGGTTCTGGCGGATCTTGCGCGTGGTGCGGCGCGAGATCGCGATGGCATCGACGACCAGGCGCGGATCGGGGCGCATCAGCGTGATCGCCGCGGTCTGCATGGCGACGTCGGTGCCGCTGCCCATGGCGATGCCGACGTCGGCGGCGGCCAGCGCCGGCGCGTCGTTGATGCCGTCGCCGACCATCGCCACGCGCCCGTGCTGGCGCAAGCCTTCGAGCAGTGCCGCCTTGTCGCCCGGTGCGACCTCGGCGTGCACGTCGGCCTCGGCGATTCCGGCCTCGCGCGCCAGTGCCAATGCCGCGCCGCGGTGGTCGCCCGAAATCAGCACCGTGCGCAGGCCGCGCGCCGCGAGCAGGGCGATCGCCGCGCGCGACTGCGGGCGGATGCGGTCGCCGAATGCGAACAGCGCGACCACGCCGGCTGCGGGCGAGCCGAGCCAGGCCAGGCTGCGACCTTGCGCCGCCTCGGCTTCGGCCGGTGCCTGCAGCGGTCCCGGGTCGAGTCCTGCCGCCTGCAGCAGACGCGTGTTGCCGAGCAGCCATTCGCGATCGCCCACATGCCCGCGCACGCCCTGGCCGGCGACGGCGCGAACTGCGGACGCAGCGCTGATGGCGACGCCGCGCTCGCGCGCCGCGACCAGCACCGCGCGCGCCAGCGGATGTTCGCTGCCCGACTGCAGCGCCGCAGCCAGCGCGAGTGCCGCCGCCGCGTCGCCGGAAACCGCGTGCAGCGCGAGCAGGCGCGGCTGGCCTTCGGTCAGCGTGCCGGTCTTGTCGAATGCCACCACGCCGAGCGCGCAGGCGCGCTCCAGCGCCTCGACGTCGCGGATCAGAATCCCGGCACGCGCGGCGACGCCGGTCCCGGCCATGATCGCGGTCGGCGTCGCCAACCCGAGCGCGCACGGGCAGGCGATCACCAGTACCGCGACCGCATTCAGTACCGCGGTCGGCCAGTCGCCGTGCGCGAGTCCCCAGAACAGCAGGGTGGCGATGGCGATCACCACCACCACCGGCACGAACACCGCACTGACGCGATCGACCAGTTGCTGGATCGGCGCCTTCTTCGCCTGCGCGTCCTCGACCAGCCGGATGATGCGCGCCAATGCAGTCTCGGCGCCAAGCGCGCGGGTCTCGACCAGCAGCCGACCCTCGCCATTCATCGCGCCGCCGGTGACGCGTTCGCCGACCTGCTTCGGCACCGGCATCGACTCGCCGGTAAGCAGCGACTCATCGACCTGGCTCTCGCCCTCGAGCACCAGGCCATCGACCGCGATGCGTTCCCCGGGCAGGACCACGACGCGGTCACCGAGCCGCAGCGCCGCGATCGGCAGATCCTGCTCGAAGCCATCGCGCAGCACCCGCGCGGTGAGCGGCCGCAGCGCCTGCAGCGCGCGGATCGCTGCGGTGGTCTGGCGTTTCGCACGCGCTTCCAGCCACTTGCCGAGCAGGATCAGCGTGATCACCACCGCCGATGCCTCGAAGTACAGGTGCGGCGCGTCGCCGTGCGCGTGCCCGGCCGACCACTGCCACACACTGAGCCCATAGGCGGCCGTGGTGCCGAGCGCGACCAGCAGGTCCATGTTGCCGGAACCGCTGCGCAGCGCCGCCCACCCGGCGCGATAGAAACGCGCGCCCAGCCAGAACTGCACCGGCGTTGCCAGCAGCCACTGCAGCCACGCCGGCAACACCCAGTGCTGACCCCACAGCAGCCCGAGCATCGGCAGGGCCAGCGGTGCCGACAGCAACACCGCGAACCACAGGTGGCGCAGTTCGTTGGCGTCGCGGGTATCGAAGCGGTCCGCGTCCGCGGGCTCGCTCGCGGCGGGTACGGTCGCGGCATAACCGGCCTCGACCACCGCCGCCAGCAGCGCCTCGACCGTCACCGCGGCATCGGCTTGCACCTGCGCCGTCTCGGTCGCCAGGTTCACGCTCGCCGCCACCACCCCCGGCACCCGCAACAGCGCGCGCTCGACGCGGCCCACGCAGGAAGCGCAGCTCATGCCCTGCACCGCGAGCCGCCAGGTGGATGTCGCGCCCATGTCACCTCCGAACTGTTCTGCAGGCTAGCGCAAGAGGCGCTCAGCCAGGCCGTTTCGCTCAACCGCGCCGCACCAGCAGCTGCAACTCGGCCTGGCTGTGGACGCCGAGCTTCAGGAACAGGCTCTTGATCTGCGAGCGGATGGTCTCGATGGCGAGGCCGTGGTCCGTGGCGATCTCGCGCGGGCGTTGCCCGCGCAATAGGTCCAGGCACACCTGCTGCTCGCGCAACGACAGGCTCTTGGCTTCGGCCCAGCGCTCGACCAGTTGCTCGTGCCGTCGTTGCGGGAAGCTCACCTGCAGCACGTGGCCGTGGCAGGCACGGGTGGCGGCGGGGCTGCTGTCGTAGACCAGCGGTGTCAGCACCCATTGGCACAGTTCGCCGCCGACCGCGAACGCGGCGGTGCGCGCCGCGAGCCCATGGCCAAGCGCAGGCGGCTGTTGCAACGCCGACAGCGCGCGCTGTGCCTGGGGTTCGCGGCAGGCCAGACGCTTGCCGACCAGTCGCAGGTGGCGATGGCCGAGCAGCCACGCCTCCGCCGCGGGGTTGGCGATCTCGACGCAGCCGTTGCTGTCGATCAGGAACATCGGCTCGGGCACGGCGTCGAACGCGCGCGCCAGCAAGCGGTCGCGCAGTCGCTGGCGGTCCAGCTCGAAACGCGCGCGCAGTGCCGCACCCAGGTGCGGATTCAGCGCCGCGAGCAGGTCCTTGACCGCGGTCGGGTACGCCCCGAACCGGCGCGCCCGCGGGAACGCGACATGGCCGTAGCGTTCCGCGTCGATCGCGAACAGACTGCCGGTGGTGTGCATCAGGTCGGCGTGCGGTCGCCAGAAGTCCTGGTAGTACTCGGTGCGGCGGAACTCGCCGACACTGACCATGTCCTCGAACAGCGCCGGCGTGCCGACGCCGATGCCTGCGCGCGCCGCATAGCCCTGCCAGGGCTCCAGGCGGTGGAAGTAGTCGGTGTAGTCGCGCAGCGCGACCTCGGGCAGGCCGTGGGCAGTGAACAGGTGCGGTGCGGAGCCGTCGTGCGGATGCGCGAGCACCACCGCCCACTCGGCACCGATGCTGGCGCCGACGCGCTGCAGCAACTCGCGCAGTGCCAGGTCATCGACCACCGCGCGATACAGCAGCGGCAACCAGCCCGAGACCAGGTTCGGCACATCCAGCCCGCTGCCGCTCTTGCGCATGCCCGTCCCCGTTCCCCGGAAGCCATCGCCGCCTGCCGGAAAGCTACCGCGTTCACCCAGGTGGGTGAAGACAGGCCCGCGCGCACCCGGCATGCTCCGCACAGCCGTGGGCGCCACGCCGCGCCTGCGCGTTTCCTCGGGGGCAATCAGGGAGAAGTCATGCGAACACGAAGCGGCATGCGCGCGGCGACGCTGGTCTGCGGCTGGCTGGTCCTGCTCCTTGCAGGTGCAGCCTCGGCGGATGCCGGTGGCAGGGGGGCGCCCCTGCAACCCGAGTCCCTGGGCTCCGGTGTGATCGCGACGGGTGAACAGCATTCCTGCGTCCTGGCCAGCGGGGGTGCCGTGCGATGCTGGGGCGCCAACGGCTCCGGGCAACTCGGCGATGGCACGTTCACTCCCAGAAGCAGCGCCGTCGCGGTCAGCGGACTCGCCGGAGCGACGGCGCTGACTGCCGGCTACTCCCACACCTGCGCGATCGTTGCCGGCGGCGCGGTGCGCTGCTGGGGCTACAACGGCGAAGGCCAGCTCGGCAACGGCACGACCACGAGCAGCACCACCCCGGTTGCGGTATCCGGGATCAGCGGGGCAACGGCAGTGGCAGCTGGCGCCTTCCACACCTGCGCCCTGGTGGCCGGTGGCGCGGTCCAGTGTTGGGGGCGCAACGACTTCGGCCAACTCGGCGATGGCACGACGACACAGGCGACGACGCCAGTCGGTGTCACCGGCATCAGCGGCGCCACGGCGCTTGCGGCCGGCGGTTACCACAGCTGCGCGGCGGGGAGCGGCACCGTGCGGTGCTGGGGCTACAACAACGAAGGCCAGCTCGGCAACGGCACGACCGCGAACAGCAGCACCGCGGTCACGGTCAGTGGCCTCAGCGGTGCCAACTCGGTAGCGGCCGGCTTCTTCCACGTCTGCGCGACGGTCGCCGGTGGCGCGATCAAGTGCTGGGGTCGCAATGCCGAGGGACAACTCGGCAACGGTCTGTTCACGAACAGCACCACCGCAGTCGATGTCTCGGGCATCAGCGGCGCCGTGGCACTGACGTCCGGGTTCCACCATACCTGCGTGGTCGTGTCTGGCAATGCGATCAAGTGCTGGGGCTACAACGATTGGGGTCAGGTCGGAAATGGCACGGTCGTCGGCACCAACACCGCGGTCGATGTCCTCGGTATCGCCGGCGTCGTCGCACTGGCGGCCGGTGGCTATCACACCTGCGCGATGGTCGGAGACGGTGCGGTCCGTTGCTGGGGTCGAAACAACCTGGGCCATCTCGGAACCGGCAGGATCAACGCCAGCCCCGTCCCGTGGGATGTCGACGACATCAACAGCGCAACCACACTGGCCGCGGGGATCTACCACACCTGCGCGACACTGGCCGGCGGTGCCGTCCAGTGCTGGGGGCCCAACGGCTTAGGCCAGCTCGGCAACGGCACGATCGCGCACAGCAGCACACCCGTCACTGCCAGCGGGATCGGCGGCGCGACGGCGTCGGCAGCCGGGGGCTACTTCTCGTGCTCCGTGGTGGGCCTCGGTGCAGTTCGGTGCTGGGGCTTCAACAGCAGCGGCCAACTCGGCAACGGCACGACCACGAGCAGCGATGTTCCAGTGCCGGTCACTGGTGTCAGCGACGCCAACGAACTGGCGGCAGGCGAAGAGCATGTCTGTGCGCGGATGGCTGGCGGCACGCTCCAATGTTGGGGTTACAACGGCAGCGGTCAGCTCGGCAATGGCACCGCGGTGAACAGCAGCACTGCGGTCGCGGTCAACGGCATCGGTGACGCGACGGCAGTGGCTTCGGGCTCCTACCATAGTTGCGTCGTCGTGACCGGCGGTGCGGTTCGCTGCTGGGGCTACAATGGATACGGGCAGCTCGGTGACGGTTCGACCACGACCAGCACCACGGCGGTATCGGTCAGCGGGATCAGCGGCGCAACTGCGCTGGCGGCGGGACAGCAACATACCTGCGCTCTGGTGGCCGGTGGCGCGGTTCGCTGCTGGGGCGGCAATGGGTACTTCGGCCAACTCGGCAACGGCACGACCACGAACAGCAGCGTCCCGGTTCCGGTCACCGGCATCAGCGGAGCCACCGCGCTGGCTGCAGGGGGCTACCACACTTGCGCCGTGGTGGCGGGCGGTGCGGTTCGGTGCTGGGGCAACAATGCCAGCGGCCAGCTCGGCGACGGCACGACCACGACCAGCAGCACTGCGGTCGCGGTCGTTGGCCTCGGCGGCGCCGTGGCATTGACCGCAGGCATGAACCATACCTGCGCGCTGCTGGCAGGCGGTTCGGTCAAGTGCTGGGGCGACAACTACGACAACCAACTCGGCGCGGGAGGGCGCGACAGCCGCTACGCGCTGCCGCAGCGAGTCCTCGGCTCTCCCTTCCTCACCACCTACGCGCTGGCCTACGCCGCCGGCCCCAACGGTTCGATCAGCGGCTCCGCTGCGCAGACGGTGGTGCACGGCAGCGATGCTGCCGCCGTGAATGCAGTGCCCGACGCCGGCTACCACTTCGTGCAATGGAGCGATGCCTCGACCGCCAACCCGCGCACCGATGCGAACGTCACCGGTCCGATCAGCGTCACTGCGAGCTTCGCCAACGACGCGCCGGTGATCGCCTCGATCGCGGCGCAGTCGGTCTTGGAGGATTCCGGTGTCGCGAGCGTGACCATCAACGTCTCCGACCTGGAATCCGCCGCGTCTGCATTGAGCGTGACCGCGACTTCCGGCAACACCGGCGTGCTGCCGCATCCCTCGGTCGCCGCGGGTTCGAGCGCCGGCGAGCGTGTCGTCTCGTTCGCGCCGCTGGCGCAGCAGAACGGTGTCGTCACCGTGACGCTCGCGATCACCGATCCGATCGGCGCGAGTTCGCAGCAGACGTTCCAGGTGAATGTGACCGCGGTGAACGACGCACCGGCGCTGACACTCGGCACGCTCGCGACGCATTCGGCCGCAACCAGCGGCGTGCAGAGCGTGCCCGCATTCGCGAGCGTGGACTTCGGTCCGGCGGACGAGGACACCGCGCAGGCAGTCGATGATTTTCTGATCGACAGCGTCACCGACCCCGACGGCGTGCTCGCCGGCGGCAGCGTCGACATCGCGAACAACGGCACGTTGAACTACACGCTGAGCGGCATCGGCGGCAGCGCGATCATCACTGCGCGCGTGCGCGACAACGGCGGCAGCGCGAACGCTGGCATCGACACCTCCAGCAGTCAGCAGTTCACGATCGCGGTCACGCCCGGTGCCGACCTGCAAGTCGCCAAGGACAACCACCGCGTCGGATTGCTCGATGGCGAGACCGTGACCTACGCCATCGTCGTCGCCAATGCCGGACCGAATGCGGTGGCCGGCGCAACGCTCACCGACACGCTGCCCGCCACGCTGATCAACGGGTCCTGGCAATGCGTGCCGGCCAGTTCCACCGCCACCTGCCCGGTGCCCGCGAGCGGCAGCGGCGACTTGAACACGCCGATCAACCTCGGCGTCGGCCAGTACCTGCGCTTCGATGTGACCGCCGAAGTCGATGGCAGCATCGGCGCGTTCGTCACCAACAGCGCCAGCGTAGCCTTGCCGATCGGCATCACCGCACTCGACACCGCCAACGACACCGCCACCGATCAGGACCCGATCGTCGGCATCGGCCTGTTCCTCGATGGCTTCGAGACCGCCGCGCCGCCGCTGACGGTGCCGGGGGCGATGGAGGCGATGCGGGAGTAGGTGGTCCGCGTCGCTGCGGGTCGCGCTACGCTTGTGCCATCGCGCGGGGAGGCGGGCATGGCCGGCAGCGTCGTGAGGTGGCATCGATGAGGCCGACGCGTGCGCCATCGCCGGCGGAGCAGCGGCTGCTGTCGGCGGCGGTCAGCGGCAAGGTCGCGGTGTTGCGCGAGTGCCTGCAGCAGGGCGTCTCGCCCGATTGCTACGACAGCTACGGCGAACCGGCCGCGCACCTGGCGGCGCGCTTCGAGCATGCCGATGCATTGCAAGTGCTGCTCGCGAGCGGGGCCAACGTGCGCGATATCGGCCCGATCGGGCAGACGCTGCTGCATTGCATGGCGCCCTATCCGGCCGTGCATGGACTGCTCGATGAAGTGATCCGTCGCGGCGCCGACATCGATGCGCGCAACGACGCCGGCCAGACGCCGCTGATGACGGCCACGTTCAACGCCTGCGTCGCCGGCCTCGATGCCATGCTCGCACGCGGCGCCGCGGTCGCGGCGCGCGATCAGGAGGGCAGCAACGTGGTGCTGCTGTTCGTGCGCGGATGCGGTGAACACTGGCCGTCGCGCGAGGCAGCGGCGCGCTTGCGGCTGCTGCGTGATCTGATCGTGGTCGGTGTCGATCCGCTGCAGCATGGCGTGCAAGGCGACAACGCCGTGACCGCAGCCGCGCGCGGCGGTCTCGATGCGGTGCTGTCCCTGTTCGCGGACCAGATCGGTGCGCAAGCGGTGGCCACCGCGCGCACCGCGCCGGGCGAACCGGTGGTCGATGTGGCGGCCTTCCACGGACACGCGGCGACGGTGCAACTGCTGCTGCAACTGGGCGCCGCGCATGACCTGCTCTGCGCCGCGAGCCTCGGCGACGTGGCCGCGATGCGTCGCCTGGTCGAGGCGGACCGGGCCAGCCCGCTGCGCGTCTTCGGCAGCGGCTGGTATCGCAGCACCGCACTCGCCGGCGCCATCCGCAACGGTCACGCCGCTGCGGCGCTGTGGCTGCTCGCCGAGGGCGCCGACGCCAACGGCACCTGCCCGGAAGTCTCGATGCTGCACGCCGCCATGCGCCACTGCCCCGACGACGCCCTGGTGCGCGCACTGATCGCCCGAGGCGCCAACCTCGAAGCCAGCGACGGCGACGGCAACACCCCGCTCAACTTCGCCGCCCGCCACGACCGCCTCTCTGCCGCACGGCTGCTGCTCGACGCCGGCGCCAACCCTAACGCCGAAACCGAACGCGGCTACACCCCGGACCAGTTCGCGGTCTCGGACGCCATGCGGGGTCTGCTCCAGAGCCACCGAAAGGCGTGAAGCATTTCCAATCTCAGCCCGCTCCCAAGTGCACGTCGCCGCTCACCGCTTGCGCGGTGTGACCCACATCGTGATGTCGGCCTCGAACACGCGCGTGCCATCAGGATCCGTGGCGACGACCGGGATGATGCAGCAGAAGCCCCTCGATTCTGGGCTCCTGATCCAAGTCAGACACGCCCGCTTTTTGCACCCTGAATCTGTTCCGAAAGGTGACGCCGCTGGCATCCGCACGTAGGCTACGCAACCCGGCTTGCCCGAACATTCGGAAAGTGGAGTCACTGAATGCCGATACTTCCGCAACGCATCCTTCTCTTGATTGTCTTTTCGCTCGTTTTGGTCGCGCCGAATCTGGTGCGAGCGCAATTCGATACGTTGGCGAATGGTAGTTCTCACAGCTGTGCGCGTACCGATGGTGGCACCGTGCATTGCTGGGGACGGAACGAGAATGGCCAACTCGGAAACGGCACAGTCATCTCGAGCAGAACGCCGGTTTCGGTCAGCGGCTTGACCAACGTAGCCGAAATCACGGCTGGGTCCTACCACACCTGCGCGCTGCTCACCGATGCCACGGTACGCTGCTGGGGGCGCAACAGCGAAGGCCAACTCGGTAACGGCACAACGACGCAGAGTTCGACTCCGGTGGTGGTCACTGGTCTGGCCAACGTCGTGGAAATCGCGGGAGGTTCCAACCATACCTGCGCGCGCCTCATGGATGCCACGATGAAGTGCTGGGGCATGAACAATCATGGGCAACTCGGCAACGGCACAACTGCGGATAGCACGACCGCAGAGCCGGTGGGTGGTTTGACGAGCGTCGCGGAGATGGCGGCGGGGTATCACCACAGCTGCGTGCGGCTGACGGATGGCAGCGCGCGCTGCTGGGGTGCGAACTCGCACGGTCAACTCGGAAACGGCACGACGACACAGAGCACGTTGCCGGTGGCAGTCATCGGTCTGGCCAACGTCGCGGAAATCGGCGCGGGCTTCTACCACGTGTGCGCGCGGCTCACGGATGCCACGATGAAGTGCTGGGGTTCGGGTGGCCATGGTCAGATCGGAAATGGCGCGACTGGGATGAGCGCCGCGCCGGTGTCGGTCATTGGGCTCACCGCAGCTGTGGAAGTTGCGGTTGGCTCCTATCACAGTTGCGCGCGCCTAACCGATGCCACGGTGGTGTGCTGGGGCCAAAATGTCGCGGGACAACTTGGCAACGGCACAATGACACCGAGTTCGACGCCCGTGGGCGTCGCCGGGCTGTCAAACGCGGCAGAGATCGCGGCGGGATTCGGTCACACCTGCGCGCGGCTCACGGATGCCTCTGTATGGTGCTGGGGCAGCAACGTTGACGGCGAGCTTGGCAATGCCGTGGGTACGAACCGCCCGATGCCGGTGACAGTGAGCGGCATGGCCCATGTCGCTGAGGTCGCAAGTGGTTTCTACCATGCTTGTGCGCGGCTCACAGACGGCACTGTCGGGTGCTGGGGCAACAATGCCTACGGACAACTTGGCGATGTCTCGGTCGCCCTGCACGCGACGCCGGTGACAGTCGCCGGATTGGTCAATGCCGCTGAGATATCGGCGGGTGGGGCTGTCAGAAATTTTGTGTGTGAGGCGTTCCTGAAAATCCCCCGCGGCGCTGAGCGAGTCGATCTCGCGATCGGGTTGCACGCGCGCGGAGGCAATGGTCATCTTACGCGAGTGCTCGGGTGAAGCGATCGCCGTA
>JACPFU010000019.1 GCA_016182785.1 Lysobacterales bacterium | reverse complement strand
TGACCGTCGTGAACAGTGCTTCCTGAGTTACATCGGCTCCGCGCATCGCGCTCCATCCGTTCCGGAAAACCGCGCAGGTATCGCAAGCTTTGTGCCTGACAGCCATGCGTGGCGTGGGGGATTTTCAACAGGCTGCTAGAACACCACGCTCTCGCCCGGGCGGGCGAGTTGTACGGTGGCGCCGAAGTCCTGGCGCAGTTTCTCTGCGAACACTTCGCGGGCCTTGTCTTCGCCGTGTACCAGCCACACCGGCGGGCGGTTGCGGAAGGCGCCGTACCATTCGCTGAGGCCGGCCTGGTCGGCGTGGGCGGAGAGGCCGCCGACGGTGTGCAGGGTGGCGTTGACCTTGATCTGCTCGCCGAAGATCTTGACGAACTTGGCGCCGTCGACGAGTTCGCGGCCGAGCGTGCCGGCGGCCTGGTAGCCGGGAAAGATCACGTGGGTGCTGTTGCGCCACAGCTGGTGCTTGAGGTGGTGGCGGATGCGTCCGCCATTGCACATGCCGGAGCCGGCGATGATGATCAGCCCGCTGCCGACGCGGTTCAGCGCCATCGACTCCTGCAGGTTGGCGACCAGTTGCAGGTTCGGCAGCCGGAACGGATGCACCCGCCCGCGCCACACGCGCTTGGCTTCCTCGTCGAACAGTTCCTGGTGGTCGTCGTAGACCTTGACCACTTTGGATGCCATCGGGCTGTCGAGCACGATGCGGAAATGCTTCAGCTGCCACTCGTCGAAATGCTGGGCGAATTGGTACAGGATTTCCTGGGTGCGCCCGACCGCGAACGCCGGAATCAGGATATTGCCGCCGCTCTGCGCCACCGAGCGGAAGATCTCGCCAAGTTCGACCAGGGTGTTTTCGCGGTCGCGGTGCAGGCGGTCGCCGTAGGTGCTTTCGAGCATGACCAGGTCGGCCTCGTCGACCGTGCTCGGGTCGCGCAGGATCGGCGTGCCCTTGGGGCCGATGTCGCCGGAGAACACCAGCTTGCGCGTGCCGTCGTCCTCGTCGGCCCACAGCTCGACGATCGCCGCGCCGATGATGTGGCCGGCATCGCGCAGGCGGAAGCGGACGCCGGGGAACAGTTCGATGCTCTGGTCGTAGTCGACCCCTTTGAACTGGCGCAGCACGTCGTCGACGTCGCCCTCGTCGTACAGCGGTTCCAGTGCCTTGAGGCCGCGGCGCGCGCGCCGGCGGTTTTCGTATTCGATGTCGGCAGCGGCGAGGCGCGCCGAATCCTCGAGCATGATCTTCGACAGGTCGCGGGTTGCGCGCTGGGTGTAGATCGGCCCGCGATAGCCGCGCTTGCGCAACAGCGGCAGGCGCCCGACGTGGTCGATGTGCGCGTGCGACAGGATCATCGCGTCGAGCCGGTTCAGGTCGAAGTCGAACTTCGCGGCGTTGCGCTTGTCCTGGTCGCGACCGGACTGGATCATGCCGCAGTCGAGCAGGATGCGTTTGCCGGCGGCTTCGACCAGGTGGCAGGAGCCGGTGACTTCGCCCGCAGCGCCGAAAAACGTGAGCTTCATGCGTCCTCCCTGGGTTGAACCGTGGTCGCCGCGCAGCGCCGCGTGGCGCGGCCACTTTAGCATTGGGTCCGCGGCGGCTACTGTGCTCGACCCATCCGCACGGACCCGACCATGAACGCCTCCTTCCGACCGCTCGCGCTCGCCATCGCGCTGACGCTTCCGCTCGCCGCTGCCGCCGGCAGCAACGAACGCGGCATCGACAAGTCCAACTTCGATGCGTCCACCGCCGCCTGCGCCGACTTCTACCAGCACGCCAACGGCAACTGGCTGAAGCACAACCCGATCCCCGCCGAGTATTCCGCCTGGGGCGTGATGAACGAGATCGCCGAGCGCAATCTCGGCGTGCTTCGACAGATCCGCGATGCGGCGGCCGCGGCCAAGGCCGAGCCGGGCAGCACGCAGCAGAAGATCGGCGACTTCTACGCATCGGCGATGGACGAGGCCGGCATCGAGCAGGCCGGCATCGAGCCGATCCGTGCCGAGCTCGACCAGATCGCCGCGCTCGACGATCGCGCCGCGCTGGTCGCGCTGATCAACCGCTGGCACGCGCAGGGCATGGGCGTGCTGTTTGGCTTCGGCAAGGAAGCCGACCTCAAGAACTCGGCGATGAACATCGCCTACGCCACCCAGGGCGGGCTCGGCCTGCCGGACCGCGACTACTACACCAAGGACGACGCCGAGTCGAAGGCACTGCGCGCCAAGTACCTCGCCCATGTCGAGCGCATGCTGACCCTGGTCGGGAGCAAGCCGGAACAGGCCCAGCGCGATGCCGCTGCGGTCCTGGAACTGGAGACGCGCCTGGCCAAGGCGTCGCTGACGCTGGTCGATCTGCGCGACCCGAACAAGAGCTACAACATCGTCGCGGTCGACGCCGCCAATGCGGCCACGCCGCACTACGACTGGAACAGCCTGTTCGAGGCCATCGGGCGCAAGGACCTCCGCAGCTTCTCGCTGTCGCACCCGTTGTTCTTTGCCGAGATGGACAAGGCGCTGGCGGACGCGCCGCTGTCGACCTGGCAGGCCTACTTGCGCTGGCACCTGGTCGATACCGCGGCGCAGTACCTGTCGAAGGACTTCGTCGATGCCGACTTCGATTTCGGCGGCCGCACCCTGCGTGGCGCCAAGGAACTGCGCCCGCGCTGGAAGCGGGCGATCGAGGCGGTGAACGGCAACCTCGGCGAGGCGCTCGGCGAGCTGTTCGTCGCGAAGACCTTCCCGCCCGAGGCCAAGGCGCAGATGCTCGAACTGGTCGGCAACCTGCAGCAGGCGCTCAAGGCGCGGCTGAAGAAGCTCGACTGGATGGGCGATACGACCAAGCAGGAGGCGATGGCCAAGTTCGACACCTTCACGCCCAAGATCGGCTACCCGGACAAGTGGCGCGACTACTCCAGGCTCGACATCAAGCGCCAGCACTACTGGCACAACGTGCGCGCCGGCGTCGCCTTCGAGGCCGCGCGCCAGATCGCGCAGATCGGGCAGCCGGTCGATCGCAGCGAGTGGGGCATGTTGCCGCAGACGGTGAATGCCTACTACAACCCGCTTGCCAACGAGATCGCGTTCCCGGCAGCGATCCTGCAGCCGCCGTTCTTCGATCCCAAGGCCGATGCGGCGCTGAACTACGGCACCATCGGCGGCGTCATCGGCCATGAGCTGATGCACGGCTTCGACGACCAGGGCAGCCAGTTCGATGCCAAGGGCAACCTGCGCATGTGGTGGACCGACGAGGACCGCGCCAAGTTCACCGCGCGCACCGCGAAACTGGTCGAGCAGTTCGACGCGTTCGTCGCGATCGACGACCTGCACGTCAACGGCAAGCTCACGCTCGGCGAGAACATCGCCGACCTCGGCGGCCTGCTGGTCGCCTACGATGCCTGGAAGATCGCCACCGCCGAGCAGAAACCGGAAGCGATCGACGGCCTGACGCCGGAGCAGCGCTTCTTCCACGGCTGGGCGCAGGGCTGGCGTCGCCTGCACACCGAGCAGGACCTGAAGCTGCGCCTGAACACCGACGCGCATGCACCGGCGCGCTTCCGCGTGCTCGGTCCCTACGCCAACATCGAAGCCTTCGCGACCGCGTTCGACTGCAAGGCCGGCGACAAGATGCTGGCCAAGCCCGAAGATCGCGTCGTGATCTGGTAAGCCCCGCGACAAGACGGGGTCAGCAAAACGGGGTCAAAAAAACGGGGTCAGAGTAAATTTCCAGCACCACGCGCCGGGTCGCGCAGCGATGGGAAATGTACTCTGACCCCGTTTTTTTTGGAAATGTACTCTGACCCCGTTTTTTTTGACCCCGTTTTTTCAGCCTGCGTGGACTATCCGATCCAGCCCATGCTGCGGCTGGCGAGCACCAGGCCGTAGGCGATGCCGCCGGCGGCCGGGATGGTCAGGATCCAGGCCCAGACGATGCGCTCGATCACGGTCCACTTCAGCGCCTTCGGGTTCTTGGCGAAGCCGACGCCCATGATCGCGGTCGAGATGCTGTGCGTGGTCGAGACCGGCATGCCGAAGTGGGCGGCGACGCTGAGGATGGTGGCCGAGCTGGTCTCCGCGGCGAAGCCGTGGATCGGGTGCAGCTTGACCATCTTGTGGCCGAGCGTCTTGATGATGCGCCAGCCACCGGCGGCGGTGCCGGCGGCCATCACCAGCGCGCAGGTGACCACGATCCACAGGTCGATCTCGCCTTCCTTGCCGTTCGGATGCAGGAATGCGAGCCACGACGGCAGCCCGTTCAGGGTGCCCGCGGCCTCGGCGCCGAAGATTGCGAGCGCGATGATGCCCATGGTCTTCTGCGCGTCGTTGGTGCCGTGCGCGAAGCCCATGTAGGCGGCACTCGCGATCTGGGCCTTGCCGAAGAATGCGTTGACCCAGCGCGGACGCGAGATGCGCGCGAGCAGGCCGCCGGCGCCGTTCATGCCGCTGATCGCGGCCATGAAGCCGCCCATGATCAGCAGCCCGAGCGTGAACCCGGCGACCGGGGAGGAGATCATCGGCATCACCACCTTCCACAGCAGCCCCTTGTTTTGCGTCCAGTCGCCACCGGGCTGCGACCAGATCAGCGCGTCGAGGCTGCCGTGCGCGGCCGCCACCGCGGCGCCGCACAGGCCGCCGACCAGCGCATGGCTGGACGAGGAGGGCAGTCCGAGCCACCAGGTGATCAGGTTCCAGACGATGCCGCCGAGCAGCGCGCAGATCAGCACCTCGGAGCCGATCGCGACGACGCTGGTGTCGACCAGCCCGGAGGAAATGGTCTTGGCTACCGCGGTGCCGGCCAGCGCACCGACCAGGTTGGTCACGGCCGCGAGCAGCACCGCCTGACGCGGGCTCAGCACCTTGGTCGCGACCACGGTCGCGATCGAGTTGGCGGTGTCGTGGAAGCCGTTGATGTACTCGAAGATCAGCGCGACCGCGATTACGGCCAGCAGCACCAGCAAGGCAGTGGTCATTGCGACCTCAGCTGTTCTTGAGGACGATGTGGTAGACCACGTTGCCGGCGTCGCGGCAGCGGTCGATCGCCTTCTCGATGATCTCGAACAGGTCCTTGCGGATCAGATAGCGCACCGGGTCGGCCTCGTCCTTGTACAGGTCGCGATAGAGGTCGAGGATCAGACGGTCGGCCTCGGTCTCGATCGCCTGCAGCTCGTCGTACATGCCCTTGTAGGTCTCGATCGCCATGCCGCGGCGCAGCTCGCGCACCATGCGCACGACCACGCCGGCCGCCTTCTCCAGCATCGCCGCGCGCGGGGCGAAGTCGACTTCGCCGACGCGATTGGCGGTCAGCGCGTAGCGCTCGGCAAACTTCTGCACCACCTTCGGGATCTTGTAGAGCGCGGCGCCGAGCGCCTCGATGTCCTCGCGTTCGATCGCGGTCACGAAGGTGTTGACCAGTTCGTGGCTGATCTGCGCGGCCAGTTCCTTCTCGCGCGAATGGGTGCGGGTGAAGTCTTCCAGCGACCCGGTCTTGCCCTGATGGCCAAGCAGGGCGGTGAGCGCCTTGGTCGATTCGTGTGCGGCCTCGGAGGCCTGTTCGAGCAGGCTGAAGAAGCGATCGCCTTTTCCGAAGATGGTTTGCAGTGAGAACATGAGGTCGGCTCGTGGGTGGGAAAGGATGCGGGCGCGGGCAGTGCCGTTGCGTTCGGCCTAGACTATGACCGATAGGTTACATTCCAATGACCGTGGTCGAGGTTTCCGGCCACAACCTGTCACCCGCACGCGCTAGGCTTCGCCGGAAATGGACCTCTCCGAATTCCTGACATTCGCGGCGATCGGATTCGCCGCGCAGCTGGTGGATGGCGCGCTCGGCATGGGCTTTGGCCTGGTCTCGAACGCGGTGCTGCTGGCGATGGGCACGCCGCCGGCGGCGTCGAGCGCCGCGATCCACGCTGCCAAGGTGTTCACCGGCGGTGCCTCGGCGCTGTCGCATGCCTGGTTCCGCAACATCGACCGGCGCGTGTTCCTGCACCTGGTGCTGCCGGGGATGATCGGCGGCCTGGCCGGGGCGTTGGTGCTGCAGCGCGCGCCGGCTGCGCCGCTGCGCATCGTCATCAGCGCCTACCTCAGCGGCATGGGCCTGTGGCTGCTGGTGCGGGCGCTGCGCAACCGCGTGGCGCACAAGCGCGTGCATGCGCTCGGAGCGCACGGCACCGGGCTGGTCGCGGGCACGCTGGACGCGATCGGCGGTGGCGGCTGGGGCACGGTGGTGACGGCGTCGCTGATCGCCCAGGGCGCCGAGCCGCGCTATGCGGTCGGCACCACCAATGCCTCCGAGTTCTTCGTCGCGATCGCGATCAGCGCGACGCTGACCGCCAGCCTCGGCGTGGTCTCCTGGGTGTGGCTCGCGGGCCTCGTCTGCGGCGGCATCGTGGCGGCGCCGGTGGCGGCCTGGCTGGCCCGGCACATGCCGATGCGGGTGTTGACCGGCATGGTAGGCTTCGCCGTCATCGCGCTGAGCGTGCACTCGCTGTCGCGCCTCCTGTCCTGAACCGATGCCCGACTCCAGACGCCGTTCCCCGGTACCTCCGCCTGCACGGGCCGTGTTGCGCCACCCTCTCGGTCGGCGCGGTGCGTCCGAACGGTGCCCGCATGCCGCTTGAACTGACCATTGTCCTGCTGTTGATCCTGCTCAACGGCTTCTTCGCGTTGTCGGAAATGGCGGTGATGACCGCGCGCAAGACGCGCCTGCGCCAGCGTGCCGGCGACAGCCGTGGCGCGCGCATCGCGCTGGAACTGGCCGAGAAGCCGGAGCGGTTCCTGTCTTCGGTGCAGGTGTGGATCACGCTGATCGGCATCCTCACCGGCTACTTCGGCGGCGAGTCGATCGCGCTGGCGTTGCGCGACGAACTGGCGCAGCTGCCGTGGATCGCGCGCCATGCCGGCCCGGTCAGCGTCGGCGTCAGCGTCGGGCTGATCCTGTTCGTTTCGGTGGTCGTCGGCGAACTGGTGCCAAAGCGCCTCGCGATCGTGCGCCCGGAGAAGGTCGCGACCGCGGTCGCCCTGCCGATGCGCGTGCTGGCGATCGCGGCGGCGCCGGCGGTGACCCTGCTCAGTGCCACCACCGAGATGCTGTTCAAGCTGTTCCCGGTACGCCACGGCAACGACAGCGACGTGACCGAGGAAGAGATCAAGATGCTGGTCGCCGAGAGCCACGAGCAGGGCGTGATCGACGTCGACGAGCGCAACATGGTCAACCGCGTGCTCAATCTCGGCGACCGCACTGTCGACAGCCTGATGACGCCGCGCACGCGCATCGCCTGGCTGGATGCGGCGGCGTCGCTGGACGAGAACCTGGCGGTGCTGCGCGAGTCGCGGCATTCGCGCTACCCGGTGTACCGCGGCAGCGACCAGGACGTGCTCGGCGTGGTCGAGACCAAGATGATGGTCGCCGAACTGGCCTCGGGCAAGACGCCGGAGCTGTTTCGTGAACTGCAGGCGCCGCTGTTCGTGCCGGAGGCGGCCAAGGCGATGCAGCTGCTCGACCAGATGCGCGAGAGCGAGGCGGCGCTGGCGTTCGTGGTCGACGAATACGGCGACATCCAGGGCCTGGTGACGATGGGCGACCTGATGGGCGCGGTGTTCGGGCGACTGGCGCACGCGATCGAGGCCAACGAACAGCCGATCGTGCAGCGCGCGGACGGTTCCTGGCTGATCGACGGCAGCCTGCCGGTGCAGGACCTGCGCGAACTGCTCGGGCTCGGCGATCTGCCGCACGAGCAGGACCAGGAATACCGCACCCTGGCGGGCATGTTCATGGCCCAGTTCGGACGCATTCCCGGGGTCGGCGAGCACTTCGAGTTCGGCGGCTTCCGTTTCGAGGTGATCGACCTCGACGGCGCGCGCATCGACAAGGTGCTGGTGGTCGCGCTGGCCGCGCCGGCGGAACACGGCTGATGCGCCTGCGCCTGCGGCAGCGGCCGCCCCAACCGAAGCCGCCGCGCGTTTCCGAGCTGTTGTCGCAGACGCTGCACGAGTGGCAGGACGAGCGCATCGGTTTCGGCGTGCTGGTCGACTCGATCCACGAGCGCGGCTTCGGCGCGCTGATCCTGCTCGCCGCGCTGCCGTGCATGATCCCGCTCCCGGTCGGCTTCATGGGCGGCATCTTCGGCACCCTGCTCAGCCTGATCGGGCTGCAGATGCTGGCCGGCTTCGACCATCCGTGGATGCCCGGTTTCGTGCGCCGCATCCAGATCCCGAAGACCTCGGTGGCAAAGTTCGTGCATGTGCTCGACCCGTGGCTGCTGCGCATCGAGAAGCTGTGCAAGCCGAGCTGGACCTTCTTCCTGACCCGCCATGCGCACCGCTTCACCGGCTTCCTGCTGGTGTTCCTCGGCATCGAGCTGGCGCTGCCGGTGCCGATGACCAACATGCCGTTCGCGATGGCGATGATCGGCTATGCGATGGCGCTGCTCGAGCGCGACGGGCGTTGGCTGGCGGCGCTGTGGGCGGTGACGCTGATCCAGTTCGGCGCCGCGTTCTGGTTCGGCGACTGGGTGGTCATGCACCTCGGCGGATTCATCGAGACGGTGCGCGGGCTGTTCAGCTGACGCGGGTGCTGCTGCGGCCACGGCCGCGCTCGCCGTCGCGCTGGGCGAGGATGCGTTCGACCAGTTTCTCGCTGTGCGCCGGCTCGCCGATCCAGTAGCCCTGGCCGAACGGACAGCGCAGGCCCTTGAGCACGTCGGCGAGTGCCGCCGATTCGACGCCCTCGGCGACCACGGTGATGTCGAGCGAACGCGCCATCGCGATGATGGCGCTGGTCAGGGCCACGTCGTGGCGGTCGGTGAGCAGGTCGGCGACGAAGCTGCGGTCGATCTTGACGCCATCCACCGGCACGCGGCGCAGGTGGTTCAGTCCGGAGAAGCCGGTGCCGAAATCGTCGAGCCAGAGCTTGACGCCGATCCGGTGCAGGTCTTCGAGCACCGCGATCGCGCTCGACTCGCCATCGAGCAGGGAGCTCTCGGTCAGCTCCAGATGCAGCAGCCCGGGTTCCAGTCCGGTCTCGGCCAGCAGCCGTTCGACCCGGGCCGGGAAGCGCGCGTCGCGCAGTTGCTTGACCGAGACGTTGACCGCCACGAACGGCCGCGACGCCCCGCAGGCGGGCCAGCGCACCGCGGTCTCGCAGGCGGTGCGCAGCGCGAACTCGCCGAGCGCGTCGATCATGCCGACGTCCTCGGCCACACCGACGAACAGCGACGAGGACACCATGCCGCGGGTCGGATGGTGCCAGCGCAGCAACGCCTCGGCGCCGTGGATCGCCCCGGTCGTGAAGTCGATGATCGGCTGGTAGTGCAGCTTCAGCTCGTCGCGGTCGAGCGCGGCGCGCAGGTCCTGCTCGATCGCGAGGCGGTCGTCGGCGAGGCGGGTCAGGTAGGTGGTGAAGAAGCGCGCGCAGTTGCGGCCGTGGACCTTGGCCAGGTACATGGCGATGTCGCCGTTCTTGAGCAGGCGCGCGGCGTCCGGCGCGTCCTCGGGGAACGAGGTGATGCCGATGCTGGCGCTGACATGCAGCGCCTGGTCGGCGATGCAAAGCGGCGTGCGCAACGACGACAGCAGCAGTTCGGCGAGCACGCCGGCGCGACGGCGTGCGTCGACGCCGGCAAGCAGCAGCACGAACTCGTCGCCACCGAAGCGCGCGATGAAGCCCTGCTCGCCCGGATATTCCTCGCGCAGCACGTCGCTGAACCGACGCGCGACGTTGGCGAGGATGGCGTCGCCGATGTCGTGGCCGAGGGTGTCGTTGATGCGCTTGAAATCGTCGAGGTCGATGAACAGCAGCGCGATCTCCTGTTCCCCGGTGCCCGGCGCGGCGCCGATGGCTTCGGCGATGCGCTCGCGCAGCGCGATGCGGTTCGGCAGCGCGGTCAGTGCGTCGATGCGGCCGTGCTGCTGCAGTTCGCGGTCGAAACCGGCGAAGCGCCCGGTGATGCGGTCGAGCGACTCGCGCCACGAGGTCTCGGCCTCGGCGCCGGTGTAGACGCGCGCGAGCTGCCCGAGGCGGCGGTCGATCTGCGCCAGCGGTCGCGCCAGCAGGCGATCGCCGATCAGCAGCAGGGTGATGACGCCGGCGAGCAGGCCGAGCAGCAGCGCCGGGTCGAGCCACGGCGCCAGCGCGGGCACCGCGAGCGGTGCCACGGTGGCGCCGGCATCGCGCTTGAACGCGAGGCGCAGCGTCGCCAGGCGCTGGTCGCCGAGCTGGATCGGATGCGCGACCTCGATGAAGCGCTCGGCGATCAGCACCGTCGGTTGCCGCACCGCCGCCGCGGTCGCGGCGAAGGCATCGTCCGGTTGCTGGCCGTAGCGGGCGATGTCGCGGCTGCCGTCGTGCAGGATGCGGCCGTGCGCGTCGAGCAGCAGGATGTAGGCGGTCTGTTCGCGGTCGAGCCCGGCTTCGAGCACGTCGCCGATGCGCTGCAGGTCGAAGAAGTAGGTCGGGTTGACCAGCGAGTCCGCAAGCATCGCGGCGGCGAGTCGGGCACGTTCGGCGAGCGCCCGCTCGGCCAGCGCGAACTCGTTCTGGGTGGCGGCGTTGGCGACGCGGCGCGTGTGGTTGCGGTGCTGTTGCAGCACCACCGCCACGCAGGCGGCGAGCAGCAGCGCGACGGCGGTCGCGACCAGCCACCAGGTGCGGCGCGCGCTCATCGCTCCAGTTCCCGGCGCAGCGGCAACAGGCGCTGGTTCAGTGCGTCGAGCGACTGCCGCGTGGCCAAGTCCACCGGCTCGAAGCGCGCGGTGGCGAAGTAGCCGCGCAGCGCGTCGCCGGCGGCGGGGTCGCGGTCGATGCCGACCAGTACCACACGCAACGCGTCGGCCAGTGCCGGGGGCAGGTCGGCGCGCACCAGTTCGATCGCGCGCGGCACGCTGTCGCTCTCGGCGATGACGCGGAAGTCGGCGCGAAACTGCGGCGGCATGCGCGCCGGGTTGTCCCAGTCGAGGTTGCTGACGGCGCCGGCATCGGCCAGTCCCTTGTGCACCCATGCGGCGATGTTCAACTCCGAGCGCGCCAGCAGGAAGCCGACCTCGTCGCCGCGCGGATGGTCGTCCGGTGCCGCCAGCTCGGCCAGCGGCAGCCCGGCGCCGACCATCGTCATCAGCGGCAGGTAGAAGGCGCTGGTCGAGGAGCGCGTCTGCAGCGCGACGCGCTTGCCGCGCAGGTCGTCGATGCGGCCGATGCCGCTGTCGCGGCGCACGAAGATCAGGCTGCGATAGACGTTGCGGTCCTCGCGCACCGAGCGCAGGAACGGCACGGCACCGGAGCGGCCCTGCAATTCCGCGGCCATCGCCGGGGTCTCGGTGACCCAGTCGACGCGGCCGCGGCGCAGGTAGCCGGCCATCTGCTGCGGGTCACGCGCGAGCAGCACCGCGCCTTCGGAGATGCCGGCGGCCGCGAGTCGCGGCACCACCACGTCGAGCATGGACTTCAGGCGCACGTAGTCGCTGCGCGGATTGTCGGTGATGCGCCCGAGCACGAGGCGATTCGGCTTCTGCGCGTCGGCGTGCGCGGGCGCCGGGACCAGCGCGAACAGCGCCAGCGAGAGCGCGATGCAGGAGCCGAGTCGCGCACGCATGCCGCGCCGTTTGCCGATCGAGATCATTCCGCGTAAGCCGCCCAGGGGCCGGCGTTGCCGGCAGATCGAAGCCCGCGCGACCTTAGCACGCGGCAGGTGTCGCATCCGCGTGTGCCGCGCCTGCGTTTGTCAGTTGTTGACGCGGGCCGCGAGCCGCGCCATGCGCTGCGCTTCGGCCAGGATGCCGCGCAGGATCATCACCTCGCGCGTGTCCAGGTCGGCGCGCAGCAGCATGCGCCGGATGCGCAGCATCAGCTGCCCGTGGGGGCGCCCCTTGAAGAAGTCGATCTCGCTCAGTGCTTCCTCGAAGTGGCCGAACATGCGCTCCAACTGGCCGAGGTCGGCGGGCGCATCGTCGCGCGTGTTCGCGAGCGCCTCTGTCCCCTGCTGCTCCAGTGCCGCGTTGCGCACGCTGAAGGCCAGCACCTGCACCGCCTGGGCCAGGTTCAGCGAGCTGAAGTCGGGCTCGGTCGGGATATGCACGGCGACGTGGCAGCGCCCGAGGTCTTCATTGCTGAGCCCGGTGCGTTCGGCGCCGAAGACCAGCGCGACCGGGCCCTGCGCCATGCGCGCGACCAGGTTGCGCGCTGCCAGCGCCGGCTCCTGCAGCGGCACGGCGATGTCGCGCAGGCGCGCGCTGCAACCGGCGGCGTGGATGCAGCCCTCGAGCGCCTCGGCCAGCGAGTTGCACACCCGCGCGCCTTCGAGCAGGTCGTCGGCACCGGCGGCGAGCGCGCTGGCGCGCGCGTCGGGGAACAGCTTCGGCCGCACCAGTGCCAGGTCGGTGAGACCCATGGTCTTCATCGCGCGGGCGCTGGCGCCGATGTTCTCGGGCAGCGAGGGTTCGACCAGGACGATGCGGACCGGCCGCAGGAATTCACGCAGGGACATGTGCGTAGTCTAGCCGGCGCGCGCCCTGCGCCGCGGTTTCGCCTTTCCTGCACGAGGCGGGTTTGTTACCCTGCCGGCACTTCGCCCGGCCCCGAGCCGGGCGGTTCTTTCCCGGAGACATCATGGCAAACGGCGCCCTCCATATCGCCATCAAGGCTGCGCGCGCGGCTGGCACCATCATCACGCGTGCGTTGCCCAAGCGCGACAGCATCATCATCCACGAGAAGGCGCATCTCGATTTCGTGACCGAGGTCGACCGCTTGGCCGAAGCCGAGATCATCAAGGAACTCAGGCGCGCGTTTCCGACCCATGGTTTCCTCGGCGAGGAGAGCGGGCAGGTCGGGCCGACCAAGCAGCAGTGGGTGATCGACCCGCTCGATGGCACCAGCAACTTCCTGCGCGGCTTTCCGCATTTCGCGGTCTCGATCGCCCTGGTCGAGAAGGGCGAACCGGTGCTCGGCGTCGTGTTCGATCCGCTGCGCGACGAACTGTTCACCGCCGAGAAGGGCCGCGGCGCGCTGCTCAACGACCGCCGCCTGCGCGTCACCCCGCGCAAGGGCATCGAAGGCGCGCTGATCGCCACCGGCTTCCCGTTCCGCCAGCGCAAGCTGTTCGATGACCATTTGAACATGGTCAAGGCCCTGCTCAAGACCGGCGAAGACCTGCGCCGCACCGGATCGGCCGCGCTTGATCTGGCTTATGTCGCCTGCGGTCGCTTCGATGCCTACTTCGAGATGGGCCTGCAGCCCTGGGACATGGCGGCCGGCGTGCTGCTGGTGCGCGAGGCCGGCGGCCAGATCACCGACATGCGCGGTGGCGACGGCTTCCTCGCCAAGGGCCACATCGTCGCCGCCAACCTCAACGTCGGCGGCGAACTGCGCACGGTGATCGAGCCGTTTGTGGGTGGGTTGAACTGAGCGAGTTCGCGCCGCACGCGGCGCTCCTGCACGTTCCGAAACGAAAAAGGCCGGGATCGCTCCCGGCCTTTTTCGTGGTTGCGACAGCCTGATCGGTTACGGACGCCGGGCCAGATCGGCATCATCCTTCGCGCGCGGCAGCAGGTCGATGCGGGTGGTGCCGAACCAGAGCAACAGCGGGCAGGCGACGAAGATCGACGACAGCGTGCCGATGATGATGCCGATGATCTGCGACTCGGCCATGCCGCGCAGCGCCGTGCCGCCGAAGATGTACAGCGCGAGCACGGTCAGGAATGCCACGAACGAGGTGATGATGGTGCGCGACAGCGTCTGGTTGACCGAACGGTTCAGCACTTCGTAGGCATCGACCCGATGCAGGCTGCGGAAGTTCTCGCGGACGCGGTCGAACACCACGATGGTGTCGTTGATCGAGTAGCCCATCACCGACAGGATGCCGGCGAGCACGTTCAGGTCGAATTCCTTGCCGGTGACCGAGAAGTAGCCGGTACAGATGACCACGTCGTGCATGGTGGTGATGATCGCCGCGATCGCGAACTTCCACTCGAAGCGGATCGAGATGTAGAGCAGGAAGCCGAGCGCGACGAAGATCACCGCGATCACCCCCTGTTCGGCCAGTTCCTTGCCGACCTGCGGGCCGACGAAGTCGGAGCGCGTGAGCTTGGCCGGGTTGCCCTCGATCCTCGCCGCGGCGAGCACCGAATCGCCGGTCTTCTCGGCATTGACCTGGCCTTCGATCGGCTTCATGCGCACGACGATGTCGTTGGACGCGCCGAAGGTCTGCACCTGGGCGTTCTTGAAACCGGCGGCTTCGAGCTTGCCGCGCACTTCGGCAATGTCGACCGGCTTCTCGAACTGGAGTTCGACGACGGTGCCGCCGGTGAAGTCCAGCGCGAATTCGAGGCCGCGCGTGGCGAGGGAGGCCAGCGCGATCACGAACAGGGCGACGGCGATGCCGAGCGACGCCTTGCGCAGGCGCATGAAGTCGAACTTGCTGTCATACGGGAAAAGGTTCACGTCGGATCTCCGGGTCAGATCGACAGGCGCGCAAGTTTCTTGCGGCCGCTGTAGAAGAGCGAGGCGATGCCGCGCGATACCGAGACCGCGGTGTACATCGAAGTCAGGATGCCGACGCACAGCGACAGTGCGAAGCCGCGGATCGGGCCGGAGCCGAACGAGAACAGCGCGATGCCGCCGAGCAGGGCGGTGATGTTGGCGTCGAGGATGGTGCCCGAGGCCTTCTCATAGCCGACCGCGATGCTCGCCAGCGGCGAGGTGCCGGCGCGCAGTTCCTCGCGGATGCGCTCGTTGATCAGCACGTTGGCGTCGACCGACATGCCGATGGTCAGCGCGATGCCGGCGAGGCCGGGCAGGGTCAGGGTGGCGCCGAACAGCGACATCACCGCAACCACCAGCAGCAGGTTCAGCAGCACCGCGAGGTTGGTGACGATGCCGAACATCTTGTAGTAGACGACGAAGAACGCCATCACGAACAGGAACGAGTACAGCACCGCGTTGATGCCGGCGCGGATGTTGTCGGCACCGAGGCTCGGTCCGATGATGCGTTCCTCGACGATGTCGATCGGCGCCGACAGCGAGCCGGCGCGCAGCAGCAGCGCCAGTTCGTCGGCCTCGGCCTTCTGCAGGCCGGTGGTCTGGAAGCTCTTGCCGAACGGCTCGCGGATGTTGGCGATGCTGATCACCTCTTCCTTGATCCGCGCCGTGCGCACTTCCTTGCCGTCGACGATCCTGGTCTCCGGGATGCGCTCGATGAACACCACTGCGAGCGGGCGGCCGACGTTCTCCTCGGTCACCTGCAGCATCTTGCTGCCGCCGGCGTCGTTCAGGCGGATCGACACCGCGGGGGTGCCGCTGTCCGGGTCGATGGTGCTGGTGGCAGTGACGATCTCGTCGCCCTGGGCGATGATGCGGCGGCTGAGCAGCACCGGTTGACCGTCGCGCGTGTAGTACAGGCGCGCGCCGGCCGGGACGCGACCGGTCTGCACCGCTTCCATCACGCGCGAGGCGTTCTCGACGTCGGACAGGCGGTATTCCAATGTTGCGGTGGCGCCCAAGATCTTCTTGGCGGCGGCGGTGTCCTGGATGCCGGGCAATTGCACCGCGATGCGCGCCGCGCCCTGGCGCTGGATCACCGGTTCGGCCACGCCGAGCGCGTTGATGCGGTTGCGCAGCGTCGACAGGTTCTGGTCGATCACCTGGTCCATCGCCGCGATGCGCGCTTCGTCCGGGACCTTGATCGAGAGCGGGAAGGATTCGAGCGAACCGGCGCCATCCTCGATCACCACGCCGGGGGCCAGGTTCGCGATCTCGCTGGCGGCGCGCTTGCGGTCGTCCTCGCTGCGCAGGGTCACCAGCACGCCGTTCGCCGCACGCGCCGCGGTGCCGCGGATCTCGCGGTTGCGCAGGGCGGTCTTGATGTCATCGACCAGGCGCTCGTCGGCATGCTCGATCACCGCCTCGCGGTCGACTTCCATCAGGAAGTGCACGCCGCCTTGCAGGTCGAGACCGAGGGTCATCGCCCGCGCGCCGAACTTGCCGAGCCAGGCCGGAACCGTGGACGCGAGGTTCTGCGCCACCGTGTAGTTCTCGCCGAGCGAGGCGCGTAGCAGTTCCGCAGCGGTCAGCTGCTGGTTGCTGTCTTGCAGTCGCACCAGCAGTCGCTTCTCGGTCAGTTCGATCGCCTTGATGCCGACCTTGGCACGCTCCAGGTCGCCCTGGATCTTTTCCTTCACCGCCTCATCGAGCACGGCGCCGCGGCTGGCGGAGATCTGCACCGCCGGGTCCTGGCGGTAGACATTGGGCAGCGAGTAGAGCAGCCCGAAGACCAGCACCACAAAGATGATGGCCTTCTTCCAGTTGGGATATTCGAGCGTCATTGCGTGGGTCCCTGTGGTCGGGTCTTACGCCGACTTGATCGTGCCTTTCGGCAATACGGCGCTGATCGCGTGTCGCTGCACCTTGATCTCCAACTTGTCGGAGATTTCGATGCTGACGAAGGCATCGCCGATGTCGGTAACGCGGCCGAGGATGCCTCCCGAAGTCACCACCTCGTCGCCCTTGGCCAGGGCATCGAGCATCGCCCGGTGTTCCTTGGCGCGCTTCATCTGCGGGCGGATGGCGACGAAATAGAAGATGGCGAAGAACACCGCCATCATGATCAGCGGCGAAATCGGGTCGGCAGTGGCACCGCCCGCCGCCTGTGCGTGGGCGTCGGAAATCAGAAAGCTCATGGGTCTCTTCTCGTTGGAGCACCGGACGTGGGGACGATCCGGTGGATAAAAAGGCGGCGGATTATGCCACAGGCCCGCAGTTCCGAAGCAGGGCCGCGGCAGCGGCGCCGCGCGCAGCGCGATGGCGGGGTTGCGGCCGGGGCGTTCGCGTCAACCCGTGGTGCGCAGGGCGGCTTGCGATCAGACCGAATCGGCACCGAGGTTGATCAGCCGCTCCAGGTTGTCGGCCAGGCGTCCGATCTCCTCGACCAGGACGTCGATCTCCTCGCTGGTCAGGCCGTCGTAGGGGCGGTTCTCGCACAGGTGCAGGTAGGGCACGCCATCGAGATCGCTGACCGCGAGGTAGCCGACGCGTTGCTCCCAGTTGAAGCGCAGCGAACGCGTGGCGTTCGATTTCGCGAGCGGCGCGATCGGCGTCGAGATGCGCAGGTAGCGGCGGCCGCTCTCGGTTTCGAGGTCGCCCATGAAGATGCCCTGGCGTCGTTCGTCGTCGATGTCGAGGTCGAAACCGACCTGGTAGGGATCGCTTGCGGTGAGGGCAAACCGTGCACCGAGGTGGGCACGGACGTCTTCAAAACTGCGCATGGTGGTTCTCCGATCCGATGCGCTTATGCTACTCGCGTGCATGCCGCAGCCGCCATCGCCGCAATCCTCGACACGGTGCGCAAGATCCCTGCCGGGCGCGTCAGCAGCTACGGTGAAGTTGCCGCCCGCGCCGGCTTGAAGGGCCGCGCGCGCATGGTCGGGCGCGTGCTCGGCATGGCCCCGCAGGACCATCCGGTGCCCTGGTACCGCGTGCTCAAGGCCGACGGCCGCATCGCCTTTCCGCTCGGCAGCGACGCCTACAAGGAACAGGTCAGGCGTCTGCGCAAGGAAGGCGTCACCGTGTCGAAGACCGGCCGCGTCGACCTCGCCGCCCACGGCTGGTCGCGCGAGCAGTCACTCGATGAGTTGTTGTGGGGCTGAAGGCCGGCGGGAGGGGAGAATGCGCCGCCACGCGCGCAGCAACATGCGCTCACATTGGCGTCGACTGCCGACACCTGTTCGTTGCCGCGGGCGGTGATGCTGGGCTCGACGGCGCCGAACGCGCGCCTAGGGGAGCCATGGGACATGCGGATCGAATCGGTTGTTCGCGCGGGCTGGCTGCTGATCGCGGTCGGGTTGTGGGCGAGGAGTGCGGACGTGGGAGCGTTCAGCGAAGACCTGTGCTGGAGCGCGGATGGCAGCGGTGTGCTGGCGTGCACGCCGTTGCCGGCGGAGTGCCTGCCGGTGGGCACGACCACCGGTACCTGCCTGACCGCTGCGTCGGCGCTGTACGTGGCGGCTGCGTCGTATCCGCATGCGCGCAGCCTGGTGCATGCCGACGCGACCTACCTGATGGCGCAGGCCGTCGGTTTCAGCGCCAGCGACGCGTACTGGATCGCCGCCTACGATCAGGCGGTCGACTTCGGCTCCTACGCTCCCGTCGATCTGCGCGGCGCGCCGGTCGCGGGTGGCACGCTGGCAACGGCGGTACTGGACGGACTGGTGCGGACCAACGGCCCCTCCGGTGGCATGTTCTTCCACTTCATCGCGCCGCGCACCGGCCCGCTCGGTCCGCAGCCGGTCGTCGATGGGCTGCATCCGAATCTCGGCGACGCCGATGCCGAGGGCTTTCTGGTGCACCTGCGCGCCTGGGCGATGGAAGGTTCCGGCCCGACGCGCCCGGCCTGTGCCGATGGGCTGACGGCATTCACCGGCAGCGACTATGCGCTCGGCACGCAGTGCTTTGCCCGCGACAACAACGATCCCGCCGAAATCGATAGCGAGATCTCGATCTTCGGCCCGACCTCGGTGTCCTTCGTGACGCCGACCGGGTCGCAGTTGATCGTCACCGCAGATGAGCCGGGCGGGCCGCTGTACGCGGAGTCGTTCGATGCCGTCGTCGGCGGCGGTGCATCGCGTGCGGCCGCGGCCCGGCTCGGCATCTACCTGCATGCGCTCGGTGACCGCATCTCCCATCACGTCTGCAGCGATCGCAGCGCGTTGCAAGGCCCGGCGGTGGGGCCCTTGCGCGGATTTGCCGTCGATCTGAGCAACCCCGACTGCGGCCAGGGCCTGCATGCCTTGCGCCACGAGTGGGAAGTCGGCATCGACCAGAGCCTGTTGGCCGAGACCGACCAGACGCTCACGGCTGCGCTCGCCCGCAGCTACGACGAACTCGCGGCCTTCGCCGCTGCCCGCGGCGTGCTGATCGCCGGCGCGGACTCGGCCAGCGCGCGCGATGCGCTGGTCGCCGAACTGCTGCGGACCTTGCAGCCGGCGGGCGGCGACGTGCGCATGGAAGCGATCACGCGCCTGACCTGCAGCCGCGGCTTCCCGGTATTCCCAGGCGCCGGCGATTGCCTGCTGGGCGATGGCTTCGAGCAGTAGCGGGTGAACCCGGCGAACCGGTCATTCACGCTGACCCCGTCTAGAAAATCATCGCCGCCATCTGCTTGCGGGTGCGGCTGACGAGGTCGGGGTCGTCGATCAGGGCGAAGGCGGAGATCAGCGACCTGCGGCCGAGGTCGTCGTCGAACTTGCGGTCGCTGCGCATGATCGCGAGGAAGCATTCGAGTGCGTCGACGCTGTCGCCCGCGAGCAAGCGGCGCACGCCGAGTTGATGGCGGGCGCGCAGGTTGTTCGGATTGGCGGTGAGTTCGACGACCAGTTCGTTCTCGCCCGGTGCGCCGAGCAGGGCCTTGGCGAAATCGAGCTGGGCGCGGGAGCGCTTGGCGCGGTCGTCGGTGGCGAGATTGGCCGGCAGCTCATCGAGCTCGTGCTCGGCGGCCGTGGCGTCGCCGGCCTGCAGCAAGGCGGCAATCAGGTCGAGGCGCAGCTCGGGTTGCTGCGGCGACGCGGCGACGGCTTCGCGCGCGGCCTGCACCTGTTCCGCGGGCGACAGCGAGAGTTCGATCACTTCGGGTTCGACTGCCGGTGCGGCCATGGCATCGAGCGCTACGATGCCATGGTGTTGCAGGAACTGGCGCACCTGGCCTTCCGGCAACGCGCCCGGGAACCCATCGACGATCTGGCCGCCCTTGACCAGCATCACCGTCGGTACCGAGCGGATCTGGAAGTAGCCGGCAAGCTGCTGCTCCTGGTCGACATCGACCTTGGCCAGCACGAAGCCGCCGTTGAACTCGTCGGCGAGCTTTTCGAGGATCGGCCCGAGCGTCTTGCACGGGCCGCACCAGGTGGCCCAGAAGTCGACCAGCACCGGCGTCTCGTTCGACTTCGCCAATACCGTCTGCTCGAACCCTTCGAGGCTGGCGTCGAACACGTGCGGCTTTGCGGCGTCGTTCATGGCGGATTCGCTGTCGTCGTGGGGGCGCCAGCGGACATGGGTTCGCCGGCGCCGGATGCAAGGGCGGGCCGGCTCAGGTACCGGCCTTGCGCTCGGCGACCCAGGCGTCGACGCGGCGTTCGAGCAGGGTCAGCGGCAGGCTGCCGCCGCCGAGCACGAGGTCGTGGAAGGCCTTGGCATCGAAGCGGTCGCCGAGTTCGGCACGCGCCTCGTCGCGCAGTCGCAGCAGCGTGTTCATGCCGACCTTGTACGCCAGCGCCTGGCCCGGGTTGACCAGATAGCGCTCGATCTCGGCGACGACGTCGGTCTCGGACATGCCGGTCTTGTCGATCATGTAGGCGATCGCCTGCTCGCGCGTCCAGCGCTGGTCGTGCATGCCGGTATCGACCACCAGGCGCACGGCGCGGAACATCTCGGCCTGCAGGCGACCGAGATTGTCGAGCGGCGTGCGCTGGAAACCCATCTCGGCGGCGAGCCGCTCGGCATACAGCGCCCAGCCTTCGGCAAACGCGGTGAACGGCAGCAGCTTGCGGAACATCGGGCCTTCCATGCCCTGCTGGATGCCGATCTGGAAATGGTGTCCGGGAATGCCCTCGTGGTAGGCCAGCGTGCGCATGCTGAAACGCGGAATCTCGCTGACTTCGCGCAGGTTGGCGAAGAAGGTGCCGGGGCGGCTGCCGTCGAATGCCGGCGGCTCGTAGTAGGCGCCGGGCGCGGTCTTTTGACGGAACGCCGGCACGCGTTCGACCTTGACCCCGGTGCTCGGACGCAGGCCGAAATGCGGCGCGAGGCCACCGTCGATCTCGTCGAGGATGGCCTGGTAGTCGGCGATGATCTGCGCCCGCCCGGCGTCGCTGTCCGGATACAACTGGTCCTCGCGCTCGGCGATCTGGCGCACGCGCGTGCCGACGCTGCCTTCGAGCAGGCCCTCATCGCGCAGGATCGCGTCCATTTCGGTCTCGATGCGCGCCACCTCGGCCAGCCCGAGCGCGTGCACTTCGGCCGGGCTCATGTCGGTGGTGGTGTGCATGCGCACCGCCCAGGCGTAGAACTCGGGCCCTTGCGGAAGATCCCAGACACCGTTGTTCGGGCGCGCGTTCGGCAGCAGCGCCTCGTGGTGTTCGATCAGCGTGCGGTACGCCGGATAGACCACGCGCTCGATGCGCTCGCGCGCGCCATCGAGCAGGCGTTGGCGCTCGGTGGCGGGCAAGGCCGGCTGGATCTTGTCGAGCTTCTCGGCGAACGAGGCGTAGAGCACGTTGTCTTCGGGCTTGGCGGCGACGAACTCGCGCGTCTCGGCGAGCACCTTCTCGACCACGAAGCGCGGCGGCACGATGTGGTGCTCGTCGATGCGCAGGCGCACGCCTTCCATCTGCTGCGCGAAGTAGCGGTCGAACTGCGACAAGCGCGCGAGATAGTCCTCGGCGTCGGCCAGCGAGCGCACCGGATGCTGCGAGGCGAGGTAGCTCGGCAGGCCGTTCTGGAAGCCGGAGAGCTGGTTCGCCGGATAGTCGTGGAAGCGGAACGGGTCGCCCTCGACCTGCATCGCCAGGAAGTAGTCGAGCACGTCGTAGCTCAACTGGCCTTCGGCATCCAGTTCGTTGCGGTCATAGCTCGCGAGCGTGGCGCGGTCGGCGAACAGCTTCTGGCGCATGCGCTCGGCCTGTGCCAGCGAGACATCGTCGAGGTCGTCGCTGTACCAGTCCAGCCACGACGGCAGCATGCGCATGCTCGACAGCATCTGCGGGCTCTCGACCGCGAACTGGACGAACACGCGCTCGTAGAACACGCGCAGCGACCACGGCTTGAAGTTCCATTCGTGCACGACGACGACGCCGAGCAGGAGCGTGAGCAGCAAACCGCCGCGGAAGAACCAACGCAGGAGACGACGCATCGCTTGCACCTCGGCAGGAAAGGGGGCGAACGCTAGCAGGCGCCGTGTCGACGGCAACCGCCAGTGGTCACGGGGCGCGATGGACCACGCCGTCCTTCATGACGAAGGCGACGCGCTCGGTGACGCTGATGTCCTCAAGCGGATTGCCCGGCACGGCGACGATGTCGGCACGCATGCCGACTTCGAGCGCGCCCTGCTCGCGGCTCTCGCCGAGGATCTTCGCGGCGGTGATCGTGGCCGCCTGCAGCGCCTGCATTGGCGTGGCCCCGGCCTTGACCAGCAGCGCGAACTCCTTCGCGTTCTGGCCATGCGGCGACACCCCGGCGTCGGTGCCGAATGCGAACGGTACGCCGGCCTTGATCGCCTTGGCGAAGGTGTCGGCGATCTGCGCACCGACGCGTTCGGCCTTGGGCCGCACCATCGCCGGGAACCAGGTCGGGTCCTTGGCCTTGTCGCTGACGTAGGCGCCGGCGGACAACGTCGGGATCAGGTAGGTGGCATGCGCCTTCATCAGGCGGAACACTTCGTCGTCGGCGTAGGTGCCGTGCTCGATGGTGGTCACGCCGGCACGGATGGCGCGCTTCATGCCTTCGGCGCCATGCGCATGCGCGGCGACGTGGAAGCCGTAGTCGCGCGCGGTGTTCACCACGCTCTGGATCTCCTCCAGCGTGAACTGCGGGTTGTCGGCCGACTTCGCGTACGAGAGCACGCCGCCGGTGGCGGTGATCTTGATCAGGTCGGCGCCTTCCTTGTAGCGGCTGCGCACGGCCTTGCGTGCCTCCTCGACGCCGCCAACGACGCCGTCCTCCGGCCCGGGATAGCCGAGCGCCCGCGTCAGCCGTGCGTTGATGCCGTTGGCCGGGTCGGCGTGGCCGCCGGTGGTCGCGATCGACTTGCCGGCGACGAACATGCGCGGGCCTTCGATCCAGCCGCTGTTGATCGCGTTGCGCAGGCTGATCGCGATGCCGTCGCTGGCGCCGAGGTCGCGCACCGTGGTGAATCCTGCCTGCAGCGTGCGTTCGGCATAGACGCTGCCGCGCAACGCGTAGTCGGCTGGGTTGAGGCGGAAGCCTTCGCTGTAGGACTCCTTGTTCTGCTCGCCGGACAGATGCACGTGCAGGTCGGTCCAGCCCGGGGTGCAGGTGTGTCCGGGCAGGGCGATTGCCTGGAACGACTGCGGGTCGAGGCCATGGTCGGCGAATGCGGGCGAGGTGCGCAGCGCCTCGATGCTCTCGGCGCGGTCGGCGATGCGACCGTCGATCACCAGCAGCACGGTGCGCCCGAGCAGCTTGCCCGCACGCACGTCGATTGCGCGTTCGCAGTCGATCACCTGGGCCGGGCCGCTGGCGGCGGATGCGGCGGAGAATGCGAACAGCGTGGTGGCGGCGAGGCGGCGCATCGGTGGACTCCTGACGAAAGGCCGGCAGTGTAGCCAAGCCGTGCCGGCTTCGGTTGCCGCCCGGAAAGCCGCTGCGCTAGTCTGACCCTCATCCCTCTTGAGATTGCGCGCCCTTGCGGCGTGGACCCGACATGCACGAGCAATACGACCCGAAACTGATCGAAGCCGCCGCGCAGGCTTATTGGACGCGGCACCGCGCCTACCAGGTCCAGGAGGACCCGGGCAAACCGAAGTACTTCGTGCTGTCGATGCTGCCGTATCCGTCCGGTGCGCTGCACATGGGCCATGTGCGCAACTACACCATCGGCGACGTGATCAGCCGCTACCAGCGCATGCAGGGCAAGAACGTGCTGCAGCCGATGGGCTGGGACGCCTTCGGTCTGCCGGCCGAGAATGCCGCGATCAAGAACCACACCGCGCCGGCGAAGTGGACCTACGCCAACATCGAGCACATGCGCGAACAGCTGCAGGCGCTCGGCTACGCGATCGACTGGTCGCGCGAGTTCGCGACCTGCCGCCCCGAGTACTACCGCTGGGAGCAGTCGTTCTTCACCCGCCTGTTCAAGAAGGGCATGGTCTATCGCCGCAACTCGGTGGTGAACTGGGACCCGGTCGACGAGACCGTGCTCGCCAACGAGCAGGTCATCGACGGTCGCGGCTGGCGCTCCGGCGCGGTGGTCGAGCGGCGCGAGATCCCGCAGTGGTTCTTCAAGATCACCGCCTACGCCGAGGAGTTGTTGCGCGAACTCGACCACCTGCCGGGCTGGCCGGAAGCGGTCAAGACCATGCAGCGCAACTGGATCGGACGCTCGGAAGGACTGGAGATCGACTTCGACGTGCAGGGACGCACTAGTGTCGCGGAAGGCAGGATGCCGGGAGCGACCGGCGTCCAGGACGCTGCGCCGCTGCGCGTCTACACCACGCGCCCGGACACGTTGATGGGCGTCACCTTCGTCTCGGTCGCGGCCGAACATCCGCTGGCGTTGCAGGCCGCGCAGGACAATGCCGAGGTCGCTGCATTCATCGAGGAATGCCGCCATCTCGCCACCGCCGAGGCGGCGCTGGAGACACAGGAGAAGCGCGGCGTGCCGACCGGCCTGCACGTGCTGCATCCGATCAGCGGCGAGCGCGTGCCGGTGTGGGTCGCGAACTTCGTGCTGATGGGGTACGGCACCGGTGCGGTGATGGCGGTGCCGGGCCACGACGAGCGCGACCACGAGTTCGCGAAGAAGTACGGCCTGCCGATCAAGCAAGTGATCCGTCCGCTCGATGGTGGCGAGATCGACGTGCAGGCCACGGCCTACACCGAACACGGCTTGCTGCTGAATTCCGGCGCCTACGACGGCATGACCTTCGAGCAGAGCTTCAAGGCGATCGCCGAGCGGCTGGAGAAGTGCAAGTCCGGCACGCGCAAGGTCAACTACCGCCTGCGCGACTGGGGCGTGAGCCGCCAGCGCTACTGGGGCTGCCCGATCCCGATCATCTACTGCCCGAAGTGCGAAGCGGTGCCGGTGCCGGAGGACCAGTTGCCGGTGCTGCTGCCGGAAGACGTCGAGTTCTCCGGCGTGAAGTCGCCGATCAAGGCCGACCCGGCCTGGCGCAAGACCACCTGTCCGAGCTGCGGTGGCGCCGCCGAACGCGAGACCGACACCTTCGACACCTTCATGGAGTCGAGCTGGTACTACGCGCGCTACACCTCGCCCGGCGCGAACGACCTGGTCGACGCGCGCGCCAACTACTGGCTGCCGGTCGACCAGTACATCGGCGGCATCGAGCACGCGATCCTGCACCTGCTGTATTTCCGCTTCTTCCACAAGCTGATGCGTGATGCCGGCCTGGTGCAGACGAACGAGCCGGCGACCAACCTGCTGTGCCAGGGCATGGTCGTGGCCGAGACCTTCTATCGCGAGCAGAGCAACGGCGGCAAGGAATGGTTCAACCCGGCCGAGGTCGAGATCTCCCGCGACGAGCGCGGCCGCATCACCGGCGCCAAGCTCGCGTCCGACGGCAAGCCGGTACTGATCGGCGGCACCGAGAAGATGTCGAAGTCGAAGAACAATGGCGTCGACCCGCAGCTGATGATCGAGCGTTACGGCGCCGACACCGTGCGCCTGTTCTCGATGTTCGCGTCGCCGCCGGAAATGTCGCTCGACTGGAACGAGTCCGGGGTCGAGGGCATGGCGCGCTTCCTGCGCCGGCTGTGGGCCGGCGTGCATGCGCACGTCGCCGCGGGCAAGGCGCCCGCGCTGGACGCGGCCGCGCTCGCTGGCGAGCAGAAGGTGATTCGACGCAAGCTGCACGAAACGATCGCGAAGGTCGGTGACGACCTCGGCCGTCGCCATACCTTCAACACCGCGATCGCGGCGATCATGGAGCTGATGAACGCGCTGGCGAAGTTCGACGATGCCAGCGACGCCGCGCGTGCGGTGCGCCAGGAGGCGTGGAGCGCGATCACGCTGATGCTCAATCCGATCGTGCCGCACATGGCGCACGCGCTGTGGCAGGCGCTCGGCCATGGCGAGACCCAGGTCGACGACCAGCCCTGGCCGAAGCCGGACGAAGCGGCGCTGGTGCGCGATTCGGTGACGCTGGCGGTGCAGGTGAATGGCAAGCTGCGTGGCCAGATCGACGTGCCGGCTTCGGCCTCGAAGGAGGAGGCGGAGGCGGCGGCACGCAGCGACGCGACGGTGCAGAAGTTCCTCGAAGGCACGACCATCCGCAAGGTCATCGTCGTGCCCGGCAAGATCGTCAACATCGTGGCCAACTGACATGCGCGCATTCCTGTTCTTCGCGATCACCCTGCTGGCCGGCTGCGGCTTCCACCTGCGCGAGCAGGCTGCGTTGCCGGCGACGCTGCAGGAGCTGCGCATCGAAGTGGCCGACCCGTTCAGTCCGATCGGGCAGGAGCTCGGGCGCGCATTGCTGCGCGCCGGGGCAACGCTGCACGAGGATGCCGCGGCCAAGGTCGCGGTGCTGCGCATCCACGCCGACTCCGTCGCGACCACGCCGCTGTCGGTCAGCGGCAGCGCGCGCGTGCAGGAATACCAGGTCACGCACCGCGTCGAGTTCGAGGTGCTGGCTGCCGACGGCACGGTGCTGGTCGCGCGCAACGCCATCGAGCGCCGCCGCGACTATCGCTTCGACGAAACCCAGGCGCTCGGCGCCGCCGCCGAGGACGAGCTGGCGCGCAAGGAACTGCGGCGCGACACCCTGGCCGCAGTGCTGCGGCGGATCGAAGCGATCCGCTGATGAGTGCGTCCGCGCAGTTCGCGAGCCGCATCGCGAAGGCGGCGGAACTGAAGCCGGTGTACCTGATCGCCGGCGAAGAACACCTGCTGGTGATCGAGGCCGCCGATGCCCTGCGCCAGCGCGCGCGCGAACTCGGCTACAGCGAACGCGAAGTGCATGACGTCGAGTCCGGTTTCGACTGGAACGACCTGGCGCGTTCGGGTGCGGCGATGTCGCTGTTCGCGTCGCGACGCCTGATCGAACTGCGGCTGCCGACCGGCAAGCCGGGCACGGAAGGGTCGGAAGCGATCCAGGAATGGTGCGCACGCGCGCCGTCCGACTGCGTGCTGCTGATCACCTGCACGCAATGGAGCAAGAAGCAGGAAGGCAAGTGGACGCAGGCAGTCGAGCGCTGCGGCGTGTTCCTGCCGCTGTGGCCGCTCAAGCGCGAGGAGTTGCCGGGCTGGGTGCAGTCGCGCGCGGCGTCGCGGGCGGTGCAACTGGCGCCGGACGCGGTCGACGCGCTGGTGCGGCGCACCGAAGGCAACCTGCTTGCCTGCGCGCAGGAGATCGACAAGCTCGCGCTGCTCGCGGGCGGACGTCGCGTCGACGAGGCCGAGCTTGAGCAACTGGTCGCCGACTCGGCGCGTTTCGACGTGTTCGGCATGACCGAAGCCGCGCTGTCCGGCGACGGCGCGCGTGCGCGGCGCATGCTTGCGTCGTTGCGCGCCGAGGGCGAACAGCCGGCGATGCTGATGGCCTGGCTGCTGACACAGCTGCATGCGGCAGCACGCCTGGCGCAGTTGCCGCGCACACAGCAGGCGGGCGCATTTCGCAGCGAGGGCATCTGGGGCACGCGCGATGCCGCATTCCGCAAGGCGCTGGCGCGCGGCGATGCCCGCTTCTGGGAACAGCGCCTGGTCGAGGCCGCCGCCGTCGATCGGCTCGCCAAGGGGCGCGGCAGCGGCGATCCCTTCGTCGCGCTCGAGCGCCTGCTGATGCGCGTGAGCGACGTGCGCGCCGGCAAGCGCATGGTGGCCTGATGGGCAAGCTGACCGCGATCTTCGGCGGCACCTTCGACCCGGTGCACCTCGGGCACCTGCGCGTTGCGCTCGAGATCAGCGAGGCGCTGGACGCCGACGTGCGCATGCTGCCGGCACCGGTGCCGCCGCATCGGCCGCAGCCGCTCGCGAGTCCGCAACAGCGCCTGACCATGCTCGAACTCGGGCTGCGTGGCTGTGCGCGGCTGCATGCCGATGCTCGTGAGCTGCGCCGCGCCGGGCCGAGCTACAGCGTCGACACGCTGGCCGAGTTGCGCGCGGAAATCGGCGCCGAGGTGCCGCTGGTGTTCTGCGTCGGCGCCGACGCCTTCGCCGGCTTCGTGCACTGGCACCGTCACGAACGGATCTTCGAGCTTGCGCACCTGCTGATCCTCACGCGCCCGGGAGCCAAGGACCGCATTGCGTGGCCGGAAGCGTTGCGCGCGCAGGCGGTGCGCCGGCGCGGCGTGCTCGGCGACCTGCACGCCAGCGCCGCCGGCCGCATCGCCGAGCTCGCGGTCACGCCGCTGTCGATCTCGGCCACCGCGATCCGAGCGCTGGTCGCCGCCGGCCGCGACCCGCGCTTCCTGGTGCCGGAAGCGGTGGCCGACTACATCGCCGAGGCTGGCCTGTATCGGGTCGAAGCGCCGGCCGACTGACCTATACTGCAGCCGCGGCAAGCCGCCGCGCGAATGGGAAGGTCCGACTTGAACACCACCTCGAAGCCCAAGCCGAAGGCGAAGACCACCGCGCGCAAGGCGCCTGCGAAGAAGGCCGCGAGCGGCGCGCGCAAGCCGCCCTCGAAGAAGAAGGCGGCAGCGAAGAAGCCGGCGAAGAAGGCTGCGGTCCGGAAGGTCGCGGTTCCGCGCAAGCCGGTGGCGAAGCCCGAGGTGGCGGTCGCGGCCCCGGTTCCGGCGGCGCTGGCGAAGGAAACGGCGCTGTTGCGCCGGCAGGTGGTGGCGGCACTCGACGAGCTGAAGGCGAAGGACGTGAGCGAGATCGACATCCGCGCCAAGGCTTCGTTCGCCGATCTGCTGTTCGTCGCCAGCGGCACCTCGACGCGGCACGTCAAGTCGATCGCCGACGAAGTGGTCAAGTTCGTCAAGAAGGCGGGGATGATGCCGCTCGGTATCGAAGGCGAGAAGGAGGCCGAGTGGGTGCTGGTCGATCTCGGCGACATCGTCGTGCACGTGATGTTGCCGCGCATCCGCGAGTTCTACGGACTGGAGCGGCTGTGGAGCGTCGGCGGCGACGAAGACCTCGAAGCCGCGCCCTGATCCGCCGGCCTCATGCGCATTCGCCTGCTGACCATCAGCGAGCGCCAGCCGGCCTGGATCAACGATGGCTATGCCGAATACGCCAGGCGCCTGCCCAAGCACCTGGCACCGGAACTGGTCGAACTGCCGCTCGCGAGGCGCGGCAAGTCCGGCGATGCCGCGAAGTACAAGGAAGAGGAGTCGCAGCGCCTGCTCGCGGCGGCCGGGCGCGATGTGCAGCTGATCGCGCTCGATGAACGCGGTTGCACCTGGAGCAGCGTGCAGCTGGCCGAACAGGTGCGCCGCTGGACACTCGACGGGCGCGACGTCGCGCTCGCCATCGGTGGTCCGGACGGACACGCCGCAGCGCTGCTCGAACGTGCCAGCGCGCGCTGGTCGCTGTCGCCGCTGACACTGCCGCACGGCCTGGTGCGCGTGCTCATCGCCGAACAGATCTACCGCGCCCATTCGATCCTCGAAGGGCATCCCTACCACCGCGCCTGAGCCCAGACCGATGCCACTGTTCCTCGCTTCCCAGTCGCCGCGGCGGCGCGAGTTGCTGACCCAGATCGGGGTCGTGTTCGAGACCCTGGAGGTGGCGGTGGACGAGACGCCGGCGGTGGGCGAGCCGGCGCTCGACTACGTGCGGCGCGTGGCGCGCGAGAAGGCCGGAGCCGGGCTGCTGCAGGTTGCGGCGCTCGCGGATGCGCGGGTGCTCGGCGCCGACACCGAGGTGGTGCTCGATGGCGTGGTGTTCGGCAAGCCGCGCGATGCTGCGGATGCGGCGCGCATGCTGCGGCTGCTGTCCGGCCGCACGCACCAGGTGATCTCGGCGGTGGCGGTGGTCAGCGGTGGACGCGAGGCCGAGTCGGTGGTGGTTTCCGAGGTGCGCTTCGCGTCGCTCGATGAGGCCGCGATCGCTGCCTACGTCGCCACCGGCGAGCCGTTCGGCAAGGCCGGTGGCTACGCCATCCAGGGGCGTGGCGCGACCCTGGTCGCGCACTTGTCCGGCAGCTATTCCGGGGTGATGGGCCTGCCGTTGTTCGAGACCGCGACGCTGCTGCGCGGTTTCGGATTCGCGTTGTAAGAAATTCGTGAGTCGCGTTTGTTTGCGGCACGCGCCAGTGCGGACTATCGCGGTTCATTGCTCCCGGGCTATAAAGCAGCAAAGCAGAATGGAAGAACCGCGTGAGCGAAGAGATCCTGATCAATGTCACGCCGCGCGAGACGCGCGTCGCCATCGTCGAGAACGGCATGCTGCAGGAGGTGTACGTCGAACGTGCATCGCGGCGCGGCTATGTCGGCAACATCTACAAGGGGCGCGTGCAGCGGGTGATGCCGGGCATGCAGGCGGCGTTCGTCGAGGTCGGCCTGGAGCGCGCCGCGTTCCTGCATGCGTCCGACATCCTGCGCACGCCTTCCGCCGATGTCGAGCCGGAGGCGAACCTGGCGACGCCGCCGATCAACGAGCTGCTGCACGAGGGCCAGGAGGTGGTGGTGCAGATCGTCAAGGACCCGATCGGCAGCAAGGGCGCGCGCCTGACCACGCACCTGTCGCTGCCGTCGCGTTTCCTGGTGCTGCTCGCGACCAGCAAGCAGATCGGCGTGTCGGCGCGCATCGAGGATGAGGTCGAGCGCGCGCGTCTGAAGGACCTGGTGCAGGCGCTGGCAACGGAGCGCGAGCATGGCTACATCGTGCGCACCAATGCCGACGGCGTCGGCGAGGAAGCTCTGCGCGACGACATCGCCTACCTGCAGAAGGTGTGGCGCGCGGTCAGCGCGCGGTTCCCGAACGCGAAGATCGGCGACTGCGTGTACGAAGACCTGAGCTTGCCGCTGCGCTCGGTGCGCGACCACATGCGCAACGCCATCGTCAAGGTGCGTGTCGATTCGCGCGAGACCTTCGAGCGCCTGCTCAAGTTCGCGCGCCAGTTCATGCCGGACTGGGTCGAGCGCGTCGAGCACTATCCCGGCGAGCGCCCGATCTTCGACCTGTACGGCGTCGAGGACGAGATCCAGCGTGCGTTGAAGAAGGAGGTGCCGCTGAAGTCGGGCGGTTACCTGATCGTCGACCAGACCGAGGCGATGACCACGGTCGACGTGAACACCGGCGCCTTCCTCGGCACGCGCAACCTCGAGGAAACGGTGTATCGCACCAACCTCGAAGCGGCGCAGTCGGTGGCGCGGCAACTGCGCCTGCGCAACCTCGGTGGCATCATCATCATCGACTTCATCGACATGGTCGACGAGGAACATCGCCGCCAGGTGCTGCGCCAGCTGGAAAAATCGCTGACCCGCGACCACGCCAAGACCACGGTCTACGAGATGTCGCCGCTCGGTCTGGTCGAGATGACGCGCAAGCGCACCACCGACAGCCTGGAACGGCAGCTGTGCGAAGCCTGCCCGTGCTGCGCCGGGCGCGGCACCATGAAGACCGCGGAAACCGTGTGCTACGAGATCTTCCGCGAGATCACCCGCGCGGTGCGCCAGTTCGACGCCGAGAAGCTGCTGGTGCTGGCGGCGCCGAAAGTGGTGGCGAAGATCCTCGACGAGGAATCGGCCGCGGTCGCCGAGCTGGAGGAATTCACCGGCAAGAGCATCAGCTTCCAGTCCGAGGAGCAGTACGCGCAAGAACAGTACGACGTGGTGCTGCTGTGAGCAGGCGCGGCGCGCGGCGCGCGGAGGCCGGCGGGTGAACCCCGAACGCGCGCGCCGTCGTCGCATCCGTCGCCGCGTGCTGTTCGCGGTCGGCGGGCTGCTGATCCTCGCGGCGACCCTGGTCGGCGGCATGAGCCTGATGTTCCCGTGGTTGCTGGCGCATCCGGAGCGCGTGCAGGCGTTCCTGTCCGACCGCCTGCAACGCCCGGTCAGCTTCGCCAGACTCGAAGGCGAATGGCTGCCGGAAGGGCCGCTGTTCCGGCTCGACGCGCTGCGCATCGGCGGCGATGCCGGGCATCCGGCGCTCGAACTCGAGCGCGCCGAGCTGGCGATCGACTTCTATGCGCCGTTCAAGCGCGGCGTGTCCTGGCACGAGTTGCGCATCGTCGGCCTGGACATCGACGCCGAGCGCGATGCCGAGGGCCGTTTCCGCATCGTGCAGTGGCGCGGCTCCGCCGATGCGATGGGCGATCCGCTCGACGCGCTGCGCTCGCTCGGCGCGTTTCGCATCAGCCGCTCGTCGCTGGCGCTGCTCGATGTCGGAAGCGGCAGCCGCATGCGCTTTCGCGATATCGACGTGGCGGTCGGCGCGCGCGTCGGCGGCCAGCGCATCCTCGGCAGCGTGCGCCTGGATGGACGCAGCGCGGTCGGCGTGCGCTGCGACCTCGCCGCGGATTTCCATTCCGGACGTTGCTACGCGCAGGCGCGCGGACTGCCGGTGGCCGCCGCGCTCGGCGACCTGCGCATCGCCGGAATCGCATTCGCCGGCGGCCGCGCGGACATCTCGGCCTGGCTCGACCTGGCCGCCGGCGAGATCACCGCAGCGCGCATCGAACTGGTCGCGGACGAACTGGCGCTGCGCGGGGTGAACCCGGTGCGGCTGCCGAATGGGGCCGAGGTCGAGGCGCGCTACAGCCCGGACCGCACCCACCTGGCATTGCAATGGACGCGCGATGCCGAGCGCGAACAACTGGCGGTGCTCGAAGGGCCGGAACTGGACGGCGCGGACCCCGCGCTGAGCAAGCTCTCGTTCCGTCGCGACCGCCGCACGCGCTTGTGGACGCTCGACGCCGAGCGCCTGGCGCTCGATCGGCTGATGCCGTGGCTGAGCCTGAGCAGCGTGGCGTCGCCGGGCACCGCCGGCTGGCTGTTCGAGGCGGCGCCGGGCGGGCATCTGCGCGGGCTGCACCTGGCCGGTCAGGGGGGCGACATCGCCGTGGTCAGCGGCTCGCTGCAGGGGTTGTCGCTGCAGGCGACCCGGCACAGCCCGCGCGTTGGCGGCATCGATGCGCGCATTCGCGGCGACGCCGACGCGGTGGCGTTGCGCATCGATCCGGTCGAGACCGTGATCGATTTCCCGGGCATGTTCCCGGCGCCCTTCCCGGTGCTGCTCGAACGCGCGCAGCTGGTGCTGGCGCGCGAGGACGACGCGGTACGCGTGGAGTTCACCGAACTTGCGTTGCAGGGCGAGGACTTCGGGCTCGACGGCTGGCTGGCGCTGCGCTTCGAGACCGGCGGGCGGCGTCCGTTCATCGAGGGTGCGGTCACCGTGCGCGACAGCGCGGTGGTCGCGGCCAAGGCGTTCTGGCCGATTGCGGTGATGCCCGCGGGCACGCGCCAATGGCTCGATACCTCGCTGCTGTCCGGGCGCATCACGCGCGGTGTCGCCAGCATTCGTGGCGACCTGGACGACTGGCCGTTCAACCACGACGAAGGCCGCTTCATGGCCGACGCCGAGATCACCGACCTGGTGCTCGACTACCACCGCGACTGGCCGCGCGGCGAGGTGCGCCGCACCGAGGCGCGCTTTCGCAATGGCGGCATGCGTGCCACCGCGCGCGACGGCCGCGTGCTCGGCGTCGCGGTGCGCGCGATCGAGGCCGACCTGCCGAGCTTCCGCGATCCGGTGCTGCGCATCGTCGGCAACGGCGGCGGCGCGGGTGCGGACCTGCTCGAATTCCTGCGCGCGACGCCGTTGAACCAGCACTATCGCGACGAGCTGCTGGCGCTGAAGATCGGCGGCAGCGGCATCGCCGATTTCGACCTGCTGCTGCCGCTGGCGGCACGGCTCGGCGAGCCCGAGGTGAGCGGCCGCGTGGAGCTGCACGATGCCGACCTGGTCGATGCGCGCTGGGGGCTGAAGTTCGATCGCGCCAGCGGCAGCGTGCGCTATTCGCGGCAGGGGTTCGCGGCGGAGGCACTCGACGTGCTGGTCGATGGCGATGCGGCGAAGTTCGGCATCGCGGTCGGCGCCTTCGTGTCCGACCCGGCGAACCAGGTGGAGGCGAGCCTGCGCGGCGGCATGAAGGCCTCGGCGGCGATGGGCGCGTTCCATGCGCTCGACCCGTACTGGAACCGCATGCCGGGGCGGGCGCACTTCGACCTGGCGTTGGCCGTGCCGCGCACCGCCGATCCGGAACTGCCGCCGTTGTCGACGCTGACCCTGGGTTCGGACCTGCGCGGCATCGCGCTCGACTTGCCGGCGCCGCTCGGCAAGGACGCCGAGTCGCCGTTGCCGTTGCGCATGCGGGTGCAGTTGCCGGTGGCCGGCAACGAGCTCGAAGTGCAGCTCGGCGCGATGGCGCGGTTCAAGGCCCGCATCGAGTCGGAGCAGCGACCGTTCGCCGGCCATCTTGCGCTCGGCGGCGAGCTGCCGGTGTTGCCGCAACGTCCGGGCCTGCGCATCAGCGGCAACGCGCCGAGCATCGACCTCGGCGGCTGGAGCGCGTTCGGCGCCGGTGGCGGCGATGCGCCGGAGCTCTCGGTGGAGGTGTTTGCCAGCGAGCTCGACGTGATGGGGCGGGCATTCACCGATACCTCGCTGCGCATCGAGCGCGACACCGGCGTGACCCGCGTCGACCTGCGTGGCGAAGGCATCGCCGGCAACTTCGAGGTGCCGCGCGCCGAACTCGGCACGCGTGGGCTGACCCTGCAATTCGAGAAGCTGCACTGGCCGGAGGCGCACGAACGCGAACGCGAGCGGGCGGTGCGGCCGACCGACCCGGCGCAGTTGCCGCCGCTGCACATCTGGGTCGGCGACCTGCGTCTGGGCAGTGCCAGCTTCGGCGAGGCGCGCATCGAGACGCAGCCGATGCTCGATGGCCTGCGCATCGAACAGTTCGACGCGCGCTCGCCGACCCTGACCATGCGTGCCAATGGCGAATGGAAGCTGGTCGAGGGGCGCGAGCGCAGCATGCTCGACATCACGCTCAGCTCCGAGAGCCTGGGCGACATGCTCGGCTCGCTCGGCTATTCCGGCGTGATCGACGGTGGCCAGACGGTGGCGCACGTGCGCGGCGAGTGGGACGGGTCGCCGGCGCAGTTCGGCCTCGACCGCATCGACGGCGAGCTCTCCGGCGAGGTCGGCGAAGGCCGCATCCTCAACGTCGACCCCGGCGCCGGGCGCATCTTCGGCCTGGTCAACTTCAGCGCGATTCCGCGACGCCTGTCGCTCGACTTCCGCGACTTCTTCCAGACCGGCATGGCCTTCGACAGCATCCGCGGCAGTTTCACGCTCAGCGACGGCAGCGCCCACACCAGCGACCTGCGCATCACCGGCCCGGCCGCCGACATCCGCGTCAGCGGCCGCACCGGCCTGCGCGCCAAGGACTACGAGCAGGAAATGGAAGTCACGCCCAAGCTGCGTGGCGCGCTGCCGATCGTCGGCGCCGTCGCCGGCGGCCCGGTCGGCGCGGTGGTTGGCGTGCTGGCGCAAGAAGTCATGCGCAAGCCGATCGACGAGGTCGTGTCCACGCGCTACCGCGTCCGCGGCACCTGGGACAAGCCCGACATCACCCTGATCGGCAAGAGCTCGCCGCGCCAACGCGCCGCCGAAGGCGGTTCGGGCTGATCGCGGGCGGGGCGGGGGTCGAACGGGTGTTGGCGTGACCGGGCTTGGGTGGCTGACTACAATGCCCGTCCTTTTTTCCCTGCCGGATGCGCTGCCATGGCCCTGAATCCCTACGACCTGTTCGACATCCGTTCGCTGCTGACCGAGGAGGAACGCGCGGTGCAGGATGCGGTCGCGCGCTTCACCGACGAGCGCGTGATCCCGGTCATTGGCGAGTGCTTCGACAAGGGCGAATTCCCGCATCACCTGATCCCGGAAATGGCCGAGATGGGCCTGCTCGGCTCCTCGCTGCCGAGCGAATACGGCTGCGCCGGCATGAACGGCGTCAGCTACGGACTGATCTGCCAGGAACTGGAGCGCGGCGACTCCGGCATCCGCAGCTTCGCCTCGGTGCAGAGCTCGCTGTGCATGTACCCGATCTATGCCTACGGCTCGGAAGATCAGCGACGCAAGTGGCTGCCGCCGATGGCGCGCGGCGAGGTGATCGGTTGCTTCGGCCTGACCGAACCGCATGGCGGCTCCGACCCGGCGAACATGAAGACGCATGCCAAGCGCGACGGCAGCGACTGGCTGATCAATGGCGCCAAGATGTGGATCACCAACGGCAACCTCGCCAACATCGCGATCGTCTGGGCGCAGACCGAGGACGGCATCAACGGCTTCATCCTCGAAAAGGGCATGCCCGGGTTCAGCGCCCAGGTCGTGCATCGCAAGATGTCGCTGCGCGCCTCGGTCACCTCGGCGTTGTTCTTCGACAACGTGCGCGTGCCGGAAGCGAACCGCCTGCCGAACGTGCGTGGCCTGAAGGGACCGCTCGGTTGCCTGACGCAGGCGCGCTACGGCATCACCTGGGGCCCGATCGGCGCGGCCATCGACTGCCTGCACACGGCGAACGAGTATGCGAAGTCGCGCATCCTGTTCGGCAAGCCGATCGCCTCGACCCAGGCGGTGCAGCTCAAGCTTGCCGACATGGCACGGCGCATCACGCTGGCGCAGCTGCTGTCGTTGCAGCTCGGCCGGCTCAAGGACCAGGGCACGATGCAGCCGACCCAGGTTTCGCTGGCGAAGTGGAACAACGTGCGCATGGCGCTCGACATCGCCCGCGAAGCGCGCGACATCCTTGGCGGCGCCGGCATCACCACCGAATACAGCCCGATCCGCCACGCGCTGAACCTGGAATCGGTCATCACCTACGAAGGCACCGAGACCGTGCACCAGCTCGTGGTCGGCCGTGAACTGACGGGGATCAACGCGTTTTGAGGGGCTTCGCATGATCGAACGACACGACAGCCTGCTGCAGTCGGCGGTAGCCGTGGATGCTGCGTTGCACAGTCGCGGCATCGAGCATGCGCTGATCGGCGGGCTGGCCGTGTTGCTGCGGGCGCGCGAACGAGCGACGTTCGATGTCGACTTCTTGATCGATGGCAGCCGTCATCAGGAGTTCCTGGAGCTGCTGCGGGAGTCCGGATTCGAGGTGCTCACGGACAACCTGAACTTCGGCAATTTTGTCGGTCCCGGCGGGCTCAGGGTGGACGCGTTGTACGCGGTACGTGTGCACGGCAAGGCGATGCTGGCGCGGGCCGCCGAGATCGGCGCGGCTGGCGTGCGACTGCGCGTTGTCCAGGCCGAGGACTTGATTGGGCTGAAGCTTCAGGCGCTGCGCAACAATCCGACACGACATCGCGATTGGGACGACATCCGTGCGCTGTATCGTATGCGCGACGCGACTTTCGATGACGCGCGAGTGCGGGAGTTCGTGGCCATGTTCGGATTTGAAGATGAATACCGCCGTATCCTCGACCTTGAGTCCTGAGGAACGCGCGTCCTGGCTCGCCGAGTCGGCGGACGTGGCCCGTGGCGATCAGTTCCGGGTTGCCGAGCAGGTGGCCGACGCCTACCAGCGCAGCCTGTCGGTGGCGCAGCGCATCGCCGCGTTCGAGTCGTTCTGGCGTTCGGTGGTCGGCACCGAGCTGGCGCGGCCGGACATGGCGCCGTGGCGCGCGGACGGCTGCTTCCTGATCTGATTTCGTTGCGACTGCGCGGGGTGTCCCTCAACGCCCCGCCTCGCCCGCGCCTACTCGGTGTCGGTGATCGCGTGGATCAGTTCGGAGAGCACGCGCTCGCTGTTTTCGAGGTCGATCTGGCAGGTACCGGCGGCGAGGTGGCCGCCGCCGCCGTACTTGAGACAGAGCTCGCCGACGTCGACGCGCGAGCTGCGGTTAACGATCGAGCGGCCGACAGCGAACGCGGTGTTCTGCCGCTTCAGGCCCCAGAGCACGTGGATCGAGATGTTGCACGCCGGGTACAGCGCGTACAGCATGAAGCGGTTGGTGGCGTAGATGGTCTCTTCGTCGCGCAGGTCGAGCACCACCAGCGGGCCATGCACCTTGGCGCAGTCGCGGATCTGGTCTTCGGCGCGCTCGCGGTGCGCGAAATACAGGTCGGAACGCTCGCGCACGTCGGGCAGCGCGAGGATTTCCTCGATGCTGTGGGTCGCGCAGTAGTCGATCAGTTCCATCATCAGCTGGTAGTTCGAGACGCGGAAATCGCGGAAGCGACCGAGGCCGGTGCGCGCGTCCATCAGGTAGTTCAGCAGCACCCAGCCTTGCGGGTTCAGGATTTCGTCGATCGAGTAGTGCGCCGAGTCGGCCTGGTCGACCGCGGCCATCATTTCCTCGGTGACGTTCGGGAATGCCTCGGCACCGCCGAAGTGGTTGTAGACCACGCGCGCCGCCGAAGGCGCACCCGGGTCGATCACCAGGTTCGCGGGCCGGCCGCCGCCCAGGCGCACGATCTCGCTGGCGTGGTGGTCGAAGGCCATGTGGCAGCCGGCGACGTAGGGCAGGTTGGTGGTGATGTCGCGCGGCCCGATCTCGACCTTGCCATCCTGCATGTCCTTCGGATGCACGAAGGTGATGTCGTCGATGATGCCGCGTTGCTTGAGCAGCACCGCACACACCAGGCCGTCGAAGTCGCTGCGGGTGACCAGGCGGAAGCGCTGGGAATTGCTCATGGCGAAAGTCTCCGGAGAACGGGCCTGGCCGGAGTCTAGCGCCCTCGCGCGCGCCGCGGCGAGTCGGGTTTGCACGCGGCCGACTGGCGCGGCAAGCTCGGCGCCGGCCGGCTTCGGCCGCTGTCGCGAGCGACCCGCATGCCCGCCATCGAAGACCCGCCCGACCGCCCGCTGCAGACCGCTCGGTTGCTGCTGCGCCGGCCGCTGGCCGGCGATTTCGAGCGCTTCGCCGAGATGCTGGGCGACGATGCCAGCGCCCGCCACATCGGCGGCGTGTTGCCGCGTGCCGCCGCCTGGCGCCGCTTCCTGCAGATGCCCGGCGCCTGGGCGGTGCAGGGCTTTGCGATGTTCAGCGTGGTCGAGCGGGCGAGCGGCCGCTGGATCGGCCAGACCGGACCGTGGTTTCCCGAAGGCTGGCCGGGCACCGAGGTCGGCTGGTCCTTCCATCGCGATGCCTGGGGCCAGGGCTACGCCCGCGAAGCCGCCACCGCCGCGATCGACTGGACCTTCGCCCACCTGGACTGGAGCGAAGTGATCCACAGCATCGACCCCGACAACGCCGCGTCGATCCGCCTCGCCGAGCGACTCGGCGCCCGCTACCGCGGCCCCGGAACCCTGCCGGAACCGTTCGCGGATGCGAAGATCGGCATCTGGGTGCAGACGCGCGAGCAATGGATGGCGCGGCGCGGCACCCGCAATCCGGAGTGTCCATGATCCGCATCCACGGCATGTCGGCCTCGGGCAACTGCTACAAGCTGCAGTTGCTGCTGGCGCAGTTGCAGCGGCCGTATCGATGGATCGAGGTCGATCTTCTGGCTGGGGCGACGCGCACGCCGGAATTCCTGGCCAGGAACCCGAACGGCAAGGTGCCGCTGCTCGAGCTGGAGGATGGACGCTGCCTCGCCGAATCGAACGCGATCCTGTGCTATCTCGCGGAGGGCTCGGCGTTCCTTCCGACCGACCCGTGGTTGCGCGCGCAGACCCTGCAGTGGCTGTTCTTCGAGCAGTACAGCCACGAGCCCTATGTCGCGGTGGCGCGCTTCATCGCCAGGTTCCTGCCGCCCGAGCACCCGCGTCGCGCCGAATTGCCGCGCTTGCAGGAGCGCGGGCATCAGGCGCTCGCGGTGATGGAGCGCGAACTCGCGACGCGCGAGTTCATGGTCGCGGCTGGCTACTCGATCGCCGATATCGCGCTCTATGCCTACACCCACGACGCGCCCGCCGGGGGCATCGGCCTCGCCGACTACCCGCATCTGCGCGCATGGCTGGCGCGGGTCGAGGCACAGCCGCGCTTCGTCGCGCAGGGTGCCTGATGCCGATGGGCAGCCGCTGGCACGTTGCGTAGAATCGGATGGCGCCGGCATCCACCGTGCGCCTGAGGCGGGGGGAGCCGTGTTCACCGGGGAATCGATCGACGAGGAATTGCGCAGCGCCCGCGGCGGGGATGCCGCGGCGCTCGATCGGCTGTTGCCGCGCATCTACGACGAGCTCAAGCGCATCGCACGCGGGCTGATGCGGCGCGAGCGCGACAACCACACCCTGCAGACCACCGCGCTCGTGCACGAGGCCTGGCTGCGCATGGCCGCGCAGGACGCGGCCGGCAGCGGCGATCGCCTGTACTTCTTCAGCCTGGCGGCGACGATGATGCGGCGCATCCTGGTCAACCACGCGCGCGATCGCGCGGCGCAGAAGCGCGGCGATGGCGTCGATCTGGTCAGCCTGTCGGCGGCCGAACAGGTGGCCGCAGGCGAGTTCGACCTGGTCGGATTGCACGAGGCACTGGAGGCGCTGGCGCAACTCGATGCACGCCAGGCGCGGGTGGTCGAGATGAAGTTCTTCGCCGGCCTGGAACTGGCCGAGATCGCCGAACTGCTCGGCGTCTCGCTGGCGACCGTCAAGCGCGACTGGACCATGGCGCGGCTGTGGCTGTCGCGCGAGCTGTCGGCATGAGTTCGCGCGCGGACGCCGCCCGCTGGCGCGAACTGCAAGTCGAACTCGATCACCTGCTGGAACTGGATGCCGGGGCGCGCAAGCTGCGACTGGACGCGCTGCGCGCGGCCTCGCCCGAACTGGCCGAGGAACTGGACTCGCTGCTCGCACAACTGGATGGTGCCGCGCTGCCCGAAGCGCTGCCGCTGTCGGCGCTGGCGGCGCTCGATGCCGGCGCGGCGGGCGACGAACGCATCGGGCAGCGGTTCGGGCCGTTCGTGATCGATGCGCACATCGGCGAAGGCGGCTCGGGCAGCGTCTATCGCGCACATCGCGAAGGCGACTACGCGCAGACCGTGGCGATCAAGCTGCTGCATGGCGGACGCCTCGACGCCGCCGGCGCGCATCGGCTGCAGCACGAACGCGATCTGCTGGCGCGGCTCGACCATCCCGGCATCGTGCGCCTGGTCGATGCCGGCGTCGCCGGCGACGGTCGCCCCTACCTCGCGCTCGAATTCGTTTCCGGGCAGACGCTGGATCGCTACCTGGCTTCGTCGCAGCCCGCGGCCGAGCAGCGGCTGCAGTGGTTCGCGGCGGTCTGCGACGCGGTCGCCTACGCGCACCAGCGCCTGCTCGTCCATCGCGACATCAAGCCCGGCAACGTCATGGTCACCGAAGCCGGCACGCCCAAGCTGCTCGACTACGGCATCGGCAAGCTGATCGGCGAGGGCCGCGACAGCACCCTGACGCGCGACTTCGGCCCTTCGCTGACCCCGGCCTACGCGGCCCCGGAGCAGTTGCGCGGCGAACCGGTCACCACCGCGACCGATGTGCATGCACTCGGGTTGCTGCTGTTCGAGTTGCTGTGCAACGCGCACCCGTTCCGTCGCGATGGGCGCCGTGACGAGGCCTTGCGCCAGGCGCTGCTGCACGAGGACGCGCCCGCGCTCGGCCGGCAAGCCGGGCTGGTCGCGATGTCGAAAGCCTGGCGCAGCGACTTGGAGCGCATCGTCGCGATGGCGCTGGAGAAGGAGCCGCAGCGGCGCTACGCATCGGCCAGCGAATTGGCGGCGGACGTGCGCGCGGTGCTGGGCGGTCGGCCGGTGTCGGCGCGCCGCGCCAGTGCCGGCTACGTGCTGCGCCGCTTCGTCGGGCGTCATCGCGTCGCGGTGGCTGCGCTCAGCGTCAGCCTGCTGCTGCTGTTCGCGGCCACGGCCACGGCGCTGTGGCAGTCGCGCGTCGCGGCCGAGCAGCGGGCACGCGCGGAACGCCGCTTCGAGGACGTGCACCGCTTCGCCAACACCGTGCTGTTCGACTACCAGGAACGCATCCGCAAGCTCGCCGGCTCGCTGCCGATGCAACAGCGTCTCGTCGCCGATGCACTGGCCTACCTCGAATCGCTGCAGCGCGAGGCTGGCGACGATTCCGCGCTGCTCGCCGACCTCGCCGCCGCCTACCTGAAGGTCGGCGATCTGCAGGGCAATCCCTATGGCCCGAACATCGCCGACCTGGAGGGCGCGACGCGCAGCTACGACACCGCCGCCGGCCTGCTCGCGCACCTGCGCGGGCTGGGCGCAGAGGTCGAATCCCTGCGCCTGCTCGACGCCCGGCTGCAGTCGCGCCAGGCCGAGTTGCGCTACCAGGCCGGGGAGCTGGAGGCCGCGAAGACGCAATTCGATCTTGCGCTCGCGAGTTTCGCGGCGCTGTCGCCGGAGCTGCAGCAGCGGCGCGAGGTCGTGATCGAGCAGGCCAATGTGCTCGATCACTATGGCGATCTGCTCGGGCGCGAGAGTGCGTCCTCGCTGAACCAGGTCGACGCCTCGCGCCAGGCGCACCAGCGTGCGCGGGCACTGCGCGAGGCGGCGCTGGCCGCGCATCCGGATGATGCCGGGTTGCGCTTCGGCCGCTACCAGAGCGAATTGCGCGAAGGCGAATACGCGATCGGCCAGGGCGACATGGCGCAGGCCGAGGTGGCATTGAACGCGGCGCTGCAGACCATTTCCGCGCTGGTCGCGGCCGATCCGGACGACAGCTTCTATCGCTACGAACAGGCGCTGGTGCATTCGCGGCTGGTGCCGGTGCACGAGGCACAGGGGCGGCTCGATGCTTCGGTCGAATCGGCACTGCAGGCGCTGGCCACGACCGAGGCGATGCTGGCGCGCGATCCCGGCAACGACATGCTGTGGCAGGCGGTGTCGGCCAGTTGCGGCTGGGCCGCGCGGCAACTGCTGAAGGCCGATCGTGCCGCCGAGGCGGCGCCGGTGGTGGCGCGCCAGATCGCGGTCAACGAGCTGTGGACCCGGGCCGCGCCCAATAATCCGGAAGCGCGCTTCGCGCTCTCGCTCGCGCATCGTCGCCAGGGTGAACTGCACGAAGCCCAGCGTGATTTCGCCGCCGCCGCCAGCAGTCATCGCACGGCGCTGGAGTTGCAGGCGCCGCTCGTGGCGACCTCGCCCGACTTCGCACTCGGCCACGCGCTGTCGCGGATGCACCTCGGCCGCAACCTGGCGGCGGCGGGCGAGATCGCCGCGGCGCGCGAGGCGCTGCGTGCGGCAGCGGAAGCGATCACCGCGCTGGTCGCGGCGAACCCCGAGGCAACGCGCTATCGCGACTATCTGGCCGAGGCCTGGGCGCAACTGGCCGAAGCCAGCTGGAAAGCCCCGGCCGATGCGCCGCAGGCAAGCGCAGCAGCGCAGTCCGCACTCGCAATCTGGGACGCTTTCGCCGCCGAAGACAAGCTGTCGGTGCCGGCCACGGCCCGCCGCGACGCCCTGCGTGCGCGGCTTTCCGGCGACTGAGCGCTGGCCGCACCCGCGACCCTCATTCATCCTCCGCCCGCTGGGCGGGTCGGTCCGTCTCGCGACGAAAGGCCATTTCTTGCACGCTTGCTGCCGTCGAATCCTCGATCCCGATCGGACCAGGTGAGCGCGCGAGAAAGGGGCTTTGGATTTTCTGTTCTTCGCGTATGCTTCCGCTGACACCCACGTGCCCCGGGGGCTGTCGTTCGTCCGAACCTGCTGGCGGGGGAGGGCTTCAGCAGGCAGTTGGCGGTCCCTCCAATGGTCGACGGGACTGCGCCGCAAACGCCGCCGAGAGATTCCAGAATCACTCAAACCGTTGGAGAGATCGAATGTCCAAACGCAACCAGCTGTCCGGTGCGATCCACCTCGCGCTCTTTGCGAGCGCTGTCTCGCTGATCGCCCAACCTGCTTTTGCGCAGGAAGAGGAAAAGAAAGAAAGCACCACCCTCGAACGCATCGAGGTGACCGGTTCGAAGATCAAGCGCGTCGAGATCGAGACTTCGCAGCCGGTGTTCTCGCTGACCCGCGAAGAAATCCAGGCCCAGGGCCTGACCTCGGTCGGTGACGTGCTGCAGAACCTGACCGCCAACGGTTCGACGCTGAACACCACGTTCAACAACGGTGGCAACGGCGAAACCCGCGTCAGCCTGCGCAACCTCGGCTCGAACCGCACCCTGGTGCTGGTCAACGGCCGTCGTTGGGTCGGTGGTACCGGTCTCGGCGGCGCCGTCGACCTGAACACGATCCCGACCGCAGCGGTCGAGCGCATCGAAGTGCTGAAGGCCGGCGCCTCCTCGATCTACGGTTCCGACGCCATCGCTGGCGTGGTCAACCTGATCCTGCGCACCGACTACACCGGCGCCGAAGCGAACGGCTTCTACGGCGTCACCGATGAAGGCGACGGCACCAAGGAAGCCTACGACATGACCATCGGCACCGCCGATGACCGCATGTCGGCGATGTTCTCGGCGTCCTACGTGAAGGAAGACTCGATCAGCGCGGGCGACCGCGAAATTTCGGCGGTTCCGACTTTCGGTACTGGCCTCGCGTTTGGCAGTTCGACCTCGCCGTTTGGTCGTTTCGCGCTTTGCAACGGCACCATCAATGCCACCACCGGTCGCTGCTCGGTCGCCGAAGTCCGCCCGGATGGTAGCGGTGGTCAGTTCACTTACGCGCCAGGCCAGAGCGGCAGCAGCTGGCGCAATTGGACGTTCCCGGCGGACATGTATAACTACGCTCCGGACAATCATCTGGTCACGCCGCAAGAGCGCAAGTCGATCTTCGGCAAGGCCTCGTTCGCGCTGACCGACGACGTCCAGTTCTCGATGCAGGGCACCTACAACAACCGCCGTTCCGAGCAGCTGCTCGCGGCGATGCCGGTGGTACTCGGCAGCGGCCCTGGCGCCGGAACGCAGGCGCGCACGATTTCGATCAGCTCGTTCAGCCTGTACAACCCGTTCGGCGCCCCGGTGTCGCGCATCCAGCGTCGTGTCACCGAGACCGGTGGCCGTTCGTTCAACCAGGACGTCGATACCTATGCCTTCAGCATGGGCCTGGATGGCGCGTTTGAAGGCGGTGATCGCTACTTCACCTGGGATGCGGGCATGGTCTATGCGCGCAACGACCAGAACAACACTACCTATGGCCTGTTCAACGTCCCGGCCCTGCGCGCGGCACTCGGCCCGTCGGAAATGCGCAACGGTGCACCGGTATGCGTCACTGCCCCGGGCGGTTCGGTGATTGCCGGCTGCGTGCCACTGAACCTGCTCGGTGCGGAAGGCTCGATCACCCGGGACATGCTCGACTACGTCACCTTCGTGGCGCATGACGAGTTCGGCTACAAGATGAAGCAGTACTACGCCAACATCACCGGCGAAATCGTGGAACTGCCGGGCGGCATGATGGCGTTCGCGGCCGGTCTCGAGCGTCGCGACGAAGACGGTTTCGACCAGCCGGATGCGCTGATCAACTCGGGCAACACCACCGGCAATGCGCGCACCGCAACCGCGGGCGCGTACTCGGTCGATGAGGCTTATGTCGAGTTTTCGATGCCGCTGCTGACCGACGTGGCGTTCGCCAAGAGCCTCGAGTTCAGTCTGTCGTCGCGCTATTCCGACTACTCGAACTTCGGCGACACCACCAACTCGGCGTTCGGCTTCAAGTGGCGCCCGATCGACCAACTGCTGCTTCGCGGCAACTGGGCCGAAGGTTTCCGTGCGCCCTCGATCAACGAGCTGTACCGAGGCGTATCCGACTCCTTCCCGCAGATCGCCGATCCTTGCTCGACTACGTTCGGCGGTCGTTACAACCAGCTGAGCGCCGAGCAGCAGGGCCGCTGCCATGCGCAGGGCGTGCCGGTCGGTGGCTACGATCAGGGCAACTCGCAAATCCGGATCAACGTCGGCGGCAATCCCTTGCTCGGTCCGGAGTCCTCGGTCACGAAGACCTTGGGCGCGGTGTGGAGCCCCGAGTTCATCGAAGGGGCGGACGTCTCCCTGGACTGGTGGCAAGTCAAGCTGGAAGACACGGTGACGACGTTCGGCGGCGGATTCATCATGAACCAGTGCATCGTCGAGGGCATCCAGGTGTTCTGCGACCAGTTCACTCGTTTGGCCGGCGGCGGTGTCGACACACTGCTCTCGAGTGGCGTGAACATCGGTGCCCAGCTCACCGAAGGCTGGGACCTGACCTTGAACTACCGCCTGCCGGAAACGCGCTTCGGCACATTCTCGTTCGGTTGGGATACGACCTACATGTCGCTCGACATGGCCGATAACGACGGTGATGGCGACATCGATGAACTCGATGGTGGCAGCGTGGTCGGCGACTACTTCAACCAGAGCAACAACTGGCGTATCCGCAGCAACCTGATGGCGCGTTGGGAGAAGGGCGACTTCGGTGCGACCCTGTTCACCCGCTACTACTCGCGTCAAGACGAAGCCTGCCCGTTCTATTACAACGACTACGGCTTCGGCGAGCTGTGCAACGACGCCGTTGTCGACGGCGACGGCATCATCCAGCCGGGTGGCGAGAACTCGATCGGTGGCACCACTTACAACGACGCCAGCTTCTACTGGAAGGCACCGTGGGACGCGAAGGTCACGCTCGGCATCAACAACCTGTTCGACAAGGATCCGCCGATCGCGTACAGCACGTTCGCGAACAGCTTCGATCCGCAGTACGAATTGCCGGGTCGTTTCTTCTACGTGCAGTACAACCAGAAGTTCTGATCGGGTTCGCCCGCGATGCTTCGCTACGGCCCCGCAAGGGGCCGTAGTCTTGTCTGGGGGACGAAAAAGCGCCGCACCATCGGACGCGCCGTTGGTCGATGCATGGGCGCAGCGCCTGCGCGATTTCCACGAACTCGAACGGCTGGTCACCTGTCTGGCCCGACCTTCGCCATCGAGGCCCCGCAGGAGATCATCGCCAAGGCCTCGGTCATGCTCGGTTTCGCTGCCCGTACCATTGGCCTGCGCGGCAGGCGCTTCGCCCTGAGCCGTTTCGCCCCGATTCCGTGCGTGTACCGGAAACGACGCAGTTGCGTCACTCCGGAGACGACCGACATGGCCACGAATTCGCACACCTCCCGAACGCTTGCGGCGGCGCTCGCGGGCCTCTGCCTGCTGTTGCTGCAGCCGGCCACGAGCCAGGCACAGCAGCTCGCCGCCGGTGGCGGTCATACCTGCGCGGTAGTGCCGGGCGGCAACTTGCACTGCTGGGGCTGGGACGAGCAGGGCCAGCTCGGCGATGCGGCGCAGAACTACAGCAATCCGACGCCGGTGCGGGCCGAAGGTCTGACCAATGTGATCTCGGCGGATGGTGGCTACCAGCACAGTTGCGCGGTGACCAGCGCCGGCGGCGTCTGGTGCTGGGGCTACAACCGCTGGGGCCAGATCGGCAACGGCAGCGGCGCCGACGCGCACACGCCGACCGCGGTCGTCGGGTTGAGCAACGCGCTGGCAGTGGGCACCGGGGGCAATCACAGCTGCGCAATGCTCGCCACGGGCGCTGTCTGGTGCTGGGGCCACGGCTACCACGGCCAGCTCGGTTCGGGCAGCTTCATGGAGACGAACGTTCCGGTGCAGGTGGTTGGCATCAGCACCGCCTCGGCCATCGCGACCGGGGAAAACCACAGCTGCGCCATCGTCGGCGGCGGCGCGATCAAGTGCTGGGGACGCAACCACCAGGGGCAGCTGGGCAATGGCGCCATCGACGCCGACCCGGGCGTACTCGGTGTCGTCGACGTGTTCGGAATCACGACGGCGATCGCGCTCAGCGCCGGCAACAACCACACCTGCGCGCTGTTGCTGGACGGCACGGTGCGCTGCTGGGGCGACGGTGCCCGCGGTGCACTCGGCAATGGCGTCGGCATGGACTACAGCGCGGTGCCTGTGACCGTCGTCGGCATCAACGACGCTACCGCGCTCGCTTCCGGTGATTTGCACAACTGCGTCATCCACAGCGGTGGCGGCATGAGCTGCTGGGGTTACAACTACTTCGGCAGCGTCGGCGATGGCAGCAACCGCAACGACCGCGCAACGCCGGTGACCGTGATCAGGGTCAGCGATGTGACCGCGATTGCGGCGGGTGGCAGCCACACCTGCGCCCGCGTGCGCGAGGACCCGATCAACGTCATGTGCTGGGGTAATGGCTCCTTCGGTCAACTCGGCAACGGTCGGGCCGGGGGCACGGTCGAGACGCCGCGCCCGGGGTTCGTGCTCGGCGACCCGTTCGACATCGTCTTCGGCGGCGATCCCGGCGACTTCGAGTAACCGAAACGCGGGTGCGCGGCGTCAGCGCAGTTGCGTGGCGACGCGGAGCACCGGATCGATCGACACCGAGCCGTCGTTGTCCATCAGTTGCACGTGCCGGTCCTCGATCATGCACTGCAGCCGCATGGTGCGTGCAGCGAGGCCGGCGAGGGCGGTGACCGACTCGCCCGGCAGGTCGATCACGGTCAGGTTCCTGCGATTCAGGCCCGAGCCGACCTTGTCCCACCACACCTGCGCGCTGCGGCCGCTGTAGGTGTAGATCAGCACATGCCGCGCGCGGCCACAGGCCTTGCGGATTCTGGCCTCGTCCGGCTGTCCGGTCTCGATCCACAGGTCGATTTCACCGGTGTCGTCGCGTTGCCAGAGGTCGGGCTCGTCCTCCGTGCTCAGGCCGCGGCCGAAGCTTAGGCGCTCGTTGGCGTTCATCGCGAATGCGAGCAGCCGTACCATCATCCGTGCCTCGGTCTCCGAGGGATGCATGGCCAGGGTCAGGTTGTGTTCTTGGTAGTAGTGGCGGTCGAGATCGGAGATCTGCAGCTCGACTTTGTAGACGGTGGACTTGGGAGACATGCGCAGCGCTTCCGATCACCGCGACCGTCGCGGCGCGCGCATTAGAGCAGCTTGTGTCAGCGATTGGCGGCGGCGCGCCGCGCGCGTCGGATGGGGAGCCAGTAGCTCGCGGCGTTTCGCCGTTGCAGCAATTCGTGCGAGTCGGGCAGTCCGGTGCGCGCGGCCAGCCAGGGCGCCACCGCCAGGTGCCGCGTGATCTCGATCGCGCCGGACTGCACCAGCGCGCGCAAGCGCCGGCCGATCGCATCGGGATGACGCCACGAAGCCATGTCGCCGGGAACGACCATCGGTTCCAGCAATTTCGCGTGTTCGAGCAGGGCGTGGAACGCCACGCCGGGCGAGGGCCACAGCACGCATTCGCAGTGCGCTTCCCAGCGGGCGGCGATGGCGTCCTCGATGCTGCGCAGGGACTGGTGTTCGGGCGAGCCGAGCGCCTTGCCGCGGGCCGCGCGACGCACATCGTGGATCTCGAATTCGAGGCGACGCACCCCGGCCAGCGCCGGCGTCCACCATTCCTCGATGGTCCAGTCCTGCGGTTCGATGGCAGCGTCCCACGAGCGCGCAAGCGCACAGCGAGCCTGCACGCGCTGCAGCGTCTGCCAGGTGTCGGCGTCGTCCGGGTGTTGCTCCAGGGTGTCGATGCACTGGCGCAATTCGCGGTCGTGGCGCCAGCGCGCATCGCGCGAGAGCTTGCACTTGCGCGCGGTCGACTCGGACAGCTGCCGCGCGGCCCGGCTGGTGTTGCCGAGATCGATGCAGCGTTGCACATCGCGACCGTCGCCCTGCTGTGCCAGGCGGTCGCGGCGGGTGGTGGCGTTCTGGTAGTCGCACCACCATTGCGTCAGCGCATCGGCTTCTTCGCGGCCGCTGCAGCGCACCGCACTGCCGAGCTCGACATGGACCGAGCCGATCGCCTCGGGCGGGTCGCTGTCGCGGGCATAGGTGATGTCGACGCGGCTGCTGCGCTCGACCCACCACCATTGGCCGCAGTTCTCGCAATGGCGGATCTCGATGCGGAAGCTGGCGCGGGCGCGGCCTTCATCGAGCGACAGTTCCAGCGTCTGCTCGTGCATCTGGCGCGTATGCACCAGATCGTCGGGCGGCGCGGGGTAGTCGTCGGGCAGCAGCGCGCAGTCGCAGATCGTGTCCGGGATTTCCGGATACAGGGGACGAACCGCGCGTCGGTAGGAAGGGGCTGCCGGCATGTTGCGTGGAGCATAGTCCGGGATGCCGCTCCCGGCCACGGCGGTGGCATCCCCAATTCCGCCCGCACCGGGGTCGCACGAGCCCGTAGAATGCGCCTCTTTTCCAAGCGTCCAAGCCATGTCCGCGATCCAGATTCCGAACCCGATTCCCGCCCGCCTGAAAGATGTCAACCGCGCCAAGGTCTGCGACGAGAACTTCGTCGAGTTCGTGCGCAGCTACGCCGGGCCGGTGGCGGCGAAACCGGGTGCCGGCGATGCCGTGCTGCCGGGCAGCCTGTGCACCGCCGAGGATTTCCTGAAGCTGTTCGAGTCGCAGCTGATCAGCCGTCATCTGGACCTGATGGCGCGCGTGTTGCGCGTGCAGAACAAGGTCTACTACACGATCGGTTCCTCCGGCCATGAAGGCAATGCGATGGTGGCGCGGCTGACGCGCCATACCGACCCCGCGTTCCTGCACTACCGCTCCGGCGGCTTCATGGCCGAGCGTTTCCGCAAGCTGCCGGGCATGGACCCGATCCTGGACTCGGCGCTGAGCTTCGCCGCCAGCAAGGACGATCCGGCCTCGGGCGGGCGCCACAAGGTCTGGGGCAGCAAGCCGCTGTGGGTATTGCCGCAGACCTCGACGATCGCCTCGCACCTGCCGAAGGCGCTCGGCACCGCGATCGCGATCGAGACCGCGAAACGCATCGGCCACATCCTGCCGATCCCGGAGGACTCGATCGCGATCTGTTCGTTCGGCGATGCCTCCAGCAACCACGCGACGGCGCAGTGCGCGTTCAACACCGCGCAGTGGACCGCGTACCAGCACTTGCCGGCGCCGGTGCTGTTCGTGTGCGAGGACAACGGCATCGGCATCTCGACCAAGACCCCGGGCGGCTGGATCGGCAATGCCTTCCGCGATCGTCATGACCTCGACTACTTCTATGCCAACGGTCTCGACATCGCCGAAGGCTACGAGCAGGTCGCGGCCGCGATCCTGCATTGCCGCAGCACGCGCCGCCCGACCTTCCTGCATCTGCGCACCACGCGCATCCTCGGCCATGCCGGTACCGACTTCGAGATCGAATACCGTCCGATCGAGGAGCTGCTGCGGGTCGAAGCCAGCGATCCGCTGCTGCGTTCGGCCGAGATCTCGCTCGCATCGGGCCTGATGAGCAAGGACGAACTGCTGGCGCAATACGAGGCGATCCGCGGCAAGTGCATGGCCGCCGCCGCACATGCCGACCAGACGCCGAAGCTGCTCAGCAAGGAAGAAGTGATGCGGCCGCTGGCGCCGTATTCGGCGGAAAAGGTGCGTGCCGAAGCGGCCCGTGCGCCGACGCCGGAACAGCGCATCGCGGTGTTCGGTTCCGAGAAGCAGTTGCCCGAGAACCAGCCGCCGAAGCATCTGGCGATCCAGATCAACCAGGCGCTGCACGACCTGTTCATCAAGTATCCCGAGACCCTGCTGTTCGGCGAGGACGTCGCGGCCAAGGGCGGCGTGTACACGGTGACCAAGGGCCTGCACAAGGCGTTCAAGAGCAACCGCGTGTTCAACACCCTGCTCGATGAGACCACGATTCTCGGGCTGGCCCAGGGCTTCGCGAACATGGGCATGCTGCCGTTCCCGGAGATCCAGTACCTGGCGTATTTCCACAACGCCTGCGACCAGATCCGTGGCGAGGCGTGCTCGTTGCAGTTCTTCAGCAACGACCAGTACCGCAATCCGATGGTGATGCGCGTCGCCGGCCTCGGTTACCAGCGTGGCTTCGGCGGCCACTTCCACAACGACAACTCGGTCACCGCGTTGCGCGACATTCCGAGCCTGGTCGTCGGCTGCCCGAGCCGTGGCGACGACGCCGCGATGATGCTGCGCACGCTCGCCGCGATGGCCAAGGTCGATGGTCGCGTCTGCGCCTTCCTCGAACCGATCGCGCTGTACATGACCAAGGACTTGTACGAGGCCGGAGATGCGCAGTGGTCGTTCCCGTATCCGGCGCTCGACCATGCGCTCGAATTCGGTGCCGAGCGCGTCTACCACGAAGACGCGAAGGACCTGCTGATCGTCACCTTCGGCAACGGCGTGCCGTTTGCGTTGCGTACCGCCAGGGCGGTCGCGGCGCAGACCGGCAAGCAGACCCGCGTCGTCGACCTGCGCTGGCTGCAGCCGCTGAACGCGACCGCCATCGCCAAACACGCCGGTGACTGCGATCGCATCCTGGTGCTGGACGAAGGCCGCCGCAGCGCCGGCATCGGCGAAGGCGTGATCACCGCGATCGTCGAAGGCGGGCACGGCGCCAAGCCGCTGGTGCGTGTCGTCGGCGACGACACCTACACGCCGCTCGCCGCCGCCGCGAACCTGATCCTGCCGACCGACGCGACCGTGCTCGAAGCGGCGTTGCAGCTGGTGCAGGCCTGACCGCCGGGCGCTGCTACGATACGGGTCACCCATATCGTGGTGACCCGACCATGAAAACTACCGTGGAAATCTCGGAAGCGACCCTGCGGCGTGTACGCGCGGTTCAGCGCAAGGACGCGGTCACGTTGCGCGAACTGGTCGAGGAAGGGCTGAACCTCGCGGTCGAGCGGCGCGGCACGCGCGCACCGTTTCGGCTGAAGCTCCCGGTCGTGCATGGTCAGGGGCTGACGCCGAAGGCGCGCAAGCTCGGCATGCGCCAGGTGCTCGCCTTGGCCGCCAGCGGCGCCATCGATCAGGTCGCCGATGATGCTTCGCGCGAATGATCGCGCTCGATACCAACGTGCTGGTATACGCCGCGCGCTCGGATTCTCCGCACCACGGCCGCGCGCGTGGGGCGATCGAGTCGCTGGCCGAGAGCGGCCGAACCTTCGCGGTGCCCTGGCCCTGTGCCCACGAGTTCTTCGCCGTGGTCACGCGGGCGTATCGGCCGGCATCGACGCCCAGACAGGCGTTCGCGTTCCTGCGTGCCCTGTCGCAGGCACCATCCCTGCGGTGGCTGCACGAAGCGCCGCATCACCTGGACGTGCTGGAGTCCCTGGTCGGGACCCGGCTCGTCGGCGGCGCAATCCATGACGCGCGCATTGCTGCCATCTGCATCGCGCACGGCGTCGCCGAACTGTGGAGTGCCGACCGCGATTTTTCGCTGTTCACGACACTGCGGGTGCGCAACCCGCTGGACGACTAGAACCCGGACGAGTCTCCCATGAGCACGATCACCCACGTCGCCTTCGACGCCGACGACACGCTGTGGCATAGCGAGGGGCACTATCGCGACGCGCAGGCGGCCTACGAACAACTGCTCGCGGCGTACATCGATGTCGCCGATGCCAACGTGCATGCGCGGCTGCTTGAGGTCGAGCGCCGCAACATCAAGCGCTTCGGCTATGGCGCCAAGGGCATGACGCTGTCGATGGTCGAGGCCGCGATCGCGATGACCGCGGCGCGCATCAGCGCCACCGACATCCAGCGTGTCGTCGATCTCGGTGTCGCCGTGCTCGAGCATCCGGTCGAATTGCTGCCCGGCATCCGCGAGGCGGTGGCCGCGGTGGCGCGCGATTTCACCTTGCTGCTGATCACCAAGGGCGACCTGTTCCACCAGGAGGCGAAGATCGCGAAGTCCGGGCTGAGCGAATGGTTCCATCGCATCGAGATCGTCAGCGAGAAGGACGTGCCGACTTACCGGCGCGTGCTCGACGAGGTCGGCATCGCGCCGGCGCAATTCCTGATGATCGGCAACTCGCCCAAGTCCGACATCGAACCGGTGCTCGAACTCGGGGGCAGCGCGGTCTACGTGCCGTATCACGTGCTTTGGGCGATGGAGTCCGGGCAACCGTTGCCCGCTTCGCCGCGCCTGCGCGAGGTTGCCGACGCCGCCGGCATTGCCGCTGCGGTGCGCGCACTCGCCGGATAGGCGCAGCGCGCCCTCCGCTTCGCACTCGCAAGGGGGTGCCTCGTCGCGGCCTCAGCGTTCCCCGCTGCCCGCGAGTGCAGCGCGCAGCGCCGCAGGCTCTGCAGTCCAGCGTTCGCGAAACGCGAGCACGGCTTCCTGGTTGAGCCGCAGCGCCTGCCCGGGCTGGCCACGGGCGCTGGCGATCTCGGCCTGCAGGCGCAGCACCTGCCCGCGCAGGATCGGATCACGCGTCGTGTCCGGGTCCTGCGATTGCGCCTGGGCCAGCAACGCTTCGGCGCGCGTCGGGTCCGCGGCCCGCAGCGCGGCGCGCGCAAGCAGCATCGAGTGGCGGCGGGCGATTGCGCCGCCGGCGGCTTGCGCGTCGGCTTCGAGCGCGGCCAGGCATGCGGGTCGGGCACTGCGCGAAAGCTCGGCGTCGCAGTGGTTCAGGCTCAGCACCAGGCAGGGCGGAATGCGCGCGTCGGCAGCGCACAGGATGCCGCGTGCCAGCAGGAACGAGTCGGCCGCGGCATCGGCGTCGCCCTCGGCCAGCAGCGCGCTGCCGAGCGAATTGTGGATGGCGGCGACGTTGGCCGATCGCGGATCGGGCATGCGCTGCAGCAGGTCGCGGTACTCCACGACCGCTTCCGGGAAGCGCCCGAGCTCGCTGTGCGCACCCGCCAGTTCCCACGCCAGTCCGCTCGCCAGTCCGCTGTCGTCACCGCGCAGCTCCTGCGCGCGCGTGAGCGCCCGGCGCAGCAGCGGTTCGGCGGCTGCGGGTTGGCCGGCGTCCGACAACGCTCCGGCCAATTGCTGCTCGACGTAGAGCGCGACGGCAGCCGGCGCGTCGGTGCCGAGCGCGGTCAGCCGATCATTGGCTTCGCGCGCCGGCGCCAGCGCGGCCTCGGCTTGTCCGCTTGCGCGCAGCAGCGAAGCGCGGTTGCCGATCGCCATGATCGTGTCGGCATGGTTGGCGCCGCGTGCCCGCTGCAGCAGCTCGACCGCCTGCTGGCTGCGTGCGTCGATCTGCGCGTAGTCGCCCTGGCCGAAGTCGAGGTCGTTCAACAGCTGCAGTGCCTCGGCCAGTTCGACATCGGCACCCGCGCCGAGCAAGTTCATCTCGCCGATCGCGCGCTCCAGATCGACGCGTGCGCTGGCGTCGTGGTCGTGGGCCGCAGCGTAGTGGGCGAGGCGTGCGCGGGCGGCGGCCATGGTGGCGCGCGTGGCTTCGGCCGCGGGTCCGACGCAGGCCGCGCCGCGGCAGGCGAGGGCGCGTTCGCCGTGTGCCAGCACCTGTTGCAGCGCGGCTTCCGCGGCAGCGCGGTTCTCGAGCGAGACGTAGGACGAGGCGATCTTCGCCCACAGCCGCGTCGCCAGCGCCGGTGCCAGATCGGTGGACCGATTCAAGCGCTCGCGAGCGCCGTCGAGCAGGTCGCTGGCGCGCGTATCGCCGGCCCGGGCGGCGTAGGGATTGGCGCCGAGGAACACGTCTTCGAGCAGTGCCAGCGTGGTTTCGGTCTGCGCCTCGGCCTGGCGCGAGCGCGCGTTCTCGCGCAGCGCGGCCGTCAGGCCGAGCGCGAGCGACAGCAGGATGGCCGCGCCGGCGCCGACCGCAAGGCGGTGCCTGCGCAGGAACTTGCCCAGCCGGTAGCTGAAGCGATCATCCATCGCCATGACCGGCTCGCCGCGCAGGTGTCGGCGCAGGTCTTCGGCGAGCGCGCCGACGCTGGCGTAGCGCTGCTCCGGCGCCGCTGCAATGGCACGCCGGCTGATGCGGTCCAGATCGCCCACCAGCCGCCGCGCCAGCGCCGGCACCTGCAGGCCGCGGCACGCGGCGATCTGCTGCAAGGTTGGATCGCGTGCGGCGCCGGCAGCGCGAAACGGCGCGTCCAGCCGGGGCCGGGGTGCGTGCGGTTCGACCTGGATGCGCGTCGGCTTGCGCCCGCCGAGCAACTCGGTCAGCAGCACGCCGAGCTGGTAGACATCGGTCTGCGTGGTGATCACGCCGCGGTCGAATTGCTCGGGCGCCGCGTAGTCCGGCGTCATCATCGCGGCGGCGGCACTGCGCGTGGCGTGGTCACCGTCGCTGCCGAGCAGCTTGGCGATACCGAAGTCGAGCAGCTTGACCTGGCCCTGATGATCGACCAGCACATTGCCCGGCTTCAGGTCGCGGTGCACGACCAGGCTGCGATGCGCATACTCGACCGCGTCGCAGACCTGCAGCAGCAGCCCGATGCGCGCATCGATGCCGAGCGCGTGGCGATCGCAGTACTCGAGCAGGGGCTCGCCGTCGACCAGTTCCATCGCGAACCAGGGACGGCCGTCGCGACTCATTCCGCCGTCGAGCAGGCGCGCGATGTGCGGGTGCTCCAGGCGCGCGAGGATGTCGCGCTCGCGCAGGAAGCGGGCGACGATCTCCTCGCTGTCCATGCCGCGCTTGATCACCTTCAGCGCCACCGCCGGCAACGCGAGGTCGCCCTGCGCCTCGGCGCGATACACCGTGCCCATGCCGCCGGCGCCGAGCCGGGCGCGGATCAGGTAGCGATCGACGAGTTGGCCGAGCAGCGGGTCTGCGAGCGCGTCGCCGGCTGCGCGCTCGGTCCACAGCGTCGCCCGATCGGCCACGAGCAGGGACTTCACCTCGTCGGCGAGCGCTGCGTCGGCCGCGCATTGCGTGATCGCCCACTGCTCGCGTTCGTCCTCGGGTCGATCGAGTGCCGCACAGACGATGCCAAGCGCGCGTTGCATGCGTTCGGTGTGTTGCTGCGCGTCGTCCATGGATCGGTTCCGGCGAAGACGTGGACCAAGCATAGCCCGCTCCCCGGCCCGCGGCAGCGGACTTCCGTGCACGCGCACGCTCGCGTCACTCGAACCCGTCCTCGAACAACGCATCGGGCGGCGCCACGTTGGTGATGGTGAAGCACTCGCCGATTTCCGAGGTGTCGCCGCTGCTGCTGGTCGCGGTGGCGCTGACCTGGCTCAGGGAACCGAGAAAGCTCGGTACGCTGAACACTGCGCTGAAGGTGGCGTCACCCTGGGCGTTGCTCAGGCTGTTGACGCGGCCGATCCAGTATTCGGCGGTTCCGCGCGTCGGTGCACTTGGGTCGCAGCGGCCGATGTAGACCTCGAAACGGTAGGCGGTATTCGGTGCGCTGTGCAGTTGGCCGCTGACGGCAAGCGTCGGATTGGCGCCGGTGGAGCGCTGTGCCAGGGTGAAGGTGGGGTAGTTCTGCAGGCGGTTCGGGCCCGATGCCGGGTTGCTCGGTTGGTTCGCGGTCGGCCCGGCGGCACCGAGGTCGATGTCGATCGCGCCGTTGTCCCAGTAGGTGTTGTACAGCACCCGGTTGCCGACGCCGCCGCTGGCAGAAATCCACACGCCGGGTCCGGTGTTGCCCGCGATGTAGTTCCAGCCGTAGGCCCCGAGCAGCGGCGCGCCAACGGTGTTGTCATGCGCGCCGAACAGGATGCCGATGCCGGCACCGGTATTTCCGGGCGTGCCGTTCAGCCAGTCCGCGCCGATGCCGTTGTACTGGATCTCGTTGCCCTGGGTGGAGGGGCCGGACAGGGTGATGGCGGTGCTGTCGCTGTAGCCGATGAAGTTGTACTGGATGTCGTTGTTCGGCGAGTTGTAGACGAAGATGCCGGTGCCGTTGCCGCCGGCCGAGGTGCCGTCGGTCTGGAAGCCGATGACGTTGTTGGCGATGGTGTTGCCGCCGCTGCTGTTGTCGAGATGGATGCCGGCGACGCTGCTGCCGGCGATCAGGTTCATCGATGCCGGATCGTCGTAGCCGCCGACGAAGGCACCGCCGGAAGATCCGGTGACGCGCACGGCGGCGCCATTCGCGGAAGTGAAGGGGACGGCACCGAACTGGTTGCCGGCGATGCGGTGGTCATGGCCGTTCTCCAGCCGCAGAGCGGCGTCGGTGAAGCCGGCGAACATCATGCCGAAGGCTGCGAGGCGGGCACTGCTGCCCGCAGCGGCCGGGACGCGGAACGCATGCGCAGTGGCGCCGCTGCCATTCAGCACGACGCACAGCGTGGCGTCGGAACGGCCGTAGAAGGTGTTCGGACTCCAGCCCGATTGCGTGCGTCCGTCGATCGTCACATCACCGACCACGTCCAGCATGGTCGTGGTCAGGTTGATGATGCGCGGGCAGCTACCGCCGATCGCGAAGCTGATCCAGAACGGACCGGGCGCTGCGTTTGCGGCCTTGATCGCGGCGCGCAGCGAACCTGCCAACGGGTTTGCGTTGCTGCCGTTGTCGCCGACATTGGTGACGATGAAGCTGGTGCGGTCGTCGAGCGAGGACTCGTAGGCGCCGCGGTCGATCTTGGTGCCGGTCACGCGCTCGTCGCCGTCGAGGTCCTTGTCCGGGTAGCCGAGCGACTGGTAGCCGACGCCGCTGTTGACCGCCGGCGAGGTCAGGCTCAGTCGGTAGTTGCTGCCCGCCAGGTTGACGAACTGCGGATTGCCGGTCTGGTTGCTGCTGCCGAGCGGCAGCACGCCGGTGTAGTCCTCGACCACATTGCCTTCGACGAAGATCGGGTTGATGAACGGATCGAATGCCCCGAGGTCGAGGTCGGCCACGTTGTTCCAGAGGATGTTGTTGGTGATCTCGGAGAAGCGCACGCCCACCTGCCCGTCGTAGTCGAGCAGGCGCAACCCGGAGCCGGAGTTGGTCGCGATCGTGTTGTTGGTGACGATCGCGCCGCTGCCGGCTTCGTAGGCGTACTCCAGCAGCACGCCGGCGCGACCGGTTCCTACCGGCAAGTTGTCGGCGACCAGGTTGTTGATGAAGCGCATCTCCGGGCCGTTCATGCGCACGATGCTGGTGCCGGCGCTGCGCGTGAAGCGGCAATGGCGGATGGTGAAGCGGGCGATGTTGCTGCTGCCGACATCGAGCCCGATGTGAAACGCCGGCCAGCCGCTGCCGTCGAAGCGGGTGAAGGTCAGTCCCTCGATGAAGGCGTTGGCGTCACCGTACATCGAGAAGCCGAATCCGCTATTCGCCTGGTCGTTGCCGTCGATGACCGTGTTGGCCGGGTTGACGGTACGGCTTGCGCAACCCGCGGTGTAGCCGCCCTTGATCGAGAACGTGACCGAATTCGGGTAGCTCGCGAAGGTGCCGCCGAGCTGGTTGCCGACCAGGTAGGTGCCTTGCACCACCTTGACCGTGCGCGAGGTTCCGTCGACCTGGTACTCGAACGATGCGATGGCGTTCACCAGTTCGGACACGGTATCGACGCAGACGACGTCGGCGCGTAGCGGGCCCGAGACCAGGCACAGGGCGAACAGCGGCAGCAGGAAACGGCGGAACATGGCGCGACACTCCTTGGGGACGTGCCGGCTGATTCGGAGTCGGGCGTCGATGGCTGCCACCCGGCCGGGGTGCGTGCAGGATCGGTTCAGGTTTCCGGCGTCGGGTCGTCCTGGCCGGTGAGCGCGCGGACCAGGAACATGCGCGCAGTGCGCCAGCGGCGGAACGCGGTGCGTTCGGGGATGCCGAGCAGCTCGCCAATCTCGATGATCGAGTAGCCACCGAACAGGTGCACCTCGGCGATGCGCGCGAGGTCGGGGTCGATGCGCGCCAGTTCGGACAGGGTGTCGGCGAGCGCCAGCACCTCGAACGGATCGTCGCCCCCGGCGTCGAGCGTGCCGAGTTCGAGCGGCGCTTCGCCCTCGCCGCGCTTCAGTGCCTGGCGCTGGCGGGCGCGGTCGATCAGCACGAAGCGCATCGCGCGCGCGGCCAAGTGCGCGAAGTGCTCGCGGCTGTCGACCGGGATGCCATGCCCGCGCAGGCGCAGCCAGGTTTCGTTGACCAGCTCGGTGGTGCACAGCGTCTGCCGCGGACCGATGCGCAGCAACTGGTGGGCCTTGCGATGGAATTCGTCGTAGAGCAGCGCGAACAGCCGATCCGACGCGCCGCTGTCACCGCCGCGGATGCGCTCAAGCAATTCGGCGATCGGGTCGGTCGAGTCCATGCCAGTCCTGGCGATGCCGTGGTCGCGGCGATTGAAGCACACCCCGATCTCGTGGGGTGGTGGGCATCGGGGGAGGGCAATATCGCGGCCTCCGGCCGCGATCCCCGGATCGACTCACATCGGATGATGCGGCAGCTCGGCCTTGGTCGCGTTGGCGAGTTCTTCGGCGACCTCGGCTTCGCTGCGCAGCTGGCCTTCCCACTTCGACACCACCGCGGTCGCGACCGAGTTGCCGATGACGTTGGTCGCGGAGCGGGCCATGTCGAGGAAGTGGTCGATGCCGAGCAGGAGCAGCAGGCCGGCTTCCGGGATGTTGAACTGCGACAGCGTGGCGGCGATCACCACCAGGGACGCGCGCGGCACGCCGGCCATGCCCTTCGAGGTCACCATCAGGATCAGCAGCATGGTCACCTGCTGCGCAGCACCGAGTTCGATGCCGTAGGCCTGGGCGATGAACATCACCGCGAACGTGCAGTACATCATCGAGCCGTCGAGATTGAACGAGTAGCCGAGCGGCAGCACGAACGAGGCGACACGATTGCTGCAGCCGAACTTCTCGAGTTGCGCCAGCGTCTTCGGGTAGGCGGCCTCGCTCGATGCGGTCGAGAAGGCAAGCAGCGTGGGTTCGCGCACCGCCTGGAACAGCGCGCCCGCGCGCCTGCCGAGCACGGCAAACGCCGCGGTGAACAACAGCAGCCACAGGATGAGGATGCCGAGATAGAACTCGCCCATGAAGAACGCGTAGGTCTCGAAAATGCCGGGACCGCTCTTGGCGATTGCTGCCGCCACCGCCGCGAATACCGCGAACGGTGCGAACCACATGACCAGCATGGTCACCTTCAGCATCACGTAGGACAGGCCTTCGAGCGCATCGACCAGCACCTTGGCCTTGTCGCCGACGCCGGCGCAGCCGATGCCGAAGAAGATCGAGAACACCACGATCTGCAGGATCTCGTTTCTCGCCATGCCATCGGCAATGCTCATCGGGATCAGGTGGGTGATGAAGTCGGCGAGCGACATCGACGAGGCGGCGATGCCCGAGCTGGCGTTGACGTCGGGCAGGGGCAAGTCGAGACCAATGCCCGGCTGGAACAGGTTCACCAGCACGAGCCCGAGCGAGAGCGACATCAGCGACGCGCCGATGAACCACAGCATCGCTTTCAGTCCCAGCCTGCCGACCACCGCCATGTCGCCCATCTTGGCGATGCCGACGGTGAGCGTGGCAAATACCAGCGGCGCAATGATCATCTTGATCAGGCGCAGGAAGAGGGTCGTGACCAGGCCGAGATTGGCGACCCACGGCGCCGGGTCCGCGACGCTTCGGTGGATCGCGTAGCCGGCGATGGCACCGAGCACCAGCGCAACCAGAATCCACAGGGTGAGCTTGTTGCTGCTGCCGGATGACGCAGGTGCGGCCATGTCGTGATCTCGAAGAAGGGGCTCGGCGCGGCGAGCGAACGGCGGATGGTAGGCGAGATCGAGTCGGGGCGGAATGACCGCGCGCTCCTCGTCGTGTTCATCCACCCCGGCGACGCCGGCGTGGCGGAGAGATAGAATGCGCGCCACTGTTGCGAGGTGTGCCGTCATGGCAGCGAGTCTGCATAGCTTCAAACAACGTGCGCATGAGCTGATCGACGAGCTGCCCGATGACGCCGACTGGAAGGATCTGGTCTACGAGGTCTCGATCGTCCAGGACATCGAGGAAGGCTTGCGCGACAGCGCCGCTGGGCGTGTCGTCAGCAACAACGATGTTCGCGCTCTGTTCGGGTTGCCCGGCTTGCCCGAATGAGGGTGAACTGGACCCTGCAGGCGCAGCGGCGTCTGCAGAAACTGCACAAGTACATTGCCAAAGATCAACCGCTCAACGCGGACCACTTCATCGATCGATTGACGCGGTATGCCGCCACGCTCGGCGACAACCCGCAGGCCTGGCCGCGCGTGCCCAAGTACATGCGCGAAGACCTCCGATACGCCTCGTTCGGCGAGTATCGGATCATCTTTTTGATCCTGCTGGACCGCATCGACATCCTGGCGGTGCGGCATACGGCACGCTTGATGCCGACGCGCTTGCGCAATCTGTGACGGGCCCGCACCTGGGCCGCAGCAAACGGTTGTAGCTGGGCGAACGGGGTTCGTGAGGCAGCGCGATGTCGGCCACGCGAAGGATGAGCGGAAAGTGGTGCCCGTGCTAAGTTCCAGCCCATTGTCACTCAGGAACGTGCCGTATGTGTCCAGCGAAAGTCCCCGAAGGTGCCGAACGTGGATGGATCATTCCGATCGGTGGTGCCGAGGAGAAAACCGACGGGCCGGAAATCCTGTCGCGCTTTGTCGAGCTCTGCGGTGGAGCACAGGCTGACATCGTAGTGATACCGACCGCGAGCCGGATGAAGGACACTGGATCGAAGTACGAGAAGCTGTTCCGCGAACTCGGTGCTGCACGCGTCGACGCGATGGACTTCGACACCCGCCGTGACGCGCACGAGCAGAGCCGGCTCGACCGCCTCGATGCCGCGACCGGCGTGTTCTTCACCGGCGGCAACCAGCTGCGCCTGACCACGATTATCGGCGGCACGCCGATCGCGAAGCGCATCCGCACCCGCAACGCCGAAGGGGTGCACATCGCCGGCACCAGCGCCGGCGCCAGCTTCCTGAGCGAACACATGATCGCGTTCGGCGACGAAGGTGGCTCGGCCATCGCGGGCTCGGTGCGACTGGCACCGGGTTTGGGCCTGACCAACCGCTTCGTGATCGACCAGCATTTCCGCCAGCGCGACCGTCTTGGCCGACTGGTCACTTCACTGGCCTACAACCCCTTCGCCGTCGGCATTGGCCTCGACGAGGACACCGCGGCCTTTATCGCGCCCGACAACACGCTCGAAGTGTCGGGTTCCGGTGGCGTCACCATCGTCGACGCGGCCGAACTGGAGTTCTCGTCGATGGACCTGGTCGACGAAGGCCAGCCGGTCTGCCTGCTCGGGCTCAAGCTGCACATGCTCACGCGCGGCGCCACCTTCAACCTGCACACGCGCCGCGCCAGCGCCGGTTCGCTGATCCGTTCCAAGGAATAAGTCCCACGGGGAGTCTCACCATGCGCATTCTCGATCGTTCGGTGTATGTCGGCCCTTCGCTGTATGCGCATTTCCCGGTGATCCTGCTCGAGCTCGATCTCGGCGCGCTCGAGGCCTGGCCGACCGCGAAGCTCGGCGCGGGCTACGTCGACGCGTTGATCCAGGCCTTGCCCGGGCTCGCCGAACACGGCTGCTCCTATCGCGAGCCGGGAGGCCTGATCCGGCGCATGAAGGAAGGCGAGGGCACCTGGCTTGGGCACGTGCTCGAACACGTCGCGATCGAACTGCAGAACTGCGCCGGCGAGGACGTCACCTTCGGCAAGACGCGCAGTGTCGACGGCCGCCCCGGCGTCTACACCGTGGTCTACGAATACGCGCAGCGCGAGGAAGGCATCGAGGCCGGCGAGCTGGCACTGAAGCTGTTGAACTCGCTGCTGCCCGACGACCTGCGCGATCGCGAGACCACGCCCGATGACTGGCACTGGGCGGAAGCGCGCGACGAGTTCATCCGCTACGCGCAACGGCGCGCGCTCGGGCCGTCGACGATGTCGCTGGTGCGTGCCGCCGAGGCGCGCAACATCCCGTGGCTGCGCCTGAACGACCAGTCCCTGGTCCAGCTCGGCCACGGCAAGTACCAGCAGCGCATCCAGGCGACGGTGACCGGCAAGACGCCGCACATCGCGGTCGAACTCGCGTCCGACAAGGAAGAGACCAACAAGATCCTCGGTTCGCTCGGCCTGCCGGTGCCGCGCCAGGAACTGGTGCAGAGCGAAACCGGCGCCGTCCGCGCCGCGCGCCGCATCGGCTTCCCGGTGGTGACCAAGCCCTACAACGGCAACCACGGCCGCGGCATCTCGATCGGCCTGCGCACCGATGCAGAAGTGATCGAAGGCTTCGCGAAGGCGAAGGAAATCTCGCGTTCGGTGATCGTCGAAACCTTCCTCGAGGGCGATGACCATCGCCTGCTGGTGGTCAACGGCGATCTGGTCGCGGCAACGCGGCGCACGCCCGGCCATGTGGTTGGTGATGGCCGCCACACGATCGCGCAGCTGGTTGATATCGTGAACCAGGACCCGCGCCGCGGCATCGGTCACGAGAAGGTGCTGACGCGCCTGGTGCTCGACGCCCAGGCCGAGATGATGATGACGCGCGCCGGCGTGCACGCCGAATCGGTGCCCGAGGCCGGGCGCGTGATCTACCTGCGTTCGACCGCGAACCTGTCCACCGGCGGCACCGCGACCGATGTCACCGACATCATCCACCCGGACAATCGCGACATGGCGGTGCGCGCGATCCGCGCCATCGGCCTCGATGTCGGCGGCGTCGATTTCCTGTCGACCAACATCGCCGAGAGCTATCGCGCGATCGGCGGCGGCATCTGCGAGGTCAATGCCGCGCCCGGCTTCCGCATGCATGTCGCACCCTCGGAAGGCACGCCGCGTGATGTCGCCGCTCCGGTCATCGACATGCTGTTCCCACAGGGCACGCCGTCGCGGGTGCCGATCGCTGCGATCACCGGCACCAACGGCAAGACCACGACGTCGCGCATGCTCGCGCACATCGCCAAGATGGCCGGCTACACGCCGGGGCTGACCACCACCGATGGCGTCTACATCGACGGCCAGCGCACGGTCGAGGGCGACATGACCGGGCCGGTGTCGGCGCGCATGGTGTTGTCCGATCCGCAGATCGATCTCGCCGTGCTGGAGACCGCGCGCGGTGGTCTGGTGCGCGCCGGACTCGGCGTGCGCGAAGTGAACGTCGGCGCAGTGCTGAACGTGCAGTCCGACCATCTGGGGCTCAAGGGCATCGACACCCTCGAACAACTGGCCGAGGTCAAGCGCATCGTCGTCGAGGTCGCGCAGGATTGCGCGGTGCTGAATGCCGACGACGCCAACGTCGTGCGCATGAGCGCGTACACCGATGCCAAGTCGCTGTGTTACGTCACGCTCAATCCGAGCCATGCCCTGGTGCGCGAGCACATCCGCGCCGGCGGCCGCGCCTGCGCACTCGAGGCCGGCGTCAACGGCCAGATGATCACGCTGTACGACAAGGGCAGTCATATCCCGCTGCTGTGGACGCACTTGGTGCCGGCGACGCTGGAGGGGCGCGCGATGCACAACGTGCAGAACGCGATGTTCGCGGCGGCGATGGCGTTCGCGCTCGGCATCAAGCTCGACGCGATCCGCCAGGGGCTGCGCACCTTCGACACCACTTTTTTCCAGGCGCCGGGACGGATGAACGTGTTCAACGAACATCCGTTCAAGGTGCTGTTCGACTACGGCCACAACGCGCACGCGGTGGCGGCGATGGCCGATCTCGCGCAGCGCCTCGACGTGCCGGGTCGGCGCATCGTCGTGCTCGCCGGTCCGGGCGATCGTCGTGACGAGGACATCCGCGCGATCGCCGACGCGGTCGCCGGTCGTTTCGACCACTACATCTGCCGCCGCGATGATTCGCTGCGCGGGCGTGCACCCGACGAGGTGCCGAAGATGCTGGCCGCGCAGCTGCGCAGTCATGGCGTCGGCGATGCCGCGATCACCCTGATTCCCGACGAGCAGGAGGCGATCGAACACGCGCTCAAGCAGGGCCGACAGGGCGACCTGCTGCTGATCTTCGCGGACGCACTGGTGCGCTCGTGGAAGCAGGTGATCTATTTCCGCCCGGAAGGCACGAGTCCGCCGGCACGCACGCCGGCGCCGGTGGCGGCGAGCAAGCCCGAGGACGCGCCGGCACTCGCCGACGAGGCCGTGCTGGCCAGCTTCGATGGCCTGGTGCGCGACGAGCGCGGCGTGCGCTTCAGTCGCGACACCGAAGACTGAGACGGCCGCGGCGTTGTCGTACTGCTTCGAAGACTCGCGCCGGCTGACCGGCCCGAACCTGTATTTCGCCGCGTGCGGTGCAGTGCTCGACACCGCCGGCCTGCTGCCGACGCCGGCCCAGATCGATCATTGGCGTGATCGCGTGCAGCAGGCGCGATCGTGGCTGGGCTGGCCGCGGAGTGATGCGATCGTCGCGCGCCCGCACGTGCGTGGGGCGATGCTCGCAATCGCGGCGCCGGTCGACCAGTTGTTCACCGCGACCGAGGTCAATGAATGGGCTTGGCAGCGCGCCTGCGGACGCGGCGAGATGCACGCGCCCGCGCATCCCGCGGCGGGCGACGAGGCTTCGGCGCGCGCCACCCTGTCGCGTTCGTCCATCGCCGAACGCCAGCCGGCGCTGATGGCCTTGATCGCTGCAGCTGCCGCGCGCGGCCTGCCGCTGCTCTGGGACGACGAGGAACTCAGCATCGGTGCCGGTGCACATGGCGCGCGCTGGGCGATGGCGTCGTTGCCCCAGGTCGCCGAAGTGCCGTGGGCGTCGCTGGCGCGTGTGCCGGTCGCGCTGGTCAGCGGCTCCAACGGCAAGACCACGAGCGTGCGCCTGATCGCGGCGATGGCGCGCGCGCAGGGGTGTTTTTGCGGCCACAGCTGCACCGATGGCCTGTTCTTCGACGGCCGCGGCGAGCAGGGCGGCGACTACTCCGGTCCTGCCGGCGCACGCAGCGTGCTGCGCGATTCGCGCGTGCAGGCGGCGGTGCTGGAGACCGCGCGCGGCGGCATCCTGCGGCGCGGTCTCGCGATCGATGAGGCCGATGTCGCGCTGGTCACCAATGTCAGCGCCGATCACTTCGGCGAATACGGCATCGACACGCTGGCCGATCTCGCCGACGTCAAGCTCACGCTGGCGCGCGCACTGCGTCCCGGCGCGCACATCGTGGTCAATGCCGACGACGCGGTGCTGCGCGAACGCGCACTGAAGCTCGATGCGCCAGTCGCGTGGTTCGCGTTCGACGCGGCGCAGGCACGCCAGTTCGCGGCGGACGCTCCGAGTTGCGGGCTGCGCGAGCGACGCGTGGTGCTGACGCTGGCCGGCATCGAGCACGATCTCGGCGACATCGACGCGATGCCGCTGACGCTCGCCGGTGCCGCCCGCTACAACATTCACAACCTGCTCGGTGCCGCGCTCGCGGCGGCGTTGCTCGGCGTCGGGATCGGGCACATTCGCGCCGTGATGGCCAGCTTCGGTCGTGAACACGCGGACAACCCGGGGCGCCTGCAGCACTTCCACGTCGAGGGCATCGACGTACTGCTCGACTACGCGCACAACCCCGAAGGCCTCGGCGGTCTGCTGGAACTCGCGCGACGCCGCTTTCCCGGGCGCAGGCTGGGCCTGGTGCTTGGCCAGGCCGGCAACCGTGGCGACGACGACATCCGCGCGCTCGCCGACGTCGCGGTCGCCGCGCAGCCGGCGTTCATCGTGCTGAAGGACATCGACGGCATGCTGCGCGGTCGTGCGCCGGGGGCGGTACCGGCCCTGCTGCAGGCGCAGTTGCTCGCGCGCGGCTATGCCGGGGAGCGGGTCAGCACCCACCTGCCCGAGTTCGAGGCGGCCCAGGCCGCCTGGGCCAGGGCACGCACCGGTGATGTGCTGGTGTTGCCGATCCACGCCCGCACCGCGCGTGAGGCGGTGCTGGCGTGGCTGGACGGGCGATCGACCGCGCGTTCCTGATCAGTGCAGGCGCATGCTCGGGTCGCCGAGCAGGTTGAATCCGAGCTGGATGTCCTTGGCCGGAGTGCTCGACTGCGTGCTCAGCAGGCGCTTGGCTTGCAGGATCGCGTCGCCGAGATGCAGTTGGTCGTCATGCAACATCGGCAGCAACAGCCCGGCAAGGGCTTCCTCGGAGAATTCATCCGCCAGGCCAGTCGGACCGAGCGTGGCCACCGCCGCCGCGGGTGCGGCCAGCATCGCCCGCGCCAGGCTGTCGCGGCTCGGATCGACGTAGTAGTTGTTCCAGCAGCCGAGCTGGTTGGCGATGAATGGCGAGGTCGCCTGGACTTGCGCGACGTGCGAAGTGGACAGGATGTTCTCGAACGACCAGCGCGTTGCCGCGGAGTGGCCGTGGTAGTTCACCACATCGACTCCCGCGGCGATGGCACCGAGCAATTGCGTGCGCACCGCCGCAGCGTTGGTGATGTCGTCGACCTGCAACGCCAGCACCTCGATGTCCCTCGGCAGGACCAGCGCCAGCGATTGCGTCCGCGCCGCGTAGCCGCCGCGGTCGGCGACCATGACGGCACGGCCCGAGGACGACAGCGTGTCGTGCAGCAGGATCTTCGCGACCATGGCCTGCGCTTCCGCCTGGGTGCGTGCCGGCAGGCGGCCGATGGCCAGATCGGGCACGCCGTCGCGGTTCAGGTCGGCCAGGTCGGAGTCGCTCGGCACATAGCGCGAGATGCTGTCGTAGCCGACGTAGGACGAAGGCAAATGGCTGATCGTCTGCAGGCCGAGGTTGTTGTGGTAGTCGTAGCTGTCGCCACCAAACAGCAGGACATGGCTGGTGGCGCGATCCGCGGCCGCGCGTACGAGGTAGTTGCGGATCGCGGACGCGTCCACTGCGCCCAGCCCGAACTGCCGGTAGACCTGCGCGACATCGACCACATCCACACTCCAGCCCTCGGCGCGGCGCGCATCCGCCAGCGTCTGCGCGGCGTCGATGAACTGTGCGTGGGCAATGATCAGCAACCGGGCCGGGCCCGCGAACAGGTTCGCGTCCTGCGCCGCCGTGCGCAGGCTGCGGTTTGCCAATGCAGCGCTTGCCGAGGCGATCAGGTAACGCACGTTGCCGCGTCGCAGCGCCGCGAAGCTGGTCGAACAACCTTCGGAGGCGGCACGCGAGCAGACGCTCTCGGTGCGCAGACGTGTCACCTTGCCGGCGTCGAGTGCATAGGCGCTGACGTCGTCGCTGCCGGTGTCCTTGACCGCGACGATGTCGGCGTCGAGCTCGAAGTCGAGCGCACCGCGTTCGGCGTAGAGCTGGCGTGGATAGGTGACCTGCGCCTTGTCGTAGTTCACCAGGTCGTAGATCTGCCCGTTGTCGAACGGCAGCTGCACGTCCAGATTGAGCACGCCGGCGGCGAGCGTCGCGGCGTCGAGCGGTGCTTCGAGCACGGCGGCGTCGGTGCCGTTGAACCAGTGGTTGGCGATGTTGCGGCCGTTGAGCCCGAGCAGCACGTGATGGTCCGGGTCGGCTGCGAAGTCGGAGCCGCCCCAGAGCGTGACTTGCAGCAAGCCGCCTCCGCCCGCTGCATATGGGCGATCGAGCGTGAGTTGCGTCGAGTAGCTCGCCGCGCTGCCGTTTGCCAGTACCCGTGCGGCATAGAACGGGTCGGCGACCGGCGCCGAGAAACTGTAGGCAAGGTTGCGCTCGAAACTGCGCGTGGCCATGTGGAACTCGGGCTTGCTGCCCTTGGCCGGAACTGCGGCGTTGTTCACGTAGATGCGCTCGGCGCGGCTGCGGTCGTTGCGCAGCGTGTAGGTCGCGGTCCGTGAGTAGAGGGTGGGGCTGAAGTCGGCGACGAATTCGACGTAGTCGGCGTCGGCCAGCGTGCCACCCGAGCGCGACGTGTGCAGTGGCATGGTCACGGTGCCGCGGGTCAGCGCGTAGGCCTGGCTGTCGATGGCGTCAACGGCCACCCCGAGCGCACGCAGTTCCTTGCCGCTGACTCGGACCACGCCGGTTTGCTGCACATCGATCTCGATCAGGGCTTGCGTCACCGTCGGCCGCACTGCCTTGGCCGAGAGCAGCAGCGCGGTCTTGTTCAAGCGGTTTGCCGCTGCGTTGAACGCGCGCGCTTCGAGGGCCGCGGACTTCCAGTCGATCGGACGGAAGGCGGGCGGCGTGGCGTCACCGTAGCGGAGGCCGGTCTGGAATGGCCCGTGCAGGCGCTTGCCGTTTTGGGTGTCGAGTTCGACCAGGCGGAAGCTACCGGCTTCGGCGGGCAGCGTGACGCGGTAGTCACGGCGCTGGCCGGGCAGGACGCCATCGCCCGCGGCCACGAAGTCGAGCGCCTTCCATTGGCCACCTTGCAGGGTCTCGATGATGAATCCGCCGTGCCCGACCTCAAGTTCAGTGCCGAAGTCGACCACCACGCCCGCCGCACCGCGCTTGGATGCGACATGGCTCAGCGTCACCGGTGTGGTCGCCGGATCGCCGAAGGTGCAGGTGCCGGTGGGTGGGGTGTTGCAGGGAGCGGAGTAGTCCTTCTGCAGCGGATCCGTCGAGGATGCACCCGTCGAGAACAGGAACCCGATCGTGGTCGATGGCAGCACGACCTGAGTCCCGGCAGCGTACCCCGAGCCGGCGACGTTGGGGTTGCCGCCGCTGCCGGTGCTGTCATCCAGCAGGAGTGCGGGCACCTGGATATCGACGAACCACTCGCCCGTGGTCGGATCGCTCACCGCGCGTGTGAACGACGGACGACCACTGCCACCGCAGGTCGCGCCGGCAGTATTGCAGGCATCGAGCGTGGCAACTTCGGCAGTCGAGACGCTGGAGATGGTCTGCGAATTGTTGTTCTCGTAGTAGATGTGCAGTTCGTCGACGCCAGCGCCCTTGCCGTCCAGATCGACCCAGAATTCCTTGTAGCTGTCGGCATCGGTACTCAGCAGCACATTCCAGTGGTAACCATCGAAGCCCGAGCTCGCGGTTGGATTGCCGTTCACTCGGAGCCGGAAGAAGAAGTAGTCGTCGTCTCCCGTGGGCGTGCTGTTGCTCCATGAGCCGAGGTAAACGGATGGCGATGTGCCGCACGCTCCCGTGCCGCTCGCCGGATTGCAGTTGGCGTTGGCCAGGCTGTTTCCGCTGGCGATGTCGATCTTGTCGGGCGAGTTGCCGGTCTGCACGGACCCGTCTCCGCTTCCTTCCACATCGCGGACCGGTTGGCCGCCAAGGGTGTAGGCCGCCAGCTGGCTGTCGAAGTCCGTCCAGGGTCTGGGCGAGATGACTTGCGCTGAGGCGGAGCCCGCTGCGAGCAGCAGGACGGGAAGGACGACGAAACGTGGGCGGAGCAACATGGCCGATCTCCGGAAAGCGTGCCAGACGGACTGCAGAATCCATTCCATGACAGCGGATTTTCGTCGAGGCTTCCGAAAACCTTTGTGGATCTGCGGTCGACCTCGCGTCCGCGAGGGAAATACGGGATTCCCAAGCAGGCGACCCGATGGTACGCGCATTTTCCGCCGAAGGCCCTCCGTAGAAATGCCTAGGCCGGAGGCCGGCGCCCGCGGAAAGCCCGCGGCCACGGGCTTTCCGCGCTTTGGAACGGGGTCAGTTCGCGAGCCGCGCCGCGGTGACCGTGTCGACCGGGTCGTTGTTTTCCAGCGTGACTTCGGTGCCCTCGTAGGCGCCATTGCCGGCATTCACGATCGCACCGACGGCGGCATTCTCGATCTCGGCGCTGGCGGTGTTCTCGCGGATGCTGACGCCGGCCAGATGGAGTTCGCCGAGATTGAGCACGGCCGACGCGGCGATCAGGGAGTCGTAGCGGCGGCTGATCCAGTTCGACTCGATGCTCGACCGCGCCAGTTCCAGCGTGCCGTAGTTCAGTACGGTGCCGGCGTCGCGTTGGGTGGCGGCGAGCTGGTTGAAGCTGATCTCGCTCGCGCGCACGCGCAGGTGGCCGTAGTTCTCGACGATCGCCGGGACGTTCTTCGCGACGTTGTCGACCACCCGAACCCGATCCAGCCACAGGTCGCCGTGGTTCACTAGGGCGCCGCGCGATCCTTCGGCGAGGGTCAGTCCGTCCAGATGCAACTGGCCGCCCTTGGCGACCGCGATCAGCGCGAAGTCCTCGTCCGAGTACCGGCGCAGCTCGGCGTCGTTGCCGTGGATCACGATGTTGCCGCTGACACTTGGCAGGCCCAGTTCGCGGGCTTCGTCGGCGGCGGTTACCAGTGCGTAGAGGCCACCGTGGGCGAGCCGGATCGTGGTTTCCTCTCCCGAGCGATTGGCGGCGTGGATCGCCGCCGCCAGGGCGTCCACGTCGCGGTCGGCGATCTCGACCGTTACGCCGGCCATCGCCGGTGCGGTTGCAGTGCTCAGCAGGAGGGCCAGGGCGCGGGAGAGCTTCATCGGATTACCTCGGTTGGGCGGCGTTGCCGGGGACGAAACTGAACGCAAGCTTTAGAGTTTTCCTTCTACAACAATTTGCCGCGAGCGCTTCGTGACCGGTTTCGCGTATTGCCGGTAGACGCGGGGCGACCAGCGGTCGCGGGCGGCGCGCTTGCAGAGGCGATCGCCACGGCTAGAATCGACCCGGTCCCATGGGCCGAGCGTGGCGCATGGCCGAATGGCCCGAAGACACTCCGAGGAAATGAGTCATGAAGAAGTTGATGTTGGGTTTCGCCGCTACCGCTGCGCTGTTCGGAGCCGGTTCGGTGCTGGCGGGCGGCAAGCCCGTGGTCGCGGTCATTGAGTTCAGGAACGAATCCGGCGCAGCGTGGTGGAGCGGTGGCGTAGGCTGGGAACTGGCGGGTCTTGTTTCCAACGAACTCGCGGCAACCGGCGACTTCAAGGTGCTGGAGCGCAGCAAGATCGAGGCCGTGTTGTCGGAGCAGAATCTGGCCGCGTCGGGTCGAGTCGCTGCCGGTACGGGTGCGAAGATCGGCAAGCTGACCGGTGCCCAGTATCTGATCGCCGGCACCGTCACTGCCTACGAAGAGGACACGGCCAGCACCGGCGGCGGCGTCAGCTTCAAGGGCATCTCGCTCGGTGGCAACAAGTCCAATGCCTATCTGGCCGTTGACCTGCGTGTGATCAATGCAACCACCGGTGAGCTTGATTTCGTGCGCACGGTCGAAGGCAATGCCAAGAGCGGCGGCATGAGCATCGGCATTTCGCGCGGCGGCTTTGGTGGCGCGCTCGGCAAGCAGCAGAAGACGCCGGCCGGCAAGGCCATCCGCGCTGCGATCATCGAGATCACCGATTACCTCAATTGCGTGATGGTCCAGAAGGACGGCTGTGTGGCTGAGTACGACGCCAAGGAAAGCCGCCGTCGCGAGAAGACCAAGGGCGCGCTCGATCTGGACGACTGATCGCCCAGCCTGCGGAAGCGAACACGAAAAGCGGGCTTCGGCCCGCTTTTTTGTTGCAGGATCGTGTTGCGGCGGCGTTTAATCGGGGCGGGACGCTGGGCACAGGGGAACTCGCATGATTCGTGTCATCTTCGTGGACGACCATGCCATGGTGCGCGCGGGTTACCGCGCATCGCTCGCGACGGTCGCGGACATCGAGGTGGTCGGGGAGGCCGGCACCGGGGAAGACGGAGTGAAGCTGGCCCGCGAAGTGAAGCCACAGGTGGTACTGATGGACTTGCACTTGCCCGGGATCAGCGGACTCGAGGCTGCCGCGCGCATTCACCAGCACGATCCGGATTGCCGGGTCATCGCACTCACCGGACACAACGAATCGCCGTTCCCGCGCAAGTTCATCGAGGCCGGCGCCGCCGGCTACGTGACCAAGGACTGCCCGGTCGAGGAACTGTTGCAGGCCATCCGCACCGTCGCCGCCGGCGGGCGCTTCATCAGCCAGCACATCGCGCAGGCCATGGCGCTGGATGCGATGAACGGTACCAAGTCATCGCCGTTCGAGTTGCTGACCAAGCGCGAGATCGAGATCGTGGTGGCCCTGGCACAGGGCGAAGACATGCCGACCATCGGCAAGCGCCTGCACGTGACCGCGAAGACCATTGCCTCGCACAAGTACAACGTGTTCAAGAAGCTCGAGGTCGACAGCGACGTCGCGCTGACCCATCTCGCGATCCAGCACGGGCTGGTCGAGCCGAGCCGGAAGAAACCGCGCTAGGCACGGTTCCTTCCGGTCGCATGGCCCCGCTCAGGGAGTAGCGGGTGGCTGTGCCTCGTCGGCCGGTGCCGCCGTGCCGAGCGGTGCCTCGGGTTCGATCTCGGCATTCGCCGCAGGCGCATCCTCCTGCGGTTGGACTTCGGGGATCGCCAGCGTCGGCGCGTGCAGGGCATACGCGATCGCCGCGGCCATGGGTCGTGCCTGCGGAATCTCGATGTGGCTGCGTGGAGGCTCGCGGTTGGCGACCGGCCGTGCCGTCGGTGCCGCGGCCGTTTCCGCCGGTTTGTGCTCCTCGACGGGTTCGACGGCGGCGACGCTCAGGTCCAGCGACTCCTGCGCCGGTGCTGCGGCCGGCGCGACCGCAATCGGTGCTGGCGGATCGGTGGACACGACCGGCGCTGGTTCCGAATGCGCAAGCGCGACGGCGGCATCGCGCGTAGCCGGAGTCGCCGCGGCTGCGGCCGGTTCCGGATCGGCTGCGCTATCGGCTGGGCCGACTTCCGCTTCGTTTTCGTCCTCGTCATCGAGATCCGCCAACTCGCCGGAGGCTACGCCCTGCGCATCGATCGCGCCGGGTTCGCGGTCACCACGACGACGCCGACGTCCGCCGCGACGGCCGCGACGACGCTTGCTCTCGCCGTTGGCGCTGGCAGAGGCTTCATCGCCGAGCGTGGCGGCCGCATCGCTCGCGACCAGTGCCGCGATGATCGGTGCGTTGTCCGCGAGTTCCTGACCAGTGACGGTGGCAGTGGGTTGTGGCGCGATGCTCGGACGGGGTGCCGGCGCTGCGGTGGCTTCGGCAGTCGGCTTCGCTGGCTGCGTGCGTTCCGTACGTTCCGGCCGGGGCGCAGGTTCCGGGCGCGGCGGCTTGGCCTGCGCGGGGCGTGGCTCATTGCGCGGACCGCGATCGCCCTTGTCGGCGCGTGCCGGCGGCGTCGCCTGCGGCGGACGCTCCTTGGCGCCGGTCTGGGCGGAGCGATCGGATCGTTCGCCGCGCTCGCCGCGCGTGCCATCCTGCTGCGGCTTGCCGCCGCCATGCTTGCGCTCGTCGCGTCGCTGCGGCTTGCCTTGCTGCGGGCGCTGGCCGTCGCGGCCCTGCTGTTGCTTTCCCGCCGGTTGTGCGGCCGTGGTTGCCGCGGGCGCTGGCGTTCCTGCGCCGAACAGGCTGTCCCACAGGCGACGGAAGATGCCCGGTTTCGCCGTGGCGATCACCACGGGTGCGGCGACCGGCTTGGGGGCCGGGGCAACGACCTGCGGTTCCGGCGGATCCTCTCGCATCGGCACCGGAGCCACCGGGGTAATCCGCGTCACCGCAGGTTGTTCGCCGGGCTCGACCGGTTGCGTCGAAGTCGGCAGCGGCGTCGGCGTGACCGGCGTGACGCGTTCGTAGCTCGGTGCGGTCTCGAGCGCGACTTCGCTCGCGCGCAGGCGACGCACTTCGTAATGCGGGGTTTCCAGCTTGTCGTCGGCGACGACGATGACGCCGGCTTCCTGGCGCGTCTCGATCTCGATGATCGCGCGGCGCTTCTCGTTCAGCAGGAAGTTCGCGATCTGCGGCGGCACCTGCACCAGCACCTGCCCGGTGTTCTCCTTCATCGCCTCTTCCTCGACGATGCGCAGGATCGACAGCGACAGCGACTCGATGCCGCGGATGCGGCCGTGGCCTTCGCAGCGCGGGCAGACATTCTGCGTCGCTTCGCCGAGCGACGGGCGCAGGCGCTGGCGCGACATTTCGAGCAGGCCGAAGCGCGAGATGCGGCCGATCTGCACGCGCGCGCGGTCGAGCTTGAGTGCGTCGCGCAGCTTCTCCTCGACTTCGCGCTGGTGCTTGCTCGACTCCATGTCGATGAAGTCGATGACGATCAGTCCACCCATGTCGCGGATGCGCAGTTGGCGCGCAACCTCGACCGCGGCCTCGATGTTGGTGTTGAACGCGGTTTCCTCGATGTCGCCGCCCTTGGTCGCCTTCGCCGAGTTGATGTCGATCGCGGTGAGCGCTTCGGTCTGGTCGATCACGATGGCGCCGCCGGAGGGCAGGCGCACGGTGCGCTCGAACGCGTTCTCGATCTGCATTTCGATCTGGAAGCGCGAGAACAGCGGCACCGTGTCCTGGTACAGCTTGAGCTTGCGCAGGTTCTGCGGCATCACCTGCTGCATGAACTGGCGCGCGTCCTCGTACAGGTCTTCCTGGTCGACGAGGATCTCGCCGATGTCGTTGCGCAGGTAGTCGCGCAGCGCGCGGATGATCAGCTTCGATTCCTGGTAGACCAGGAACGGCGCCGGCCGACCCTGGGTCGCTTCGGTGATCGCCTTCCAAACCTGCAGCAGGTAGTCGAGGTCCCACTGCAGCTCTTCGGCATCGCGGCCAAGGCCGGCGGTGCGGATGATCAGCCCCATCTCGTCCGGGAGCTTGAGCTGATCCATGGTTTCCTTGAGGTTCGAGCGATCCTCGCCCTCGATGCGGCGCGAAACGCCACCAGCGCGCGGATTGTTCGGCATCAGCACCAGGTAGCGGCCAGCCAGGCTGATGAACGTGGTCAGGGCCGCGCCCTTGTTGCCGCGCTCTTCCTTGTCGACCTGGACGATGACCTCGCGGCCTTCCTTCAGCAGTTCGCGGATGCCGGCCTTGTTCGGGTCGAGGCCCGGCGTGAAGTACTCACGACCGATCTCCTTGAGCGGCAGGAAGCCGTGACGCTCGCCGCCGTATTCGACGAAACAGGCTTCGAGGCTGGGTTCGACGCGGGTGATGCGTCCCTTGTAGATGTTCGACTTCTTCTGCTCGCGCGACGGGATTTCGACATCGAGGTCAAACAGGTTCTGGCCATCGACGATAGCCACGCGCAACTCTTCCCGCTGAGTTGCGTTGATCAACATACGCTTCATTGTGAATGCTTCCTTGCGCTCCTGGCGCGGCGCCCGCTTCGGCACTTGATCCTCGTGTCTTCGCGCGCGGGGCTCTCGCCTCGCCACGCTGCGTTCGACACTTGGAATTCGGCGGCGGTACGCCCGGTCGGGCGCAAAATTACTGGGGTGTTGGACTCGGTAGTCTCCGGTCGAGTCCTGACCGGTCGGTGACGTCACACCGAGGCGGTTGTGCTTCCGCACTATCCGCAAGAGCCTGCTGCTCGGATACGATGCCCGGGTGCAGGACGTTTTGGTCACTGCAGAGTTCCCGCCCCTTCCGCTGCGGCAGGCGCGACAAACGGCTTCGACAAGTCATTGATCGAAGCACGTTTTCGACGCTGATCGCAGCCCGATTCTAGCCGCCGATGAGCAATCCCGCAAACCCGAGGCCGCAAGCGGCCGAGAGCAACGTCGCGCCGTCGGTCCAGATCGTCACGATTCCCGAGGATCGCGACGGCCAGCGGCTCGACAACTTCCTGTTCAACACGCTGAAGGGCGTGCCGAAGACGCACGTCTATCGGCTGCTGCGGACCGGGCAAGTGCGCATCAATGGCAAGCGCTGCAAGCCCGACACGCGCATTGCCGCCGGCGACCAGCTGCGCCTGCCGCCGGTGCGGGTGGCGGAAGCACGCGAACCCGGCCAGGCCCCGGAGCGGCTGTTGCGCGAGGTTCCCTCCTGGATCGTGTTCGAGGACCGCCACTACCTGGTCTTCAACAAGCCCTGCGGCATCGCCGCGCATGGCGGCAGCGGCGTCAGCTTCGGCGCGATCGAACTGTTGCGCCAGGCACGCCCGGACGAGGCCTTCGAACTGGTGCATCGTCTCGATCGCGACACCAGCGGTGTGCTGGTGTTTGCCAAGCGCCGACCGGCGCTGACCCAACTGCAGACCGAGATCCGCGAGAACCGCACGCGCAAGCGCTACCTGGCGTTGCTTGCCGGTCGCTTGCCAAAGGACAAGATGTTCGTCGACGTGGCGCTGGCGAAGAACGTGCTGCAGGGCGGGGAGCGCATGGTGACCGTGGACGATGCCGGCAAGCCATCGCGCAGCACGTTCAAGGTGCTGCAGCGGCTGCGCGACGCGACCCTGGTCGAGGTGTTGATCGAGACTGGTCGTACCCACCAGATCCGCGTGCATGCGCAATATCTTGGCTTTCCACTGCTCGGCGACGACAAGTACGGCGACGACGAGGCCAATCGCCTGGCCAAGCGCTTCGGGCTGAAGCGGCTGTTCCTGCATGCCGCGGAGTTCGGGTTCCGTGCCGGCGATCCGCCGCGCGATTATCTGTTCCAGGCGCCCTTGGCGCCGGAACTGGAGGCGGTACTCGCGGCCTGGCCGCGCGACTGATCAGGGCGCGCGATCGGGGTGCAACGTCTCGATCTTCGCGGCGCAGATGAAGTCGTTCTCGGACAGCCCGCCGACGTCGTGGGTGTTGAGCCGCACCAGGCAGTGGCCGTAGCCGATCTCCATGTCCGGATGATGGTCCTCGGCGTGCGCGATCCAGGCCACGGCGTTGACGAAGGCCATGGTGCGGTGGAAATCGCGGAAGCGGAAGTCCTTGCTGATGCGGTCGGCGCCTTCGGACAGCGCCCACCCGGGCAGCAGGAGTAGCCGCTGTTCCGACTCGGGCCGACCAAGTGCATGCTCGGACCCCTTGCGCGGCTTGCAGTGCTGGTTGGCGAGTGAAGCGAGGGTCGGGCTCATCGGCGAAATTCCCTGTCTTGTCGTTGCGACGCGCGGCACCATATCGGCATGATCCGCCCCGTCAAGCCTCCCACTCGCAGGAACCCGTGTGATTTCCATCTCCGATCGCGCCCAATCCCATTTCCGCCACATTCTCTCGGCGCAGGATGTCGCCGGGCTCGGCATCCGCCTCGCCGCCGTGCATCCCGGAACCGCCAAGGCCGACTGCCGGCTGGAATTCTGCGAGCCTGCGGATCTTGATGGCGGCGAGTGGACCTTGGAGTGCGAGGGTTTCAACCTATATGTCGATGGCGGCAGCAGGCAGTGGCTGGACGCCGCCGAGATCGACTATCTGGATGGAGCGACCGGTGGTCAGCTGACCATCCGCGCGCCGCACATCAAGGGCCATGAGCCTGGAGCCGAGGCCAGCCTGGTCGAGCGCGTGCGCTACGTGCTCGAGTTCGAGATCAGCCCGCAGCTCGCCGCCCACGGCGGGCGCGTGACGCTGGAGGAGGTCGATGCCGATGGCGTGGTCGTGCTGCGCTTCGGCGGCGGCTGCCATGGCTGCGGCATGGTCGAGGTGACCGTGCGCGAGGGCATCGAGAAGACGCTGATGGCGCGCGTCCCGGGCGTGACCGGGGTACGCGACGCCACTGACCACAGCTGCGGCGACAAGCCCTACATCAAGCGCTGATCGGGCCGTCGTTGTCGCGGGATTTCAGGGGATTTCCTTGAGCTCTCCTGGCTGCGACGCGAAGTACGCCGACAGGTCGTCGATGTCCCGGTCCTTCAGGGTTGCCGCTTGCGCACCCATGATGGCGTTGCTGCGGGCACCGGAACGGTAGTCGCGAAGCACCTTGGCCAGGTAGTCCTCGTGCTGGCCGGCGAGCTTGGGCGTGTTGGCGTCGATCGGGGCGTTGCCGCCCTCGCCATGGCAGGCGATGCAGACCGCGGCCTTGGACTTCCCGGCGGCGGCATCGGCGGCGAAGGCGACCGGCGCAATGATGGCCAGAGTGGTGGCGGCGAGCAGGGCGAGCTTGCGCATCGGGGTGGTCCTCACTTGGCGCTGGCGAGATACGCCGCGATATCGGCGATGTCCTGGTCGGAGAAGCTCCGCGCCTGCGCCGCCATGGTCGGGTGCTTGCGCTCGCCGGTCCGGTACGCATTCAGTGCGTTCACCAGGTAGCTCTCGCTCTGTCCGGCGATGCGCGGCACGCTGTACATCGGGTAGGTGTTCTTGTAGCCCGGGATGCCGTGGCAACCGGTGCAGGTATACGCGCGCTTCTTGCCCGCTTCGGGATTGCCGCCCGCGTGCGCGGCGGTGGCCAAGGCCAGTGCGAGAACACTCAGGGTCAGGCGGAACATCGGCGAATCGGTCCTCTGGGATGGATGTCGGGCCGCGGGCGCGGGGTCGATCGGCGTTCGCCGGAGCATGCCCCATGGTGCCGGGTCTGCGTCCGTTCGTGAACATCTTGTATAGCCTGACGACGCCGATGTGATCACGGCGTCTACGCGGCGCACACCCCGGATCAGGCACCCTGACGATGCTGGAGCCTGGCGCGACTTCCGGCCTATGTAGCTCCTTTGGTGTTCTATTAAGATACAACACCATTACTCCTCCGTTGTCTCTCCCGGCGAATGAAAATGCATAAGAATCAATCGGCTGCTGGCCAATTCTCAGGTTGTGCCTTGCTTCTGGCGCTCGCATTGTCCGGCTGTGGAGCCCGTCCGGACGCATCGAATGGCGCCGGCGACGCCTCCGAAAGCGACGTGCCGGTTCCGGTCGAGGCGGCGATTGCGAGCCGCAAGGCGATCGTCGCGAGCTATTCCGGCACCGCCGCGCTGGAGCCCGAGAACCAGGCCATGGTGGTCGCCAAGACCAGCGGGGTGCTGCAGCGCCTGCTGGTGGAGGAGGGCGATGTGGTGCGCGCCGGAGACCTGCTCGCCCAGCTCGACCCGGAGAAGCCGCGGCTGGAACTGGCCCGCGCCGAGGCGAACCTGAAGCGTCTGGAGAACGATTTCCGCCGCGCCGCCGACCTGTTCGCGCGCAACCTGGTTAGCGCCGAGGCGCACGAGCGCGCGCGCTTCGACCTGGAGACGCAGAAGGCCGCCTACGACATCGCCAAGCTCGAACTCGACTACACCCGCATCCTCGCGCCGATCGACGGCGTGATCTCGGTGCGCATGGTCAAGGAAGGCAATCTCATCCAGGTCAACCAGGGACTGTTCCGCATCGACGACTTCGATCCGCTGCTGGCGGTGCTGAACGTGCCGGAGCGCGAACTGACCACATTGCATCCGGGACAGAAGGTGTCGATGCACGTGGACGCGCTGCCGGGCGTGCTGTTCGAGGGCAGCGTCGCGCGCGTCAGCCCGGTGGTCGATGCCGCGACCGGGACGTTTCGCGTGACCACCGAATACCGTGACGCCACGAAGCGGTTGAAGTCGGGCATGTTCGGCCGGGTCGAAGTGGTCTACGACCGTCGCGCCGCGGCGCTGGTGGTGCCGCGCGAGGCGCTGATGGAGGGCGATGCCGAGACCGCGGTGTTCGTGCTCGAACCGGCGCCGGCGGCAGCGCCGCAAGCGAAGAAGCCGGAGGCCGATTCCGGATGGTTCGCCAAGTTCTTCGGCGGTGACAAGGCCGTGGCCAAGCCGGCCGCGACAGCAAAGGCGGCGCCGGTGTTCGTGGCCAAGCGCCGTGAGCTGAAGCTCGGCTACCTGAGCGGCGTGGATGCGGAGGTCGTTGAGGGCCTGAAGGAAGGCGATCGCGTCGTCACCGTCGGCAAGTCGGCGCTGCGCGACGGCGGCAAGGTGCAGATCGTCGAGGCGGAAACGCCATGAGCCTGATCGAGATCTCGACGCGGCGCCGCGTCACCATCGGCATGGCGGCCGTCACCATCTGCCTGTTTGGCGCGATCGCCTGGTTCGACCTGAAGGTGAACCTGCTGCCGGATCTGTCCTACCCGACCCTGACCGTGCGCACCGAATACAGTGGTGCCGCGCCGGTCGAGATCGAGAACCTGATCAGCGAGCCGGTCGAGGAAGCGCTTGGCGTGGTCAAGAACGTGCGCCGCGTGAAATCGGTTTCGCGCAGCGGCCAGTCCGATGTCACCCTCGAATTCGCCTGGGGCGCGGACATGGAGCTGGCCGGCCTGGAAGTGCGCGAGAAGCTTGAGGTGCTGTTGCTGCCGCTGGAAGCGACGCGGCCGCAGCTGCTGCGCTTTGACCCTTCGACCGAGCCGATCCTGCGTTACGCGCTGATGGGCGCCGGCGAAGCGGACAAGTTCAACGAGGCCGAACTCAAGCAGTTGCGCCGCTATGCCGACGACGAGCTGAAGAAGCGCCTGGAGCCGGTGGCCGGCGTTGCCGCGGTGAAGATCGGCGGCGGGCTGGAAGACGAGGTCCAGGTCGAGATCGATCAGCAGAAGTTGAAGCAGCTGAATCTCAGTGTCGGCCAGGTGATCGACCGCCTGCGCGCGGAGAACGTGAATGTGTCCGGCGGCCGCCTCGACGAAGGCGCGCAGCGTTTCCTGGTGCGCACCATCAACCAGTTCGCCAGTGTGGACGAGATCGGCGCGATGCTGCTCAGTCCGGATGGCGCGATCACGCTGCGCCTGCGCGACGTGGCCACGGTGCGACAGGGGTTTCGCGAACGCGATTCGGTGATCCGGGTCGATGGCCGCGAGGCGGTCGAGATCGCGATCTACAAGGAAGGCGATGCCAACACCGTGGCCGTGGCCGAGGCGGTGAAGAAGACGGTGGCGAACCTGCAGCAGGCGAAACAGCTTCCGCTCAGCGCGAAGCTTGAGCGCATCGATGACCAGAGCCGGTTCATCCGCGGTTCGCTCGACGAGGTGACCAGCGCCGCGATCCAGGGCGGCCTGCTGTCGATCCTGGTGATCTTCCTGTTCCTGCGCCACGCCTGGTCGACCTTCGTGATCGGGCTGTCGCTGCCGGTTTCGATCATCACCACGTTCTTCTTCATGGGCCAGTTCGGCATCAGCCTGAACGTGATGTCGCTCGGCGGCCTCGCGCTCGCCACCGGCATGGTCGTCGACGCCGCGATCGTGGTGCTCGAGAACATCTCGCGGCTGCGCGACCAGGGCATGGGCATCCTCGAGTCGGCGATCCGGGGCACGAAGGAAGTCAGCATGGCGGTGGTCGCGTCGGTGCTGACCTCGGTGGCGGTGTTCCTGCCGCTGGTGTTCGTCGAAGGCGTCTCCGGGCAGCTGTTCCGCGACCAGGCGCTGACGGTGACGATTTCGCTGCTGGTGTCGCTGGCGGTGTCGTTGACGCTGATTCCGATGCTGTCGTCGCTGCGCGCCGACATCGGCCGCCGCAGCGAAGCCGACGCGGCGCCGGCCGCCCCGGCGCCACTGCCGCACAACCGGCTGTTGCGGCTGTGCGTGGTCGTGCTGCGCGCCATCGGTGTAGCGTTGCGCTTCGTGGTGTTCGCGTTGGCGCGGCTGTTGAGCCGGGTATTCGGCATCATCGCGCGGGTCTTGTCCTGGGTGCTGTCGCCGCTGGCCGCGGCCACCAATCGCGCCCACGATGCGATCGAACAGCGCTACGCCGATTTCCTACCCTACGCGCTGACCCACCCGGGCCAGATCCTCGGTGCCGCGCTGCTCGCGTTCGCCGTCAGCCTGGTGCTGGTGCCGGGTCTTGGCGTCGACCTGGTGCCGCAACTCGCGCAGGGCCAGTACGAAGCAACCCTGAAACTGCCTCCGGGCACGCCGCTCGCGCGCACCGATGCGATCGTGCGCGAAATGCAGCGCCGGCACATGGACGATCCCGAGATCGCGACGATCTACGGCGTCAGCGGCGCCGGCACCCGGCTCGACGCCAGCCCGACCGAAAGCGGCGAGAACATCGGCCGCCTGGTGATCAACCTCGCCGAGGGCGCCGGTGCCGACGCGGAAGCGCGTTCAATGGCGAAGTTGCGCCAGACTGCCGAAGCGCTCGGCGTGCGCGATGCGAACTTCGCGCGGCCGGCACTGCTCAACTATTCGACGCCGCTGGAGATCGAGGTGGCCGCCTACGACCTCGACCGGCTGAAGGCCGCCGGGCGTGCCGTGGTCGAGGCGCTGCAGCACTCCGACCGCTACAGCGACGTCAAGTCGACCGTGGAGCAGGGCCAGCCCGAGATCCAGATCCGTTTCGACCAGGAGCGCGCGGCTGCGCTCGGTCTGTCCACACGCCAGATCGCCGACCAGGTGGTGCGCAAGGTGCGTGGTGAAGTGGCGACCCGCTACAGCTTCCGCGAGCGCAAGATCGACGTGCTGGTGCGCGCGCTGGAGGAGGACCGGGCCTCGGTCGAGGACGTGCGCAACCTGATCGTGAACCCGCAAAGCGACAAGCCGGTGACGCTGGCCGCGGTCGCCGACATCGTTGCCACCGAGGGTCCGGGCGAGATCCGGCGCTCGGACCAGGAGCGCGTGGCGGTGGTTTCCGCGAACCTGGCCTACGGCGATCTCGGCACCGCCGCGGGCGAGGCGCGGCGTCTGATCGCGGCGGCGCAACTGCCGGCCGGGGTCGAGGTGCGCGTGAGCGGGCAGAGCGAGGAGCTGCAGGCGTCGATCGATTCGCTGCTGTTTGCGCTCGGGCTCGCGGTATTCCTGGTGTACCTGGTGATGGCATCGCAGTTCGAGTCGCTGCTGCACCCGTTCGTGATCCTGTTCTCGATCCCGCTCGCGATCGTCGGTGCCGTGGTCGGACTCAAGTTGTTCGGGATGCCGCTGTCGGTGATCGCCGGCATCGGCATCATCATGCTCGCCGGCATCGTCGTGAACAACGCGATCGTGCTGATCGACCGCGTCAACCAGTTGCGCGGCCATGGCGTCTCCAAGTTCCATGCGCTGGTCGAGGCCGGGCGCTCGCGCCTGCGTGCGATCACCATGACCACCGTGACCACCCTGGTCGGATTCCTGCCGATGGCGTTCGGGATTGGCGACGGCGCCGAGATCCGCCAGCCGATGGCGATCACCGTGATCGCCGGACTGACCGTGTCGACGGTGCTGACGCTGGTCGTGATCCCGGTGGTATACATGCTGCTCGACCGGCGTCCGGATTCCGACTACGTCGAAGCCGCGCGCCGTGCCGAGCTCGCTGCGGCGGCTGCGGAGTAGCGCCATGAGCCTGGTCGATTTCAGCCTGCGGCGCCCGGTCACCACGGTCATGGCGTTCATCTCGCTCGTGGTCGTGGGCTTGCTCGCGGCGGTGCGGCTGCCGCTCGAATTCCTGCCGGAGATCGACGCGCCGTTCCTGTTCATCCAGGTGCCCTATGCCGGGTCGACGCCCGAGGAAGTGGAGCGCTCGGTAGTGCGCCCGGCGGAGGAAGTGCTGGCAACGCTGTCCGGCATCAAGCGCATCAATTCCAATTCGCGCGCCGACGGCGCCGAGATCTTCATCGAGTTCCGCTGGGACGTCGATATCGCGATCAAGGCGGTGGAAGCGCGCGATCGGCTGGAAGCGGCGCGCGCGCAGATGCCAAGCGACGTGCGGCGCTTCTTCGTGTTCAAGTTCTCGACGTCCGACCAGGCGGTGCTGAGCCTGCGCATTTCCTCCGGTCGCGACCTCGGCAATTCCTACGACCTGCTCGACCGCAAGCTCAAGCGCCCGCTGGAGCGGATCGCCGGCGTCGCGCGCGTCGAGTTGCAGGGCGTGGAGCCGCCGGAGGTGCAGATCGAACTGAACGCCGACCGCATCGCTGCGCACGGCGTTGACCTAGCCGAACTGAATGCGCGGCTGGCGGCTTCGAGCTTCTCGACGTCCGGCGGAGTGATCAGCGAGGGTGACTTGCGCCTGCGGGTGCAGCCGGTTGGCGAGATCGCCACGCTCGAGGCATTCCGCAACCTGGTGATCGACGGTCGCGGCCTGCGCCTGCGCGACATTGGCGAGGTGCGCCTGCGTCCGCGCAAGATGGACTACGAGCGACACCTCGACCTGCGCCCGGCAGTGGGCGTCGAGATCTACAAGGAGCGTGGCGCCAACCTGGTCGATGTCGGCCGCGCCGCACTCGCCGAAGTGCGCCGCATCGGCGAAGACCCGGACATGCAGGGCATCGAGATCTTCTTCCTGCAGGACCAGGCCGATGGCGTCACCAGTTCGCTCAACGAACTCGCGCGCGCCGGTGTCATCGGCCTGCTGCTGTCGGTGCTGGTGCTGTACCTGTTCCTGCGCCACTGGGCTTCGACGCTGATGGTGACGCTAGCGATTCCGATCTGCTTCACGATGACGCTCGGCTTCATGTACTTCGCCGGCGTCACGCTCAACATCCTGTCGATGATGGGGCTGCTGCTTGGCGTCGGCATGGTCGTCGACAATGCCGTGGTCGCGGTCGAGAGCATCTACCAGCAGCGCGAGAAATGGCCGAACGACCCGATCCGCTGTGCCAGCGTCGGCGTGCGCAACGTGACCATCGCCATCTCCGCCGGCACGCTGTGCCATTGCGTGGTGTTCCTGCCGAACATCTTCGGCGAGCCGAACTTCATCAGCCTGTACCTGAAGAACGTCGCGATCACCATCACCATCTCGCTGCTGGCGTCGTGGCTGGTTGCGATCAGCCTGATCCCGATGATCTCGGCGCGCATCCAGACGCCGCAGCAAGGGCTGCAGCAGCGTTGGGTGCTGAACTTCCGCAACGCCTACGCGCGCGCCATCGACTGGACCCTGCATCACCGCGTGCGCACGATGTGGATGATGGTCGGCCTGCTGGTGCTCAGCTTCGTGCCGATCGGCTTCACCGAGACCGACATGTTCCCGAGCGGCGAAACCCGGGATCTGCGCCTGCAGTACGAACTGAACGGCGTCTACCGGCTCGACGAAATGCGCAAGAGCGTCGTCCGCGTCGAGAAGTTCCTGCTCGACAACAAGGAGAAGTTCGAGATCGTCTCCGTCTACAGCTACTTCGACGAGCGCGGCAATGCGATGACGGCGCTGGTGCTGACCGACGACGAGGTCGCGAAGAAGGCCAGCACGCTGATCCAGGAAGAAATTCGGCAGGGGCTGCCGCAGTTGCCGATCGGCACGGTGAGCTTCGGACAGGGCCGCCGCGGCGGCGCATCGGAAGGGCTGCAGCTGTCGCTGGTGGGCGAGTCGAGCGAATTGCTTGACGAACTTGCCCCGCTCGCGCGCGAGGTGCTGGCCAAGGTGCCCGGCGTGCGCGACATCAAGACCGGGCTCGCCGGCAACGAACAGGAAATCCAGGTGCGGGTCGATCGCGAGCGCGCGCTGCGCTACGGGTTCTCCTCGGCCGAGGTGGCGCAGTTCATCGGGATCGCGATGCGCGGCGTGAACCTGCGCGAGTACCGCCACGAGGGACAGGAAATCCCGGTCTCGGTGAAGTTCCAGGGGGCCGATTCGCAAAGTGTCGACGACCTGCGCGGACTGCGCATCAAGGCGCCGACCGGCGAGCTGGTGCCGCTGATGTCGCTGGTCGACGCGCGCACCGAGGAAGGTCCGTCGGCGATTTCGAGGACGAACCGCCAGACCGCGCTGCAGCTGCAGCTGAACCTGGTCAAGGACGCATCGATGGAGCAGGTGCGCAAGGACATCAAGGCAGCGATGGACGCGCTGGCGCTGCCGCCCGGGTATCGCTGGACCTTCGGCGGTGGCTTCAACGACGAGGATGAAGCCGGCGCGCAGATGGGGTTCAACACGCTGCTCGCGCTGCTGATGATCTTCATCGTGATGGCGGCGGTGTTCGAGTCGCTGCTGTATCCGCTCGCGATCCTGACCTCGATCCTGTTCTCCTACCTCGGCATGTACTGGCTGTTCGCGCTCACCGGCACGACGTTCTCGCTGATGGCCGGCATCGGGTTCCTGATCCTGATGGGCGTGGTCGTGAACAACGGCATCGTCATGGTCGAGCACATCAACCAGCTGCGCGAGGAAGGGCTCAGTCGCCACGACGCCCTGGTCCAGGGCAGTCGCGACCGCCTGCGTCCGGTGCTGATGACCATGGCCACGACCATCTTCGGCATGCTGCCGTTGTGCATCGGCACCACCCAGGTCGGGGGCGACGGTCCGCCGTATTTCCCGATGGCGCGCGCCATCGTCGGCGGGCTGATCTTCTCGACCATCATCACGCTGCTGGTGTTGCCGGCCATCCTCGCGATCTTCGACGACTGGCGCATCCACTCGCGCGCGTTCTTCAAGCGCGCGATCGGGCGCGGCCATTTCCGGCCGGGAACGGATGTGAGTGTCTGAGCCAGCGGGCGCCGGCCCGGTGGCTCACTGCTCGGCGAGGATGCCGCCCATCTTGGTGACCGCGATCCACACCGCGATGCCGGTACCGATGTTGGTCAACATGACGGTGACGAACACGCGCGCGACGCGGTTGCGGCGCCAGCCCTGCCAGTGCAGGAGGTCGTCGCGCAACGCCGCGAAGTCGGTGACGCGCGGCTTGCGTACCCAGGCCTCGACCAGGCCGGACACCATGCCCGAGGCAAACACCGGATGCAGCGGCGTGATCGGCGAGGCCAGCGCGCCGGCCAGGATGCTGAGCGGGTGCGCCGCTGCGGCAAGCGCGCCGAGCGCACCGCCGATCGCGGTGATCGCAGTCCACGTGAGCACCAGGTCGAGTCCAAGCTGGCGGCTGTGGGCGAAGCCGTAAGCGAAGCCGCCGAGCACGACCACGGTCAACGCAATGCCGAACCAGGTGCCAAAACGCGACGGCGGCGGCTCGGCGCTGACCGGAGCCAGCAGCTCCTGCGGTGCCTCGCGTCGCTCGTCGAGGTGGCGGGCGATGCCCTCGAGGTGGCCGGCGCCGAGCACGGCCAGCACCTTGGTCGGTCTCTGCGGCTGGTCGGCGGCATCGCGCAGCTTGGCGGCCATGAACTGATCGCGTTCGGCGATCAGCGCCCGGTAGAGGTTCTCGGACTGCTTCGCGAACTCCGAGAAGGTGCTGTGCAGTACATCGCCTTGCTTCAGCTTCTCGATCTCTTCCTCGGAGATTTCGTCCGAGGACAGCAGCGATCCGACCATGCCGGCGGTCAGCGTGGTCTTGTCCCAGAAGCCGAGCGCGGCGCGGGCGCGGCGCAAGGTCAGTCCCACATCGCGGTCGATCAGCCAGCAGGCGATGCCGCGCGACTTCGCTTCCAGCATCGCGGCGCGCATCTCGGCGCCAGGTTCGATGCCGAACTGCTCCGCGAGGCGGCGCTGGAACGCGCCGAGCGCGAGCCCGGCCATGACCACGCCGGCCTTGCCCTCGCGCAGCACGCGGAACAGGTCCATCTGCGCGACGGCGTCGGGATCTTCGATGGCGCGCGCGCGGTGTTCGCACAACTCGATCGCAATCGCATCGAAGGCTTCGGCTTCGATGATCTCGCGCACTGCTTCGGCCGAGCGTCGCGACACATGGGCGGTGCCGAGCAGGACGAACTCGACGCCGTCGCGATGGATGCGGCGGATGGGTTGGTCGTGGGCAGGTGCCGCGACGGCTGCTGCGGGCTCAGTCACGGTAGCGCTTCAGCAGGTCGGCGTAGGCGTCGATGCGGCGGTCGCGCAGGAACGGCCAGATGCGGCGCACCTGCTCGCTGCGCGCGAGGTCGATCTCGACGCAGAGCAAGGTCTGCGATTCGCTGTCGGCCTCGGCCAGGAATTCGCCCTGTGCTCCGGCGACGAAACTGGTGCCCCAGAACTGGATGCCGGCGCCGCCGGTCGGGCTCGCCTCAAAGCCGACGCGGTTGCAGCTCAGCACCGGCAGGCCATTGGCCACGGCGTGGCCGCGTTGCGACAGCACCCAGGCCATGCGCTGGCGGTCCTTCTCGCCCTGGGAGTCGTTCGGGTCCCAGCCGATCGCCGTCGGGTAGAGCAGCAGTTCGGCGCCGGCCAGCGCCATCAGGCGAGCCGCTTCCGGATACCACTGGTCCCAGCAGACCAGCACGCCGAGCTTGCCGACCGAGGTCTGGATCGGCTCGAAGCCGAGGTCGCCGGGCGTGAAGTAGAACTTCTCGAGAAACCCCGGGTCGTCCGGGATGTGCATCTTGCGGTACTTGCCGGCGATCGAACCATCGCGCTCGAAGACCACGGCGGTGTTGTGATACAGGCCGGCGGCGCGGCGCTCGAACAGCGACGCGACCACCACCAGCCGCAGCTCCTTGGCGAGCGCGCCGAGGCGCTGCGTGCTCGGGCCGGGGATCGGTTCGGCACGATCGAACTCGTCCACCGACTCGTGCTGGCAGAAGTAGGCGCCATTGTGCAGTTCCTGCAGCAGCACCAGTTCGGCACCATTCGCCGCGGCTTCGCGCAGGCCGGCCTCAATCGCATCGAGATTCGCCTCCACCGAGCCACGGTCCTTTTCCTGCAGCAGGGCGACCGACAGGGACTTACGCGACATCGACGACTCCTTCGGGCAACTGCATGGTGATGCAGTGCAGGCTGCCATTCTGCTCGATCAGCGAGCGCGCGGGCACGGTGACGATCTCGCGTCCCGGGAACGCGCGTGCGAGCGTGCGCCTGGCCTCGGCATCGGCGAGATCGCCGTAGGCCGGCATCAGCACCGCGCCGTTGATGACCAGGAAGTTTGCATACGACGCCGCCAGGCGCCGTCCGTCCACGGCGTGCAAAGGCTTCGCCCACGGCAACGGCAGCAGGCGGTACGGGTGGCCATCGACGTCACGCATCGCCGCGAGTTCGTCGCGCATCGCCGCCAGCGACGGATAGTGCGGGTCGAGCGCGTCGTCGCAGGCCTGGAACACGATGGTGCGATCCGGCGCGAAGCGGGCGAGGGTGTCGATATGGGCGTCGGTGTCGTCGCCCTGCAACTCGCCCGCCTTGAGCAACACCACCTGCGCGGCCGAGAAGATCTGGCCGAGGCGTTCGCGCAGCGCCTGCTCGGAAAGCGCTGGGTGGCGCTGATGCAGGCAGGTCAGCGTGCTCATCAGGGTGCCATTGCCGTCGACCTCGATCGCGCCGCCTTCCAGCGCGAAGTCGATGCGCTCGTGTTCGGCGTTGCGAAACACGCCTTGCGCGCGCAGGGCGCCGATCAGCAGGTCGTCACGCGAGGCGCCGAACTTGCCGCCCCAGCCGGTGAAGCGGAAATCGAGCAGCCGGAAGCGTTCGCCGTCGCGTTGCGTGATCGGTCCGGAGTCGCGCAGCCAGGTGTCGTCATAGTCGGCAACGACCACGCGCACCCGCGCCATGTCCACGCCGGCGCCGCGCAGGCGGGTCTGCACGTGCGTGCGCAGCGCGCCGCTCGCGGCCACCACCAGCAGCGACTGGAAGCGGGTGACGGCGCGGGCCAGGGCGACATAGGTCGATTCGACGTCGGCCAGATTGGCCGCCCAGTCGGTACCGGAATGCGGCCACGCGATCAGGACCGCCGACTGGGGATCCCACTCGGCGGGGAGTTGCCAGCGAGCCGGGCTCATTGCGCGGGCTTCGGGCCTTGTTCGTTCGGCGCCGACTTGTTCAGCACCGCATGCACGACATGGTCGTGCTCGAAGTAGACGCTGAACGCGGGATAGACCCAGCGCGTGATCGGCGGCTCGCCCACCGACGCACGCTTTTCGCTGGGCGCGCCGAACTGGGCTTCGACTGCGCTCATCAGGCTGCCTCGGCGCGGCAGGGCTGCGGCCTCGGCGCGTTTGCTGCGTTCGATCAGCAGAGTGTCGGCCTGAACTGCCCAAACGGACAGAGTGCAGGCGAGGGCGATCAGGAAACGCTTCATGTCAGCCTCCCGGGAGGGTGTGGGGGGCGCTTTGTAGCAAATGCCAACCGCGGGCGCCATGATCGGGCCGGCATTCCCGCCTGCTCCCGCCACTTCGCGATCATGCGGCAGCGGGTGCCGGGCGGTGATCGCAGGCAACAAAAAAGCCGGCCAAGGCCGGCTTTCCTGGTGCCAGCAAGGTCCGAACGGATCAGCGCTGGCGAGCCTTGAAGCGCGGGTTCGACTTGCAGATCACGAAGACCTTGCCACGGCGGCGGACGATCTTGCAGTCGCGGTGGCGGCTCTTCGCGGACTTGAGGGAGGAGAGGACTTTCATGGCAAAGGGCCTGATTGGTCGTGAAGAAAGCGCGCAACTCTAGCGGCCGGATGCCGACGAAGCAAGCCCGCGCGTCTTCCAGGCACCGCGCGCAACCCGTCGCGAGGGTCTCGCGGTTTCTGTGAAAGCGTGTCTAAGCTCGCGTTTTGGCAGGTCTTTCATGGTACGCTCCGCGCGATTTTCACCCCCTGTCCCTTATTGCCAACTTTTCTGGAGTCCCCATGGCGCTGGAACGCACCCTGTCCATCATCAAACCCGATGCCGTCGCCAAGAACGTCATCGGTGAAATCTATTCGCGCTTCGAGAAGAACGGCCTGCGCGTGGTCGCGGCCCGGATGAAGCAGTTGTCGCAGGCCGAAGCCGAGGGCTTCTATGCCGTGCATCGCGAGCGTCCGTTCTTCGCGGCGCTGGTCAAGTTCATGATTTCCGGGCCGGTGATGATCCAGGTGCTGGAAGGCGAGGGAGCGGTTGTGAAGAACCGCGACCTGATGGGCGCGACCGACCCGAAGAAGGCCGACAAGGGCACCATCCGTGCCGACTTCGCCGACTCCATCGACGCCAATGCCGTGCATGGTTCCGATTCGGCGGAAAACGCCGCGATCGAGATCGCGTACTTCTTCCCTGCCACCGATCTCTGCCGGCGCTGAGGCCAAGCCCACGTGAACGAAGCGGCCACTCCTGCAGTTGCGGCAACCCGGGTCAACCTGTTTGACCTGGATCGCGCCGGGCTGCAGCAGTTCTTCGTCGGCATCGGCGAGAAGAAGTACCGCGCCGAGCAGGTGATGAAGTGGCTGTACCACCAGCAGGTGGACCGCTTCGACGCGATGACCGATGTCGGCCGGGCGCTGCGCACGCGCCTGCAGGAGTGTGCCGAACTGGTCTTGCCGAAGGTGATGCACGAGCAGCAGTCGGCGGACGGCACCACCAAGTGGGTGCTGGCGCTGGCCGGCGGCAATGCCATCGAGATGGTCTACATCCCCGAGACCGGTCGCGGCACGCTGTGCGTGTCGTCGCAGGTCGGGTGTTCGCTGAACTGCAGCTTCTGCTCGACCGCGAAGCAGGGGTTCAACCGCAACCTCGCGACCTCGGAGATCATCGGCCAGGTCTGGATCGCGAACCAGCGCCTGAAGGCACTCGGCCGTGGCGAGCGGCCGCTGACCAATGTCGTGATGATGGGCATGGGCGAGCCGTTGCTCAACTTCGAGAACGTGGTTGCGGCGATGGACCTGATGCGCGACGACTTCGCCTTCGGTCTCGCCAACAAGCGCGTCACGCTGTCGACCGCCGGGCTGGTGCCGATGATCGACGCGCTCTCCGCGCGCAGCGACGTGAGCCTCGCGGTTTCGCTGCACGCGCCGAACGACGCGCTGCGCGACCAGTTGGTGCCGCTGAACCGCAAGTACCCGATCGCCGAGCTGCTGGCCGCCTGCAACCGCTACGTGGCCAAGCGACCGCGCGCGGCGATCACGTTCGAGTACACGCTGATGAAGGGCGTGAACGATCACCCGGAGCACGCCCGCGCACTGGTCAAGCTGTTGCGTCGCGTGCCATCGAAGCTGAACCTGATTCCGTTCAACCCGTTTCCGGGCGCGGACTACGAGCGCTCCGACGCCGAGACGATCGAGGCGTTCAAGCGCATCGTGATGGAAGCCGGACTGATCGCGACCGTGCGCCGCACGCGCGGAGATGACATCGACGCCGCTTGCGGCCAACTGGTCGGGCAGGTGCTCGATCGCACACGGCGTTCACGCGAGCATCGCGCACGCCTCGAGGAGCGGTCTGATGCGGCGTAGTCTGTGGTTGCCGGGGATCTGCCTGGTGTTGACCGCGTGCGGTGGCGCCCAGGATTTTTCCCGCCAGAGCGAAACGCGCCGACCCTCGGTCACCGACTCGATCGATACCACGCCGAACGAAGGCGAGGCGGCCAAGATCAACATCCAGCTCGGCCAGGCGTACCTCAGCCAGGGCAAGCTCGACCTGGCGATGGAGAAGTTGCGCAAGGGTGTGGAGATGGCGCCGCGCAATCCGGACGGCCATACCGTGATCGCGGTGCTGTACGAACAACTCGGCAACGTCGAGATGGCCTCGAAGCACTACCAGGAAGCACGCCGGCTGGCGCCGGAATCCGGGCTGACCGCGAACAATCTCGGGCGCTTCCTGTGTTCGCAGGGGCAGTTCGAGCAGGCCGATCCGCTGTTCGCGGCGGCACTGATGGACCCCTTCTACCGCACCCCGGAGACCGCGCTGCTCAATCGCGGCAGCTGTGCGATGTCGGCCGGCAAGCCCGAGCTGGCCGCCGAAGCGTTGCGCGCGGCGCTGGAGAAGAACCCGAGCATGCCCGATGCGCTTTACCAGTCGGCGGTCCTGGCCATGCAGCGCAAGGACCCGATGCGCGCCCGCGCTTTCGTCGAACGATACTTCAGCGTCTCGCAGGCTTCGCCGCAGACGCTGGCTTTCGCCATCGAGATCGAAAAATCCCTCGACGACGCGCGCGCGGTCCAGCGCTATCGCGAGCGGCTGATCTCGGAGTTCCCGGAGTCCGCCGAGGCGGAATCCCTTGACCGCAACATGGGTTCACGATGACACGCGCACCTCGCTCCCGAAAGAAGAAGCCCGTCCCGGCCGAAGCCGGTGCCGACGCCGCGATCGTCTCCGCGCCGGTTCCGGAAGGTGCCGGCGAGACCCTGACGCTGCCGCTCGCGCCAGCGGAGCCCGAGGTTTCGGTCAGCGCCAGCGAGCCGCAGGTCGCGCTCGCCGCAGCGCCACAGCCGGAGCCGGAGACCGAACCGGTCGCGGTGCTGGACGTTGCGCCAGTGCCCGCGGCGGTGGTCGCCGTCGACGTGCGCAGCAGCATGCGCATCGAAGTCACCGAGGAGCGCAGCGCACATCTGGGCCAGCGCCTGCGTGCGGCGCGCGAAGTGCGCGGCTGGTCGCGCGAGGACGTCGCGCACCGCCTGCACGTGCCGACCACGGTCGTCGCCGACATCGAAGCCGAGCGCTACGAGCGACTCGGCGCACCGATCTACGTGCGCGGCTACCTGAGCAAGTACGCGGCGCTCGTGGGGCTGCCGCCGATCGTGGTGAACCGGGTTCTGGAGGGACTGAGCGAACCCGACCTCAAGGCATCGACCGAGGCCCCGCCCGCCGCACCGACCTGGGAGCGCTATCGCGTTGCCGTGATCGGCGGCCTGATCACGCTCGCGGTCGCGATCCCGATGCTGACGCTGGTCGCAAACCGCGGCATCAATGCCCCGGTGCCGCAGGTGCGCAGCCTGGACGAGGCCGAGATGACCGCGCCGTTGACGCTGCAACCGCAGCCCGCGGTTCCGGCACCGGTCGCGCCGGTTGCCGCATCGACTGCGGTCGAGCCGGAGACGGTCGATGCCGTCACCGCCGCCGCGAGCACGGAGCCGGCCGCAGCTGCCGCCGATTCAGCTGGCGTTGGTGTCGAGAACCCGCCGCCCGAGGCCTCCGACAACCCCACGCTGATGGCTTCGATGGCCGGCTTCTCGAGCCCGCCAAGCCCGGGAACGCACGTGCTGGAAGCGAATTTCCGCGAAGACAGCTGGATCGAGATCTTCGATGCCGAGGGTCGTGTGATCGAGCAGAATCTGGTGCGGGCCGGACAAGCCCGGCGCTACCAGTCCACTGGCGCGGTGAGCGTCAAGATCGGTAATGTCGGTGGCGTCGACCTGCGCGCCGACGGCAATTCGATCGACCTCGCCGCCCATGCCCGCGCCAATGTCGCGCGGCTGCGGTTGTTTGAACCGGCCTCCGCGCCGACGCCGTGACTCCGGGGCGCATCGGCGCCCCCGCTACAACAGGAAAACCAGCATGTCCCTTGAAGAACTCGACGAACACGAGCGCAGCGAACGCGTCCGCGAATGGGTGCGCAAGAACATCGGATCGATCGTGATCGGTCTGGCCGCCGGCATCGGTTTGATCTACGGCGTGGAGCAGTGGACGCACCAGCGCAATCGCACCGCGAGCCTGGCCGGCGACGAGTACCGCGCCTATGTCGAGGCGGTTGAGAAGAAGGACGAGCTCGCGATCGCGACGCTCGGCAAGACCTTGCGCGACAAGTACCCGTCCTCGCCGTACGCGGCGCTGGCGGCACTGAACGATGCCGCCACGGCCGCCGCTGCGGGCAAGAACGACGAGGCCCTGGCCTCGCTGGCCTGGGCCGAAGCGAACGTGACCATGCCGGAACTCAAGGAGTTGGCGATGCTGCGTCGTGCGCGCCTGCTGGTGGCGACCGGCAAGGCCGAGGAGGCGCTGGCACTGGCGACCCGGATTGCCGCCGAAGGCTACAAGGCGCTGGCGGCGGAGGTCCGTGGCGATGCGCTGCTGGCGCTCAAGCGCGCCGACGAAGCGGCGACCGCGTACGACGAGGCGCTGGTCGGGCTCGACGCCGCGTCGGCACGCCGCGAACTGGTGGAGATGAAGCGCAACGACCTCGCCACGGCCAAGGCGGGCAGCTGATGAAGCGCGCGCTGCTGTTGGCCCTGTGTGTCGCCGGCTTGTCCGGCTGCGAGTGGTTGAAGGGGCGTTCCTCCAAGGACAACCTCGATCCGCCCGCCGAGTTGACCGCGTTCACCAGCACCGCGCCGGTGCGCAAGGCGTGGTCGCAGGACATCGGCGACGGCATCGGACGCAGCGGTACGCACCCGCGACCGGTCGAGGCCGATGGCGTTGTCTACGCCAGCGATCTCGAGGGCAGCGTGGTCGCGGTGGATCTGGCGGGCGGCAAGCGCCGCTGGTCGGTCGATGCCGCGACCCGGCTGTCGTCCGGGCCGGGCGTGGGGTCGGGGCTGGTGGTGGTGGGTGGCCTGGACGGCGACGTCATCGCGCTCGACCGCGAGACCGGCGCCGCGCGCTGGGCGACCAAGGTCTCCTCGGAAGTGCTGGCCAATCCGGTGATCGAGGGCGACCTCGTGGTCGTGCGCAGCAACGACGGCCGCGTGTTCGGCCTGAAGGTCGCGGATGGGTCGCGGCAGTGGCTGTTCGATCGCGGCGTGCCGCTGATCTCGCTGCGCGGCAGTGCCGCTCCGGTCGTGGCCGACGGCGCGGTGTACATCGGCTACGACAACGGCAAGGTGGTGGCACTGAATCTTGCCGATGGCGCGTTGCGCTGGGAGCAGACGATCGCATCGCCGAACGGACGCACCGAGCTCGAGCGCATGACCGACATCGATGGCGAGATGGTGGTCGGTGATGACGCGCTGTTCGTGGTCACCTACCGCGGCCAGGCCGCCGCGCTGACTCGTGACGGCGGCCGCATCCTGTGGACGCGCGACATGTCTGCCTACACCGGCATCAGCGTTGCCGGCGACACCGTGTACCTGACCGACGCCGACGGCGCGCTGTGGGCGCTCGATCGCCGCAGCGGCAGTTCGCAGTGGAAGCAGGAGGCGCTGGCGCACCGCTGGCTGACGACGCCTTCGGTGTTCGGCGACTACCTGGTGGTCGGCGACTTCGAGGGCTACGTGCATATCCTCGCGCGTACCGACGGTGCCACGGCCGAGCGTTTCCAGGTCGGTGACGAGGGCATCCGCGCAGCGCCGCTGGTGGTTGGCGACCATGTCGTCGTGGCCTCCGTCGATGGCCAGATGGCCGCGTTCGCGCTCGCCGCGAACGCCGACTGATCGACAGCGGGAGTCCAACATGTTGCCAGCCGTTGCGCTTGTTGGGCGCCCGAATGTGGGCAAGTCGACGCTGTTCAATGCGATCACCAACACGCGTGACGCGCTGGTCGCGGACGAGCCCGGTGTCACCCGCGATCGCCACTACGGCATCTGTCGCAGCGCGGCGCGGCCATTCGTGGTGGTCGATACCGGCGGCCTGACCGACGAGCGCGAACTGCTGGCCGAACTGACCGTGCGGCAGTCGCTGGCGGCGGTCGAGGAAGCCGCGGTCGCGGTCTTCGTGGTCGACGCCAAGGACGGCATGACCGCCGCCGACCAGACCATCCTTGCGCAGCTGCGGCGTTTCGGCCGCCCGATCATCCTCGCCGTGAACAAGACCGATGGCCGCGACCTGCAGGCCGCGGTGAACGAGTTCTCCGCGCTCGGCTTGGCGCGCGTGGTGCCGATGGCGGCTTCGCATCGCCGCGGCGTGCCGGAGCTGATGGATGCGATCGACGAACTGTTGCCCGACGAGGTCGACGCCGAGGAACTGCCCGATGACGCCGGCGTGCGCGTCGCGATCATCGGTCGCCCGAACGTCGGCAAGTCGACGCTGGTCAACCGCCTGCTCGGCGAGGAGCGCGTGATCGCGAGCGAGGTGCCGGGCACGACCCGCGACGCGATCGAAGTCGCGCTGACCCGCGATGGTCGCGACTACGTGCTGATCGACACCACCGGGGTGCGGCGCAAGGGCCGCGTCGAGGAGGCGATCGAGAAGTTCAGCGTGATCAAGACGCTGCAGGCCCTGGAGCGAGCGCACGTGGCGGTGCTGATGGTCGATGCCGCCGAAGGCGTGACCGAGCAGGACGCATCGGTGCTCGGCTACGCGCTCGACGCCGGGCGCGCGCTGGTGGTCTGCGTCAACAAGTGGGACGGCCTCGGCGAATACCCGCGCGAGCGCTGCGCCAGCGAGCTCGAGCGCCGCCTCGATTTCGTGCAGTGGGCCGAGCGCGTGTTCATTTCGGCCAAGCATGGTTCCGGACTGCGCGAGCTGATGGCCGCGGTCGATCGCGCCTACGCCTCCTCGATCATCGATCTGGGCGCGAGCGAGGTGACCAAGGCGATCGAGCTTGCGGTCGAAGCGTTTCAGCCGCCGATGGTCGCGGGCAAGGTCGCGAAGATCCGCTACGCGCACATGGGTGGCCGCAACCCGCCGCGCATCGTGCTGCACGGCTCGCGTCTGGAGTCGCTGCCGGCGAGCTACATCCGCTACCTCGAGAACTTCATGCGCCGCCGCTACAAGCTGGTCGGCACGCCGGTGGTGATCGAGACGCGCGCCGGATCCAATCCGTTCGCCGGTCGCCGCAACGAGCTGACCGAGAAGCAGGTGCGCAGCCGCCGTCGCCTGCTGCGTCACGTCAAGAAGCGTTGAGCCGTCGCGGCTGCGGCATACTGCGCACGGCGACGGGGCGAAGACGAATGGCGGGCAACGAACAAGTCACGGGCGGCATCCTGGCTGGAGGCCGTGGGCGGCGCATGGGCGGCATCGACAAGGGCCTGGCCGTGCACGAAGGCCGCGAACTGGTCGCGCACATGATCGAGCGATTGCGTCCGCAGGTTGCCGGCATCCTGGTCAGCGCCAACCGCAATCTGGATCGCTACCGCGCGTTCGGTTACCCGGTGTACGCCGATGAGCGCGACGATTTCGCCGGACCGCTGGCCGGGATTGCGCGGCTGCTTGAAGCCTGCAGCACCGGTTTTCTCGTGACCACACCGTGCGACACGCCGGAATTTCCGGACAACCTGGTGCAGACGCTGTGCGCGCGCCAGCAGCAGACCGGCGCCGATGCCGTGGTCGTGCACGACGGCGAGCAGCGTCAGTTCCTGTTCGCGCTGTACCGGCGCGAACTCGCGGCGTCGGCGGGCGTCGCGTTGGCCGCGGGCGAGCGCGCGGTGTGGCGCTGGCAGGAGCAACTGAACCTGGCCGAGGCGCGCATCGAGGGCAGCGCCGCCGCATTCGCCAACCTGAACACGCGTGCGGACCTCTGAGCGATGGCCGCGACCGATTTCGATGCCGCGCTGAAACAGCTGCTGCTCGACGCCGTGCGTGGCCGCGCGCAGTGCGAGGCGGTGGCGCTCGCGACTGCGGCCGGACGCGTGCTGGCTGCGGACCTGCACGCGCCGATCGCGGTGCCGGGGTTCGCGAATGCCGCGATGGACGGCTATGCCATGCGCACGCTCCGTGCCGGCGTGCGTGCCGGACAGCAGTTCCGTTGCGCCGATCTGGCGCTGGCCGGAGCAGCCGCGCTGCGGGTCGACGACAGCGGCAGTTGCAGCGAGATCGCCACCGGCGCGTTGCTGCCGGATGGCGCCGATACCGTGGTCAACTACGAGATCACGCGGCGCGACGGCGACCTCATCACGGTGCTCGCCGCGGTCGCGCACGCGGCCAACGTGCGCGGCGCGGAAGACGACTACGCGGCCGGCCAGATCGCGCTGCGCGCGGGGCGAGTGCTCGATGCCGGTGCGCTCGGCGTGCTCGCTTCGTTCGGCTTCGACTCGGTGGTGGTGCGCCGGCGGCCGCGCGTTGCGATTATCGTCACCGGATCGGAACTGGTGCCGGCGGGGCAGGTGCTCGCGCGCGGGCAGATCCACGACAGCAATTCGCTGACCCTGCGTACCTTGCTGGCGCCGCTGGCGGAGTCACTCAGCGTGCTGGGTCCGGTGGTCGACGAACGCGCGCGGTTGCGCGAGGTCATGGTGCGCGCCGCGGCCGAGCACGAGGTCGTGATCACTGCCGGCGGCGCGTCGGCCGGTCGGGCCGATTTCGTGCCCGAGCTGCTGCGCGAGCTCGGCGAGATCCGCCTGTGGAAGGTGGCGATGCGCCCGGGCATGCCGTTCCTGTACGGCGCCATCGGTGACACGCGCGTCTATGGCTTGCCCGGCAACCCGGTGTCGGTGTTCGCGACTGCAGTGAGCCTGGTGTTGCCGGCACTGCGCGCGATGCAGGGACGGGCGCCGATCGAGCTCGAGTCGGCGCGGCTGGCGGTGCCGGTCGAGAAGCGCCACGACCGACTGGAATGGCGCCGTGGCACGCTGTTCACCAGTGGCGATGGTCGCCGCTTGCTGCGGCCGCATGCCGCGCTCGGTTCCGGGATGCTGCGCGGCGTTGCCGAGTCGAATGCGCTGTTTCGGATCGAGGCGGCGACACGACGCCTGGGCGCAGACGCGCTGGTCGACGTGCTGCCGTTCCCGGCATGAACGCGACGCTGCCGCTGGAGATCGAGGTTGCCGAGGCGCTGGCTTCGCATGCGCGCGGCGAGTGCTTCCTGGATGTTCGCGAAGCCGACGAGATCGCGCACGGCCTCTGCCCCGGGGCGACCTGGATCGCGCTGTCCGGCGGTTTCGACCCCATTCGCGACTGGAGCCGCGGCGTCACCGGTCGCGTGCACGTGCTGTGCGCTGCCGGGGTGCGTTCGCTGCACGTCGCGCATGCGCTGCGTGCTGCCGGTGTCGCTGCGTGCTCGGTTCGCGGCGGCATGGGACAGTGGCGCGCGCTGGGCGGGCCGGTGGTCGTACCGGCGGCGCCAGCCGTCGATGATCGCTACGCGCGCCACCTGCGTCTGCCCGAAGTCGGCGCCGCCGGCCAGCAGCGGCTGCGCACCTCGCGTGTCGCCGTGGTCGGTGCCGGCGGGCTCGGTTCCCCGGCGGCGTTCTACCTCGCTGCGGCCGGCGTCGGCGAGCTGCGGCTGATCGACGACGACGTGGTCGAACGCAGCAATCTGCAGCGGCAGATCCTGCATCGCGACGACCGCATCGGCCAGCGCAAGGTCGATTCCGCGGCGGCAACGCTGGCCGCGCTGAATCCCGAGGTACGCGTCGAAGCCGTTGCCGCGCGCCTGCGCAACGACAACGCCGCGACATTGCTCGCCGGCTGCGACGTGGTGATCGATGGCGCCGACAACTTCCCGACGCGGCAGCTGATCAACGCCACCTGCCTGCAGCTGCAACTGCCGTGGGTGTATGGGGCCGTGCATCGCTTCGAGGGACAGGTCAGCGTGTTCGACGCGCGTGGCGGGCGCGGCTCGGCGCCGTGCTATCGCTGCCTGTTCCCGCAGGCGCCGGGCCCCGGCGAAGCGCCGAACTGCGCCGAGGCCGGCGTGCTCGGCGTGTTGCCGGGCATCATCGGCACGCTGCAGGCGAACGAGGCGATCAAGCTGCTGCTTGGCATCGGCGAACCGCTGCGCGGGCGCCTGCTGCTGTTCGACGCGTTGGCCATGCGCTTTCGCGAACTGCGCTACGCCGTCGATCCCGAATGCCCCGGTTGCAGCGGCATCGCCGGCGCCACGACTGCGGCGGACGCGCCTGCCTGCACGCTGCGCTGAAGGGTCGCGGCGCTACCATCGCGCGGTCGACAGCGGAACCCTGCCATGTGCGGACGCTTCACGCGCGAATACAGCTGGCAGCAGGTGCATGCGTTCTCGGCGGCGTTCTCGCTGTGGTTTCCGGCCCAGCAACCGGCGCCCGCCTACAACATCGCGCCGACGCAATCGACCTGGGCGATCCTGCGCGATCCCGACAACACCGAGGTGCTGCGCGAGTTGCGCTGGGGACTGATCCCGGCCTGGTCGAAGGACCTGAAGATCGCCTACTCGACGATCAATGCACGCATCGAAACCGCGGCCAGCAAGCCCGCGTTCTGCAGCGCGTGGAAGCAGCGACGATGCCTGATTCCGGCGAGCGGCTACTACGAGTGGCCGGGTGCGGGCGGACACAAGCAGCCCTACTACATCCACCCGGTGCAAGCGCCGCTGCTGATGTTCGGTGCGATCTGGGAGCGCTGGTCTCCGGGCGACAGCCCGCCGCTCGAGACCTTCAGCATCGTGACCACGCCGGCAGCAGGCAACATCGAAGGCCTGCATGACCGCATGCCGCTGATGCTGCCGCCGGAACTGCTTGCCGACTGGGTCCGCGGCACGCCCGCGCAGGCCGCCGAGATCGCCCACGCCGCACCGATCCCGGCGCTGGCGTTTCATCCGGTGCGTGCCGCCGTCGGCAACGTCCGCAACCAGGGACGCGAGTTGATCGAGCGCGTGTGATGCCACGGCGCCATCGCGTCGGGGCGCATCGCGCGGCGCCGTGACATCGGTGCGCACCGCGTTGCGGTGCACACCCTACGGCCATCGCGCGGGTTGTGCGTAGGGTGTGCCGAGCGCAGCGAGGCGCACCGCACCAAGTCAAACCAAACCGCACGCTCGCGGCGCCATCGCATCGGTGCGCACCGCATTGCGGTGCACACCCTACAGACCCCGGTACCCCTTCGTGCGCAATCACGGCACCGCAGGTTTGCGGCGCGCCCCATCGTTGGGTCAAAGCGCAGCAGCGAGTCGCGTGCCCTGGTCGATGGCGCGCTTGGCGTCGAGTTCACCGGCGGCGTCGGCGCCGCCGATGAGGTGGGCGGTCTTGCCGAGGGCGGTGAGGGCGCTGTGCAGTTCGCGATTCGGTTCCTGGCCGGCGCAGAGCACGATGTGATCGACTTCGAGCAGGCGCGGGTTGCTGCCGATGGTCACATGCAGACCGCGCTCGTCGATGCGGTCGTAGTGCACGCCGCCGATCATCTCGACCCGCTTCATCTTCAGCGTCGCACGATGCACCCAGCCGCTGGTCTTGTTCAGGCGCTTGCCGGGCGCGCCCTCGCTGCGCTGGAGCAGGAACACCTGGCGTGCCGGTGGCTGCGGTTGCGGCTTGAGTCCGTCGATGCCGCCGCGGCGCGTGAAGCTGTCGTCGACGCCCCACTCGCGGCGCCACAGATGCTCGTCGAGGGCCGGCGAGTGGCCGTCATCGACCAAGAACTCGGCGACGTCGAAGCCGATGCCGCCCGCGCCGATGATGGCGACGCGCTTGCCGACTTCGACCTTGCCCTGCAGCACGTCGATGTAGCGCAGCACCTTCGGCGATTCGATGCCATCGATGCGTACCGAACGCGGCGTGATCCCGGTCGCGAGGATGATCTCGTCGTAGCCGCCGTCGGCGAGCTGCTGTGCGCTGACACGCGTGCCGAGCTTCAGCTCGACCCCGGTGGCATCGATGCGATTGCGGAAGTAGCGCAGCGTCTCGTGGAACTCCTCCTTGCCGGGAATGCGCTTGGCCAGATTGAACTGGCCGCCGATCTCGTCTGCGGCGTCGAACAGGGTGACGCGATGTCCGCGCTCGGCCAGCGTGGTCGATGCTGCGAGCCCGGCCGGGCCGGCGCCGACCACGGCGATGCGCTTGGCTGTGGTGGCGGGCCGGATCAGCAACTCGGTCTCATGACCCGCGCGCGGATTGACCAGGCAACTGACCGGCTTGCCCTCGAACACGTGGTCGAGGCAGGCCTGGTTGCAGGCGATGCAGGTGTTGATGTCGCGTGCCCGGTTGGCGCTGGCCTTGTTCACCCAGTCCGGATCGGCGAGCAGTGGCCGCGCCATCGAGACCATGTCGCAGCTGCCCTCGGCGAGCAGTTTCTCGGCGACGTCGGGCATGTTGATGCGGTTGGTCGCGACCAGTGGCAGCGCCACGTGCTTCTTCAGTTCGCGCGTGGCGAAGGCAAAGCCGGCGCGCGGCACCGAGGTGACGATGGTCGGGATGCGCGCCTCGTGCCAGCCGATGCCGCTGTTGATGATGCTGGCGCCGGCCGCTTCTACTGCCTTCGCCAGCGTGGTGATCTCCTCCCAGCTCTGGCCGCGCTCGACCAGATCGAGCAGCGACAGGCGATAGATGATGATGAAGTCGCGGCCGACCTTGGCGCGGATCGCCTTGAGGATTTCGAGTGGAAAGCGCATGCGGTTCGCATAGGGCCCGCCCCAGTCATCCGTGCGCTTGTTGGTGCGCTCGCACAGGAACTGGTTGATCAGGTAACCCTCGGAGCCCATCACTTCGACGCCGTCGTAGCCCGCCTCGCGCGCCAGCGCGGCGCAGTTCGCGAACGCCTTGATCTGCGCCCAGACGCCGCGTTCCGACAGTTCGCGCGGTGCGAACGGCGAGATCGGCGACTTGATCTTCGAGGGCGCCACTGCCAGCGGGTGATAGCCGTAGCGGCCGGTGTGCAGGATCTGCAGGCAGATGTGGCTCTGGTGTTCGTGCACCGCGCGCGTCACCTTGCGGTGGCGGTTCACTTCCCACGGCCAGCTGAGCTTGCCTGCGAACGGCGCCACCCAGCCGGCGATGTTCGGCGCGATGCCACCGGTGACGATCAGTCCGGTGCCGCCGCGCGCGCGTTCGCCGAAGTACGCGGCCAGCTTGTCGTAGTCGCGCGCCCGGTCATCCATGCCGGTATGCATCGAGCCCATCAGCACGCGGTTGCGCAGGGTGACGTGGCCAAGGTCGAGTGGTGCAAGCAGGTGCGGGTAGGCGATCGAGGTCACGACGGGTTCCGTGGCGGCAGGAGGCCCCCGATGTTCCGTTCGTCGGATCGATTGGTCAAACGAATGTTTCATGAAGCGCAATGTGAAACAGGTCACATGTTCGTGGCGGGGCAGTTCACATATCGTCGCCTCTGTTCTCAGGGAAGAGCCCACGTGCCCGACTCGATCCGCATTCTCAGTCTCGGCTTCGCGAGCAGCGAACTGCACATGATGCAGGTGGTGCTGGAAGCAGCCGCGAAGACCCTCCCGCGCGGATTCAGCCTGGTCAAGGCCAGCGAGCACGCCGATGTCGCGGTGGTCAACTGGAGCACGCTCAACATCGAGCGCACGCAAGGCTTTCTCGCCGATCGCTTCCCCGGCATTCCGCTGATCTCGGTGTCGGAGACCGGTGTGCTCGGGTCGCCGGGCATGTGCCTGGCCGAGGCGCAGTTGCTGCCGAGCCTCGCGGCGATGGTCTACGAAGTGCTCGAAGGCGTCGAACCCGCGGCGCGCGCGCGGCCGCCCGAGTACGTCTCCTGGCTGGTCGAGCGTCGCCATGAACCGGCGGCACACGAGCCCACGGCGACGACGCCGGCACCGCGCGTGGTGCCGAGCATCCCGGTGTTCTCGGCGCCGCCGCTGCCCGAGGTCCATCGCAGCGAACCGCAACTGCTGTCCGGGCTGCGCGTGCTGCTGGTCGACAGTCGCAGCGAAGGCGTCGAAGCCGGCCAGCGGCTGATGCACGAGCTGGGCGTGCAGGTCGAGGTCGCGCGGGACGACCAAGACGCATGGAAGCGCCTTGCCGCGAGCCGCCACGACGCGGTGATGATCGACGCCCACATCGGCGACGAAGCCGGGTTCAAGCTGTGCCGGCGCATCGCCCACGACGGCACGCACAAGCCGCCGCCGGTGTTCATGCTCGCCGAGAAGCTGCGCCCGATCGAACGCGCGCGCGGCGCGCATGCCGGCAGCGCCGGTTTCCTGACCTGGCCGCTGCAGCGACAGGCGCTGATCGCCGCGCTCGGGCCGCTGCGGGCCGCGGCCGCGGCCGGATAGACAGCTCGCGGCAGCGTCGCTGCCGTTGCAGGCGCGGCGCTGCGATTGCCCGCTGGGCGGCGCCCACGACGCCGGCAAAATCGGCGAAACTCGCCGGCCCAGCACCCGAGCGGAATCCGCGATGCGCATCGAAACCAAGTTGCCCAAGGTCGGCACCACCATCTTCACGGTGATGTCGCAGCTCGCGGTCCAGCACAAGGCGGTGAACCTCGGCCAGGGATTCCCCGATTTCGACGGGCCCGAGCTGCTGCGCGAGGCGCTGAATCGCGCCATGCACGAGGGCAAGAACCAGTACGCGCCGATGATGGGCGTGCCCAAATTGCGCGAGCAGATCGCGCGCAAGACCGAGGCGCTGTATGGCCGCGCGGTCAGCGCCGACAGCGAAGTGACGGTGACCAGCGGCGCCACCGAGGCGTTGTTCTGCGCGATCGCGGCGGTAGTGCGCCCGGGCGAGTCGGTGATCGTGCTCGATCCCTGCTACGACAGCTACGAACCGGCGATCGAACTGAACGGCGGCCGCGCCATCCACGTGCCGCTCGATGACGAGACCTTCGCGGTCGACTGGCAGCGGGTCAACGAGGCGGTTGCGCCGGGAACGCGCGCGATCCTCATCAACACGCCGCACAACCCGTGCGGCGCGGTGTTCAGCGCCGCCGATCTGGACGCGCTCGCCGAGATCGCGCGCCGCCACGACCTGGTGGTGATTTCCGACGAGGTCTACGAACACATCATCTTCGACGGCCTCGCGCACCAGTCGGTGCTGCGCCACCCGGAGCTGGCCGAGCGCAGCTTCGTCATCTCCAGCTTCGGCAAGACCTACCACTGCACCGGTTGGAAGATCGGCTACTGCGTGGCGCCGGCGGCGCTGTCGGTCGAATTCCGCAAGGTGCACCAGTACGTCACCTTCTGCACCTTCGCGCCGGCACAGTGGGCGCTGGCCGAGACCATCGAGCGCATGCCCGAGCACTACCTCGGATTGCCGGCGTTCTACCAGGCGCGACGCGACCACTTCCGCAGCCTGCTCGCGGCGACCCCGTTCCGCCTGTTGCCGGTGTCGGGTGCGTACTTCCAGATCGTCGACTACAGCGCGATCAGCGACCGCGACGACATGAGCTTCTGCGAGTGGCTGACGCGCGAGATCGGCGTTGCCGCGATCCCGGTTTCCGCGTTCTACGAGACCCCGCCCGAATCGAAGCTGATCCGCTTCTGCTTCGCCAAGTCCGATGCCACGCTGGCCGCGGCGGCGGAGCGCTTGAACGCAATCAAGGCACCCTGAGGAGCCGGCCATGCTCATGACCGACCTGCGCGTCACCCTGGTCCAGGCCGCGACGCACTGGCACGACGCCAAGGCCAATCGCGTGATGTACGGCGATCTGTTGCGCCCGCTCGCCGGTCAGACCGACCTGGTGGTGCTGCCCGAGGCCTTCACCAGCGGTTTCACCAACGAGACGCTGGCCAACGCCGAGACGATGGACGGCGTGACCGTGCGCTGGATGGGCGCGCTCGCCTCCGAGTTGAATGCCGTGGTCACCGGCTCGGTGGTGATCCGCGATGGCGAGCGTTGTGTCAACCGCCTGATCTGGATGCGTCCGGACGAGACCTGCGCCGTGTACGACAAGCGGCATCTGTTCCGCATGGCCGGCGAACACGAGCGCTACGCTGCCGGCAGCGAGCGGCTGATCGTGGAATGGAACGGCTGGCGCATCTGTCCGCTGGTCTGCTACGACCTGCGCTTTCCGGTGTTCCTGCGCAACGCGATGCGCGCGGACCTGGGGCGGATGGACTACGACCTGCTGCTGTTCGTCGCCAACTGGCCGGCATCGCGGCGCGGGCCATGGCGCACCTTGCTGCGCGCTCGTGCGATCGAGAACCTGTGCTACGCGGTCGGTGTCAACCGCGTCGGTCGCGATGGCAATGGCCTCGACTACGCCGGCGACAGCGCTGCCATCGACTTCCTCGGCGAAACGCTGCTCGAACTCGACGAACAGCCGCAGCTGCGCACGACCACGCTGTCGGCGAGCGCGCTCGCGGCGCATCGCGAACGTTTCCCGGCCTGGCGCGATGCGGATGCCTTCACGCTGCAGCCCTGATCAACCGCGCAGCGCGCCCATCTGCTCGTGCACGCCGCCGCTCATCATCGCCAGGAAGATCGCCAGGCCAAGGTAGGCGGCACCGTACTGCAGCTTCAGCTCCAGCGGCTGCTCGTAGTAGTTCGCCGGCAGGTGCTGATGCCAGGTGCCGCGCCACACCGACCAGATGCTCGGCAGCGCCAGGATCAGCAGCAGGAACAGCATCGGACTCGGGCGCGTGAACAGCAGTACGCCGAGGATCGGTGCGCCGAGCAGCCAGATGCGCGGTGACAGGATGCCGACGATGCGGCCGCCGTCGAGCGGGTTGATCGGCAGCAGGTTCCACAGATTGAGCATGAAACCCGAGTAGCTGAGCGCGAGCAGCAGCTGGCTGCCGCTGCTGCGCGCCGCGTAGTAGCAAAGCAGTGCGCCGAAGGTGCCCGCGACCGGACCGGCGAGCGCGATCTTCGCTTCCATGCGCGCGTCCATCGGCTGGTCCTTGAGCTCGATCCAGGCGCCGACGAAGGGAATGAAGGTCGGTGCGCCGACATTCAGTCCGGCGCGCTTGGCGGCGAGGTAGTGACCGAGTTCGTGCACGAAGATCAGCAGCACGAAGCCGACTGCATAGCGCCAGCCGAACAGCCAGGCATAGGCGAATACCGACAGGATCATGGTGCCGCCGGTCTTCAGCAGCGGACCGAGCTTGGCGAAGTTGAGCAGCAGCAACAGGGCTTTGAGCATGGCGGGGAGCGGGAGCGCCGGATCGGGGACAAGGCCGCCAAGAATAGCGTCCGGCTCGCGTAGAATGGCGTGTCCAATGGCGGAGCCACCATGTCCCAGAAACGTGCCCTGTTGCTGCCGGTGATCGTGCTGATCGCCGCCTGTGCCCACCCGAGCGTCGAGATGAAGAACGAAGCGAACCCGAACGCCACCACCACGGTCCTGCCGCAGCCTCCGGTCGCCAAGACCGTGCCGCATACGGTGAAGTCGGCGCATGGCGATCGTGTCGATCCGTACTACTGGCTGCGCGACGACAGCCGCAGTCGGCCCGAAGTGCTCGACTACCTGAAGGCCGAGAACGCCTACACCGAGGCGATGCTGGCGCACACGCGCGGTGCGCGTGCGCTGCTGTACTCGGAGCTGGTCGGGCGCATCCAGCAAGACGACAGCAGCGTGCCCTACCGCAAGCACGGCTGGTGGCTGTACACGCGCTTCGAGCAGGGCAAGGAGTATCCGATCCACGCGCGGCGCAAGGATGTGGCCGGCGCCGCCGAGGAAGTGCTGCTCGACGCCAACCTGCTCGGCGCCGGCAAGGGCTTCTACCAGATCGGCGCCTGGGAACCGAGCCCGGATGGCGGCCAGCTCTACTACGCCGATGACAGCACCGGCCGCCGCCAGTACGTGCTGCGCTTTCGCGACCTCGCGAGCGGCAAGGAATGGCCGGAGACGATCGCCAACGTCGAAGCGCGCGCGGTCTGGGCCAACGACAGCCGCACCGTGCTGTACATCGAGAAGAACCCGCAGACGCTGCTCGGTTTCCGCGTGCGCAAGCACGTGCTCGGCACCGATCCGGCCAACGACCCGGTGGTCTACGAGGAAAAGGACAGCAGCTACTACCTCGGCATCGGCAAGAGTCGCAGCGACCGCTTTCTGTGGATCGGCTCGTCGAGCACGCTGTCCAGCGAGTGGCGCTACGCCGACGCCAACGATCCGGCGCTGGCGTTCAAGACGGTGCTGCCGCGCGAACGCGAGCACGAGTACCAGGTGCAGGATCGCGGCGACGAGTTCTTCATCCTGAGCAACTGGAACGCGCGCAACTTCCGCATCCTGCGGGCGCCGATCGCCAAGGCCGCCGACCGCGCGAGCTGGGTCGAATGGGTAGCGCACCGCGACGACGCGCTGCTGTCGTCGATGACCGTGCTGCGCGACCACGTCGCGATCAACGAACGCTCGGGCGGACTGCCTAAGATCCGCGTCAAGTCGATCGCCGACGGCAACTCCGAACTGCTCGCCTTCGATGAGCCAGCCTACAGCGCCTTCACCGGTGCCAACGCGGAATTCGATGCCTCGACGCTGCGCATCGTCTACACCTCCCCGCAGACGCCGCCATCGACCTACGACATCGACCTCGTGAGCGGCGAGCGTCGGTTGCTCAAGCGCGAGGTCGTGCTCGGCGGCTTCGATCGCGGCAACTACGTCACCGAATTCCGGTTCGCGCCGGCGCGCGACGGCGCGCAGGTGCCGGTGACGCTGCTCTATCGCAAGGGCCTGCGTCGGGACGGCAGCGCCGCGCTCTACCAGTACGGCTACGGTTCCTATGGCGCCGCGATGAGCCCGGCCTTCGACAGCCGCGTGCTGTCGCTGGTCGACCGCGGTGTGGTCTATGCGATCGCTCACGTGCGCGGCGGCGAGGAGATGGGGCGCGCCTGGTACGAGAACGGCCGTCAGCTGCAGAAGAAGAACACCTTCCACGACTTCATCGACGTCACCGATTTCCTGGTGCGCGAAGGCTATGCGGCGAAGGACCGCGTGGTCGCGCAGGGGGGCAGCGCCGGCGGCCTGCTGATGGGCGCAGTCGCGAACCTGGCGCCGGATCGCTATCGCGCGATCGTCGCCGACGTGCCGTTCGTGGACGTGGTCACGACCATGCTCGACGAGTCGATCCCGCTGACCACGAACGAGTTCGACGAGTGGGGCAATCCGCAGCAGAAGGTGTTCTACGACTACATGCTGTCGTACTCGCCCTACGACAACGTCAAGGCGCAGCACTATCCGGCGATGCTGGTGACCACCGGTCTGCACGACAGCCAGGTGCAGTATTTTGAACCGGCGAAATGGGTGGCGAAGCTGCGCGCCACCCAGACCGGCAGCGCACCGCTGCTGCTCAAGACCAACATGGAGGCCGGCCACGGCGGCAAGTCCGGTCGCTTCCGCCGGCTGGAGGAGGTCGCCGAGGCCTGGGCCTTCTTCCTCGACCAGCTCGGTATCCCGCTGGAGGCGCCCGCAGGCGATGGCTTCGAGGGCGAGGGCAGCGCGGCGCCGGCGGTGGAAGCGAAGACCGCCGATGGCTTCGAGGGTAGCCGCCATGCGCACTAGATCGATCCTTGCCTTCATCCTGATCTCGCTGTTGCTCGCAGGCTGCGGCCAGAAGGGTGAACTGGTGCGGCCGCAACCGGACGCAGCGACCGCGACCGCGCGATGAGCCTGCGCTTCACCAAGATGCACGGCATCGGCAACGATTTCGTCGTGCTCGATCGCCGCGATGCCGGCTCGCCGCTGCCGGCGCAGCTGGCGCGGCGTCTGGCCGATCGCCACTTCGGTGTCGGTTGCGATCAGGTGATGACGGTAGAGCGCAGCGACGATGCCAGCTGCGCCTTCCGCTACGGCATCTGGAACGCCGATGGCTCGGCCGCCGCGCAGTGCGGCAACGGCGTGCGCTGCGTGCTGCGCTGGCTTGCGGATCGCGGGCTGGTGCAGGGGCGGGGCATCCGCCTGCTCGGACCCTCGGGGCCAGTGGTGGCTGACGTGCTTGAGGACGGTGGCATCCGCGTCGACATGGGCGAGCCGCAGTTCGACGCGGCGCGCGTGCCGCTTTCGGTGGCTGCGACCGCGTCCCGGTACGCGCTGCAGCTCAGCGGCGAGAGCGTGGTGTTCGGCGCGGTTTCGCTGGGCAACCCGCACGCATTGATCGAGGTCGCCGATGTCGATGCGGCGCCGGTGGCCGCGCTCGGTTCGCGCATCGAGGTGCATCCGCTGTTTCCCGATCGCGTCAACGTCGGCTTCGCGCAGGTGCTCGATCGCGGGCACATCCGCCTGCGCGTGTTCGAGCGCGGTGTCGGCGAGACCCTGGCCTGCGGCAGCGGCGCCTGTGCCGCGGTCGCGATCCTGCAGCAATGGCAGCGCGTCGATGCCGACGTACGTGTCGACCTGCCCGGCGGCACATTGCAGATTTCCTGGTCCGGTCCCGGTCATCCGCTGTGGATGACGGGGCCGGCGACAAGCGTTTTCGATGGGGTATGGAACGATGAGTGAACTGACGCCGCGGCGCGAAATCGACGCACTCGATGTCGCCGGCTACCTGCGCCGGCATCCCGATTTCCTGGCCGAATTCCCGGACCTGGCATTGACCCTGAACCTGCCGCGGCAGCAGGGGTCGAGCACCTCGCTCGCGAGTTACCAGCTGGAAGTGCTGCGCGACAAGACGCGGGCGCTGACGCGGCGCCTGCAGGAACTGATCGCGGTGGCGCAGGAGAACGAGCAGCTGATGGTGCGCGTGCATGCGTTCACGCTGTCCTTGATGCGCGCCGGCAGCCTCGGCGACACGCTGTCGCGCGTGGTCGCGACCCTGACCGAGGACTTCCACACCGACTTCGTGCGCATGGCGCTGTTCGATTCGGTCGAGGGCTTCCGCGCCGACTGGTTGCGCATCGAGGCGCGTGACTCGACCCGGCTCGGCCCGTTCGGCGAGTTCCTGCAGAAGTCCGAACCGATTTGCGGCCGCCTCAACCACGACAAGCTCGCGTTCCTGTTCGACCACCACGCCGACAAAGTGCGCTCCGCCGTGCTGCTGCCGATCGGCAACCGCGGCATGCTCGCCATCGGCTCCCACGACCCAAACCGCTTCCACCCCGGCATCGGCACCATCTTCCTCAAACTCATCGCCGACGCCGTGGACGCCGCCATCGGCCGATTCGGCTGAACGAACCGCTCGATCCGAAAAAGCAAAACGCCCCGAGCGGGGCGCCTTGCTTGTACTGGCGGAGAGGGTGGGATTCGAACCCACGGTCCGCTTTCCACGCGATCCAGGGGCCGGCTCGGTCGCCAACACGGGGCCGGCATCGCGTGAGATTCCGCGCTCTGCTCCGGGTCAAGAATAACCAACTTGCCAAGTTCGCGGGGAGGGGCTAGCTTGCGCCCATGGAGAAGCGGACGCCGCATCGACGACTGTCGGAGTTGAAGGCTCTGGTCAAGGCGGGAAGGGTTCGAACCACACACGCAGCGCGTGCGGGGGCGAGCGAGTTGGGTCTGGACTTCGCGGGCATGCTGTCGGTGGTGATGGCGCTCAAGGCGTCCGATTTCTACAAGAGCATGACCACGCATGCCGACCACTCCATCTGGCAGGACGTCTACCGTCCCCGCACGGCGGCCGCTGCGGTGTATCTGAAGCTGACGGTCGTCGACGACTTGCTGATCATTTCGTTCAAGGAGCTATGACGATGAAATGTCCGGTTTGCGGCGCGGCAGGTTTGACCCGCGACACGCGCAACATCGAGTACACGTACAAGGGCGAGATCACGGTGATCCAGGCGGTGACTGGCGAGTTCTGTCCAGCCTGTGCCGAGTCGGTTCTCGATGCGCCCGAATCGGATCGCGTGATGAAGGAGATGCGCGCGTTCTGCAAGCAGGTGAATGCTGCGATCGTCGATCCGCAGTTCATTGCCGGCGTGCGCAAGAAGCTGAAACTCGATCAGCGCGAGGCGGCGGAGATCTTCGGGGGCGGCATCAATGCCTTCTCGCGCTATGAAAACGGCAAGACCAAGCCACCGCTGGCGCTGGTGAAGCTGCTCAAGGTGCTCGACCGGCATCCCGATCTGCTGAGCGAAGTGCGGGCCGCGTAGGCGGACGCGCGGTTGCGCGCGCCGGTGGCAGGCCTCTGGCGCGGGCGATACGTGCGGTGAATTTTGGGGAGGCGTGCGGCGAACTCGCCGGGTGCCCGCAGTACATCCACTATCGGCGCCTCAAATGTCGTGAAGGCGCACGCTCGGGACCGTGAAGGCTCACGGTTCGCAGCGCCACCCGAGGGTGGCGCTGTTGTTGCTCGGGTACGGAAGATGCAGGGCCATTGTCAATTGAGCACAATGAGTACGGCACAGAGAGCCAGAACCGCTTGTGCCATTGTCAACAATACCTGCCACTGAGCGAATTTCGCGCAGACACGTCCCGCGTGTGCATAGTCGCCTGCCAAGAACGAGCCTATCCAGAATTTTGTGTGCGAGGCATAACATGACGACCAGGAGCATGTATGCCGAGCAAGAAGAGGAAAGCGGTTGACGCCGCGATGGCGGCTTTGCCGTCGATACCGAAGGAATTGATTGACCATTTCGTCACG
>JACPFU010000018.1 GCA_016182785.1 Lysobacterales bacterium | reverse complement strand
CTGACCGTCGTGAACAGTGCTTCCTGAGTTACATCGGCTCCGCGCATCGCGCTCCATCCGTTCCGGAAAACCGCGCAGGTATCGCAAGCTTTGTGCCTGACAGCCATGCGTGGCGTGGGGGATTTTCAACAGGCTGCTAGCATCGGCGGCCTGCGGAGACCCCCATGTCCAGAATCCTGCTTTGCTGCGCGCTCGTCCTTGCCGCCACCGCAACCGCCGCCGACACGCCGCCACGCGGCAAGCTGCCGCGCGACGTGGTGCCCACCGCCTACGCCGTCGACCTGCGCATGGACGCACGCAGCGATCGCTACAGCGGCGAGGTGCGCGCCGAACTCGACGTGCGCAACGCCACCGACCACTTCTACCTGCACGCGCGCGGCAGCACGCTGCAGTCGTTGCAGTTGCGCCACGCGCAGGACGCGGCCGTCGCCGCCAAAGCCGAGGTCGTCGATGCCGACGGCGGGTTGCTGCGCATCTCGACCGCGCAGCCGCTCGCGGCCGGGCAGTGGCAGCTGCAGGTCCGCTTCGATGCGCCCTACGACCGCCGCCTGCAGGGCGCGTACAAGGTCCGCACCGGCGGCCGCGACTACGTGATGACGCAGATGGAGCCGCTCGGCGCGCGCAATGCGTTCCCGAACTTCGACGAGCCCGCGTTCAAGGTGCCGTGGACCTTCACGCTGGCGGTGCCGAAGGGCGACCGCGCGATCTTCAACACCGCCGAGACCGCGGTCGAGGACCTCGCCGACGACTGGCAGCTGCACCGCTATGCGACGACGCGGCCGCTGCCGAGCTACCTGATCGCGTTCGCGGTCGGCCCCTGGGAAGTCGTCGAGGCCGCGCCGATCGCGGCGAGCGCGCGGCGCGACCACCCGATCCCGCTGCGCGGCATCGCCGCGCAGGGCCAGGGCGAACGCATGCGCTTCATGCTCGGCGAGACCGCGAAGATCGTGACCGCGCTCGAGGACTACTTCGACTACCCCTATCCGTACGACAAGCTCGACCTGCTCGCCGCGCCCGACTTCGCCTACGGTGCGATGGAGAACCCCGGCCTGATCACCTACCGCGAAGCGCTGATGTTCGCCGACCGCAAGTCGGCGACCTCGCAGCGGCGCGGCGCGCTCGGCACGCACGCGCACGAACTCGGGCACCAGTGGTTCGGCGACCTGGTGACGATGCCGTGGTGGGACGACATCTGGCTGAACGAAGCCTTCGCGACCTGGGTGTCGGCGAAGATCATCCAGGGCCTGTACCCGGAGTTCGAGGCCGACATGGGCCGGCTCGGCGGCGGCCTCGGCGCGATGGGCGCCGACAGCCTGGCCAGCGCGCGGCGCATCCACAACCCGGTCGAGGACTGGACCTAAGTCAGCGCCACCTTCGACGGCATCACCTACCAGAAGGGTGGCGCGGTGCTGGCAATGATGGAGCGCTACCTCGGCGAGCAGAAGTTCCGCGCCGCGCTGCGTGCGCACATGCGCAAGTTTGCGTTCGCCACCGCGACCAGCGCTGACCTTGCCGATTCGCTGGCGGCGCAGAGCACACAGCCGCAAGTGCTGCGCGCGGCGTTCGCGAGCTTTACCGACCAGGCCGGCGTGCCGATGCTCGACACCCGCGTCGAATGCCAGGACGGCAAGGCGACGCTGCACGTCGCGCAATCGCGCTACGCGCCGATCGGCGCGAGCTTCGCTACCGACAGCCGCTGGCAGGTGCCGATGTGCGTGCGCGTCGGCCGCGGCAACGAGTCCAGCGTCGAATGCCACCTGCTCGGCGAAACCCGCAACCGCATTGCGCTCGCCGGCGACAGCTGCCCGGACTACCTGCACCCGAATGCCGACGGTGCCGGCTACTACCGCTTCCGCCTCGACGCCGCCGGTCAGCAGGCGCTGACCAAGGCCTTCGCCAGGCTCAACCCGTTCGAGCAGCGCGTGCTCGCCGACAGCCTCGGCGCCGCGTTCGGCAGCGGCGAGACCAGCGTGAGCCAATACCTCGACGCAGCACCACGCTTCGCCGACGCGAAGCAGGCCGACGTGGTCGAGGCACCGCTCGATGATCTGGAGTGGATCCACGAACGGGTCGCCACCGCAAGCCAGCGCGAGCGCATCGACCGCATGCTGCGCGAGGTCTGGGGCACGCGCCTGAAGCAGCTCGGCATCGACCACCGCGACGACGACAGCGAGGCGACCAAGACCCTGCGCGCCGATCTGGTCGGCTTCCTCGCCGACCAGGGCCGCCCGGACTGGCTGCTGGCCGAACTCGACCGCCGCGGGCGCCAGGTGCTCGGCAGCGACGGCGACGGCCGGCTCGCGCCCGACGCGGTGCACCGCGACCTGCTCGGCGCGGCGTTGCGGGTCGCGGTCGAACGCGGCGGCCGCGCCGCCTTCGACCTGGCCGAACGCCACCTGCGCGCCAGCGAGGACGCGGTGATCCGCGGGGCCCTGATGGGCGCGCTTGCCGCCAGCACCAAGCCGGCGCTGGTCGAGCGCGTGCTCGCGCTCGGGCTCGACCCGGCGATCAAGCCCGGGGAGATCACGCGGCTGTATTTCGGCGCCGCCGACGCGCCCGCCAACCACGCCGCGATCTGGGCCTTCGTGCAGCGCCACTACGACGCACTGGTGGCGCGCGTGCCCTCGGTCTGGCAGGGGCGCGTCGCCTACTTCGGCGCGGCCACGCAGTGCAGCGAGGATGGCGCCCGCGAACTGCAGGCGTTCTTCGGCGAGCGCAGCCGCAACCTCGACGGCGGCCCGCGCGCCCTCGCGCAATCGGTCGAAGGCGTCCGCCAGTGCGCGGCGAAGGTCGCGAAACACCAACAGCGTTGATCGGAAGCTCGGGCCGATGGTCGGGCCCTCAACGCCCTCCCACCCGCACCCCGCAGGAGGGCCACTCGTGGCCCGATGCTCTTGTGGCTCTTGTGGCTCTTGTGCCCCGAGCCCCAGTTCCGCGATACCCCGCCGCGTTATTTCGCGGCCATCAACGCCAGCGTGGTGTCGAGCATGCGGTTGGAGAAGCCCCACTCGTTGTCGTACCAGGCGCAGACCTTGACCAGCGTGCCGCCCATGACCTTGGTCAGCGTCGAGTCGTAGACCGAACTGCGCGGGTCGTGGTTGAAGTCGATCGAGACCAGCGGCGCCTTGTTGAAGCCGAGGATGCCCTTGAGCGCGCCTTCGGAGGCGGCCTTGACCGCGGCGTCGATCTCTTCCTTGGTCGTCGCACGCGCGGCGACGAAGCTCAGGTCGACGACCGAGACGTTGATCGTCGGCACGCGCATCGCGAAGCCGTCGAGCTTGCCATTCAGTTCCGGCAGCACCAGGCCGACCGCGGCGGCGGCGCCGGTCTTGGTCGGGATCTGGCTCATCGTCGCCGAACGCGCGCGGCGCAGATCGGAGTGGAATACATCGGTCAGCACCTGGTCGTTGGTGTAGGCGTGGATCGTGGTCATCTGGCCGTGCACGATGCCGATCTGCTCGTGCAGCACCTTGGCCAGCGGCGCCAGGCAGTTGGTGGTGCAGGAGGCGTTCGAGATCACCGTGTGCGCGGCGCGCAGCACGCCGTGGTTGACGCCGTAGACGACGGTGGCGTCGACGTCGCTGCCACCCGGGGCCGAGATGATCACCTTCTTCGCGCCACCCTGCAGGTGCGCGCCGGCCTTGGCCTTGCTGGTGAACAGACCGGTGCATTCAAGCACCACGTCGACGTCATGCGCGCCCCACGGGATCTCGGCCGGGTTGCGCACCGCGTAGACCTTGATGCGGTCGCCCTTGACGATCAGATCACCGCCATCGACGCCGACCTCGAACGGAAACTTGCCGTGCGCGGTGTCGTAGCGGGTCAGGTGCGCGTTGGTCTCGGCGTCGCCAAGGTCGTTGATCGCGACCACCTGGATCTCGCCGTTGCGGCCCGACTCGTACAGCGCGCGCAGGATGTTGCGGCCGATGCGGCCGTAGCCATTGATCGCGACCTTGATCGCCATGATGCTCTCCGGGGACAGGACAAAGGGGCGAGGATTCTAGCGTTCGCGGCGCCGGCCCCGATATCCCGAAGCCGGTCAAAATCGGGGCGGGCGCTGGCTAGACTAGGTGCCTCCCGGACATCGAGACGCCCATGGAACCGCTGCCGAGCATCGAGCAAGTCCCCGTCGTCGCGCCGAAGCGGCGCTGGCTGCGCCGCCTGGTGCTGGCACTGCTGGCGTTGCTCGGCTTCGGCTGCGCCGCACTGATGTGGCGCTTCAGCACCCCGCCGCAGGCGTTCGATCCGCTGCTGCACGCCAAGGCGCGCAACGGCAACGGCGCGCTGGTGGTCGGCATCGCCACCACCTCGGCGCTGGCGCATGTCGCCGAACTGCTGCTCGACAAGAACGGCGGCTACCTGTCGAACGACGTGACGCCGCCGAGCATCTTCCTCGACGACCTGCCGAACTGGGAGTTCGGCGTCATCGAGCAGAGCCGCGACCTGGCGCTCGCCCTGCGCCGCGACTTCTCGCGCTCGCTGACGCAGTCGGTCGAGGACCGCGACCTGGCCGAGGCGCAACCGCTGTTCTCGACCACGCACGACCGCTGGCTGCTGCCCTCGACCGAGAGCCAGTACCGCGCCGCGATCGCGCGCGTCGATGCCTATCGCGTGCGCCTTGGCGATGGTGACCTGAACGACGCCCAGTTCTACGCGCGCGCCGACAACCTGGCGAGCTACCTGGCCACGGTCGAGGGACGCCTCGGCAGCCTGTCGCAGCGGTTGTCCGCGGCGGTCGGCCCGACCCGCATCGACACCGACCTGGCCAACGATCCGAGCGCGCGCCAGAGCAAGCCGGCCGAATCCGCGCGCGAGGTGCGCACGCCCTGGCGCGAGATCGACGACGTGTTCTACGAGGCGCGCGGCTCGTGTTTCGCGCTGATCCACTTCCTCAAGGCGGTCGAGCACGACTTCGCCGCGGTGCTCAAGGACAAGAACGCGACGGTGACGCTGCGCCAGATCATCGGCGAACTCGAAGCTACCCAGGAACCGCTCGGCAGCCCGGTGATCCTCAACGGCTCGCCGTTCGGCTTCTTCGCCAACCACTCGCTGGTGCTGGCCAACTACATCGCCCGCGCCAACGCCTCGATCATCGAGCTGCGCAAGCTCCTGGAACGCGGCTGAGCGGAGCGTTCGACCCACCAGCATCAATGCCCGTAGGAGCGGCACTTTGCCGCGACCGGCGGCGCGATGCATCCGGTGTTCGCGATGCAACGTGTTCGCGACCACCGCAGGTGGCCGCGTCAACGAGTCGCGGCAAAGTGCCGCTCCTATGTATGGACTCGCCCCGTTCGTCAACGCCGCTTTGATCGCCGGAAGCCGGCTGCATCTATGTATCAGGCCTCATCGAGAGGGTGCGTGTGCACCCTGGGCCACCATTGGTTGAGCACG
>JACPFU010000020.1 GCA_016182785.1 Lysobacterales bacterium | reverse complement strand
TTCTTCGCCAGGTCGATCGCCAACACCTCGAATTTTGCCGTACGCTCTTTCATGGGCCCGCCCCTCGCTGTCGTTGGTCCTCATTGGATACCACCGTGGCGCGAATGACGCCTCGGCGAGGGGCGAGTCCATCCAATTACGGGCAGGCGGTGTTGAGATAGGCTACGGACCCCATCACGGAGGTCGCCATGCTCTACGACAGCATCCTCGACACCATCGGGCGCACGCCGATCGTGCGCATCCAGCGACTCGCGCCGGCCGGGGTCTCGATGTACGTCAAGATCGAGGCGTTCAACCCGATGTCCTCGGTCAAGGACCGGCTCGCGCTCGGCATCATCCTCGACGCCGAATCGCGTGGCGTGCTCAAGCCCGGGCAGACCGTGGTCGAGGCGACCTCGGGCAACACCGGCATCGCGCTGGCGATGGTCTGCGCCGCGCGCGGCTATCCGTTCGTCAGCTTCATGTCGGAGACGTTCTCGGTCGAGCGGCGCAAGCTGATGCGCGCGTTCGGTGCCAAGGTGATCCTGACCGCTGCGGCCGAGCGCGGCAGCGGCATGGTGCGGCGCGCCCGCGCCTTCGCCACCGAGCACGGCGCGTTCTTCGCCGACCAGTTCGAGAACCGCGCCAATCCGGCCTATCACCGCAACAGCACCGGACCGGAAATCCTGAGCGACTTCGCCGGCAAGCGCCTCGACTGGTTCGTCACCGGATACGGCACCGGCGGCACCCTCACCGGCGCCGGCGAAATGCTCAAGCTGGCACGACCGGACCTGCGCATCTGCGTCGCCGAACCCGAAGGCGCGGCCCTGCTCAGCGGCCACGAATGGGCCCCGCACAAGATCCAGGGCTGGACTCCGGACTTCGTTCCGCCGGTGCTGAACCGCGAAGTGTTCGACCACATCGCCACCGTCGCCGACCTCGAAGCCCGCGACTGCGCCCGCGACCTCGCCCGCCTCGAAGGCATCTTCTGCGGCGTCTCCTCCGGCGCCACCTTCGCCGCCGCACTCAAGGTCGCGCGCAGCTCCGATCCCGGCAGCGTGATCCTGGCCATGCTCCCCGACACCGGCGAACGCTACCTCAGCACCTTCCTGTTCGAGGGCATCAACGAGGGATCGGACGAGTAGGTCCGGGGCTCGGGCCCAGCCCGGGCGCCATCGTCCGGCCGTGGCCGGAGTTGCCGTTGCGGGACTACAATCGAGCCGCCATTCGGGGGTGCCCATGACGACCGTATCCGCCATCGAGCAAGCGATTCGACAACTCCAAGCCAGCGAACTCGCCGAGTTCCGCCGCTGGTTCGCGCAGTACGACGAAGCTGCCTGGGATACGCAACTCGAAACCGATGCCGCAGCCGGAAAACTCGACGCCCTCGCCGCGGAAGCGCTCGCCGACTACCACGCAGGCAAGGCGACGGGGCTTTGAGGCATTTCGCGTCGGAGCGTTTCCGGGCGTGCCTCAGCACAATGCCCGCGGAAGTCCAGAACGTCGCGCGCGCGAACTTCGAGTTGCTCAAGAGCAACCCGGCACACCCATCGTTGGCGTTCAAATCGCCAAAGCACGGCGCACTCCGGAGCGTTCGGGTCGGAATCGGTTACCGCGCGCTCGGAATCCCCGTGCCTGAGGGCGTGCAGTGGTTCTGGATCGGCAGCCACGCCGACTACGACGCGATGCTCCGCTGACCGCGACGGCAACACCCGTGGCGGCTCAGCGCGTCCGTTCCAGCAACCACTTCCCGATGCTCGCCGCCGCTTCGCGACCATCGTAGACGGCGGTGACGACGAGGTCGGCGCCGCGGACGACGTCGCCGCCGGCGAACAGTTTCGGGTTCGCGGTCTGGAATGGCAGTTGGCCGTTCTGGCCGACGAGCAGGCGTTGGTCCGGGGTCTGTTCCGGTGCGTGCGCGGTCAGCCACGCGGCCGGGTCGGGGCGGAAGCCGAACGCGAGCAGCACGATGTCGGCGGCGATCACGGCTTCGCTGCCCTCGACGATCTCGGGGCCGCTACCGCGTGCGCTGCCGGCCGCGGCACGGGTTTCGACCACGCGCACGCCGGTCGCGTGCGTGCCGCCTTCGATGGCGAGCGGCTGCCGGTTGAACAGGAACCGCACGCCTTCATCGCGCGCGTTCTTCACTTCGCGCTTGGAGCCCGGCATCGACGCCTCGTCGCGGCGATAGACGCAGGTCACTTCGCGCGCACCGAGGCGCACCGCTGTTCGCACGCAGTCCATGCCGGTGTCGCCGCCGCCGAGCACGACCACGCGCTTGCCGCGCACATCGATCTCCGGTGCCAACTGCGACCAGCCCGCGATCGGCCCTGCTGTGGGCGCAGCCTCCTGGCCGCGATCCCGTGCCTCGCCATGCAGCACCCGACGCCCGTTCGCGACCAGGAACGGAAGCGCCGGCAACACCCCGGCCAGTTGCTGCCCTGGCAACTGCGCATCGACATAGCGATAGGCGCCGGTGCCGGCGAACACCGCGTCGAACTCGCCGAGGAGTTGATCGAGCGTGCGATCGCGGCCGATCTCGACGCCGAGATGGAACTGCACGCCCATCGCTTCGAGCACCGCGCGCCGCGTCGCAATCACCTGCTTCTCCAGCTTGAACGGCGGAATGCCGAAGGTCAGCAGGCCCCCGATCTCCTCGTAGCGATCGAACACGTGCGCCTCGATGCCAAGGCGCGCGAGTCGATCGGCGCAGCTCAGGCCGGCCGGCCCGGCACCGATGATCGCAACGCGCTTGCCGGTCGCGACCACGCGCGACAGGTCCGGTCGCCAACCCCGCTGGAACGCCTCATCGACGATGTACTTCTCGACCGCGCCGATGGTCACCGCCTCGAACCCGACCTGGATGGTGCAGGCACCTTCGCACAGGCGGTCTTGCGGACAGACGCGGCCACAGACCTCCGGCAGCGGGTTGGTGCTGTGCGCGAGTTCCGCGGCCTCGAACAGCCGCCCCTCGCGCACCAGGCCCAGCCAGTTCGGGATGTCGTTGTGCACCGGGCACTTCCACGAGCAGTACGGATTGCCGCAGTCGAGGCAGCGCGCGCTCTGCTCGAGCGCGGCGGGCGCGTCGAAGCCGCCATAGATCTCGTTCCAGCCGAGCACGCGCACCGGCACCGCGAGTTCGCGCGGCATGCGCCGCGGCACTTCGAGGAACTGGAACACGCCGGGCTTGCCGCTGGGCTTGCTCATGCCGCCCTCCCGAGGGTGTCGATCAGCGATTCGAGGCTTGCCGCCTTCGGCTTCACCAGCCAGAACTTGCCGAGGAAATCGCGGTACTCGGTGAGCAGCGTGCGCCCCCAGGCGCTCTCGGTCTCGAACACGTGGCGACGCACCAGCCGCTGCAGATGCTGCAGGTGATGTTCCATGCCTTCCGGCGAAAGCCTGAGGATGTCGATCAGCTCGTGGTTGTAGCGATCGACGAAATCGCGATCGAGATCGAGCACGTAGGCGAAGCCGCCGGTGAAGCCGGCACCGAAGTTCTGCCCGACCCGACCGAGCACGGCGACGACGCCACCGGTCATGTATTCGCAGCAATGATCGCCGGCGCCCTCGACCACCGCGGTCGCACCGGAGTTGCGCACCGCGAAGCGCTCGCCGGCGCGCCCGGCCGCATACAACTCGCCGCCCGTCGCTCCGTACAGACAGGTATTGCCCATGATCGGCGTCTCGCGCGCAACGAAGCGCGCCTGGTGCGGCGGGCGGATCACGATCTTGCCGTCGCACATGCCCTTGCCGACATAGTCGTTGGCATCGCCTTCCAGGTGCAGATGCAGGCCGCCGGCATTGAACGCGCCGAAGCTCTGTCCGCTGTGGCCGTGAAAACGCACGTGCAGCGGCTTGTCGCGCATGCCGTGATCGCCGTGCTGGCGGGCGATCATGCCGGAGATGCGTGCGCCGATGGCGCGGTCGGCGTTGCGGATCGCGTACTCGAATTCGCCGCCTTGCCTGGCCGCGATCGCCGCCGCCATGTCCGCGGCCATGCGCGTTGCCAGCGTCGCCGGGTCGCGCGGCGAATTGCGCGTTCCGGCGGCACAGCTGCGCACGTCATCGAGCGCCGCATCCTCGGCCAGCAACGGCTGCAGATCGAGGCCGTGCTGCTTGTCGGTCTCGCCTTCGAGCAGGCGCAACAGATCGGTGCGCCCGATCAGGTCGTCCAGACGCGCGACGCCGAGGCGCGCCAGCCACTCGCGCGTCTCCATCGCGACGAAGCGGAAGTAGTTCATCACGCGCTCGGGCAGCCCGGTGAAATGGCCTTCGCGCAGGCGCTCGTCCTGGGTCGCGATGCCGGTCGCGCAGTTGTTGAGGTGGCAGATGCGCAGGTACTTGCAGCCGAGCGCGATCATCGGCCCGGTGCCGAACCCGAAGCTGTCGGCACCGAGGATCGCGGCCTTGATCACGTCGAGCCCGGTCTTGAGTCCGCCATCGACCTGCAGCCGCACCTTGCCGCGCAGGCCGTTGCGCCGCAGCGTCTGGCGCGCTTCCGACACGCCCATTTCCCATGGTGCGCCGGCATGCTTGATCGAGGAGATCGGGCTGGCGCCGGTGCCGCCGTCATAACCCGAGATGGTGATCATGTCGGCATACGCCTTGGCGACGCCGGCCGCGACCGTGCCGATGCCGGCATGCGCGACCAGCTTCACCGAGACCAGCGCCTGCGGGTTCACTTCCTTCAGGTCGAAGATCAGTTCGGCCAGGTCCTCGATCGAATAGATGTCGTGGTGCGGTGGCGGCGAGATCAGACCAATGCCCGGACGCGCGTAGCGCAGTCGCGCGATCAGCTCGTTGACCTTGTGCCCCGGCAACTGGCCCCCCTCGCCCGGCTTCGCGCCCTGCGCGACCTTGATCTGCAGCACCTCGGCATGGATCAGGTACTCGGGGGTGACGCCGAACCGACCGGAGGCGACCTGCTTGATCTTCGAGGTCTTCTCGGTGCCGTGGCGCGCCGGGTCTTCGCCGCCCTCGCCCGAGTTCGAGCGCCCGCCAAGTCGATTCATCGCGATCGCCAGCGCCTCGTGCGCCTCCGGCGACAACGCGCCGAGCGACATGCCGGCCGAATCGAACCGCGGCAGCAGCGACTCCAGCGATTCCACCGCGGACAGCGGCAGCGGCGCCGCCGCCGGATTCAGCGCGAGCAGATCGCGCAGGGTCGAGACCGGCCGCGTATTCACGTGCTCGGCGTAGACGCGGTAGTCGGCATAGTCGCCGGTCAGCACCGCGCGCTGCAGGCTCTGCACCACGTCCGGATTGAACATGTGGTATTCGCCGCCGTGGCGGTACTTGAGCAGGCTGCCCGCCTCGATCTCTGCGGCGGCATCGAAGGCGAGGCGGTGCAGCGCGCGCGCGTCGGCGTGCAGCTCGGCAAAGCCGGCACCGCCGATGCGGCTCGGCGTGTGCGCGAAGCACAGGTCCACGACCTCGCGCTTCAGGCCGATGATCTCGAACAGCCGCGCGCCGCGGTACGAACCGATGGTGCTGATGCCCATCTTCGAGATGATCTTGAGCAGCCCCTTCTTGATGCCACGGCGGTAGCTGCGACCGAGTTCGGTGACCTCGCCGCCGCGCTTGGGCCGGATCACCTTGCCGCGCGCGAGCTCGATCAGCGTCTGGTAGGCGAGGTAGGGATAGATCGCGGTCGCGCCATAACCGATCAGGCAGGCGAAGTGATGCGGGTCGCGCGCGGTGCCGGTCTCGATGATCAGGTTGCATTCGCAGCGCAGGCCGACGTGCACCAGATGGTCGTGCACTGCGCCGGTCGCGAGCAGCGCGTGCAGGGTCAGCAGCTCCGGCTGCGGATGCATGTCGCTCAGGATCACGATCACGGTACCGGCGCGTACCGCGGCCTCGACCTGCACGCACAAGTCGCGGATCGCTGCTTCGAGCCCGAGCGACTCGGCATAGTGCAGCGCGAAGCGCTGGTGCGCGTCGGCGAACTCCTCGTGCGCGAGCATCTGGCGCAACTTGCGCTGCGACAGCACCGGCGAGTTCAGCACCGTCTGGCGTGCATTCTCCGGCGACATCTCGAAGACATTGCCCTCGCGCCCGATCTGCGTCGAGAGGCTCATCACGCACTGCTCGCGCAGCGGGTCGATCGGCGGGTTGGTGACCTGCGCGAAGGCCTGGCGGAAGTAGTCGTACAACGAGCGCGTCTGCCGCGACAACACCGCGAGCGGGGTGTCGTCGCCCATCGAGCCGATCGCTTCCTGCTCGGTCTCGGCGAGCACGCGCAGCTGGTCCTCGCGTTCCTCGCGCGTCAGCTGGAACTGCTTCTGGTGACGATGCAAGGTCGCGCTGTCGAACGGCTCGGTGGCGAGTGCCGGGTCGATCAGGTCCGACACCAGGTAGCGGCTGCCCTGCTTGAGCCAGCGCTTGAACGGCGCCCGCGCGCGGTTGATCGCATCGATCGCGCCGGAATCGAGGAATTCGCCGGAGTACAGATCGACCGCGATCATCTCGCCGGGGCCGATCTTGCCCTTGGCGGTGATGTCGGCCGCATCGATGTCGTAGATGCCGGTTTCCGACCCGATCACCAGATGGCGATCGCGCGTCATCAGCCAGCGCGCCGGACGCAGGCCGTTGCGATCGACGGTGCAGCCGGCATGGCGGCCATCGCACAGCACGATTCCGGCAGGGCCGTCCCAGGGGTCGATCGACAACGCGTGGTAGTCGTAGAACGCGGCCAGGTCCGGGTCGCGCGCCTCCAGCGATCCGGTGGCCGGCGGGATCAGCACGCGCATCGCCTGCAGCAGGTCCATGCCGCCGGCAAGCAGCACTTCGAGCATGTTGTCGAGGCTCATCGAATCGGAACCGGTCAGCGACACCAGCGGCTTCAGTTCGCGCAGGTCGATCGCCGGCGTGCGCCACTTGGCGCCGCGTGCCTCGGCCCAGTGACGGTTGCCCTCGATGGTGTTGATCTCGCCGTTGTGCGCAAGCAGCCGAAACGGCTGCGCCAGCCGCCACTGCGGCGCGGTGTTGGTCGAGAAGCGCTGGTGGAAGGTGGCGAACGCGGCGGCAAGCAACGGGTGCGCGAGATCCGGATAGAACACGCGCAGCCCGGCCGGCAGCACCATCGCCTTGTAGCCCAGACTGTGCGCCGACAAGGTGACGACGTAGAAATCGGGATCGTCGGCGAGGCGCATCTCGCTGCGCCGACGCGCCAGGAACAGCGCGCGCTGGAAGCTGGCCTGGTCCATCGCCGCGGTCGGCATCACGAACACCTGCTCCATGCGCGGCATGCTCGCGAGCGCCTGCGCCCCGCAGGGTTCGGTGTCGGTCGGCAGCACGCGCCAGCCGGCGACGCGCAGTTCCAGCCGCTGGCACTCGGCTTCGAGCACCGCGCGCGCAGCCGCCGCGCGCGCGGCGTCCTGGCTCAGGAAGACGTTGCCGGCGGCGAACGTTGGTCCGAGCCGGATCGCGGCCTCGGCCGCAACGTGACGCAGGAATTTCTCCGGACGTTGCAGCAACACGCCGCAGCCATCGCCGGACTTGCCGTCGGCGCCGACCGCGCCGCGATGCGCCATGCGTTCGAGCGCAGTCAGCGCCGCATCGACCAGCGCGCGCGACGGCGCGTTGTCCAGATTCGCGATCAGCCCGAAGCCGCAGCTGTCGTGCTCGAACCGCGGGTCGTACAAGCCTTGCCGAACGTCTTCGCCCATGATGCCCCGCCACGCACGTGTGCACGACGCGGGAGTGCGTCGCTGCCGGAACCAGTGTGCTTCCAGCTATACGGGGCCGTCGCTAGAGCCTTGGCTCTAGCGACGATGAAAACGAATGCAGTGTCAGCACGACACCGCCCGAGCGCGCTGCCGGCCGCTGCATGCGCGGTTGTGCGACAGCCGCAATTGCCCGAGGATCACGCCGCGCGCAGCCGCGCATCGGGGTGGATCGGCATGAGGCAGGACAAGGACGAGCGTGGCATCCATCGCACGTTCCGGCGCGTCGAGCACCGCTTCCCCGGACGCTTCGCGCACTTCCTGCGCTGGCTGCGCCAGCCCGGTTCGCTGTGGGTGCGCGCGCCACTTGCCGCCCTGCTCGTCGCCGCCGGCTTCGTCGGTTTCCTGCCGGTACTCGGCTTCTGGATGCTGCCGCTTGGCCTGCTCCTGCTCGCGCATGACCTGCCCCTGCTGCGCCGACCGATGCGGCGCCTGCTGGTGTGCAGCGAACGCCGCTGGCGCAATCGCCAATGGGCGCGCAGTGGGCAACGCAAGAACGGCGCGCGCTGAGCGGTCGGCGGTTTCGCGCGGATCGACCATCCATCGTTCGAACATCCTGCAGTGCGTGTGGACCAACAGGCCCGCTGCCTGGGTTACGCCGATGCTTCCTGCGCCGCTTCTTCGATCAGTTTCGCCGATACGCCTCGCTTGCGCAGCGCCTGCGCCAAGCGTGCCGCTGGACCGAACAGATGGGTCGATTCATCACGTCGCAGTCCTTCGCTGACATAGGCCTTGAGCAAAGCCTGATAACCGGTCATGCCCTTGTGTGGCGCAATGGCCTTGAGCGATTCGACGACGTCCACCGGCACGCGCACAGTGATGCTCGTCATCGCACGATCTTTCTTCATGCGGGCTTTGAGCTTGTCGGGAATCATGCTGATCGCGCTCCTGTTTGGTGGCCTTGCGGGCCGAGACGATGCGAATGGACTCATCCTCGAATGCAATGTGCACGACGAACGGCATGCGCCCGAGCGTGTCGTGGCCAATCGCTGCATCGCGCGCTTCGTCGTTCCGATCGGCGTCGACGATCCGGAAGAAAGGATCGAAGAACACCTCCGCCGCTCGGTCGAACGAGATGCCGTCATGCTTCAGCGCATTCGCGCGTGCCTTGGCGTCATCCCATACGAAACTCGTCCCGTTGAGCTCGAAACGAATGTCCATGGCGGCATCGTGCTCGCCTGTATGTACACTGTCAATACCAGAACATCGACCCGTTCAGCCGTGCATCGGCGGTCAACCGCCGCGTTGTCGATCAGGCCTGCCGCTGGCGCACGACTTCGAACAACGCGACGCCGGTGGCGACGGAGACGTTGAGGGATTCCATCGGGCCAGGCATCGGGATGGTGATCAGGAAATCGCAGCGCTCGCGCGTGAGGCGGCGCATGCCTTCGCCTTCGGCGCCCATCACCAGGGCGCAGGGTCCGCGGAAATCGCTCTGGTGGATCGACTGCGTCGCCTCGCCTTCGAGGCCGCTGATCCAGACGCCCGCTTCCTTCAGCGCGTCCATCGCGCGCGCCAGGTTGGTCGCGCGCACGATCGGGATGCGGTCGGCGGCACCGGCCGAGGAACGGCGCACGGTCGCGTTCAGCGGCGCGGCACGGTCCTTCGGCACGATCACCGCGGTGACCTTGGCCGCGAGCGCGCTGCGCAGGCAGGCGCCGAAGTTGTGCGGGTCGGTGATCTCGTCGAGGATCAGGAACAGCGCTTCGCTCCCCGCCGCCTCGATCAGGGCCGGCAGGTCCTTCTCCGACTTCGCCGCCGGCGCGTTGTAGAACGCGACCACGCCTTGGTGGCGCTCGCCGCCGCAGAGCTTGTCGAGCTGGGCCATGTCGCGCGCATGCACCTTGATGTCGAGCTCGCGCGCCTCGTCGACCAGACGCTTCAGGCGCGGGTTCTTCGCGGCATCGGCGACCATGATCTCGACCAGATTGGCGGGATCGTGCTTGAGCGCCGCTTCCACCGCGTGGATGCCGGCGAGGATGTCCTTGCTCATCGCTTCTTCTTCCCTTGTCCCTGGCGCGCATCGCGCCCCGGTTCCGTGCGTGGGGCATGAACGACGGCCGCACGCTGACCCTGCACCTGCGGCGGTGGCACCAGGCGCAGATCGACCTTGCGCTCTTCCATGCTCGCGCGCAGCACCTGCACGCGCAGCGTGTCGCCGAGTCGGAAGCGCTGGCCCTGGCGCTCGCCGACCATTTCGCGGCGGCCGGCGTCGAAGTGGTAGTAGTCGTTCGGCAACTGGGTAACGTGGATCAGGCCGGTGACGCCGGTGTCGGCGATGCCGACGAACAGGCCGAACGAGGTGACGCCGCTGATGATGCCGTCGAACTCAGAGCCGACGTGCTTGCTCATCCACGCGCACTGGTAGCGCTCGTTCACCTCGCGCGAGGCTTCATCGGCGCGGCGTTCGCGCTGCGAGCAGTGCTGTGCGCGCGCCAGCATCTCGCTCGGGCCGGCCTCGTAGTTCGCGGCCTTGCCGCCGTTCAGCACATGGCGAATCGCGCGATGCACGAGCAGGTCCGGATAACGCCGGATCGGCGAGGTGAAATGCGCGTACGCATCGAGCGCGAGGCCGAAGTGACCGTTGCAGTCCGGGTGGTAGACGGCCAAGCTCTGCGAGCGCAGCAGCACCTGTTCGAGCAGCAGCGCATCCGGGCGTTTGCGGATCTTGCGCAGCAGCGCGGCGTAGTCGCCCGGCTTCACTGCGGCATGCGGCGGCAGGCTCAGCGAGAACTCGGCGAGGAAGGCTTGCAGCTCCTCGAACTTCTCTTCCGGCGGCGAGGGATGCACGCGATACGGCGCCGGCACCTTGGCCTTGTTCAGGAATTTCGCGGCCTCGACATTGGCCGCGATCATGCATTCCTCGATCAGCTTGTGCGCATCGTTGCGCGCCTGCGGCTGCATCGCCAGCACTTCGCCGGCGGCACCGAGCGAGAACTTCACTTCCTGCGATTCGAACTCGATCGCCCCACGCTCGCTGCGGCGCTTCACGAACGCCTTGTACAGGTCGTGCAGGTGCTCGAGATGCGGCAGCAGGTCGGCCATGGCCGCACGTTCATCGGCATCACGTTCGCCGAGCGCGCGCCAGACGCGGGTATAGGTCAGGCGTGCATGCGAGCGCATCACCGCCGGATAGAAGCGCGAACGCGAAACCTCGCCGTCGGCGCTGACGGTCATTTCGCAGACCATGCACAGGCGTTCGACGTTCGGGTTCAGCGAGCAGATGCCGTTCGACAGGGTCTCGGGCAGCATCGGCACGACGAAGCCGGGGAAATACACCGAGGTCGCGCGGTCGAACGCCTCGCGGTCGAGTTCGCTGCCGACCGGCACATAATGCGAGACATCCGCGATCGCGACCAGCAGTCTCCAGCCGCCACCCTTGCGCGGTTCGCAGAACACCGCGTCGTCGAAGTCGCGTGCGTCCTCGCCGTCGATGGTGACGAGCGGGGTATCGCGCAGGTCGACGCGCATCTCGCGGTCCTGCTTGCTCACTTCCGGTTCGACGCGTTCGGCTTCGCGCGTCACCTCGATCGGCCATTCATGCGGCAGGCCATGTGATTCGATCGCGACGCGCACGATCAGCGACGCGGTCAGCTTCTCGCCGAGCACGGCGACGACGCGCCCGAGCGGCGGGCGTTCCTTGGTCGGCGGCTCGACGATCTCGGCGACGACGATCTGACCGGCCACGGCACCGCCACGCTGGTCGGGCGGAATCAGCAGATCCTGGTTGAGGCGACGATCATCCGGAATGACGATGCCGAGGCCACGGCGCTCGTCGAAACGGCCGACGAGACGCGGGCGACGTCGCTCCAGCACTTCCGCGATCGCCGCCTCGCGGCGGCCGCGACGGTCGATGTTGGTGACGTTCACCAGCACGCGGTCGCCATGCATCACCGCGCGCATTTCGTTCGGCGGAATGAACAGGTCGTCGCTGCCGTCGTCGGGCTTCAGGAAGCCGAAACCGTCGGGATTGGCGATCACCGAACCGGCGATCAGATCGAGCTTGCTCGCCACGCCATAGCCGCCGCGACGGTTCACCAGCAACTGACCATCGCGCACCATCGCGGTCAGGCGACGCGTGAGCGCGTCCAGCCGCTCCTCGTCGCGATAACCGAGCTTGATCGCAATGCGCTCGACCGTCATCAACTCGGCCGACTCGCTCAGGAACTGGGCAATGCCCTCGCGCGACAGGATCGGGTTCTCGTAGCGCAGCGACTCGCGCTCGCCCTGCGGGTCGGCATAACGGCTGCGCTTGTGCGAAGCCGCTTGTGTAGGAGCGCCTCCTGGCGCGATGCTCTTTCCATGCACGCCTCTGGTCGCGATGCTCTTTCCCAGCCCACCCCTCGCCGCGAAGCCCCCGGTGGGAGCGGCGGAAGCCGCGATGCCTCTGCCCCTGCCCCCACCCGCGCGCTCATCGCGCACCGGCGCCGTCACCAGCACATCCGGCAACCACGGCGCCGCCTTCTTCGGCTTCGCCCCCGGTTTGCCCCCGCGCGCGCCGACCGGCGCACCTGCGCCACCTCCGACCCGCTTGCCCGGCCCGCGCGCCCGCCGATCACCCGCCCCGGCCCCGGCCCCGCCCGCGCCCTTGCCACTGCCACGCTTCGTCACTTGTCACTCCTGATCATGAGCACATGGTAAGCGGAATGGCCCAGCCGCGCCGCCCGCGTTGACAAAACCCCGCCCCGCACCTAGAGTGCGCGCCCCTGCACGGCCCAACCGTGCGGGGCACCTGCCCAGGTGGCGGAATTGGTAGACGCACTAGTTTCAGGTACTAGCGGGGCGACCCGTGGAGGTTCGAGTCCTCTCTTGGGCACCATCTTCAAGACACCACGCCGGCCAAGTGCCGGCGTTGTTGTTTCTGCGGCCCGCCACCCCATTCCTCCGACCTTCATGGAGCAAAAGTGGGAGCGCCCTCCCGGCGCGATGCCTCGAACCCACATTTCCCCTTGCACACGCTCGCCGGTGAAGCGCCTCAGTACCAAATGGCCATCACCAATCCGGCCGAATCGATTCCCACCGGCGACGGCAAGGTCTGCGCAGTTCCCGCAGCGATGCGCTCCGCACTCCACAATGCCGCGAGTGCGTCGAGCACATCATCCCCCGCTGCCAACTTTTTCGGCACATCCCGCAGCAGTTGATCCACGGTCGCGTCGCCGAATCGCTCGGCCAACAGGTCGCGTCGAATGCGCTGCCCATCGACGGTCCGCTTCGGCTCAGCAATGCCGCAACCCAAGCCACCGCGCATCGCCGCAAAGCTCACCTCCGGATGGACCTCGCGAACTCGTGCGCGAACGCTCTCATCCGTACGCAACAGGTGATCCCATTGGCGAATCTTCGGAAACAACGCGAATGCCTGCGCCGCAAGTCCACGGCCATCCACCCGGGACTGCGCATCCGACGCTTCGCGTCGACTGCTCGCTTCGAGCACCGCACGAATCGGCGCCGAAAACACGCTCGTCGCCCTCACGCCACCGACGAATTCGCGTGCCAAGCGATCGCTGTCAGCGACCGCCCCAATGGCGCCATTCCAGGATCGGCATAAAGGCGCCACTTCATGATCGCCGTAATGGCGCCAGGCCAGGATCGCCATATTGGCGCCACGTCAGGATCGGCGTAATGGCGCCACTTGATGATCGG
>JACPFU010000021.1 GCA_016182785.1 Lysobacterales bacterium | reverse complement strand
GCCAGGTCGATCGCCAACACCTCGAATTTTGCCGTACGCTCTTTCATGGGCCCGCCCCTCGCTGTCGTTGGTCCTCATTGGATACCACCGTGGCGCGAATGACGCCTCGGCGAGGGGCGAGTCCATCCAATTACATCGCTTCGATTGGGGCGCTGGTCGCAATGCGGCTTGCGGCGATGGCACACTGTCACCATGTCCGACGCACGCCGAGTCCTGGCCGAGTTTTTCGCAGCGCTGCCGCAGCGCGCGCATGTGCTGGCCCTGAGCGGCGGCATGGACTCGCGCACGCTGCTGCAGGTGACGGCTGCGCTGCGCGCCGGGCTCGGTATCCGGCTGCGCGCGATCCATGTCGACCACGGCCTGCATGCGGATTCGGCGCAGTGGGCGCAACGCTGCCGGGACTGGTGCGACGCGCTCGACGTGCCGCTCGACGTGGTGCGCGTGCAGGTGACGCGCATCGCCGAACTCGGGCTCGAGGCCGCGGCGCGCGCGGCGCGCCATGCCGCCTTCGCCGAACGCCTCGGCGACGACGAGGTGCTGCTCGCCGCGCACCATCGCGACGACCAGGCCGAGACCTTTCTGCTGCGCGCGCTGCGTGCCCCGGGGTACGACGGGCTCGCCGGCATGCGCCCGCTGCGCCGCTTCGGTCGCGGCTGGCTGGCGCGGCCCTGGCTCGACCTGCCGCGCGCGGCGATCCAGGCCGAAGCCGAGCGCGCCGGCCTCGACTGGATCGAGGACCCAAGCAACGCCGACACCGCGCTCGATCGCAACTTCCTGCGCCATGAAGTGCTGCCGCGACTGGCCGTACGCTGGCCGCAGGCGCTGGCGTCGCTGGCGCTCTCGGCAGCACGCGCCGCCGACCTGCTCGCGCTCGCCGAGCCCGAAGTGGGCCGCCTGCCCGCGCGCCATCGCGACCTCGACCCGGCAGTGCTCGACGCGCGCGTGCTCGACCTGCCCGCGGGCACCGCCATCGCGGTCCTGAAGTCGTGGCTGCGCGAACTCGCGCTGCCGCTGCCGCCGGCGGCGAGCCTGCGCGAGATGCTGCGGCAGATGCGTGATGCGCGCGCCGACCGCGTGCCGCAGGTGCAGTGGCCGGGCGGCGTGCTCTATCGCTACCGGTCACGGCTGTACGCAACGACGCCGGCATCCAGCGCACCGCTGCCGGCCTGCGACTGGCTCGCGCAGGCACCGCTGCGGCTGCCGGACGGCCGCGTGCTACCGGCCCTGCCCGGCCTGTTCGACGCGCCGCTGCGGGTGGCGCCGCGCCGCGGCGGCGAGAAGATCCGGCTGCACGCACAGCGACCGCGGCGACCGCTGCGCCTGCTGCTGCAGGAGTACGGCGTGCCGCCGTGGCAACGCGCGCAGCTGCCATACCTGTGGCAGGGCGACACCCTGCTTGCGGTCGGTGACCTGTTCCTGGACGCCGCATTCGCCGAGCGACTTCGCGACGCCGGTCACGCCTGGCGCGTTGAATCCGCCCCGCAGCCGGGCTAAGGTGCGCCCCATGTCGCCCCCCGAGACCAGCGAAACCAGCCGCGTCGCCGAGTTCGAGCACTCGCTCGACGAGCTCGAGCAACTGGTCGCGCGCATGGAGAAGGGCGACCTGCCGCTGGACGAATCGCTGGCCGCGTTCGAGCGCGGCGTCGGCCTGTACCGACAGTGCCGCAGCGCACTCGACCAGGCGGAACTGCGCGTGCGCCAGATCATCGACCCGAACGACCTCGATGGCGCACCGCGCTTCGACCCCGATACGCCGTGACCTGACGCCGGCGCTGATCGCGCTGGCCGCTCGCGCCGAAACCGTCCTCGAACGCGCCTTGCCGGCAGCGGCGCAGGCGCCGTCGAACCTGCACCGCGCGATGCGCTACAGCACCCTCGGCGGCGGCAAGCGCCTGCGCCCCTGTCTCGCCTACAGCGCCGCGCTCGCCTGCGGCGGCACGCTGCAGCAGGCCGATGCGAGTGCCGCCGCGGTCGAGATGATCCATGCCTACTCGCTGATCCACGACGACCTGCCGGCGATGGACGACGACGACCTGCGCCGCGGCAAGCCGACCTGCCATGTCGCCTTCAACGAGGCCACCGCGATCCTCGCCGGCGATGCGCTGCAGGCGCTCGCGTTCGAGCTGCTGGCGGCGGATGCGGGCGCCGGTGGCGACGCGCGCGCGCAGGTCGAGATGCTGCGCGTGCTGGCGCAGGCCTGCGGTTCGCAGGGCATGGCCGGTGGCCAGGCCTTCGACCTGGATGCCGTCGGCCGGTCGCTCACGCGCGCCGAACTCGAACGCATGCACGCGCACAAGACCGGCGCGCTGATCCGCGCCTCGGTGCAGCTCGGCGCGCTCGCCGCCGGCGAACGCGATGGCGCGCGCATCGAAGCGCTGCTGCGCTACGGCCACGCGCTCGGGCTGGCGTTCCAGATCCGCGACGACATCCTCGACATCGAGGGCGAGACCCACGTCATCGGCAAGCCGCAAGGTTCGGACGCGGCGCAGAACAAGCCCACCTACCCGGCCATCCTCGGCCTGGCCGAGTCGCGCGCACTGGCCGAAGCGCTGCGCCACCAGGCGATTGCCGCACTTGCGATCTTCGACCACCACGCCGAGCACCTGCGCGACCTCGCGCATTATTCGGTCGATCGGATCTGCTGATCGTCGGCCCTTGACCGGGCCTCCCAGATGAAGCCTCGGTCGATCGGGTGGTTTGCTCTCTGTGGGAGGGCCACTTGTGGCCCGATTGCACCGCGATAAGCTCGACCCATGAACACCGCCGCCGTGGACATCGACAGCATCGTCATCGGCGCCGGCGTGGTCGGGCTCGCGGTGGCGCGGGCGATGGCGCAGGCGGGACGCGAGGTGTTCGTGCTGGAGAGCGAGGCGCGCGCCGGCGAAGGCATCTCCAGCCGCAACTCGGGGGTGATCCATGCCGGCCTGTACTACGCGCTCGGCTCGCTCAAGGCGCAGCTGTGCGTGCGCGGACGGCGGCTGCTGTACGAGTTCTGCGCCCGCCGCGGCGTCAGCCATCGCAAGCTCGGCAAGCTCGTGGTCGCGAGCGACTGGCTCGAAGCCGAGTCGCTGCGCGGCGTGCTCGCACGCGCCGAGGCGAACGGCGTCGAGGGCCTGCGCTACCTCGACGCGGCGCAAGCGACGCTGCTGGAACCGGCGCTGCACTGCACGGCCGCGATCGAGTCGAGTGCGTCCGGCATCGTCGACGTACCCGAGTACGTGATGGCGCTGATCGGCGAGATCGAGCAACTCGGCGGCCGCGTCGCCTGCGCCATGCCGGTGAACGCCGTGCGCTGCGAGGACGGCGCATTCGCGGTCGAAGTGGGCGGTGGCGACCGCGTCCGCTGCCGGCGTCTGGTCAATGCCGCCGGACTGCAGGCAACCGACGTCGCGCGCAGCATCGACGGCCTCGCCGCAGCGCAGATCCCGAAGCAGTTCTACGCTTCCGGCCACTACTACCGCCTGCGCGGACGCGCGCCGTTCTCGCGCCTGATCTATCCGGTGCCACAGGCGGCCGGGCTCGGCGTGCACCTCGGCTTCGACCGCGCCGGGCACGTGCACTTCGGCCCGGACACGCGCTGGCTCGACGCCCCCGACTACCACTTCGACGACACCGAGCGCGTCGCCTTCGCCGACTCGATCCGGCGCTGGTGGCCGGCGCTGCGCGACGACCAGCTCGAACCCGATTTCGTCGGCGTGCGCCCCAAGCTGGTCGGCCCCGGCGAACCCAGCGGCGACTTCGTGATCCAGCACGCCGCCGACCACGGCATCGCGAACCTGGTCAACCTGTTCGGCATCGAATCCCCCGGCCTCACCGCCAGCCTCGCGATCGGCGAGCGGGTGGCGGCGGTGATCGCGGCATAGCACCCGCGCGGGCCAAGCCGGGCAACTGGAACACCGTATCACTCAGTGATATGGTTTGCGCATGCAGCGGATCTTCCGGACCCGGACGTTTTCGCGATGGATGCGCCGCGCTGGCGTGGGCGATCCGCAGTTGCGTCTGGCAATTCAGGAGATGCGCGCCGGTTTGATCGATGCGTCGCTGGGCGCTGGCCTGTTCAAGAAGCGCGTGGCGATCGCGGGCCGAGGGAAGCGCGGCGGTGCACGAACCATCGTCGCGACACGACGCGGACATCATTGGTTCTTCCTGTACGGGTTCGAGAAGAATGAACGAGCCGATCTGGACCACATCGAGCTGCTGGCGCTGCGCCGACTGGCAGCGACGATGCTGTCGCTCGAAGACGGACCGATCGAACGATTGCTGGCAACGGGCGAACTGACGGAGATTGAAACCAATGAATCCTCGCAAGAGCCGAATTCTGAGTGAGGTCCACGAGACCGTGCATGGTCTCGCCGCCGCAGGCGTCATCAGCAAGCGTCAGCTGAGCACGTTCGATGCGCTGTGCCGGCTCGACGCCGATGTGTTGTCGCCAACCCGGATCCGGTCGCTGCGCCGTGGGGTACGCGTCAGCCAGTCGGTATTCGCCGCCTTGCTGAATACCAGCACTTCAACCGTGCAAAAGTGGGAGATCGGCGAGAAGCATCCGAGCGGTCCCTCGCTCAAGCTGTTGAACCTGATTCGTCGCAAGGGAATCGAAGCGGTCCTCTGAACGATCAGCGCCGCTTCACAGCCCGCGCTTGCACCACGCCGCCGCGCCCGCGACGATGCGCGCCCTGTTCCCCGGCGTGGCGCCATGACCGATCCGATTGTCCGATTTGCCCTGCACGGCGGCGCCGGCGTGCTGGACCCGAACTCATTCCCCGAGGCGCGTCGGATCGAGGTGGTGCGCACGCTGCGGGCGATCGCGACGCGCGCCTGCGACGCACTTCGCGCCGGCACAGGGGCGATTGCGGTGGTCGGCCAGGCCGTTGCCGAACTGGAGGACGCCGAGTTCTTCAATGCTGGCTACGGCGCGGTGCTGAATGCGGACGGCGAGGCCGAACTCGATGCCGCGATCATGGACGGGCGAGACCGTTCCGCCGGCGCGGCATGCGCGGTGCGGGCGGTGCGCAATCCGGTGCGACTCGCGGACGCGATCCGCCGCGACGGTCGCCACGTGCTGCTGGCCGCGGCCGGCGCCGAGCGGTTCGCCCGCACGCACGGCGTGGCCACCTGCGCACCGGAGGATCTGGTACTGCCGATCCGCCGCGCCCAGCTCGCCGCAGCGCAGCGCGAGAACCGCATCAGCCTCGACCACGACGAACGCTACGACCTCGTCGAGCGCAAGAGCGGCACCGTCGGCGCCGTCGCGCGCGACCGCGACGGCCATCTCGCCGCGGCCACCTCGACCGGTGGCATGACCAACAAGCTCCCCGGCCGCGTCGGCGACGCGCCGCTGATCGGCGGTGGCACCTTCGCCGACGACAGCACCTGCGCGGTCTCGGCCACCGGCCACGGCGAGATGTTCATCCGCGCCGTGCTCGCGCACGACCTGCACGCGCGCATCGCCTATCGCGGCGACGCGCTGCCCGTCGCAGCAGATGCCGCACTCGCCGCGGTTGCCGCACTCGGCGGCGAAGGCGGCCTGATCGCCATCGATCGCCACGGCGACACCGTGCTCCCGTTCAATTCCCCGGGCATGTACCGCGCCTGGCTCGACGGCGATCGCATCCGCGTCGGCATCTACCGCGACATCGAAGCCGACTGAACGGCGCTGGTGGCGGTCGGCAGCCAGTCCCGGGTTCGCTGCACGCCGCCGCCCGGAACCGCGGCATTGGTGACGCCGCGCGCATGGCGCTACCCTCGCGCGCTGCGGCGGCTCGCCGCTTGCCCAGAGGACTCCCAAGTGAACATTTCCCGCAAGACGCTGTGCCTCGCGCTGGCCTGCGCTGCAAGCTGGTCCGTAGCCGCCACCGAACCCGCCTCATCGAAGCCCGCGAAAGCCGCAGAGGCGACCGAAGCCAAGGCCGAACAGGGCATGCGCGCCTACGTCGATCCCGAAACCGGCGCGCTGAGCTCGACCCCGGTGACCGCAGAACAGCAGCAGGCTGCAGAAACTCCCGATCCGGCCTTCCGCCAGGACGATGCCGGCGTCGCCGTGATCCGCATGCCGGACGGCTCGAAGATGGCGCACCTGAATGGCCGCTTCGAAGTGGCGATGGTGGCCACGGTTGCCGCCGACGGCAGCATCCAGACCGAGTGCAATGACGTCGAGGCCCATGCCTCGGGCGCGCACACGCACGACGCGCCGAAAACGGACACTGCCGCCAACAACGAAGACTCGACCCGGTGAGCGCCGCCATGAAACGACTGATCGCACTCGGCGCATTCGCCGCCCTCGCCAGCACCACGGCTGGCGCTGCCACCATCACCATCGTCAACCAGGACGCCGCCGGCGAAGGCTTCAACGACCCGACGCCGGTGGCCGCGCTGCCGAGCAACCCGTTCACCACGCGCGGCGCACAGCGCCTGCACGTGTTCCAGACCGCCGCCAACCAGTGGGGCGCGCTGCTGCAGAGCAGTATCGAGATCCGCGTGCAGGCTGCGTTCAATCCGCTCACCTGCAGCGGCACCAGCGCCACCCTCGGCTCGGCCGGTGCCCTGACCGTGCATGCCGACTTCCCGAACGCCCCGGTGGCCGGAGTCTGGTATTGCCCGGCGCTGGCGAACTCGCTGGCCAACAGCGATCTCGGTGCAGGCACCAACGACATCAACTCGCAGTTCAATTCCGACATCGACCTCGGCACCTGCCTGACCGGCACCACCGGCTGGTACTACTCGACCGCGGCCTCGGACGCGACGCCGGCCGGGTACATCCCGCTGCTGCCGGTGGTGTTCCATGAGCTCGCGCACGGGCTCGGCTTCCAGACCTTCACCAGCTCCAGCACCGGCGCCTTCTTCAGCGGCACGCCGGCGATCTGGGACACGTTCCTGGCCGATGCCACGACCGGCACCACCTGGATCAACATGGCGGACAACGCCACCCGCCAGGCCTCGGCGATCAGCGACCCGAACCTGATCTGGAAGGGCCCGAACGTGACCGCGGAACAGGGCAACTTCCTGCTCGGCGCGCCGATCCTGCGCATCACCGCGCCGGCGGCGATCCTGGGCGACAAGACCGCCCAGGCCGCGGCCTTCGGAACCTATGCCCCGGCCGGCGGGCTGCCCGGCGAGATCGTCGCGGCGGCCGATGGCGCAGGCGCTTCCACGCTGGATGGTTGCGAGGCGCTGACCAATGCTGCGCAGATCAGCGGCAAGATCGCGCTGATGGTACGCGGCAACTGCAACTTCACGGTCAAGGTGAAGAACGCGCAGAACGCCGGCGCGATCGCGGCAGTGATCGACAACAACGCCGCCAGCGGCCTGCCCGGCATGGGCGGTTCCGACCCCACCGTCACCATTCCCTCGCTCGGCATCTCGCAGGCCGACGGCAATGCCATCCGCGCCCAACTGGCGCTGCCGACCACGGTGAACGGCACCCTCACCTACCTGCCGACACTGGCCGGCACCCAGGTCAGCGGCGGCACCCGCTACGTGCGCATGAACGCGCCGAATCCGGTGCAGCCGGGTTCGTCGGTATCACATTGGACGGTCGATACCTTCCCGAACCTGCTGATGGAACCGGCGCTCAACACCAGCATCTTCGACGACGTCGACCTGACCATCCCGCTGTTCAAGGACATCGGCTGGAACCTGGCGACGCCGGACGTGCTGTTCGGCGACGGCTTCGAGTAACCCGCAACAACGCGGCGCGGCGATGTGGCCGCGCCGCGAGATCGACTTGCCGGGGATTGCCGCGCGGGCGGATGATCGACACCCGCGCCGGAGTCGACCGATGACCACGCCCTCGGATGCCGACCACGCAGACGCGCTGCGATCGATGGTCGCGGTGATCTCCGGCACGCGCAGCATCGGCGACTCCGACCTGAGCGAGTGGCTGCGCGTCACGCAGGCCGACCTGCGCCGCATCGCGCATCGCGCGCGTGCCGGCGCCTCGGGCTTGGAAACCCTCTCGACCACGGCGCTGATCAGCGAGACCTACCTGCGCTTCGCCGAGTCCGATTCCCGCTTCACCGACCGCAGGCATTTCCTGGCGACCGCGGCGCGCGCGATGCGCCAGATCCTGCTCGACTACGCGCGCCTCCACCTGGCGCAGAAGCGCGGCGGCGGCGCCGCGCACGATCCGCTGGAAGCCGCGGCGGAAATCGCCGCGGCGCATCCCCTGGCCGAGGAACTGCTGGAACTGGACGCGGCGCTCGGTCGTCTGGCCGAGGTATTGCCGCGCGCGGCCCGCGTGGTGGAGCTGCGCTATTTCGGCGGGCTCGACGATCGCGAGGTGGGCGAAGTGCTCGGTGTCGAGCAGAGCACGGTGCGCCGCGACTGGCTCAAGGCCCGCGCCTGGCTGCTGATGCATCTGGAGACTGCCTCGTGAAGCCGATCGACGAGCGCGCCCAGCTGACCGAGGCGGAACTCGACGATGTGCTCGACCTCCCCCCGGATCAGCGTGCACGCGCGATTGCGCGGGTCGCCCTGCGCGACCCGGCCAAGGCCGAGGCCCTGCAGCGCTGGCTGCGCGCGATCGACGCTTCGGACGGCCTGCTCGATGTCGCAGCGATACCGCGGCGCGACCTCATCGCCGGCCAGACCATCGGTCGCTGGACCGTGGTCCGCGAGATCGCCACCGGCGGCTTCGCGCAGGTGTACGAAGTCGAACGCGGCGACCAGGCCTACGCGCAACGTGGCGCGCTCAAGCGGCAACGCGCCGACCGCGAGGGCGAAGACTGGCGCATCGTGCACGAGCGCAAGCTGCTGGCGCGCCTCGACCACCCGGGCATCGCGCGACTGCTCGACGGCGGTGTAGCGGCCGACGGCGCTTCCTACCTGGTCACCGAATACGTCGCCGGCCACGCGCTCGACGAGTGGCTGGCGGCCTGCAATCGGGGCAGCGCGGAGCGGATCGCGGTCATGCTGCAACTGGTGGACGCGGTCGCCATGGCGCACGCGCAGGGCGTCGCGCACGGCGACTTGAAGCCCGCCAACATCCTGGTCGATGGCCAGCGCGCACGCATGATCGATTTCGGCGTCTCGCGCCTGATCGATCCCGCGGTTGCCGGCGACGAGATCCGCGACCCCTCGCTGACGCCGCGCTATGCGGCACCCGAACGATTGCGTGGCGCGCCCTCCGACGCCGCCGGCGACCAGTTCTCGCTGGGCCTGCTCCTGCACCTGCTGCTGGCCGGCGCGCTGCCGGCTGCGCGTCGCGCGGCAACCCTGGATGAACTGGCCGCGGACACGCAGCCGCCGGTCATCGATCTTGCATCGGTACGCGCGGCCGGCGTGGGGCACGGTCTGCACGATCTCGAAGCCATCCTGCAGCGCTGCCTGCAGCCCGATCCCCTGCGGCGCTATCCCTCGGTCGCGGCCCTGCAGGCTGATCTGCGGCAGTGGCAACGGCACCGCCCGATCGCGGCGCGACACTGGACCGTCATGGAACGGCTGCGGCAGATCGCGGCGGATTCGCCGAGGACCACCTGGTTGCTGGCGCTGCTCGCGCTCGCTGCCCTGCTGCTCGCCCTCGACGACCTGCGCCTGCGCGGCGTGTTCGACGCCACGTTGCGCTGATCAGATCGCCGCGGCGCGCACAAAGGCGATCAGGTCGAGGATCTGCGGGTCCTCCGCCCAGGCGTTGGCCACCAGGATGCCCGACTGGATCGGCTGCACCGACTCGACCAGCGGAACGACGCGCACCGCGTGCCCCGCGGTCACCCGACCGGAGGCCAGCAACGGCAGGATCGCCACGCCGAGCCCGGCCTCGACCATCTGCACGATGACGCCGGTACCGGTGGCCTGCATCGCAGCAGACACGCGAACCTGCGCCGCATGCAGCGCCTCCAGCACATGCTGGCGCCCGGTCGACCCGGGCTCGAACAGGATCAGCTTCTCCTGCGCCAGTTCCTGCAGCGACACCGCCCGCGCCGGCGTCGCGAAGCGGTGCGCGCACGGCACCACCAGCGCCCATTGCAGGTCGAACCAGTGCGTGTAGCGGACCTCTTCCGGGAAATCGACCGGCGCGGCGAAGCCGACGGCGCGTTCCTCGCCCTGCAGCAGTGCGCCGAGGATCTGCTGCTCGGTGCGAACGCTGAGGCGCAATGGCAACGCCGGGTGCGCCGCCAGGTAACGCCCGATGATCTCGATCAGCAGGTACGAGGCCAGGTAGTGGCTGCACAACACGCGCAACGACTGCGCTTCGGCATCGCACTGGAAGGCGTCGAGGAACTGGCGCTCCTCGGCCAGCAGGCGCGGCGCGCGATGCAGGAAGCGCCGACCATCCGCAGTGGCCTCGATCCGGTCGGGCGAGCCCGGCGCGAACGCGAACAGGCGCACGCCAAGCCGCGATTCGACCGCCCGCGCCGCGACCAGCACCGCCTCCGCGTCACGCCCGACGCCGGCGGCGGCGGCAAGCGAGCCCTCGCGCAGCAGCGTCAGGGTCGCGTCCAGCGAAGGTCGATCAGCCAGCATCCGGCACCTCGTGCGGCGCAGGATGCACCCGCCCGCGACACCCCGCAATCTCCCCCTGTCACATCGATGCACGAAATGTTTGCGTTCTTTCGTTTGTACCGGCAAGTCCGCCGGAGTCCGATCATGCGCGCATTCCTCATCGCCCTCGCCCTCGCCCTCGCTCTGCCACTGCCCGCGTTCGCCGGCGGCGCCTGGACCTGGGAGTGGCCAAGCACCACCGCCGCCCATGCCTGCTCGGGAACCCTGCAGGCCTGCATCGACGGCACCCTTGCCGGCGACACGGTGCTGATCGTCGACTGGGCCAGCCTGCCCGACGGCTACACCGCGATCGACGAGGACATCAGCATCCCGCGCGGCATCACGCTGACCGCGGCCGCCGGCGTCGATGCCGTGTTCGCACCGCAACGCCGCATCACGGCGACGCTGGGCGGCAGCGGCCCGCACCAACTGACGATCAGCCACCTGGTGCTGCGCGAGGGCTGGATCGACATCGACCACGTTGCCAGCGCCGACGGCGGCAGCGTGCGCATCGAGCACAATCGCATGCTGCTCGGCAGCCCACCGTCGGAGCCCTGCGTCATCCGCGTCAAGCAGACGAGTGGCAACGTCACCCAGGTCGTGATCGGCGACAACGTGCTTACGCCCGCCGGCAGCGGCAGCCCCTCCGGCCCCACCGCCGGCATCTGCGTCGCACCCGGGCCATTTGCCAGCGCGACCGACACGCAGATTTACCGCAACCGGATCGAGACCGCGGCCGCCGCTCCGATCTGTTGGCCGATTACCGCCTCCACCAGCGGCGGGTCGCTGCGCATCGCGCACAACGTCGTACTCGGCGCGGCCGGTTGCAGTGGCATCACCGCGACCACAACTGGGGCCTTTCCGGCGTCGGTAACGGCCTCGGTTCGGATCGATCACAACGTGGTTGTTGGCACGTCGAACGCGGTCGGCATCGCGCTCGGCCTGGGCGCCCTGGCCGGTGGTCCGCTGACGGTCGCCCACAACACCGTGACGCTCGGCCGGATCGGCATCGAGGTCAGCCTGCCCGGCAGCATGCCTGGGCGCGTGGCGAACAACATCATCGCGTTCCAGCACGAAGCCGGGCTCAGCCTGCTCGGCGCGCCCTCGGCCAGCAACGACTACAACCTCATCCACGCTGCGCCCGGCGGCCTGTTCACGCCCGGCGCCAATACCCGATCCGGCGACCCGAACTTCGAGTCGATCGGCCACCCACGGCCGCGCTGGCCATCACCGGCGATCGACCAGGGCAACGCGGCGGATCTCCCGGGCGGCGTGTGGTTCGACGCCGATGGCGAGGCGCGCAGCTGCGGCCCGGTCGACGTCGGCGCCTACGAATACTGCGGTGACAGTGCCGCCCAGGTGACCGCCGACGGCAGCAACGCCGTACTCAACTGGGTCGAGCTGTCGCCCTATCCGGTTGCGCTGGCATCCGATGCGCTGCTGCTCGCCACCGAACACGCCAACGGCGCCAGCGCCAGCAGCTTGCCGAACCTTGGCGTCTGGTACACCGGAACAATCTGGGCGGTGTTCAACCAGAACCAGGCGACGATGGCAACGCTGCAGGCCTTCTCGGTGATCGCGCCGGTCCAGGGCAAGACCGCATTCAGCCGCGTCAGCGACTTCGCCGCCGGCGGCAGCTTTCTGCTGGACGACTGGCGGATCAATGGCCTGTCCGCGCACGCTCTGGTGGTGATGGCGCGATACACCGACAGCTACCACGACCACCCGGTCGCCGCCGTCTACAGCAGCGCCGGCGGCGGACGTTGGCACATCCGCAACGAGGACAGTGCGGCGATGCCCGCCGGCATCACCTTCAACGTGATGGCGCCGCGGCTGCTGTCGCCCAACAGCGCTCGCATACCCGCGAGGCAGCGGCTGCGCCATCCGCTGCTCGATGACAACCCCTGCGCGGCGCCGGTCGCCGGCCGCTTCGATGACCTTGCCGACGGCGTGCACGCCAACCCGTCGCCTTATGGCGTGCAGTTGTCTCTCTCGACCGGGCCCGGCGCACCCCGCCGCTGGCAGATCGAAAGCGCGGCAACGGCGGGAGCGCTGTTCAACGTCGTCATCGACGGCGACCAGGCCAATGGCTGCCGCGCTCCGACCTTCAACGCCCTGTTCCGCGACGGCTTCGAGTAAGGCCCCAGGTCGCGGGCGAGACCTACTCGCCCGCGACCATCATCGATTCGAGCAGGATCGAGCCGGTGCGGATCGCGCCGCGGGTGTCGATATCGCTGCCGACGGCGACGATGCGCCGGAACATCTCGCGCAGGTTGCCGGCGATGGTGACCTCGTCGACCGGATAGGCGATGACGCCGCGCTCGACCCAGAACCCGGTGGCGCCGCGCGAGTAGTCGCCAGTCACGGTGTTGACGCCCTGGCCCATCAGCTCGGTGATCAGGAAGCCGGTGTCGAGCTGGCGCAGCAGGTCGGCGAAGCCGCCGGCGTTCGCCGGCACCACCAGGTTGTGGATGCCGCCGGCGTTGCCGGTGCTCTGGAGCCCGAGCTTGCGCGCCGAATACGAACCGAGGATGTAGCGCGCGAGCACGCCGTCGCGCACCAGATCCGAGTCAACCGTGGCCACGCCTTCGCCGTCGAACGCGCCCGAGCCGGCGCCGCGCTTCAAGTGCGGTCGTTCGAGAATCGAGAACCAGTCCGGAAACAGGCGTTCGCCGACGCTGTCGAGCAGGAACGAGGCACGCCGGTACAGGGCGCCGCCGCTGACCGCGCCGACCAGGTGTCCGATCAGCGAACGCGCGACCTCGGGTGCGAACAGCACCGGACACGCGCGCGTCCCGAGCTTGCGCGGATTCAGCCGCGCCAGCGTGCGCTCGGCGGCGCGACGACCGACCGCCTCCGCAGGCTCCAGGTCTTCGCGCGCGACAGCGGTCGTGTACCAGTAGTCGCGCTGCATCGCGGAGCCGTCCTCGCCGAGCAGCGAACACGAGATCGTGTGCCGCGTGCCGGATTCGCGGCCGAGAAAGCCGTGCGTGTTCGCGTACAACCCGATGCTGCTGCCGCTCGACACGCTGGCGCCGTCGGAGTTGTGCAGGCGCGCATCGAGCGCGCGCCCGGCGGCTTCCGCGGCGATACCGAGTTCGATCGCGTGCGCCGCATCCAGCGCCCACGGATGCCACTGGTCCAGGTCGGGAAAGAACGTCGCCATGCGTGCGGCATCGGCCAGGCCGGCGCAGGGGTCTTCCTCGGTATGGCGGGCGATCGCGCAGGCCTGGTCGATCGAGGTCGCGATCGACGCCGGCTGCACGTCGGCGGTGCTGGCCGATCCCTTGCGTCCGCCGAAATAGACGGTGATCGACACGCTGCGGTCGCGGGTATGTTCGACCGTCTCGACCTCACCCATGCGCACGTTGACATCCAGGCCACGATCGAGGTTGAGACTGACCTCGGCCTGCGAGGCACCCTGCTTGCGGCAGCGCGCGAGCACGTCCTCGGCCAGGTTGGCGAGTTCATCGAGGGATCGCTCGGGCGATGCAGGTCGGGAGAGTTCAGCGCTCACGGGCTATCCTTGGTTCATTGAATGCGGGGTTCATCGTGATGCACGACGAAAAGATCGACTGGGACGAGTACTACGGCGGGCCGAGCCGCAGCATGGAAAAGCGCGAAGCGCTGGACGTGCTCGCGCTGGCCAAGGAACTGGTGGCGCTGCCGCCGCGCGAGCTCGACCGCGTGCCGCTTTCGGAGACCCTGCGCGGCCACGTGCAGGAGGCGCAGCGCATCACCGCGCACGTCGCGCACAAGCGCCAGGTGCAATTCCTGGCCAAGCAGATGCGCAAGGCCGAAGACGAGCTGCCCGCGATCCGCACCGCGCTCGAAGCGCCGAAGGCCGAACGCCGCCGCGCCGCTGCCGCGCTGCATCGCATCGAGGAATGGCGCGACCAGCTGCTTCGCGACGGCGACGACGCGATCAACGCACTGCTCGCCGCGATGCCGAACGCCGATCGCCAGCAACTGCGGCAACTGGTGCGCACCGCCAAGGCCGAAGCCCTGGCCGGCAAACCGCCCGCCGCCGCGCGCCAACTGTTCCGCGCGATCCAGGCGGCGTATGGCGAGGCGATCGAGCCGCGGGATCTGGATGGGATTTCGTCGACCAACGAATAGCGCATGGACAAGCTGCGACTGCGGGCGAGAGAACTGCGGCTGGGTGCGACGGACGCAGAGCGATTGCTCTGGTCGAGATTGCGACTGCGCCAACTCAAGGGCTTCCGATTTCGGCGACAGCATCCGATCGATCACTACATCGCCGACTTCGCCTGCATCGAAGCAAGGCTTGTCGTTGAACTGGATGGTGCGCATCACATCGATCAGGTCGATGCTGATCAGCGGCGCAGCGACGACCTGCAGGCGCTCGGCTTCCGGGTGATTCGTTTCTGGAACGACGATGTGCTGCTGCGCACCGAACACGTGCTTCAGGCGATCTTCGACGCGTTGCCGGATTGACACCCTACCGGCGAAGAGCAACCCCCTCCCGGCCTCCCCCTCGCTTCGCGAAGGGGAGGAGACAAGAAGTGCTCCGTGCGGGCTCGGCGCTGTTGCCCCCTCCCTTGCGCGCGCAGCGCGGAGGGGAGGGTTGGGGTGGGGTGCTGTTCGCGGCGAGACTGCGGCGAAGCGCAACCCCCTCCCGACCTCCCCCTCGCTTCGCGAAGGGGAGGAGACAAGAAGTGCTCCGTGCGGGCTCGGCGCTGTTGCCCCCTCCCTTGCGCGCGCAGCGCGGAGGGGAGGGTTGGGGTGGGGTGCTTTCTGCCTCACACCCGCGTCCCGCCCACGGTCAGCGCGTCGATCTTGAGCGTGGGCTGGCCGACGCCGACCGGGACACTCTGGCCGTCCTTGCCGCAGACGCCGACACCGGTGTCCAGCGCGAGGTCGTTGCCGACCATCGAGATGCGCTGCATCACTTCCGGGCCGGAGCCGATCAGGGTCGCACCCTTCACCGGTCGCGTGATCTTGCCGTGCTCGATCAGATAGGCCTCGCTCGCCGAAAACACGAACTTGCCCGAGGTGATGTCGACCTGGCCACCGCCGAAGTTCGGCGCATACAGACCACGCTCGACCGAAGCGATGATTTCGCCGGGATCGGAGTGGCCGGCGAGCATGCAGGTATTGGTCATGCGCGGCATCGGCAGCATCGCGAAGCTCTCGCGACGGCCGTTGCCGGTCGGCGCCACGCCCATCAGGCCGGCGTTCAACTTGTCCTGCAGGTAACCTTTCAGAACGCCGTTCTCGATCAGCGTCGTGCACCGCGTCGGCGTGCCTTCATCGTCGATGTTCAGCGAACCGCGCCGGCCCGGCAGGGTGCCGTCGTCGACGACGGTGACCAGCGGCGACGCCACGCGCTCGCCGACGCGGCCGGCATACGCCGACAGCCCCTTGCGATTGAAGTCGCCTTCGAGCCCGTGGCCGACCGCTTCGTGCAGCAGCACGCCCGGCCAGCCCGGCCCGAGCACCACCGGCATTTCGCCGGCCGGCGCGTCGATGGCTTCCAGGTTCACCAGCGCGCTACGTACCGCTTCGCGCGCCTGCGCCTGCGGGAAATCGCCACCCAGCAGTTCCGCGTAACTGAAGCGCCCGCCACCGCCGGCGTTGCCCGACTCGCGGCGACCATTGTGCTCGACGATGACGTTGACATTGAAGCGCACCAGCGGCCGCACATCGGCGGCGAGCGTGCCGTCGCTGTGCGCAACCAGCACCGTGTCGAGCACTGCCGACAGGCTGCACACGACCTGTTTCACGCGCGCATCGAGCGAGCGCGTGTAGGCGTCGATCTCGCGCAGCAGCGACACCTTGCGTTCCACCGGCACCGAGTCGATCGGATCGGTCGGCGCATACAGCGCATGGCCCCGCGTCTGCGCCAGCGAGCGGTCGGTGCCGTCCTGTCCGGCGCGGGCGATCGCGCGCGCCGACGCGGCGGCTTCGAGCAGCGCCGGCAGCACGATCTCATCGGAATAGGCGAAGCCGGTCTTCTCGCCACTGATCGCGCGCACGCCGACACCCTGCTCGATGTTGTGCGAGCCCTCCTTGACGATGCCGTCCTCCAGCACCCAGCTCTCGTGGCGCGAATGCTGGAAATACAGGTCGGCGGCATCGATGCCCGGCGACATCAGGCGCGAGAACACGCGACCAAGCTGGTCGGCGGACAGGCCGCCGGGCGCAAGCAGGCGCGATTCGGCGAGGGCAAGGCGGTTCGGCATGGACGGTCCTTCCGAGACAGGAAGCCCGAGATGGTGCCTCGCCCCCGCGATTCAACCGCGCGAAACCGGGATAATGCCGCGTTCCCGCCCCTGCCCCGGTCCGCTCCCGCCGATGAACTTCCGTCAACAGCTCGAATCGCGCTGGCGCGATGCCGACACCCTGCTCTGTGTCGGGCTCGACCCCGACCCGCGGCGCCTGCCGCGCGCGTTGCGCGACGCGCCGGATGCGGTGCTGCGCTTCTGCACCGCGATCGTCGATGCCACCGCCGATCTGGCCTGCGCGTTCAAGCCGCAGATCGCCTACTTCCATGCCGCCCGCGCCGAAGACCAACTGGAGCGCCTGATCGCGCACATCCACGGCCGCCATCCCGGCATCCCGGTGATCCTCGACGCCAAGCGCGGCGACATCGGCGCCACTGCCGAGCAATACGCGCGCGAGGCCTTCGAGCGCTACCACGCCGACGCGCTGACGGTGAACCCGTACATGGGCCTCGATTCGGTCGAACCCTATCTCGCCTACCCGGAGCGCGGCCTGATCGTGCTCTGCCGCACCAGCAACGCCGGCGGCTCGGACCTGCAGAATCTCGAACTCGCGAACGGCCGGCGCCTGTACGAACACGTCGCCGAACTCGTCGCCGGACGCTGGAACCGCCACGGCCAGAACGCGCTCGTGGTCGGCGCCACCTTCCCCGAAGAACTGGCGCGCGTGCGTGCCCTGGTTGGCGATCTCCCCCTGCTGGTGCCCGGCATCGGCGCGCAGGGCGGCGACATCGACGCCACCGTGCGCGCCGGTGGCACCACCGCCGGTGGGCTGATGATCAACTCCTCGCGCGCCATCCTCTACGCCAGTGAAGGACTCGACTTCGCCGAGGCCGCGCGCGGCGTGGCACTCGATACCCGCAATGCCATTCGCCAGGCACTGAAGGAACCGCACCGATGAAACGCGCCGCATGCTCGATGTTGTTGCTGGCCTGGCCCAGGCCGCCGGCGCCGAGGTGATCGAGAGCCTCGACCGCATCGACTGCCCCGCGACGCCACGGCGTGGCCAGACCCTGCGCCAGGCGCTCGACGCCGCCAGCCCGATCCGCGAGGAGGGCAGGCTGCTCTACGGCTACACCAAGTGGCATGTGCGCTGGAACTTCCGCTGGTGGCGCGAAGCCGATGGCCGCTGAGGCATCACCGAGGTCACCACGCACCTCGACCTCGACATCACCCTGCCGGAGATCGAGGGCGGCACCCCGGCCATGCAGGAGCGTTTCGCGCGTTTCCGCGAGGCGCTGTCCGAGCACGAGGACGGCCACGCGCAAATCGCGCGCAATGTCGCCGGATGCATCGACGGGGACACCGAGCACGGTAGATCGCAGGGCGCGAGCCCGGACTGAGCGCATTGCCGGCGGCGTGGCGCGACGACAGAATCGCGGCTCCATCCAAGGAGACTGCGATGCGCCTGCTGCGACCGACCCCGTTCCTGCTGGCGACGACGCTGGCCCTCTGCGGCCTGCCCGGCAAGGCCGCCTCCCCGGCCCCGGTGTCCGCCGCCAACGGCATGGTGGTGAGCGCTCAGCACCACGCCACCGAAGTCGGCGTCGCCGTGCTGCGCGAGGGCGGCAATGCGGTGGATGCCGCGGTGGCGGTCGGCTACACGCTCGCCGTGGTCTACCCGGCCGCCGGCAACCTGGGCGGCGGCGGCTTCATGACGCTGCAACTGGCCGACGGCAGCGCGCACTTCATCGACTTCCGCGAGACCGCGCCGGCGGCCGCGCATGCGCAGAGTTTCCTCGACGCCGAGGGCAAGCCGATCGCCGGCGCCAGCACGCTCGGTCACCGTGCCGTCGCCGTACCCGGGACCGTCGCCGGGCTCGAACTCGCGCGGATGCGCTTTGGCTCAGTGTCGCGCCGGCGCCTGGTCGCACCGGCGATCCGACTGGCACAGCGCGGCTTCGACCTCGACGCCGGCGACGTCGCCATGATCGCCTATGCCGCCGACGATCTGCGCCGTGACCCCGAAGCGGCGCGCATTTTCCTCAGTGCCGACGGCAGCGTGCCGCGTCCGGGTCATCGCCTGCGCCAACCCGAACTCGCGCGCACGCTCAGGCGCATCGCCCGCCACGGCCAGGAGGGCTTCTATCGCGGCCCGATTGCCGAGGCACTGGCGCGCGCCAGCCAGGCCGGCGGCGGCTGGATCAGCACCGCCGACCTCGCGGGCTACCGCGCCATCGAGCGCGAGCCGGTGCGCTGCCGCTACCGCGGCTACGAGATCGTCTCGGCCCCGCCGCCGAGCTCGGGCGGCGTGATCCTGTGCGAACTGCTGGCGATCCTGGAGGGCTACCCGCTGGCCGAGCACGGCTTCGGTTCGGCCCAGGCGACGCACTGGATGATCGAGGCGATGCGCCACGCCTACGTCGATCGCAACCACTACCTCGGCGATCCCGAGTTCGTGTCCAACCCGGTGGCCGCGCTGATCGCGCCTGAGCACGCCGCGGCCATCCGCGCTGCGATCGACGACCGCAAGGCCGGCGATTCCGCGGCGCTCGCACCCGGAAAGCCCCCGCACGAGGGCAGCCACACCACGCACTACTCGATCGCCGACGCCGACGGCAATGTCGTCGCGGTCACCTACACGCTCAACGACTGGTTCGGCGCCAAGGTCACCGCCACCGGCACCGGCGTGCTGCTCAACAACGAGATGGACGATTTCGCCACCGCCCCGGGCACGCCGAACCTGTACGGGCTGGTCGAGGGCAAGGCCAACGCCGTGGCGGCCGGCAAGCGCCCGCTCAGCTCGATGACGCCGACGCTGGTGAACCGCGGCGGCAAGCCGTTCATGGTGGTCGGCACGCCCGGCGGCAGCCGCATCATCACCGCGGTGTTGCACACCCTGGTCAATGTCATCGACCACGGCATGGACATCCAGCAGGCGGTGGACGCACCGCGCTTCCACCAGCAATGGCAACCGCCGGAGACCAACGTGGAGCCGTTCGCGCTGAGTCCGGACTCGCGCCGCCTGCTCGAGGCGATGGGACACCGCTTCGGCGGACCGCAGCCGGAGAACCACGTGGCCGCGATCCTGATCGGCGCCCCGGCACGCGATGCGGCGCCGATCCCGGGCGTGCGCTTCCACGGCGCGAACGACCCGCGCCGCGGAACCGGTCTCGCCGCCGGGTACTGAACGGCTGGCCGTCAGGCCGACTGCACTTCCCGCTGCGGCAGACGTGCAGCGATGCGCGCCGCTTCGTCGCGCAGCGCCGCCGGGGCGCGGGTTCCGAACTCGTCGAGGTAATCGTTGATCGCCTCGAACTCGTGTGCCCAGCCGCTCTCGTCGATGTGCAGCAACTGCGCGATGCCCTGCTCGCCGATCTTGAGCCCGTCCACGTTCAGGTCGGCGGGCTTCGGCAGATGACCAATCGCGGTCTCGACCGCGCCGGCCCGACCCTCGCAGCGCTTCAGCATCCACTCCAGCACACGCAGGTTGTCGCCGAAGCCCGGCCACAGGAACTTGCCGTCGGCACCCTTGCGGAACCAGTTGACGTGGAAAATCTTCGGCAGGTTCGCGCCGGGCCGGTCGAAACTCAGCCAGTGCGCGAAGTAGTCGCCGAAGTTGTAGCCGCAGAACGGCTTCATCGCCATCGAGTCACGCCGCACGACGCCGACCGCGCCGGTTGCGGCTGCAGTCGTTTCGGAGGCCATTGCCGCACCGACCAGCACGCCGTGGGTCCAGTTGCGCGCCTCGAACACCAGCGGCACCAGCGATTCACGGCGACCGCCGAAGACGATCGCCGAGATCGGCACGCCACGCGCCTCCTCGGCCTTCGGCGTCCAGCTCGGGCAGCGCTTCGCCGACACCGTGAAACGCGAATTCGGATGTGCCGCGGGGCCATTGCCGGCGACGTAGTCGTTGCCCTTCCAGTCCTTCGCCGGCACGCGGCTGTCGAGCCCTTCCCACCAAGGCTGCTGGTCGTCGGTCAGTGCAACGTTGGTGAAGATCGCCTCGCGGTTCAGCATCGCCAGCGCATTGGCATTGGTCTTGGCACCGGTACCAGGCGCGACGCCGAAGAAGCCGGCCTCGGGGTTGATCGCCCACAGCCGGCCATCCTCGCCGGGGGACATCCAGCAGATGTCGTCGCCGATCGTCCACACCTTCCAGCCCGCTTCGCGATAGCCCTCGGGCGGAATCAGCATGGCCAGGTTGGTCTTGCCGCAGGCCGAGGGGAATGCGGCCGCGACGTAATGGGTCTCGCCCTGTGGATTCTCGATGCCGACGATCAGCATGTGCTCGGCCAGCCAGCCTTCGCTGCGCGCCTGCCAGGAACCGATGCGCAGGGCGTGGCACTTCTTGCCGAGCAGCGCGTTGCCGCCGTAGCCGGAGCCGATCGACTTGATCGTCAGCTCCTCGGGGAAATGCATGATGAAGCGACGCGTCGGGTCCAGGTCGCCGGTCGAATGCAGACCCTTGACGAACTTGCCCTCGCGCTCAATGCGTGCGAGCGCGGCGCTGCCCATGCGCGTCATCAGGCGCATGTTGGCGACGACGTAGGGCGAGTCGGTGATCTCGACGCCGCAGCGCGCGATCGGCGAATCGATCGGACCCATGCAATACGGGATCACGTACAGCGTGCGGCCCTGCATGCAGCCCTGGAACAGCGCGTCGATCTCGGCATGGGCCTCGGACGGCGGCATCCAGTTGTTGTTCGGTCCGGCGTCTTCCTGATGCTTCGTACAGACGTAGGTCAGGTGCTCGACGCGCGCGACATCGGACGGATGCGAGCGGTGCAGGTAACAGTCCGGATGCGTCTCCTGGTTCAACGCCAGCAGGTCGCCGGCGTCGAGCATGTGCTGGGTCAGTTGCTGCAGTTCGGCCTCGCTGCCATCGCACCAGTGGATGCGGTCGGGCCGCGTCAATGCAGCCACGTCTTGGACCCAGGCGTTCAGGGTCGCGAGTTTGGACGTCATCAGGAACTCCGTGCCCGATCGGGCCAGAAAGGGGAAACTGGGGGAGGCGCGCAGGCTATCCGTCGATATCAAGGAGCGCAAGGCAATGAGAGCCATTCTCGGTTGTAAATGCGAGCCATTCGCATTACAGTCGCCCGCCGATTCGGTCCTGTACGAGGTAACCCCATGATTTCCCACCGCCCCCAACTGCTCGCCCTGGCCCTGGCCGCGGCCCTCCCCACCTTCGCGCTGGCCGAACCCGCCGACGCCGGCGACCACCGGCCGCACCGGCTCGACCGCACCGAGGTGGAAGCCGATGCCCCGGCCGATCCGCGCTTCCCGCAGATCAGCAAGGAGCTGGAGGATGGCCAGGTGCTGGCCGGCAAGAAGACCACCGACGTGAACCTGGCCGAGCAACCCGCGGTCGCGAACAACGAGCTGCGCCAGACCTTCGTGCGCGTGCCCGGGCTGCTGGTGTCCGAGCAGCAGGTCCCGAGCCACTTCAACATCAACTACCGCGGCCTCGGCGATCCGCACGAGTCCGAGTTCGTGATGTTCTTTGAAGACGGCGTGCCGCTCGCCAGCAGTTGGTTCGGCTATCCGACCATGTACTACCTGCCGCCGACCGAGCGCTTGGAGCGGGTGCAGTTCGTGCGTGGCGGCTCGGCGCTGTTGTATGGCCCGCAGCCCGGTCCGGCGGTGAACCTGGTGACGCGCGATCCGCTGCCGGAAGCGGAGTTCGCAGCCAGCTCGCGCCACATCGGCGGCGGCGATGGCTTGTATGCGACCTACAACCAGATCAGCGGCGGCGCCGGCGACTTCGGCTACCGCGTCGAGCTCGACCATCGCGAGTTCGACGGCACCCGCGTGAATTCCGACAGCGAAGTGGATGGCGCCGCGATCGCGCTGTTCTGGCGCGAGAGCGATCTGGCCAACTGGCGCCTCGACCTGAACCACTACGAGAGCGAATCCGGCGAAGCCGGGCGCCTGCCGACCCCACTGTTCGAGACCCAGCCGGAACTGACCACGACGCCATTCAACCGCATTGCCATCGAGCGCCAGTCGCTGGTACTGAGCACCGAACGCGCGCTCGCCGACAGCTTCACGCTGGACGCGCGCCTGTGGCATGCCGAGCTCGACCGCGACAGCCGTCGCGCCAACGCCGTGTTCCTGCCCGGCCAGCTGCCGGCCAACCTGCGCTCGAACTTCGACCACCAGGACTTCACCAGCACCGGCCTCGATGCGCGCGTGACCCACGACTTCGGCAGCAACCACACGCTGACCTTCGGCCTCACCGCCTACCACGAGGACAGCGACCGCTGGCAGCGCTCGAACATCGTGCTCGACGCCGACGCCGGCAACGTGCTGCGCTACGCCCAGCTGCGCGGCACCGACTACGCCGCGCTGTTCGCCGAGTCGATCTTCCGTTTCGACCGCTGGAGCCTGATCCCGGCGCTGCGCCTCGAATCGCTGACGCTGGACATCGAGGAAACCCAGCGCTCCGCGACCGTGGTGCGCGACCCGATCGACGACAGCTTCCACCACAGCGTGCCGCTGGCCGGCCTCGGCGCGACTTACGACTTCGTCGACCAGGGCCTGCAGGCCTACGGCAACCTGTCGCAAGGCTATCGACCGATGCGCTATGACGACGTCGGCAATCCGACCTCGAACCTGGTCGGCGGCAACGACCCCGACCCGTCGAAGACCTTCAGCGCCGAACTCGGCCTGCGCGGCGCGCCGGTCGATGGCCTGTTCTTCGACGTCAGCCTCTTCCGCATCGACTTCCGCAACAAGATCGAGACGCTGCTGGTGTCGCCAACGGAAGTCGAACGCGTGAACTCGGGCGATGCGCGCCACCAGGGCATCGAATTCGCCGGCGAGTACGACTTCTTCGCCGGCAGCGCCGGACGCCACCTGACCCTGTTCGGATCCATTGCGCTGCTCGATGCCGAGATCACCGACTCGCTCAGCGCCGATCTGGTCGGCAACACCCCGGCCTACGCGCCCGACCACATCGCCAAGCTCGGCCTGATCTGGCGCGGCTTCGACGAGCGCGTGAAGCTCGGCCTCAGCGGCACCCGCGTCGACGAGCAGTTCTGGCGCGACGCCAACACCGCCACCGGCAACGTCGTCACCTTCGTCGCCGCCGAGATCCCGGCCTACCATGTGCTCGACCTGACCGGAGAGTGGCGCATCAACGAGCACTTCCGCGTGCTCGGTGGCATCAACAACCTCACCGACGAGATCTACACCTCGCGCGTGCGCAGCGACGGCATCGAACCTGCCGCCGGCCGCCAGGGCTACCTCGGGATTGAAGTGGCGCTTTGATGGACCCCGTGGATTGGGTCGCGCCGGCAACGGCGCGATCTCATTCCCGCGGAATGAAGGTCTCGACCACGTGCAGCACGTAGGCGTCGAACTCCTCGGCGCTCATGCGCGTGAGCTTGAGCTGCAGCATCAGCTGCAGGTACCCGACGTAGGCGGAATAGACCAGGCGCGCGCGGTCCATCGCATCGCGACGCGAGAAGTTGAGTGCGCGATAGGCCTGCATCAGGAAATGGATGCGACGCTGCGACACGCGCGCCATCACCGGTTGCACCACCGGGTGGTCGAGCGCCTTGAGCAGTTCGCTGTACAGCACGTGCGTGCGCATTTCGCGGCTGGTGCTGACGAACAGCTCGCGCAGGCGCGCGCGCGCGTCGGCGATCTCTTCGAGCGGTGCGAACACCGTGGTCTCGTCCAGGCGTTCCCAGCGCTCCAGCGCCGCCTTGAGCAGCGCTTCGCGTGACGGAAAATGCCAGTAGAAACTGCCCTTGGTGACGCCGAGTCGGCGCGCCAGCGGCTCGACCGCGACCGCGGCCACGCCCTGCTCGGCGAGCAGGTCCAGCGCACCGGTTTCCCAGTCGGCGCTGGAGAGGCGGGCGCGGTCGCTGCGGAGCTCGGCCGTGCGCATCGGAGGCATGGGCGGGGACACTGGCATCGGGGCCCGCAGCGTACCACCATACGCATGCGTATTGACAACTCAAACGAGTGTTTGACACACTTGCCGCCATGACTGCTGCCAGCTCCTTCGCTGCCACCCCGGCGTCTCGCGTGCATCGCGAGTTGCGGCGCTTCCCGCGCCCGGGCGGTCTGGCTCTCGCGATCGAGCATTTCGGTTCACCCGCCGATCCGTCGCTGGTGTTCGCCCATGGCTTCGGCCAATCGCGACTGGCCTGGACCGTCGCCGCCGAGCATCTGGCACAGCACGGCTTCCACTGCCTGGCGCTGGATGGCCGCGGCCACGGCGAGAGCGACTGGGATGCCGGCGTCGCCTACGAACTGGAGCGCTTCGTCGAGGATGCCGTCGCCATTGCCCGATCGCTGCCGCGCCCGCCGGTGTGGGTCGGCGCGTCGATGGGCGGGCTGATCGGCATGATGGCCGAAGCCGCGCAACCCGGCCTGTTCGAGGCGCTGGTGCTGGTCGACGTGACGCCACGCTGGGAAACCTCCGGCGTCAACCGCATCCTCGAATTCATGCGCGCGCATCCGCAAGGCTTCGCCTCGGTCGAGGAAGCCAGCGCCGCGGTCGCGGCGTACCTGCCGCATCGTGCGCAGCGCAACGATCCCGGACGCCTACAAAAAATGCTGGTGCCGATGGCCAACGGCCGCCTGCGATGGCATTGGGACCCGCGCCTGCTCGACACCGTCGCCGGCGACAACGGCGCGCGCTACGTCGCCGGGCTCACCGCCGCCGCCAGCGCGCTGCGCCTGCCGGTGCTGCTGATCTCGGGCGGACGCAGCGATGTCGTGTCCGAACACACCATCGACGAGTTCCGCAAGCTGGTCCCGCACGCCGAACACGAACGCATCGACGAGGCCACGCACATGGTCGTCGGCGATGCAAACGACATTTTCGTATCCACCATCGCCCGCTACCTGCAACGGCTGGCTACACGCACCGCCTGATCCACCGGAGACTCCGATGAACAGCACGATCCCTTTCCTCGTTCTTCTGCTCGGTACCGTATTGGTCGCGCACCTGCGGCTCGGCCTGCGGGCCTGGACCCTGCTCGGCGCACTCGGTCTTGCGGCCGCTACCGTATTCGCGGGCGCACATCCGATCGCGCTCGGCATCGCCTGGGGCGTGTTCGCGCTGGTCGCGATCCCGTTCAACCTCGGGCCGCTGCGCCGCGCGATCTTCTCGGGCCCGTTCCTGAAGCTGTACCAGCGCATCACCCCGCAATTGTCGGAAACCGAGAAGACCGCACTCGAAGCCGGCACCGTCGGCTGGGAAGGCGAGCTGTTCTCCGGCCGCCCCGACTGGCGCAAGCTCGCGGCGCAACCGAAGCCGGCACTGACGGCTGAAGAACAGGCCTTCCTCGATGGCCCGGTCGACGAAGTCTGCAAGCTGCACGACGAATGGGAAGCGACCCACGTGCGCGCCGACCTCAGCCCGCAGGTCTGGGAGTTCCTGAAGAAGAACCGCTTCTTCGGCATGATCATCCCGAAGTCCTACGGCGGCCTCGGCTTCTCGGCGCTCGCACACAGCGCGGTGGTGGCGAAGTGCGCGAGCGTCTCCGGCACGCTGTCCTCGACCGTGTGCGTGCCGAACTCGCTCGGCCCGGGCGAACTGCTGCTGCACTACGGCACCGACGAGCAGAAGAGCCACTACCTGCCGCGGCTCGCGCGCGGCGAGGACATCCCCTGCTTCGCGCTGACCAACCCGCACGCCGGCTCCGACGCCACCTCGATCCCCGACTTCGGCATCGTCTGCAAGGCCCAGTTCAATGGCGAGGAAACGCTCGGCATCAAGCTCACTTTCGACAAGCGCTACATCACCCTCGCGCCGATCGCGACCATCGTCGGCCTCGCCTTCCGCCTGCATGATCCGGATGGCTTGCTCGGCGGCGAAAAGGACCGCGGCATCACGCTCGCGCTGATTCCGCGCAATACCGCAGGGCTTGAGATCGGGCGTCGGCACATGCCGCTGAACGTGCCGTTCCAGAACGGACCGGTGCGCGGCAAGGACGTGTTCATCCCGATGCACTACCTGATCGGCGGCGAGAAGATGATCGGCCAGGGCTGGCGCATGCTGGTCGAATGCCTGTCGGTGGGGCGCGCGATCTCGCTGCCCTCGACCGCTGCCGGCGGCTGCCGCATGGGCGTCGCGGCAACCGGCGCCTACGCGCGCATCCGCAAGCAGTTCCAGATGCCGATCGGCCGCTTCGAAGGCGTCGAGGAAGCGCTCGCGCGCATCGGCGGCCTGACCTACGCGATGACTGCACTCTCGCGCATGACCGCAGCCGCCGTCGACATGGGCGAAAAGCCCTCGGTGCCGAGCGCGATCGCGAAGTACCACGCCACCGAGACCGGCGCGATCGTGGTCAAGGACGCGATGGACATCCACGGCGGCAAGGGCATCATCCTTGGCCCGCGCAACTATCTCGGCCGCGCCTACCAGGCGGCGCCGATCAGCATCACCGTCGAAGGCGCCAACATCCTGACGCGCAGCATGATCATCTTCGGCCAGGGCGCGGTGCGCTGCCATCCGTTCGTGCTGAAGGAGATGCAGGCGGCGCAGCTCGCCGATCCGGGCAAGCGCCTGGCCGAGTTCGATCGCAACCTGATGGGCCACATCGGCTTCGCGATCAGCAACGGCGTGCGTTCGCTGCTGCTCGGCCTGACCCACTCGCACCTGGCCAAGGCACCGCTCGGCGATGCCACGACCGCGAAGTTCTACAAGAAGATCACGCGCTATTCCGCCAACCTGGCGCTGGTCGCCGACACCGCCATGGCGACGCTCGGCGGCAAGCTCAAGGTCAAGGAAAAGCTCTCGGCGCGCCTTGGCGACGTGCTCAGCCAGCTCTACATCATGAGTTCGATGCTCAAGCGCTGGGAAGACCAGGGCCGCCCGATCGCCGACTACCCGCTGCTGGCGTGGGCGATGCACGACGCCGTGTACAAGATGCAGATCGCGCTCGACGGTGTGCTGCGCAACTTCCCGATCCGCCCGGTGGCGTGGCTGCTGCGCGCGCTGGTGTTCCCGCTCGGCCTGCGTGAGCACGCACCGTCCGACCGTCTCGGCCATCGTGTCTGCACCCTGCTGCTGGCACCGAGCGAGGCGCGCAACCGCCTGGTCGAAGGCGTCTACCTGACCCCGAACGCGAACAACGTGCCGGGACGCATGCACCATGCGCTCGACAAGGTCATCGCCTCGGAACCGGTGGAGCGCAAGGTGATCAAGGCGGTGAAGGCCGGCCAGATCGTGGCGCTGGAAGCCGCCGCGCAACTGGAAGAAGCGGTGCAGAAGAACGTCATCACCGGCGCCGAACGCGACCTGCTCGCCGAGGTGCGCGTGCTCACCAACGAGTTCATCGCCGTCGATGATTTCGACCACGCCGAACTCGAAGCCGCAAGCGCCGCGAAGAAGACCGCGCTCAAGGCCGCGGCCTGATGGCCAACGTGCTCGCGCACTGGCAGCGGCTGAAGGACAAACCCTTCGGCCGCTGGCTGTTCGCGCGCATCGTCTGCTGGCAGGCGCCCTACTTCGGCTCGATCCACCCACGCATCGAGTCGCTCGAAGCCGGGCGCATGGTGGTGCGCATCCGGCAGCGCCGCAGCATCCAGAACCACATCGGCACCATCCACGCCATCGCGCTGTGCAACGGCGCCGAACTCGCCGCCGGCGTCGGCATCGAAGCCACGATCCCGCCGGAATGGCGCTGGATCCCGAAGACCATGACCGTGCGCTACCTGGCCAAGGCGACCCGCGAAGTGCGCCTCGAAGCCACCATCTCGCTGCCCAAGGACATCGGCAGCGGCCACGACTGCATCATCCCGGTCGTCGCCACGGATCCTGATGGCACGCGCGTATTCGAGGCCGACATCACCATGTGGGTCACACCGCGCAAGCGGTGAGCGGCGACGGGAATTGTTCGCTGCCTCGCTCTTCTCCTCTCTCCCCCCGCGGGAGAGAGGCCGGGAGTGAGGGGGGCACTTTGCGACACCGCTGCGAACCCACCCTCACCCCTGCCCCTCTCCCATCGAGGGAGAGGGGACAAGCCAAGCCACCGCGCCCTTCGCTCTTCTCCTCTCTCCCCCCGAGGGATAGAGGCCGGGAGTGAAGGGGCGCACCGCAACACCGCTCCGAACCCACTCGCGGACTCGCTCAGAGTGATGCGAGCCGCTTGACGGTGTCGGGATAGCGTTCGACCAGATTGATCAGCAACGCGGCTTGCGCATTCGGCTTGGCGCGACCTTGTTCCCAGTTTTCCAAGGTGCGCAGGTTGGTGCGCAAGTAAACCGCGAACAACGGTCGCGAGAGCTTGAGCCTCTCGCGGATCGACACCAGCTGCACTGGCGTCAACTCCGGCGCAGGCTTGAACTCCAAGGCATGCGTGCGCAAAGTCCTCGTGCCCGCTCGTGCTAGCGCCAGCGCGGTCACCCCTTCCTTGATTTCAGCGAACAAGTCGCGCTCGGCCGCACGCACCGGCTTGTCTTTGGCAACACGCTTCATGCCGATCTCCTCGCGTCCAATTCTTCTTTGACGATCACTTTCAGTGCGCGACGCTGCTGCGGGGTCAGGTCGGCCGTTTCATCCTTGTCGAACAGCGTAAACAACCAGAACTGCGCTCCGGCTTCCCACCAAAAGTAGATCACGCGCAAACCACCGCGCCGGCCCTTGCCGCGTCATTGGTCAGCGAATCGCAACTTGCGCAGACCACCGGTGCCCTCGATGACATCTCCCGCCTGCGCATCGGTCATCAGCGCCGCCTGCAGTGCACGGAAACCGTCATCGTCCAGGTACTCGGCGCGATATCGCTCGAATGCCGGCAATTCAACGAATTCAGCCTTCATGGCCGGCAGTGTACGCAGATTGCGTATCTACGCAAATTGCGTATGCGCACGAGATGTAGAGATCTGGCTGTCAGCCGGGTCTCCGAGCACCGCCTCGAATCCACAATCCAGCTGCCCGACGACATCGGCAGCGGCCACGACTGCATCATCCCCGTCACCGTCAACGCCACCCCGCCGGCACGCGCGTGTTCGAGGCCGACATCACCATGTGGGTCACACCGCGCAAGCGGTGAGCGTTCTACAACCTTTCGAACCCGTCGCGGAAGACGTGAAATACCACCGCCTGTGGGACCGGAAAGAACGCCGCCTCGCCATTGCCAAGTTGGCCGTGATAGCTGAAACCCCAGCAGTTTGCGGTGGAATCACGGAGTCGCACGCAGTTGTGGAAGCCGCCCACCGCGAGTTCATCGACATCACCCACCCCCAAGACCAACACCGACGTCGGGCTCTGGTTGGACGTCCCGTCGCCAAGTTGGCCAGCGCCATTGTGGCCCCAACACCGCACCGTGGAATCCGTGAGCCGCGCGCAGGTGTGGCTGGCACCCGTTCCGATCTCGGCAACGTTGGCGAGCCCACTCACCGCGACCGGCATCGTGCTCTGGGTGATCGTGCCGTCGCCGAGCTGACCGGAGCCGTTGTAGCCCCAACACCTCATTGTGGCGTCCGTCAGCCGTGCGCAGGTGTGGTAATAGCCAGCCGCAATCTCGGTGACATTGGCCAAGCCGGAGACCGCCACCGGGGTCATGCTCTGCGTCGTTGTGCCATTGCCGAGCTGGCCTTCCGAATTGCGCCCCCAGCAGTGCACAGTGGCATCGGTGAGCAGCGCGCACGTGTGATGGAAACTCGCTGCTATTTGGGCGACGTTGGCGAGCCCGCTGACCATCACCGGCACTGCGCTTTGTGCAGTCGTTCCGTCGCCAAGTTGACCGGCACTATTCTCACCCCAGCACCGCACCGTTGCGTCGGAGAGGCGTGCACAAGTGTGGTAGTAGCCTGCCGCGATTTCCAAGACGTTGGTTAGGCCGGCAATCGGCACCGGTGTTGCGCTGTCGCTGGTCGTTCCGTTACCGAGTTGGCCCTGGCTGTTTCGTCCCCAGCACCGAATCGTTCCATCTATGAGGCGTACACAGGTGTGGTAGGAACCCGCCGGAGCCTATCCAGAATTTTGTGTGCGAGGCATAACATGACGACCAGGAGCATGTATGCCGAGCAAGAAGAGGAAAGCGGTTGACGCCGCGATGGCGGCTTTGCCGTCGATACCGAAGGAATTGATTGACCATTTCGTC
>JACPFU010000016.1 GCA_016182785.1 Lysobacterales bacterium | reverse complement strand
CTGACCGTCGTGAACAGTGCTTCCTGAGTTACATCGGCTCCGCGCATCGCGCTCCATCCGTTCCGGAAAACCGCGCAGGTATCGCAAGCTTTGTGCCTGACAGCCATGCGTGGCGTGGGGGATTTTCAACAGGCTGCTAGTGCCCGTCTTCGACAGCGCGCAGCGCGGCCCCCACAGCTGGTGGGTGCTCGACGCGCCCGAATGCCATCTCGGACCGCACGTGCTGGTGCCCGACCTCGCAGGCTGGCGTCGCGAGCGCATGCCGACCCTGCCCGAAACCGCCTGGTTCGAGCTGGCGCCCGATTGGGTTTGCGAAATCCTCTCGCCCGGCACCGCGCGTCTGGACCGAGTCGAGAAGATGCCGATCTACGCAGCGCACGGCGTCGAGCACCTGTGGCTGCTCGATCCGATCCTGCGCACGCTCGAAGCCTACCGTCGCGAAGGCAGCCGCTGGCTGCTGCTCGGCAGCCACGCCGACCAGGACGTGGTGCGCATGCCGCCGTTCGACGCCATCGATCTCGAACTCGGCACGCTCTGGGCGTAAGCGGCGCGTCTCAGCGCGCGAACCAGGGCTTGGGATCGAGCGGGCGGCCCTGGTGGCGCAGTTCGAGGTAGAGCCCGGCCTGCGCGGCGCCGCCGCTGGCGCCGGCGGTGCTGAGCACATCGCCCGCCGCGACCCAATCGCCGACGTCGCGCAGCAGGGATTCGTTCTGCGCGTACAGGCTCATGTAGCCGTCGCCATGGTCAAGGATCAGCAGCAGGCCGAAGCCCTTCAGCCAGTCGGCGAAGGCAACTCGGCCGGGCGCGACCGCGCGCACCTCGTCGCCGACGCGGGCGGCGATCAGCCAGCCTTCGCTGGTGCGTCCGGGACCGATGCCCTGCCCGAAGCCGACCTGCACCGAGCCCGCGAGCGGCCGCTTGAGCCGCCCTTTGAGCGCGGCGAACGGCTGCGCCGCCTCGATCTGCTTGGGGATGTCGGCGAAGATGTCGCGCAGTTCCTCCAGCAGCCGCAGCAGGTCACGCTCGTCGCGTCCGAGTGCGGCGAGGCGCGTCTCGCCTTCCTTCAAGCGGGCATCGAACTGCGCCAGCACCACCTCGCGCTCGACCCGCTCGGCGCCGAGGCGCTTCGAGTCCACCAGTACCTTGGCCTGTTCGACCGCGAGCACGGCGCGCACTTCGGCGATCGACTTCTCGATCGCGAGCAGGTCGGCCAGGCTGGCCATCAGCTCCTGCACGCGGCGCAGGCGGTCGCGCTGCAGATAGCGGTAGTAGGCCAGCGCGCGACTGCTGTCGGCGATGCGGTCGCGCGCCAGCAGCGCCTTGAGCGATTCGCCACGGCCGATCATGTACACCGAGCGCAGCAGGTTCGCGAGCGTCTCGCGGCTGCCGCCGAGTTGACCCTGCAGCACGACGCGCTCGGCCTCGCGTTCGCCGAGCAGGCGGTTCTGCCTGGCGATGCCGGCCTCGATGCCGCGCAGGCGTCGGGTGGTATCACCGATGCGGGTATCGATCTCGCGCAGCGCCGCCACCCCGGCGTCGCGCTGCGCGGCGACCTCGTTGCGCTCGGCCGACAGCGTCGCGATCTCGGCGCGCAACGCCTCCAGCTTGGCCTTGGCCTCGGCCTCGCGCTCGGCATTCTGCGGCAGCACCGTCGCCGCGAGCGGAGCCGCGAGCAGCAACGCCAACGCCGCCAGCGCCCGCATTCAGCCGGCTCCGCCGAGCAGCGAGTGTCCGGTCATCTCTGTCGGCTGCGGCAACCCGAGCAGGGCCAGGATCGTCGGCGCCAGATCGCACAGGGCGCCGCGCCGCAGTGTCGCTTGGTGCCCGAACAGCAGCAGCGGCACCGGGCCGACGGTGTGCTGGGTGTGCGGCTCGCCGGTGTCCGGGTCGCGCATCAGCTCCAGGTTTCCATGATCGGCGGTGACCAGCATCACGCCGCCGACCTCTTCGATCGCCGCGGCGATGGCGCCAAGCGCGCGATCGACCGCTTCCGCCGCCTTCACCGCCGCCGCGAACACGCCGGTGTGCCCGACCATGTCCGGATTGGCGATGTTGCAGACGATCAGGTCGAACGCGCGCGAACGGATCGCCGCAGTCAGCTTCGCGGTCAGTTCCGGGCAACTCATCTCCGGCTGCAGGTCGTAGGTCGCGACCTTGGGCGATGGGATCAGCACGCGTTCCTCGCCCGGAAAGGCCTCCTCGCGCCCGCCGTTGAGGAAGAAGGTGACATGCGCGTACTTCTCGGTCTCGGCGATGCGCAGCTGCTTCAGGCCCCGCGCCGCAACCACCTCCGGCAACGTGTTGGCCATGCTCTGCGGCGGATAGGCGACCGCGCTGACCGGCAAGTCGGCGGCGTATTCGGTCAGCGTCACGAACGCCGACAGCCGGATCGGGCGCGGCCGCGCGAAGCCATCGAACTCCGCGCGCACGAAGGCGCGGCTGAGTTCGCGCGCACGGTCGGCGCGGAAGTTCAGGAACGCCACCGCATCGCCGTCGACGAACTTCGCGCCGGTGCCGACCACGGTCGGCTGCACGAACTCGTCATTCTCGCCGCGCGCATAGGCGGCTTCGAGCGCGGCCAGCGCATCCGCGGCGTGGAACTCGGCGCTCGCTTCGGTGATCGCGCGGTACGCGGGCGCGACGCGCTCCCAGCGGTTGTCGCGATCCATCGCGTAATAGCGCCCGATCACGCTGGCGATGCGCGCGCCGGGCAGCGCCGCGCATTTCGCATCCAGCGCCTGCAGCGACGCGCCGGCACTCCTCGGCGGCGTGTCGCGGCCGTCGGTGAAGGCATGCACGGCGATGGACCTCACGCCCGCGGCCGCGGCGGCGTCGAGGAAGGCGAGCACATGCGCTTCGTGTGAATGCACGCCGCCCGGCGACAGCAGCGCGAACACGTGCAGGGTGCCAGCGCTCGCGCGCACCGCGTCGAACGCGCAGCCAAACGCCGGATTGGCAGCAAAGCGGCCATCGCGGATGGCCTGGTCGATGCGCGTCAGCTCCTGGTAGACGACGCGACCGGCACCGATGTTCATGTGCCCGACCTCGGAATTGCCCATCTGGCCGTCGGGCAGGCCGACGTGCTCGCCGTGGGTGTCGATCAGCGTGTGCGGGCACTGCGCCAGCAGGCGGCGCCAGTTCGGCACCTCGGCCTGGGCGATCGCGTTCCACTCGCGTTCGTCGCGATGGCCCCAGCCATCGAGGATCAGCAGCAACACGGGTTTCGGCGTGGGCACGGTTCGCTTCCGCAAGAGACAAGGCGGGCATTCTACCGGCCGCCCGGGCATGACCGATGGCAGGGGAATAAACCCCCGGCGCGACCCACGCATCTGAACGCCGGCAACCCCCACGGAGAATCCCCATGCGCCACGTATCGTCCGCCGTCCTGTTGTCCATCGTCTTCGCTTCCGCCGCCCTTGCGCAGGGCCCGGAACGCGACGACCGCGACTACGCCGACATCAGCAAAGTCAACCGCAGCATCCGCGTCGAGAACGGCGGCCGCGCCGGCGATCTGGAGACCGTGAACGGCTCGGTCCAGATCGGCGACGACGCCATCGTCGGCAATGCCGAAACCGTCAACGGCTCGGTGCGCATGGGCGCCAACGGCCAGGCGGAATCGCTGGAGACGGTGAACGGCAGCGTCCAGGTCGGCAGCCGCAGCGTGGTCAGCGAAGGCATCGAGACGGTCAACGGCAGCATCGTGCTGGCCGACGACGCCGCCAGCCTCGACAAGATCGAGACGGTCAACGGCCGCATCGAACTCGGTGCGCGCGCCAAGGCCGGCGCCGGCATCGAACTGTTGAACCGCGACGTCGAACTGCGCCAGGCGGCGCAGGTGACCGGCGACATCGTCGTGCGCAAGCCCACCGGCTTCGGCTGGTTCAACGGCAACAGCAAGCCGCCGCGCATCGTCCTCGGCGCCGACAGCGTGGTCGACGGCAACCTGCGCTTCGAACGCGAAGTCGAGCTGTACATGCACACCACCGCCAAGCTCAACGGCCGCCAGGAAGGCCCGCTGGTCGGCGGCAAGGTGCACCGCTTCGACGGCGCGGCGCCGAAGTTCTGAGCGATGCCGACGGCGGTGCACACGGTCTCCGGCCGCGCGCACCGCCATCTCACAATTCGCAAAGTTTGTGGCGTCTTGGTACCCGGCGCGGTCGCGGCTGACTAGACTGGCGCGGATCCCCGGAGGAAGACGCGATGATGGACCGCAAACGCGAGATGGCGCTGCTGAACTGGCTGCGTGCCGCATTGAACGATGCCCAGGCGAAATTCGAACCGGCATCGAGCGACGCCAGTTTCCGCAGCTACTACCGCGTTTCCAGCCGCGACAACCGCTTCATCGTGATGGACGCGCCGCCGGAACACGAGAACATCGCGCCCTGGCTCGACATCCTCGCGCGCCTGCGCAAGGCCAACGTCAATGCCCCGGAACTGGTCGCGGTCGAGCGCAGCCAGGGCTTCATCCTGATGGCCGACCTCGGCGACCAAAGTTACTTGTCGCAACTCAACGAGGGCAGCGTCGATGTCCTCTACCGCGACGCGCTGAACGCGCTGTACGCGATGCAGACGCGGGTCGACTGCACGGGGCTTGAGACCTACCACTACGGCAAGCTGGTCGCCGAGATGGAGCTGTTCCCGGAGTGGTTCCTCAAGCGCCACCTCGGCCTGCAGCAGGACTGCGCCGGCTGGGACACCATCGAACACGCCTTCTCGGTGCTGACCGCCTCGGCGCTGGAGCAGCCGCAGGTGTTCGTGCATCGCGACTTCCACAGCCGGAACCTGATGCGCACGCCACTGAACAATCCCGGCGTGATCGACTTCCAGGATGCGGTCAAGGGACCGATCACCTACGACCTGGTTTCCCTGCTGCGCGACTGCTACATCGAGTGGCCGAAGGAACGCGTGCTGGCGTGGATGCAGCAGTACCGCGAGCGCGCGGTGCAGGGCAACCTGATCGCGCACAACGAACTGCGCTTCAAGCGCTGGTTCGACCTGATGGGCGTGCAGCGTCACCTGAAAGTGCTCGGCATCTTCTGCCGGCTCTGGTACCGCGACGGCAAGGCGCAGTACCTGAACGACCTGCCGCTGGTGCTGAAGTACACGCTCGACGTTGCCACCGTGAACAAGGACCTCAAGCCCTTCGGCGAGTGGCTGGCGAAGCTCACCGCAAACGTGGACCTGACGCGGCCGCGCGACTGATCAACGCGCCTGCACCGCCGCCAGCAGCGCGCGCGTTTCCTGCCGCTCGTATTCCGGCGCCGGCAGCGCCAGCGCCTCTTGCGCTGAAGACCGTGCTTCCTCGCGCGCTCCCGCGGCGAGGGCATAACGCGCCTGGTCGGTGAGCGCGCGCGGCAGGTGCATTGCCACCGACGCGCCGGCTTCGCGCAGCAATTGGATCGCGGTGGCCAGGTCGGCGCGGCCGCCAGCGAGGTCGCTGCGTGCGATGCGCAGCAGGCTGCGCAGGTAGGCGATGCGCGCCAGTTCCGGATGCGTCGCACCGTGGCGCTCGACCAGTGCCTGTGCCGCGCGCTCGATGCGCTCGGCCGCGGCATCCACGTCGCCCCAGGCGATCAGCCAGCGCGCGTGGCTGAGCCAGATCGCCGGCGCCATGGTCTTGGTCTGCGCCTGCTCGACGATGCGCTCGGCCTCGGCGTAGTGCGTGCGCGCTTCCGCGGCGTCGCCGAGCAACGCGTGCAGGTTGGCGATGTTGGCGTGCGGCGCCGCCTGGAACACGTCGTCGCGGCCACGCGCGGCTCGCAATTCGAGTTCGCGCGTCGCCGCCGCGAGCGCCTGCGGCAGCTGCGAACGCAGGCGTTGCACGCGCGCGAGTTCGCCATAGGCCGAGGCGGTCGCGGTGTCCTCGGCCAGGCCGGCGCGTTCGCGGAACTCCAGAAATTGCGCCAGGGTCGCGGCGGCTTCATCGACGCGACCGAGGTCGATCAGCAGGCCGGCGCGGCGGCGGCGCGTGCTCCAGGCGTTGGTCGAATCGACCCCCTCGCGCTCGCGATAGCCGGCGGCGGCGCGGTCGAGGCTGGCCAATGCCCGCTCGTGCTCGCCGCGAGCGGCATGCACGGTGGCGGCGCGATCGAAGCATTCGGCCAGCGCCATTTCAGAAACCCGATGCGGATTGCGCTCGGCTGCATCCACCAGCGCCTGCGCCGTCGCGTGTTGCCCGAGCGCGAGCTGCACGCCGATGGTCCGGCATTCGATGTTGACGACGCGCTCGAAGGCCGTGGGCGAGGTCAGAGCCAGCGCGCGCTGGTACGAGGCCAGCGCGGCCGCGGGCCGGTCGCGCGAGAACTGGAAGCCGGCCCAGCGCACCCAGAGTTCGGCCGCGACCGCGGGATCGAGCCCGTGCAGGCGCGTGAGGATGGCTTCGCCGCGATCGAGCAGCCGGCTCGACTCGGCTTGGGTGCCGGTCGCGAGCGCGTCGCCGAACAGGCGCGTCATGAAGTCCGAATACGCCGTCGCGCGCGCCGCCTCGGCACGAGCACGTTCGGCTTCCACACGCGCCACCTGCGCCTGCCAGGCCACGCCGATCACGCCGCCGAGCACCGCGAGCAACGCGATCATGCCGGCGGCGACGCCGCCACGATGGCGGCGCACGAACTTGCGCGCGCGGTAGGTCAGGCTCGGTGCGCGCGCGCGGATCGGGCGATTCTCGCGCCACGCGGCCAGGTCCTCGGCGAACTCGCGCGCGCTGGCGTAGCGCTCGCGCGGCTCGGCACGCATCGCCTTGGCGATGATCGTGGCCAGGTCGGCATCGGCACGACGTGCGCTCGGCGGCGGGTCGCGCGGTGTGTCGGTGGCGGTGAAGGCACGGCGGCCTTCGACCAGTTCGTAGGCGATCAGGCCGAGCGCATAGACGTCCATCGCGACACTCGGCGGCGCACCCTGCAGCTGCTCGGGCGCGGCATACAGCGGCGTCATCGCGCCGCCGTGCAGACGGGTCACGCTGTCCGCGCCCGCGATCTCGTCCTCGATCAGGCGTGCGATGCCGAAGTCGAGCACGACCACGCGCCCGCTGCCATCGACCAGCAGGTTCGCCGGCTTGAGGTCGCGGTGCACGACCAGTTGCGCGTGCGCGGCCTGCACCGCATCGGCGACCGCTTCGACCAGCCGCATGCGCTGGGCCAGGTCGGCGGAGTGCTTCTGGCACCACGTTTCGAGCGCAACACCATCGATGTATTCGAGGATCAGGAACGGCTCGCCATCGGCGCCCAGGCCGGCATCGAGCAACCGCGCGATGCCGGGGTGATCCAGGCGCGCGAGCAGGTCGCGCTCGCGCGCGAAGCGGGCCAGCACCGCATCGCGGCTGGCGCGGATCTCGGGAAACTTGATCGCCACGCATTGCGTCGGATCGGTGAGCGCCAGCGCCTTCCAGACGCTGCCCATGCCACCGCGGCCAAGCTCCGCAGTGATTCGATAGCCCGCGACTTCGCGGCCGCAGCGATCGCTGGCGCGCTGCGCGCCGCTGAGCCAGGCCGGCGGGGTGAGTGCTGGCGCCAGCGCAGCGGCCTCGGCGCGGCGCAGGAAATCTTGGACCGCGTCGGCGTCCGCGGCCGCGTTCGCTGCGAGCTGCTGCAGCCAATCGGCACGCGCGGCGCCCTCGAGTTCGAGGGCCTGGTCGATCAGCGCTTGCAGGCGCTGCCACTGGGCGGGATCGCAGGTCATGGCACCGACTCCGTGCGCGGGCGCCGGCTCAGGACAGATCGCCGAGCAGGTCGGCGAGCAGGGTGCGCGCCTTGACCCAGTCGCGGCGCACGGTGCGCTCGGTGACATTGAGCGCGGCGGCGATCTCGGCCTCCTCCAGCCCGGCGAAATAGCGCCACACCACCACCTGCGCCAGGCGTGGGTCCAGCGCCTCCAGCCGCTGCACCGCGGCATCGACCGCGAGCACCTGCGCGGCGTCGTCCGGCATCGCCACCTGCAGCGCATCGGGCGCGTCGAGCGCCAGGCTCGCGACGCCGGCACCACGTTTGTCGGCGCGCCGCGCGCGCGCATGGTCGACCACGATCTCGCGCATCGCCTGCGCCGAGATCGCCAGAAAATGCTCGCGGTCGGCGATGCGATTCGGCGGCGCGCGCTGCAGTTTCATCCACAACTCGTTGACCAGCGCGGTGGTGCACAGGGTCTCGCCGGGATCAAGGCGCGCGCGCTGGCGCCTGGCCACCTGCTTCAGCTCGGCGCGCAACTCGGCGAACAGGCGGTCGAGCGCGACGCGGTCGCCGCCACGGCTTCGCGCCAGCAGTTCCGGCATCGCCGCGGCTACGTTTTGCCGCGGCGGCTTGTCATCATCGGCGTCCATGAACCCGATTCTGCCGCAACTGCGAGCTGCAACCCCACCATGCGCGCCCTGATCTTCGCCGCCGGCTTCGGCGAACGCATGCGCCCGCTCACCGACACCACGCCGAAGCCGCTGCTCGCGGTCGGCGGCAAACCGCTGATCGTCTGGCACCTGGAACGACTCGCCGCAATCGGCGTGCGCGAGGTGGTGATCAACACCGCCTGGCTGGCGCGGCGCTTCCCCGAAGTGCTTGGCGACGGCGCCGCGGTCGGCGTGCACATCCGCTACAGCGTCGAAGGCGAGACCCCGCTCGAAACCGGTGGCGGCATGCTGCACGCGCTGCCGCTGCTCGGCGACGCGCCGTTCCTCGCCATCAACGGCGATATCTGGAGCACGCACCCGCTCGCCACGCTGCCGCGCGAACCGCAGGGCCTCGCCCACTGCGTGCTGGTGCCGCTGCCCGCGTTCCGCACGCCGGCGGCGTTCGAGCAGACGGTGACGCCGCTGCTCGCAGCCGATGCGCCCGCGCACACCCTGGCCGGCATCGGCGTGTATCGGCCGGAACTGGTGCGCCTGCACGCGCCCGGACGGTTCTCGATCACGCCACTGCTGACCGCGGCCGCGGGCGTCGGGCGGGTCTCGGTCGAGCCGCACCAGGGCGAATGGGAAGACGTCGGAACCCCCGAGCGACTGGCGGACCTGGACCGCCGCCTGCTGCAACGCGACAAGACTTGAGCGGCACGAGACGTTACAAAGCCCGCCGCGCCATGTGAACCGCGTCACAGTTCGGCCGGGAGCGGCCAGCCACGACGCGTAACAGAATGGAAGCACTTCGCGGTTAGCGTGCGCACGCCATCCAACCGGGGGATTCCATGCTTCGTTCCACGCGTTTGCGCGCGAGCACGCTCGCGCTGTGCCTTGCCGCGGCCACTTCGATCCAGGCCGCCCGTCCGCTCAGCCCGGACCACCACGAGTTCGAGGCCGCGATGCATGCGCCCTACGCCGCAGGCAAGTCGGCGGCGCGCGAGTTCACGCTGTATTTCAGCTACATCGACGCGCGCGATCCCTCGACGGTGGCGTGGAAGGTCGATCTGCTCGACGCCGAAGGCAAGCGCGTGCTGCGCTCCTGGCACGGCGAGGAGCGTCTGTTCCAGAAGCAGATCGAAACCGTGCTGCCCTGGGATGGCCGCAGTGGCGACGGGCTTGCGCTTGGCGACGGGTTCTACAAGGTGCGACTGAGCGCAACCGCGGGCGATCCGACCGCGCACCGCGCCCGCGCCGGAGCACTGGCCAAGCGCGTCGAGGCCGCCCTGCTGGAAGACGCCGGCGAGACCCAGGTGCAGGAATGGGAGATCCGCATCGGCGCGATGCCGAAGGTCGCGATGCCCGAGTTCCACGCCCTGCCGACCGCCGGCTCGGGCAAGGCGCAGGCCGCCACCGCGTCGCTGCCCTACACCGTGTACTTCGGCAACCTGCATGGCCAGAGCAACGACTCCGACGGCGGCGGCGCGATCGGTTCCTGCACTTCCTCGCAGCCGGCGCAATCCGGCGCCTACGGGCCGGCCGATGCCTTCAACTACGCGCGCGGTCGCGGCCTCGACTTCCTGATGGAGTCGGAACACAACCACTACTTCGACGGCTCCTCGGGCACCAACAGCTCGGCCAACCCGACCACCGCGAAGAACCGCTATGCCGCGGGCCGCAGCGCGATGGCCAGCTCGAACGGCAGCTATCCGAACTTCCTTGCGCTCTACGGCATGGAGTGGGGCGTGATCTCCGGCGGCGGACACCTCAACATCATCAACGCCAACCTGCTCGCGGCTTGGGAATACAACAGTTCCAGCCAGCTGCTCGGCGACGTCTTCGTCGCCAAGAACGACTACGCGACGCTGTACACGACGATGAAGGCGCGCAGCTGGGTCGGCCAGTTCAACCACCCGAGCACCAGCGATCAGTTCAAGATCGGCACCACGGTGATGGGCTACCACGTCGATGGCGACGAGGTGATGGTGGCCGCCGAAATCATGAACACCTCGGCGTTCTCCTCGAACACCACCGAGAGCGAAACCAGCCGCAGCACCTACGAGAGCGCCTTCAACAAGCTGCTCGAAAACGGCTTCCATGTCGCGCCGACCACCAACCAGGACAACCACTGCGCGAACTGGGGCGCGAGCTACACCAACCGCACCGGCGTGCTGCTGCCGACCGGGACCGCGCTGAACGAGGCCAACTTCGTCGCCGCGATGAAGGCGCGCCGCGTCTACGCGACCATGGACAAGAACTCGCAGCTGATCGCGACCGCCAACGGCAACCTCATGGGCAGCCGCATCAGCAACTCCGGCGCGCTGAACCTGGTCGCCTACTTCGCCAACAGCGCCGGCCGCAGCGCATCGCAGGTGCGCTGGTACGAAGGCGTGCCCAAGCGCGGCGGCACCGTGACCCTGCTCGCCTCGACCGCAACGCACAGCTTCACGCCGGCCACCGGCGAGCACTTCTACTACGCCAAACTGACCCAGGACGACGGCAAGATCCTGTGGTCGGCACCGATCTGGGTGACCCAGGGCAGCGGCGGCGGCGACACCACCGCACCGACCGTGACCGCGTCCGAGTCGGGCACGTCGGGCACCATCACGCTGTCGGCGAGCGCAAGCGACAACGTCGGCGTGACCCTGGTCGAGTTCTACATCGACAACGTGCTCAAGGGCAGCGACAGCACGTCGCCCTATTCGATGACGCTCGACTCGACCATGCTCGCCAACGGCAGCCACGCGCTCACCGCCAAGGCCTTCGACGCCGCCAACAACAGCAAGCTCTCGACCGCGGTCAACTTCAGCATCAGCAACAGCACCCCCGACACCACCGCGCCGACCGTGACCGCGTCCGAGTCGGGCACGTCGGGCACCATCACGCTGTCGGCGAGCGCAAGCGACAACGTCGGCGTGACCCTGGTCGAGTTCTACATCGACAACGTGCTCAAGGGCAGCGACAGCACTTCGCCGTACTCGATGACACTGAACTCGACGACCCTGTCGAACGGCAGCCACGCGCTCACCGCCAAGGCCTTCGACGCCGCCAGCAACAGCAAGCTCTCGACCGCGGTCAACTTCAGCATCAGCAACAGCACCAGCGTCGAGCGCATCGTCAACGGCGGCTTCGAGTCCGGCAGCAGCAGCTGGAGCGCGAGCAGCGGCGTGATCACCAACGACGCCAGCTTCGCCGCCTACGCCGGAACCTGGAAAGCCTGGCTGAACGGCTACGGCGCGAGCCACACCGACTACACCTACCAGACCATCAGCATCCCGAGCACCGCGACCCAGGCCACGCTCACCTTCTGGCTCGACGTCGCTACCGACGAGACCACCACGACCACCGCCTACGACACGCTGAAGGCACAGGTACGCAACAGCTCCAACGCCGTGCTCGCCACGCTCGCGACCTATTCCAACCTCAACGCGGCCGGCGGCTACAGCCAGAAGAGCTTCAACCTGATCGCCTACAAGGGCCAGACCGTGCGCATCTACTTCGAGGGCGTCGAAGGCTCACAAGTGGCCACGTCCTTCGTCGTCGACAACGTCAGCGTCATCACCCAGTAACCAGCTCACCCCCACCCCAACGGCCCGGCACCCCCGGGCCGTTTGCTATTCAGCGCTTCGCGCTCTGCAATTATCCAACCCCCACCAGCCTGCGGATAACCGTACCGGATAGGATCGGAACACCGTACCGGCTTGAACCGAAACGCTGTACCGAATTCATCGGAATCTACGCCGGGACGATTCACCCGCACCCTACTGGTTGCCTCGCAGACGCTTCATGAAGGCTTCTCCTCGATCGTGTTCGGCGCGCTCGACTCTCGCCCTCGTCAGCCGCGAGGGCGGTCCTGAAAAGGATTCGCTCAATTCTGGAGCATGCGCAGCCAGCCGCCCGAGGACCGATTCAAGACTTTCTGGCTCCTGTTTCGACAAGGCCTCGTCGATTGATTTCCAGCCCAACGCGATGTCGATGTCATCGACCAGAAAGAAGCGCTCGGGCATATCCCCGAATGCCACGTCCACCAGTTCCTGTCCCCGATCCCTCGAGAATCTGAGTGTCAGCGGCCCAAGCCGAAAAACTGCTTCGGCATCTCCGAAGCTGGAGGAATCTGGCATCTCCGAGACGAGCTCGAAATCGCCCAGACCGGCGGCACCAATTCGAGCCGCAATGCTCTTGGCAAAAGGGGACTTGCAAGCATCTTTGATCATCACTGCCCCACTGGCACCAGTCGCCATCCGTCGTCGCTAACTGTGTATCCACGCGATGTCATGTACTCAAGCTCGCGTGCGAAGTATGTCCCAGGGGCCGCAGACGATGCTCTCGTCGCCAAGTACACTTCGTCACCCCGAGAAATCAACCGATCCAGGAACCGAGTGTTGGCGGCCCACTGCTGAGTCGGTGTCATTCGATTCCAGACCCATGTCGGCACGGAAAAGTGCCTGGATGGAATGGCCTCGGCGAGTTCCACGTAGGCTGGATGGCGTCCCAGAACACTGATTCCACGTTGGGCGCCGGAGACCGTCTCCACTGTTCCAACAGCCGCAATCTCTCCAACCTCGGTGAACATCCTCAAGCTTCTTGCGGGCGCAGCCTCGGCCCCCAGTGGCGAGAACATGACCGCAAGACGAATCACCACCCCGGGGGGCGGGTCTTCACCCGCCATGATGGCCGAGTCGATTTCTGCGAGATCCCCTCTGATACCGTCGACCATCTTGCGAGCGAAGTTCATCATGCCAGCCGCGGGGTTCCCACCTGAAGCACGCGTGGACTCCGTCGTGAATCCGCCCGTGCTCTTGCACGTCCCATCGTCATTCGTGATGTGCGAACCGGTGCAGCGCCCATCCGGGTCGAAGTACCGATACGGATTGTTCGCGGCGTACGCGTACCGGTTCCAGTTCCCCGCAGCGCCCATGTCCACCGCCATCGGATCAGTCGAGAGGAAGCGGCCGAGGGCGGGGTCGTAGTAGCGCTGTTGGGCGTAGATGAGGCCGGTGCTGGTGTCGTACTGGTGGCCGGTGTAGCTGGGGGCGCCTTCGCGGGGGGTGGTGAGGGGTTTTCCGTAGGGTTCGTATTGGGTGCGGCTGCCGGGGATGACGGTGGCGTTGATGTTGGTTTCGGCGATGGGGCTGCCGAGCGCGTCGGTGTGAACGTAGACGATGCTGTAGGTGGTGGTGGAGGTCGGAGCGCTCGGGGCTTCGCCGTCGCGGCCGCCGTCGCTGCCGGCGACCACTTCGGTGGCGCCGGTGAAGGGGTTGCGGAACGGGTTGAGCGACAGCACCTGCTGCTCGCTGTTGCTGGTGCCTGGGTAGCATTCGGCCTGGGTCAGCGTCGAGTTCGCCACCACCTTGGCCACCAGCGATCCCACCAAGCGCACGTAGTTCACGCCGCGCGAGCGCAACTGCGAGCACTCGATGTCGTTCTCCCACTGGAACACGCCGCCCGGCGTGTAGATCTGGAAGCGCAGGTCCCGGTTCGCCGGGTCTTAGTGCAAGAAGGTGGGGATACCTCAGGGTTTAAACCGCACTAACGCGAACGCTTAACGCACTCGTCAAAGCCGGCCTTCAGTCGAGCGATAGAGTCATCAATTCCGTACTCCTTGATTTCTTCCGGCGACTTCTCTCGCTTCGCTCGCTCGAACCAATCTAGCGCTGCCTGGCAGTTCTCTTTGCCACCTAGCATAGAGAGACTGCTCGCAATGTTTTGCATTGCGACAATGTCGCCATTCTCGGCTGCCATGGTCAACCATGGGAGCGACTTCTTTGTATCGTTTTCGCCTAGCGAGTAATGCCCTGCAACTCGCATTGCGGCTTTGGTATCACCCTGCTTTGCAAGCATCATTTGTTTGTCCAACTCATCCGGTTCGAGATAGAACATCTCGCCCGTGGAAGTCGTCGCAACCTGTGCCGCATCCCCCGCGGCTGGTGGCGTGTTATCGGTCGGGTGCTGACATCCAATAAGCAACACACTCAATGCGACCCCGAAAATATCTTTCATAGCGCTCATTGCCCGCACTTGTCCTTGTCCACGCACACAGTCATGGTGCGTCCAATTCGAGAACCGGTCTCGGGAGCCATCCGCAGCTGCGCTTGTCCGGTCTTCGGGTTGTAATTCACGCTGCGAATACCGCTCGCAATAGGCCCACTGCCGCCAGGCGCAAACACAGCAAACGTTCTAGGCGTACCTTTTCCGCCCCGCTCAGAGTTGACCGTGAGAGTTACCGAATTGCCCGGCTTGTAGGGGCCGAGGCTGTCATTCGGATTGGGGTCTTTGGTAGTCGGGAAGCTGACGAAACCCGTTGCAGCCAGCACAAGGCTATTGTTCTTGTCTGCCAGGGATTGCGCATAAGCACCGCCATCGGCGCCGACATTACACGCGCCGACAAAGAACGTATGCCCTTCCTTCAGGCCGGCGGCCCTGGCAAGAGCAAGCGTCTGATACGGATTCAATTGGGCCTTGTTCGCGCCCTGAATAAAGGTCGAGTTGGCATGACCTGTAAGCGTGAACATTCCCGGGATGTCGAAGGCCTTGCCGGCTTCATAGAGCCCGTCTGTCGGAGCAAAAAGATTTAAGTCAGACCGCCCATCCAACCGATACGGATTGTTCGCGGCGTAAGCGTACCGGTTCCAGTTCCCCGCAGCGCCCATGTCCACCGCCATCGGGTCGGTGGAGAGGAAGCGGCCGAGGGCGGGGTCGTAGTAGCGTTGTTGGGCGTAGATCAGGCCGGTGCTGGTGTCGTGCTGGTGGCCGGTGTAGCTGGGGGCGCCTTCGCGGGGGGTGGTGAGGGGTTTGCCGTAGGGTTCGTATTGGGTGCGGCTGCCGGGGATGACGGTGGCGTTGGTGCTGGTTTCGGCGACGGGGCTGCCGAGCGCGTCGGTGTGGACGTAGACGATGCTGTAGGTGGTGGAGGTCGGAGCGCTCGGGGCTTCACCGTCGCGGCCGCCGTCGTTGCCGGCGACCACTTCGGTGGCACCAGCGAACGGGTTGCGGAACGGGTTGAGCGACAGCACCTGCTGCTCGCTGTTGCTGGTGCCCGAGTAGCATTCGGCCTGGGTCAGTGTCGAGTTCGCGACGACCTTGGCCAGCAGCGAGCCGGCCAGGCGCACGTAGTTCACGCCGCGCGAGCGTAGCTGCGAGCACTCAATGTCGTTCTCCCACTGGAACACGCCGCCCGGCGTGTAGATCTGGAAGCGCAGGTCCCGGTCCGGTTGCGGGGCACCCGGCGCCGGCTTGGAGGTGCGCGTGCGCAGGCCGTTGCCGTCGTACACGTGCGTCGCCTGCAGCACCCCGTCGCGCGTCGCCGTCAGCACGCGTGAGTCTGTAATTTGAACTGTGTAACTGCTCCCTGATGGAATGGCGGCGTTGGCCGCAAGGAGCAGAAGCAGTGGCAAAGAAGCTGGACGACAATGTGTTGGATGGTCTGTTGGGCGATTGTAAGACGCCAGCAGACGTGAG
>JACPFU010000017.1 GCA_016182785.1 Lysobacterales bacterium | reverse complement strand
ACGGGGAACGTGCGCCCGCAGCGCACTGAAACCGCCGTTCTGCGGCAAAAATTGCCGCGCAAACCTCACTCAAGACACCGCGCAATGCTGTGTCCGGCAAACAATCCGCTCGCAGCGGGGTGTTTTTCAACAGGCTGCTAGGCGTCGTCAGCTGCCGCGTTCGCGCGGCGGCAACCACTGCCGCAGCATGCGGTACAGGCGCTGGCGGTCGACGGGTTTGGACAGGTAGTCGTCCATGCCGGCGTCGAGGCTGGCCTGGCGGTCTTCGGGCAGGGCGTGGGCGGTCAGGGCGATGATCGGCACGCGCTTGCGGGTTTCGTCGGCGCGGATGCGACGGGTCGCTTCGAGGCCATCGATGCCGGGCATTTCGCAGTCCATCAGGATCAGGTCCGGATGCGTGGCGCGTTGCTGCGCGATCGCTTCGGCGCCGTCGGCGGCGCTGATCACGACGACGCCCATCGACTCCAGGAACAGCCGCGTGATCTCCAGGTTCAGCGCGTTGTCCTCGGCCACCAGCACGCGTCCCTGCAGCGGCTCCTCGGCTTCCTGCGGCTGGCCATCGGGCTGTGCCTGTGGCGCCGGTGCCGGCCGCAACGGCAGGCTGATGGTGAAGCGGCTGCCGGCGCCGGGTGCGCTGTCGCAACGGATTTCGCCCTCCATCAACTGCACGATCTGGCGCACGATCGACAGCCCGAGTCCGGTGCCGCCATAGCGCCGTCCGGCCGAGGCGTCGACCTGGGTGAACGGCTCGAACATGCGCTGGACGTCGTGCGCCGCGACACCGATGCCGGAGTCGTCGACCGCGAGCGACCAGCGCTCCGCATCCTGCTGCTCCAGCAGCACGCGCAGGTGGCCGTTCTCGGTGAACTTCAACGCGTTCGACAGCAGGTTGCCGAGCACCTGGCCGAGACGCTGGCCGTCGATCAGCACGCGCTTGGGCAGCGACGGGTCGATGCGCACCTCGAACGCGAGCCCGCGCTGCGCCGCGAGCGTGCGATACGGCTGCACGCACTGCTCGACCCAGGCGCCCAGTTCGCACGGTTCGGGACGCAGGCTCAGCTGGCTGGCCTGGATCTTGGCGAAGTCGAGCACGTCGTCGACGACGCCGAGCAGGCTGCGCCCGGCGCCGAGTACCGAGCGCGCGTAGTGGTCATGCGGCGGCGGCAGTCCGGCGCGCGCGAGCAGCTCGGCCATGCCCATCATGCCGTTGATCGGGGTGCGGATCTCGTGGCTCATGCTGGCCAGGAAGCGCGATTTCGCCTCGCTCGCGGCGCGCGCGGCGCGGCTCAGTTCGTCGGCACGCCAGCGCGCGCGGATGACATCGGCGACGTTGGCGCTGACCAGGCGCGAGCCGACCACCATGATCACGCCGAACAGCGGCACCATCAGCGCGATTTCATGCGCCAGGGCGACGTTGGTGATCGTCAGCGCCACCAGCATCGAACCGACCAGCGGCAGCAGGAATGCCGCGAACACCTCGGCCAGCGCATGGAACGAGAACAGCCCGATCGCCGCGATCGCCATCAGCAGGCAGAACACCAGCAGGCGCAGATCGCCCGACATCTCGAACAGCGGCCACACCAGCGTGCCCCAGCCGGCACCGACCAGCGCCGCCAGCACCATGAACGCGGCGCGCCATGCGGCCAGCTGCGCACCGCGTGGCGGCCGTCGCAGGTAGGCACGGCCGACCAGCGCGCGCAGCAGCGTGACCGCACCCATCGCCATCGCCCAGGTCAGGAACTGGTCGGCAGGTGCGTGCAGGCCGAGACGCCAGGCCGCGAGCGGAACCAGCAGCAAGGTCAGCCACACCCCGCGTTCGTTCGAGCGCGCCATGCTGTCGAGGCACTCGCGCAACACCGCCTCCTCCAGCAGACGCTCGCGCGCCGCGGATCCGCCGCCGTCCTCGTGCAAGCGCGATGGCTCGTGCATCGGCCGATTCTGACAGTGCCCGGCGGACACCGCCAGCAACACCGCGGCGGCGCTACTCGAAGCTGTCGGCGAACAACAGCGCGGCATCGTCGCGCTCGACCGCACCGATGTCCGGCGCCGCGCCGGCAAAGCCGTCGTTGATGCCGGCGATCACCACGCCGCCGTCGATCGCGGGACTGCTCGCTGCGGGGCGGAAGTCGCCGGCGTCGGGCGCGACCAGCTGCGGCGCGCCACTGCGCCCGTTCGCTTCGGCGCCGGCGCCGACCTGCAGCGCGAGCAGGCTGGCGTAGGCAACGCCCTGCCAGCGCACGAAGCGAGCCGGGTCGCTGCTGTGCAGCAGGTCGTGGTCCAGGTCGAGCGCGATCGGGTTGATCTTCTCGAGCGCGTAGCGGGTGCCGGCGATGATGTTGTTGCGACTGCGCAGCCAGGTGCTGGCGCCGGGATCGAGCAGCAGGATCGAGTCGGTGGCCGGCGCCCGCGTGTAGAACGTGTTGTGGTAGAGCAGCAGCGGACCGATCGGCGTCGGATAGCCGCTGTTGATCTTGAGCGCGCTGGCACCGTAGCCATCGACCTGGCTGGTGCGGGTACTGCCGGTGTCGAGCGCGGTGTTGCGCACGAGGAAGGTCGGCCCCGGTGCCGCCGGCGCGACGGCGAAAGCCATGTGCGAATCGCGAATGGCGTTCTCGAACAGGCGCAGGTTGGCACAGTAGCCTTCAGGTTCGAGGGCGTCGTCGTTGTGGTCGCGGAAGCGGTTGCGATAGACGTCGACCTCGGTGGTGATGCCATCCGGCCCGATGCTGCCGCCGCAGGGCCCGATGCCATTGAACGTGCCGCTGAACTGATTGCGGCGCACGATGTGGCCGCGCCCGGGGTTGTCGGTGAACACGACGCCGTTGTTCTCGGCGCTGCTGCCCTTGGTCAGTTCCCAGGGCCAGCCCGGAATCGAGCTGTCGCTGAAGGCGTTGTCCTCGATGCGATGGCGCGCGCCGCCCTTGACCCAGACGCCGGCGGCGCCGATTTCGTGCATGCGGTTGTTGCGCACGATGCAGTCGCTGCTGAAGCGCAGGTACACGCCCTTGCCGTAATCACCGGAACCGAAGTGGCGGATGGCGAAGTTCTCGATGCGCACGTGGCTGCGGCCGTCGAGCACGAAGCCGCTGTCGAAACGCGCCACGTGCAGCGTGCGCGCGGCCGGCGTGCTGGCGTCGGCGAACTTGAGGTAGAGATCGCTGCCATCGAAGAAGTAGCCGCCGGGCGCACCGGCGGCGAGCGCCTGCAGTTCCGCGAGCGAACCGTAGCGATAGAGCCGGCCCTGGTCGCTGCTGACATGCCCGGTGGCGAACCCGAGCGTGCGCCGATGGACGCCATTCGCCATCGCGATCCAGCTCACGCCCTGCGCAATCGCGGCATCGCCGCCATCGAGCAGCACCGCATCGCCCAGACCGCGGAACACGATCGGCTGCAGCGCCGTGCCCGAGCGCGGCACCGTCACCGATTCGCGATAGACGCCATCGGCGACCGCGACCACGTCTCCGGCCTGGGCCAGGTCGGCGCCTCGCTGGATCGTGCGCACCGCGCTCGCCGGGGTCAGCCCATCATTGCCGTCGTTGCCGTCGGGGCGAACGTACAGCGTGCGCAGCGTCGGCTCGACCAGCACATCGGCGCGGGTCGCGAAGCTGCCGAGTTGCACTGCAGCGCCGCTGACGCCATCGGGGTCGGCGAGGGTGACGCGCAACTCGTGCGCGCTGCCCGGCGCGAGCCCGAACAGGCTGCCGGCGAAATGCGTCGCATCGAAGCGCACGCCGGGATGGGCGAGACGGTACGCGGCCTCGCCGCTGCGCCGCCACTCGACCTGCAGGCTGGCATCGCGGTCGCTGTCGCCGCTGATGGTGACGACCACGCCCGCGGTCTCCAGATTGCCGTAGCCTTCCAGCGCGATCAGGCTGGCCGTGGTCTGCGCCACCGCGGGCAAGGCGGCAAGCCAGATCGGCAGGCCGGCGAGAATCGATCGGATTGGTTTCATGGCGGCACTGTAGGGAAGCAGGCGCGGCCTGCGGCGTGCGCGCGGTCACAGCCGACACAAGTTCAGATTGAACAAGACATATCCGGCCCAAGCCGCGATAATCGCGAACGTTTTTCCCCTCACTTGAGGTGGTTTCGAGCAACCGCCGGGAGCGCGCCATGGCCGAACTTGCCCAGATCGACAAGGCCGCGCGGCAGATGAAGACGCTTTCGCAGGCGCTCGATTCCGGTCGCCTCGGACCGGTGCGGCGCCTGGTCAACACCCTGTCCCCGGCCGAGATCGGCAACCTGCTCGAATCGCTGCCGCCGGCCAAGCGCCTGATGGTCTGGGGCCTGGTCGATGCCGAGGACGACGGCGAGGTGCTGGTGCATGTCGGCGAGGAAGTGCGCGAGAGCTTGCTCTCGGACATGGACCCCGACGAGATCGTCGCGGCCGCGGAAACACTGGACATCGACGACCTCGCCGACCTGTTCGAGGACCTGCCCGACACCGTCACCGACACCGTGCTGCGCTCGCTCGACCGCAGCGACCGCGACCGTCTGGAGCAGGCGCTGTCCTACCCCGAGGACAGCGCCGGGCGACTGATGAACCCGGACGCGGTGACGGTGCGCCCCGACGTCACCGTCGACGTGGTGCTGCGCTACCTGCGCCTGCGCGGCGAACTGCCCGACCACACCGACCACCTGTACGTGGTCAGTCGCCGCAACCAGTACCTCGGCCGCGTCGCGCTGTCGCGCATCATCACCTCGCAGGCAGACACGCCGATCAACGAACTGGTCGACGACACCCAGCCGCCGGTCTCGGTCGAGATGTCGAGCGAGGCAGTGGCGCAGAGCTTCGCCGACCACGACTGGATCACCGCCCCGGTGGTCGACGACAACAACGTGCTGCTCGGACGCATCACCATCGACGACGTCGTCGACATCATCCGCTACCAGGCCGAGCACCAGGTGATGAGCGCCGCCGGACTCGACGAGGAGGAAGACCTGTTCAGCCCGGTGCCGCGCGCAGTGCGCCGGCGCCTGGTCTGGCTCGGCATCAACCTCGCGACCGCGTTCCTGGCTGCGAGCGTGGTCGGCCGCTTCGAGGGCACCATCGAGAAGATCGTCGCACTTGCGATCCTGATGCCGATCGTCGCCGGCATGGGCGGCAACGCCGGCACCCAGGTGCTGGCGCTGATGATCCGCGGGCTCGCGCTCGGCCAGGTCAGCGCGTCGAATGCCGCGGTGCTGCTGTGGAAGGAAGTGCGCGTCGCGCTGATGAACGGCATTGCGCTCGGCCTGTTGCTCGGCGCCATCGTCTGGCTGTGGTTCGGCGATCCGGCATTGTCGGCGGTGATCGCGAGCGCGCTCACCATCAACCTGCTCTCGGCCGCCAGCGCAGGCGTGCTGGTGCCGCTGACGCTGAAGCGCCTCGGCTTCGACCCGGCGCTCGCCGGCGGCGTGATCCTGACCACGGTCACCGACGTGATGGGCTTCCTCGCCTTCCTTGGCCTCGGCACGGTGTTCCTGCTGTGAACGCGCAGCGAAGCGATGTGCTGGTCGTCGGTGGCGGCGTCATCGGGCTGTCTTGCGCACTTGCGCTCGCGCGCGGCGGACGCAGCGTAACCGTGCTCGAACGCGCCACGCCCGGAGCCGGCGCATCGCACGGCAACTGCGGCACGATCACGCCGTCGCACGCGCTGCCGCTGGCGCAACCCGGGGTCATCGCGCAGGGCCTGCGCTGGATGTTGCAGGCGGACGCGCCGTTGCGCATCGCCCCGACCCTCGATCCGCAGCGCCTGGCCTGGCTCGCGCGTTTCGCGTCGAACTGCAGCCACGCCCAGGTACTGCGCACCGCACCGGCCAAGGCCGCGCTGCTGAACCGCTCGCGCGCGCTGATCGAAGCCTTCGTGCACGCCGAGGCGATCGACTGCGAATTCGCCCACGACGGCGCGCTGCAGGTATTTCGCAGCCAACGCGGATTCGACGCCGGCTGCGCCGAACTCGAACTGCTGCGCGCGCATGGCGTGCCGGTCGAAGCCTGGGACCGCGCCCGCGTCGAGCGCGAGGAGCCGGCGCTTAGGCCCGGCATCGTCGGCGGCCTGTACTGGCCGAACGACGCGCACCTGCGCCCGGACCGCTACGTCGCCGCGCTCGCGGCGCGCGCGCGTGATGCCGGCGTCGTGATCCGCGAACAGGCCGAAGTGACCGGCTTCGACCGCTCCGGCGGGCACATCCGCGGCGTGCGCGTCGGCCAGGAAACACGGTCCGCAAGCACGGTGTTGCTCGCCGCGGGCGCCTGGTCACCGGCAGTCGCGCGCGACCTCGGCCTGCGCCTGCCGATCCAGCCCGGCAAGGGCTACTCGATCACCTACTCGCGCCCGGCGCAGACCCCGCGCCGGCCGCTGGTGCTGGCCGAACCGCGCGTCTGCGTCACCACCTGGGGCTCGGGTTTCCGTCTCGGCAGCACCATGGAATTCGCCGGCTACGACGAGTCGATGAACCGCGTCCGCCTCGATGCGCTGGTGCGCGGCGCGCAGGAATTCCTGCACCACCCGGTCGGCTCCGAACGCGTCGAAGACTGGTGGGGCTGGCGCCCGATGACCCCCGACGACCTGCCGATCATCGGCGCCTCGACCCGCATCGCCAACCTCTGGTTCGCCACCGGCCACGGCATGCTCGGCATGAGCATGTCCAACGCCACCGCCGAACTGCTCGCCGCGCAAATGCTCGGGCAGGACCGCGCGATCGATCCGCGCCCCTACTCGCCTGCGCGCTTTGCGCTGTGAGCGACGGTGCACGGGGGACCATCGAGTACGATCACCCTTCAACCGATCTGGAAACCGGCATGATCAACAACGACGTACTGCGCAGCATCCGCTACATGCTCGACCTGAGCGACCAGATGGTGATCGACATTGCCAAGCTGGCCGATGCGGGTTTCGCGATCGACAAGGCGCAGGTGCAGGCGTTGCTGAAGCGTGACGATGAACCGGGCCACGCCGAGTGCAGCGATGCCGTGCTCGCGCATTTTCTCGATGGCCTGATCATCCACCGCCGCGGTCGCGATCCGGGCAAGCCGTTGCGGCCGGTCGAGAAGCGCATCAGCAACAACATCGTGCTGAAGAAACTGCGCGTCGCGTTCGAGCTGCAGGATGCGGACATGCACCAGGCCTTCGAGGAGGTCGGCTTCCCGGTGTCGAAACCGGAACTCTCGGCCTTCTTCCGCCAGGCCGATCACCGCAACTACCGCGCTTGCGGCGACCAGATCCTGCGCAATTTCCTGAAGGGCCTGACGATCATGGTGCGCGGCGCCTGAGCGGCACTGGCGCCGACGCCAAGCGCCGCGCGCTCACTTCGGATCGAGGGTGTGCGTGTAGCGCAGGTAGCCGACATTGTCCTCGTAGGCACCGGGTTCGCCGTAGAAGCCGCCGGCATCGGCGAAGCCGAGATAGAGCGTGCTGGCACCTTCCGGCTTGACGAAGGTCTGCAGCTGGCCGTCGGCGGTCTTGCCATCGCCGATCAGGAACACCTGGTTCGGCTTTGGCGCGATGCGCGTTTCGGTGTCGGTCTCGGGTGCGACGCCGGCCTCCACTTCCTTTGCCGGGTCGGGTGCCACCGGGAACACGCCGACCAGGAACAGCGAGCGGTTGCTGGACTTCGAGCCGGAGTAACCGTTCTTCGCCGTGATGTCGCTCGATGGCGACACGCACTGGCCGCCATCGGGACCATCGACCGGTGCGCCGCCGGCGCAGCCGAGCAGGCCTTCGACCACCGGGAACTGGATCGTGGTCGCGGCGCCAAGTTCGATTGCGGCCGGGAGCAGGCCGAGGTCGGGATCATCCGCTGGCGCGGAAGCCTGACCGGCCAGATAGATGTTGGCCCTGGCATCAACGCTCGCGGCATCTTCGGACAGCGTCCAGGCGAAGTCACGCATCGGGTCGGCGGCGGACATTTCCTCCGGAGAGGGTTCCTGCTCCGGCATTGCCTCGCCTGCCGAAACCGCCTCAGGAGCAGCCTCGGCCACCGGCTCGGCAGGCGCCGTCTCTTCGGACTTCTGGCACGCGGCCAGGGCGACGATCGACAATGACAGCATCAGGGTACGGTGCAGGCGCATGGTTCTCTCCGTCAGAATGGCGGGGAGTCTCGCAAGAACTTCCGGATGCGACAATCACCGACATGGACATCGTCACCCTGCACCGCGGCAATTCGCCGCTGATCATCAGCTGCCCGCACGACGGCAGCTTCATTCCCGAACCGATCGCGGCGCGCATGCTGCCGCGGGCGCGCATTGCACCGGACACCGACTGGCATATCAGCCGGCTCTATGGGTTCGCTCGCAGCGCGCTCGGCGCCTCGATGCTGGTGCCGACGCATTCGCGTTATGTCGTGGATCTGAACCGGCCGCCCGATGGCGTCGCGCTGTATCCCGGGCGCCGCGAGACCGGCCTGGTGCCGACGATCCGCTTCGATGGCGAGCCGGTCTATCGCGATGGTCAGGAACCCGATGCCGACGAGGTCCGTGCCCGCGTCGAGACCTGGTGGCGCCCGTACCATGACGCGCTCGCCGCCGAGATCGCACGCGTGCATGCCGCGCACAGCCGCGTATTGCTCTGGGAAGCGCATTCGATCCGCTCGATCGTGCCGATGTTCTTCGACGGTCGCCTGCCCGACCTGAACCTCGGCACCGCCGATGGCGCGTCGGCGGGCAGCGCGTTGACGGCGCGGCTGCGCACCGTGCTCGATGCGCAGTCGGCATGCAGCCATGTCATCAATGGCCGTTTCAAGGGCGGCTACATCACCCGCCACTACGCCGATCCGGCGCGCGGCATCGAGGCGGTGCAGCTGGAAATGGCCCAGTGCAGCTACATGGACGAGGACAGCTTCGCCTGGCGCGACGACCTCGCGGCGATGATCCAGCCGGTCCTGCGCGCACTACTCACCGCCGCCCTGGCATGAGCGACGCCCTGAAAGCGCTGCTGGAGAAGCACGGCAAGCGCCTGCGCATGCTGATCGAGGTGCATTGCAGCCGCGACCAGGGCCTGGACGCGGACGATATCGAGCAGGAAGTGCGCATCAAGCTGTGGAAGGCGCTGGAGAGTGACAAGAATCTGGTCGCGGCTGCGTCTTATATCCAGAAGGTGGTGATCACGACCGTGGTCGATGCGGTGCGCCGGGCCCAGGTCCGGCATGCGGAATCGATCGAGGACAAGGACGAGGCCGGCTTCGATCCCAGTGTTTCCAGCCCCCTGCGGCCGGAAGCGCAGGCCGGTCGGGGCCAGTGGTCGGAACTGCTGATGCGCTGCATCGGGGAATTGCCGGAACGCCGGCGGCTCCCGGTCCAGCTCGCGCTGCAGGGATTCACCGCCGACGAAGTGGCCCGGCTGACCGGGTCGAGTGTCACGGCCGCACAACAACTGTGCTACCGCGGCATCGAGGAACTGAAGGCGCGCCTGCGCGAATTGGGCGCGGATGCCATCGAGGACTGATCCATGAACCCGCTGAACCTCAATGCCCTGTATCGCGATGCGACCCGCGGCCTGCCGCAGGACGCCGATCGGCGCCTGACGCTGGACGAACTGGCGCAGCTTGGCCGCGGCGAATCCCTCGGCGCACGCCAGCAGGACGCGCTGGCCGGGTTGACCGACTCGTCCGACCAGGCGCTGGCCGCCCGCGTCGCGATGGCGACCGCGGACTGGTCGCAGGCCCTCGCTGCGGATCTGGCCACGCTGCGCCGCCCACGCCTGGCCACGCGCATCGGCGCTTGGTTCAAGGCCGCGACGCTGCCGCCGGTATTCGCCGCCTGCGCGATCTCGCTGCTGGCCGTTGCCGCCTGGCGCATCAGCGAACCCGTGCAACTGCAAACCGCGCCGACGCCGCAACTGGCCGCGGACGATGTGCTGTTCGGCGGCGATTTCGACGGCTCGATCGCCCAGCAGGACGAGCCCGACACCGTCTTCGGCGGCGGCTTCGACAGCTGATCCCGCCAACCATTCGCCAGCACCGACCCGACCCGGCCTCGCGCCGGGTTCGTGTTTCTGGCCGACCCACGGGGGTCGCGAGCTCCAGGCCATTGCATTCGCCACGCGGCCGTTTACGATCGCGGACGCCACCGGCGATGGGCGCCGGCGGCATCCAGCGGAGAATGCACGATGGCTGTCACTGATCGCCCCAAAGGCGCCACCGATGATCGCCGTAATGGCGCCACTTTTGGGTGGCTAGAACGGGACTCGAACGGGGTCTCAGGATGCGGGGTTTTTGGGGTGTTTTGCAACCGCTGATTTGACCGACTTTT
>JACPFU010000015.1 GCA_016182785.1 Lysobacterales bacterium | reverse complement strand
CGAGACCCACTTCGGCTGGATCAAGTCGGTCGCCAACACACGCCAGGTGAAGCAGCGCGGCCTGGCGCGTGTCGAAGCGCTGTTCCAGTTCGCGATGGCAGCGAGCAATCTGGTTCGACTGCCGAAGCTGCTGGCAACAGCAGGAGGGCGCGCGTGAGCGCGCTCACGGGGAACGTGCGCCCGCAGCGCGCCGAAACCGCCGTTCTGCGGCAAAAATTGCCGCGCAAACCTCACTCAAGACACCGCGCAACGCTGTGTCCGGCAAACAATCCGCTCGCAGCGGGGTGTTTTTCAACAGGCTGCTAGCGCACGCCGCGCTCGACTTCGGTGAGCGCGACCTTGTCGCGCAGGTAGGCGGGCAGGGCGAATTCGGGGGCGATGCCGTGGCCGCGTTGCCAACGCGAGACAGCCAGCTCGGCGATGCGCGATGCACGCGGGAAGCGGGCGCCGTCGGCGAATTCCGGCGCACCGATGCGTGGCGACCAGAACTCGGGATAGGCGCTCCAGCCAGTGCCGATCACGCCCCAGCGTTCGGCGCGCGCGAGCGGCACGCTGTGCGCCGGGCCGACGCATTCGTCGCCGATCAGTTGCACGCCGTGCTGCGCGTCGAAGCGGTAGCAGCCGGCGTAGACCTCGCCCATGCGCGCGTCGATCGTCGCCAGCACGGTCAGGGTCGGGTCGATGTCGATCACGTCCGCGGCGAGCGCGGCCAGCGACGAGATCGGCAGCACCGGCACGTCGAGCCCGAGCGCGATGCCCTGCGCGACCGAGATGCCGAGGCGCACGCCGGTGAAGGCGCCGGGTCCGCGTCCGACCGCGATTGCGCCGAGCATGGACTTGACGATGCCGGCCTCGGCCAGCACCTCGTCGATCATCGGCAGCACCCGTTGCGCCTGTCGCTTCGGCGCAAGCTCGAAGCGTTCGTAGCACTCGGCAGCGCGCAGCAGCGCCACCGAGACCGCTTCGGTCGAGGTATCGAGGGACAGCAGCCAGCCGCTCATGACGCTTGCTCCGCCGGGTCCGGCAGTTCGGGGGGAACGGGTGCGCCGAACGCGTACCAGTCGATGCGGCGCGTCAGATACATGGTCGCTGCGATCAGGGCAAGCACCAGTCCGCTGCCGGCCAGCAGCGCGTAGTCCTCGGCACCGACCAGCACGTACAAGGTCGCATACAGCAGCGCCAGCCACAGCGCGATCACCGCGCCATGGCGCGGTCGTCGCAACACCGCGGCGGCGTAGCCGGCGACCATCGTGATCAGCACGCCGGCAGCGAGCAGGTAGGCGAGCCCGAAGCGCAGGTGCTCGGAGGCGGCGAGCAGCACCAGGAAAAACGCCGCCAGCGCACTGCCGACCAGCAGGTACTGCACCGGGTGCAGGCGCAGCCGCGCCAGCGTCTCGAACAGGAAGAACACGCCGAAGCTGAGCGCGATCACCAGCAACCCGTACTTCAACGTGCGCTCGTTGCGCTGGTAGACATCGCCCGGCTGATACAACGCGACGCCGAAATCCTGCGCCGCCAGCGCGCCCGCCTGCAGGTCCTGGGCGCGGAACACCGCCGGCAGGTTGCGGTTGAACTCGAGCACCTGCCACGCGGCCTCGGATGCGCCCGCCGCGACGCGCGAATGCGTCGGCGAGAACGCGCCGCCGAAGCTCGGGTCGGACCACGGCGCGCGCAGGTGGGCGCGGTAGTCGCGCGCCAGCGGCAACCAGTCGAAACGGCGCGAGCCGGCGACCGACAGGCTCACCTTGCCGGCGAGCGCGGCGTCGCCTGCGTCGAGCGCGACACTGGCCAACCGGAACAGCGGCAACCCGCCCGGGCCCTCGCCCAACGACTCGGCCGGGGTGGGCGTGGTCGCGGCGAAATCGGCGCCGATCTCGCGCAGGCCGCGCGGGTCGCTGATGCCAATGACCAGTTCCGCCTGCGCCCATTGCGCCTCGCCGTCGATCTCGCCGAAGCCGCTGCGCGGATGCGCGAAGCGCGTCGCCAGCACCACCTTGGCTTGGTAGACCGGCAGCTCGAAGATGCCGCGACGGCGTCGCTCGATCGCCAGTTCGGCCTCGGCATCGACGCGGTCCGGCACCTGGTACAGCCAGGTCCGGCGCAAGCGCGTGCTGCCATCCGACTGCGCCACGCGCGTCTCCACCGGCACCCGCAGCAGCGGCGCGCCGATGCGCTGCGCATCGCCGTAACTGGTCGCCAGGGCTTGCTCGGCCTCGCCACGGCGCGCGTCGCGCTCGCGCCGCAGCCCTTCCAGCATCGACAGCGGGATCGCCATCAGCAGGGCGAGGAAGCCGACGCCGAGCAGCTTCAGCGTGGCCGAGCGGTGGAAGGCGGGACGGGGGATGGACATCGGGCGACTCCTTCGGTGCAGGTGCGGCGAGCAGACACCCACAGTCTGTCCGTATCCGGTGTGAATGTGGCGACGACGGCGCGACTGCGGCGCGAGCGCGGGCACGCGGCGGCCTCGCTTCGATAGCCATGGTCAATCGCTACGATCCGAAATATCGATTTTGCAGATGGATGGCACAGGACTATCGTGGCGTCACCAGCAACCCACCCCACCCCTCTGCAGGAGCAATGCCATGTCCCAGATCAACTCCGAAATCAAACCGTTCAATGCGATGGCCTTCCACAATGGGCAGTTCGTCGAGGTCAGCGACCAGACCGTGAAGGGCAAGTGGTCGGTGTTCTTCTTCTACCCAGCCGACTTCACCTTCGTCTGCCCGACCGAACTCGGCGACCTGGCCGACCATTACGCCGAGTTCCAGAAGCTCGGCGTCGAGATCTACGGCGTCTCCACCGACACCCACTTCACGCACAAGGCCTGGCACGATGCCTCCGACACCATCCGCAAGATCCGCTATCCGCTGGTCGGCGATCCGACACACGCGATCTCGCGCAACTTCGAGGTGCTGATCGAGGCCAAGGGCCTGGCCGACCGCGGCACCTTCGTGGTCGACCCGAACGGGCGCATCCAGATCGTCGAGATCACCGCCGGCGGCATCGGCCGCGATGCCAGCGAACTGCTGCGCAAGGTCAAGGCCGCGCAGTACGTCGCCAGCCATCCGGGTGAAGTGTGCCCGGCGAAGTGGCAGGAAGGCGCGGCCACGCTCAAGCCCTCGCTCGATCTGGTCGGCAAGATCTGACCGCCACCCCGCGACGGCCGCGCAGTGCGGCCGTCTGCGGGGGCTTCGGCAGGCCCGCGCCTGCCCAAGCCCCTGCCCGCTGCGGACGACGCCCTGGCCGCGTCGCGGGCGCGACTGTCCCGAGGAAACCGCCATGCTCGACACCGACCTGACCGAACAACTGCGCAATTACCTGACCAGGCTCGTCGAACCGATCGAACTGGTCGCCGCGCTCGATGGCAGCGAAGCGGCGCTGGAACTGGATGCGCTGCTGCACGAGATCGCGGCGCTGTCGCCGAAGATCCGCGTGCTGCGCGACGACGCCGACGCGCGCAAGCCCTCGTTCCTGATCCGCCGCCCGGGCGATGCCGGCAACCTGCGCTTCGCCGGCATGCCGCTCGGCCACGAGTTCACCTCGCTGGTGCTGGCGCTGCTGCAGGTCGGCGGACATCCGCCGAAGCAGTCCGAGGAGACGCTTGCGCAGGTACGCGCGCTGACCGGCGAATACCAGTTCGAGACCTACTTCTCGCAGTCCTGCCAGAACTGTCCGGACGTGGTCCAGGCGCTGAACCTGATGGCGGTGCTGAACCCGCGGATCCGCCACGTTGCCATCGACGGCGCGCTGTTCCAGGCCGAGGTCGATGCGCGCCAGGTGATGGCGGTGCCGAGCGTGTTCCTGAACGGCCAGCCGTTCGCCAGCGGACGCATGGACCTGGCGCAGATCCTCGCCCGGCTTGATGGCGGCAGCGCGGCGCGCGAAGCCGAGCGTCTGCGTGCGCTGCCCGCCTACGACCTGCTCGTGGTCGGCGGCGGTCCGGCAGGTGCCGCCGCGGCGATCTACGCCGCGCGCAAGGGCATCCGCACCGGCGTGGTCGCCGAGCGCTTCGGCGGCCAGGTGCTCGACACGCTGGCGATCGAGAACTTCGTGTCGGTGCGCGAAACCGAAGGCCCCAAGCTCGCCGCCGCACTGGAGGCGCATGTGCTCGACTACGGTGTCGAGATCCTGAACGGGCAGCGCGCCGCCGCGCTCGACGCCGCCGACGCCGAGGGCCTGATCGGCATCCGCCTCGACAACGGCGCGACGCTGAAATCCCGCGCCGTCGTGCTCGCCCCGGGCGCGCGCTGGCGCTCGATGAACGTGCCCGGCGAAGCCGAGTACCGCAACCGCGGCGTCGCCTACTGCCCGCACTGCGACGGCCCGCTGTTCAAGGGCAAGCGCGTCGCCGTGATCGGCGGCGGCAACTCCGGCGTCGAAGCAGCGATCGACCTGGCCGGCATCGCCGCCCACGTCACCCTGATCGAGTTCGACGCCAGGCTGCGTGCCGACGAGGTCCTGCAGCGCAAGCTGCGCAGCCTCGCGAACGTGCGCGTCGTGCTTTCTGCGCTGACCACCGAGGTGCATGGCGATGGCAGCAGGGTCGTCGGCCTGAGCTACCAGGACCGCGGCGGCGGCGGCGCCCACCGTGTCGAACTGGACGGCATCTTCGTGCAGATCGGCCTGCTGCCGAACAGCGAATGGCTGAAGGGCAGCCTGGAGCTGTCGCCGCGCGGCGAGATCGTGATCGACGCGCACGGCGCGACCTCGCTGCCGGGCGTGTTCGCCGCCGGCGATGCGACCACGGTGCCGTACAAGCAGATCGTCATCGCGATGGGCGCGGGCGCGACTGCGGCACTCGCTGCCTTCGACCATCTGATCCGCAGCAGCGCCCCGAACCCGGCGCTCGCCGCCGCGGCCTGAGCGCTCGGCTACCATCGCCACCCTGTCCCGGGAGCCGCGATGAACCTGCGCGACCTGCGCTACCTGGTGGCGCTCGCCGACCACCGCCACTTCGGCCGCGCCGCCGAAGCCAGCTTCGTCAGCCAGCCAACGCTGTCGACGCAGCTGAAGAAGCTGGAGGAAGAACTCGGCGTGACGCTGATCGAGCGCACTTCGCGCCAGGTGATGCTCACCGAGATCGGGCGCGAGATCGCCGAGCGTGCGCGCAACGTGCTGCACGAAACCGCGCAGATCCGCGAACTGGCCAAGCGCACGCGCGATCCCGAGGCCGGCACGGTCAGGCTCGGCCTGTTTCCGACGCTGGCGCCGTACCTGCTGCCGCACGTGGTACCGGGCATCCGCGCGCGCTTTCCGCAGCTGACCCTGCTGCTGACCGAGGAGCGCACCGGCGAACTGCTGCGCAGGCTGCGCGAGGGCAGCCTGGATGCGGCGCTGCTGGCGCTGCCGATCAACGATCCGCAACTGGCCCAGATCGAGCTGTTCAGCGAGGACTTCCTGCTCGCGCTGCCCTGCAGCCACGCGCTCGGCAAGCGCAAGCGCGTCGGCGTCGCCGAACTCGCGCACGAGGAACTGCTGCTGCTCGAAGACGGCCACTGCCTGCGCGACCAGGCGCTCGATGTCTGCCGCATGGCCGGCGCCGAGGAAACCCGCGGCTTCCGCGCCACCAGCCTGGAGACGCTGCGCCAGATGGTCGCCGCCGGCGTCGGCATGACCTTGCTGCCGGCGCTGGCAGTGGCGCCGCCGGTGCCGGCCAACGCCAACCTGCGCCTGGTCCGCTTCAGCGGGTCGCCGCCGCATCGCCGCATCGCCCTGTGCTTCCGGCGCAGCAGCGCGCTCGGCGCGTTCCTGGCGCGGCTCGCGCCGGTCCTGGCCGCGGTTCCGGCGGCCGCCCTGTCCGGCCGCGACGGCAGTTGACCGCCGCCGCCACACTGCGCACAGTGCACGCATGGGGTGGCGAGCGCTCGGATTTCTGGCTTTGCTGGCGATGGCTGCGACGGTGCGCGCGGCCGAGTCGGCGGTCCCGTATGCGTCGCTGTACCAGTCGCTCGGGCCGGCGCTGCAGGTCGCGAGCCATGACCGGCTGCAGGCGCGGGCGCGCATCCTGAGCAAGCAGCCCGGCGTGCGCCCGGCCGACATCCGCCTGGAGATCCGCGCCCGCGACGGCGTGCGCCGGATCGCGATCGACGACGATGGCCGCTTCGAGTTCCCGCTCGACGAAGGTCTGCGCCAGGAGAACCCGCTGGTGGTCTCGAACCAGCCGCGCGGCTCGCTGACGCTCTCGGTCGCGATCCTGCTGCGTACCCCCGGCGCGCGGCGTTTCCCGTACCGCGAGATCGCGCTCGGCATCGACCAGATGCGCGCGGTGATCGCGGCCGATGGCGCTTCCGGACGCCTGCAGGTGGCCGGAGTCGAGCTGTGGTTCGACCCCCGCGCCGGCGCCAGCCTCAACGTGCTCGGCCGCATCGAGCGGCTGCTGGTCGCGGACCGCAGCGGTCGCATCGTGCTCGACGACTCCGCCGAACTGCGCGAGGCCGGGGTGATGCTGGCGCTGTCGGCGACACCGCGCGAGATCGTGCCGATGCTGCGCGGCGGAGTGACGCGATGAGCGACATCGACACCGCACCGGCGCAGCCGCACCACCACGCCCGCAATTTCGGCCACTGGATCGGCCTGGCCGGAGTCGCCCCCGACGAAACCGCCAGCGCGCGCCGCATCGGCCACTGGTTCGAGTGGCTGCTGGTGCCGCTGGCGCTGTGGCTGCCGATCCAGTGGTCACTGGATGGCAGCGGCCAGGTTTCTGCGTCCACCGCGCAGCTCGTGGCATGGGGCACCTGGCTGATCTTCGTCGCCGAGGCACTGGTGCTCGGCGCGCTGGTCGCCCACCGCGGCCGCTATTTCCGCGGCAACTGGCTCAACCTGCTGATCATCGTGTTCGGGCTGCCGGCGCTGTGGGACAACACCGACTGGGCCGAGTTCGGGCGCGCCGCGCGCGTGCTGGTGATGCTGTCGCTGCTGGCCAACGCCGCGCGCGTGGTGCGGCACATGCTGTCGCAGAACCGGCTCGGGCCGATCCTCGCCGCGATCGTGATCGTGACCACGCTCGGCGGCGCCATCATCGGCTACTTCGACCCCGGCTTCGCGCGGCCGCTCGACGGCATCTGGTGGGCGTGGGTCACCGTGACCACGGTCGGCTACGGCGACCTGGTGCCGCAGACCCCGGCGGCGCGCGTGTTCGCGGTGATTCTGATGCTGCTCGGCGTGTCGATGATCGCGCTGCTCTCGGCCTCGCTGGTCGCGTTCTTCCAGGAAGACGAGGAGCGCGAGGCACGTCACGTGCGGCGCATGATCTGGATGAAACTGCAGCACATGGAGGAGGACGCCGCGGCGCGCGCGCACCACGCCGAGGAGATGCTGCAGCGCCTCGCCACCATCGAGATGGCACTGCTCAAGGCCGTCGAGGAACGCAGCGCGCTGGAGCGCAAGCTGGAACAGGTGCTGGCGGCACGGGCGGCGGGCGCGGACGCGCGGCAGAAGGACTGATCCCATGACCGGTTCCGACACCACTCCGCCCCCGCCCCGGCCGCACCATGTCCACGGTCGCGCACTCGACGGCGACGTTCCCGGCATGCGCCGGGTGTGCTTCGGCATGGGCTGCTTCTGGGGCGCCGAGCGCCGATTCTGGTCGCTGCCAGGGGTGTACACGACCGCGGTCGGCTATGCCGGCGGGCAGACGACCCACCCGACCTATCGCGAGGTCTGCGGCGGCCGCAGCGGGCACGCGGAAGTGGTGCGGGTGGTGTACGACCCCGGCCAGATCGACTTCCAGACCTTGCTGCGGGTGTTCTTCGAGAGCCACGACCCGACCCAGGGCATGCGCCAGGGCAACGACCTCGGCAGCCAGTACCGATCCGCGATCTACGTCGAGGACAGCGCCGATCTGGCTGCCGCCGCGGCTACGGCCGCCGCCTACGCCGTGCGACTGCGTGCGGCGGGCTATCCGGCACTGACCACCGAACTGCGTGCGGGCGTGCCGTTCCACCTGGCCGAGGACGAACACCAGCAGTACCTGTCGAAGCACCCCCGGGGCTATTGCGGCCTCGGGGGCACCGGCGTGCCGTGTTCGTTCTGAGGCCGGGTCGGCGCGATCAGTCCTTGTCCTGGCGGTCGTGCTTCTGCTTGGCGATGTTGGCGCTGGCGCGGTTCTGCGAGCGCTGCAGGCGGGCGCGCTCGCGCTTGGTGACGACGCCGTCGGCTTCGATGCGCGCTTCCTTGTTCTCGACGCGTTCCTGCTGCGCGTCCAGACGTGCTTCCTCGCGCTTGGTGACTTCGCCGGTCGCGACTCCCTGCTCGATGCGTTGTTCCTGGTTTTCCTGACGCTGATCGGCCAGCGGCGTCTCCGCCGCCACCGTCGCCGAACCCAGAACGAGCATCACACCCAAGACCAGCTGTTTCATCGTGTTGTCTCCATCCGCGGGATCGCGTCCCGAGCATAACGCGCGGGCACCGAACCGGTTGACCGGCCGCCGCGCCCAGCCGATCCCGGATTGCCGCTACACTGCGCGCCCCGCCCGGCACCAGGGCGCAGACCCGCGTTGGAATGAACGACGACCCGCCCAGTAGCAGCGCGCCCCAGGCGCGCTCCTGGCTCGACCGCTTGGGCCACATGCTCTCCGGCGAGCCGCGCAACCGCGAGGAACTGCTCGAGGAACTGCGCAACGCCAAGGACAATGGCCTGCTCAGCGCCGACACCCTGGGCATGATCGAAGGCGCGATCGGCGTCACCGACAAGCAGGTTTCCGACGTGATGGTGCCGCGCGCACAGATGGTCTCGGTGCCGGTCGACGGCAGCCTCGACCAGATCCTCGGCATCGTGATCGAATCCGGCCACTCGCGCTTCCCGGTCACCGGCGAGGACCGCGACGAGGTCATCGGCACCCTGCTCGCCAAGGACCTGCTCAAGTGCATGGCGCAGCGCGAACGGCCGTGCGACATCCGCAGCCTGATCCGACCGGTGCGACTGGTCCCCGAGTCCAAGCGCCTGAACGTGCTGCTCAAGGAGTTCCGTTCGTCGCGCCACCACCTCGCGGTCGTGGTCGACGAGTACGGCGGCGTCGCCGGCCTGGTCACCATCGAGGACGTGCTGGAGGAGATCGTCGGCGACATCGACGACGAACACGACGACGAGAGCAACCCGGACGCGCAGATCCGCCTGCTTCCCGACGGCCGCCGCAGCGTCAGCGCGCTGACCCCGATCGCCGACTTCAACGCCGCCTTCAACACCGCGTTCTCGGACGAGGAATACGACACCGTCGGCGGCCTGGTCACCGCGCAGTTCGGGCACCTGCCCGAGGTCGGCGAGGAAACCGTGCTCGGCAACTGCCGCTTCCAGGTATCCAAGGCCGACGCGCGGCGCGTGCACCAGTTCATCGTCGACACGGGCAAGGTGTGACCCGGATGCGACGGCTGCTGCTCGGGCTGCTGGGCGGCCTGCTCGCCTGCAGCGCGACGGCACAGCAGCTCGACCGCGACAGTGGCGAGGCATTTCGCATCGCACTGGTCACCGCGGCGCCGGGCGAGATCTACTGGCAGCGCTTCGGGCACAACGCGCTGCTGGTCGAGAACACCGTCACCGGCGACGCACGCCTGTACAACTTCGGCATCTTCGATTTCGAGCAGGAGAACTTCCTGCTCAATTTCGTGCAGGGGCGCATGCTGTACCGGCTCGCGGCCTTCGCCCCGCAATCCGACCTGGCGAACTACGCCGCCGAAGGTCGCAGCGTATGGATCCAGGAACTGGCGCTGCGCCCGGACCAGCGCTACGCGGTCGCCGAGATGCTGGCCGAGAACGCCCTGCCCGAGCACGCCGAATACCGCTACGACTACTTCGCGGTGAACTGCTCCACCCGACTGCGCGACGTGCTCGACGCGGTGCTCGAGGGCGATCTGCACCGCAGCATGAGCGTGCGTGCGCGCGGCGAAAGCTACCGCTCGCTGGCAACGACCTATGCGGCTCCGGAACCCTGGCTGGCGCTCGGCATCGACCTCGGCCTCGGTCCTGCCGCCGACCGCAGGCTCAGCTTCTGGGACGAGATGTTCCTGCCGCTGCGCTTGCGCGATCTGCTGCGCGAGATGCGCGTGCGCGACGTCGACGGCCATCTGCAACCGCTGGTGGCACGCGAGTGGACGGCGTACTCCGGACGCCTCGACGACCGCCTGCCCGAGCGCGGGCGCTGGTTCCTCGCGTTCGCGCTGGCCGGGCTTGGCGGCGCACTGCTGCTGCATCTGGGCTTGCAGTCGCGTCGTGCGTCGCTTGGCACGATCGCGGCAATCGCGGCCGCAGGCAGCGCATCGATTCTCGGGCTGGGCGGGCTGCTGCTCGCGTTCCTGTGGGTCGCGACCGACCACGCGATCGCCTACGCCAACCTGAACCTGGTGCTGTTCGACCCGCTGTGCCTGCTGCTGGCCTGGCCGTTGTGGCGCTCGCGTCAGCGACCGGCCGGCTCGCATGCGACACGCGCCCTCAGTGCCCTGGTGCTGCTGGTTGCACTCGCCGGACTCGGCTACACCAGCCTGCCCGGCACGCAGCAGGCCAACGCGCACTGGTTCGCGCTGATCCTGCCGCTGCATCTGGTGTTCGCCTGGCGCTTCTGGTTCACGCCTGCGCATTGACGTTGCCAGACACTCACGGTCGTGGGCATGATCGCGCGTCACCGGAGCACGCGCATGAACCTGTCGGTCGAGACCACCCCGAGCAAGCCGCCGATGGTGATCAACAGCGTCGCCTATGCCGCCGACGGCCGCCGCCTGCCCGACATCACGCTTGACCAGATCAGCGACGTGCTGCAGCAACCCGACACCTTCGTCTGGGTCGGCTTGCACGAACCGGACGAGCCGCTGTTGGAGAAGCTGCAGGAAGAGTTCGGCCTGCACGACCTCGCCATCGAGGACGCGCATCACGCCCACCAGCGCCCGAAGATCGAGGTCTACGGCGATTCGTTGTTCATCGTGCTGCACACGGCGCAATTCGTCGGCGGCAAGATCGAGTTCGGCGAAACCCACATCTTCCTCGGTCCGCGTTATCTGCTGACGGTGCGCCACGGCGCGTCGCTCAGCTACTCGCCGGCGCGCGCGCGCTGCGAGAAGGAACCGGAACTGCTGGCGATCGGGCCGAGCTACGGCCTGTACGCGGTGATGGACTTCATCGTCGACAACTTCTTCCCGATCGTGCGCTCGTTCCAGGACGAACTGGCAGAGGTCGAGAGCGACATCTTCGAGTCCACCTACAAGCGCGAGACCATCGAGCGCCTGTACGAACTGAAGAAGGAACTGGTCACGCTGCGCCTCGCCGTCGCGCCGCTGCAGGACATGCTCAACCAGCTGATGCGCTTCCACCCGACCATCATCCGCGACGACGTGCGCCTGTATTTCCGCGACGTGTTCGACCACGCCGTGCGCGTCAAGGAAGCCTGCGACACCATGAGCGAAATGCTCACCGCCGCGATGTCGGTCTCGCTCGCGATGGTCACCGTCGGCCAGGGCGAAGTCGTCAAGCGCCTCGCCGGCTGGGCCGGCCTGCTCGGCGTACCGACGCTGATGGCAAGCTGGTACGGCATGAACTTCAAGCACATGCCCGAACTCGCCGGCGAAGCCAGCTACTACGCCTTCACCGCCGCCACCATCGCCGTCATCGCCGTGGTCTACGTCATCCTGAAACGGGCGAAGTGGTTGTAGCGTCCGACGTCGCGTCGCGTCTTCGACGCACGCAACGCGCTAGCTTTCCCGTTTCGGGCACGGATTCTTCGCGAGGCGGCTGTAGTACGAGTTGTTGCGGGTGCGCGGCGAGGTGAAGGTCAGCGTGTCGTCGGCGCGGTGGCGGAACACGATCGAGATCGGACCTTTGCCCTGGATCTCGATCGATGCGTACAGGTCGCCTTCGTGCAGGTGATACGGCACGACATCCGCACGCTGGCAGGTCCAGCCGTGGCTGATGTAGGTGCCGTCGGCGCGGATCTCCATCGTGTCCTTCGGGGTGCCATCCTCGTCCCGGGTCATCTCCCAGAAACCGACGTACGGATTGTCGCTCGCAGCCGACAACGACAGCGGCGCGATCATGAGCGCAACGAGGATCAGGCTTGGAATCTTGAATCGCATGGGGCACTCCGGAATGTTGCGATGTTCGTGATCGGACGTCGCAGCGCGACGACTGGCGCATGATACGAACAAACCCCGGCGCGCAGTTTGCCCGGCGGTTGCGTCTAATCCAATGCCTCGAACTGCGCCGGTGTTTCCTCACGCACGACGATCACGGCATCGAAGTGCTTCGACCAATCATCGTTGACGAATTTTCCGAGCAGTCGCGATGGCACCGGACCCAGGTCCACGAGCGCCTTGTTGTCGAGCCAGGCAAGCCGGGGCAACGCGTCCTGAACCTTCGCTTCCAGCGTTCCCGGCGGCGCCGGCGCGATCGTCGAAGGCGTGCGGCCGGCCATCGACAATTCGCCGCGGGTACGCACTGATCGCGACCACACCGAATCCGTTGCCGTAACGATCGGCCAGGCGCTTGCCCATCGGCATGACCTCGAGTCCACCTTGCTTGCTGCCGTGCACGGTCGCGGTCCAGACGATGATCTTCGAGTTGGCGCGGCCACGTGCCAGGTGCCAGGTGCCAGGTGCCAGGTGCCACAGCAGATTTGCCGCGAGCGCGTCGTCACGCGAGCGGCTGTCCGCCGGTTCGAGCTGGCGCGCGACGTAGCTCGCGAAGTTGTTCACCATCGCAGCATCGATCGGCGCACCGGTAGCGCCATCCGACGAAAGCGCCGCGCCCTTCGGCGTGCCAGCAGCGCTTGCCGCATCACGCGCACATTGCAGCAGCTCCCGTTGCTCCGCGGTGCCGAAGTGATGACGATCATCGTAGGACCAGTCCAGATGGCGGGCCACCGTGGCCAAGCAAGTCGCCGTTCGCGCGTTGCCGTTGCGGTCCGCGATCCGCGCCGGCAGGAAGCTGCGCGTGAGCACCGACGTCGTGCTGATCTGATCGTCGATCCCGACGAGGCGAAGTCGCCGGGACTCGGCCTGTCCATGCAGCCATCGACGAAATCCAGCCAGCTCGCGCGCCCACCAGAATTTCCCGATCGCGCGATCGAGGTCGAGCGCTGACGGATGGCTGAAGCCCCAGCGGCGCTCCAGCTCCAGGAACTCGTAGATCGGCGCTTCGAAAGCCACGGTCTCGAATCCGCAGCGTTCGACCAACCTGCGCGCGATCGCCGCCTTCAGTGCAAAGGCCTGGCCTTCACCGTGGCTGGGCAGTTCGGCCAGCACGGCGATGCGCTTGTCGCAGAGCGCCTTCGTCGCCTCGGCGACCACGACTTCGAAATGCGCGGATTCGGGTCCTGGTACCGCTTGCGCGCCGATCGGCAGCGCGAACAGGACGGCCAGCAGGGCGGTGCAGCGTCGTGGCATCGAGAACTCCGCAGGCTGTGCCGACTGCGACTGCGTCCGAACGCCTTCGGTTCCGCGAGCCTCTACCCGAATCGTTATGAGGGAGGCACGCCGCCGCGCTTGCATGCGCGCACGAACCGCTGCTAGTTTCGAGCCCATGCACACCGCCTGCGCCAGCTTTTATTGGTACTACTTTCCGAGCCCTCGGGCGGTGGAAGGCAGACCGGTGCGCGTGTAACAGCAAACGACCGAACCTTCGAAAACCGCCAGCGATCCTGGCGGTTTTTTTGTGGCCGACGGGAGACCCAGATCCCCGAGGAGCCCGCCGAGATGTCCCTGAAACTGGTCCAGCCGAACGCCATTCCCGCCACCGACGACCTGCGCATCCGCGCCATCCGCGAGCTGGCGCCGCCCGCGCACCTGATGCGCGAGTTCCCGTGTTCGGCGCGCGCCGCGCAGACCACGGCCGGTGCGCGCGACGCGATCCATCGCGTGCTGCACGGTGCCGACGACCGCCTGCTGGTTGTGGTCGGCCCGTGTTCGATCCACGACGCGAAAGCGGCGCTCGACTACGCACAGCGCCTGGCGCAGGTGCGACAGCGACTCGGCGCCGACCTGGAAGTGGTGATGCGCGTCTACTTCGAGAAACCGCGCACCACGGTGGGCTGGAAGGGCTTCATCAACGACCCGAAGCTCGACGACAGCTACGACATCAACAGCGGCCTGCGCATGGCGCGGCACCTGCTGCTGGAAATCAACGAACTCGACCTGCCCGCCGCGACCGAGTTCCTGGACCTGATCTCGCCGCAATACACCGCCGACCTGATCAGCTGGGGCGCGATCGGCGCGCGTACCACCGAAAGCCAGTCGCACCGCCAGCTCGCGTCCGGCCTGTCCTGTCCGGTCGGCTTCAAGAACGGCACCGACGGCAACGTCCGCATCGCGGTCGACGCGATCAAGGCGGCCGCCGCACCGCATCACTTCCTGTCGGTGACCAAGGGCGGCCATTCCGCGATCGTCGCCACCGCCGGCAATGACGACTGCCACCTGATCCTGCGCGGTGGACGACAACCGAACTACGATGCCGCGCATGTCGGTGCCGCCTGCCAGGAACTGCGCGCGTCCGGACTCTCCGAGCGGGTGATGGTCGACTTCTCGCACGCCAATTCGAGCAAGCAGTTCGCGCGACAACTCGACGTCGGTGCCGACGTCGCACGGCAACTCGGCAACGGCGAGCGCCGCATCGCCGGCGTGATGATCGAAAGCCACCTGCACGAAGGCCGCCAGGACCTGATGCCGGGCCAACCCCTCCACTACGGCGTCTCGATCACCGACGCCTGCATCGGCTGGGCACACACCGAAGCCCTGCTCGACGATCTGGCGAAGGCAGTGCGGGCGCGGCGTATCGCGCAGAGCCCGGATCGCGACGCCTGATGCAGTCGCCGAGTCGCGCCAGCCCGTGCACCCCAAGCTCGCCGCAATACTCAACGGCGCGCATCGGTGGTGGCCGGCGCTGCGTGATGTTCGGCGATGCACTGGACGAGATGGTCGCGCAATCGCCGACCCTGCACGCTCCAGTCGTGGGGCGCGAGGCGATCGTGCTGAGGGCGCTCGAGCTGCAGTCGCCGTGTTTCGTCGAGCAGGACGCGAGCCAGCACGTCCGCGAATTCGGCAGCATCGTCGACGATGAGCAAAGCGTCGAAACCGGCGGCCAAGTGACCGCGCGCACCGGAACGCGTGCTGACGCAGATGCGACCGGCGGCGAGCGACTCGATCACTTTCAAGCTGGAGCCGCGCAGGCTGCCCTGCGGGTTGATGGTGACTGCATGCGCGCGGATCAGGCTCGGCATGTCCTCGACCTGCTCCAGCAGACGAATCGAAGGATGCGCAAAACAGGGGAGCTGCGCGACCCGCGCCTGCGCGCCGATGCCACCCACGATCGTGAGTGAAATGCCCTGGACCTCGGACAACAACCGGGGATAGACCCGCTGCAGGAAGTCGATGATACCTTCGAGGTTGATCGGTGCCCGGAACGGCCCCACGAACAGGATGCCGCGCTTGCCGGCGGACGACACGTAATCGTCCGCCGTGCCGAGGTCAACTCCATTGCCGACCAGGCAGGTGGACAGACAACCCAGCAGTTCCTGGTCCTCCGCGGAGCTTACGATTCGTCCCTGGTAGCGGCGCATGCACGCCAGTTCGTGGTCGTCCGCCGCCTGTTGCCGCGGATCATCCGGCTGCAACAAGACGTCGTGGAGACTCAGCAGCCACACCGGGGTGTGCACCGTCGGCACCTCGATCAAATCGCCGAGCTCCATGTGTTCGACGATCACTGCTGCCGGCTTGCGCGTCTCGATCAGCCGCCGCAACTCGCTGCGCAGCCTGCGATGCGCATGATTGCGCATGCGCGCAACCCGGTCCGCGCCCTGCGCGGACGGCAGCTCCGGTCGACCGGAAACGAGATGCACCGATGCGAAGGGTGCATCCGCCAACTCGGCACAATCCGGGTATAGCTCGCGCTCGTCGCTCAGCAGGACCACGTCGAAATCGCGCGACAGATCTCTTGCGAGTTGCATGCTGCGCACCGCGCCGCCGTGGCGTTGGGGATGCAAGGCGAACGGCGACACCATCAGCACGCAAGACCGCCCGCGGTGGGGCCGCGCCACCTGCGACGACATCGTCGCGTAGTCAGTGTCGTCGCAGACGGACTGGCGCAGCTCCCGCCGCGTCCTCCAGAGCGCGACCAGCACGCTGGGCCGGACCAGTTCGAGCATCGAACGCGGGCACAGCCCGCGCAGACGCAGCCACAGTGCCTGCGTCTGCACATCCGCGGAAGGATGGCGGAGGAGCAATTGCAGACGATTGCGTTCGAACACCCGCGCCACCTGGTCTTCGCTGTAGTAGCGGCGCACGGTCACGCGGTGCCCATGGACCACCTTGGACGCCGGGCAGACCACGCTGTCGTAGCCCAAGCGCCAGGCGCGCAGCCCGAGGTCGACGTCTTCCCAATAGAACGGATCGAAGACCAGACTGCCGGGCATCAACTGCGCGAGCAGTTGGCGCGGATACAGGGCGGAGCCGGCGCCGGCCCAGACCACGCCACGCAAGACATCGCTGCCGGGTGGCTGGTGATACGGATTGGGCAGACCATCTTCCAGGTGCATCCGCGTCCACCCGGTTTCTTCGCGGCGCCGCCCGCCTTCGAACTCGATCTCCGAAGCGATGCCGAACACATGCGGCGCACGCACGGGCAGCAACGCGGCCAGTGCGTCCGGCGCCAGGATCATGTCGTTGTTGAGCAAGTAGACACCGCCGAGCCTGGCCAACGCGATGCCGTGCAGTACCGCGCGGGTGAAGCCGAGTGGCTGCGCGTGGAATTGCCAGACCAGGTCCGGGTGGCGCGCTGCCAGGCCGCTGTAGTCCTCGCGCGGGGACCCGTTCACGATGACGATGACCTCGGTCGGCTCGTCGACGTTGCGGCGCGCGATCGCCAGGCTGTCCAGACAGCGCGCCAGCATTTCACCACCTCCGCGTTCCGGAATGACGATGCTGATGCCGCATCCCCAGTCGAGCGCGGCAACGGCTGCCGGACGCAAGGCGGCAACACGCGCGCGACGTTGCAGCGGTTCGTCAATGTGAAGCAGCAATCCGATGGGCGCGAGCAGGACCCGGTGCGCACCACTGCGTTCAATGCCGCGCACCAGGCGTCGCAACAACGCCCTCAGGATCAAGCCAGCACCTCGTCGACCGCGTCACAGACGGCGTCGATCTGCATCTCGGTCAGGGCCAGCCCGGACGGCAGATAGCATCCGCGCGCGGCAATGTCGTTCGACACCGGAAACGTGTCGTTCGCGGGCAGGCGCCCGCGCAGCAGTGGTTGAGTGCTGCAGGGCAGGAAGAAGTCGCGGGTATCGATGCCGCGAGACCTCAATGCCGCGCAAAACGCATCGCGCGTCATGCCGGCCTGAGGCTCGACGAGGACGGAGAACATCCAGTGCATGTTCTCCGCCCAGTCCTTGGTCACCGGCAGGCGCAGCCCAGCGTGTTCTGCCAACCGGCGCCGATAGTGCTCGGCCATGCGCTGTTTGCGGGCCAGCAGTTCATCCACATGCTGCAGCTGACCCAGGCCAAGGGCAGCCTGCAGGCTGCTCATGCGAAAGCTGAATCCCAACTCGACGTGGCGGAACCGCTTCTCGGGATCGTGCGCCATGTCGCGGAGGCTGCGCACTCGTGCGGCGAGCGCTGCATCGTCGGTGACCACCATGCCGCCTTCGCCAGTGGTGATCAGCTTGTTGCCGTAGAAGCTGAAGGCGGCGATGTCACCAAGGCTTCCGCACAGTCTTCCGCGACAGCGAGCGCCATGTGCTTCTGCGGCATCCTCGACCACGGCGAGCCCGCGCATCCTGGCCATGGCCATGATCGGCTGCATGTCGGCGCTGTGGCCGTAGAGATGCACCACGATCAACGCGCGTGTCCGGGGCGTGATGCGGGCCTCGATCAGACCCGGATCGAGCGTGAAGATCTCTGGATCGACATCGACGAGCACCGGTGTCGCACCGCAGTAGAGCACGGCGTTGACGGTCGCGATCATCGTGAAGTCGGGCACGATCACCTCGTCGCCCGGACCAATGCCCAATGCCAGCAGCGCGAGATGGAGCGCGCTCGTGCCGCTGTTGATGGTGACCGCATGCTCGACACCAAGGAATGCGGCGAAGGTCGATTCGAATTGCCGAACCATCGGCCCGGCAGAGGACACGAAGCCGCTCTCCATGGTCTGTTGCACGAGGCGCTTTGCGGTTTCGGTGATGTGCGGCTCGTTGACGGCGATCCGGACACTCATCCCGGGGCGTCCGACAACCGGGCGTGGCGAAACACCTTCAGCGGACCCGCGGCGGAAACCGGCCCCTGCTTCACTTCGATCAATCTTGACGGTACCAGGTAGGTCACCGCGTGCCCGCCACGCAGCATCACGATGTGATCGCCGGTACCAAGCTCGCATGCACCGAGCTGACGCCAGGCCTCGTCGTACAAGTTCACACTGATGCGCCCGGTCTCGACATAGAGAAATTCCGATCCGCCGGAGACGAACATTGGAGTCGCTGGATGCGTGTGCGCCGCGACTTCATGACCGGCGGGTCGATCCAGCACACCCACCTGGAGCGCTGCCTCCGGCGGCGTCACGAATCGAACCGTCCCTGGCGCCGGGCTGCGCACCGCGATTGCATACAGCGCTGTCCCGCTGCGGAACTCGATCACCCCATCCATGTCCACATCTTCCGCATCGTCCGTTCGCCTCATCGCGTCGCTCTCTGCTGGGATTATCCACAGCACCGCGAAGTTCCGCGGCGACCGATCTGGAGAGACAGGCCGCTTGCACTCCGCTGAGTGATGCAACTAGGCCTGCCGGAATTCACTCGAGATGCGCCTTCAACCAGGCATCGACTTCGTTGTGCCACTGCACCGAGTTGTGCGGCTTCAGGATCCAGTGGTTCTCGTCCGGGAAGAACAGGAACTTGGACTCGATGCCGCGGCGCTGCAGCGCGGTGAACAGGGCGATGCCCTCCTCGACCGGCACGCGGTAGTCGAGTGCGCCGTGCACGACGAGCGTCGGGATCTTCCAGTCCTTGACGTGGTTGACCGGGTTGTGGCGCTCGTAGTTCGCCGGCTGCTCGTAGGGCGTGCCCTGCATTTCCCACTCGTCGAACCACAGTTCCTCGGTGCTGTAGCCCATGAAGCGGTTGTCGAAGATCGACGCATGCGAGACCAGGCAGTCGAAGCCGTCGGTCCAGTTGCCGGCGATCCAGTTCATCATGTAGCCGCCGTAGGAACCGCCGAGCGCGCAGGCCTTGTCGCGATCGAGCCAGTCGTACTTCGCGACCGCCGCGGCCATGCCCTGCTTCAGATCTTCGAGCGGCTTGCCGCCCCAGTCGCCGGAGATCGAATCAGTGAACTTCTGGCCGTAGCCGGTGGAGCCGTGGAAGTTGATCGCGATCACCGCAAAGCCGGCGCCGGCATAGGTCTGCGGGTTCCAGCGGTAGTGCCAGTCGTTGCCGAACGCGCCCTGCGGACCGCCATGCACCAGGAAGGCGATCGGGTACTTCTTGCCCGCTTCGTAATTCCACGGCTTGACCACATAGCCTTCCACACGCTCACCATTCCAGCCCTTGAACTCGAAGAACTCGGGTGCGCCCATGGTGATGCCGGCGAGCTTGTCGGCATTGAACTTGGTCAGCTGCTTCTCGCCGCCATTTTTCGCCGTGCGCGCGAACAGGTGTACCGGTGAGGTCAGCGTGTCGCGCGCGAACACATAGCCATTCGCACCGATCGAGAACGCCGCGATGTTGCCGGCGCCGGTCAGGTCGCTGACCTTGCCGGACCTTGCGTCGATCGCGAACAGCGGATGCTCGCCGTCGGAGTCGCTGCTCGTGTACAGCGTCTTGCCATCGGCCGAGAGCTGCAACGGGCCGGCGGATCGATCCCAATCGGCGGCGATGTCGCGGGTAGCGCCGCTGGCCAGGTCGCGCGCCTTGATCTGGAAGCGGTCGGCCTCGAAGGTCGGGCGGCTCATGGCGAGGTAGTACAGCGTCTTGCCGTCGTGCGAATACAGCGGGTAACCGTCCCAGGCATCGTTCGCATCGGTCAGGTTCGCGGGCTTGGCCGACGCATCGGCGGGCGCGGTGAACAGGTCGAAGTTGGTGCTCCAGGCTTCGCTGCGGCCGGCGATGCGGGCCGCGAAAGCGAGGGTCTTGCCATCGGGCGACCAGGCGTATTCGCTCTCGTCGCCAAACGGCTTGGAGGGCACATCGCCATCGATGCCCTTGCTGACCCAGGCCGGCGCGGCTTCGGCGCGGCCGTCGGCACCGAGGTCGGCGACGAACAGCTGGCTGCGGCGACCGTCCGACCATGTGTCCCAGTGGCGGATGAACAGCTTGTCGTAAACCTTGCCGCTGGCCTTGATTGCGGCAACTTCATCGAGACGCTTCTTGCTGCACTCGAGCGTGTCGCAGTCGTTGAACACCTCGAACGTGATCGCCAGCTGCTGGCCATTCGGCGACAGCTGGAAGGTGCCGACATCGAGCGGATAGTCGCTGACCTGCATCGCTTCGCCGCCGCCAAGCGGCAGCTGCCACACCTGCATCGAGCCCGAGCGCGGGCTCAGGAAGTAGATGGATCGACCATCACGCGACCAGCGCGGCCCGACCGAGGTCGCGCCCTTCGCCGTCAGCCGACGCGGCGCGGTCGAACCATCTGCCGGCACCAGCCACAGGCTCTGCATGCCCTTGTTCGCGGCGTAATCGGTCTCGCGCAACTGGAACGCGACCTGGCGCCCGTCCGGCGACAAGCGCGGATCGGCAACGCGGTCGAGATTGACCAGATCGTCGACGTTGAATCCGCGCGGTTCGGCGAACACCGATCCGGCGGCAACGAGCGCGAACGCGCCCAGGGCAAGCACACGCATGGCGGGACTCCTCAGAGACGGGACCGGCATCGTAGTCGCCCGCGCCGGGCACTCCAAGCGCCGCGGGACTGGCCGTGGCCGATGCGGGCCGGGCATACTGGGTGATCCAGCGAATCCAGGGCAGGTCATGAACTCGGCAATCCACTCGACATCGGGCGACTTCCTCGGCCATCCCAAGGGCGTCTATGTCTGCTTCTTCACCGAGATGTGGGAGCGCTTCTCGTTCTACGGCATGAAGGCGTTGCTGCTGCTGTACCTGATCCAGCACCACAAGTTCGGCGACGCGATCGGCCTCGACGTGCTCGGTGCCTATGGCGGGCTCGTGTACTGCATCCCGGTGTTCGGCGGAATGCTGGCCGACCGCCACCTCGGCATGCGCAAGGCCGTGGTCTTCGGCGGCATCCTGCTCTGCCTCGGCCATCTGGGAATGTCGGTGGAAGGCCACACCGCCACCACCGCCGCGGATGGTGTCGTGGTTCGCGATGATGCCGCGCTGCTCGTGTTCTACCTTTCGCTGGCCCTGATCATCATGGGCGTGGGCTTCCTCAAGCCGAACATCTCGACCATCGTCGGCAAGCTGTACGCGCCGGAAGACCCGCGCCGCGACTCCGGCTTCTCGCTGTTCTACGCAGGCATCAACCTCGGCGCGCTGTTCGCATCCATCGTCTGCGGCTACCTCGGCCAGACCTTCGGCTGGAAATGGGGGTTCGGCGCGGCCGGCATCGGCATGGGGCTCGGACTGGCGCAGTTCCTCTGGGGACAGCGCTACCTGCACGGACTCGCCGAACCACCGACGCCGCTGGCCGGGGCCACCGAGTGGAAGATCTACGGCGGCGCGCTGCTCGGATTGGCGCCGATTGCCGGGCTGATGTGGGCGGTCGCCAACGGTGCCTTCAAGCTCCCCGGCGACGTCTCGCTGGCACTCGGCTTGATGATTCTGGTGATGCTCGCCGTGGTGCTCTGGTTCATCCTCTTTGTGCTGCGCGAATGCACGCCGGTTCAGCGTCATCAGATGATCTCGCTGATGACGCTGATCTTCATGTGTCTGGTGTTCTTCACCCTGTACGAGCAAACCTACGGCAGTTGGGTCACATTCACCGAACGCCTGTTGACCAAGGACATTGCGCCGGCCATGGTGATTCGCGACGGCACACCGCTGCCCTGGTCGATCGTGTCGCTGCTGCTGGCGCCGCTGTCATTCGTGATTGCCGCAGCGATGTCGGACCGCAACCCGAGTTCCGGCGCGCCGCGCTTGCTGTTCGCCGGCGCCTTCGTGCTGATGCTCGGGTTCTTGGTGCGCGATTCCATCGTGTTGCCGCAGACCGGCGGGTCGCTGACTTATCTCGGAGCGCTGTTTCTGGTGCTGCTGGCGCCAGTGTTCAGCTCGCTATGGGGCTGGCTCGACCGCCGCGGCCTGGACCCATCGAAACCGGTCAAGAGTGCAGCCGGACTGATGTTCGCCGGGCTCTCCTTCGTGCCGCTGGCGCTAGCCGCGCAACAGGCAGCGGCCAGCGGCGGTCAGGCAAGCGTGTGGTGGCTGGTAGCTGCGTACTTCGTGCTCGAGATCGGGGAGATGTGCCTATCGCCGGTCGGGCTATCGGCGGTCACGCAGTTGTCGGTGCCGCGTGTGGTCAGTCTGATGATGGGTACCTGGTTTCTGGCGACCGCATTTTCGGAAACGCTGGCGGCGTTGTTCGGCAAGCTCGCCGCGATCGAGATTGCCGATGGCGGCGAACTGGCGATGCATGGCCCTGCCTGGGCCGAGGCGGCCGGCAAGTACGAACACTTGTTCTGGCTGATGATGTGGATCGGACTCGGCTTCGCGCTGCTCGCCTTCCTGGCGTCGCCACTGATCCGGCGCGGCATGCACGGGGTCAAGTAAGTGGCCACGCGCTACCGGGGCTGAGGCTTCAGTCCGGGCCGCGCCTCCGCGGCACTATGCGGGCCCGCTCGACGGGCCCCTGCGCCGCTCAGTCCTCGAATTCGCCGATGAACAACGGGTCGGCGAAGTCGACCGACGCATGGTTGTCCGCGAAATTCAGCTCGTTTTCCTGCGGATAGGCGGTGAGCGAGATCCAGATACTGGGACTGCTCGCGGACAACGGCGCCATCGTGGCGGTGTAGCGCAAACTGCCGCCCGTGGCGATGACCGCACCGCCGTTGCCACCCGGGCAGTTCGAGTTGGCGTCGAGGGACTCGCAGGACTGTTCCGCGCCTTCCCAGGGCGAAAGGAAAAAGTCCGGCCAGAAGGCCAGCGCGTCGCTCGGCCCGGCATTGCGCAGCTCGAAGCGCCAGCGCAGGCGCCCGTCCTGCAGGACCTCGGGATGTTCATCCAGGAGTTCGACGACGAGATCGACTTCGGCACGGATCGGCATCGCTGCCACCACCATCTCGTTGCCGGGCAGGACGTCGATCGCCTCGGATAGCGCATAGGCGCCCATCGTCAATTGCCCACGCGCGGCCGGATGCAACCATCCGAAATAAGCCAGCTCGCGCGATTCGCCCGGAGCCAGCGGCGCGCCCAGCACGCACTGCGGCGACGAACTCGGCGAACCTGCGCAACCTGTGGAGTGCGACAACCGCAGGGTGCTATCGGCGGAGAACACCACTTGCGGCACATCCGCCGTCTGCGGCCCGAGATTGGTAACGCGCAGCGGAACGGAGAGCATCGATCCCGCCACCGGCTGATCGGGCCAACCCAGAGACTGCAGTGCGAGGTCGACGTAGCCGCCGTACGCCTGCGAACGCGTTTCCGAAGCCCATCCGGGGTACACCACTGCCAGCACCGTCGCGCCAGCACAGGCCGCGGAGAAGAAGATACGTCCGAGCGAATTGCCCATGCAAAATCCCTAAGGAGAAGTCCTTGCCTGAACCGGACGCGCGCCCCCCAGCAACACGGCCAACACCACCCACCACCACATGCGCAGCGGGCTGGCTTCAAGCATCGAAATTGTGGCAAATGTTATCAGAGCAGCGGCCTGCGCACGACGCCCCGTACCGTCGTCTTGTTGGACGCAGCGGAAAGCGATCACCCCCATCGTGACGAAGGCGACCGAGCCAAGCAGACCGGTGTTGGCCATGAGTTCGAGTACGAGCTGGTGTGGCCATGGCGTCTGCCGAGGATCGACCCAGGTCCCGACATCGACGCTGCGGTACGCCAGGCCGAAGCCGTGCGGTCCCACTCCGAGCCAGGGATGCGAGCGCCACAGCGACCAGGCGGCCTGCCACAGCTGCAGTCGCGCCTGGACCGAGGACATGCCCTTGCCGATCCAGAGCAGCGACAAGGCAGCGGCAGACACCGCCATGGCGACAAGCCAGCCGAGATGCAGTCGCCGCCGCTGGACCCCCCAGACCACGACGCAGCCCGCTGCCAGCACCAGCCAGACGAGGCGGGATTGCAGCACGGCAAACGCCGCGAGCTGGGCGACCAGCGTCACCAGCCACGGCCAACGTCCCGCGGGTGCGGCCTCGGTGAGGCGTCGCCACCACAATGGCCAAAGGCACAGCCACCATGCGCCATCGTTCGGGACCAGCAGCCAGGGCGAGTCCGCCGCCAGCACACGCGCTGGTGGCGACACGTCAGGCGGCATCGCCAATAACGACAACGCCTGCAGGCCGGCCAATGCCGCAAGGGAGTCGATCGTCACCCGACGCACGCCCTCGCCACCACGACGGCACAGGACGAACAGCAGCAGGAACACCAGCGTCGGCACCGACAACGCCAGCGCATGTGCCCGATCCAGCGCAGTCGCCGCGGACATCAGCCACAGCAGCAACCAAGCCGCGAGCGCCAGCTCCAACGCGTCGGGCGCAGCCCCGAGCCGCAGCTCATCGGTCCATGCCAGCCACAGACCGGCCAGCGCCAGCAGCGGGAGGATCCAGGAAGCCGCAACTGCCCAAGCCTGCGACAACAGTGCAACGACCAGCAATACGCCGGTCAAGCTTGCGGTCGTGCTCCATGATGCCTGACGCCGTCGCATCCCTGCCCAAGCCCCAGCGGTACGAATCGCCGCATCGATACGGCAAGCCTTGTGCACCTGCAGCACCTCGTCAAGCCGGGCGGAGATGCGAGCGCCGGGGCTTCAGTCCGGACGCCTCCTCTGCGACACTGCGCGGGCCCGCTCGACGGGCCCGCTGCTCGCGCGGCAGGAATAGAGGTGTCATCCGGGGGCATTGCATGGATTTCTTGGGCTTCTTCAAGCGCCTGTTCGGCCGCGGCCAGCCCGCACCGAGCCGGACCGTGGTCACCGCCACCGGCAAGACCATCACGGCGCCAGAGCGTCGCGAGGGCGGCCGCAGCGGTGCACGCGAGGGCACGCGAGTGCTGGTCATCGACGACTCGACCACGGTGCTCGCGGTACTGCGCCGCTACCTCGAACAGAACCAGTACATCGTGCTCGAAGCCGAGACCGCCGAGGCCGGCATCCAGATCGCGCGCCAGGAACACCCGGACCTGGTCTTTCTCGACATCGTGCTCCCTGGCATGAACGGCTTTACCGCGCTGCGCACGCTGCGTCGCGAGCCGGGCACCAAGGACATCCCGGTGATCATGATGAGCGGCAACGAACAGGCGACCGAGCAGTTCTACGCCCAGCGCATCGGTGCCGACGATTTCATGAAGAAGCCGTTCTCGCGCCCGGAACTGTTCGCCCGCATCGAGCGCCTGCTCGACGCCGACAAGGTCCCCAAGCGTTTCGCTGCCGGCGCCACCAGCCAGAGTTTCGGCGGCCAGAGCTAAGCAACGCGTTCAGCCGCGTGATCGCGGCAACCAGACATTCAGCAGCTGCGACAGGGCCGGGTCTTGGGCCGGCAACCCCCATAGCTCGATCGCGTTCGCGAGCATCACGCCGCGTTGCCAGATCGCTGCTTTCTGGCCGGGCACGGTGACGCTGACGGACTTGACGCCGAACCAGCGCTCGACCAGACCGGCCTTGGCCGTGATCGACACGACATGGTCGAGGTCGATGGTGTCGAGGCGGATGCCAAGATAGCCGTCCTGCACCACCACGCGTTCGTTGGTCACGATGTAGACCAGGTGCCGCCGTCGCAGCACGTTGGCGATCCACTGAACCAGGAGCGCCGCGGCGATGGCCGTCAGCCCGAACTTGCCTGCGCCGCGCTGCAGTGCACGCAGATTGGCCGCTCGCTGCGCGCGCTCGCTCGCGGTGCAATCGCCATGGTTCGATGTCCTGTCCGCGGTCTCGACCGTCCTGCGGCAGGGGGCATCGGCATCAATGCCGTTGTGGACGACGAGCAGAGCAAGCAACGCGAACACCGCGATTGCCCAGACCGCGCGCAGCAGCGCGGCGCGATACGCGCGCGCGTCGGCGCTGCCGCTCCAAACCACGCGCTCGTGCGGCAGCGCGTGGACCGGAAAGCGCAGGCGCGCGTCGAGCAGCGGGGCGTCTCCGTCCGTCGGCGACGCCAAGTCAGTCTTCCTCGACGCGCGGTTTGTAGGCTTCCATCAGCTGCTTCTGGATGTTGCCGGGCACCGCCTCGTAGTGGCTGAACTCGATCGCATAGCGACCGCGGCCGCCGCTGACCGCCTTCAGTTCGTTCGAGTATTCGGTGACCTCGGCCAGCGGCACCTGCGCCTTGATGATGATCTCGCCGCCGCGACCGGCGTCGGTACCGTTGATGCGCGCGCGCTTGGTCGCGAGCCCGCCGGTGACATCCCCCATGCAATGGTCGGGCACCTCGACGTCGAGATTGACGATCGGTTCCAGCACCATCGGCCGCGCCTTGCTGATCGCATCCAGAAAAGCCTTCTTTCCGGCCGACACGAACGCGACTTCCTTGGAGTCGACCGGATGGTGCTTGCCGTCGTAGACGATCACGCGCACGTCCTGCAGCAGGTAGCCGGCCACGGCGCCGTGCTCCAGCACCTGGCGCACGCCCTTCTCGATCGCCGGCAGATACTGGCCGGGAATCGAGCCGCCGACGGTCTCGTCGACGAAATCGAAGCCCTCGCCACGGCCCAGCGGCTCGATGCGCAGGAACACCTCGCCGAACTGCCCGGCGCCACCGGTCTGCTTCTTGTGGCGATGATGCCCGTCGGCGCGCGCGCTGATCGTCTCGCGGTAGGCAATGCGCGGCGGCCGCGTCTTCACCTCGACCTGGTAGCGGTCGCGCATGCGTTCCAGCATCACCCGCAGGTGCAACTCGCCGAGACCGCGGATCACGGTCTCATTGAGCTCCTTGTTGTGCTCGACACGGAAGCAGGGATCCTCCTCGGACAGCTTGTGCAGCGCCGTCGCCAGCTTCTGCTCCTGGCCCTTGGTCGCGGGCTCGATCGCGAGGCCGAACATCGGCTGCGGGAAATCGAGCGGCTTCAGGTGGATCTGGTCCTCGTCGTGAGAGTCGTGCAGCACCGCGTCGAAGTGCATCTCGTCGACCTTGGCCACTGCGGCGATGTCGCCCGGAATCGCATCCTCGATCTCGACATGGTCCTTGCCGCGCAGCTTGAACAGGTGCCCGACCTTGAACGGCTTCTTGCCGTCGTCGACGAACAGCTGGGTGTCGCGGCGCACCGTGCCCTGGTAGATGCGGAACACGCCGAGCTTGCCGACGAAGGGGTCGTTGACGATCTTGAAGACATCGGCGATGACGTGCTTGGCGGGATCGGGGTCGGAGCGGAACGGTTCGGCATCGGCGCCGCTGCCGCGTACAAACAACGGTGGATTGGCTTCGCCCGGGTGCGGCATCAGCTTCTCGAACAGGTCGAGCAGTTCGCGCACGCCGGCGCCGCTGCGCGCGGAGACGAAGCAGATCGGCACCAGGTGCCCCTCGCGCAGGCACTGCTCGAAGGCATCGTGCAATTCCTCTCCGGACAAGCCCGACTCGCCTTCCTCGAGGTAATGCCCCATCACCGTCTCGTTGATCTCTACCACCTGGTCGATGATGCGCTGGTGCGCGGCCGCGACCGAGGAGAAGTCGGATGCGCCATCGGGCTTGAAGAAGCAGTCGACCACCTCGGCGCGACCCTTGGCAGGCAGGTTGATCGGCAGGCATTCGTTGCCGAAGGCCTCGCGCAGTTGCTCGACCAGCAACTCCAGGTCGGCATCGGCATGGTCGATCTTGTTGATCACGATCAGCCGGCACAGACGCCGCGCGCGGGCATAGTCCATCATGCGCGTGGTGCTGTACTCGATGCCGGTGACGGCATTGACGACCACGGCGCAGGTCTCGACCGCACCGAGCACGGCCAGCGTCTGTCCGCGGAAATCCGGGTAGCCCGGGGTATCGACCAGATTGACGTGAATGCCGCCGTGGTCGATCGATGCCAGCGAGGTCTGGATCGAATGCTGGCGCTCGCGCTCCATCGGATCGTGGTCCGACACCGTGGTGCCGCGCTCGATCGAGCCTGCCGTCTGGATCGCGCCGCCGGCATGCAGCAGGGCTTCGAACAAGGTGGTTTTGCCGGCGTCGGAATGACCGACGAGTGCGATGTTGCGGATCTGTTCGCTGGTGTAGCCAGGCATTGCGCAGCCCTCCCGGGGGTGGAGGCCGGATGGCGGCGAGCGCGCTGACGTTCGGAGCCACCAGGCGGTGATCGAAAGCAGGGTCAGGGTTGGATCGTGTCGCTGGCTGCGCGGATGGTCAAGCCCGGGATGCGAGAATCGGCGTGGCGGTCGGAGATGCGGATGCAGCACAAGTCGGTGTTGATGATCCACGGTGCCGGCGGCGGCGGGTGGGAGTGGTCGGCCTGGGCCAGGGTGTTCCAGGCCGCCGACTGCGAGGTCCACGCCCCGGACCTGGCACCGCTTGCCTGCGGCCTCGCCGCCACCCGCTTCCAGGACTACGCGGCGCAGGTCCGGCACTGGTGCCACGCCGCGCGTCCGCAGCTCCTGATCGGCGCGAGCCTCGGCGGCTTGCTGGCCTTGCATGGCCAGGCCGCTGCACCCGCGGCCGCGCTGGTGCTGGTCAACCCGATGCCGCCAGCCGGATTCGGCAGCGTCGGCGCCGACGCGTCGCTGCCCGGACCCATCGTGCCCTGGCGGCGCCGCGCCACGCTGGCCTCCACCGCGCGAGCACTGCCCGACGCCGATCCCTCGACCTGGCAATTCGCATGGCGGCGCTGGCGCGACGAATCCACGACGGTGATCGAGGAAGCGCGCGCCGGCATCGGGACGGCGCTTCCGTCGACCCCGGTGCTGATTCTCGCGGGCGACGCCGACCGCGACATCCCCGTGGCCACGTCGCTGGCGCTCGCCCGCCACCTGCACGCCGATGCGATCGTGCTCGCCGGCGCCAGCCATGTCGGCCCGCTGCTCGGCAGCAATGCCGCCGGGATCGCCGAACAGGCGCTGGCGTGGTGGCGCCTTGGAAGCTGAATGTGCAGCATGCACCTGCGCCCGCACGCCGGCAGGATTCAGAACGAATTCAGCGCACCGACCACAGCATCCGGGCCACGCAGTCACCCAAGGAGAACCCCATGCGTACGCTCGTCCAGTCGCTCCCGATGTTCGCCGCGCTCCTGTTCACGGGCAGCGCGAATGCATGGAACGACGACCAACCGGAATACGACATGGCGCGCGTGGTCTCGGTCGATCCGATCATCGACTACGTCGACGAACCGGTCTCGCGCGAAGTCTGCTGGAACGAACCGGTGGAACGCTACGAACCCGAGTACCGCTACGAGTCGCGACGTCACCGCGACCCAACCGGCGCCACCTTGCTCGGCGCACTGATCGGCGGAGCCCTCGGCAACACCGTCGGCCATGGCGATGGCCGCCGTGCCGCCACCATTGCCGGCGCCGTCATCGGCGGCGCCATCGCCCACGACGAAGCCCGGCGACCGCGCTACCGCGACGTCGGCGGCCGCTACGTCCGCGCGGAGGAGCAACGCTGCGAAGTCCGCACCGACTACCAGCGCCAGGAACGCGTGATCGGCTACGACGTCAGCTACGACTACCGCGGCCGCATCTACCACACCCGCACCGACCATCACCCCGGCGACAGCATCCGCGTCGAGGTGCAGGTAGTTGCGGCGCCGTAGCGGTGAGCACCGCGCACGCGGTGATTGCATTGGCAGCAAAGCGCGCGCGCCGCGACTGCACCAGCGGGTCCGCGCAACGAAGGACGGGTCAGGTTGGCGGCTCGCGAATCTCGACCCCACCTTCGCGCAATGCCTGAATCAGTGGTTTCAGGTACTCGGCATAGGGCAGCCACTTCGGTGACTGCCGGCGCACGACCCGGTCTCGCACCTGCACGCCGCTGGCCGTGGAAACCGGGCGCGTGCTGCTACGCGGGTCACTCATGGCCTCGATAAAGCCGACGCCGCAGAATGCGGCGACCTTCCGCATCACCGCCTCGGGATCGCGCGTCAGCTCTGCATAATCAATGTCGAGAATGCGCCCCGGGTGCAATCCATGCCAGTGTGCCATCAGCCGCCGATACTGGATGAAGTAATCGGCCAGTTGCAGTTGGTCATAGGAATACGCATTGATCCCGGTGAATAGCTCGCGCAGGTTCGAGAAACACGTCTCCAACGGGTCCCGCACCATGTGCAGGATCTTCGCCTGCGGCAGCGCGCGGCAAATGAACCCGATATTCAGGAAGTTTGCCGGGAGCTTGTCGATGAAGAACGGCTCGTCGCCAAGACGCCAGGCGATCCCGTCCAAATAGCGCCTCCCGACTTCGGTGAAGTCGACCGAGGCCGCGCGCGCCACCGTGACGCGATCGATCACATCCCGGCTGTAGTGGTCCGTGGCATGGCGCATGGCGCTGCTGAAGTCACACAACTCGCCGAGTCCAAGGACTTCGGGACTACCGTCCAGCATCTGCGCCAGCAACGTGGTCCCCGAACGGTACATGCCGAGCACGAACAACGGCGTCCGCCCCCCCTCGTGCTGCGCTGTCTCCGCACTTCGGCGCGACGACCATTCGATCAGCGCGTCCACCACCGCCCGGCCTTCCTTTGAATCGTACGGTTCGATGCAACGCTTGGCTCTGCCCATCCACTCCAGGGCTTGCCAGGCACCCGAGTGGTCGCCGAGATCATCCAGCTCCTTGTGCAAGGCGCGCGCCAGCGCAGCGACATCGGATGGCTGCAGGCCCGGGATCCGCAGCAGCATCTGAAGCTGCTCGACATGGTTCGATTGCGCCGTCTGCGTCTGCAAGCGCGCCAGCAACCACCACGCCAACGCAATGCGTGGATTGCGCCGCAGCGCCCAATTGAAGTCGGCCGCAGCTTCATCGATCCGCCCACGATGGGCCAGCAATAGGCCTCGAACCAGGCGCACCGACAGGTCCTCCGGCGCTGTCACCGCCGCCAGGTCGGCACATTGCTGAGCCGAGTCGAAGTCGTTCAGGTTGATCAGTTGCCGTGCGCACTCGACGAGCAAGGGCGTCGCTGGGGGTACGTCGCATAGCCAGCGTGCGACCAGCCCACGCAACACCGGTACCTCGTTGAAGGTGCGCAGCCGCTGTACCAACGAAACCCGGCCATCGATCGAATGCGATTCCAGCGCAGCTGCGCGCAGAGCCCAGTCGCGTGCGATGCGGTAGTTGCCCGCAAGCGACTCCACATAGGACAACTCCAGCATCACCGGTCCTGGGTCCGGAGCGATTGCCAACGCCGCAGACCACTCGGCACGCGCGCGCTCCCAGTTCCCGGCCCTTGCATGACGCTTGGCGCGTTCGCTGGTCTGCTGGAAAGCCGACAACACCCTCTCCCAAAGCGAAGCGATACCAGACCCAAGAAAAAACCGGCCTCCTCGCGAAGGCCGGTTGGTTTAATCAACACTCGGAGCGATCCGGAGATCGCCCCGGTGTTACCGCATTACCAATCGTAGGTGGCCGTGAACGTGACGGTACGCGGCGTCTGCCGACCGATCGGCAGCAGGTACGTATTCGACACCGTGTACGGATCGGTCTCGGAGGTCACGTCTGCCTGCAGGGTCTTGCGCGAGTTGAAGATATTGCGGATCTGCATGCCCAGCGCCAGCTTCTTGTCGAGGAAGTTCGGGGTGTAGGTCAGACCCGTATCCACCGTCGAAATCCACGGCGTGCGCTTGGTGCCCGGCGAGGCCACGTCACCGAAGCAGGTGTGGTAGCTGGGGCCGTAGCCGATGGGATCAGCTTCTGGCTCATTCTCGTCGATGTTGCCGGGGTTGAAGTAACCCAGACAGCTGATCGGCGCGCCGGACTGGATGCGGACGTTTGCACCCAACAGCAGCTCTTCGGTGATCTGATAGCTACCGCGCATCTTCAACTGATGGCGACGGTCGTTAGCCAGATAGCCATTGGCGAAAGTCATGATCGCCGCCGCGTCCCAGTCCTGAGTCTTGGAGATGTTCATCTGGCCGAACTCGGACTTCACCTGGCCTTCCATGTTGCCCTGGCCCTTGCTGTAGGTGTAGTCGATGCGGGCTTCCCACTTGCCATCGAACGGACGCTCCAGATAGATGTCGAGGCCCTTGTAGGTCCGCTTCATGTCGTCCGGGAAGCCCCAATCGTCCGCGCTCATGACCACCTCGGTGCGCGTACCGGTGCGGACGCCATTCGCATCGATATCCGCCAAGCTGAACGTGTTGGTGCCACTTGGGTTGAACATGAAGCAGCCCGGAATTTCCACCGTGCTCGAATCGATGCCCCGTTCTTCCAACACGTCGGCCATGGTGTACGGATCGCAGATGTCGTCCACCGCCGACTTCAGATCGCGGTAGGTCAGCTTGGCACCAATCATCCAATCGTCCGCGAACGCATGTTCCATGCCGAAAATGTACTCGTCCTGGTACATATTCTTGAGGTCCGACGGAGCAAAGGAGAGCACATCGATCGACTGACCATACTCTCCGTTCGAGGAGTACGGACCCGTCCCGCCATCAAGACGCGGTACGTGGGTCAAACCAGTCGGCACGCCGTTGGCGTCGATGCCGGTATAGGTGTAGTACTCGCGCGTAAACGTCGAGGCCGACGCGCCGCGGATCGCGACGTTGTTTGGCATAGCCAAGAAGTAGCGGCCGGCGTTGCCGAAGACCTTGAAGGTGGAATCGCCGTTCACGTCCCAGGCGGCGCCCAAGCGCGGCGCCCACTGGTTGTCGGCATCAAGATAGACCTCACCAAAGTTGTTGGCATTGGTGAACTGGTCGTTGCGCAAGCCAAGAGACAGCAGCAGGTTGTCCGTCGCCTGCCAGCGATCTTCCAGGTACCACGCTTTCTGCTCCAGTGACATGCTGGTGGCGGTGCGGAAGATCAACTCGTAGACGTAGTAGCCCGACGGATTCGTTGCGGTGACCGGGCTACCGACGTGGCCAGGGGTAATGTTGCTCGTGGTCCGACCATAGATCCAGCGATCGACCAACTGGTCCTGTCCTTCATTGAAGGCCTCGAACTTGATGTTGTCCAAGCCAACGGTGAGGTAATGATCGCCCACCACCCATTCGAGGTCAGCGCGCAGCCCCTTGGTCTCGTCCTCGGCATTCACGCCGATGGCTCCGCCCTGAGCATTGGAACGCGGCGTGCCTCCGTTCAAGGACGGGTCCTGACGCGTCGGGTTTCCGATCAGCGCCAGACCAGGAATGATGGACGGGTTGATTTGCTGCTTGGTCAACTTGCCGCGACCGGCGGTGGCGCTGAAAGTCAGGTTGTTGGTCAGGTAGCCGGTGTACTTGGCGACGGCGTAGGTGTTCTTCTGATAGAACGGATCCGGCACGGTCGCCAGCAAGTCGCCCGTGGTGGCCGTGTCGAAGTCATACTCGAAGAACCGACCTGCCTGATCCGTCTTTTCACCCAGATAGGTGAACTCCAGGAAGTGGTTATCGGTGATGTTCCAGTCGACCTTGGCGTAGAGCTTGGGCAGTTCGGTTTCGGTGTAGGTCACACGGTGGTTGGCCGCCGTCAGGGCGTTCGGCGCGGCGACCGAGTCGCGCTCGCCCCACTCGGCACCGACGAACGCAAACAGACGATCGCGAACGATCGGACCGCCCGCATAGACACTGTAAGACTGCTCCCAGCTATTCGACTCTGAGCCACGCGAGTGCAGCGTGCCCGGCAACGTGTCATCGCTATATGCATACTCGGACGGGAATTCCACGTCGGGGAAGTACAGGTCGGCCTGATCGCCGCGCAGTTCTTCCGGGGTGTACACGATTTGGCCACCGAAGTGCCAGTCGTTGGTACCGCGCTTGCCGATCTGGTTGATTACGCCACCGTCGGAGCGGCCATACTTGGCGCTGTAGCCACCGATGAACGTCTCCTGCTGTTCGATCGAGCCGAAGGGCAGACTGAACCCGCCCATGTTGGACAGCGGTTCCCCTGTGAAATAGCCGTTGACGTAGTAAGCGTTTTCAGACACGCCCGCGCCGCCGAAGGAAACCAAGTTGGCGAATGCACCGAAGCCGGCTGCGCCGGACACCGCGCCCGGGGCGAGCAAGGCGAGCGCCTCGGCCGAACGGGCCAGCGGCAGACGCTCAATCTGCTCGGCCGTGAGCACGCTGCGCGTATCTACACCGGTGATGTCGATGGTCGGGATCGCCGATTCGGAAACCGTCACGGTCTCCATGGTCGTCGCACCATCAGCGCCTCCACTGAAGGATGCGTCTGCACCGGCGCCCGCACGCACGGTGACTGTGCGAGTACCGATGACCTTGCCGCCACGTTCAACGGTGACCGTGTAGTTGCCGATCGGCAGCGAACCGATGTTGTAGCGACCCGAAGCATCGGCGGTTACGGTACGGCTCAGGCCACTCTCATTCTTCGCGATGATGGTGGTGCCATCTTCAGCCGGCACGTTGCCGTAAATGCTGCCGGTGGTGCTCTGCGCCTGGATGCCGCTGGCTACGGTCAAACCGATCGCCAGCGCGAGCACGGAGCGCTTGAATTGATTGCGTTGAATCACTTGGAAACCTCCAGAAATTGGGTTAGCCCTTGGTGCCATGGACGGGCTGCGCCCATGGCACCACGCCGCTGCTGTTGCAACGTGGGCCGGACCGTATCACGGCCGTTAAAAATCTGTAAATATGGCCGGGCCGGCTGCTGCGCCGCAGCAAATTGCCCTTTCCGGTCAGGGATCTGGCCGCGGGCGTGGCGTCGACACCACTAGCATGTCGGCAAAACCCAACACCTCGGAGACCTGCTCATCCATGGATCCTGCGCTGCCCCTCGCACCCTCCGCCCGCTGGGCGGTTCTCAAGTTTGGTGGCACCAGCGTCGCCACCGCGCCGCGCTGGCGCACGATTGCGGAGTTGGCGGCGAAACGGGTGCGCGCGGGAATGCGGCCGGTGATCGTGGTGTCGGCGGTTTCGGGGCTCACCAACCAACTGCAGGCGCTGATCGACCGTGAGCTCGATGCGGCCGCGCTGGCGTCGGAAACCGCGGCCATCCGCGAGCGGCATCTGCAACTGATCGGGGAACTCGGCATCGAGGCGCCGACGGCAACGATGGCCTGGCTGGATCACCTGGCGACGCTGGTGCAACAGGCTCCGCTGCGGCGCCGCGAGTTCCGCTGGCAGGCCGAGCTGATGTCGATGGGGGAACTGATCTCGAGTTCGCTGGGCGCGGCCTTTCTCGCGTCCATCGGACTTCGTTGCCAATGGCTGGACTCGCGGCAGTGGCTGAAGGTCGAGCCGCGTCCCAATCAGAGCGAGTGGGCGCGCTGGCTCTCGGTGTCGTGCGCGACGCGCAGCGACCCGGCTCGCGTCGCCGCACTGGCGAAGACCGCGGACTGTTTCGTCGCCCCCGGCTTCATGGCCAGCGATAGCGACGGCGCCACCTGCATCCTCGGGCGCGGCGGATCGGATACCTCGGCCGCCTACCTGGGCGCCCTGCTCGGCGCCGAGCGCGTCGAGATCTGGACGGACGTGGCCGGCATGTTCTCGGCCGACCCGCGCCAGGTGCCGAATGCGCGCCTGCTCTCCCGTATCGATTACGCCGAGGCGCAGGAGATCGCGACCACCGGCGGCAAGGTGCTGCACCCGCGTTGCATCGGCCCGGTGCGCGAGTCCTCGGTGCCGATGTGGATCAAGGACACGCAACGGCCGGAGCTGGATGGCACCGTGATCGGCGACGACGTCGCCCGCGACGTCCTGTCGGTGAAAGCGATCAGCTCGCGCCGCGGCATCATGCTGGTGTCGATGGAAACCGTCGGCATGTGGCAACAAGTCGGTTTCCTCGCCGACGTGTTCGCGCAGTTCAAGCAGCACGGGCTGTCGGTCGACATGATCGGCTCGTCCGAGACCAATGTGACGATTTCGCTCGACCCGACCGAGAACCTGGTCAATTCGAACGTGCTCGAAGCATTGTGCGCCGACCTGGCCGCGATCTGTCGCGTCAAGGTGATCGGACCGTGCACCGCGATCTCGCTGGTCGGGCGCGGCATCCGCTCCCTGCTCGGCAAGCTGGGGCCGGTATGGAACGTGTTCGGCGCGATGCCGATCCACCTGATTTCGCAGAGCTCGAACGACCTCAACCTGACCTTCGTCGTCGACGAGGCACGCGCCGATGGCCTGGTGCCGCGCATCCACGAGGCGCTGGTCAAGGGCGGCGCCTTGCGGGCCGACGACAGCCGCGTGTTCGGACCGAGTTGGGCGTCGCTGTATCGCACCGCGGCCACATCGCCTCCGGAATGGTGGCGCCGCGAGCGCGAGGCACTGCTGCGCCTGGCCGCGGAGCGCACGCCGCGATACGTCTACCATCGCGACACCATCCGCGAGCGCGCCACGCAGTTGCGGGCGATCGCTGCGGTCGACCGCTGGTTCTATGCGACCAAGGCGAATGCGCATCCGGCCGTGCTGCGCACGATCGCGGACGCCGGCTTCGACCTGGAATGCGTGTCGCCGGGCGAGATCGAGCATGCGCGCGCCACCTGTCCGGACGCACGCCTGCTGTTCACGCCGAACCTGGCGCGGCAGGAAGACTACCGCCGTGTCGCCGCCACGCCGGCGCTGCTGACGATCGAACACCTCGGCAGCTTCGCCGAACTCGGCGACTTGCTGCGCGGGCGCGAGGTGTCGCTGCGCATCGACCTCGGCAGTGGCCACGGCCACCATGACAAGGTGCGCACCGGCGGTGCCAAGTCCAAGTTCGGCATCGGCGTCGACCAGCTCGGTGAAGCCGTGCGCCAAGCGCAGGAACATGGCCTGCGCGTCGGTGTGCTGCACGCGCATCTGGGCTCGGGCATCCTCGACGCCGCACATTTCGGCCGCGTCTACCAGGACATGATCGCGCTCGCCGAGCAGGTGCCGAGCGTGCGCGCGTTGAACATCGGCGGCGGCTTCGGCATCGCGGCGCATCCCGATGACAGCGCGCTCGATCTCGCCCGCGTCGCCGAGCTGCTGGCCACGATCAAGCACGCACATCCGCAATACGAGTTGTGGATGGAGCCGGGGCGTTATCTCGTTGCCGAGGCCGGCGTGCTGCTGGCGCGGGTCAACGCGATCAAGCACAAATACGGCCGCAGCTTCATCGGCCTCGATGCCGGCATGCACAACTTGTTGCGGCCGGCGCTGTATGACGCCCACCATCCGATCGTGAACCTGTCGCGCCTGGACGCGCCCGATGCCCTGCGCGCCGATATCGTCGGCCCGATCTGCGAAAGCGGCGATGTGCTGGGCGGCGAACGCGCGCTGCCGGCCACGTCGGTCGACGATGTGTTCCTGATCGCACAGGCCGGCGCCTACGGTGCGGTGATGGCCTCGAACTACAACCGTCGCGCCGCCGCCGACGAGGTGATGCTGTGAGTGCAATCGATACCCCGCGCGACGCGCAGACCTTCCATTTCGTGCGCGCCGGCTACGACGCCAAGAGCGCCTCCGCGGCGCTGGTGTACCGCTTCGATGACGACCCGGAACTGATCGAGACGATTCGCTTCGCAGACACCGAACTGGCCATTCCTGCCGGACGCGAAGCAGCGTTCGCGGCCGCATTGCGCCTGCTGCACCTGATCGCCGGCATCAGCTACTACAAGGCCGCGGTGCCGCCGCAGATCGCCGTCGATGGCGCGCCGCTCGATGCCGCACTTGCGGCGTTGCTCGACGAGATCTACCTGCACGGCCTCGGCGAATTCGCGCATCGCAACGGCCTCGACCTGCGCGATCGCATCGAGTTTCCGCACGACGCCCACGTGCCGGACGTTGCCGCGCGCGTCGGCCTGCCGCGGCGCACGCTGGTGCCGATCGGCGGCGGCAAGGATTCGCTGGTCACGGTCGAGCTGCTGCGCGCCGCGCACGAGCCGATGACGGCGACCTGGGTCGGGCGCTCGCCGCTGATCGCGGCCTGCGTCGAACGCAGCGGCTTGCCGCGACTCAACATCGAGCGGCAGATTTCGCCGCTGCTGTTCGAGATGAACCGCAACGGCGCCTGGAACGGGCATATCCCGGTCACCGCGATCAACTCGGCGATCCTGGTCTGTGCCGCGATCCTGCATGGCCATGACGCGATCGCGTTCTCGAACGAGCGCTCGGCCTCGAGCGCGAACCTGGTCCGCGACGGCTTCGCGGTGAACCACCAGTGGAGCAAGTCGATCGACTTCGAGCGGGCGTTCCGCGGCTACGTGAGCACGCATGTCGCCGCCGACCTCGACTACTTCTCGGCGCTGCGGCCGCTGTCGGAACTCGCGGTGACGCGCCTGTTCGCACCGCTGACCCAGTACCACGACGTGTTTTCGAGCTGTAATCGCAACTTCCGCATCCTCGGCGACAAGCCGGCCGAGCGTTGGTGCGGGCAGTGCCCGAAATGCCACTTCGTGTTCCTGGCGCTGTCGCCGTTCCTGCCGAAGACACGCCTGGTCGCGATCTTCGGGCGCAACCTGCTGGACGACGCCACGCTTGCCGCCGACTTCGACGCCCTGCTCGAAGTCGGTGCGCACAAGCCGTTCGAGTGCGTCGGCGAGGGACGCGAGTCGCGGGCGGCGATGGCTGCACTCGTTGATCGCGCCGAGTGGCGCGAGGATGCGCTGGTCGCCCGCTTTCACGAACGAATCCTGCCGCTGCTCGATGCCGGCGAACTCGCACTCGCGCCGCTGATGAGTGTCGACGGCCCGCACCATTTGCCGGCGCGTCTCGCGCGCATGTTCGATGCGCTGGGCTGAACTCGCCGAACGTCGGGTCGCGGTGCTCGGCTTCGGTGCCGAAGGCCGCGCCGCCTGTCGCGCATTCCGCCGACAGCTGCCGGCGCAGCCACTGCAGCTGTTCTGCAACGACACGGAAGCGCTCGAGGCGCGCGCGCTTGGCGACGCATTGCTCGCAATCGATACGCGACCGGCGACAGCGGAAGCGCTGACGCGGTTCGAGATCGTGATCAAGTCGCCCGGCGTATCGCCCTACCAATCGCCGCTGCCGCAAGCCGCCGCGGCGGGAGTGCGCTTCACTTCCGCCAGCGCGATCTGGTTCGCCGAACACGCCGAGGCCAACACGATCGCGGTCACCGGCACCAAGGGCAAGAGCACGACCACCGCCCTGATTGCGCATCTGCTGCGTGGCGGCGGCCATCGCACCGCGCTCGCCGGCAATATCGGCCTGCCCCTGCTCGATCTGCCCGAGGACGCGACGGTTGCCGCGCAGGTCATCGAACTGTCGAGCTTCCAGTGCCACGACTTCGCCGGCAGCCCGCGCGTCGCGCTGATCACCAACCTGGTCGAGGAACATCTGGACTGGCATGGTTCGGGCGAACGCTATGTCGCCGACAAGTTGCGCGTGCTCGGTGATCGCAGCCGCACGATCGCGGTGCTGAACGCCGAAGACGCGACGCTGTCCAGCCGCGATATCGCCGGCGAGGTGCGCTGGTTCGGCGGCGCAAGCGGATGGCATCTCGATGCGAGCCATGTGCTGCGCGACGGAGAACGCGTGCTCGCCATCGCCGAGCTGCCGCTGCCTGGTCGCCACAACGCGTTGAACCTGTGTGGCGCGCTCGCTGCGATCGAGGCTGCGGGCTTCGACGCAGCGAAGCTGGCGCCCCACGCGCGCGGCTTCGTGCCGCTGCCGCACCGGCTGCAGACGCTCGGGGCGCGCGCGGGCATCCGCTACGTCAACGACAGCATCGCGACGACGCCGCAGGCAGCGCTGGCGGCGCTGTCGCACTTCGCCGGGCAGGACATCGCGCTGATCCTGGGCGGGCACGAGCGCGGGCTCGACTGGACCGCCTTTGCCGGTGCCGTCGCCGCCCGGCCGCCGCGCGCGATCGTCACCACCGGCGCCAGCGGCGCGCGTATCGCCGCGACGTTGATCGCACATGGGCTCGCCAGCGTGGTGCGTTCGGAACCGGAGTTCGACGCCGCATTCGCAGCCGCCCGGGGCGCACTCGACGCCCCGGGCATCGTGCTCTTGTCGCCCGGCGCGCCGAGCTTCGGCCAGTTCCGCGACTACAGCGAACGCGGTCGCCGTTTTGCCGAACTGGCCGGATTCGATCCGCAGTCGATCGCCACCATCGGCGGCCTCGGCATCGCCTGAATCAATCGGCGCGGAAGCGCTCGTGGCAGCCCTTGCAGGCCTTGCGCGTGCGCTCGAAGGCGGCGCGTATCGGCTCCTCGGCCGCGCCCGCGGATGCGATGCGCAATTGGTTCGACGCCCCCTGAAACTCGCGCAATGCGTCAGCGAAGGCCTGCGGCTCTTCCCAGATCTCGGGCAGGGCGTCGGTCTTCTCGACCGCATCGCTGCCCGGCGCGAATGCCTCATCGAGCTGCACCGCCGCGAACGCCACGGCGATCGAGCGCCGCTTCAATTCGGCAGCGTTCCAGGCGCGCTCGCCCTTCAGCATCGCCGCGATCGGTCCGAAGTTCCAGCCGATGGTGGCGTACAGCGACTGGCGGTAGCGGATCACCTCGTCCGCCTCGCGCACTGGCGCCTGCGCCTGCAGCGGGGCGACGGCCATGGCGGCGAGGAGGGTCAGGGCGATCGTCTTGCGCATGGGCAACTCCGGAGTCGGGACGGTGCAGGATAACGCCCAGTGTCGCGTACCCGCGCGCATGTTCGGCGTGATGACGGCGCCACCTGGCCCGCACCTTCGCTGCTAGATTGGCCGCCCGAACCTGGAGGCCCGCCATGAAACCGCATGCACTCGTCCTGTTCGCGCTCGCCCTGCTGCCGTTGGCCGCATCCGCGGAGATGCAGGTACGCAAGCTCCATTACAGCGTCGATGCCACTCGCGTCGAGAGCGTGCTGGTCTACGACGATGCCGGCGCCAAACGCCCGGGCCTGCTGATGGTGCCGAACTGGATGGGCGTCAACGAGGCCCAGATCGCAAAGGCCAAGGCCATCGCCGGCCGCGAATACGTGGTGCTGGTCGCCGATGTCTACGGTGTCGATACGCGCCCGGCGAATGCGGACGAGGCCGGCAAGGCTGCGAGCGCGATGTACGCCGACCGCGCCGCGCTGCGCGCACGCGTGAATGCCGCACTCGATCAGCTCGCCTCGGCCAGCGATGTGCCGCTCGATGCCGCGAAGCTCGGCGCGATCGGCTTCTGCTTTGGCGGCGCGACCGCGCTCGAACTCGCGCGCAGCGGCGCCGACATCGCCGGCGTGGTCAGCTTCCACGGCAACCTCGGCACCGACCTGCCGGCGCGCAGCGGCGAGGTCCGGGCGAAGGTGCTGGCCATCAACGGCGGCGACGACCAGTACGTCCCGCCCGAGCAGATCAACGCCTTCACCCGCGAGATGCAAGGCGCCGGCATCGACTGGCAGTTCGTCAACCTCGGCGGCGCGGTGCACTGCTTCGCCGAAGCCGACGCGCAATCGCCTCCGGGTTGCGTCTACAACGAGCGCGCAGCAAAGCGCGCATTCGCGATGATGCGCACGTTCTTCGCCGAGGCGTTTGCTGCCCCCTGAACTCCGCGGACGACACGACGACCGTATCGGGTCGTCGTGCCGCCTCGCCATCAAGGCAACTGACCGAAGCGGGCGGCGGGATCGCCGAAGAGAGTGACCGCCACCTGCACGTCACGCAACGCGGGCTGCTGTGTCGCCAGCGTTTGCCGAGCGAGGAGCAGCGCGTCACCCACGCGCGCACCGGGCTTGGCCAGCTCCTGATAGAAGGCCAGGGCCAGGGCATGGTCCGACTCGGCGCTGGTAAGGCCACCGGCACCGATCACACTGCCCGCGCCGTGCTCGATCGCCAGCAACACCTGGGCCAGCGAATTCGCCTGCGGATGCACGAAGTAGCCGTTCCAGCAGCCCCATTGCGCGACCAGCGGCAACGTCGAGTTGGCCAGCGCACCGGCGCGCAGCTGCGTGGCGGTCAACACCGCACCGGAGGTCCACTGCGGCGGTGCCGAATGCCCGAAGTAGTGCACCAGGCGCTGTCCGCTGTTGAATGCGCCGACGATCCGCGAGTGCAGCGCAGCGTCGTCGTAGGTGCCGGGCGAGGCGCCTGGATAGTCGTTGCGATACGCGCGCTCGATGGTCAGCGTCGGGAAGCTTGCCGCTTGGACATCTGACTGGGCAGCGAAGCTGACGCCGCCGTCGTCCGCATCCGCGACGAACAGCACCGAGGTTCCGGCATTGGCCTCGAACGCCAGGCTCTTCGCGATCATGCGCTCGAGTTCGGCCGCGGTGCGCGCGGGCATGCGGCCCAACGCGAGATCGGCCACGCCGTCGCCGTCGGCATCCGCCAACGCGGAATCACTGGAGGCAAAGCGCACGATGCTATCGGTGGCCCGATACAGCGTCGGGACATGACTGACCGAGCCGAGGCCGAGTTCGTTGCGGTAGTCGTAGCTGTCGCCACCGGCGATCAGCACGTAGCGCACGCCGAAGTCGCGCTGTGCATCGGCGATGAAGCGCCGGACCGCTTCGCCATCAGGCACGCCATGCGAGTGGCGCTCGAAGATGGCATCGGTCGTGACCACATGGGTTCGCAGCCCCTGCGCCTGCTTGGCCTGCAGCAAGGGCTGCAGCGAAGCCGCGAGCCCGGGCGAGGCGATCACCAGGTAGTCCACCGTCGCTCCCGGGTCGAGCGCGGAGGTATCGGCCACCGGCGCCACTGCCGGCTGCACCCATGCCGAGGGATTGGCCGCGAGGAATCGATCCCCGGCCGAGAGCGGCAGCGTGATCCGCACCCCCTGCCCGTCGGCCTCGGCACCGTCGACCCAGTAGGTCGCGCCGCCATGTGCGAGCACGATGCGATGCTCTGGCCCCAGGCCCGCGATGGCCACGGAGCGGCATTCGGCGCAGGCCGCCGCCGCACCATCGAAGCCATCGGCGAACAGCAATCCCTCCGGCACCACCGCGGGGTCGGCTGCTTGCCCGCTCGTGATGACGAACTCGGCGAAGCCGTTGGCGACGGCCGGGACCGCGGCATGGGTGACCGCGACATCTTCCAGATAGATGACGTCGGCGAAGTACCCGGTGTCGCCCGGCAGCTCCACCCGCAAGTGATTCGCGCCAGGCTGCACCGCACCGGCAGGAAGATCCAGCTCGATCGTGTCCGCGACCAGCCCATCGAGGCGGTGCTCGGCCACGATCGTGCCGTTCAGTCGCAGCAACAGGTGGTGGTCGGGGTCGATGTCATCCAACGTGATTCCGCCCTGCACCGTGACCGAGAGGCGGGCCGGTTGCGTCGTGTCCAGGTCCGGCAAGTCGAAGGTCACCTCCGTGGCTGCCGGGGCTCCCACCGCCGCCACGCGCCGCCAGGCCCACGGGTCGGCCAGCCGGCTGCCGAAGAAGTAACTCGTGTTCTCCTCGAACTGACGCGGGCGGTGGGCACCGGCCAGGGGCGCCCCCGCCGCTGACGCCGACAAGGTGCGCAACATGCGCAAGGCCCCCGCGGCATCGCGTTGCAGCCGATAGCGCGCGATCCCGCTGTACAGGCTCTGGTGCGCAGAGGACGTGGCCTCGGGACGCGCCAGCGGGGCACCGAGGAACTCGATCGCATCACCGCCATCGAACACCCCGTTGCCGCCGTCGAACACCCGCATCGGCACGGGCGTGCCGCGCAGGCTCAGGGCGAGTTCCGCCACCGGAACGCCGTGCAGCGACGCGCCACCACCGCTGACGATGGCCTCGAAGGTTGCCCGCTGGATGCCGGCCTGCCCCACCAGCAGGTCGACGCGGTCGCCGTCGGCGCTCGCGGCCTGGGGCGCATCCGCAAGTTCGGCGCGCACCGTCGCCCAGTCGATGTCGACCGCATCCGCATCACGCCGCTCCCCGATCTCCTGCCCAACCGCGAAGGGTCCCTTCAGCGCGCTGCGGCCATCGGCATCGAGACTGCGGATCCAGAAGGCGCTGCCACGCACGCTGCCGCTCAGCGCATACGTCTGCGCACTCAGGCTGTCGCCGCGCGCCGCGATCATCGCGCCACGCGCCGCCGTCGTGCGCGCCGGATCGACCAGCTCGTAGGCCACGGTGCCGACATCGGCGCCGGTCTGGAACTCGACCCGAACCGTTTCGGCGGACAGGCGCGACGATGCGACATGGGTAATCGTCGCCGGGACGCTGGCGTCGGCATTGGCCGTCGGGGTCACGCAAACCTGGGTGATGGTGCCGGTATCGCCAGCTGCCGCGTCATAGACGTCGAGTCGCCAGGTCGTTGCCCCGCCCACGGCCAGCCCGGACAAAGCCCCCAACGAAGCGCTCGGCTTGAAGCGGCCGCTCAAGGTCGGCGTGCTGGCGTCGACGCATTCGGTCTCGGCCAGGTAGTCGGCATCGTCGTCGAACAGCGCATCGACGTCGTTGCCGCTGCCGGTGCAGGCGGCCGTCGCGGTCGGAACCGCGGGTCGATTGAACAACTCGACCGTGGTGCTGCTCGGCACGTGGGTCAAGGTCGCGCGCAGGTCGCTGACACGGGTGTGCGAGAGACCGACGCGCACGTCGACATCGATCGCGGTCGTGCCGGTCCCGAGACCCGCCACCCCGACCGAGAGGCTTGCTCCAGCCGGGTTGTTGTCGGGAATGGCCACGCTGCCGCTGGCGCAGGAACTGGAGGAAGCCCGCAGGTTGGTGCGATAGACCCCGCGCCCATGCGTGAAGGCGAACAACTTGCCGCTCGCGGGTGCGCGCCCGGTGCCGACGGTGCGGTTGCTGAACTGCAGGTGCTCGACCACCGTGTTCGCGAACCCCGAGTTTTCGCGCGCCCAGTTCGCGCCGCTGTCGATGCTGACGAACACGCCGAGGTCGGTGCCCACATACAGGCGTTGGCCCGGGGCATAGGCCGGATCGGACACGATGCTGTGCGCCGGCACGTCCGGCAGCCGGGTCGCGCCACTGCCATCGAGGCTCGACCAGGTCTGGCCGCCGTCGGTGCTCTTCCAGACGTGGCCGACGCCGAAGGTGCTGACGGTGGCATACACGATGCGCGAATTCTGCGCGGTGGGCGTACCGACGCCGGTGTCGAACGCGATCGACGAGACATAGCTGCCGTCACCCGCCGGTTCGGTGCAGGCCGACCATCCGGTCGTGTTGATCGATGTGGTGGCGCTGGTCAGCCGACAAATCTGGCCGCGGGTTGCACCCGCCACCAGCAAGTCGGCATCGCCCGGCGCTACCGCATACGCGCTCAGGCGCTCGGAGTTCGCTGTGGTCGTCGCTGGGCAAGCGGTACCAGGCAACGCGGCACTGGCCTGGGTCCAGGTCACCGTGCCCGCCTCGGGGTTGGTGGTCCGCCACAACGCGTGATTCGAGGTGTACAGGCGCGTCTCGCTGTTCGGGTCCATGAGGAATGGATTGATGAACGAGCCGCAGTTGCGATTGGTCTGCGAAATACCGGCGACGATGTTCGTGAACGATGCACCGCCGTCGGTGGACCGTACAATGCTGATGGCGGTGGTTTCGGCATAGAGAATGTTGGTGTTGCTCGGCTTCACCGCCACGTAACCGCCATCGCCGCCATTGATCTCGGTCCACGCGTTGGGCCCACCATCGCTGCCGAGATTGGTGCCGTTGTCCTGGGCGCCACCGAAGTAGCTCGTGCCGCTCGGGAACACGGTGCCGTGATAGAACTGGGTCACGCCGTAGCTGTTGTTGAGCGACGTCCATGCAACTGCCGGCAGCGTGCCGGTCTTGCCGCAGATCGAGTTCGTGGTCTGGCTTGTGCCCGTCGAGGTACCGACGGCGGCGCGGGCGTTGTCGGTGCGCTGAATGCCACCGTCGTTGGTGGCGTACATGGTCTGGTTGCTGGTGCCGTCGAAATTGGGATGGAACCAGATGCCATGCTGGTCGGCATGCGCGTAGTTCGCAATCGTAGTGTTCCCATAGGGAGGAGTCAGGTACTGCTGCCCCCAATACGAGGCCACACCCCAGCTGGCCCCAGAATCGTCGGATCGCCACAAATCGATGCCACCCACCCAGACCCGAGTGGCGTCGAGCGGATCGACTGCGATGACGTTGTCGTACCAACCCTGCCCACCATAGCTGCTTGCAGCAGTGGAACCGCAGACGTCATCGCAGATCTCGCACCGGCCAATCAAGGGGTTGGACAGCAACAATTCGCGATTCTCGCTTTGAACTTCCGAGAACGCGTTGGTGTACTGGGCGGACCAACTCGCACCGCCATCGGTAGAGCGGTAAACGGCGAGCAGCCCATCGTCGAAATGATTGTCATTGGCGGTTCCGCCGTTATTGCCACAGGCGGTGGCGCCCGTCAGGGCTTCTGCGCTGCACGCGATCAACGCGTACATGGTGGTCTGTGCACTGGGTGCGATCGCCAGGCTGGTCCGCCCCATTCGCGCCAGTGTCGTGGCACCACTCGGTCCGAGGCGCTTGGTCCAGGTGGGGGTGGCCGCGTTGCCATTCGTGCTGCGGTAAATGCCGGTACCGGTGGTCGCCGTGCCTGTGGTCGGGCGGAAGTTGCCACAGGACACCAGGATCGTATCGTTGGTGGCCACATCGGTTCGCACAGCGATGTCGGTACAGCCGACGGCGTCGTAGGCATCGATCTGCTGCGTCCAGGTGGTGCCGCCATTGAGCGTGCGATACAGGCCGTAGCGCGTGGCCGCATAGATCACCTGCGCATCGTTCGGACTGATCACCAGGTCGTTGATGCGATAGAACTCGGGCAAATTGCGCGTCGCCGCGAGGTGCGTCCAACTCACACCGCCATCGAGTGATTCGAAGATGCCGACTCCGCGCACTGCATCTACGTTGAAGAAGCCTTCGCCGGTTCCGACGAGCATGCGGTCGGGATTGCTCGTGTCGATCGCCATCGCGGTGACCGCGACGTTGGGCGCGAGATCGCCGATCGGCGCCCAATTCGCGCCACTGTCGGTCGAGCGCCAGACACCCCCGGCAACTGCGCCCATGTACATCGTCGAGGGCGTTCCGGGCCGGAATCGCAACACACGGGTGCGCCCGCCGACATTGCCAGGGCCGACCGACTCCCACGCATCCATGGCCGATCGCTGCTCGGGGTCCACCATGCGGTCGTGACCGCTGGAGAACCAAGGCAGCCGGCTCGCTTGAAGACGCGCGGCATCGTATAGCTCTGTGGGCACATCGGTCATGCCGATGGGTGCGCGCTGTTCGACGAAATAGGCCTCAGCCAGATCCGGCAGGTCGGTAGGCTTGACGCGACGCTCGGCGTCGACATCAAGTCTTTTCGGGGGGATGTCCGCCGCGATGGACGGCGCCGACAGCGTCAGTGCGGCTGCCGCCAGGATTCGAATGAACACATTCATGACCAAGTCCCGTGTCGGCCATCCATGGCGTAGAGAATTCGTGCCCCATGCAACGAGTGAGGAAGTCCGGCAATCAACCCATTGCACCCCGAGCGCATCATCGCCCGATCGAAGGCGGAAGGCAAAACCACGCGGTCGCGAGGGCGCTGGCTGGCGTTTCCGCGAGATGCAAGGCGCCGGAATCGACTGGCAGTTCGTGAACCTCGGTGGCGCGGTGCACTGCTTCGCCGAGCCCGACGCGCAATCGCCTCCAGGCTGCGTCTACAACGAGCGCGCCGCCATGCGCGCGTTCTTCGCCGAGGCGTTTGCGACGCAGCGCTGAGGGCGCTGCCGGAGCGCTAAGTATTCCTACGTAGTCGCGCCAGCGCGGCCCGCAAAGCCGCGTGCTGCCTGCATTTCCGGCCGCGCTCGCGCTGCGCGCGAAGCGGCATAGGTAGTCGCACGGATAGTGATGCGTGCGCCCCGTGCATAGCCTGTCCGCAAGCGTTGAGCAGTGACCCGGACCACCACCGACACCGCATCAACGCAACCCCACTCAGGAGTGCGTGACATGCGTCTGGCGACCTTCATCTCCCCACTGGCCCTGGCAGGACTGCTCTCGACCCCGACGCTGCTGAATGCGGCCGCGGTTTCCCAGGCCGATCCGGAACTGGTGCGCGCCGACTTGCCGGTCCCGGGCAAGTCCATCGACTGGCAAGCGGTGCGTCGCGAGCAGGCGCAGTTCCGCAATGCGCAGCGCATGAACGTGATGGCCAAGGCCGCCAATGCGACCGCCGACATCGCGATCGCGCAGGACGGCTGGTACCGCGTCAGTTTCGACGACCTGCTCGCCGCAGGCGTGGCGATCGGCCCGGTGCCGGCCGACCAGGTGGCGCTGACCCGCGCCGGCGCCAAGGTGCCGCTGGTGGTGAACGGTCCGGCGACCTTCGGCAAGGGTTCGAGCTTCGAGTTCTACGGCGAAGCGGTGCGCGACAGCCTGTACACCGAAACCGCCCACTATCGCCTGGTCATCGACCGCCGCCAGGCGCTGCGCTTCTCCGACGTCGGCGTCGGCGCCACCGCCACGCCGGTGGAAAGCGTCGCGGTCACCGCCGAGTTCGCACCCGAGCGCGAATACAGCTTCTCCGCTCCCGGGGCCGACCCCTGGGCCGCCAAGCGCATCGTGCGCAACGACGCCAACGACGTCGCCGCCACCGAGTCCTTCGACATCGCCCCGGCCGCCGGCAAGTCCACGCCGCGGCTGACGGTGTCGCTGTGGGGCGGGCTGGATTACGCCGCGATGGCGCCGGACCACAGCGCGCGCATCCTGGTCAACGGCTACGAAGTCGCCCGCACCCGGTTCGACGGCCTGTTCGAGCAGGCGGTCAGCGCCGAACTGCAGGACTGGCAGCTGCGCGCGGGCAGCAACGAACTGAGCGTGGAAGTGCTGGGTGACACCGGCTATTCCACCGACGTGGTCTACCTCGACGCGTTCACGCTGAACTACCAGCGTCGCCTCGACCTGACCGACGGCGCGTTCCAGTTCGAGGTCGCCAACGCCGACAACCGCGCCACCTTCCGCGTCGCCAACGCCGCCAATGACGTGCTCGTGCTGCGCAACCGCGGCGGCGCGCTGGCGCGCGTCGGCGGCGTCGGCGATGCCGACAACAGTTACCGTTTCGCATTCTCGGCGCGACGCGGCGACCGCGTCATCGTGCTGCGGCCAGGCCAGCCGCAGGCGGTGGTCGCGATCGCGCCGGCAGGCGCGGTGATCGACCCAACCCCGGGCGCCGCCGCGCAGTTGCTGGTGATCGCCCACCCGAGCTTCATTGACGCGATCCAGCCGCTGGTGGAAGCACGCCGCGCCGCCGGCATCAGCACCCGCGTGATCGACGTCGAAGCGCTGTATGCCTTCCACAGCAACGGCCAGCCCGACCCGGTGGCGATCCAGGCCAGCATCGAGTACGCCCACAACCGCCTCGGCACGCGCTATGTGCTGTTCGTCGGTGACGACAACTTCGACTACAAGGACCGCCTCGGTCTTGGCGCCGTCAGCTTCGTGCCGACCCAGTACGCGCAGACCACGCCGATCGTGCGCTTCGCTCCGGTCGACAGCCTGTACGGCGACGTCGGACTCGACGGCGACCAGGACGTGGTGATCAGCCGCATGCCGGCGCGCACCGTGGCCGAACTGCAGGTGATGGTCGCCAAGGCGATCGACTACGCCACCCAGGCCAACCGCGGCCACGCCGTGTTCGCGACCGACCGCGCCCAGCCGGGCCTGTCGTTCCTGGCCGCCTCGCAGCAGATGCAGTCCGACCTCGGCGCCAGCTGGAGCGTGCAGCGCGTCGACCTCGATACCTACGCCACGACCATGGTCGCCAGCGCACGCAGCGACCTCGCCGCCGCACTCGCCTCCGGCCAGTCCCTGACCAGCTACTACGGCCACGGTTTCCCGGGCGCATGGGGCAGCGACCGCCTGCTCGCCGCGAGCGACATCAGCGCCATCGCCGACGTGCCGCCGACCGCACTGGTGCAGTTCGCCTGCTGGAGCACCTACTTCGTCGATCCGCGCAGCGAGTCGCTGGCGCATGCCCTGCTCGCGAACCCCGGTGGCGTCGCGGTCATGATCGGCCAGAGCGCGCTCGGCTACACCCAGAGCAACACCGAACTCGCCCGCACCCTGCTGCCGCGCCTGGCCACGCTGTCGATCGGCGAAGCCCTGCTCGCCGCCAAGGCCGAACTCGCGACCAGCGCGACCACGCTCCCGGACGTCACCGTCGGCGCGCTGATGCTCGGCGACCCCACCCTCCAGGTCCGCGCTCCGTAATCGGGACCGCGCACCGCAACGCACGATCGCGGGGCGCCAGGGAGGGCGCCCCGGGTCGACCACCCGACCACCCCGACCACGACGTGGCCACGGCTTCCGCACAGGATGTATCTTCCCCGCTGCGCACACCGAGTCGAGGACGCCATGAGCGACCCCCAGATCACAGTGAAGCTGCTGCTGATCGACGACGATCCGGACGATGTGCTGCTGGTGCGCGAAATGCTGGCGCAGGCGGACCCGGGCACACGCTTCCAGATCGACGATGTCGCCACCAAGGCCGCCGCGCTGCCGCTGCTGGCGCGCCATGAACACGACATCGTGCTGCTCGACTACCAGCTCGGCGGCGCCAGCGGACTCGACCTGCTGCGCGAAAGCGCCGGCGACGCGCAACGCCCGCCCTGCATCGTGCTCACCGGACATGGCAGCGGCGTGGTCGACCAGCACTGCCTCGATGCCGGCGCCGTCGACTACCTGACCAAGAACGCGCTGACGCCGCAGTCGCTGGCGCGCAGCATCCGCTACGCGCTCGAGCGCCACCGCCTGTACCGGCTGGCCGCGCGCCGCGAGCAGGAATACCGGCTGCTGTTCGACCTGAGCCCGGTGCCGATGTGGGTGATCGAGCCGCAGAGCACGCGCGTGCTCGACGTCAACAGCGCCGCGCTGCGCCAGTACGGCTACAGCCGCGAGGAGTTCCTGGCGCTGTCGCTGCTCGACCTGCGCCCGCCCTCGGAACACGCGCGCTTCCTCGAACACTACGCCAAGCACGGCGCCAGTGCCGACCAGGTCAACGCCGGGGTGTGGACCCATCGCCGCAAGGACGGCAGCGAGCTCGACGCCGAAGTGATCCGCCGCGACCTGGTGATCGACGGCGAGGTGCGCCGCCTGGTGCTCGCACTCGACATCAGCGAACGCCTGCGCAGCCAGAAGCAGATGATGCTGCTGCAGCGCGCGATCGAGGCCTCGACCGACGGCATCGTGCTGGTCGACGCGCTCGCCGCGCAGCAGCCATTGGTCTACGTCAACCCGGCGTTCGAGCGCATCACCGGCTACGGCTCCGCGGAAGTGCTCGGCCGCAACTGCCGCTTCCTGCAGGGCACCGACCGCGAGCAGCCGCCGCTGCGCGAACTTGCCACCGCGCTCGCCGCCGGGCAGTGCTGCGAAGTGGTGGTGCGCAACTACCGCCGCGACGGCTCGCCATTCCTGAACCGGCTCAACGTCGCGCCGGTGTTCGACGAGCAGCAGCAGCTCAGCCATTTCGTCGGCGTGCTCTCGGACGTGACCGAACAGGTGCGACTGCAGGAAGAACGCAACCGCCTGCTGTCCAACGACGCCCTCACCGGCCTGCCGCACTATTCGGCGGCGATCGCGCGGCTGCAGCAGCGCCTGGACGATGCCTGTGCGCGCGGCGACCACTTCGCGATCCTGTTCGTCGACATCGACGCCTTCCACGCGATCAACGACTCGATCGACTTCGGCGCCGGCGACGCCGCGCTGTGCGCGGTCGCGCGGCGGCTGCAGGCGTCCACCGGCATGGACGCGCTGGTCACGCGCTATGCCGGCGACAAGTTCGTGATCGGCCTGTCGCGCAGCGACGCCACCCATGACCTCGCCGGGCTGGCGCAGCACATCTGCGACCGCATGTGCGTGCCGTTGCCGGTCACCGGGGTCGGCCTGCTGCACCTCACCGCATCGGTCGGCGCCGCCGAACACCGCGTTCCCGCCGACACCGTCCCCGAGCTCACCCGCCAGGCCGAGTTTGCGATGCACAACGCCAAGCAACGCGGGCGCAACACTGCGTCGGTGTTCGAGCAGTCGCTCAAGGCCATCCTCGACGACCGCATCCTGCTCGGACGCCGCATGCGCGCCGGCGTCGAGCGCGGCGAGTTCGTGCTGCACTACCAGCCGCAGGTGAATGCGCAGGACGGGCAGGTGGTCGCGGTCGAGGCGCTGGCGCGCTGGCAACACCCGGACCTCGGGCTGCTGCCGCCGCAACGTTTCATCCAGATCGCCGAAGCCAACGGCCTGATTTTGCCGCTCGGCCTGCACCTGCTGCGCGTCGCCTGCAGGCAACTGCGGCAGTGGAACCAGCAGGGATTCCCGCAGCTGACCATGAGCGTGAACATCTCGCCGGTGCAGCTGCTGCGCCCGGGGTTCGTCGCCGAAGTGGCGCGCGTCGTGCGCGAAGAGGAGATCGATCCCGGCGCGCTGGAACTGGAGTTGACCGAATCGCTGCTGATGGCCGACATCGACCAGTCGCTGCCGGCACTGCATGCCTTGCGCAAGATCGGCGTGAAGCTGGCGCTGGACGACTTCGGTGTCGGCTACTCCAGCCTCAAGTACCTGCAGCGGATGCCGCTCGACCGGCTCAAGATCGACCAGGGCTTCATCGCCCGCATCGCCCGCGAAAGCACCGACTCGACGCTGGTCCGCGCGATGATCGCGATGGCCCACCACCTCGGCCTGCGCGTCACCGCCGAGGGCGTGGAGAGCGAGGCGCAGAGCAACTACCTCAAGCGCTGCCACTGCGACCAGTTGCAGGGGCACCTGTTCGCGCCGGCGCTGGAGCCGGCGGCGGTGGTGGCGCTGCTGCAGCGCTCGCACCTGGCCATCCCCGAACCCGAGGCGGCCGGCAGCGAACGCACGCTGCTGCTGCTCGACGACGAGGACAACATCCGCCGCGCCCTGGTGCGCCTGCTGCGCCGCGATGGCTACCGCATCCTGGAAGCGGCCCGCGCCGAGGACGCATTCGAGCTGCTTGCCAACCACGAGGTGCAGGTGGTCATTTCCGACCAGCGCATGCCGGCGATGAGCGGCACCGAGTTCCTGAGCCGCGTCAAGGCGATGTATCCGAAGACCGTGCGCATGGTGCTGAGCGGCTTCACCGACCTGTCCTCGGTCACCGCCGCGATCAACCGCGGCGAGGTCTACAAATACCTGACCAAGCCGTGGGAGGACGAGGACCTGCGCGCCAACGTGCTCGATGCCTTCCGCCGCGCCGAACAGCAGGAGGAACGTCATGGTGCCGGCGGGTGAGCGCGAGCGGGGCGCAACTCGAGGTTTCCCGACGCCGCGCCGGCGCTATCATGCGCGCACGGTTCGGCGCCGGGCCGGGGGGTCGTTGGGCGCCGACCGCATGCCCCCTGTCTGCCGGCGAAGATCCCCCCGATGAACACCCAAACCAAGCGCGAACTACCGGTCCTGGTCGCCGACGACGACGCCGATGACCGCATGCTGTTCGCCGAAGCCTTTGCCGAATCCGGCCTCGAAAACCCGGTGGCCTTCGTCGAGAACGGCGAGGAGCTGCTGGCCTACCTGCGCAAGCAGCGCGAGTACGCCGATGGCACCGCGTTCCCGACGCCGGGACTGATCCTGCTCGACCTCAACATGCCGCGCAAGAGCGGGCGCGAGGCCCTGCGCGAGATCCGCGCCGACCAGGCACTGCGCCACCTGCCGATCGTCGTGGTCAGCACCTCGCGCTCCGAAGACGAAATCCGTCGCTGCTACGCCGAGGGCGCCAATGCCTTCGCCAGCAAGCCTGCCAGCCACGCCGGATTCATGCGCCTGGTGCGCAGCCTCGGCGAGCATTGGCTGTCGTTGGTCGAGCTGCCGAACCCGGAGCGCGCCGCGGCAGCGGAGTAGGCAATTCCCGACCCGTGCGCTGCCCGCGCTGCGCGCGGCTCAGAGTTCGGATTCGTCGAGGTCGAGCCCCAAGTCGATCGAACCGTCGGGCGCACGCTTGATCTGGGTCAGTCCCGGATACATCGACTCCAGCCGGCGCAGTTCCATCTCGTGCCGCGACAGCTTGCCCTCCTGCACCCGCAGCTGGTCGGCCAGACGCTGGTTCTCCTGCAGCAGCCGGCGATGGTCGAGCGCCTGGGTGATCGCCGAGTTCAGCTCGAAGTCGTTCCACGGCTTGCTGACGAAACGGAAGATCTGCACCTTGTTGATCGCCGCGACCACCGCCTGCAGATCGGCGTAGCCGCTCAGGATGATGCGCGCGATGTCGGGCTGGATCTGCACCAGCTGCTCCAGGAAGCTGACGCCATCCATCTCCGGCATGCGGTAGTCGGAGATGACCAGGTCGAAGGCATGCTCGCGTGCTCGCGCCAGCGCTGCCGGCGGCGAGTTGAAGGTTTCGACGGCTACGCTGTCGCCGACCGCGCTCCAGGGCATGGCGTGGATGACCCGCCGCAGGCTGTTCAGGATGTTCGGCTCGTCGTCCACCAGCATGATCTTGGTCATCGCAAGACTCCTCGTGTTGGGAAAACCCGCGCCCTCCGCGGACGCGGTCCGTTGCCGTTCATGGCGCGCGCTTCACCGGCAGGAAGATCTGGAAGGTGGTGCCGACACCGACCGTGCTCTCGACGTTGATGCGACCCTGGTGCTTCTGGATGATGCCGTAGGAAAGCGACAGCCCGAGCCCGGTGCCGGTGCCGACCGGCTTGGTGGTGAAGAACGGATCGAAGATGCGCTTGAGGTTCTCCGGCGGGATGCCGTGGCCGTCGTCGCGGATCGCGATCTCCACCTCGTCGCCGAGCGCGCGCGTGCGGATGGTGATGTGGCCCTGCTCGGTGATCGAATGCCCGGCGTTGACCAGCAGGTTCATGAACACCTGGTTGAGCTGCGCCGGCATGCACTCGATCAACGGCAGGTCGCCGAAGTCGCGGGTGAGTTCGACCTTGTACTTGAGGTCGTTCCAGACGATGTTGAGCGTGCTTTCGATGCCGCGATGCACGTCGGCCATCACCCAGTCCTCGCTCTCGATCTGGCCGGCGTGCGAGAAGTCGCGCAGGTCGCCGACGATCTTGCGCACGCGGCCGATGCCCTCGCGCGTTTCCTCCACCAGCAGCGGCAGGTCGGTGCGCAGGTAGTTGAAGTCGACCTTGCGGCGCAGCTCGGCGATGCGCTCGCCGAGCGCGTCGTTCGCGGTCGCGGCGCCGCCCTGTTCGTAGGCGTCGAGCAGCGTGAGCAGGCTCTCGACGTAGCCCTGCAGCGTGCCGAGATTGGAGTGGACGTAGCCGATCGGGTTGTTGATCTCGTGCGCCACGCCGGCGGCGAGCTGGCCGATCGAGGCCATCTTCTCCGACTGCAGCAGCTGCATCTGCGCCTGTTTCAGTTGGGTGTAGGCGCTTTCCAGTTCGATGTGGCGATCATGCAGCACCTGTTCGCGCGACCATTCCCGGCTGGTGTCGCGGGCATGCACGGAAATGCCCAGGCGATGGCCGTCCGCCGCCTCCAGGATCTGCAGGCGCAGCTCGACCCGGTGCACGGCGGCGATCTCGACCGCGGCCTTGGACAGCTCGAATTCGGCGGAGTACGTGCCCCACTCGTGCAGGCGCGCGAGCAGCGTCGCATCGAAGACCACTTCGCGCATCGCGCCCTCGCGTCCGTCACGCGACCACTGCCGCGTCTCCAGGTCCACGGCGACGTCGTTGCGGTACACGACCGCACCCTCGCAATCGGTGATCCAGACGCCGTCCGGGAAGCACTGCAGCGCCGCGACCAGCAACTCGCGGCTCGGCGCGCGCGCCGGGTCCGGGGCGGCGGCGAAGCTATCCGTGCCGGTGCCGGTATCGCGCACGGCATCCGGTTCCGGGGTTCGTTCGTCGATCCGATGCATCAGCTGCATGTCGCTCTCCCGTCTGCCGCACCGCGGCGCCCGTCGTTGCGACCCGGGGCGCCGGCAGAGCCACGCGCAAGCCCGCAACCACGGAGCCAGACTACATCCGCCCCGGCGGCCCTTCCATACGCGCGACTACCTAGCGCGCGGCCTCACTCCGGCACCGCGCAACGCAGGTGCATGCGCACCAGATCGGCGAGCGTGTGCAGGTCGAGCTTCTCCATGATGTGGGCGCGGTGGATCTCGATGGTGCGGTGGCTTGCGCCCAGCACGCGTGCGATCTGCTTGCTGGTCTGGCCGGTCACCACCTGGTCCAGCACCTGGCGTTCGCGCGGCGTCAGCGCGGCCAGGCGGCTCAGGAACGCCGCGCGCTGCTGGTCGTCGCCCGCTTGCGGTTGCGTCTGGCGCCGGGTGTGCTCGATCGCCGCGTGCACGCGCGCCAGCAGGTGCTCGTTGTCGAACGGCTTCTCGATGAAGTCGAAGGCCCCGGCCTGCATCGCGCGCACCGCGGTCGGCACGTCGGCGGCACCGGTCAGGAACAGCGTCGGCACGGTGCACTGCCGCGCCACCAGCTCGGCCTGCACGCGCAACCCGTCCATGCCCGGCATCTTCAGGTCGAGCACGATGCACGCGGCCGCGCCGAGCAGGTCGCTCGCCAGCAGCTCCGGGCCAGACGCGAATGCGCTCACTTTGCCGCCGGCGGCAACGAACAGGCGCGTCAGCGCCGAGCGCATGCCGGCGTCGTCGTCCACGACCAGGATGCTCGCCCCCGCGGTGGCCCGCGCTGCCTGTCCCGGATCCTGCTGCTGCATCGGCCCACCTCCCCGTCCGTAGCGACCCTTCGCGCGACCGACCGCCGCGCTCGCGTCAGTGGTTGCGATCCACCGAATAGCGCGCCAGCACCTGCAGCGCCGAGCGCGCCGGACCGCAAGCCAGCGCCTGCAGCGCCGCGTTCGCCTCGGTGGCATAGCGCACGGCCCGCGCCCGACTGTAGTCGATCGCGCCGCTGTCGCGGATCGCGGCGATCACGCCGTCCAGCGAATCCAGCCCGCCGTTCTCGATCACGCGCCGGAGCGTGGCCACATCTGCGGGCGCGGCATGGTGCAGCGCGTGGATCAACGGCAGCGTCGGCTTGCCCTCGGCGAGGTCGTCGCCGACGTTCTTGCCGAGGGTGTCGGCATCGGAGACGTAGTCGAGCACGTCGTCGGCGATCTGGAACGCCATGCCGAGCGCCATGCCGTAGTTCGCGAGCGCGTCCTCGACCGCGCGCGGCGCATCCGCAAGCTGGGCGCCGACCCGGCACGCCGCCGCGAACAGCACCGCGGTCTTGCGCTCGATCACGCGCAGGTACGCGGCCTCGTCGGTGTCCGGGTTGCCGATGTGCATCAGCTGCAGCACCTCACCCTCGGCGATCTGGTTGGTGGTGTCGGCCATCACCCGCATGATCGGCATGCGTTCGAGCTCGACCATCAGCTGGAATGCGCGCGAATACAGGTAGTCGCCGACCAGAACGCTGGCGGCATTGCCGAACACCGCGTTCGCGGTGCGACGACCGCGGCGCAGGCCGGACTCGTCGACAACGTCGTCGTGCAGCAGGGTCGCGGTGTGGATGAACTCGATCACCGCTGCCGCCTGGTGCTGCTGGCCGCCGCGATACCCGGCGGCCTCGGCCGCGAGCAGCACCAGCATCGGGCGCAGGCGCTTGCCGCCCCCGGAAACGATGTGCTCGGCGACCTGGTTGACCAGCAGCACCTCGGAACCGAGCCGGCGCCGGATCAGGCGGTCGACCTCGTCCATCCCCTGCGCCACGTGCGCGCGCACATCCTCGAAGCAGGCGGGTGCGGCGTCGGGCACGAGGGGGGCGGTTGCGGACACGGAACGCTCGCAGGATCTGAGACCGGCGAATTATAGGGTGCGCCCGCGGATTTCCGACATTTCGCAGGCTGCGGCCGGAGATCCGCGCTTTCGCCGTCCCCGCGCTTGCGCGAAGATGCCCGTCCCCGGAAGCCCCGCCAGCGCTTCCCAGCCCATCCCAACAGGAGTTTCCATGTCCCGCGGCGTCAACAAAGTCATCCTCGTCGGCAATCTCGGCGCCGACCCCGAAACCCGCTACACCCAGGGCGGCGGCGCGATCACCACGATCCGCATCGCCACCTCCGAGTCGTGGAAGGACAAGGCCACCGGCGAAGCGCAGGAGCGCACCGAGTGGCACCGCATCAAGTTCTTCGGCCGCCTCGCCGAAATCGCCGGCGAATACCTGAAGAAGGGCCGCCAGGTCTACGTCGAGGGCTCGCTGCGTACCGACAAGTACACCGACAAGGATGGCGTCGAGCGCTACACCACCGACATCATCGCCAACGAAATGCAGATGCTCGGCGGCAACCCGGGCGCCGGCGAAGGCGGCGGCGCGCCGCGCGAACGCTCGGAACGCGCGAGCGCCCCGCGCGGCGGCGGCAACTACGGCGGCGGTGCGGACCGTGGCGGTGGCGAACGCGGCGGCGGCAATCGCGCCCCGGCTCCACAGCCGTCCAGCGCCCCGTTCGACGACGACGAAATCCCGTTCTGAGGAACCCGGGACCGCGGCCGCGGTCCATGGCGATCGAGCGAGGGGGCCTTCGGGCTCCCTCGTCGTGTCCGCGGCTACAATTCCCGCCCTTTCGAGGAAGTCCCTAGATGCAAACCTGGCTTGTCACCGGCGGTGCCGGCTTCATCGGCGGCAATTTCGTGCTCGACCTGGTCGGCGGCGGCGCGCACCGCATCATCAACCTCGATGCGCTGACCTACGCCGGCAACCTCGACACGCTGGCGCCGCTCGCGCGCAGCCCGCACCACCAGTTCGTGCAGGGCGACATCGGCGACCGCGAACTGGTCGCATCGCTGCTGCAGCAATATCAGCCGAGCGCGGTGGTGAACTTCGCCGCCGAGAGCCATGTCGACCGCTCGATCGACGGGCCGGGCACCTTCGTTCAGACCAACGTCGTCGGCACCATGAACCTGTTGCAGGCGACGCTCGGCTACTGGCGCGGACTGCCCGAGGCGGAGCAAGCGGCCTTCCGCTTCCTGCATGTCTCGACCGACGAGGTCTACGGCTCGCTCGGCGACACCGGCGCCTTCCGCGAAGACACGCCGTATGCGCCGAATTCGCCGTATTCGGCGAGCAAGGCCGCGAGTGATCATCTGGTGCGCGCCTGGCACCACACCTACGGCCTGCCGACGCTGACCACGAACTGCTCGAACAATTACGGGCCATACCAGTTCCCGGAAAAACTCATCCCGCTGATGATCCAGAAGGCGCTGAGCGACCAGCCGCTGCCGGTTTACGGCGACGGCAGGAACGTGCGCGACTGGCTGTACGTGCTCGACCATTGCCGCGCCATCCGCGCCGTGCTCGAGCGCGGCCGCGTCGGCGAGGTCTACAACGTCGGCGGCAATGCCGAGCGCATGAACATCGATGTCGTGAACACGATCCTCAAGCTGATCGACGAACGTCGCCCGCGCGCGAACGGCAGCGCGCGCAGCGACCTGATCACCTACGTGCGTGATCGCCCCGGCCACGACCGCCGCTACGCGATCGACGCCGGCAAGATCCGCAACGAACTCGGCTGGACCCCGACCGAGACCTTCGAGTCCGGCATCGCCCGCACCATCGACTGGTACCTCGCCAACCAGGCCTGGTGCACCCGCGTCCTCGACGGCAGCTACCGCGGCGAACGCCTCGGCGGCGCATAACAAGGAACCCGAATGAAAGGCATCATCCTCGCCGGCGGTGCCGGTTCGCGTCTGCATCCGCTGACGATTGCGGTCAGCAAGCAGCTGCTGCCGGTGTACGACAAGCCGATGATCTACTACCCGCTGAGCGTGCTGATGCTGGCCGGCATCCGCGACGTGCTGATCATCAACACGCCGCACGAACAGGCGCTGTTCCAGCGGCTGCTCGGCGATGGATCAAGTTGGGGCATGAACATTCAGTACGCGGTACAACCGAGCCCCGACGGCTTGGCGCAGGCCTATCTGATCGGGCGCGAATTCGTCGGTGGCCAGCCTTCCTGCCTGGTGCTCGGTGACAACATCTTCTATGGCCATGGCCTGACCGACGTCTTGCGTCGCGCCGCCGCACAAAGCGAAGGCGCAACCGTGTTCGGCTACTACGTGCGCGACCCGGAACGCTACGGCGTCGCCGAGTTCGACGATCACGGCCGCGTGCTCAGCCTCGAAGAAAAGCCGAAGCAGCCGAAGTCGCACTACGCGGTCACCGGACTGTATTTCTACGACGGTCACGCCAGCGACTACGCCGCCGCGTTGAAGCCATCGCCGCGCGGCGAACTCGAAATCACCGATCTCAACAAGGTCTATCTCGCCGAAGGCAAGCTGCGCTGCGAGAAGCTCGGCCGCGGTTATGCCTGGCTCGACACCGGCACGCACGAGTCGCTGATCGAGGCCGGCAACTTCATCGAGACCATCGTGGCGCGCCAGGGTCTGCGCGTCTGCTGCCCCGAGGAGATCGCGTTCCAGAACGGCTGGATCGACGCCGAGCAGCTGCTGCGCATCGCCGCGCCACTGGCGAAATCCGGGTACGGCGACTACCTCGCGCGCATCGCCCACAGCGAGGGCATGCGATGAGGGTCATCGCAACGACGCTGCCCGAGGTCAAGCTGATCGAGCCGGATGTGTTTGGCGATGCCCGCGGCTTCTTCTATGAGGGCTGGAACCGAGCGCGCTATGCCGAGCATGGGCTCGACTTCGATGTCGTGCAGACGAACCTGTCGCGCTCGGCCAATGGCGTGCTGCGCGGCCTGCACTACCAGTGGCCGAATCCGCAGGGCAAGCTCGTCAGCGTGCTCGAAGGCGAGGTGTACGACGTCGCCGTCGACATCCGCCGCGGCTCGCCGACCTTCGGCAAATGGACGGCGGCGGTGCTCTCGGCCGAGAACAAGCGCCAGCTGTGGGTGCCGGAGGGCTTCGCGCATGGCTTTGTCGTCACCAGCGACTCGGCGCTGTTCCACTATCTGGTGACCACACCCTACGACCGCGTGGCCGATGCGAACCTGCGCTGGAACGACGCCGCGCTGGCGATCGACTGGCCGATCGCACAACCGTCGCTGTCGGACAAGGACGCGAAGGCACCACTCCTCGCCGACATTCCCGTCGAACGCCTGCCGGTCTACGCACCGTGAGCATCCTGCTGCTCGGTGCCGATGGCCAGGTCGGTTTCGAGCTGCACCGCGCCCTGGCACCGCTCGGCCCGATCGTCGCGACCACGCGCAAGGGCGTGTTGCCGGGCGTGGTCCACTGCACGCGCTGCGACCTCGACGATGATGACGCACTGCGCGCGCTGATCGCGTCCACGCGCCCGCGCTGGATCGTCAACGCCGCGGCCTACACCGCGGTCGATCGCGCCGAGGACGAATCCGCGCTCGCGCAGCGCATCAACGGCAGCGCCCTCGGCGTGATCGGCGCTGCGGCAAGAGCGATCGATGCGCGCGTCGTGCACTTCTCGACCGACTACGTATTCAACGGGCAGTCGACGCGGCCGTGGCGCGAGGACGACGCGACCGCGCCGCTCGGCGCCTATGGCCGCAGCAAGCTCGCCGGAGAGATCGCGTTGCGCGATTCCGGCGCGCCGCACCTGATCTTGCGCACGGCCTGGGTGTACGGCGTGCGCGGCACGAACTTCCTGCGCACCATGCTGCGCCTGGCGCGCGAACGCGAGCGCCTGACCATCGTCGCCGACCAGACCGGCACGCCGACCTCCGCGCGCCTGATCGCCGACACCACGGCGCTGGTCCTGCACGCGCTGCGCGACGCAGCGGCGACCGATCCCCGCTTCGGCACCTACCATCTGACCGCTTCCGGCCACACCACCTGGCACGGCTTCGCCAGCCGCATCGTCGACCACGCCCACACCGCCGGGCTGATCGAACGCCGACCTGAGGTCGCCGCCATCACCACCGCCGAATTCCCGACCAAGGCGCAACGCCCCGCCTACTCCGTCCTCGACACCCGCAAGCTGCAATCCACCTTCGGCCTCACCCTGCCCGACTGGTCCGAAGGCTTGGCGCGGGTGATGGGCGAACTCGCGAGTTGATTGGCGCGATGCCAACGCATCTGTGCTTCAGAACAACTTGACCCCGGCAAGCAGCCGCGGCCGCAGTGCGTCGAAAGCAGGCTCGCCATACAGTCCCGGGAATCCAGCGCACTCGAGCAACGCCGTGCGCAGATAGCTCACCAGATCGCAGCGATCCTTGGCGGATTCTGGCCTGTCGACATCGCTCCATTCGAAGTTCAACAGCGGCGCGTCCCAACCCGCAAGCGCGTCGATGCAGTAGGGCGAGCCTCCGCTGATATCGTCCTTGTGCAGTGCATCCGGGCACAATGGCAATTCGGTCAGGCTGTCGTCTTCTGCGAGCCAATCGAGCGCGAAGGACAGCCATTCGTCACTGCAGCCATCGATCTCGACGCCATCGCAGACGCGCTCGATTCCATGTTGCTCCCAGAACGCGACGTGCGCATAGTCGACCGGATCGCAAAGGCAGACGCTGCCAACTTCGCGCCAGAAGCACGCCAGCATCGGATTCAGCGAGCCGCCAATTCGGGCTTCGAGCGCCTTGATTCGGAAATCCAATCCCGCATCCGGCCCAATCACGCCGGGAACATTTGGATAACCGATAGCCCTGAGGTTTGCGCCAATGATTTCGGATGCGAGCTTCGCACCCGAGAGGGCGCGCTGAGCCAATCGTGCAATGTCCGCGTCGCCTCGCGCCAGGCAGGCCGTCCATCGAGACTGCGTCTCGACGATCTGCCTCGTGTCCAAAGCCATCCTGATCCTCGCTTGCGGCGCACTTAGATCATCTATCCTAGCCGGCCGCGATGAAGCACAGCGATTGATCCTCACGAGATGCCGAAACTGACTCTACCCGTCCTCGCCCTGTTCGACTTCGACGGCACGATCACGACGCGGGAGATGTTGCCGGGTTTTCTGCATTACGCGGTGCCGAAGTGGCGGCTGCGGTTCTGGAAGCCGTGGATGTTGCCGCTGGTGGCTGCGGCGCGGGCCGGTTGGTTGAGTGGCTCGACCTTGCGCGCGGTGCTGGCCTGGGTCGCCTTCCGCGGCATGCTTGAAACCGAGTACGAGGCGAAGGCGGCCGCGTTCGCGCGGGACGTGCTGCCGGGTGTGCTGCGGCCGGACATGATGCAGCGCATCGCCGAGCACAAGGCGCGCGGCGATCGCGTGGTCGTGGTCTCCGGCGCCTACGACGTGTACCTGAAGCACTGGTGCGCGACGCACGGGCTCGACCTGATCGCGTCGACACTCGAAGTCCGCGCCGGCCGCCTGACCGGGCGTTATGCCGGCGCGCAGAACGTCAACGCCGAGAAGGCCCGCCGCGTGCGCGAACAGTACGAACTCGTCGGTTACGCCGAAGTCCATGCCCACGGCGACACCCCCGAAGACGAAGGCCTGCTCGCCCTCGCCCAGCGCCGCTTCTATCGCGGCCGGCAGGTCGCCTAGTTGCGGCGGAACGTCTAGTATCGGCGCCATTCCCCCGGAGACGAGTGCATGGCCACGATCAGCAAGTACGGACCGTTGCGACACCTGCGCGCCGAACCCAACCAGTTCGTGCTGCATTTCAGGAACGGCCAGCTCGCGCGTTCCGGTGCCGGCCTGGCGTACTGGTTCCTGCCGCTGTCGGCCGCGCTTGCGGAAGTGCCGGTCGAGGACTGCGCGACCACCTTCGTGCTGAACGAGCGCAGCAGCGACTTCCAGGCGCTGAAGGTGCAGTGCACCGTCGTCTATCGCGTCGCCAATCCCGCCGTCGCCGTTTCACGCGTGAACTTCTCGATTGGCGCCGACACCGGCACCTGGGTGCAGCGCCCGCTCGATGCGATCGCGACCCTGTGGTCGCAGCGCGCGCTGCCGCCGGCGCGCAGCTATCTCGCCTCGGCGACCCTCGAGCAGGCCCTGAACCGCGGTTCGGACGCGATCCGCGAGGCGCTGATGAAAGCGTTCCGCGAAGACACCGAGATCGGCGCGATGGGCCTGGCGCTGGTCAACGTCGTGATCGACCAGCTCGCGCCGATGGCCGATGTCGAGAAGGCGCTGCAGACACCGGCGCGCGAATCGATCCAGGCCAAGGCCGACGAGGCGATCTTCCAGCGTCGCGCCCAGGCGGTCGAGAAGGAACGCGCGATCAAGGAGAACGAACTCGCGACCGAACTCGAACTCGAGCGCAAGCAGGAACTGTTGATCAAGCAGCGCGGCGACAATGCGCTGAACCAGGTGCGCCAGAGCGCCGCCGCTGACGCCGAGAAGACGCGCACCGAAATCGACCGCCTGCACGCGATTGCCGAAGCCGAAGCCAAGCGCCAGAGCGTGTCCGCCACAGCCGCCGCCGACGCGCAGCGCGTGCTCGCCGCAGCCCGCCTCGACGAGACCGAAAAGCAGCACGAGATCTGGCGCAACACGCCGAGCCATGCGGCGTCGGGCATCGTGATGGCGCGTTTCGCCGAACACATCCAGTCGATCGGCCATCTGAACATCACGCCGGACCTGCTCGCCCAGCACTTCCGCGAGTGGCTCGGCAATCCGCCTGACGCGAAATGAGCGAAGCCGCACGCCGACTTGCGCGCGTCGTCGTCATCACCCGGCCGACGCCGCTGGAGCAACTGATCGCGCGCTACGGCACCTACGCGCAGGCGAAGTTCTGCCTGGCCTCGACCGGCGAAAGCATCGACTGGTACGAGGCCACGCACGAGCGCCTCGAGCACGGGCTTGGCCACGCGCTGCAGGGCATCCCGCAGGACCGACCGTACACTCGCATCGACCGCGCCGACCTCGACCGTTTCCTGTTCGCACCCGATGACCTGGTCATGATCGTCGGCCAGGACGGCCTGGTCGCGAACGTCGCCAAGTACCTCGACGGCCAGCACACGATCGGCGTGAACCCCGACCCTGCGCGTTATGACGGCGTCCTGTGCAGGCACGCGCCCGAACACGTCGAAGCCCTGACCACGGCGGCGATCGAGGGCGACGCACGCTGGCAGATCGAGGCACGCGTGCTTGCCGAAGCGGTCTGCGACGACGGCCAGCGCCTGCTCGCGTTGAACGAAATCTTCGTCGGCCACATCACGCATCAGTCGGCGCGCTATCGCCTGCGTGCCGGCAATGCCGAGGAACGCCACTCCTCGTCCGGCGTGATCATCGCCACCGGCAGCGGCGCCACCGGCTGGGCGCGCTCGATCGTCAAGCAGCGCGCGCTCGAGATCGCGATGCCCGCCGTCACCGAAGCCCGCCTCGCCTGGTTCGTGCGCGAACCCTGGCCCTCGGTCGCGACCGCCGCATCGCTCGATGTCGGCACCGTCGATGCCAACACCCCGCTCAGCATCGCCTCGGAAATGAGCGAAGGCGGCGTGATCTTCGCCGACGGCATCGAGTCCGACCGCATCGACTTCGTCTCCGGCCGCCGCGTACAACTGCGCATCGCCGAGCGGCGCTTGAACCTGGTGGTGCCGGCGGGGTGACATCGTTCTGTCGGCTCCGCCGCTGCGCGGCTTGAGCCGACCTACATACAGGGCCGCTCGTGGGTTCGGCTTTGGCCAGACGCTTTTTCGGGGGTGGCGGCAATGTCGGTTCCGCCGCTGCGCGGCTTGAGCCGACCTACATTCAGGGCCGATGTCGGCGAGGGTGCACAGGGCTGGAGCGGTGCTGGCATTTCGAGTCTTCGGCCCCATAATCGCGGTTCGTTCAGAGCTGCTGCAAGCAGGACCCCATGCTGATTCCCGTGATTCTCTCCGGCGGTGCCGGTACGCGCTTGTGGCCGGTGTCGCGGCGGTTGTATCCGAAGCCGTTCATGACCCTGCCCGATGGCGACACCTTGATCGGCAAGACGCTGGTGCGGGCGCTGGCGGTGGCGACGCCGGGCGCGCCGGTGTACACGGTGACCAGTCGCGACTATGCCTTCATCACGCGCGACGCCTATGCCAAGCACCCGGAGTTCGATGGCGCCCGCGCGCGCTATCTGCTGGAACCGAGCGCGCGCAATACCGCGCCGGCGGTGATTGCGGCGGCGCTGAAGATCCAGGCCCGCCATGGTGATGATGCCTTGATGCTGGTGCTCGCCTCCGACCATCTGATCCGCGACGTCGACGCGTTCAAGGAAGCGGTCGGCCGCGCTGCACACCTGGCCGCCGCCGGCCATCTCGCCACCTTCGGCGTGGTGCCGACGCGCGCCGAGACCGGTTATGGCTACATCGAACGCGGCGCAGCGATCGGCAGCGACGGCTTCGAGGTCAAACGCTTCGTCGAGAAGCCCGATCATGCCACCGCCACGCGCTATCTCGAAAGCGGCGGCTTCTACTGGAACTCGGGCATGTTCTGCTTCCGCGTCGGCACCTTGATCGAGACCGCCGCGAGCACCTGCGCGGACGTGCTGGCCGCGACCCGTGCCTGCATCGCTGCGAGTCCGGACGAGGACAGTCTGGTGTTCGACACCGACGCCTTCGCGCGCATTCCGGAGATCTCGATCGACTACGCGGTGATGGAGCGCGCGAGCAAGCGCGCCGTGGTGCCGGCCAGTTTCGACTGGAGCGACATCGGCTCGTGGAATGCGTTGAGCGACCTGGTCGAATGCGACGAAGTCGGCAACCGTCGGCTCGGCGAAGCGGTATTCGTCGGCGCCGCACGCAACTACGTGCAGGGCGGCAAGCGCATCATCGCCGCGGTCGGCGTGTCCGACCTGATGATCATCGACACCGAGGATGCACTGCTGGTCGCGCACCGCGAGCAGTCGCAGTCGGTCAAGCACGTGGTCGATGCGTTGAAACGCAGCCAGCACAGCACCACCGAACTGCACACCACGGTGCATCGCCCCTGGGGCAGCTACACCGTGCTCGAGGACGCCCCCGACTGCAAGGTGAAGCGCCTGACCGTGAAGCCGGGCCAGGTGCTGTCGCTGCAGAAGCACTACCGCCGCAGCGAGCACTGGACCGTGGTGCGCGGCACCGCCAAGGTGCGCGTCGGCGACGAGGAGAAACTGCTGCACCGGAACGAGTCGGTGTACATCCCGATGGATACCCTGCACCGCCTCGAGAACCCGACCCCTGACGACGTCCACTTGATTGAAGTGCAGTGCGGTGATTATTTCGGCGAGGACGACATCGTGCGGCTGGAAGACCGCTATGGGCGGTGTTGATTCCTGCTTTTTTGTGGCAGGCCCACTTGTGGGCCGATTCAGAAGATCGGGCCACAAGTGGCCCTCCCACACAATCATCGAATCCAACAATCTGGAGGCAAGCATATGCACCAATGGTTCCTGAGCTACAACGGACAACAGATGGGTCCGCTCGACCACGCCGCTGCGGTCGCGCAGGCGAGCGCCAATCCGAACGGCCACTGCTGGCGCCAGGGGTTCGCCGAGTGGATGCCGATCGGCAAGTGCAACGAACTGGCGGCGTCCGCGTCGCATGCGATGGTCGCGCCGCCACCGCCGGCGGCGAACCTGTCCACGCGCGCCGACGAGATCGATTACAAGATCTTCGGCTCGGACATGCAGTTCGTCGAGGTCGAGCTCGACCCCGGCGAAAGCGCGGTGGCCGAAGCCGGATCGCTGATGTACAAGCAGCCGGTGGTGCGCATGGACACCGTGTTCGGTGACGGTTCGCAGCAGTCCGCGGCCGGCGGCTTCATGGACAAGCTGCTCGGCGCCGGCAAGCGCATCATCACCGGCGAGTCGCTGTTCACCACCGTGTTCACGCACAGCGGCAATGCCGGCAAGGCCAAAGTCGCGTTCGCGGCGCCGTATCCGGGCACGATCATTCCGTTCACGCTGTCGAACTACGGCGGTCGCATCATCTGCCAGAAGGACTCGTTCCTGGCGGCGGCGCGCGGCGTGTCGATCGGCATCTTCTTCCAGAAGAAGGTGATGACCGCGTTGTTCGGCGGCGAAGGCTTCATCATGCAGAAGCTGGAAGGCGATGGCCTGGTGTTCGTGCATGCCGGTGGCACCATCGTCGAGCGCGAACTCGCGGCCGGCGAACGCCTGGAAGTGGACACCGGCTGCGTCGTCGCGATGACCAGTTCCGTGCAGTTCGACGTGATCCCGGTCGGCGGCGTGAAGTCGATGCTGTTCGGCGGCGAAGGCGTGTTCCTCGCGCAGATGACCGGCCCCGGCCACGTCTGGATGCAGTCGCTGCCGTTCTCGCGCATGGCCGGCCGCATGTTCGCGGCTGCGTACCAACGCGGCGGCTCGAAGGAAGAAGGCTCGGTGCTCGGCGGACTCGGCGGCATTCTCTCCGGGGACCGCGGGTTCTGATGGACGGGCGCGCGACCGTCCCTGCCGCATGAACGCGACTGCACTGACCGCGCTGCTGCGCCAGGCCGGAGAACTGACGCGCTCCGGCCGCGTCGATGCCGCGCTCGCGTTGCTCGACGACTGGCTGCGCGAGCACGGCGCCAGCGCCGAAGTGCAGGCCACTCGGGCACAGTGCGCGCTGGCGCGAAACGATCGCGCCGGCGCCCGACGCGCCTTGGCCTCGGCACTGGAACTGCGACCGTCCTGGACCGAGGTCGCGGTCAACCTCGGGCGACTGCACCTGGCCGAGCATGCGTTCTCCGATGCCCTGTCCGCATTCGACACCGGCCTCGCACACGCTGCGCACGACCATCGCCTGCTCGACGGTCGCAGGCGTTGCCTGTTTGGCCTGGAGCGACACCGCGAGGCGGTCGATGCCGAAGCGGCGTGGATTGCCGTTGCTCCCGCGGGCGCCGAAGCCTGGATCGAACACGCCAACAATCTGGTTGCACGTCATCGCTACGGCGAGGCGGCGGCAGCACATGCGCGCGTCGCGGCGATGGACCCGGACCACCTGCCCTCGTTGTGGCTGTCGGCACTGCTGGTGGAGTTCGTTCCGGACTCGATGGCGGCGCTCGACGCCACGACCGCACGCATCGAAACCGTGCTGGATCGGTTCGAGGCGCTGCCCGACCACGATCCGCGCCTGCGTTTCCACGCCGAAGCTCTCGCGCTCGCCGCCTCCACCTTCGGACTCGGCATCCTGGCGCGCGACACCACCGCGCTGATCCGCCGCATCGGCGACCAGATCAGCCGCTTCACGCGACTCGCGATCGGCGACGCGCCACCCCTGCCTGCCCCAAGGCCGGGCCGGACCCGGATCGGCTTCGTCTCGCCACACTGGCACGACCACACCGTCGGCAACCTGTTCCGCTGCTGGCCAATCGCCGCGGACCGGGCGCGCCACGAGGTGCACGTCTTCCAGCTGAGCGACTCCGCCGACGCGAAGACCGCAGCGCTTGCTGCCGCCGTGGACGCGTACCATGGAGGGCGCCGCGACCTCCGCGCCTGGCGCGATCGGATCCACGAGGCCGCGCTCGACCTGCTCGTCTACATCGACATCGGGCTCGACCCGCTGATGCACGCGCTCGCCTCACAGCGACTGGCGCCACGCCAGGCGGTCACTTGGGGCCATCCGCAGACCACCGGCCTGTCCAGCATTGACGTGTTCTTCGGCGCCGACGCGATGGAGCCACCCGACGCGGATTCGCACTATCGCGAGCGACTGGTGCGCCTGCCGGGTCTCGCAATCGCGCTTGACCCGCAACGCCTGGATCGCCCCGCGGGCAGCGCCCCCAGCCGTCGCGACGACGACGCCCTGCGTCTGTTCTGCCCGCAGGCGGCGTTCAAGCTGCACCCCGGACACGATGCGGTGTTCGCGCGCATTCTGGCCGCGCTGCCCGAGGCCACGCTGACCCTGGTGCCCTCGGCGGTTGCGGAGCTGCGCGAACGCGTCGAAGCCCGTGTCGCCGCAGCGATCGCCCACGCCGGCGCCGATCCAGTCCGCCAACTGCGCGTCCTGCCCTTCCTGTCGGGAGAGGACTACCGGGCCGAGCTTGCCTCCAGCACGCTGGTGCTCGACACCTTCGACTTCGCCGGTGGCGCGACCACGCTCGACGCGTTGGCCCATGACTGCCCGATCATCACTCGTCGCGGACCGCTCATGCGCGGCAATCAGAGCGCCGGCATGCTGCAGGCGATCGGGCTCGACCATGAACTGGTCTGCGCCAGTGCGCAGGACTACGTCGCGCGCGTCATCGAACTCGCGCGCGACCCGGCGGCGCGCGAGCACCTCCGCGCACAACTGGCTGCCTGCAAGTCGCGCCTGTTGCAGCACGCAGGCTTCGATGACTCCCTGGACCAAGCCCTCCGCGAAGTCCTGGAGGCGCAGCGATAGACTCGCCCCTCGTGATTGCACGATGGTGGTCCGGACAGGACAGGCGGAGAAGCGACAGTGCGGCGATGGAACGGTTGGGGCGATGACAGCGTTGAGCTGAGCCTGGGTGCGCCGGTGCTGGAGTTTCTGGCGGCGGCGATCGGGCCGGGGACGGCGCCGCGCGATGCGTCGCTGGACGCGGCGTGTGCGGCGGTCGCGGCGCAGGCTTCGCGGCTGCCGGCACATGCCGGCATCGACACCTCGCCGGAAGCCCGGCTGCGCGCGAGTTTCGGGCAGAGTTGCGGCGACTGGCTGCGGTTGCGCTTCGGCGTCATCGGCGCGGTGTGCGATGGCGTTGCCGAGCCGGATTCGGTCGCAGCGTTGCGCGCATTGCTCGATTTCGCGACCGCGCAACGGTTGCGGGTGATTCCGGTCGGTGGCGCGACCAGCGTCGTCGGTCATCTGACGCCACCCGCGGGCGAACGCCCGGTGCTGGCCCTGTCACTGCGGCGCCTGCGCCGTCTGCTGTGGATCGACGCCGATGCGCGCCTGGCGCGGTTCGAGGCCGGCGTGCTCGGTCCCGACCTCGAAGCGCAGTTGCGCGCGCAGGGCTGGATGCTCGGTCACTATCCGCAGAGTTTCGAGTTCGCGTCGCTCGGCGGCTGGGTGGTGACGCGCTCCTCGGGCCAGCAGTCTTCGCGCTACGGCCGCATCGAGGCGCTGTTCGCCGGCGGCCGTCTGGACACGCCGAGCGCGACGCTGGAGCTGCCGACGTTTCCGGCGTCGGCCGCAGGCCCGGACCTGCGCGAATGGGTGCTCGGCTCGGAGGGCCGCATCGGCGTGCTCAGCGAAGCCACCGTGCGCATCAGCCGCCTGCCCGAGAGCGAGCGCTTCATCGCCGTGTTCCTGCCCGACTGGGAACGCGGCGCCGCCTGCGCGCGCGAACTGGCGCAGGCGCGGCTCGGGCTGTCGATGCTGCGCCTGGCCAACGCGCTGGAAACGCGCACCACGCTGACCCTGGCCGGACACGGTCGCCAGGTCGCGTGGCTGGAGCGCTACCTGCGCTGGCGCGGCGTCGACGCGAACAAGGTGCTGCTGCTGGTCGGCTGCACCGGCAGTGCCGCACAGGTGCGCGCCATGCAACGACAGGCGGGCGCGATCTGGCGCCGCCACGGCGGCGTCGCCACCGGCGGCGCGCTCGGCCGACGCTGGGAGGCGAACCGCTTCCGCAGCGTCTACCTGCGCAACGCGCTGTGGCAGCACGGCTATGCAGTCGACACCATGGAAACCGCGTGCGACTGGCCCAAGGTGACACCGATGCTGCACGCCATCGAGCAGGCCGGGCGCGACGCGCTGGCGGCGTTCGGCGAGCGCGCACATGCCTACACGCACCTGTCGCACCTGTATGCGCAGGGCAGCAGCGTGTACAGCACCTTCGTGTTCCGCGTCGGGCCCGATTTCGAGAGCAGCTGGGGTCGCTGGCAGGCGCTGAAACAAGCGGTCAGCAACGCCATCGTCGCGCACGGCGGCACCATCAGCCACCAGCACGGCGTCGGCAAGGACCACGCGCCCTTCCTCGGCGCCGAGAAGGGCGAAGCCGGGATCAACGCGCTGCGCGCGATGGTCGGCCACTTCGATCCGCATGGCGTGTTCGCCAGCGGCAATCTGCTCGAAGAACGCGCATGACGCCGCTGCCGCGCGCCGAACGCATCGAGCGCCTGCGCGGCGGCGACGTGCTCGACGTGCTGGTGATCGGCGGCGGCATCGCCGGTGCCGGCATCGCCCTCGAAGCCGCGCATGCCGGCGCCCGTGTCGCGCTGGTCGAAGCCAACGACTTCGCCAGCGGCACTTCGTCGCGTTCCTCGAAACTGGTGCATGGCGGCCTGCGCTACCTGAAGCAGGGCCGGCTCGGGCTGACGCGCGAATCGGTGCACGAACGCAACGCGCTGCTGCGCGCGGCACCGGGACTGGTCGAGCCGCTGCCGTTCCTGCTGCCGTTCCATGCCGACACACCGGGCAGCCGGCATGTGGTCGGCATCGGGCTTGCGATCTACGACGCCTTCGCCGGGCAGCGCAGCCGCGCCTGGCTCGATGCGCCCGAGATGCTGCGGCATGCGCCGATCCTCGCCAGCGCCGGGCTGCGCGGTGGCTGGCGCTATCTGGATGCGACCACCGACGATGCGCGCCTGACGCTGCGCGTGCTGCACGAATCCGAGCGCGCCGGCGCGCTGTGCCTGAACTACGCCCGCGTCACCGATCTGCTGCGCGAGGGCGATACGCAGCCGGTGCGCGGCGTGCGCATCGAAGCGGAAGGCGAGCCCGCGTTCGAGATCGCAGCGCGTTGCGTGATCAACGCCACCGGCTGCGCCGCCGATGCCTTGCGCGGCGGGCTCGGGCTGGCGCCGAGGCTGCGCCCGCTGCGCGGCAGCCACCTGCTGTTCCCGGCCTGGCGTTTGCCGGTGGCGCAGGCGGTGGCGCTGTTCCATCCCGACGACGCGCGTCCGGTCTATGCGATGCCGTGGGAGGGCGCGACGCTGGTCGGCACCACCGACCTCGACCATCAGGCGCCGCTCGATCGCGCGCCATCGATCAGCCACGCCGAAGTCGCCTACCTGATGCGCGCCCTGCACCGCCAGTTCCCGTCACTCGGGCTGCGCGCCGATGAAGCGCTGTGCAGCTGGTCCGGTGTGAGACCGGTGGTGTCGTCGAATCGCGACCTGCCGCCATCGCAGGAAAATCGCGAACACCTGATCGTCACCGAACAGGGACTCACCACGGTCAGCGGCGGCAAGCTCACCACCTTCCGTTCCACCGCGCTGCAGGTGCTGGCGCAACTGCAAGCGCAGCTGCCGATGCTGCGACCTCGCGCCGCCGATGCCGCGGTGTTCGCGCCTGCTCCCGATGCGGGCGCCGGTGCGGCACTGCCCGACTGGCAGCATCGGCGCTGGCGTGGCCGCTACGGCGATGGCGTGGCGGAGTTGGCGCAACAGGAAATCGGGGCGCGCGCGCCGATCGGCAGCGGCGTGGTGTGCCCGGCCGAGCTGCGCCACGTCTGCCGCCACGAGCTGGTGCTGCATCTCGATGACCTGCTGCTGCGACGCACGCGCATCGGCCTGACCGAAGCCGGCGCCGGCGAGGCGCTGCTGCCTGGGCTGCGCGATCTGGTTTGCAGCGAACTTGGCTGGGATGCCTCGCGCTGGGACGCAGAACACACACGCTATCGCACCCTGTGGTCGGCGCAGCACGCGCTGCCGAGCGCATGAACGCGCCGCTGCTGCTCGCGCTCGACTGCGGCACGCAGAGCGTGCGTGCACTGCTGTTCGATACTGCCGGCAAGCTGCTGGCCAAGGCGCAGACTGCGCTCGACGGCTACCACTCGCCGCAGCCGGAGTGGCACGAACACGACGGCGAGGCGCTGTGGCTTGCAACCGCGGAGACCTGTCGCAAGCTCTGGGACTTGCCTGGCGCGGCGCGCGAGCTCGTGGCCGGCGTCGCGGTCACCACCCAGCGCGGCACGCTGATGCCGGTCGCTGGCGACGGTCGCGTGCTGCATCCGGCGATCACCTGGCTCGACCGCCGCCGCGCCGCGCATCCGCCGCGCCCGGCATGGCCGTGGCGTGCCGCGTTCGCGACGCTCGGGCTCGGTGCCACGGTGCGCGATTTCGCCGCCCGCGCGCAGGTCAACTGGATCGCCGAGCAACATCCCGAGATCGCGCGGGCGACCGCGCACTGGCTGCTGGTCTCGGGCCTGCTGCACTTGCGCCTGACCGGGCGCGTGGTCGACTCGGCGGCGAACCAGGTCGCCTACCTGCCGTTCGACTTCAAGCGCCAGCGCTGGGCCAGTGCACTCGACTGGAAGTGGGGCGCATTGCGCTGCACGCGCGCGCAACTGCCGCAGCTGTTCGAGGTCGGTACGCAGCTCGGCCAGATCACCCCCGAAGCCGCAGCCGCGACCGGCATTCCCGGCGGCTTGCCGGTGTTCGCGGCCGCCGCCGACAAGGCCTGCGAGATCGTCGGCAGCGGCGCCGTCGCCCCGCACCAGGGCGCGTTGTCGTATGGCACCACCGCGACCTTCAGCATCACCACGCCGCGTTACCTGGAGGCGACGCCGTTCGTGCCACCGTATCCGGCATTGTTGCCGGGCCAGTACAACTGCGAGGTGCAGATCTTCCGCGGCTACTGGCTGGTGCGCTGGTTCAAGGAGCAATTTGGACACCCCGAGCGCGCGCTGGCCGAAGGCCTCGGCGTCGCCACCGAATCGCTGTTCGACGCGTTGATCACGCAGGTGCCGCCGGGCTGCGACGGGCTGCTGCTGCAACCGTACTGGTCGCCCGGCGTGCGCCATCCGGGCCCCGAAGCGCGCGGCGCGATCATCGGCTTCAGCGACGTGCACACGCGCGCGCACCTGTATCGCGCCATCCTCGAAGGCCTCGGCCATGCACTGCGCGACGGGTGCGAACGCATCGAACGCCGCGGCGGCTGCGCGGTGACGGAACTGCGCGTCTCCGGCGGCGGCGCGCAATCCGATGCCGCGATGCAACTCACCGCCGATCTGTTCGATCTGCCGACGCAACGCGCGCACACGCATGAAACCTCAGGTTTGGGTGCCGCCATGGCGGTGAGTGTCGGCCTCGGCCTGCATCGCGACTTCGCTGCCGCCGTCGCCGCCATGAGCCACTGCGGCCGCCGCTTCACCCCGAACCCGGAACACGCCCGCGTCTACGCCGCCCTGCACCGCGACGTCTACCGCCGCATGTACGCGCAGCTCGCGCCGCTCTATCGCCGCCTCGCGCGCATCGCCGCACGCTGATCGCGACCTGCAACCACGCCCTCAGACGCGCAAAGGCCCGGCCGCGGACGCGGCCGGGCCTTTGCTTCGGATCAGCTAGCAGCGGCCGCCGCAGGACCCTGGTACTTGGCATCGCCGAAGCCCAGCATCGGATAGAAAATCGGACCCAACAGCGCCAGCCCGACACCGAAACCAGTGCCCTTGCCGAAGCTCTTGGCCATGTCGATCGACACGATGATCATGACCACGAGACTGACAATTGGAATGAGCAGCAGCACCAGCCACCAGATCGGACGGCCGACGATCTGCAGCATGACCACGATGTTGTAGATCGGAACCAGGCAGGCCCATCCCGGTTGCCCCGCCTTCACGAACACCTTCCAGAAGCCCGCGAGGATCGCGACGATCACCGCGAGCCATACCAGCATCATGATCGAAGCGATGATTCCACCACCTGACTCATCCATAGCGAATTCCCCCACCCTCGTGCGAATCCGACGCGAAACGGTTGCGCCAAACCCGGTCGCGCCACCGGGAAGGGCGAACCGATCATCAACCAATGCGTCGATCGCGGCAATGGCAACGCGCATCAGCGACAAACCCGAACACCGGCATGCGTGGACCGGCTCCTGGCGAGCGATTCCGGGACTCGCGACGCCCCACTGATCCGTTGCATTGCGTTGCAATCGCTGGCTATGCTGCTGCCCCCCTTCCTCCAGGACTTCACCGATGCCCAAGCTGCGTCTGTTCACCGCGATCGCCATCGCCTTCACCAGCGCTTCCGCGCAGGCCGAGCGCCGCGAGTTCGATTTCTCCGTGGTTGCCGACATCGATGCGCAGGGGCGCGTGGTGCAGGCGGACCTGAACAACGACAAGGTCGGGGACGTGTTCGCCAACGGCATTGAGAAGCTGGTGCGCGAATGGCGCTTCCACCCCGCAACGCGCGCGGGCAAGGCCGTTGCGACGCACACGACGCTGCGCGCGCATGTCGTGGCGGACATCGACGACAGCGGCGCAAAGATGACGGCCAGCTATCGTGGCCACGGCCCTCGCACGCTGCTCCAGGCGCCACCCCAGTATCCGGCAACAGCGCTGCGGTCCGGGACCAACGCCGAAGTGGAGGCGAGGGTACGCGTGTCCGCGAATGGCGATGTCGAATCGGCAGAGGTCTACGCTGCCCGCACCACCCACGCCAATGCGGCGATGGGCAAGCGCTTCATCGAGGAGACCCTGAAGACGTTGCGCGAGTGGAAGTTCGAACCGGAGCAAGTCGGCGGCCAACCGGTGGCCTCCGAACTGATCGTGCCCATCCGCTACACCACCGACGGCCAGCCGTCCAAACGCTGGACCTGGACCCTGGAACCGCAGGTACCCGTGCTGCCGGCGCCGGACTTCAAGTCGGATCAGCCGGTGGCCGTCGGTAACCCGACCGGACTGGAACTGCTCAGCGACCGCCAGCCGGGGTAGACGCACCCAGACCCCGCTGCCCTGCGCGCCCGTAGCGCGTAGGCCGGGCGCACCAGTGGCGAGCCCGGCGAGTCCACTGCTCGCCGAGCTCAGGCACCGGGCGTGAGGAGATTGCGGACGGTCGAGACAATCGATGCGCGGTCGAGCGGACCGCGGTTGTCGATCTCGGCCGCCCAGGGCAGCACGACTGCATCAGCGATGGCATTGATGCGCTCGATCTGCTCCTCCGGGACGGGAATGTGGATGGACGCGTCGCGGCTGCGGATCCGCGCGAGGCACTGGTCGGGCACGGCCAGAACGCGGATGAGCCGGACGCTTGCCTCTTGGCGAAGGGCGTCGAGCAGCCAGGGGACGTGGGCGGAGGCGCCGCTCGTCTCGAAGCAGACGATGTCGTGCACACCGAGGGCTGCGCGCAGAGCGCCGAGAACGGCCTGGAAGCCGGCCGTCTCGATCAGCGGGTGGGCAGCGCCGAGCCGGGCCCGGACATCCAGGAAGATCGGCTCGACACTCACGAAGTGGATCCCGAGGTCGGCCGCGAGGATCTGGCCGATCGTCGACTTGCCAGCGCCCTTCGGTCCGACGAGCACGAGAACCTGCTTCCTGGACGAGCAACGTGTCGGCACCGGTGCCTACTGCCGTGTCAAACCGCCGCCGCGCGACGGCGTGTGCATGATACGAGCGACTCGGCGCGGGCGCGAAAGGCCTACACGACCAAGCGCCGCTCGCTTTCCGACGAGAGCTTGGGCTTTGCGGCGGTCGCCAGTCGATCATTGCCGCGATACCGCCCAACGGTATACACGCGCGACACCTCGGTGAAGATCGGCGCGGCGAGCGTGCCGAGATAGGCGCGGTAGAGATGGCGGCGGCCGCGAGACACAGGCGACGTGGAGAGCGCGGGAAACGCGAGCACGCCTGACAGCGCGGACTGCAGCCCCGCAACAGCGGATTCAGTCGGAATCTGGTCTGGCACGGAGAAGACGATGAGCGCGAATCCGTGCTCGAACTCGAGCAAGAGCGGTCCGTACTCCGGAACCTCCCCGGTATTTCGAAACTCCAGCGTGACATCGCCCACCGAGTCGGCGTGCGGGTGCGAGACGAGGATCCGCTTGACCTCAGGGTAGGTCAATGGAAAGTAGCGGCCACGCGCAGCCTTTGCAGAAATCCCGCGACGCAGTTCCATGCTCCACCTGACTTCAAGTCGGTTGCAGATCGCCGTCTTTGCCCGCAACCGATCACGGCTCGTAGACGGGCGCGGCGGGAAACACCTTGGCCGAATGATGGCGTCTGTCCGACATTGCCGTCTATCCCCGGCCTGTGCTTGCCACCTGGCTGTCGATGAAGTGCGCGGCCAATTCGGCGACTGCCCCGCGGCAGCAGGCGGAGGCTTCGATCGGCAGGCGCTCCGGGGAAATGAGCCGGACCCGCACGCGCAGGTGATGGCCCTCGCCCCGCATCACCGGCTCCCCGCTGCCCTGCGTGCGAGTACCGCGAACAGGGCGCGGGCTTCGGCGAGGGGGAGGTAGGGGATGTGGATGCCGTGGCCGAGGGGGTCGGCGGCCATGCTGTCGATGCGGATGCCGGCCATGCCCATGGAGCGATGCACCGCTGTCTGGCGAGACCAGACCCACCGCGCAACCCATGCCGCCGATCTGGCCGGCCGCTCGGCGGCCCGACGCGCAGGCATTCATCCCGTCGCGCAACCCAGGGTGGAGATCGAGTGCAATGAGCGTTCAAGCACCCACCGAACTCGTCGCCATTTAATTCACATTGATACTATACGTTACTATATGATACACTTGTCATGCTCAACTATTGAGCATCTATACCATGGAGTACAGTAATGCGAATGAAAGGATCGTTCATTTTGTTTTCTATGTTCGCAGTTAACTCAGCAACTGCCGCAGTGGAAATCGAGCTTCCGATAACCGAGATCTCAGCGAAGGCACTTTCTTCGCGATGGGCCGAGGTCTCCCCCGGAGAGTTCGAAATGACAGTGGGCAACAAACGGGTCAACGTGACCTCAGACGATGCGGTCTTGGTCGACGACATAGCCAACCTGAGGGTTCAGCTTGACGCAAAACTCAAGCTCAAGAGCCCATTCATGCCGCTGGCATCCCGCGCAAGGCTCTCGCAGGAAATTAGGAACCTCAGTGGCGCCATTGAGGCGCTCGAGGGCGAGGCGATGCGCTCAAAAGTGGAAGTGGCCACGAACCTGGCTGGCTGCAATGCAGACCTCTCGATCCTGTCGCACCTCGATAACAACGGGTGGGATCGCGTCACTGCCGATATCACTGCCGCCACTCGGCCTTTCGGCCCCAGCTTGCCCAACAAGGTGGGGACCGTAGTCGTGATGGCAATCATCGATGGCCAAATGGCATATGACAGCGCGATACTCTGGGACCATTATGGGGGCGACTCGATCAGCACCGAAAACGTGGCCTACGGATGGGATTGCGGAACCCTCAAGACCATCGCACATATCTTCCCGGCGTGCTCTACTGGCACTTACAAGCGCGTGACGATTGCGTCCACGTGCGCAAGTCTTCCTGTCTATACTGTAACCCGCTCACACAACTAATAGCGACGACGCCGGAAGCCGGCATAGACACGCGAGGCTGAGTGGAATCGACCTCCACGTCGATCCCGCTCCCGACCCGCCTTCGGCTATTCACTTGTTGAGAGAGCAAGGAACACTCGGCGATTCTGGAAGTCGGTCTTTCGAACGAGAACCGTCTTGCAGCGATCGCGAGGCGCACTACCCCGCTGCCCTGCGTGCGAGTACCGCGAACAGGGCGCGGGCTTCGGCGAGGGGGAGGTAGGGGATGTGGATGCCGTGGCCGAGGGGGTCGGCGGCCATGCTGTCGATGCGGATGCCGGCCATGCCGGCGCGGCGGTCGAATGGGCTCTGCATGAGTTCGACCACCTGCAGCTTGTCGAGCTCGATCACCGCGTAGTGGCGCGACCACCAGCCGCTGCGGTAGGCGAGAAAGCGTTCGTCCATCGCGTAGCGGGTGAAGCCGGCCCAGCCGCGCGCGGCCGTTGCCGCCCACGGCACCCCGAGCAGGGCCAGGAGTCCGGGCGCACCGAACCAGAAGCCGAGGCCGCAGGCCGCGAGCAGCCAGAACAGCATCGGCCAGCGCGCGCGCCGGCGCCAGGCGCGCGCGTGCAGCGGGCGCCAGGGCAGGGCCGCGAGCGGCGGCGCGACCACGATACGCGCCAGCAGACCATCGACCTGCGCAGGGGTGGCGATCGGTGCCAGCCAGTGCAGCTTGCCGCTCTGGTCGTTGTATTCGCGCACGCCGCCGGCGACATCGGTCTTCAGGCTCATGCGTCCGAACAGCCGGTGCAGCAGCGACTCCTCGACGTGCAGCATCTGCAAGCGGTCGATGCGCGCGCTGCCATGCGCGTGCGTGAGCAGACCGCCACCGGCGCCAAGGCGGTCGCCCTCGCGTTCGAGGCGGAAGCCGTAGTGCACGAGCAGCGCCAGCACCACCGACAACACCCGCAGCAGCGCGAACAGCAAGGCCAGCAGCAGCGCACCCCCGAGCACCATCGCCAACGGCCCGGCATGCAGCGCGACGACCTCGCCCGCGGCCACTTCGGCCAGATTGAATGCCGGCCGGAACAGGTGCTTGCCGCCACCCGGATCGAACTGCCAGAACGCCGCGAAACCGCCGGCGACGACGACCATGCCGCGGTTCGAGATCAACCCGAGCCGCACCAGCTCGCCGGGCGACAACGCCAGCAGCGGCTCTCCCGACGGCGCCGGCGCGCTGGCATCGCCCGCACCAGGCGGCGGCGCTACCGACGGCCGCTGCGCACGCAGCAACAGCACCAGCGCATCGGCGTCGGCCAGGCGCAGCACCTTCATCACCGCCTCCGGACGCAGCCCCCCGCCCGACTCCAGGCGCAGCTCGGTGACGCCGAACGCACGATGCAGCACATTGCTGCGGCGCGCGATGTTCTGGATGCGCGCGAACGGGATGTGCCGCTCGGTGCGATCGAAGATCCCCTCACGCACGACCAGTTCGTCGGTGCCGATGCGATAGCGGAAACCGAAGCTGTAGATCAGCGAGTACAGCGCCAGCAGCACCGCGCCGACGATCGCCAGGAACTCCCACCACTGGCCACGCCCGAAGAACAGCAGCAGGACCAGCGGGAAGGCGACCTCGCGCAGCTGCGTGATCAACACGAACAGCCACGAGAACGGATGCAGGCGACGCTCGTCGCCGCGCACCTCAGGCGCCATCGGCGTGCGCCTCGCGATCGAGCAACACGTCACGCAGTGACTCCGCCACCGGCCGCGGCAGGCCGGGCAGCTTGATGCTCTCCAGGCGCGTCCCGGCGGTGTGGATGCTGACGCTGGCCATGCCCCAGCGCCGGTCGAGCGGGCCTTGCTGGATCTCGGTGTGCTGGATGCGCGCACGCGGCACGAACAACTCGCCGCGCCACCACACGCCGCTGCGGATCAATACGCCGTCGGCAAGCGAGGTCGCCGAATACAGCGCGGCGTAGCGCCGGGCGTAGCCAGCCCCGAGCAAGCAGCCGAGCACCACCGGCAGCAGAAAGGCCAGTGGCAGCGGCAGCAGATCGAACGCAACCGCGAGCGGCACCAGCGGCAGTGTCAGCAGCAGCGCGTACAGACTGGCGTAGGCCAGGGTCCACACCGTGCGCATGCGCGGGTGCAGCGGCAGCAGCCCGATCCGCGGCGTCGACAGGTCGTTCGCATTCGATTCGGTCATGGGATCTCGCAGTTCGGCGCGGAGCGCGCGAGCGCCATGTTATTCGTCACCGGGGCCGAGCGTCTGCGCCAGAGGTAATTCAATCGTGGCCTTGGTGCCGACGCCGAGCGTGGATTCGAGCCGCAGCGGCCAGCCGAAGCGGTCGGTCAGGCGGCGCACGATGGTCAACCCGACGCCGTGTCCACCCTTGCCCGCGCCCTTGCCGCGGTAGTACGGCTCGAACGCATGCGCGACGTCCTCCGGCGCCATGCCGCGGCCGCTGTCGTCGACACGCACGAATCCGTCGCCGACGGTAACCACCACTTCGCCGCGCTCGGTGTACTGACAGGCATTGCGCAACAGGTTCGAGATCAGCACCGAGAACACGCGCGGCGGCGCGGTCAGCGCCAGGCGCGCGTCCTCGACCACGCGCACCGCGACGTCCTTGGTCGCGACCAGGTCCTGCGCGCGCTCGACCTCGTCGGCGACGATGTCGTTGACCACGAAGCGCTCGTTCGGCAACCCGGTGTCGCCTTCACGGGCTAGGATCAGGAAGGCCTGGATCAGCGCTTCCATGTCGCGTGCGGCGCGCTTGATGCGGGCCACCGAGCGCGCCGCGAAGTCGGCCAGCGGCTCCTCTTCGAGCACGTCGGCGGCGACCTTGATCACGGTCAGCGGCGTCCGCAGTTCGTGGCTGGCGTCGCGCGTGAAGTTGCGTTCGCGCGCGACGAACTCGGCGTTGTGCTCGGCGAAGGAGCGGATCGCGTCGGCCAGGATCACGACCTCGTCGTGGGCGTCGCCACCGCGCACCAGATCGCTGATCGCGCGCCAGTCGTGTTCCTTGGGATCGTGCCCGCGCACCACCTCGGCGAGCCGGATCACCGGCGACACCGCGCGCCGCGAGGCGCGATAGGTGATCCACGAGACCAGGTAGACGGTGCCGAGCACCAGCACCAGCGGCGCCAGGCCGAACCACAGCGCCAGCCGCTCGACCTGGTGCTGGTCGAATACCAGCCACAGGCGCCGTTGCTCGCGCTCGCTGACCAGCACCAGCTCGTCGTGCGCACCGACGTGGATGTCGTGATAGCCGGGCCCGAGTTCGCGCAGATAGTCGGGGATGACGCTGGCATCGGCCGGCCCGCGCAGCAGGTAGCCCTGCAGGTTGTAGGTGTCGGGCAGGGCCGCGCGCGGGTCGCGGTCGAGCCGTCCCCAGAAATGCTGCGCCTCCTCGACCAGCGCGCGCTGGATCAACACGTCGCGCAGCACCAGCATGGCGGCGTAGACACCGACCACGGTGGCCAGCGCGATCGCCACGGTCTGCAGCACGAACGCCACCCACAGGCGGCCGCGCAGGCCGCCGTTGCGGGTGTCGGGGTCAGCCGGCCTGGGCAGACGCGAGTTCGGCATCGAGGTCGGCCAGGCGATAGCCGGCGCTGTGGATGGTGTGCAGCAGCTGCTTCGCGAACGGCTTGTCGATCACCTTGCGCAGGTTGTAGAGGTGGCTGCGCAGGGTGTCGGAATCGGGCAGCAGGTCGCCCCACACCTCGCGCTCGATGTCGCGCCGCGACACCACGCGCGGCGACTCGCGCATCAGGATGGTCAGCAGCTTCAGCCCGATCGGCGACAGCATCAGGTCGCGGCCGTCGCGGGTCGCGCGCAGCGTGGCGGTATCGAGCACCAGGTCGGAGACGCGCAGCACCTCGGTCGAGACCTGGCGCCGGTCGCGGCGGATCAACGCGCGGATGCGCGCCTCCAGCTCGCGGATCTCGAACGGCTTGACCAGGTAGTCGTCGGCGCCGGCGTCGAGGCCGACCAGCTTGTCGTCCAGCGTGTCGCGCGCCGTCAGCATCAGCACCGGGGTCGACTTCTTGGCCTCGTTGCGCAGGCGCCGGCACAGGTCGAGCCCGTCCATGCCGGGCAGCATCAGGTCGAGCACGATCACGTCATATGGCTCGGCGATGGCCAGGCGCAGCCCGGTGATGCCGTCGCTGGCGTAGTCGACGCTGTAACCGCGGCGTTCCAGGAATTCGCCGACCATTTCCGCGATGCCGCGGTTGTCCTCGACCAGCAGCACCAGCCCGAGGGAATCTTCTTGCACGGCCATGATCAGTCTCCTTCACGATTGTGAAGATTGCACCGCAACGACCGTCGTGGACATGTGAAGAAGGTCCCGAACCCAGGCTTGCCGCGCGCCCCGCGAGCCCGATATGTTCGCGGCATGGACCTCTCCGAGAAACGCCGCCATCCCCGCAAGGACGTCTTCACCGCGGCCATGCTGGTCAGCGGCGACGAGGGCTACCTGAGCGAGGTCTGGGACCTGTCCGCCGGCGGTGCCCGCCTCGGCAAGCCGAAGCGCTGGCCGGCGCAGGCTTCCGATCAGCTTCGCGTCTACTTCATGCTCGACCAGGACACCGTCATCGGCGTCGCCGCACGCGTCGTGCGCAATGCCTCCGACCACCTCGGCGTGATGTTCCTCGAAGGCCAGGAGCAACGTGTGCAGGCATTGATGTACGAGGCGCGCTTCCTCGAAGGCGACAACGGCTGAAGCCGCAGCCGATGAATCCGCACCTGACGCCGATCGCACTGCTGCTCGCGTCGAACGTGTTCATGACCTTCGCCTGGTACGGCCACCTCAAGTACAAGGCGCACCCGTTGTGGATCGTCGTCCTCGCGAGTTGGGGCATCGCCTTCTTCGAGTACGTGCTGCAGGTGCCGGCCAATCGCTATGGCCACGCCGTCTACAGCGCGGCCGAACTCAAGACCATCCAGGAAGTGATCTCGCTCACCGTGTTTGCCGGCTTCGCGGTCTGGTTCCTCGGCGAGCCGCTGCGCTGGAACCACGCCGTCGGCTTCACCCTGATCGCGATCGGCGCCGCGTTCGTGTTCGCGCGCTGAAGCTCAGAACAGCGAGGCCGCCGCGCCCAGCCCGGCATTCCCGAGCAGCAACGCACTCGGCAGGATGCTGAGCACGAAGCCGATCTCGCGTGACTTCGGATCGCGCACGTAGCTCGCCAGGTAGAGCTGGCGCCCAACCAGATAGACCGCGCCGACGGCGGCACTGGCCCAATCCGGCCCGAAGCCGAACCCGGCCGACAGGAACAGGCCGGGCAGGAACAGCATCAGCTGCTCCAGCGTGTTGTAGTGCACGCGGTAGTAGCGCTCGAACATCTCGTGGCCGCTGGTAGCCGGCGCGTGCACGCCGTAGCGACCGCGTGCGCGCCCGACCAGCGCCCCGAACACGGTGTACTGCAACAACGCCGCAACCGCGACGATCACTACCCAGGCCATGCGTGTCTCCTGATCGGTTGGACTTGCCGGCGCCGTGCCGACCTACGCCACTGTAGCGGCTGCTGCGGGCCGATGGGCGGTATCGAGGCGGCGGAAGTCATCGTCAACGCGCGCGCCCGAGCGGCGTTGTTCAAGGCACGCACGACCGGTGCGCAACCACTGGAGCATCGTCATGAACCGGCTGACCCAATCCCTGCTGCTCGGCGCCGCACTCGGCGTCGCCTATGTCGCTTGCGCCCCCGTCGCGGCGCACCCGCAAGCATCGCCTGCCAGCGAGGACGGGCGCATGCAGCGTGGCCCGATGGCGCGCGAACGGCTCGCCCGCGCCGCGCGCGCGCACCCGCAACTCGCGGTCGCGCTCGACCTGCGCCGCCTCGAAATGATCTATCGCAAGCAGGGCGACGAGGCCGCGATCGTCGCGATGTACCAGGACCTGCTCAAGCGCACCGAACACCCGAAACTGCGCGCCTTCGCCGAACGCCGCCTGCAGCACGCCGAACGCGTCGCCCATCCCGAACAGGCGATCCAGGAACTGCGCGAGCGCATCGACCGCAAGCTCGCCGAACTGCGCTGAACGCGCAAACGCAAGGGGCCCGCAAGCGCGGGCCCCGGTTGCAGCGGAAGCAGGAAGGCCTCAGTCCTCGAAGCTGTCCTTGAACAGACCCGAACCGTCGGTGTCGGTGGCGCTGTTGTTGGCCAGGTTCGGATCGCCGACCGTTCCCGGCAGCGTCAGCGTCACGCTGTTGGCAATGCCATCTTCGGCAGCGAGCAACACCGGCACGATCACCGTGATCGTGACCGTGCTGCCCGCCGGCAGATCGAGCGGCAGGTTGACGATGTCGCCGGTCCCACTCTCGGGCGAGCAGATCCCGGCCGGCGCACACGACCAGGTCGCCGCGCCGACATCGAAGTCCGCGGGATCGAGCACGTCGTTCACCAGCAGGCCATCGACATCGGCGCCGCCGCCCGGATTGCTCACGACGATGCTGTAGGTCGTGGTCTGCCCGGACTGCACGAAATTCGTGCCGTTCGACTTGGTCACCGAGACGTCGGCGGCGGGCAGGACCGTATGCGCCAGCGGAAGCGGAGTGCTGACGGCGTTGTGGTTGTCGTCACCCGCGTAGGTCGCCTGCAGGCTGTGCGCGCCGATTGCCAACGAACTGGTGATGAACTGCGCCACGCCGCCCGAAACCGGATTGGTCGAAAGAAAGGTGATGCCATCGAAAAACGTTACCGCACCGGTTGGCACCAGACCTCCGGTGAGCGTCGCGGTCAGTGTCACTCCCTGCCCGACCAACGACGGATTCGGGCTGGATACCAGCGCCAGCGTCGGCGAAGCCTTGTTGACCACATGGTTGATGGTGTCGTCGGTGCTGCCGACATAGTTGGTGTTCTCGACGAACGTCGCGCTGATCGGATGCGCGCTGCCGCTGTTGTGCGGCAGGACATTGCTCACATAGCTGGCGACGCCGCCGGACAGCGGCACCGTCGCGAGCAGCGCAACGCCGTCACGGAACTCGACGATGCCGGTGACCGGGCTGGCACCTGGCGCGGTGGTGGCCACGGTCGCAGTGAAGGTGACGTTCTGGCCATAGCTGCTCGGCGATCCGGTGCTGGTCAGCTCGAGTGTTGTGGGCGCTTTCGCCACCGTGAATGCGGTCGCCGTGGAGTTGCTGGAGAGATGCGTGCCGTCGCCGAGGTAATGGGCGACGACGCTATAGGAGCCAGCGTTCGGCATGATTGAGGTCGCTGCCACGCCCGAGCCGTTCAACGGCGCGGTCGCAAGCACATTGGCGCCATTGCGGAACTCGACATTGCCCGTTGGCGTGCCGCCGCTGACCTGGGCAGTGAGGCCGAGCGTGCCACCAAACGTGGTCGGCACCGGGCTCAGGATCTGGATCGTCGTGGTCGGCGTGCCCAACTGGTACACGTAGGCGGAGCCCGCTTCGGTAAAGCCGCCGCTCAAATCGTTGGGTGCGCCACTGATCGCTGCTCCCGGACTCAACGCCACGCCAAAACCGAGACGATCGCCACTGCTTGCATCGCTGGCGAGATACTTGTCAGGCTGGGTCCAGACGCCGCCGCTGCGCCGGAATGCGTACACCGCGCCACGATTGGCCGGGCTTGAACCTGATTCTTCGTCGTAAGCCCCAACCAGTGCCAGATCACCCCGTACCGCAACGGCATGACCGAAGGCGTCGCCCCCGGCAACATCCGCCGCGGTCAGCTCGCCTTGAAACGTCCAACTGTCACCGCTGCCGACGAAGACGTGCGCAGCACCCGTGTTGGAGGTGCGACCGAACTCTCCGACCACGATCGTGCCCGCATCGATCGCCACCGCGCGTCCGAAAAAATTGCTGGGCGCCGGACTTGCCGCCTGCAAACGCGTCCGCTGCGTCCAGACCCCGCCGCTGCGCGTGAACACATACGCCGCACCGGAATCCGCAGCAACGCCTTCGGCGCCCGCGACCAGCGTGTCGGCGTAGAGTGCCACGCTCACACCCAGCTGATCGTCTTCCTGCGCGTCGGAGGCCGACAGCCGCGATCCCTGCGCACTCCAGACACCGGCCGTGCGCGTGAATACGTAGAGTGCTCCGCCGTTGTTCACTGAGCCGACATCGTCAGTCTTCGCCCCGGCCACCAAGGTATCGCCTTCCAGCGCCAGCGACCAACCGAAACGATCTCCCGAACTGGTCTGCGCACCGGCAAGCTTGGTCAGCTCGGTCCACACCGAACCAGAACGCGTGAACACATAGACTGCGCCCGCACTTGTCTGGCCATTGTCGTCGAACGGTGCGCCCACTGCGATCGTATTTCCCGACACCGCGACTGCCTGACCAAAGGCGGCATTCTGGATCGGAGTCCCGGCGACCAGCTTCTGCTGTTGCGACCAAGTCCCTCCATTTCGCACATAGACATAGGCCGCACCGACGTCGATCAGGCTGGTGCCATCCTTTTGATATGCGCCGACGACTGCCGTGTCTCCATCGATCGCGACGCTGTAGCCGAAATGATCCTGTTCGGCTGGATCGGAGGCCGTGGCATGGAAGCTCTCGGTGATGTCGGCCAGCAACGCCTTGCCCAGGGACGCCGGCATCGGCATCGACTTCATTGCCGTCAGCCGGTTCCCACCGCGTGGCGGGAAGGGCCCATCTGTCGCGGGCGCAACTGCCATCGCTCCACCCGTCATCGCGGCCATCGCCGCCCAGAGCATCATCCGTTTGATCATTTCTCACTCCGTGTAGCTGGATCGCATCGGGCCTCTGCGGACCCTGTGCACATCGCCCGTCGTGACCGGGCTCGATTCGTCGCGCAGTGTAGTGCCCGACTTGTTGGAATTTTGTTCCAGCGCGAAACGTTCATCGCGCTTTCACCTTCGATTCAGCGCTCGCGTTCCTGCCGCTTGGCGTCGCTCCACAGTTGTTCCTGTGTCGCCAGATCGAGCGCCGCGAGCGCGCTGCCACCCGCGGCTGCGGCGGACTCCATGAAGCGGAAGCGGCGCTCGAACTTGGCATTGGCATGACGCAGTGCGGCCGAGGGGTCGACGCCGGCGTGGCGCGCGACGTTGATCGCCACGAACAGCACATCGCCAATCTCGTCGAGCAGCCGCGCCGGATCGGCACCCTGGGTGAACTCGGCGCGCACTTCCTCGACCTCCTCGTGCAGCTTGTCGAGCACCGGTTGCGCATCGGCCCACTCGAAGCCGACCGCAGCTGCGCGCTTCTGCAGCTTGAGCGCGCGCATCCACTCGGGCAGACCGGCGGCAACGCCGGCCAGCGCGCTCTGATCCTCGCGACCGGCCTGTTCGCTGCGCTTGTGCGCCTCCCAGGCGCGCGTCTGCGCGGCGGCGTCGGCAACCACCGCGTCGCCGAACACGTGCGGATGACGGCGCACCATCTTCTCGCAGATGCCGGCGACGACGTCGTTGAATGCAAAGCTGCCTTCCTCTTCGGCCATCCTGGCGTGGAAGACGACCTGCAGCAGCAGATCCCCCAGTTCCTCGCGCAAATCATCGCGATCGCCGCGGTCGATGGCATCGGCAACTTCGTAGGCCTCCTCGATCGTGTACGGCGCGACCGAAGCGAAGTCCTGCTGCACGTCCCACGGACAACCGCCTTCGGGATCGCGCAGCCGCGCCATGATCGCGCGCAGGCGTTCGATCGGATGCGTGGTCATGCCAGCGCCTCGAACAACTGTGCACGCGCCGGCGCGGTGAGTGCACCGAAGGCGACGAAGTCGGGATTGAGCACGCTGTCGCGCTGGTTGTAGCGCAGCGGTGCGCCGTGCAGGTCGAGCACGGCGCCGCCGGCCTGTTCGACGATGCACTGTCCGGCAGCGGTGTCCCATTCGCTGGTCGGGCCGAAGCGCAGGTACAGGTCGGCTTCGCCTTCGGCGATCAGCCCGAACTTCAGCGCCGAGCCCATCGGCCGATGCTCGTTGGCGCCGAGCTTCGCCAGCACACCGGCGGTGCGCGCATCGCCATGGGAACGACTGCCGGCAACGCGCCACACCGGCCCGCAGGTCGCGGCGTGGATCGCGCGCTGCGCGCCGTCGGCCTCGACCACGAAGGCGCCGCAGCCCTGCGCGGCGTAGTGGCAGCGACCGCTGACCGGGGCATGGACCACGCCCAGCACCGGAGCGCCGTCCTCGATCAGCGCCACGCAGATGCAGAACTCGCCGTTGCGCTTGACGAACTCGCGCGTGCCGTCGAGCGGGTCGACGCACCAGTAGCGCGACCAGGCGCGACGCCGGCTCACGTCCAGGGCGGCGCACTCCTCGGACAGCACCGGGATCTGCGGCGTCAACGCCTGCAGCCCGTCGACCAGGATGCGGTGCGCGGCGAGATCGGCCGCGGTCAGCGGCGAACGGTCGTCCTTGTGCGCGACATCGAAGCCCTGCGCGTAGACCGCGAGGATCGCATCCGCCGCCTGCTTCGCCAGCGCACGCACCGCCGTCAGCGTCGCCGCCGCGTCGAACGCGCTCATGCGTCGCGACCACGTCGCGCCAGCACCTCGCGGGCCATGAACAGCGCCGCGATCGAGCGGCCTTCGGTCACGTCCTCGCGCTGCACCAGTTCATGCAGCTGGTCGAGCCGCCACGGCACCACTTCCAGTTCCTCGGGCTCGTCGCCTTCGAGCTTCTCGTCGTACAGGTCCTCGGCGAGCACGACGTGGGTGACATGCGCCATGTAGGTCGGCGCCAGCGACAGCGTGCGCAGGATGCTGAGCCTGCGCGCACCGACGCCGACTTCTTCCTTGAGTTCGCGATTGGCGCCATCGAGCACGTCCTCGCCGCGTTCGAGCCGGCCTTTCGGCAGCCCGAGTTCATAGGCGTGCAGGCCGCAGACGTACTCGCGGATCAGCAGCACGGTCTCGGGATCGCGCATCGGCACGATGATCACGGCGCCGCGCCCGGAACCGGGCATGCGCTCGTAGGTGCGCTTCTCGCCGTTGCTGAATTCCAGGTCGAGCTGCTCGACCGGAAAGCGGCTGCCTTCGCCGAGCAGGCGGCGGGCGTGGATGATCGGAAGTTTCTTCATCCGCGCATTCTAGCCGCTGCGGGGCCGGGCCCAGCCTCAGGCCAGGCGTTGCCGCAATTCGTCATGCAGCGCCGGCACCGCGGCCAGCACCGTGCGCGTGTCGAGCGTGAGCGGGCCACCGTCGAGCTCGGTGAACACGGCTCCGGCCTCGCGCACGATCACCGCCAGCGCGGCGATGTCGAGGATGTTGACGTCGGACTCGATCACCGCGTCCACCGCGCCGCGCGCGAGGTAGTGGTAGTGCAGGAAATCGCCGTAGCCGCGGGTGCGGTTGGCGCCGCGCACCAGGCCCGCGAGTGCCGCCCAGCGCCGCGCGTCTGCGGCCAGGGACTTGAGGTTGCCAAGCGAGAGTTGCGCGTCTGCCAATTGCGCTGCCGGCCCGATCTGCACGCGTTCGCCATTCACGAACGCACCGCCGCCGAGCCGCGCGCAGGCGCGTTCGCCGAACTGCCCGGCGCTGGACACGCCGAGCACCAGCGCGCCGCGATGCATCAGCGCGATCTGCGTCGAGAACACCGGGTAGCCGCGCACGAAGGCCTTGGTGCCGTCGATCGGATCGACCAGCCAGAGGAAGTCGCTGTCGCCGCTGCGGCCGTATTCCTCGCCATACACGGCGTGGTCCGGATAGGCAGCGCGCAGCACCGCGAGGATCGCCTGTTCGGCCTCGCGATCCGCAATCGTGACCGGTGATGCGTCGGCCTTGATCTCGACCTCGAAGCGCGCGCGGTAGTGGCGCGCGACCACGGCCTCGGCGGCAGCGGCGGCTTCGAGCGCGACCGCGAGTGCGGCGTCCAGAAAGGCGGGGGTGGGCGTATTCATCAGAACAGTTTCCGCAGCGTGCCTTCGACCCGCAACAGCGACGCGCCATCGGCGGTTCGCTCGCCGACGTAGCGCAGTGCCTCGGCCAGGTGCGGATCGTCGCCACGCACCGCGAGCCGCACCTCGGCGCGGAAGCGTTCGCGTTCGATCACGACACTGCCGCTTGCGTCCAAGGTGCCACCGTCGTCGCTGACCACACCCTCGATCAGCCCGTCGCGCGGCGAGGAGAAGGTGACCACAACATCCGAGAAGCGCGCCTCGGCGGCACCGCTGACCCCGGCCCGGCGCCAGGCGAGCACGCCGTTCGCGGTCTGCAGCATGCCGGCGCGAAGTTCCAGTGCTTGCAGCTTGAGGTCGAGGTCGCCGAGCAGCACCAGCGACGGAATGTCGAGCGCCGGAGCCAGCACGCTCGCCGGCAGCCGCGCGCTGGCGTCTTGCAGCAGCATGCGGTCGCGGGTCGCATCGAGCCGCGTCGAAGCCGTCAGATCGCGCCCCGACAACGCCATCTCGCCGCGCGCGCGCAACCCGGCCGCAGCCCATGGATCGAGCGTCCAGCGCAATTCGCCAAGCGGCAGCGCGTACACGCTGGCCTGGGCCGCACGCCCGTTCCACAGACTGCCCTCGATCCCCTGCAGGCGCAGCGGCTGCAGTCGTGGCTCGGCATAGCGGTATGCGGTCGCCGCCGGCAGCGTGGCCGCGACGATGACCAGAAACAGCACGACCAACCCGATCAGGGCGAGCAACCCGCCCAGGAGTTTTTTCATTGGGTTCCCCTATTCCGCCGGATCGACCAGCACCACGCGCGCGTCGACCTGGCCAATGCCGCCGGTGCGGGTGATCGAGAATTCCTCGGCGCGCACGCCGTAGCGCTGCTGCAGCTGTTCGAGCCAGCCGGCAACGGCATCGAACGCGGCCGCTTCGAGCCACACCGACACGCGCCCGCTCGACAGCGGCTCGACCCGCTGCAGCGCGTTCGCGAGCTGGGCTTCGCGCGCGCTGGCGTCGGCCAGCGCGAGCAGCGAGCGGCCACCGCGCTCGAATACCGAGGCGCTGCCGCCGGATTGGAGCGCCGCAAGCCGCTGCGCGGCGGCCTGCATGTAGACCAGGTCGGCCTCGGCCTGGCGCACGCTGTCGGCCAGACTCGCGCGCGCCACGCGCAGCGGGTCAAACCACAGCGCCCAGAACAACAGCGCGGCGACGACTGCGGCGCCGATCGCAAGAAAGCGACGATCGCGCTCGGCCAGCGCGTTCCACCACGCGTTCATGGTTTCGCTCCGATGCTGACGCGGCCTTCGACACGGCCTTCGTGCGCGGTCGCGTCCTCCAGGCTCGCAGCCACGCCGAGCGCGCTGCCAAGGCTCTCGCGCAGACTGTCGAGGGCACCGATGTCCGGCGCGGCCAGGCGCAGTTCGAGCCGACCGCCGCGGTACTCGGCACCGTTGAGCACGACCTGGGTCTGCGCCGCGAGCACCGGCGCCACGCGCGCCAGCACCGCCAGGCCCGAGTCGGCGGCCTGGCCGCCGGCGCCGGCCTGCTTCAGCGCGCTGTCGATCATCTGTCGCGGATTCGGCACGCGGCTCGCGTCCGGAAAGCGTTCGCGGTAGACCCCGACCATCGCCGCGTTCAGCGCGTCCAGGCGCGATTGCAGGCGCCAGGCGTCGAGTTGCATCCAGGCGGTCTGCGCCAGCACCGCCGCCAGCCCCAGCCCGGCCGCGAACTTCCACCAGCGCAGCGCACTGGCACCGCGATGACTGCCGGCGAACTCGCCCTGCAGCAGGTTGACCGGCGTCGCGCCCGGCAGTCCACGAGCGAGTTCCGGCAGCAGCTCATCGACCGCCTCCGGTGCCGCCAGCTCCGCGGCCCGCGCGATGCGCGGCCACAGGACTGCGTCGCAGGCAAACGCGCGTTCGCGGTCGAGATGCGCGAGCACGCGGCCATCGCCATCGAGCACCGCACGCCCGGGGCCAAGGCAGGCGGCGTCGGCGTGGATCGCGTCGGCAACGATGCCGCGGCGCGCGAGATCGGCGCCGATCGCGGCCAGCTTCGGCCGCGCCATCACCGCACAAGCCCAGCGGCCGTCGCGGGCGCTGTCGCCAAGCGCAACGTGCACGCTCTCGATCGCCGCCGCGACCTGTTCCTCGGCGGCGAACGCGGCCGCCTTGCGCGCCGCTTCGGGCTTGCGTGCCGGCAGGTCGAGGCCGATGCTGAGCACGTCCTCGGCCGGCACCAGCACCGCCACGCGCGCGGCCTTGGCCAGCACCGCGGCCGCGGGCGCCTGCTCGCGCTGCACGAAGCCGGCGCGCCCGCCCTCGATCCGCAGCCACTCCAATGCCTCGCCTGGACCGCGCCAGCGAATCAGCAATCCATCACGCATGCGCCCGGGCACCGGCTGTGTTCATCATCGGCCTATTCTAGCCGTCGCCCGCACCGCTTCGGCGAACCGCGTGCAGCCCGGGCACCGACGCTGCACCGGCGCGCGGGGGTTGCATCGACGCGGCGAGCCCGCCGACCAGGCTTGCGAGTGGCCAGGACACTGTGCATACTGTGCATAGTACAGATGCACAGATGAATCCGATGCTCCTGCTTTCCGCCAGCGACCCGCGTCCGATGTACCAGCAGATCGTGGACCAGGTCACCGCGCGGGTGATGGCCGGCGAATGGTCCCCGGGGCAGTCGCTGCCGTCGATCCGCGAGCTGGCCGCAAGCAGCGGCGTCAGCGTCATCACGGTCAAGCGCGCCTACGAGGACCTAGAGCGCGCCGGCGTGATCAGCACCCGTCACGGCAAGGGTTCGGTCGTGTCCGATCAACCCGACCAGCTGCGCGGCCTGCTCGATGGCACGCTCGACCTGCACCTGGCCGAAGCCACCGCCACCGCCGCACGCCTTGGGCTCGACCGCGCCACGCTGCACCACCGGCTCGACGCCGCCCTGGACGCGAACCGCCCCGCACCTTCGCGCCCCGCCGCCCGATCAGACGTCGCCCCGGCCGACGACACCGCCTCACCCGCCACACCCTTTCGCAAAGGAAACGGACCATGACCCTCGCCTTGGAACTCAAGGGCGTCAGCAAGCACTACCCGCAGTTCAGCCTCAGCGACCTCTCGCTCACACTGCCCGAGGGCCAGATCATGGGGCTCGTCGGCGTCAACGGCGCCGGCAAGAGCACCCTGCTGCGCCTGCTGACCGGACTCGCGGCCGCGGACAGCGGGCAGATCGAAGTGCTCGGTCATCGCCTGCCCGCGGCCCAGGTCGCGGTGAAACGCGGCGTCGGCTTCGCCTCCGAGGACATGCGCCTGTATCGCGGACAGACGCTCGACTGGCACATCGAACTGGTGCGGCGCATCTACCCGGAGTGGGATGCAAGCTACGCGGCATCGCTGATGCGCCGCTTCGACCTGCGCGCCGACCAGCCCATTGGCGGCTTTTCGCATGGCCAGCGCGTCAAGGCGCTGCTGCTGTTGTGCCTGGCGCGGCGACCGAAACTGCTGCTGCTCGACGAACCCACCACCGGGCTCGACCCGGTGGCGCGCGCCGAAGTGCTCGAATCGCTGGCCGAGGTGTTGCGCGACGAACGCCGCAGCGTGCTGTTTTCCTCGCACAACACCCACGACGTCGAGCAACTCGCCGACAGCATCGCCTTCATCCACCGCGGGCGCCTGCTCGCCTGCGCCGACAAGGAACGCTTCCTCGGCGACTGGCGACGCATCCTGTGCATGGGCGAAGCGACGCCGGAGCTGTCGGCCTGGCCGGAGCTGGCGCAGCTGCGCAGCGCCGGGCGCCAGATCGAGCTGAAGGTGCGCCGTTGGCAAGACGACATCCCCGCACGGCTCACGCAGGCGGGCCTGGACGTGCAGCGCGTCGACCCGATGGCGCTGGAGGACATTTTCGTGACGACCGTACGCGCCGGGGGTGCTGCATGAAACTCGATCTGAACTGGCCGACGATCCGGCTGCTGGTGGTCAAGGACTGGCAGCTGTTCCAGAAACAGCTCGCCGCCTACGTGCTCGGCGGCATCGTCGCGCTGGGGTTCCTCGGCCTGGCCAAGCCATGGGCGTTCTACATCGGCTCGCTGCTGCTGATCATCGTGCAGGTCGCGGTCGCCTGCTTCGCGATCTCGACCTCGTTGCTGATCGAACGCAAGGAACAGACGCTGGCGTTCGTGATGAGCCTGCCGGTCTCGCCGCTGGACTTCACCATCGCGAAGCTGGCCGGCAACCTGCTGACATTCCTGGTGCCATTCGCGGTGATCGGCCTCGCCACGCTGCTGGTGATCCTGAGCACGCCGCTGCCGGACGGCCTGGTCGTGTTTGCGCTGCTGCTGTTTGGCCACATCCTGCTGGCCTACTGCGCCTCGCTGACGGTGGCGATGCAGGTCGAGTCCGAAGGCTGGAACACCTTCGTGATGATCGCCAGCATGGTGCTGATCAATCCGTTCATCATGCTGCTCGGCCAGATCGAATCGATCCGCGAAGTCGGGCGCGGCGAGGCCATCGTCTGGAGCGGCGACGCCGTCCTGATCCTGTCCGCGCAACTGCTGCTCGGCCTCGCGCTGCTCGCCTTCACCGCCTGGTGGAACGGGCGCAAGCCGGCGTTCTACTGAACCGCGCCGTGTCTGCCGACGCAACGCCGATCGGGGCCGGCACCGGCCCCGACGCGCGCTTCCACGCCTTCGACCAGCTGCGCGCGCTGGCGATGCTGACCGGCGTGCTGTTCCACGCGGCGCTCGCCTACAGCCCGTTGCTGCATCGGCTCTGGCCGACCGCGGACGCACAGCATTCGCCCTGGGTCGATGCGCTGGTCTGGCTGCCGCACCTAGTGCGCATGCCGCTGTTCTTCGTCGTCGCCGGTTTCTTCACCGCCGCGTTGATCGCCCGGCGCGGCATGGACGGGCTGCTGCGAAATCGCGTTCGGCGCATCCTGGTGCCATTCCTGGTCGCCTGGCCGCTGGTGCACGGATCGGTGTCGCAGCTCACCGGCTGGGCGGCGCAGGCGCTGGACCAGCCCTCGCCATTGCTGCTCATGCTGCGCGAATGGATGGCGCAGCCCGATCCGCCCGCGCTGCCGCCGAGCACCGGACACCTGTGGTTTCTCTACTACCTGCTGCTGTTCAGCGTGATGACCTGGGCCGGTCGCACGCTCGGGCTCGGCGCGCTGCTGCGGCGCTGGCGCGCGCTCGGCCCGCACGTCGTGGCGTTGACGCTGCCGTTGCTGGTGTTGCCCGGTTTCCTCGGCACGCAGGCCCCGCATCCAGCACCCGAGAGCCTGCTGCCGCAGTTCTGGGCGATCGCGCTGTATGGCCCGTTCTTCGCGCTCGGCGCCGCGCTGCATGGGCAGGCCGACTGGCTGGCGCCGCTGCGAAGCCGCGTTTGGCCCGCCGCCCTGCTCTGCCTGCTGCTCTACGCCGCGTTCCTGTGGCGGCTCGGCGTCGATGCCGCGCCCGAACCGTGGGCGACGGCGTCGTGGCCGGTCGCGGTACTGGAATCGCTGGTCGCGGCCTTTGGCACGCTGGCCTGCCTGGTTGCCGGCGTGCGCTGGCTGGATCGCCCGAACGCGTGGATGAGCTACCTCGCCCGCAGTGCCTACTGGGTCTATCTGACGCACCTGCCAATCCTGTTCGCGCTGCAGTACCTGCTGCTCGACGTGGCGCTGGCCTGGCCGTGGAAGTTCGTGCTCGGCGTCGCCGCCACGCTCGCGCTGTGCGTCGGCAGCTACGAACTGTGCGTGCGACGCACGCGGCTTGCCCATTGGGTCGGCTGAGCGGCGCGCCGGCGCCGTGCACTGCGGCGCAGGTCAGTCCACGCCGCGACTGCGAGCGCGCACGGCATGGCCCCGCGCCCCACGTTCGATACGGGAGTAGTAACGGAACGGGATGCCATCGAGCTCGACCACGGCCTCGGCCTGGAACTGGGTGCTGGCGACGCCGACGCCGGGCCCGGTCGGACCGCCGTCGCGGGCGAGTCCGAGCTGCGTCAGCTTGGCGTCGAAGGCCTCGATGCTGGTCATGCGCGCGTTGCCATCGTCGTTGAGCTTGCGCGCTCGTGCCTCGTCGAGATTCTCGACCAGGCTCATCAGCACCTGCGGCGTGGCGGTGTTGACGTTGATCGGGGTATTCGCCGGGTTGGCGCAGACATGGGCTTCGAGCGCGCGCAAGGCGGCCTGGTCGATGCCGCGCACCAGACGCAGCTCGGAGACGTGCGCGAAGCCCTGGTTGGCGGCGCGGCGCGGCGGGTTGGCCAGCAGGTAGGCCATGTCCTCGGCACCGCGCGGAGCGGGCTCCTGGTCCGTATCCGCCCAGTCGACCACGGCATCGGCCAGCGCCGGATCGAGCTTCAGCGCGCGCAACAGGCGCTCGAAGCGGCGCCGCGCCAGCGCGTCCTCGACACCGTTGACGACCAGGTGGTTGAGGTTGAAGCAGCCGTTGCGCTCGCGCAGCCGACCGCTGATGCGCCCGCCCGGCACATCCATCGGCGGCAGCGGCCGCGCCCACAGGTCGCCGTTCGAGTCGATCCCGGGCTCCTCGTTCTGGTCGCGGCGCAACCAGTCCAGCGCCCAGGTTTCGAGGCCGCGCGCATAGGCATGCGCCTGCTGTTCGCGCACGGCGTTGCGCGTACGCGCGAACGCCAGGTCGGTGGTGTCGATCAGGCTGGCGACGATCAGCGTCGCCAGCGCCACCAGCAGCACCGCGACGATCAGGGCGACCCCGCGCTGCTGCTTCATGGCGGCAGGCCCGGGCCCGGCGGTGCAGCGGCAACCGCGGCCGCTTCGTCGACCTCGGGCAGGTCGATCAGCCGCGTGATGGTGCCGTAGTCCTCGCAGGCGATGCTGACCTCGACCGCGCGCGGCAGCGCGTGCAGCGGCTTCGGCAACAGGTTCGGCAGCGGCCACTGTTCGCGCCACTGCTCGCCGTCGAAGTAGCGGAAGCCGATGCGCTGCACCTTGCCGAGCAGGTCGCGCGCCAGCGGCGGCGTGGCCGGCGCGCGATCAAGCACGGCGAAGCCGACGCGCACCAGCACGCCGTCGCGCCAGGCATAACCGACGCGTTCGATGCGCGCGCGCTCCAGTTGCAGCGGATTGGCGGCGCCGGCGCGGGTGAACGCGATCGCGTCGCGCGTTCCGACCAGCGCCGGCTCGCGCTCGCCATAGCCTTCGCGCACCGGGCGCGAGATCACCGCGCGCAGGTCGCGCTCGACCATGCCGACCGCGAACTGCAGCTCGCGCAGGCGACCGTTCTGCGCCGACAGGCCATCCCGGGTGCGCAGCAAGGCATCGACGCTGCCGTAGGCCGCGATCATCAGCAGCGCGAAGATGAACACCGCGACCAGCACCTCGATCAGCGTGAAGCCCGGGGCACGTGCCGGCGTCATGGCCGCCCCGCGAAGCCGACCAGGCTGTGGATCGGCGCATCGTCGCTGCCGGCGTCGAGCGCGAACACGTGCACGTCGATGCGCCGCAGCGCCGGCTCCGGCGTGTTCTGCACCACGCGCTGCCAGCGGAACTCGCGCGGTCCCATGCGCGCGCGCCCTTCGCTGCGGCCAAGTCGCGGGAACGGTTCGCGCAGGCGGGTTTCGACCAGCACGTTGGCCGCGACCCAGTCGGCCAGCGTCAGCTCGCGCAGGTGGTCGGCGTCGCGCGCCATGCGTCCGGCCGCGGCGAGCAACGCGACCAGCGCAATCGCCACCACCGCGAGCGCAACCAGCACTTCGACCAGGCTGAAGCCGCGCGCGCGCTTCATGGCGGCTGCCCGGCGGCTTGCCAGTCGCGGTCGTCCGGGGCGCGCCGCTGCAGGCGCGTGCTGCCGTCCAAGGCGATGTCGATGCGCCAGCGCGTCGCGCGGGCACCGGCCGCGAGCTCGATCTGCGCCGGCGTCGCTTCGCCGGAAGCGAGGCACAGGAACTGCGGCTTCTCGGCGAAGGACTCGGTCAGTTCGTGGTCGCCGGCAGCGAGCGTGATCGCCTTGGGCAGCGTGGCGCGCTGCAGCGCCTTGTCGTCGTCGATGAAGCGCCAGTCCTCGCCGTAGGGCGTGCTGAAGGCATAGCCGCCACGCCGCAGGTGCAGGCCAAGTTCGCGCCCGGTCAGCTCGGCGCGTTCGCAGGCGTAGTCGATCCGTGCCTGCAGCCGCTCCGCCTCGCGCCGCAGCCATTGTTCCTCGTCGCCGGCGCCGACTGCGAGCACCAGCACCGACGCCAGCACGGCCAGAATCACGACCGTGACCAGCACCTCGATCAGCGTGAAGCCGCGCGTCGCGACGCGCATCGCACTCACTCGGTCCAGTTGCCGATGTCGGCGGCGATGCCCTCGCCGCCGCTCTGGCCGTCCTTGCCGAGCGAATAGACATCGAAGTCGCCGTGGCTGCCCGGCGCGACGTACTGGTAGTCGCGGTTCCACGGGTCCTTCGGCAGCCGCTCGATATAGCCGCCGCTACGCCAGTTGGCCGCCTCCGGCGAGCCGCCGGGCTTGCGCACCAGCGCATCGAGGCCCTGATCGGTGCTCGGATAGGTGAAATTGTCGAGCTTGTACAGGTTCAACGCCGTCGACAGGCCCTGCACGTCGGCCTTGGCCTTCGCGATCATGGCGTCGTCGGTGCGGCCGATCACGCGCGGCACCACGATCGCCGCGAGGATCGCGAGGATCACGACCACCACCAGCACTTCGATCAACGTGAAGCCACGCGCACCACGAACCTGCATCGGAAACACCTTGCCGTCATCGGAATCGGCCACGATCATAACCCAGCACTCCTCCATCACCGGTATCCCACGTTGAGCCCGAGCAACGCCGAACTCGCCCGCCGCGACCTGGCCGTGGTTTGGCACCCGTGCACGCAGATGCACGACCACGAAACGCTGCCGATGGTTCCAATCCGCAGCGCCAGCGGCGCGTGGCTCGTCGACTACGACGGCAAGCGCTACCTGGACGCGATCTCGAGCTGGTGGGTGAACCTGTTCGGGCATGCGCACCCGCGCCTCGACGCGGCGCTGCGCGAGCAGATCGGCCGGCTCGAACACGTGATCCTGGCCGGCTTCACCCACCAGCCGGCGATCGAACTGGCGGAACGCCTGGTCGCGATCGCGCCCAAGGGGCTGACGCGCGTGCAGTACGCCGACAACGGCTCCAGCGCGGTCGAGATCGCGCTCAAGCTCGCGTTCCACCATTGCCGCAACCGCGGCGACGCGCAGCGCACCAAGTTCGTCGCGCTCGCCGGTGGCTACCACGGCGAAACCCTCGGCGCGCTCTCGGTCACCGACATCCCGCTCTATCGCGAGACCTATGCGCCACTGCTGCTGACGCCGCTGACCGCACCGTCGCCGGACACGACCGCGGCGCAGCCGGGCGAGACTGCACTTGATGTGGCGGTGCGCGCCGCCGACGCGCTCGATGCACTGCTCGCCGAGCACGGCGATTCGGTCTGCGCGCTGATCATTGAGCCGCTGGTGCAATGCGCGGCCGGCATGCGCATGCACGACGCGGAATACCTGCGGCGTGCTCGCGCCGCCTGCGACCGGCATCGCGTGTTGTTGATCGCCGATGAAATCGCGGTCGGCTTCGGCCGCACCGGCACGATGTTCGCGTGCGCGCAGGCCGGCATCGCGCCCGACCTGATGTGCCTGTCCAAGGGCCTGAGCGGCGGTTATCTGCCGTTGTCGGCGGTGCTCGCGACCGAGGCCGTCTACCAGAGCTTCTACGACGAGTACACGAAGTTGCGCGCGTTCCTGCATTCGCACAGCTACACCGGCAACGCGCTCGGCTGCCGCGTTGCGCTCGAAGTGTTGAACATCTTCCGCGACGAACCGGTGCTGGCGCGCAATCACGCGCTGGCCCAGCATCTCGCCACGACGCTCGCGCCGCTGCGCCATCACGCGCAGGTCCGCCACTTGCGCCAGACCGGCATGATCGCCGCCTTCGATCTGGTCGACGCCGATGGCCGCGCCTTCGCCTGGAGCGAGCGCCGTGGCCTGCGCGTGGTTCGTCATGGCCTCGAACGCGGCGTGTTGCTGCGTCCGCTCGGCTCCACCGTCTATTTCATGCCGCCGTACTGCATCACGCCCGACGAGATCGAGTTCATGGTCGAGGTCGCGCGCGAAGGCATCGCTCACGCCGTTTCCTGAGGTCCGCATGCGCCGCATTCGTCTGTTCGTCGACCAACCCCTGCAGTCCGGCCAGGCCGCGATCCTCTCCGAAGCTGCCGCGAACCACGCCGTGCGCGTGCTGCGCCTGCGCGAGGGTGATGCCGTGACCCTGTTCAATGGCGATGGCCACGACTACTCCGGGCAGATCAGTCTCGGCAAGCGCGAGGCGCGCGTGCTGCTGAACCGGGTCGATGCGGTGACCAACGAATCGCCGCTGGCGGTGACACTGGTACAGGCGATCGCGCGCGGCGAAAAAATGGACCTGATCCTGCAGAAGGCGACCGAGCTCGGCGTGGTCAAGATCGTGCCGGTCAGCAGCGACCGCACCGAAGTGCGGCTCGACGAGGACCGCGCCGACAAGCGCATCGTGCACTGGCAGCGCGTGATCGAGTCCGCCTGCGAGCAATGCGGCCGCGCGCAACTGCCGCAGATCGAATCGCCGCTGCCGCTGGAGCGCGCCGCGCGCCTGTTCGCCGACGCCGACGCCGACGACACGCGCCTGGTGCTGCACCCGGACGGTGGCGAGACCCTGTCGCGCATCGAATGCCGCGACAGCGTCGCCATCGCCATCGGCCCCGAAGGCGGCTTCTCCGACCGCGACCTGGCCGTACTTGAACAAGCCCGCTTCCAGCGCATCACCCTCGGCCCACGCATCCTCCGCACCGAAACCGCCGGCCTCGCCGCAATCGCCGCCCTGCAGACCCGCTTCGGGGATTTGGGGTAGCTGCACGCGACGTGACGCGGCCACGGCAGCCCGCGTTCAACGCCAGTCGCCCGCAACCAGTTCGCGAAAAGTGGCTTCGGATTTCCTATCCTCCGCTTTCATTCCACTCCCCACGGAGAAACCGCATGTGGAAGTCGATGGCCGCATCGACCTTGCTCCTGGCGCTGACCGGATGTGCAGGAGACGACCGTCCTGCGCCGGCGCCGGCCGAGGCGCGTGAGCGTTCACTGACGGGCGTGTTCATCGACGCGATGGTGGACCAACTGCGCGGCGCGCCGTCGCCGTCCGCGCTCACCGAGCTGACCGAGTTCTCGCAAGCAGGCGTGAGCTTCCAATACCCGGCATTGCTGCGCGCAACGGTCGATCGTGACGCCTACCCGAGCTGGTCCGTCGAACGCGGCGACTTTGAACTCGAACTGCACTCACCGAAACACACGATGAAAGTTGCCGACTACCTTGCCACGCTGGTCGGCACCATGGCATCGGACAGCGCGCCCTCGGAGGGGCCGCTTCCCGGCCGCAGCGTGCGCTGGTGCGGTCTGGAAATCACCGGCGTGGTCTACCGATTCACGTTTCTGGGCGACCCGCAGATCTACGAGGGCTTCGACCTTCCAGCATCGAGTGCCGGCTCGCGCTTCCTGGTGCTTGGCGACATGCGGCCGGAGAAGGGAGACTGGTCGGAGACAGCACTCGCGACGATCGCCGCCGTCGACAAGAGCATCCAGTGCACCGACAACGCGCCACCCGCATCAACCGAGTGAAGTCCGCAGCAACGCCTCGCCGATATCGAGCGCGGCTTCCCAGAGCTTTCGCCTGATCCGTCAGCTCGCCACGCGGTATGCGTCGATTGAGGGAGGCTCATCCGCCGTCGCCAAGCCGTCCCTGCGGGCCGATGCAGGACAAGCCGTCAACGCCAAGGGAGCACTCGACGGGGCTGGCCTCGGAATCGATCGGACCCGAGTCGATCAGGGTGTAGTCGCGAATTGGGCCGATGCTCTGCCACTGGTCGCCCGGGCGAAACGACAGACACCAGTAGAAATTCCGATGGGCCATGACGTACACCAAGAAATGGAATTCGCGACCGGCGCGAACATGGAAGGCGCCGGTGGCCGAAGTGACCGACTCATACGCGCGGCCGGTGCAGCATTGGTTTCGAGTGGCCTCGCACACCCTCACCGGAACATCGGGCAGCGGACCCTCGGCGTCGCGCAACACGCCCGACACAGCAGGGGTGACGTTCGCGCGATGCGGCCAAGGCATCACCGCGCAGCCGCCGAGCAGCAGGAGTGCTGCCGCAACGGCCACACGGGCAATGGCCGGCAAGGCGGCAGAGCACTGCGCCGACATCACTGCAGTCCGTCGCATGCGCAAAGGTGTTTCGCCTCCGCCATCGGCCAGACCGACCAGCTTTCATAGAGCGGTCCAAGCCACATGCAGACGGTTTCTGATTTGTAGTCTGCGATCCGGAGCAGGAACGACGCGAACGGCTTGCCATTGCGCTTGATCACCACCCGGTGTGCGGCAGAAGTCGCCAAGCCCTGCACCAGCACCGACCGGTCGGGCGAGGTGGCGACCGCCGGTCGATCTCCGATGCGAACGGTGAAGTCGTAGGGAGCCTCCGACGCGGTCGCGTTGTGCAGGGATTTTTCTCCTGGCGTTGCGGCGGGAACATCGGCGATGCACACCGCGCCCTCGTCGGCGGCGTTGGCACCGGAAACCGCAACGAGCCAGGCGATGCCGAGTACTGCGCCTCGAAAGAACGCCAGCTGGCTGCCACGCCGAAGCGGCAGGGACGCAATCTGCATGAACGGACAAGGTCGTCGCAGCAAAGCTCGCGGCATGTTCATGCACTCCCACAGAGGCCCGTTGCTCGAACGGTCGACGCTCCCACTGCGAAGACGAGAACGCCGGTCACGAGCATCGCGACGACCCACGCCGCTGCGATGAATTCCTGCCGGTGATTCGCGGAAGACTTCACTGAGGGATCGCCGCCTGCCCGCCAGCACAACGCTGGAGCTCGCCCGGAGTCTGCGATTGCCGGGTCTCGGTGGTCAAGGAAACGGACCGGCAGCGACCGCGTGCACGCCGCTCCTTTGTCGTGCATGCGATCGACATCGAGCTCGCGGCGCGCTGGCGCAATCCGCTGGCATGATCCGTTCAGTACGGCCCCGCCATCGGCGTGGTGGCGTCGAAGCGGGTGCCGTACCAGTGGCCGTTGCTGAACAGGAACAGGCTGTCGCCGAGCGCCAACACCCGGGCTCGGGGTGCTCGATCACATTGTTGCCCGCGAAGAGGGCGCGACCGCTGTTGACCCACCGGGCTCCGGACGCGCTCGTCTACCTCCCCCGCGCCAAACTGGTAGGCTCAGGCCAGCAGCGGTGAACACGTCTGTCGTCAGGGCTGAGCCCAAGCACATGGGCTCAGATCACGACGCTCACCGCTGATCGCACCGCACGCATTCAGGAGGCGCTCCGTGCACGCTGACCCGATGTCCCTGGTCGAAAAACTCCGCGAACTGCCGCCCGAGCGCATCCTGGAGGTTGAGGACTTCATCGACTTCCTGCGCAGCCGGGCCGGGCGCCGGGCGCAACGTGCGTCGCTGGACTTTCCAGTCGACCACGTCGGCCGCTGGCCGGAACACATGAGCCTGCGCCGCGAGCACCTCTATGGCGATGACGGCCGCTGAGCAGTCTCCGCTGTTCGTCGACACCAATGTATTGGTCTACGCGAACATCGCCGAATCCCCGCTGCACGAGCAGGCCCTCGCAGCGCTGAATCTGGCAGCACGCGCGGGGAGAACACTGTGGATCAGCCGCCAGGTGCTGCGAGAATTTGCCGCAGTAAGGTCGCGACCCCAGTCCTTCGCGGATGCGGCTTCGGCGGCCATCGTCGTCGAACGTCTGCGCTACTTCGAGGCGCATTTCGAGATCGCGGACGATACTGCCGCCGTCACCGCCCATCTGTTGCGCCTGATGTCGGAACTCGCCATCGGCGGCAAGCAGGTGCACGACGCCAACATCGTCGCCACCATGCTCGCCTACGGCATCCCTGAACTGCTCACGCACAACGCGGCGGACTTCCGGCGCTTCGGGGATCGCATCCGTTTCACGGACATCGCCTGATCGTTCAATACGGCCCCGCCATCGGCGTGGTGGCATCGAAGCGGGTGCCGTACCAGTGGCCGTTGCTGAACAGGAACAGGCTGTCGCCGAGCAGCAGGGTGCGGGCGCCGTCGACGTCGCGGTAGGGCGGCGTGGTGGCTGCGGCGTGGACGGCGGCGTGTTCGCGGTAGCCGTGCACGACGCCCATCGCGTCGATCTCGAAGCTGGCGACGCCGCTGAACTGCCAGGGGGCCCAGGACCAGGGCTCGGGGAGCGCTCCGTCGTGGCGCACGATCGGGATGGCGATGCGCGTGCGCCCGGCGGGCGTGCTGGCAGCAGCGATGGCGTGATGATCTCGCAGCAGCGCGGAATCGCTGCCGCGGGTGCCGCTGGTCTGTCGCCACGACTCCAGCGGGTGCGTCGGATCGCGCTGGTCGAACAGGCTGAACTTCAGGCCCAGCAACCAGGCTCCGCCCCAGCCGTCGCCACCGGCCGCGGGGGTCGCATCGCGACCGACGCCGAGCAGGAAACCGCCCGGCAGCGGATGCAGGTAGTCGGAGTAGCCGGTGATCTCGAGCGCCGAATCGAGCTTGGGATCGAGCGGGTCGGTGAGGTCGATCGCATACAGCGGATCGGTGCGGAAGAAGCTCACCGCGAACGCGGCATCGCCGACGAAGCGCACGCCATACGGCCGTTCGCGCGGCGGGCCGATCGGCTCGGGGTGCGCCGCATTCGGCAGGCTGGCGATGCGCACCAGGCGCTGGCTGGCGCTGTCTTCGCGCAGCACCGAGAGCTCGAACAGGCTCGTCGCCGTCCAGGACCAGGAATGGTCGGTCAGCACGCGCAGATCTCCCGCGCGCTCGGAGAAGCGGAATGCACCTTCGCTCTCCGTGCCGATGCTGCCCGGCACGCTGCCGCTGGCGCGATAGCCGAGGTCGGGCAGCGCCAGCTTGTGGATGTCGAGTTGCAGTGGCCCGCCGCCGGGCGGCACGATGCCCGAGGCGATGCGGTACTCGCTGGTCGCCAGATACCAGGCGCCGGGCGCGACGTAGGACAGCTCCGGGCGCGCGAACAGCGACACGAACGCGGGATCGCCACCGCCAAGGTCGAAGCGCGACAAGGTGGTCAGGCTGCGCTCGTAGTCGTTGGGTGCAAAGTTCGGCAGCCACACCGAATCCAGCGTGACCATCGGCTGCCACGGCCCGCCGTTTTCCCGCCACTGCGGCAATGCCGGCACGCCGGCCTCGCTGACCTGCACCAACCGCGAGCTGGCCAGGAACAAGGTCGTGCCGATCAGCCGACTGGTCGCGAACATTCCCTGCAGTTCGATGCGCCGGACTTCCAGCGGCACGCCGCTGTCATCGAGCGCATAGCTGACGATGACCACGCGCCCGTCGACCGGCTCGTAGCCGCAGGACGACGAAAACGCCGTGTAGAACGGATGCACGCCGGCGAGCAGGACCAGACGCGTCTGCGCACCCTGCCCGGCGACATGCAGCCCGATCGGCTGCGTGCCTTCGGGCAGCGCCAGCGAACCGAGTTCGCTGGCCACGGCGTTCATCGCGTCGAGCGCATGCACGCGCAGCCGCTGCTCGCCGTTGTCGCGCACGCCGAGGCTGTAGACGCGATCGCCGATTCGCTGGATCAGGTCGTACTCGTCGACGCCTTCCTCCTGCACGTTGGTATCGCTGGCGGTGGTTGCTGCCGGCAATCCGGGCGAGAAGTCGATGCAGCCATCGAGTCCGTAGTACGGATTGATCGCCGCGGTCTCGCGCAGGAAGTGGGCCATCGCCGCGGCGTCGGCGAAGCGTGCCAGCGCACCCGCGTGCGGCCGCGTGTTCGGCGCCTCGGTGTAGCGCGACAGCGCCTTGTCCGGGCGCGACCAGAAGGTGCCCTGCGCGTCGTCCAGGCGGATCGAGGCGACCGCGTCGTCCTGGCCGAGGAAGCGGATGCGGGTCTCGCCGCCGGCCTCCGCAAGCAGCCGGCAACCGGGGTCGCAGACACGGCGCACGCGCGTGGCCGCGAGCAGGCCGGCACCGATATCACCCTGCGCAAACGCCCAGGTCGGCGCTCCGCCGCGGTCGTAACCGAGCGAGATCGAACCCACCCAACGACCTTGCTGAATCAGCAGCTGGCCGTGGCCACCATCGGCCGGGTCGAACCAGAAGCCGGAACGATCGCCAAGGCTGTAATCACGATTGACCACATAGCGCACCAGCGCGTGTTCGCGGACCCGCCCTTCGAGCTGCAGCACCAAATGCGCCGCGTCTTCGCTGTCGCGCACGAAGCTCAGTTGTCCGGCCAGCGTGGGCGCGGCCATCTGCTGGAGCGCGACGTCCCAACGCGGCCGATACAGCTGCATCGCGACCCGCCCCGGGCCCGTGCGCAGCGCGCCGCCAAACCACCAGCGCGGCGCGCCGCCGGCATCGAAATCGGTGAGCAGCGCCGAGCTGACCGCTCCCGAAGGCGCGATGGTCAGCGCCCAGCCGGAATCGGCCGGGTCGAACCAGACATCGGTGCGCTCGGCGTCGGCGGGCGCGGTGTAGTCGCGCTGCGCCAGCACCGGCGTGGCAAGGACGAACAGGCAGCACAGCAGCAGTGCACGCATCGGAGCTCTCCACTCGCATTCCTGCCCAGACGACGCCCGTGCGTGACGCTTCCCCCAGTGCGCCAAGAGACCGTTCAGAAACCGAGACTGAGCCCGAGGTGGAGACTGCGCCCCACGCCCGGCACCGCGATGCCCCAGGGCACGCCGTTCATGCTCATGGTCGTGCCCTGACCGAGATAGGCGCCGCCGGCCGGCAGGCGATAGCCGCGGTCGAACAGATTCTCGACACCGGCATCGAGACGCAGGCGGCCGAACTCGCGCGAGGTGCGCAGGTGCAGCAGTCCGTAGCCATCGGTCGGCACTTCGTTGCGCACCGCCGAGACCCGCTCCTTGGCATCGACCAGCTCCCATTCGAGCACGCTGTTCCAGCCGCGAAGCGCGTGCTTCAGGCGCAGACGCGCGTTCAGTGGCATCAAGTTGTAGAGATCGTCGTCGCGGTCGCGGTTCACGCCACGCAGATGATTGACGATGCCCTCGACCGCGAACGCGCCGAACCCGCCTTCGCCGAGCCGCGCTTCACCCGACAGATCGATGCCATACAGCCGCGCCGACTGGTTCGACAGTTGCAGCACGTTGAAGCGGTTGGCGGTCCAGGCGGCGCGCGGCGCGGCGTCGATGTAGTCGTGCACGGTCGTGTAGTGCGGCGTGGCACGCAGCTGCCAGGCGCGGTCGGCGGCGTGCCAGTCGAGCGTTGCCGAGAACGTGTGCGCGACCTCGGGTTCCAGGTCGATGCTGCCGACGTAGCCGTTGCCGTCGCCGACGAAGTTGTTCATCGTCGCTGCCATCGCCCAGCTCGACCAGGTGTAGCGCTCGTACAGGTTCGGCGTGCGCGTCTTGCGCGCGAGGCCGAACTCCAGATCGAAGCTCGCAGCCGGCGTGTAGCGCGCCAGTGCGGTCAGGTCCCAGTTGCGGTCGAGACGTTCGCGTTCGCGGGCGTTGAAGGCGTTGGCCTCGGCGTACTGGGCGCCGGGGGCGTTCGCCATCGTGCTGTAGCCGCGCACGTCGCCGGCGTCGCTGCGCACCTGCTCGAAGCGCGCGCCGAGCAGGGTCATCCAGGCATCGGACAGGTGTTGCTCCCACTCCGCGAACAGCGCGTTGCGATCGCGTTCGCCATCGGCAATGTTGCGGAAGATGCCCGGACCCATGCCGCCGCCGGAAGGCGTCCACCAGTCGTCGAGGTCATAGCGCTGCGCCTCGGCACCAACGCGCAACAGATCGGCGGCACCGAACCCGAAGTCGGCCGCGATGCGCGCGCCGCTGGTGCGACCGGCGCTGTACATCGGCATGCCGGCGGCGCAGGTGCCGGCGGGGTCGCCCATGAAGCGGACCGGGTCGCAGGGATTGCCGGGGCCCGAGTTGCTGCCGTACCAGAAGCGCTTGTCCGGGCCGAAGTCCATGAAGTGGTCGACGCGCTCGTGGTACGCGCTGGCTTCGAGCGCGCCCCAGCCGAACTCGCCGCGATAGCGCAGGCTGCCGCGCTGCTGGGTGTTGTCGAGCAGGTCCATGCGCTGGTTCGGGAACAACTGCTCGGGCATGTCCTGGTAGCCGAGTTTGGCTTCCAGCAGATGGGCGTCGCGCTTCAGCGCCAGCGTGAGCGCGTGGTTCGCGGTTTCGTAGGCGGTCGAGCCAACTTCGTCCAGCGACAGCTCGTGGCTGGGACGACCGGTACCCACGACCGTCTTGAAGTCGCGCCCGGCGCGGTAATTGTCGGCGCGGCTGCTGCCACCGCGATAGCCGACGTGGAAGCCCTCGCTCGCCCAGTGCAGATCGACGCTGCCACCCACCGCAGCGTTGTTGCTGCGGTAGAAGCTCGCGACCTCGCCACCGGCGCGCGTTTCGCCCGTCGCTGCAAACGCCAGCGCCGGTGTGGTGGCGACGATGCTGCCGCCGATGCTGTCGCCGCCGAGGCTGACCGGCGCGATGCCGGCATACACCTGCAGCGACGCGACCTGCGCCGGGTCGAGGTAGGACAGCGGCGGATTCATGTGGTTCGGGCAGGTCGCGATCAGATCCATGCCATCGACACGGATGCGCAGCCGATCATCGGCCAGGCCATGCAGCGCAGGCAGGCTGGAAACGCCGCCGGCGCCATTCAACTGCACGCCCGGAACATCGCGCAGCATCGCGCCAGTGTCGCTGGTGGCGGCGCGCTTGGCCTTGATGTCGCGCACCGGGCTCGCGTTTGGCAGCGGCTCGGGCGCGGTCTCCTCGATCTCGACCCGCGGCAGGGTGTTCTCGGCAGCGAAGGCGGAAGCGGACAGCGCGGCGAACACCGCGACCGCGAGGGCGTGGGGGGTGGGCATGGAACACTCCGGGAAGGGAAATGGATCCCGGAATTCTAGGAAGGCCCTCGAAGCGGGTCGCTGCGACACGTTGTCGCAGCAGCCTCTACCCGGCGACGCTGCGCACCGGCACCGGCTGCTGCGGCCAGCGCTTGCGGATGCTGGCCTTGATGCCGGCAGCGTCGAGGCCGACCTCGGCCAGCAGTTCCTCGCGCGTCATGTGCTCGATGAAGCGGTCGGGCAGGCCGAGTTGCAGCATCGGCACCGCGAGCCCGTGCGCGGCCAGCAGTTCGGCGATGGCAGAACCGGCGCCGCCCTGCACGGCGTTGTCCTCGATCGTGATCAGGCCGTCATGGCTGCGCGCGATCTCCAACAGCAGCTTCTCGTCGAGCGGCTTGATGAAGCGCATGTTGACCACGGTGGCGTCGATCTCCTGGCCCACCTGCTGGGCCGGCGCGACCATCGCCCCGAACGCGAGCAGGGCGAGGCTGCGGCCGCGACGCCGCACTTCGGCCTCGCCGATCGGCAGCGTGTCGAGGTCCTTCGGCACCGCGACACCGGGGCCGCTGCCGCGCGGATAGCGCACTGCCGCAGGGCCCGGATGACGATAGCCGGTCGAGAGCATGCGTCGACATTCGGCCTCGTCGGCCGGCGCCATCAGCACCAGGTTCGGAATGCAGCGCAGGAAGCTCAGGTCGAAACTGCCGGCATGGGTCGCGCCATCGGGGCCGACCACGCCGGCGCGGTCGATCGCGAACAGCACGTCGAGGTTCTGCAGCGCGACGTCGTGGATCAACTGGTCGTAGCCGCGCTGCAGGAAGGTCGAGTAGATCGCGACCACCGGCTTCATGCCTTCGCAGGCCATGCCGGCGGCGAGCGTGACCGCATGCTGCTCGGCAATGGCGACGTCGAAATACTGCCGCGGGTATTCCTGCGAGAAGCGCACCAGGCCGGAGCCCTCGCGCATCGCCGGGGTGATGCCCGCAAGCTTGGGGTCGGCTGCGGCCATGTCGCAGAGCCAGTCGCCGAACACCTGGGTGTAGCTCGGCTTGGCCGGTCCCGGCTTCTTGACCACGCCGACCTCGGGATCGAACGGACCGACCGCGTGGTACTCGATCTGGTCGCCCTCGGCGCGCTCGTAGCCCTTGCCCTTGCGCGTGATCACGTGCAACAGCTGTGGCCCCTTCAACTCCCGCAGGGTGCGCAATATGCGCACCAACTCCGGCAGATCATGCCCATCCACCGGCCCCGAGTAGTGGAAGCCCATCTCCTCGAACAGCGTCGAAGGCAGCGCCATGCCTTTCCAGTGCTCCTCCCAGCGCTTGAGGAACTTGCCGGTGCGGCTCTTCGCCGGGAACAGCTTCTTGCCACCCTCGCGGAACGCGGTGTAGGCAGGCCCCGCGAGCAGCCGCGCGAACATCTTGGTCAGGCCGCCGACGTTTTCGCTGATCGACATCTGGTTGTCGTTCAACACCACCAGCAGGTTCGGCTCCGGGTCCATGCCGCCGGCATGGTTCAGCGCCTCGTAGGCCATGCCCGCGGTCATCGCGCCGTCGCCGATCACCGCCACCACCTTGCGCGCATCGCCCTGCCGTTGCAGCGCGACCGCCATGCCGAGCGCGGCCGAAATCGACGTGGACGAATGGCCGACGCCGAAGGTGTCGTACTCGCTTTCCTCGCGCCGCGGGAACGGCGCCACGCCGTTGCGCTGCTTCACCGTCTGGATGGTGTCGCGGCGCCCGCTCAGGATCTTGTGCGGATAGCACTGGTGGCCCACGTCCCACACCAGCCGATCGGTCGGCGTTTGATACAGCCAGTGCAGCGCCACGGTCAGCTCGACGACGCCGAGCCCGGCGGCGAAATGCCCGCCCGAGACCGCCACCGAATCGATCAGATGGCCGCGCAGTTCCGCGGCAATCGCCGGCAGCTCGGATTCGGGGAAGCGGCGCAAGTCGCCGGGGACGGCAATCTGCGCCAGTCGCGGATAGCGCTGGGCATCGATCATGGACAGGATCAGATCAGGGAATGCCGGCGATTGTCCGGCGAAGGTCTGGAGAGAGCAAGGCAAAGGCCGGGCAGAAGGCGGCCCGCGTTCACTCCCCCGGGTGATAGCGGCGTCTGGTGCGGCGCTCGACGTCTTCGCGGTAGAAGGCGACGTCCTTGAACTGGCGGGAAGCGTAGCGTTCGGACTGGTCGGCGAAGTGCGGCGAGGCCGGGTCGCCGCTCTGGCCGCCGGCGAGCAGGGTCTTGGCGCGCAGGCGCGGGCCGAACTCGACCGCGGCGACGAAGCTGTTGCCCTTGCGGCCGTAGATGCGCCGGGTGCCCTCTGCCGGCAGCGCGCCGAACGCCGCGAGCGCGCCCCAGTTGCCGGAGGCCATCGGCACCGGCAGGCTGGGTTTCGAGTCGTCGTAGCGTTGTTCGATCGCGCCATCGAGGCGCTGGTAGCGATTCACTTCGCGCCATGGCGTTTCCCAACTGCCGAAGTCACGGCCGAGCGTCGCGACCACGCGCGCGAATGCGGCCAGGCGGTCCGCCGCGCGACTGTCACGCCCGGCCCATTCCACCTGCGCCAGCGGCGACAGGCCAATCGGCAAGGCCGGGTGTTCGAGCATGGCGACGCCATAGAAATGCGCCAGCGTCATCGCGACAGAGTCGAGCGCGACTTTCCGATCCCAGCGACGCAGCAGCGAGATCGGGCGCGCGAGCTGCGGCCAGTTGCGGGCATCGTGGTCGTAGGCCGTGAACAATCCCGGCAACAACACCTCGAAGGCCGGCAGTTCGGGATCATGCGCGAGTTCGATCAGGCCATCGAGCGTCAGCTGCTTCGCGTCCCGCAACACGCGCACTGCGTGGATCGCGCGAAAGGTCTCCGCATCGGGCGCCATGTAGCGCGGATAGTCTTCGCGCTTCGGGCTCGACTCGAGCGCGGCGGTGAACGGCGTCGAGTTGCAGTTCTGCAGCCAGCCATTGGCCGGATTCAGCAGCGTGATCATCTCGTCGAGTTCGTGCAGCCCTTGCCAGTCGCTGCGCGGGTTACTGCCGTCCACGGGCTTCGAGTAGTCGAATGCCGGGTCGCGCCGCGGCATGAAGTTGCCGTGGAAGTAGGCGATGTTGCCGCTGGCATCGGCGAACACGGTGTTGTTCGACGAGTTGGCGCGGATGCCCATGACCTCGCGGAAACCGGCGTGGTCGCGCGCCTTCATGCGCAGGTAGCTCTGGCTCAGGGCTTCGACCGGACGCCAGTTGAGGCGCGTCGTCGTCCAGCGTCCGTCGATCGCATGCGTCACCGGCCCCTGGTGTGTGCGATAGACCGGGAACGTGCGGCTGCGCAGTGCGTCGCCATCGCGGTAGCGGAGCGTCACGTCGAAGCTCTCGATCGGACGCAGTTCGTCGCCGTGGCGATACTTCAGCGCGGCGCCGTCGCGCGACACCTGCTGCACGAATTCGTCGATGAAGTCGGCATAGCTCGAGGTGTGCATCCAACCGGTGGTTTCATTGAAACCCTGGTAGACGAAGAACTGGCCCCAGGTCACCGCGCCATAGGCATTCAAGCCTTCCTCGCTGACCACATGCACTTCGCCGCGGAAGAACAGCGAGGTGTGCGGATTGATCAGCAACATCGCGTGGCCCGATTGCGTGCGACTGCCGGCGATCGCGAAGCCGTTGGAGCCGGAGGGCTCGGCAAAACGCGCCGCTGCCGCGGCCATGGGCTCGGGGGCAGACGCGATCACGGCTGCGGAAGCCGAGGCCGGCGGCAACTCCGCCTCGACGGCGCGACCGCGTGCGTAGAACGCGGCGATGCCTTCGAGCGGCACCGATTCGATATCGCCGCCGATCGAACCCTCGAAGAAGAAGAACGGCATCCACGGCTCGAAACGGGTGAGCCGTTGCGGCTTCACCTCGGGATGCGTCGCCAGATAGAAATTCAAGCCATCGGCGAAGGCGCGACAGAGTTCGCGCAGCCACTGCGGCGCTGCGCCATACGCCGCTTCGGCCTCGGCTTGGGTCATGTACAGGTTCGCGCGCAGATCGCTGGCCAGTGCCGTCTCGCCCTGCACTTCGGCGAGCCGGCCGATCGCCCACAGGTAGTTGCGCTCGATGCGCGGGAAGTCGTCTTCGGCCTGCGCGTAGAGCAGCCCGAACACGGCATCGGCGTCGGTCTTGGCGTAGATGTGCGGCACGCCGAAATCGTCGCGGAGGATGCTGACGCGTTGCGCGCGGGCCGCGAGGCGTTCGGCCTCGGAGACCACCACCACCGCCGTCGTAGCCTCCGCCGGTTCCGGTACCGCCCTGCATCCGGCCAGCGCCGCCATGGCGATGCAGATCCAGACTCCCCACTTCCGCATGACCCACCCCGCGCACTCCGATGCGGCAACGATAGCGGCTCGCCACCCCGTGTTCGCGGGGTTGGGAGCCGGGCCGCCATCGACGAAGCTGGCGCCGATGACTTCGGGGGTTCGCATGTCCTGCTATCGCCTCGCCGGCCTGCTGGCCGGCCTCGCCTGCGTCTGCGCCAGTGCGGCGCAGGCGGCCACCTATCGCGTCGACAGCACCTCGGCCGATGCCGGCGTCTCCGCCTGCGACGACCTGGTCGCGAACGACTGCTCGCTCGCCGGCGCGATCGCCAAGGCCAATGCCAGCAGCGGCGAGATCGACGCCATCCACTTCGCGATCCCGACCGGCGATCCGGGCTGCCACCCGACGCAAGGCTGGTGCGTGATCGCCGGTTCCGGCGAGATCACGGTCAACGAGGCACTGACGATCGATGGCTTCACGCAACCGGGCGCGTCTGCGAACACGATTGCCGCAAACGTCGGCGGTCTGAATGTCGTGCACAAGATCCAGGTCAACCCGGCGCTGAAGTTCACCGCGCCCGGCACGGTGCGCGGGCTGGTGCTGAATGGACGCGGCAACGGCCAAGTGTATCCGCTGAAGTACAGCAATCCGAACCCCACCGCGAGCGAGTTCCGGATCGAGGGCAATGCCTTCGGCGAAGCGCTCGATGGCGGCACCAGCATGGTCACCTGGGCGTTCGTGCTCGAATCGCGCCAGCCGGTGCGCGTCGGTGGCCTGCAGCCTTCCAGTCGCAACCTGTTCTGCAAGGCCGGCGCCAGCATCGTCAATCACACCAATACCGGCAAGCTGCGGGTCTACGGCAACCTGTTCGGGGTCAATGCCGATGGCAACACGATGAACGGCTGCAGCGTCGCCGAAGCCATCGACGGCAACTTCCCGTACTACGACGACGACTACGTCCACTTCGGCGCGAACGACCCGAACGGCCGCAACGTGGTCGCGCGCCAGGGCCTCGACATCACGCCGAAGAACATGTCCTTCGGCATCCAGTCGCTGGCCGTGGTCGAGGTCAAGGGCAACCACTTCGGGCTGGGCGCCGACGGCGTCACGCCGCTCGCGCTCGAATACGCCTACATCGGCTCGAACGTCGCCGCGCTCATGTTCGGCGGCGACCAGCCGGGAGATGGCAACATCGTGGTCGGACCGACCGCCGGCAGCTTCGCCGCGATCGATACCGGCAGCATCAGCCGCGGCGCGGTGTTCGGCAACCATTTCGTCGGCACCCACCTCAAGCCCTGGTACCTGCGCTGGTACAGCGACGGCGGCCCGCTGATGCGCCGCCCGAACGATGCCGGCGACGCCGACGGCAGCATCGGCGGCCGCGACAGCAGCGCGCAGAACCATCCCGAGATCACCGCCTTCACGGTCGAGGCCGACGGCCTGCACCTGAGCTACCGCATCGATTCGAGCACGACGAATGCGCAATACCCGCTGCAGGTCGAGTTCTACTCGGCGCTCACGCAGGCGCCGCTCGACCGCCTGGGCAGCGACGTGTACCAAGCGGCCGACGCCCAGTCGATCAAGAGCATCGTGCTGCCGCTGCCGCCGACGCCGTGGCCGACCGACGCGGTCGTGGTCGCATCGGCACTCGGCGCGATGCCGCCGGCACCGTCCTCGCGCGCATCGAGCGAACTCGGCTGGCACCCGGTGACGCTGGCGTTCGCGCCCGGCACCAGCGCGACCACGATCGACAATGCCAGCAACACCGTGTCGGTGGACGTGACCACGCCGGCACCGTTCGTGCCGCGCGGCAGCGTGCGCATCGCCTACACCTGGAGCAGCTACACGTTCCAGTACTGCGACGCCGCACTGGTCGCGACCGGGCCCTCGAGCGCGCGCGCCACCTGCACCCTGGCCGCCGGCGATCCCGGCCCGCACCTGCTGCGCGCGGTCATGACCACCAACAACGTCCCCTTCGCCGATGCAGCCAGCGGCGGCAATCCGGTCGCGTCGATGAACCACGCCGTGGTCGCCGATGCCCTGTTCAAGGATGGCTTCGAGTAGGCCAGCGACAGGCGCATCGCGGCGCCGGGTCCCTATTCGAAGCCGTCCTCGAAGATGTCGACGCTCGGCACCTGGGCGACGTAGGCCATGGGCACGCCGAATTCCGAGCTGTTGCCGTCGTTGTCGATGGCCATGGCGATCAGGTCGCCGCTCGGGAAGCCGGGCGGCAGGGTGAGCACCGTGGCCCGGGTGGTGCCGGGCGCGAGTGCGAAGGTGTCGCGGCCGATCCAGACGCTGCCCTGGCGGCTGCCGCTGCCGGCTCGATAGAAGTCCACGTCGATCGGGTAGGTGCTGGCGGTGATCTGGCTGTCGATCGTGTAGCTGACGTTCAAGACGCCCGGCGCGCTGGCGATGGTCAGCAGCACCGGGAAGTTCTGCAGGTTGTTCGGCCCGCTGTCGCTGTCGCCGGCGTCGTTGCCGGTGATGCCGTTGTCGCCGAGATCGATGCCGATGTCGCCGTTGGCCGCGAAGCTGTTCTGTTCGATGCGGTTGCGCCCGCTGGCCGCGGCGCCCACGCGCACGCCGTCGTTGGCGTTGTGCGCGAGCAGGTTGCCGGTGACCAGGTTGTCCGATGCGCCGGTGCCGATCAGGATGCCGCCGGCACCATTGCCGGCCGGCGCATCGTTCACGTAGCCGATGTCGTTGTCGCGAATGATGTTCGCCGAGCTGCCGACCTCGATGCCGTCGGACACGTTGAAGCCGATGCGGTTGCCGGAGGCACAGGTGCCGCTGGCGCCGAACGAACCGATGGTGTTGCCGCCCCCGGACACCCAGACGCCCTCGGCGCGGTTGCCGGCGTCACTGCCGTCGTTGCTGATGCCGATGCTGTTGTTGCAGACCACCGAACCGCCGCCCTCCAGGCCGATGCCGTGCAGGCTCTCGCCGATCCAGTTGCCGTCGATGCGGGTGTTGGTCGCCGCCGCGCGCACGCGCACGCCGAGCGCCTCGTTGAGGTAGCTGACGCCATCGCGCGTGCCGATGAAGTTGAGCGCCAGCCAGTTGCCGTCGCCGGACACGATGTCGACACCGTCGCCGGCGGCGCCGCTGGCGCCACCGATGACATTGCTCTGCAGCAGGTTGCCGCTGCCGACGATGACCACGCCGTTGTTCTGGTTGCCGACGGTCAGGGCGTCGACGACGCCGATGTGGTTGGCGTACACGGTGTTGTCATCGCCATCCAGGCGCACGCCGTCGTCGCCATTGCCGTAGATCTGGTTCTGGCCGATGAGGTGACCGCTGCCGCTGCCCACTTCGACGCCGCGCCCGCTGTTGTTGGCGATCACGTTGTGGTTGACCTGATGGTCCGTGCCGAGCAGGCGCACGCCGGCCAGTCCGTTGTCATAAATGGCATTGCCGGAATCGCCGAGCCAGCTGCTAGCGCCGAGGCCGGTCCAGTTGCTGGTGCCGCGGCCGATCCAGCTGCTGGCGCCGAGCAGGCGCACGCCGTTGCCGTCGTTGGCGTAGATGTCGTTGCTGTAGATGCGCTGGCCGCCGCCGAGCGAGGCGTGGACGCCGTGGCCGCCGTTGTGGGCGATCCGGTTGCCGGCCCGCACGCCGCTCCAGGTCGTGCCGATCTCGTTGTTCGGGCCGACCAGTTCGATGCCGTCGCCGCCGTTGCCGCGATCGAGCGTGCCATCGGGCGAGGTACCGATGCGGTTGCCGGCGATGAGGTTGTCGCCGCCCAGGGTCACGTACACGCCATCACCGGCGCTCGACGAAATCACGTTGCCCAGGCCGACGAGGTCGCTGCCGGAAAAGTACCTGCCGAGGCGCGCGTTCTCGACCCGATCCAGCACCAGGCCACGGCCATTGCCGGCGATGCCGCCGCTCGCGCCGATGCCGATCCAGCAGTTGTTGACCCACAGTCCCTCGACCAAGGTCACCTCCACCGCGGCGTCCGGAAAGGCGGTGAATCCGACCGCATCCACCCATACCCCCGCGGTGCCGCTGACGCGCAGGCCGTCCGCCGTCGGCGTCGAGCCGAGCAGGTGACCGCTCAGGTACACGCGTGGCGGCGCATTGGCGATGTCGCTGGCACTGCCGTTGTAGCCGGCTTCGGTGCGGCCATCGAGATGCAGGGGCGCGGTGATCGTCGGCAGCACGCTTTCCAGGTTGATCACGAAGTAGCTGCCGACGCCGAACTGGATGATGTCGAAGACGGGCGTGAAGTTCGCCTCTTCGATTGCGGCCCGCAGCGTGCAGCGCGTGCCGCCGCGCAGGTCTTCGCAGATGCCGTCGCCGATGTTGCTGTCGCCGGCGTTGTCATCGGACAGGCTGTCGACGACGAAAGTCGCGGCCTGCGCATGGCCGATGCTGAAAGCCAGCGCCAGGCAAGCGGCGGGAATAGAACGTTTCATGACGAGCTCCGGGTCGGCGTGGAAGGGGCAAGACATCGACTGCACCCGGACATACGAAGGATTCCGGACAACCGTGCCAAACCGCCTGCCGAGGCCGCAGCCCGGCACCCATGAGGTCAAACTCGCTTCGCCGCCGAGGGCTTCGCTTCAACCGCCGGCGGCCAGCTCGCGCAGGCGCGTGCGCAGCGACGACTGCAGGCCCGGGCCGCGCGCCTCCAGCAGCCGCAGTGCCGCGGCGAACTGCTCGCGCGCGGCCTGCTGCTGCCCCGATCGCTGCAGGTGCTCGGCGTACGCGAGGTGGTTGCGCCACGCGGCGGACCAGAGCCCGTCGTCGCCGGCCTCGACCCGGGCGGCGGCCGCAGCGAAGCGCTCGGCCGCCGCTTCGGGCCGACCCGCCAGCGACCAGCGCGCGGCATTCAGGGTGTCGAGACGAACCCGGTGCGCATCGGGCAGCTCCAGGGCTTGCGCCGCCGACAGCGCTTCGGCCCGCTGCAGGCGCAGCTCGGTCTGGTCCGCGCGCCCGGCCAGCTGCGCGATGTGTGCGCCGATCAGCAGCAGATCGAAACGCTCGCGTGCCGAGGTCTCGCCGGCGACGTCCCAGGCCTGTTGCCATTCCCGGTCGGCGACGGACAGCTCGCCGGCTTCGGCGCGCGTGAACGCGAGGCTGCGCAGGGCGATGATGCTGCGTCGGTCGCGCTCGCCGAACTGGCGCTGCGCCAGCCGCAGCGACTGTTCGATCAGCGCCACGCCCTGTTCGGCGAGCCCGAGATCGCGCAGCAGGGTGCCGCGGTTGTGCAGCAGGGAAGCGAATGCGGGCGACTCGACATCGCCGAGTGCCCGGTAGATGGCTTCGGCCTGCGCCAGCGCGGCATCGGCCGCTCCGGTCCGGCCGGCGTTCGACAGGATGCTGCCGAGGTTGTTGTAGAGCCTGGCCCGGTGACTGGTGTTGCCGGGGTGCACGCGATCGCCGAGCGTCACCGCCGCCTGTGCTTCGACGACGGCTTCGGCGTGTCGGCCGAGGCGGCTGAGCGCGCCGGCGATTTCCGTCGCGATGCCGAGCCGGTCGATGGGCGCTGCACCGACCGCGGCGTGGATCTCGCGCACCTGCTGCAACACCGCCAGGCGCGCGTCCGGTGCCGCGATCAGGGTCGCCTGCGCGAACAGCAACTCGGCACGATGCGCCGCCGCCTCGACGCGACCGGGCGTGGCCAGTACCGAGGCCAGCACGCGCTCGGCTTCGGCACCGCGTCCGGCATTGCTCATGGCGTAGGTCCAGCCGCCGAGCGCTGCCACCCGCACTGCCTCGGACGCCGGTGGCGCAAGCGTGGCGCTGGCTGCGATCGCCGCGTCGAACTGCGCCAGCGCCTCCTGCGGCTTGCCGCGGGCATTGGCCAGCATGCCGAGACGGACGCGGGTCTGCGCGACCAGCGTGGCGTCACCGGCGGCCGTGGCCTGGGCCAGCGCGTTGTCGAGCAAGGTGGCGGCGCGCTCGTACTGCCCGATCGAGGTATCGATGTGCCCGAGCAGCATCGCCATTTCGGCGTGCAGTTCGGGGTCCGCCGGCGGCGCGTCCTGCAGGCTCGCGATGCCGCGGGCGATCACCGTGGATACCGGCGGGTCTGCGGCTTCGCTGCGCTCGCGGTCGCCGGCGGCGATCATCGCGAACAGGAAGTCGCGCGCGGCCTGCGCACGCGCCGCCTGGCGCTTCGACTCCGCGGCCTGCTCGGTCGCGCGCTGTGCCTGCCACAAGGCCAGCCCCAGGCCAACGACCAGCGCAGCGGCGACACCTGCCGTCGCCAGCACCAGACCACGCCGCCGGCGCAGGAAAGCGCGCAGTCGATAGCCGGCGCTGTCCGGCGTGGCCTGCACCGGCTGGTCCTGCAGCAGACGTTCGAGGTCTTCGGCCAGCGCGCGCGCATCCGGGTAGCGCCGCTCGGGCTCGACGCGCGTGGCGACGGCAATGATGTTGCGCAGGTCGGACGGCAGGCCGGCATCCGCACCGCACAATTCCCGCAGCACCACGCCGAGCGCGTAGACGTCGGTCGCGGTGGTGATGGCTTCGCCCTGCAGCTGCTCGGGCGCCGCGTACCCGGGTGTGAGCGCGCGCAGGCCGGTGCGGGTGTCGTGGTGCTCCTCGTCGAGCAGCTTGGCGATGCCGAAGTCGAGCAGCATCGGCACGCCTTCCTCGGTGACCAAGATGTTGCCGGGCTTGAGATCGCGATGCACCATCAGGTTGAGGTGGGCATGCGCGACCGCGCCGCAGACCTGGATCAGCAGGCGCACGCAGCCGCGCCAGTCGAGCCCGCGCTGGCGGCAGTAGGTCGCCAACGTCTGTCCATCGACCAGGGCCATGGCGATGAACGGCGTGCCGTCCTCGGCAAGGCCGCCGTCGATGAAGGCGGCGATGTGCGGGTGGTGCAACCGCGCCAGCAAGCGGCGCTCCTGTTCGAATCGCGCCGCTCCCTGCGAACCGAGCGCGGCCAACCCGAGCAGCTTCACCGCGGCCTGCTGTTCGAAGCCGTCGCTGCTGCGGCGCGCGCGGTAGACCACGGACATGCCGCCGCGCCCGATTTCCTCGACCAGGGTCCAGGCACCGACGCGTCGCCCGGCCAGCTGGTTGTGGCCAGAGGCCGGGACCGCGGCGGCAACTGCGGCCGCATCCAGCGGCACCAGCGGATCGGTGTCGGTTCCGTGCTGCGCGATCAGCTGCAGCAGTGCCGAGCGTGCGTCCGGGCGCAGCTCCTGCTGCTGCAGCCAGGCGTCGCGCTCGGCGGCGGGCAAGTCCAGCCACGCGGCGAAGGCCGCATCGGCCTCGCGCCAGCAACGCACCTGGTCAGCGTCCATCGGGCACCAGCCGCAACCGCAGCAGGGCGCGGGCACGTTCCCAGTCGCGCATGGCGGTGCGCAGCGAAACGCCACGCAGCTCGGCGATCTCCGGCATCGACAAGCCGGTGAAGTAGCGCAGTTCCACCAGTTCGCGCAGCGGCGGCGCGATCTGTTCGATCTCGTCGAGGGCGCGGTCGATGTCGAGCAACGCCGCGGCATCGAAGGCGGCATCCGCGCCTTCCAGGGTGACGCGCTGCAGATCGTCGCCGCGCTTGTCGGCCTGGGCGATGCGGCTTCGATCGATGACCACCTGGCGCATCGCGCGCGCCGCGCAGGCGAAGAAATGCTTGCGATTGGCGAGCGACAACTGCTCGGCGCCGACCAGTTTCAGGTACGCCTCGTGCACCAGCCCGGTGGCGCTCAGCGTCTCGCCGGGACCGAGCCCGGCAACGCGCGCCGCGGCGATGCGCTTGAGATCGGCATAGAGGCGCTCGAACACGCCGGAAAGGTCAGGCCGGTCTCCTTCCGCAGAATTTCGCAGCAGTTCCGTGATCTCGGACATCGCACTGGCCGCAGTGGGTGCCGCCGTAGTCTAGGGGCTGCAAGGCGCCCGCGGTAACGCCCGCTGCCGCAGCCGGCGCGGCGACCATTGCACCGCACCGACCGCGCCCGGTTGCGATCCTTCGTCGCGAGCGACGGCCGAGGGTGGTTCAACGCTCGTCGAAGTCGGCGACGAAGATTTCGTCGAAGCGCTCGATCGCAGCGCAGGTCGCGCTGTCGAGCTCGTCCTCGATCGCCGCGAGCATCTCGCGGTAGGCGGGCACCGCGGCTTCGTTGACGCCGCCACCACCACGGATCAGGAACACGCCGAAGCGGTGGCGACCGAAATCGACCCAGGGCATCGTGCCGAAGGCGCCGAGGCTCTGCACCAGCAGCGGACGGTCAGGCCCGCCGAGGCCATCGATCCAGGCGCCGAGGCCGTAGCGCACCGGCGGCGTGACGTTGCCCGGCACCACCAGCGCCGGCAAGCCGGCGGCGCGATCCACGAGCAGGCGCTCGACAGCACCCGCGGACAGCAACCGGCGGTTGTTCGAGCGACCGTCGTTGGCGAGCAGGTGCAGCAGGCGGCCTAGATCACGCAGGCTGGAACGCGCGCCGCCGGCGATCGGATAGTTGGCGGTACTGCCGAAGGCCTGCCAGTCGATCGAGCCGATGCCGAGCGGCGCGCCCAGTTCCGCCTGCCAGCCGGCCTCCCAGTCGAGCCCGCTCGCGACTTCGGCGACGCGACCGGCGACGTGCATCGACAGGCCGCCGTATGCGAACTGCCCGCCCACGGTGAACCCCGCGGGCAGCGGCCGGCAACAGGCGATCTGGTCCACCGCCGCGGCCAGCGTGATGGTGCGGTCGAACACCAGCGGGTCGCCGGAATCGCCACCGTAGCCGGCGGTGTGCGAGAACATCTGCGCGACGCTCATCGCGGCCTTGTCGCCGCTGAATTGCGGCAGCACCGTCGCCACCGGCGCATCCGGGTCGATGCGGCCGTCGTCGATCAGTTGCAGCATGCGCACGCCCGACACCAGCTTGCTCGCGGAGGCGATCGGCACCACGGTGCCGGCGCCGTAGCTGCCGAAGTAGCGCTCGTGCAGCAGCCCCTGGCGGTCGCCGATCAGGATCGCGCCACCGGGCAAAGCCTGATCCTGCAACAGCTGCTCGAAGCGCGCGTCCGCGTTCGCGAATGCACAGACCGACCGCCCCTCGGCCAGCGAAGCCGCCAGCAACGCCCACAACGCCAAGCCCACTCGCCGCATCCGATCGACCCCATCACCCGAGCAACCCCGCGCTCAACGCAGCGGTTCGCCGTCGGTTGACGCGACGATGTGGCCGGGGCCGGCGCTATGCTCGTGGTTCCGCTCCTGTGTCGTGACCGATGGAACGCATCCGCTACACGCTCGATCCACTGGAACCGGCCGACGCCGCGCTGTCGCGCCGGCAGCTCGACGTCGGCCGCTGGCGCATCGGCCGCGGTGGCGATTGCGCGGTGCAGCTCGACGTGCGCGGCGTCTCGCGCGAGCACGTCGAGATCGAGGTGCTGGCCGACGGCGGCTGCGTGCTGCGCGATCTGGAATCGACCAATGGCAGCCGTGTCGATGGCCGCCGCTTCCATGCGATCGCCTGCCGTGGCGACTTCGTGCTCGATCTCGGCGGCGTGCGGCTGCGCGTGCACGAACACGCCGACGAACCGGCCGGACTCGCGTTTCGCACCGGCGAGCTCGACCCGCCGCATGCGGCGCAACGCACCGCTGCGGGCACCCAGCAACGCACGCTGGCGTCGCGGCTTCGCGAGGCCCTGTGGCGCGAGCTTGCCACTGCCCGCCCAGGCTTCGAGGCCGCGCTGCCGCGCGTGCTCGCGGCGTTCGCACAAGCGCTCGAACTCGATGCGCTGCGGCTGCTCGATCTCGACGGCCATGTGCGCGCTGCCTGCGGCGTCGACTGCGAGTTGGCGCCGGTGCTGGAACACGCCGGCTGGCGGGTGCTGGCCGACGCCGCGGGCGCGGCGCGCGTCCCCGCCCTGGCGGCGGTACTGGCGCCGCTGCTCGATCTGCTGCCGGAACCGATGCCCGCCGGCGGCGCGAGTGCAGCCGCTGCCAGCAACCCGCCCGGCGTGCCGAGCCGCAACGAGTCTCTGCTGCGTCGCTTGCAGGCGCTCGGGCGCGTCGCGCGCAGCCGCGTCAACGTGCTGGTGTTCGGCGAGACCGGTGCCGGCAAGGACGCGCTCGCGCGCTGGGTGCACGAGGGCTCGCCGCGGCGCAAGGCCCCGTTCGTCGCGATCAACTGCGCGGCGCTGCCGCGCGACTTGCTGGAAGCGGAGCTGTTCGGCATCGAACGCGGCGCGGCCACCGGCGTCGATGCGCGTGCCGGCGTGTTCGAGCGCGCCAACGGCGGCACGCTGTTCCTCGACGAGCTCGGCGACATGCCGCCCGAGACCCAGGTGCGACTGCTGCGCGCGGTCGAGGAAGGCCGCATCCTGCGTATCGGCGGCAAGCATCTGGTCGACATCGACGTGCGCCTGGTCGGCGCCACCAATCGCGACCTGGCCGCCGAGGTCGAGGCCGGTCGCTTCCGGCTCGATCTCTACCATCGCCTCGCAGGTTTCGAGATCCGCCTGCCGCCGCTGCGCGAACGGCGCGAGGACATCGCCCCGCTGGCCATCCACTTCTTCCAGCAGGCGCTGGCCGAGAACGCCCTGCGCAGCCCCGGCATGAGCGCCGCGGCACTGGCCACGCTGCAGGCCTGGCACTGGCCGGGAAACGTGCGCGAACTGCGCCAGGTGGTCGAGACCGCCACCGCGATGCTGCATCCGGGCGAAGCGCTCGACCGCGTGCACCTGCCGCAGCGGATGCAGACCCTGCCGCTGCCGAACGCGGTTGCCGCAACGCCAGCCGGCTCCGCCGCAGCGGACGACAACGCCGGCATCGGCCTCGAAGCCACACTGCACCGCGCCGAAGCCGAAGCCCTGCGCGCCGCCCTCGCCCGCCACGGCCAGGGCGAAGCCGCCTGGCGTGCACTGGGCATCGGCAAGACCAGTTTCTACAAGAAGCTCCGCGAACACGGCCTCGGGCGCGGCGAGGCTGGCGACGCGTGATCCCGTCGTACGCCTGGTCGATTACCGAGCAGCGCATGTTTCATGAAGGCATTGCATCTTTCCTCTTGGTGCCACCAAGCAACATTCACGAGCCCTTCCCCACTCACGCAGGAGCAGCAGGCACTGATGCTGGCGCGCGCTGCGGCGATGCGGAGCGGAGCGGGGATTGAGCCCGTCACGCGCCGGTTCGATCAAGTCTCGAAGCCGTCCTTGAACAGGTTCACGTCCAGCGGATCGCAGCTCGCATTCGTGGACTTGAGCGCGAAGCGGCCGTCACTCGACTTCGCCTCGGGCGTCACCCGCGCCTGCGCACGCAGGCGGAAGCGACCGTCGTCGCTGCTCGTGCTCGACTGCAGTTCGCCGCGCAGCGTGAAGCGCGCGGGCTCGGCGGCCATGGCCGCGCCCATCGGCAGCAAGGCCGCCATGCCCAGCAACATGCGCAGGTGCGGGCGCATGTCAGTGCTCCGCCGGCAGTCGCGATTCGATCAGTGCGCGCAAGGCCGCGAGTTCCTCGCGCAAGGCGCCATTCTCGGCTTCGAGCTTGGCATTCAAGCCCTGGATCGCGGCCAGCGCGACGCCGTCTGCATCCACCGTGGCGATCTGCCTTTCGCTGCGGCCGAGACCGAAGGCGGCGTGGAAGTCCTCGGCCACTGGGCCCATGTGCTGGCCTTCGGCCGATCCGATGTAGTTCCATCGGCTGATGTCGAGATCGAGCACGCGCGCGAGCACGTCTTGGCCATCGACCGGCTGGAAGTCTTCCTTGAAGGTGCGCGAGGAGGCGTTGGTCCAGGTGCCGCCATTGGACAGCGCGGCCGTGCCGCCCATGCCGCCCTCTACCTGCAGGCGATCGTATGTGGCACCGATGCCGTTGGGCCGGAACACCAGGCTGCCGGTGCCATCCGCGAGGTAGATCAATGCGTCCATGCCGCTGCGCGTGACCAAGCGCAGATCCAGGTCGGAATCGGCCGTGGTGGCGCTGGAACGCAGCACGACGTCGTCGTAGCCCGCAATCTGCGTGGTCGTGTTCAGCATGAATCCGCCGTTGGCACGCACCAGGAACTGGTCTGGCCCGGTGGACACGAAATCCTGCGGCCGACTGTCGGCCCAGACGAAGGTGCCCACGTCCCCTCCCGGCGTGCCGGACGATGGCACGCCATTGCAGCCGTTGTTGGGGATCGACACGACGCTTCCACCGCGCACCTTGGCACGATATCCGCCCGCCCAGGATTCGTTGCCGCCGGCGCAATTCAGGTAACCGCCACCCACCACGGCAAACGTTCCCAGAGCCGCGTTGTAGTTGCCTCCGCCGACCATCGAATGGTCGCCCATGGCGGCGTTCTGCTCTCCGCCACCGACGAAGCCGTAGAGTCCCGTCGCCTCGTTGAGCTTGCCGGAAGCGATGCCGCTGTAGCCGCCGGCAGCGGTGTTGAACAAGCCGCCGGCAACGGTCGCGAACGGCCGATCCGTGGCCGCAAGCGTTCCACCGCCGGCCGTATTCGCATAGCCGCCGCCGACGCTGCCGTAATGATCGACCACCCGGTTCGGGCTTTCGCCGTTGAAGTCGGGATCGACGGTGTCGGCGGGAACGCCGCCACCCGCGATCGTCGCGCCGCGCACGCCAGCGGTGACGTTGTTGGCGCTCGATCCAGCGATGACGTTCGCGGTGATCGGATTGCCGCCGGACAGAACGCTGGAGGGCTCGATGCGCAGGCTTTGCACGTTCGCAGTCTTGATCACCAGCGGCTGCGCATCGGTGGTGCCGAGGAAGTTCGTGGCCGGGTTGCTGCCCGAGTCGCCGGTGCTGCTCCAGCAGGCGCCGATCAGGGGTGCGCTGATCGCCTTGCTGCGGCCGGGGATGGTGCTGAAGGTCGCGTCGCCGGCGGCGCGCACGGCGAGTTGCACCCAGGTCTCGCGGCTGCCCGCGAGCGGCACCTCGAAGTCGAGCTGGAAGCGGCCATCGCGCACCTCGACGCCCGGAAACGTCAGCGCCGTCGACAGCGCCTTGCCGGCGGTTTCGCCGCCGAACACCGAGAGCTCGATGTCGTAACGGCCATTGGCCGGCCGGCCGAAATCATCGAGCCGGCCGTCGTAGCGGAAGTCCGCCGCGTGGCTGCCGAGGGCGGCACCGAGGGCGAGCGCGATCAATGCGGGACGAAGCGTGGATGCGGACATGACGACAGCTCCTTGGTCAACATTGGACAAACGAACACACGGGCGCGGGCAGCGGATAGCGCCGCCGGCGCAGCTACTCGAAGCCATCCTTGAACAGCGCATCCTCCGGCGGCGCCGCGGCACCGAACCAGAAGCCCGACTGCAGGCTGGTGCCGCCCGCGGACGCGCTGCCCGGATCGGGCTGGCCAACCGTGGCCTGCAACACGTAGTTGCCGCCGGTCAGGTAGCCGCCGCCGCTGTCGATGGTCCAGCGCGTCAGTTCCGGTCCCGGAACACCGAACTGGACGGCGTCGAAACGCACCGAACCGCCGGCGCCGGTGCCAGCCGCCTTCTGGATGCCGATGCGGAGGAAGACCGCCTGGGTTCCGCCTGCCACTGGCGTGAAGTTGCTGCTGTAGGTCTGCCAGGTCGCCTGGCTGTCGTTGACCAGTCGGCTGATCGAGAGGCCGATGTAGCTTCCGGGGGGACAGCCGGGGGCATTGTGTTCGTCAATCGACAGATAGGCCTTGACGCTCGCCTCGCCCTCGGTCGCGACCTTGGCACTGGCCTGGTAGGGCACCGGGATGCTGGCTCCCGCCAGATCCACGCACTGCTGCAGGATCGTCTGGGTGCCGCCATTGCCGGCATTGGTGTCGCGCAATTCGACCGCGCCGGAACCGGAATTGCCGGCGCTGTCCTCGCTGACCCAAGTGGCGCTGATCGCCGAATTGACGTCGACCAGGTTCCAGCCATTGAGGTTGCTGTTGAAGTCGCCGTTGCGCAGCGAACCGGCGTGGGCATGTGGTGCCAGCGCGAACATCGCCAGCACGGCAACGATGCTTGGGCGCAGACTCATGGCAGCTTCCCCGGCGCTGCGGCGGACTTCGTCGGCGCGAGGCGCGACGCGTCTTTGGCGGGTTCGAACCCGATGCGCTTGCCGGCGGGTGCGCCGTACAGTTCCGGGTGCAGGTACTTGCCGCGTTCGACCGGCGCCTTCTGGACTTCCACCGGGATGCGGTTTTTCTCCGCCCACCTGTCCTTGCGGATGCCGGTCACTTGCCAGCTGACCTTGGTGTTCGGCGTTTCGGTGCGGATCGCGAAGCGGTTGCCCTGCACTTCTTCGGCGACCATCGCGCGCGCGAAGCTGCCAATCACGGTGAGCTGGTAGCGGAAGTCGCGGTTCAGCGCCTCGAACCAGTCCGGAAGATCGATCGTCGCGTAACCGCGCGCGTCGGTGATCACGTTGCCGTTGTAGACGTTCATCATGTCCGGCGACTCGACGAAGCTGTGCAGCAGGAACTGGTTCGCCGGGTCGAGCGGGTGGTCGATCTTGAAGCTGCCACCGCCCTTGCTCAGGGTGCCGAACACGCCCAGATTGCCCGCGATGATGGCGTCGCCGGTGGCTTCGAGCGCAGTCGTGCCGCCGGCCAAGGTCACCGCCGTTCCACTGGAGTTGCCAAAACGCGCGGCCTTGGCCGACGTGCTGTTGGCATAGGCATAGATCGCGTCGCCGCTGCTGGCGGCGTTGGTCAGGCGCGCGCGCAGCGCATGCGCGGTGCCACCGGTGCCGCTGGACAGCGCGTCGATGGCCTTGGCATTGCCCGCACCTTGTGCGCGGATCTCCGCTGCCACGCCACCATCGGCGGAGCTGACCGCACCGAGCGCGATCGCCGGTGCTGCGGTTGCGGTGTTGACGCCGTACAAGCCATAGCCGCCGCCGGCGCCGGTCTCGCCGCGCACGCCGATCGGGCTTCCGCTCGCGCCACCGGGAGCAAGTCCGTAGATCGCGGTGCCACCGCTGGAGCCAGTCGCGGCAGCGACGCCGTAGGCATTGCCGCTGGTCGCGTTATTGACAACCTGGACGCCGATAGCCGCGGGTGATGCGACCAGGACTTTCACGCCGTAGGTAGCGGCAGTGGGATGCATGGCGACCGCCATCACCGCCGTTGCCTCGTCGCCGCCGGTCGTGGATGCAATCAATCCGTCTTTCGTGCCCTGGGCCTCGACACCGGTCTCGCCCTCGCCACGCACGCCGGCGCCGCTGCCGGTAACGCCGGTGTTGGAACCAACCACGCCGTAGCCGGCGCCCGAAGCGGTCTGACCGTATACGCCGGCGGCATCGCCGGTGGTCGCCTGGTTCACGCCGAGCACGCCGCGGCCGAGCGCGGCGACGCTGAGCCCGTAAACGCCGCTGCCGCCGCTGGTACTGGTGTTGTTGCCCTGGACGCCATTGCCGAGCGATGAACTGGTCTCGCCGCGCACGCCGGAGACCACGCCGCTCGCATGCGTCGCGCGACCGTGCACGCCGATGCCGGCCACGCCCGCGCTCTCGCCGAGCACGCCGCTCGCTCCACCGAACCCCCACACGCCCTTACCAGAGGAATCGAGTGTGTGCCCATACACGCCAGTGACACCTTGGCCACTAACGCCCGTGCCATTCGAGGACAGGCCGCGAACCCCTGCGCCGGTGTTCGTTCCCGCACCTTCGACGCCGAAAATGCCGGTCGGGCTACCGGTGGTCTCCGAGTTGAAAATGTACAGGCCGTGTTCGCTGCTGGTCCCGGACCATGTCTGACCGAAATGATCGTGATCGCTGCGCGACGCGGTGTTGGCCGCGCCGCTGCCGGCAAAGTTCACGCTGAAGACCGTACCGCTGAGGCTGAGGCCATTGCCGGCGCTGTAGGTTGTGTTGGCATCGGCGCCACACACCCAAGAACTGCCGTTCCAGCGGGCGATCTGATCGTTGCTGCATCCTTGCGGCAGACGAAATGTCGGCGCCACCGAGAAGCTGCTACCTGCAAGGGCGAGACCGGTACCGGCGCTGTAGCTGGTGCCGGCGCTGGGCGTGGTCGGGGTCCAGGACGATCCGCTCCATTCAAGCACTTGGCCCGCCGTCGGCGCCGTGGCGGCGACGCTGCGGCCGCGCAGCGCGTTGCTCGACGCGGACAGCGGTGCCGGCAGGATTTCGATGCGGCCGGAAAGCGGTGTGCCATTCACCTCGATCTGCAGCCAGCGCGCGCTGCCGTCGAAGGCGATGCCGCTGAAGTCGAGGTCGACGCTGAATACGCCATCGACCACCGGATATCCGGCGGTGCTGATGGTGCTGCCGAGTTGGGCGCCACCGGTGTCGGCGTTGTAGAGCTTGAACGCCAGGTCGGCGGTGCCGTCGAGCGGCGTGCCGGACTGCGCCAAGTGGCCCTGGAAGGTGAAGGGTTCGGCGCGTGGCGCGATCGCAGGCAGTGCGAGCGCGATCGCCATCGCGGCAGCGAGCAGCAAGGTGCGGTTGGGTCGGTTCATGGGAGTCTCCCGTGATGCGTGGTCGATCAGAGGCAAAGGCCGGTCGCGTTAATCTGCTCCCAGGTGCCGGGCGTGCCGCTGGCATTGCAGAAACACAGTGCGCCCGAATCGTGCACGTAGAGATCGCCGAGTTCGCAACTGGAAGGAGCGGCACTGCGCGGCGTCAGCCGCAGCACGCCGTCCAGTCGTGCGGCGACGCCGCCGCTGCGGTGTTCCGCGAACAGGGCGGCGCCGGCGCCGCTGCTGTTGGAGACTTGCGCGTGTACGCCCAGGGCATCGGGGTCCTCGCCCTCGGACAGGCTGTGCAGGCCGACACTGGCGCCGGTTCCGCGTGCTTCGATGTTCGCGGCGACGCCATCGGGCGCGAGGCTCAAGACCTGCAAGGCCAGGCCCGCCCCGCTGTTCGCCAGGTTGCTGCCGTTCAGCGCGACACCACCGGGACTGAGCACCGTCGCCTTGACCGCAAAGGTATTGCCGGTCGCCGCGCTGGCCAGACCTTCCAGCGCGACGCCGGTGGTGTCGGTGGCGAGGCTTGAAACGCCGTACTGCACGCCTTCCGCGGACACGCCGGTGCCGCCCTTGCCGCGCACGCCGGTACTGCCTTCGCCACGCACGCCGATGCCGCCGATGGTGGTGCTGGTGCCGAAGACACCGGTGGCGGTGCCGGGATTGGTCGATGTGGCGCGGCCTTCCAGCGCGATGCCATCGATGTGGCCATGGACACCGAGCACGGCGCGCGACGCCGACGCTTGCGCCTCGCCCTTGATCGCGGCCGCCGCAGTCGCGGTCGCCGTGGCAAGTCCGTGCACCGCGGCCTCGGCGGCTGCCGTCGAGACATAACCTTCGACGCCGAAGTGCGTGCCCTCTCCGTAGACACCGATGCCGGCGGCGGGCCCCATCGCTCGACCCTGCACACCGATACCCGTGGCGGTAATGCCGAAGTGATTGCCGGCGATCGCCGACCAGCCCGAGTCGGTCGTCGTCTGGCCGACGGAGAAGCCCATGCCATCGACTGCGCCGGACCAACTTTCGCCAAAGTGATCGTGCTGTGCCGGCTCGCAACCCCAGCCCATCACACCCAGTCGGGTAAGCGAGCCAAGTGGGCAGCCTTGGGGAAGGCGAAACATTGGATTGAGGCTGAAGACGCCAGCATCAAGCGCCAATCCTTCGCCGGCGCTGTAGCTGCTGCCGCCGGATTCCGCGGCGGGTGCCCAGGCCGTGCCGTTCCACTTCAACACCTGGCCGCTGCTCGGCGTGCTGCCGAGCACGTTGAAGCCGCGCAGCGCGTTCGCGGAAGCGGCGAGCGGTGCCGGCTGTACCGCGATGCGACCGCTGAGCGGGGTGCCGTTCACCTCGACCTGCAGCCAGCGCGCCGCGCCGGTGAAAACCACGCCGGTGAAGTCGAGGTCGATCGAGAACACGCCGGCGGCGACCGGCCAGGCATTCGCGGTCAGCGTCGAGCCGATCTGGCTGCCGGCCGTGTCGGCGTCATAGAGCTTGAACGCCAGCTTGGCACTGCCGTTCAGCGGCGTGCCCGCCTGTTCCAGAAAACCCTGGAAGGTGAACGGCTCGGCACGCGGCGCGGTTGCCGGCAGGGCGAGCGCAATGGCGGCGGCGAGCAGGAGGGTGCGGATGGGTCGGTTCATGGCGTTCTCCGGAATCGGCGCGGGCGCGCTCATTCGATGTGCAGGTTGAAGCCGATCAGGCGCCAGTCGTCGCCTTCGCGGATGTACTTGTGCTCGAAGCGCAGCACGTTGGGCGCAGTCGGGTAGTGGCCGGCAAGATGCAGCACGCCGTCGGAATCGATCGACGCCGAAGGGTCGAGTTCGGGCTCGATCCCGGCGAGCGCCGCATCCCAATCCACCTGCAGCCCGAAGAACGCCGCGAAGGCCTCGTTGAGGCGGGCCACGTCGTGCTGGCTGCGCCACAACTCGGACACGGTGCCGCGGAAGTGCGTCATGTCGCCGGCCTTGACCGAGGTGATGAAGTCACCGGTGGAGCGATTGACCAGGCCGATCCGGGCGGCAACTTCAGGAAGCGTGGGCGCTGTCGACAGCCCGGCTGGCGCACGCCGCTCGATGTGCTGGATACGCCAGGCCCCGTCTTCCTTGACCAGGGTGATCGCCAATGGCACCTCGCCGCCGTCGCGCGTGGTCGCGCTGCCCTGAAGACGGCCGATGCCGTTCTCGATCGAACGGCTGTGCCAGGACGTGCCGGTGACCCGACCGAGATCGCTGGCGAAGAAGGCATTGAGGCGATCGGGCGGCGTGTCGGCGAGGAACTGCCTGGACAGCAGCGCACGCGCCGCAGGCAAGTCCTGGCGCGCGGCCGCTGCGAAGAAGTCTTCGGCGGCGCTGACCGGCCCGCGTGTGGCGTACAGCACCAGCGCGATCACGAATCCCGCGAATGCGGCCAGGCCGAGGATGATCTTCACGACAGTTTTCATCGGGTGTTCCTTTTCAAACGGGGGTGCGGCATGGGTGCCGGGCGTGTCATTCGAAGCTGTTCCTGAAGAGTTCGTCGCTGGGCGCGGTGTCGGTGCACTCGACCGCGATCGACCAGTTGTTGAGCTGGCCGGCGTCGGTACTCGCGAGATCGCGCACCACCAGCGTCCAGGTACCGACCGTGCCGGTGCCGTTGGCGTTGGTGCCGCGACGGCCGGCCAGCGCCGTCAACGGTTGCGATGGCCGCACCCAGCCGATGACTTCGCCGCTGCCACCGGTGGCGGCGCAGGCAGCGTCGGCGCTGGCGGTGGCGTCGTCGCCGACATTGCCGAGCAGGCCATCGGCCGTGCACGAACCCGATTGCCCGGCCTCGCCATTGCGCACGCGATCGAGCAGGACGACGTTGCCCTCGCCGCCGAACGGGTTGTAGTTCGGGTCGAGCAGAGTGACCTTGAGATCGCCCAGGTAGGGATGGTCGATGTCGAGGCCGACGCGCACGCGGCTGATGTAATTGCAGTCGCCGGCAAGGGCGTAATCGAGCGGCAGCTCGCTGGTGATGGCGTTGCCGTCGTCCGGGATCGCCTGGCTGCAGCCGCTCGCGAACACGTTGTCGGAGCAGCGCTGACCGGCGAGGGCCGCGGTGGCGCTGGTGATGACGAAGTCGGCGCGCTGGCGATTGCCGATCGCGTCCCAGCTGTTCTTGCCGCGCAGGCCGCCGACGAACAGCGACACCGTATGCTGCTGTCCCGGCGTCGCCGAGGCGTAGCCGCGCACGCGCACGAAGTCGCCGTACTTCACATAGGTCGGGTGCCGCTGCCACGACCCGGAGTTGAGCTTGTACTCGCCGCCGAGCACGAACAGCGGCACACGCACGTTCGCGGGCAGGCCGTCGATCGCGACCAGGTTCGACTGCGCCAGATCGCCGGTCGCCGTGGTCACCGCGCCCAACACCATCGGCGCCGGCTCAAGGTCGAGCGTGCTGTTGTTGATGCCATCGCCCATGAAACGGACGACATTGACGCCATCCTGACCCGAGGAGCGCCGCGACAGCACGGTGATGCGACCGTTGCGGCCGACGGCGACGCTGCGTGCCAGCGGAAGGGGATCAACCACGCCATCGGCCTGCCCGGCCGGTCGGTAGAGGTAGGCGCCGTTATCCACATGGAAGCTGTAGTCCGCGCCGCCCATGTTGGCCAGCACGCGCTGGATGGCCACGCGCGCACGCGGAACCGCGACGCCCGCTTCGATGAACTGGCCCAGCATCATCATCCGTCCGTCGGGCAGAAGCGCGGTATCGGAAAACTGGTAACCGTTGCCATCGACCTGAGCCAAGCCGAACTGAAAGAGGAAGTACGACGAAATCTCATTGCCCGAGGCATCGAGTTTTCTGAATCGCGATCGGAGTTCCGTGTACGAGCCGTGCCGATAGGCGTCCTGCTCGCCGAGCAACACCTGCCCCATCGGATTGGTGGCAAGCCGCCCGGAACTCGCCGGACGCGGCGAGAAGGCCTCCAACTCTCCTTCGCTGAAGAACGTTTCTGTGCCATCCAGATCGAAGCGATGAATGAAGTTGTGTCCGAGTCCCAAACCCTCGAACCAGAAACCGCTGGTGATCCAGAGACCCGGATCACCGGCTTCCGATATGTCCGCTCCGCTTTGCACGACGTTGTTGATCATCCCGTCGCCATCACCGAAGGCGGGATCGAGGATGCCGCTCGAATCCATCACCGCGACGAACCCGGGTGATCCGAAGTGCGCACCGGTGATCGCGATCCGGCCATTCGAAAGCTGCTCGATCCCATGGCAGACCGAAAGAGGCGCAAGCGCACCCACGACATAACCCACGCCCGCCAGGGTCGTGTCGAGACTCAAGTCGGCGTTGAAGCGCGCGACCAGCCAGCGGTGTTCGGTCTGGCTGACATAGCTGAGGCCACAGGCCAGCACCTTGCCGTCGGGGAGCAAGACCAGATCCTCGAAGCGCGCGTTGGGCAGCAGCGCGTATCCGCTGCCGTTCAGGTGCGTGGCGATCGAACCGTTCGCGTTGAGCACGCCGACGAAGGCGCTTTCCAGCACGGCACCGCCGTTGGCACCGCCGACGATGTAGGTGAGCTGGTCGGACGAGACCGCGAGCGCGTGCCCGTCGAGGCGCGTCACCAGCGCCTGAGAGACAAACGGGTCGAGCAGGTCGCCGCTGCCGCCGAAACTGGTATCGAGGTCGGTCGGCCCGGCTGCCGCAGAGACCGCAAAGGCGAGCGCGCAGCTCAGCGCGAGAAGGCGGTTGAGCGTGGCGTTCATGGCACGGCTCCGGTCGGCGTTCATTCGCAATCGGACTCGCCGCGGTAGCACCAGCCGCTGTCCATGTTGTAGAGAATCTTCATGCTGGTCTCGTGGCTCATGCGCGAGATCTGGCTGGCGAGCGCGTAGTTCGCGGCTTCGTCGGCGGCGCTGTAGCCGGCGGGCGCGGCGCGCTGCATCGCCGGTGCGGGCGCCTGCACCGACTGCTTGACCTGCTCGATCGTGGCCACCGGCAAGCCGGCGAAGGCGACCAGCGGCAGCACCGGCCCGCCGAGTTCGATGAAGCGCCGCTCCAGCGCCGAAAAGAACAGGTGCACGATCGCGCCGCTGCGCGCGTCGGTGTAGGTGTAGCTCGCCAGGTATCCCGGCTTGCGGCCTTCCTGCAGCTGGTGCAGGCGATACAGCGCGCCGTTCTGGTCGCGCTCCTCGATCAGCGTCGCGACGATGCCCTGCTTCGGCAGATCGAGCTGCGCCAGCACGGTGTCGGCGACCTGGCGCGGGGCGACGTACTGACCGGGCTGCCCTTGCACGCCGATCAGCGCCAGCACCGGCGAGTCGTCGTCGTTGCGGCTCTCGGTCAGGATCAGGCCGTACTCGTCCTGCTGGCGCGACCAGCCGCTTGGCAACTGCATCATCGTGCCGGCAATTTCGGTCGCCTCGAAGCGCAGCGGCGCAGCGCCGACCAGTGCGGAAACGAACAGCAGCGCCAGCAGCCGATGCGGGCGGGGGCGGTTGCGGATGGAAGGATTCATGGCGGGCTCCGTCGAGGTATGGGCAGGGATCAGGCAAGGTCCGGGCGCAGCAGCAGCCGCAGCGGACCGAGGTCGAGCACGGCGGTGCCGTCGATCGCCGCTTCCAGCAGCAGTTCGCCATCGAGGCGCGTGCCGTTGGTCGAACCGAGGTCGCGCACGCGTGCGCCACGCGTCGGCAGCACCGCGATCTCGGCGTGCTGGCGCGAGATGCCGGGGCAATCGAGGTGCAGGTCGCACTCGGCGCCGCGGCCGAGGCGCCAGACCCCGGCCAGCAGCAGGAATCGGCATTGCGCCACCACCGGCGCCGGCGGCTGCACGAACGACCAATACGCCACGGGCGTGGCATCGGTCTGCGGCCTTGGCCAGCCGTGGCGCGCGCTCCAGCGCAGCGCCTCGGAGGCCAGAGCGTCGAGCCCGATGCGCGCCTCCTGATGGATGCCGGCGAGCGACAAGGCGTAGCGGTTGCCGGCAGCAATCGACGAGAGATCGAGCATCGTGGATCGGGTTTCAGGATGGGTCATGGTGCACACGCAGTTGGACTCGACCTTGGATTGCAGCTCGCGTGCCAAGGGGAGAACCTCATGCAATCAATGGCCTGGCACCACGAAGCGGCACTGGCGTTCGCGATCGCGAACGAACCGCCGCGCACCGCCGTCGCTGTGTTCGCAACCGCGAACCGAGGCCGCGACCGTGGCACACTGCGCCGCCCGCTGACTTCCGCCGCATGCCGTCCACCGATTCCGCCACCACCCAAGCGATCACCCGCGACGACGCGACCGAATGGGTGGCGTTGACGCGCACGCTCGCCGGCGACGGCAGCGGCGGCGCATCCGCCGCGGCGGTGGCGCCGGGGACGCGCTTCGGGCGCTATCGCATCCTCGAACCGCTCGGCGCGGGTGGCATGGGCGTGGTCTACCTCGCCGAGCAGACCGAACCGGTGCAGCGCCGGGTCGCGATCAAGGTGATGTCGGTCGGGCGCTTCTCGCCCGAGCACCGCGTGCGCTTCGCGATCGAGGGGCAGGCGCTGGCGCACATGAACCATCCGGGCATTGCCCAGATCCACGATGCCGGTGCCACCCCCGAGGGCCATCTGTACTTCGTGATGGAGCATGTCGCGGGCACTACGCTGGATGACTGGCGGGCACGCCGTCAGCCGACGCTGTCGCAACGCCTGGCGCTGCTGCGCGATGCCTGCCGCGCGGTCGCGCATGCGCATGGCAAGGGCGTGCTGCACTGCGACCTCAAGCCCTCGAACCTGCTGGTCGCCGAGATCGATGGCCGGCCGTTTCCGAAGCTGATCGACTTCGGCATCGCACGCATGGCCGGCGACGCCCGCCACGACGTCGCCGGCACGCCCGGCTACATGAGTCCCGAGCAATGCGCCGGCAGCAGCATCGACACCCGCAGCGACGTGTTTTCGCTCGGCGTGCTGCTCTACGAATGCGTCGTGCCGCAACGCTTCCGGCCGTGGGCCGAGTCCGGCGTCGCCATGGACGAAGCGCGTGCGCGCATCGCCGCCGAGACCGTGCCGGCGCCGCAGTCGGCACGCCACGGCGGGCTCGGCCGCGAACGCGGGCGCGAGCTCGACGCCATCGTGCAGCGCGCGCTGGCGCCCGATGGCGAGCAGCGCTATGCGACCGCCGACGCGCTCGCCGACGACCTGTCGCGCTGGCTGGCGCGCGAACCGGTGCAGGCGATCTCCGGCGGCGACCTGTATCGGCTGCGCTGCCTGGTTCGACGCCAGCCGGCACTGAGTTTCAGCGTCATGATGTTCTTGCTGGTCGCCGCACTGCTGGTCTGGCGCCTCATGGCGCAACTCGCCGAGACCCGGCGCGAGCGCGACACCGCCAATCAGGTCACCGCGCTGATGCTCGACACCTTCCGTGCCGCCGACCCCTACCGGCACCCGGGCGGCAGCATCACGGCGCGCGAACTGCTGCGCCAGAGCGCCGAGCGCCTGCGCGATGCGCCACTGGAACCGGTCGTGCGCCAGCGCGTGCTCAAGACCCTCGGCGAGGTGCAGTCGCGGCTGGAACTGTTTGCCGACTCGGCGCAGACCTACGCGGTGGCCGAAGGCCTGGGCGGCGACCCGCGCGATCGCACGCGCCTCAAGCTGGCACAGGCGCAGGCGCAGATGAATGCCGAGGACTTCGACGCCGCCACCCAGCTCGCCGACGCCGTGCTCGCAACGCTGCCGGCAAGCGCCGCCGCCGACCGCGCCGATGCGCTGCTGGTGCGTGCCGAGATCGCCGAGTACGTCGAAGATCTCGATCGCGCCCAGGCGCTGCTCGGGGAAGCCGAGCCGTTGGTCAGCGCCGCCCGCGATCCCGAGTTGCGCCATCGCTGGCAACGACGCCGTGGCCGCGTGGTGCTCGCCGGCGGCGACGCCGGCGCGGCGGTGGCACACCTGTCGGCAGCGCTCGAAACCGCACGCACACACTTCGGCGAACAGGACCTGCGCACGCTCGACACGCTCTCCGATCTCGCGGTGGCGCGTGCCCAGGCCGGCGACCTGGAACGCTCGGAACACGAACGCCGCGCCATCGTCACCCTGACCGAACGCATCTGGGGCGAAGACAGCCCCGGACTCGCCACTGCACTCAGCAACCTCGGCGCGATCCTGCAGCGGCGCGGCGGCGCGGCACGCCTGCGCGAATCGGCCGAGCTCACGCGGCGCGCCTACGACATCAACCGGCGCATGCTCGGGGCCGAGTCGATGGACACCGCGCTCGCCGCCAACAACCTGGCCAACGTGCTCGGCCTGCTCGGCGAACACGCCGCCGCCGAGCCGCTGCACGCCGCCGCGGCGCACGGACTCGAGGCGAGTCTCGGCAGCGAGCATTCGCACCTCGGCATCGCGCTCAACAACCAGGCGCGCAACCTGATCCGCCTCGGCCGCGCCGCGGAGGCCGGGCCGCTGGTCGAGCGCGCCGGAACCATCCTCGCCGCCAGCCTTGGCCCCGACCACGCGCGCTACGCCGTATGGCAACTCACCCGCGCCGAATGGCTGCTGGCCAGCGGCGATGTCGCCGCGGCCACGCAACAAACCAGGGCCGCGCAGGCGCCAATCGAAGCCAGCTTCGCCACCGACAGCGCCGAAGTCGCGCGCCTGCGCGAACTGCAGGCGGCGACTGCGGGACGCTGATCGGCGTTACTCGAACGAGTTCTTGAAAATCTCGTTGGCGCTGGCGGCGTCGTCGTTGACGATGGTGGCGTCGACGTGGTCGGTCGGATAGATGTCGCCGCCGGCCGGGTTCGAGAGGGTGACGCGGAAGCCTTCGTCGGGTTCG
>JACPFU010000003.1 GCA_016182785.1 Lysobacterales bacterium | reverse complement strand
GACGAAATGGTCAATCAATTCCTTCGGTATCGACGGCAAAGCCGCCATCGCGGCGTCAACCGCTTTCCTCTTCTTGCTCGGCATACATGCTCCTGGTCGTCATGTTATGCCTCGCACACAAAATTCTGGATAGGCTCCGGCACGCGTGCCGCTCGAACGCTACCTCAACCCCCGCAAAGCCACCTGGCCCGAAGCCGATTTCGTCGTAGGCAATCCGCCGTTCATCGGCAACAAGCGCATGCGCATCGCACTCGGCGACGGCTACGTCGAAGCCCTGCGCGCGGCCTGGCAGGATGTGCCCGATACCGCAGACTTCGTGATGTATTGGTGGGATCACTCGGCGGAACTGGTCCGTACGGCAGGGCTTGAAGCGTTTGGCCTCATCACGACCAACAGTCTGCGGCAGACCTTCAATCGACAGATCATCGCTCGTCATCTCAACGCGAAGAATCCGATCTCGCTGCGATTCGTGGTGCCGGATCATCCGTGGATCGACAGCGCGGAAGGCGCTGCGGTGCGAATTGCGATGTCAGTTGCCGACCGCGGTTTGGATGCGGGCATGCTTTCGGAAGTGACGACCGAAGTGGCGAATGCAGAAGGCGAAATTGATGTCGCGCTTTCGAGCAGACGCGGCTCGATCAACGCCGACTTGACCGTGGGCGCGCGCGTCGCATCTGCAAGTAAGCTGGCCGCAAATGCCGGCATCTGCTTCCAAGGTATGAACTTGGTCGGAAAAGGATTTCGCCTCGAAGCAGAGGACGTATCGCAACTCGGCTACGACCCCGCGAACCTGCCGGATGTTATTAAGCCTCACTGCAACGGTCGAGACTTGATGCAAGCGGGCACTCCGACCTACATCATCGACTTCTTCGGGGTCCCTGAAGACGAGGCCCGGAGGCTCCATCCGGTCCTGTTTCAGAGACTGCTCGATCGCGTGAAGCCAGAGCGCGAACAAAACAATCGACAGAGCTATCGAGAGAAGTGGTGGATCTTCGGAGAGGCTCGAGGAAAGCTACGGTCGTCTTGGAGAGCACTTAATCGAGTGATTCTCACGCCTGAGACTGCGAAGCATGGTTGCTTCGTCTTTCAGTCTCTTCCATTCATTCCAGACCATTCGACGTACGCCATTTGCTCAAACGATGCAGCGATACAGGGTGTCTTGTCGTCGACCATGCACAGGTGCTGGGCGCTTCAGGCCGGAAGTAGGCTTGGAATCGGCAACGATCCTCGTTGGCGAAATCTCCAGTGCTTTCTTCCCTTCGCCTTTCCCGTGATGAGTGAGGAACAGCGCGCGCGGATTCGGGAACTGGGCGAGGGGTTGGATGCGCATCGCAAGCGACAGCAGGCGGCGCATTCGGAGCTCACGCTCACCGGCATGTACAACGTGCTCGAGAAGTTGCGCAGTGGCGACGTGTTGAGTGCCAAGGAGCGGGTGATCCACGAGCAGGGACTGGTCTCGGTGCTGCGCCAGATTCATGACGAGTTGGATGCCGCCGTGCTTGAAGCCTACGGTTGGTCCGACCTGTTGCCGTTGTTGCGAGTGGCGCATGGCAATGAGTCTTGTCTCCCTTCTCCCCCCGGGAGAACGGTTGGGGATGAGGGCGGGCGTGCGGCAGAGCTTCCCTCATCCGGCCCTGCGGGCCACCTTCTCCCGGGGGGAGAAGGGAAGGGCGGGATGACGCGCGACGAGGCGAAGCGTGCGTTCGACGAGGCGATCCTGGAGCGCCTGGTGGCCTTGAATGCCGAGCGAGCGGCCGAGGAAGCGCGCGGACTGGTGCGCTGGTTGCGGCCCGAGTTTCAGGACCCGGGGGCGGGTGCGAAGCCGCAGCAAGCGGAAATCGAAACCGGCTCGGCGGAAGACGACGCCTCGGTGGTCGAAACCGCGCCAGTGGCGGGAAAGCCGCAGGCGTGGCCGAAAGATGCGATCGAGCAGGTGCGCGCCGTGGCCGATCTGCTGGCGGCGAGCCCGGCGCCGCTGACGGTGGACGAGATCGCCGCGCGCTTCAGCGGTCGAGGGCCGTGGCGGAAACGGCTGCCGCAACTGCTGGACATGCTGGTCGCGCTCGGCCGCGCGCGGCAGGACGGCGAGGGCGCGTTCCACTCCGGCATGCGTTGATCGGGGCCGAAGCGAGCCCCGCGCTTGACGGAAGTCAGTGCCTTGAATGGCGGGCAGCGGCAAGCTCGCGGCCTTTCCATCAAGCGGAGCAGCTCCATGGATTTCAAGGTGCAGGGTCTGGAATGCGGTCACTGCGTGGCGGCGATCGAGAAGGCGGTGGCGAAGTTCGATCCGACCGCGGTGGTGGAAGTCGAGATCGAGTCCGGCACGGTGCGTGTCAGCGGACTGATCACGGAAACCCAAGCGCGGCAGGCGATCCAGGATGCCGGATACCAGGCCGAACTGATCGGCGCCGCGGTCAAGGCCGAGCGCTGCTGCGGCTGTTGCGCCTGAGGCTGGACTACCGGCGCCGCGCCGGCAGTTGCGCGCGATGACCTGAAAGCCCGACGATGCGCGGCATGAAGATCCGGGCCGAGGTCGATGGTGTAACGCGTGAATTCCCCTCCGGCCTGAGCGTGCTGGAGGCGCTGCGCAGCATCGGCATCGAGCTGCCGACGCTGTGCGACGACCAACGCCTGGAACCGGCGGGACAGTGCTGGGCCTGCTCGGTGGACATCGCCGATGCGCCGGGCGCGGCCTTCCGCACGCGTCCTTCCTGCCGCGAGCCGCTGCGCGATGGCAGCAGCATCCGCAGCGCCAACGGCGCACTCGATGCCTTCCGCCACGGACTGCTCGGACAGCTCGCGGCACGCGTCGAACCCGACGAGCAGGAGCGCTTCCCGGACAAGGCGTTGCACCGCCTGCTGCGCGAGCATGGCATCGCCGGGAGCGCGCCGGCATCGCCGCCGATGTCGATCGATACCTCGCATCCGTACATCCGCGTCGACATGAGCCGCTGCATCGCCTGCAGCCGCTGCGTGCGCATCTGCGAGGAAGTGCAGGGCGAGTCGATCTGGCATGTGTTCGGGCGCGGTCCGGACTTGCGCATCGCGCCGCAGGGCGAAGTGCCGCTGGGCGCGAGCGGATGCGTCGGCTGCGGCGCCTGTGTCGACACCTGCCCGACCGCGGCGCTGACCGATGCCGGCGCCTGGCGCGAACCCATCGCCCGGAGCTGGACGCGCACCACCTGTGCCTACTGCGCGGTCGGTTGCGAATTGCAGGTCGGCGTCACCGACGATCGCATCGTCGCGGTGCGCCCGGCGCTCGATGGCCCGTCGAACCGCGGCCATGCCTGCGTCAAGGGCCGCTATGCGCACGGCTACGTCGACGCCGAGGACCGCATCACCACGCCGATGCTGCGCCGTGATGGCCAGTGGCAGCGCGTCGGCTGGGACGAAGCCGAAACCGCAACCGTGGCGAAGCTGCGCGCCATTCTCGCCGCACACGGGCCGCAAGCCGTCGGCGTGCTCGGTTCGGCACGCGGCACCAACGAGGAAGCGTTCCTGACGCAGAAGTTCGCGCGCCTCGTGCTTGGCACCAACAATGTCGACTGCTGCGCCCGCGTCTGCCACATGCCGAGCGCCGCGGCACTGAAGCGCGTGCTCGGCACCGGCGCCGCGACCAACAGCTTCGACGACATCGAGCAGACGCGTTGCTTCCTCGTGGTCGGCGCCAATCCGCTCGCGAACCACCCGGTGGTCGGCGCGCGCATCCGCCAGCAGGTACGCGCCGGTGCGCGCTTGGTCGTCGTCGATCCGCGCCGCACGCCGCTCGCGGAAATCGCCGACGTGCATCTGGCGCTGCGCGCCGGCACCAATGTGCCGCTGCTGAATGCGCTGGCACACGTGCTGGTGCTCGAAGACCGCGTCGACCATGCCTTCCTCGCCGCGCGCGTCGATGAACTGGACGAGTTCGTGGCCTTCATCCGCGAATGGACGCCGGAGCGCGCCGCGTCGATTTGCGGCGTCGCTGCCGCCGACATCCGCAACGCCGCGCGCATCTACGCGCAACAGGCACCGGCAATGTGCGTGCATGGGCTCGGGCTGACCGAGCACGTGCAGGGCACCGAAGGCGTGATGGCGCTGATCAACCTGGCATTGCTCACCGGGAATCTCGGCCGCGCCGGGGCAGGGGTGAACCCGCTGCGCGGACAGAACAACGTGCAGGGCGTGGCGGTGATGGGCTGCGAGCCGGATTCACTGACCGGCGGCGCCGGCCTGAACGATGCCCGGCCGCGTTTCGAGGCGCGCTGGGGCGCACCCGTTCCGGCACAGCCCGGCCTGAACGTGCTCGGCATGATGGATGCCGCACGCGCCGGACATCTGAAAGCCTTGTATGTGATCGGTTTCGACGTGCTCGCAAGCCTCGCCAACATGCAGGAAACCGCGGCCGCGTTGGCGCAGATCGAACTGGTGATCGTGCAGGACCTGTTCCTCAACGACACCGCGCGCGAATTCGGTCACATCTTCCTGCCGGCAGTCACCAGCTTCGAGAAGGACGGCACCTTCATGAATTCGGAGCGACGCATCCAGCGCATCCGCCGCGCCGTCATGCCCCGCGGACAGGCGCGCGACGACGCCACCATCCTGGTGCGGCTCGCGGCTGCGTTCGGCCACGGCACGCAGTTCCCGAGCGCCGATCCCGAGCAGGTCTGGGACGAAGTGCGCGAGCTCTGGCCGGCCGGTGCTGGCATCAGCTACGCACGCATCGAGCACGGCGGAATCCAGTGGCCGTGCCGGGACGAGTCCCATCCTGGCACCAGCATCCTGCACGTCGAGCGCTTCGCGCACGGGCCGCGCGCCACCTTGCGGCGGATCGACTACCGGCCGACCGCGGAGACGGTCGACGCGGACCATCCGTTCCTGCTCAGCACCGGCCGTGACCTGCACCAATTCAACGTCGGCACCATGACCGGCCGCACCGCCCAGAACCGACTGCGCCCGACCGACACCCTGGACATGCATCCGCAAGACGCCGCCGCGCTCGACCTGCGCGACGGCCAGGACCTGCGCGTCACCAGCCGCCACGGCACCGTGGTATTGCCGCTGCGCATCAGCCACTGCATCGAGCCCGGTCAGCTCTTCACCACCTTCCACGACCCGGCCCGTGCCGTGAATCGCCTCACCGGACCCACCCGAGACACCATCACCTCAGCGCCGGAATACAAGGTCACGGCGGTGCGGGTGGAGGGCATGCCCGTGCATGCTGAGTGAGGAACCCAGGTCGAGAACGCGCAAGGCAACTCTGTAGTAGACATAATATACATTCGCGTTGTTTGGAGCGAATTCCATCCGGGGCGTGGGCCGGCGCTGAAATGTCTAGATCCGCACATATACTCGCTACCGAAGGAGCCACCACCATGATCGAGACTCGCACCGCCAAACTGTTCAAGAACGGCGCCAGCCAGGCGGTTCGGTTGCCGGCAGGATTTCGCTTTGAGGGCGACGAGGTTTTTGTCAGTCGTGACGACACCACCGGAGATGTCGTGCTCTCCACTCGGCCCGGGGCGCGGGCGTGGGGCCAGTTCTTCGAGTTGCTGCGCGCCATCGACGTCCCCGACAGCTTCATGGCGGAGCGCCCAATGAACGTGAACCCGCCGGCGCCAGGTCGCTTCGACGACGAGCTTGGGACCCTGCCGCCAACGGAACGTTGACGATGTTGCGCATGCTGGACACGGATACGGCGAGTTACCTGATCAAGGCCAAGTCGCCGGCGATCGAAGCCAGATTGGCCGGGGTCCTGCCGTCGACGATCTGCATTTCCGTCATGACGCGCGCGGAATTGCAGTACGGACTGAAGCGGCTGCCCCCCGACCACCGTTTGCATCTGGCGGTTCGACAGTTCCTCAAGATCGTTCGCATCCTGCCCTGGGACACCGACGCGGCCGACTGGTATGCAGAAATCCGTCACCAACTGGTCAGCGACGGACGGCCGATCGGCGAGATGGACATGATGATCGCCGCTCACGCGCTCTCCGCCAGCGCGGTGCTGGTGACCAACAACGGTCGCCACTTCGAGCGGATCAACGCGCCGCTGCTTCTGGAGAATTGGGCGTAGCGTCTCGCATGAGGCAGTAGCAATGAACTGACGCCGGGCGACTGTCCCGATTCTTCGCTTCGCAGCACTTCAAGGCCTGTCATTCGCCATGAACCCGATTGTTACCCTCACTCAGAAGCAGTTGCTCGACTTCCTGCTCAACGTCGCACCGGTTCGGCCCGTGTTCGTGTGGGGTGCACCCGGCATCGGCAAGAGCGCGCTGGTTCAGAACTTCGCCGACTCGGTCGGCCTTCCCTGCGTGTCCTTGCTGGGCAGCCAGCTCGCGCCGGAAGACCTGATCGGTGTGCCGCAGATCATCGATGGCGTGAGCCGCTTCTGTCCGCCTGCGCAGATTGCTCGCGCGACACCGTACTGCCTGTTCCTCGACGAGCTCAATGCCTGCTCGCAGGAAGTACAGAAGGCGTTCTACAGCCTGATCCACGAAAGGCGCATTGGCGAGTACAGCCTCCCCGCCGGCTCGGTCGTCATCGGCGCCGGCAATCGCGCCCAGGACGCCGCGATCGTCCGGCCGATGTCCTCGGCCCTGCTCAACCGGATGGTGCACGTTCACCTGCGCGCGGCCTACGCCGACTGGGAAGAATGGGCGCACGGCGCCGGTCTGCACGCACTGGTGCTCGACTACCTGCACGCCCGCCCGGACCACCTCTGGAACCAACCGCCCAAGCACGAGGAGCCGTTCTCCACGCCGCGCTCCTGGCACATGCTCAGCGACGCGTTGTCCAGCTACGGCGAAGCGGTGACTAGCGCCGTCGTCGAGACGCTCGCCTATGCCACGCTGTCCCCGGCGCACGCACAGTCCTTCAAGAGCTTCCACAAGCAGCGCAATTCCCAGTATCGCCTTGAGGTGATCCTGTCCGGCAGCGTGCAGTGGCCACATGCGCCGGAGGATCGCGACTTGCTCTACTTCCTGGCACAGGCGCTGCGCGGTCGGTTGCTGAGCGAGTTGCCGAAACTCAAGGAGGACATCAACACCGAAGCCCGCGATTTGGCCCACAACGCCAAGGCGCGATTGAAGTCGCTGGCGAGCATCAGTCTGGAAATGGCCCAAGTGGTTGTCGCCCGCGAAGAAGGCATCGCGCTGCCCGATTGGTTCATGGTCGAGGTGGTGCGCGATCTGCCGCGACTGATCGAGCGCAAGGTCTAGGTTCGCGTGAACCAGAAGCACAAAGACCCGGCGCGGGAATCGGTCGAGGCTGGATTCAAGGCGCTGCAGCAGCATCCGCTGCTCGGCATGCTCGGCGGGCGGCTTAGCCTGCGTCGCCCCAAGGAAGGGAATCCGGTACCCGACGACGGCTGGGCGCTGGTTTCACCCGACGGCCTGATCTACGCACACCCACGACGACGCGCCGATGCGGCGCAGTGGTTGCATGTGTTCGCGCATGCGGCCCTGCATCTCGCCTTCGATCACTTCCGCACCTCGCCGCGATCGCGACTCTGGAATGCCGCATGCGACTGCGTCGTGACCCGGTTCTTGCTCGACCTGAAATTGGGAACACCGATCAGCCAGCCGCCGCAGGACGAATTGCACGCATGGGACGAGGACCGCTGGTTCCAGTCGTTCTGCGAGCGGGGTGTACCTGCCTGGGCTCTGGAACTCTCGATCGCCGGCGAGCACCGCGACGACATGCTCACCAGCGACGAGGCGTCGCACCGCTGGGGCCGGCGCCCGGAATGGTCGAAGCTGTTTGGCGAAGGCATGTTCGCCGCGGTCGATCAAGCGCTCCTGCGTGCCTCCGGCGTGGCGAGCACCGAACTGTCGGCGAGGAAGACCGCAGCCCAGCGCGCTCGCGCCTGGTTCATCGATCACTATCCCCTGCTCGGCGCGCTCGCCGCGGGATTCGAGCTGATCGAGGACACCGCACACTGCCAACGCCTGAACATCGGCATCGCGGCGATCAGCGACCATGAGCGCCGCATCTATCTCAATCCCGGCGCCGGATTGAACGAACTCGAAACCCGATTCGTCATTGCCCACGAACTGCTGCACGCCGGACTTCGCCACACTGCGCGCTGCGGCGGCCGCGACTTCTTTCTGTGGAACGCCGCCTGCGACTTCGTGATCAACGGATGGCTGGTGGAAATGGCCGTGGGAATGCCGCCCGCTCGGGGGCTGCTGCATGACCCGGCACTCAAGGGCCAATCTGCCGAAGCCATCTACGACGTGATCAGCCGTGATCTGCGCACTCGCCGCAAGCTGGTCACGCTGCGTGGCGAGTGCGCAGCGGACATGCTCGATGCGCCCGGTTGCACCACGAGCAACCCGGCCACGGATCTCGACGACTTCTGCCGTCGTGCCCTGCTCACCGGGCTTGAACTCCACGTCAGTGGGCAACGCGGAGTGCTCCCGGCTGGATTGATCGAAGAAATCCGGGCGTTGGCACAGCCGCCGATACCGTGGGATGTGGCGCTGGCACAGTGGTTCGACGCCTGGTTCACTCCACTGGAGCGCAGCCGCAGCTACGCCCGCCTCTCGCGCCGCCAGAGCGCCACACCCGACATTCCGCGGCCACGCTACGCGCTTGATGAAGCGCTTCTCGCCGGCCGCACCTTCGGCGTCGTGCTCGACAGCTCGGGCTCCATGGAACGATCCGATCTCGCACGCGGGCTCGGCGCGATTGCCGCCTACGCCCTCAGCCGCGAGGTACCGATGGTGCGCCTCGTCTGTTGTGACGCAGCCGCGCATGACGAAGGATATCTTCCGGTGGAAGCGATCGCCGGTGTAGTGAAGATCCGCGGTCGCGGCGGCACCGTGCTGCAGCCGGGCATCGATCTATTGCAGTCGGCCGCGGACTTCCCGAAGGCAGCGCCCCTGCTGATCATCACCGATGGCTATTGCGAACCCCGGCTCACGATTGCGCGCGAGCACGCGTTCTTGCTGACACGTGTGGGGCGACTGCCATTTCTGCCGCGCGGGCCGGTATTCCGGACGAGTTGATTGCGGCCAAGACGGTTGCCGGCACTTCCCCGAGGCGCGGTCGAAGGTTCGCAGCGCGAAGCCAAGTCGGTCAGCAGCGGCGATGCTGCAGCAGGTCTGCCGCGCGTTCGCCGATCATGATCGCGGCGGCGTTGGTGTTGCCGCCGATCAGGGTGGGCATGACCGAGGCATCCGCTACCCGCAACCCCTGGAGCCCATGTACGCGCAGCTCGGCGTCCACCACCGCCGCGGGGTCCGATGCAGGCCCCATGCGGCAGGTGCCGACCGGGTGGTAGCAGGTATCGGCGCGCCCCCGGATTTCCGTGCGCAATGCGTGTTCATCCTGCAGATCCAGCGGATAGAGCATGCGGCCGCGCACGCTGTCGAACGCCGGCGAGGTCAGGATCCGGTGCTGCAGGCGCGCCCCGCGCAGCAGCAGGTCGAGGTCCTGTTCGTTGTCGAGGAAGTTGGGGTCGATGCGTGGCTGGCTCAGCGCATTCGCATCGCGCAAGCGCACCGTGCCACGTGCCTTGGGGCGAAGCACGCAGACGTGGCTGGAGATGCCATGGCCCCAGTGCAGCCGTCGGTTGTGGTCGTCGACGATTCCGAGCACGAAGTGCAACTGCACGTCCGGCGCTCCGTCCCCTGCCCCTACGCGCGCAAATGCCCCCGCCTCGGTGAAGGTCGTGGTCCACAACCCGCGGCGCGCGGTCCACCATTGCCAGCCCCCGCGCAACATGCGCCACGCGCCGCGCACGGAGAAGCCCGGACCCTCGTGGAAGCCCGGGGATCGCCAGGACTCCACGTAGTCGATGTGATCCTGCAGGTTGCGCCCGACGCCGGCCAGGTCGTGCAGCACTTCGACACCGGCATCGCGCAGCCAGTCCCCGGGACCGACACCAGACAGCTGCAGCAATTGCGGCGATCCGAATACACCGGCCGCGACCACCACTTCACGACGCGCCGCGACCCGCCGCAATTCGCCGCCGCGCAGGAACTCGACCCCGGCGGCGCGCTTGCCATCCCAGACAATTCGCGTCGCCTGCGATCGCGTCAGCACCTGCAGGTTGCCGCGCGCGCGCGCCGGTCCGAGGTAGGCGCGAGCGCTGCTGCAGCGCTCGCCATTGCGCTGCGTCACCTGCCACAGACACGCGCCCGACTGCTCGGCGCCGTTGCAGTCATCGTTCGTCGGCACGCCGTTCGCCGCGCAGGCCTGCAACCACAGGCCGTTGAGCCGGTGCTCGTGACGCCCCTTCGACACTGTAAGCGGGCCTCCCCGGCCGTGCCAGGGTTCGGCGAATTCCTCGTTGTCTTCGCTGCGCAGGAAGTAGGGCAAGACATCGGTGTAGGCCCAGCCCGGATTGCCCTGCTCGGCCCAGTGGTCGTAGTCGGAAGGATGGCCGCGCACGTACACCATGACGTTGATCGCGCTGGAGCCGCCGAGCCCCTTGCCCCGAGGCTGGTAGCCGCGCCGTCCCGACAGCCCCGGCTGCGGCTCCGTCTCGTAGTGCCAGTTGCCATGGCGCGAAGGCAGAACGGCGGCGACGGCGATCGGGATGCGGTTGAGCCAGCTGTCTCCGCTGCCGCCGGCCTCGATCAGGCACACGCTGGTTCCCGGGTCCTCGCTGAGCCGCGCCGACACCGCGGCACCGGCCGAGCCTCCACCCACCACGACGACGTCGAACGTCTGATTCATGCCCGCTGCCCGCGTGCGCGCCGGAGTTCAGTGTAGAACACCGACCCAAGCGCTGTGACCGGCGGCGTCGGCCTCCTGGCTCAGATCGCCGCGAAGCCGCGTTCCAGATCGGCGATCAGGACTTCCGGAGCTTCGAGGCCGATCGAGAAGCGCACCAAGTTGAGCGGGACCGAGGCCGCGGCCTGCAGCGAGCCCCAGTCGCGGACGCCGGCGACCGGGAACACCAGCGATTCGTAGCCGCCCCAGCTCGCGGCGATCAGGAACCGTTCGAGGGCGTTGCAGAAGCGGTCGACGGCTTGGATGTCGGGCACGTCGAGCTCGATCGAGAACAGGCCGCTGGCGTGGTGCAGCTGCCGCGTACTCAGCTCGGACTGCGCAGAGTGCGGCGCCACCGGTGCGTGGATGCGACGCACCTGCGGATGCCGCGCCAGGTGCGCGAGCACGCCGGCCGTGCTGGCAGCGATGCGCTCCAGCCGCACCGCGAGCGTGCGCAGTCCGCGCAGCAGCAACCAGGCATCGAACGGCGACAGGATCGCGCCGAGCGTCATGTACGGGCCATCGAACACCTTGCGCAGCATCGCCTCGGAGCCGCACAGCGCGCCGGCGACGACATCGCTGTGGCCGTTCAGGTACTTGGTCGCCGAGTGCGCGACCAGATCGATGCCGAGCGCGATCGGCGACTGCCCAAGCGGCGTCGCGTAGCTGTTGTCGACCAGCGTGACGATGTCCCTCGCCTTCGCGAGCGCTGCGATCGCCGCCAGGTCCTGCTGCTCGAAGGTCAGCGAGTTCGGGCTTTCGAGCACGATCATGCGCGTGGCCGGCGTGATCGCGGCTGCCACCGCGTCGGTGTCTGCGGCATCGACGAACACGCCGCGCACGCCAAACTGCGCGAGCAGCTTGCGCACCAGTTGTCCGGTCCAGAAGTACGGCTTCTCGACGCAGATCACCTGGTCGCCGGCACGCACGTTGGCGAGCACGCCGGCGGCGATCGCGGCGGCGCCGGAACCGAACAGCAGCGCGCGCTCGGCGCCTTCCAGCGCGGCGAGCTTCTTCGCCACGATCTCGACCGTCGGGTTGTTGCCGCGGGTGTAGACGTGGGCGTCGAACTCGTCGGCAAGGCGCGCGCGCATGGTCGCGATGTCGGGGTGCGCGAAGATCGCGCTCTGCACGATCGGCGGGATCACCGCATCGAAGTAGCGGTCGCGCTCCTCACCGAGGTGATTGAGGATGAAGGACAGGTCGTGCACTGCCCTGCCCGCTTCAGTTGGTTTCGAGCGCGAGCCGTTCGCGCATCATCGCGACCACGGCGTTGTGCAGTTCGGGGTCTTCGAGCGCCAGGTGCACGGTCGCCTGGACCATGCCGAGGCGATTGCCGCAGTCGAAGCGGCGCCCGATGAAGCGATACGCCAGCACCGGGTCATCGCGCAGCAGCGCGGCGATCGCATCGGTCAGCTGGATCTCGCCGCCGCTGCCGGCGCGGGTGGTCTGCAGCAGCTCGAAGATCTTCGGCGACAGGATGTAGCGGCCGACGATGGCGAGCGTCGACGGTGCCACCTCGGGCCTCGGTTTCTCGATCACGCCGCGCACGCGCGCCAGGTGATCGTCGACGCGCTCGGCCGAAACGATGCCGTAGCGGTGGGTGTGCTCGCGCGGCACGTCCTCGACCGCGATCACGCTGGCGGCGTCGCGCTCGGCGATGTCGGCCATCTGCTGCAATGCGCCGCGGCCGCGGTTCCAGATCATGTCGTCCGGCAGCAGCACCGCGAACGGTTCGTCGCCGACGATCGCGCGCGCACAGAGCACGGCGTGGCCGAGACCGAGCGCCTCGTGCTGGGTCACGAACACCGTCTGCACGTGGCGCGGCAGGATGTCGCGCACCATCTCCAGCAACTCGTGCTTGCCCGCGGCTTCGAGCTTGGCTTCGAGTTCGTAGGCCTTGTCGAAGTAGTCGGCGATCGCGTGCTTGTAGCGGTTGGTGATGAACACGAGCGTGTCGCAGCCGGCCTCGACCGCTTCCTCGACCGCGTACTGGATCAGCGGCCGGTCGATCAGCGGCAGCATCTCCTTCGGCACCACCTTGCTCGCCGGCAGGAAACGGGTGCCGAGTCCGGCGACCGGGAACACGGCTTTGCGGATACGCATCAACTGGCTGCCTTGTGGATCGAAACGATGTCGGCGTCGCGCTCGGTGCGCATCTGGTCGAACTCCGGAACCAGCGCCTGCAACAGGCGCAACACCTCGTCTTCGTCGAAGCGGCGCGCGGCGGCGTCGAGCATGCGCAGCGACGACGTCAGCTCGGCGAAGGCCACCAGTCGCGGCTGCGACAGGAAGATCTTGGGATGACCGGTGCTCTCGTGGTTCTCCTGCTCGTGGAACAGTTCTTCGAACAGCTTCTCGCCGGCGCGCAGGCCGGTGTAGACGATCTGGATGTCGCGTTCGGGCACCTTGCCGGCGAGCAGGATCATCTGCTCGGCGAGCTAGCGGATGCGTACCGGCTCGCCCATGTCGAGCGCGAAGATCTCGCCGCCGCGACCGAGCACCGCGGCCTGCAGGATCAGCTGGCAGGCCTCGGGGATGGTCATGAAGTAGCGCGAAATCTCCGGGTGGGTGACGGTGACCGGACCGCCGCGGCGGATCTGGTCGCGAAACAGCGGCACCACGCTGCCGGCGGAATCGAGCACGTTGCCGAAGCGCACGGTGATGAAGTGCGTCTTCGACTGCTGCGCCAGGCTCTGGCAGAAGATCTCGGCGGCGCGCTTGGTTGCACCCATCACGCTCGATGGGTTCACCGCCTTGTCGGTCGAGATCAGCACGAAGTTGTGCACGCCGTGGCGATCCGCCGCCAGCGCCAGCGCCTGCGTCGCCAGCAGGTTGTTGCGCACCGCTTCGCGCACCTGCTGCTGCAGCAGCGGCACGTGCTTGAACGCAGCGGCATGGAACACCGCGTCGGGCCGCACGCGATGGAACACGCGCTCCAGCGTCGCGGCGTCGCCGCAGTCGCCGAGGATCGGATCGACGACCAGGTCCGGGAACTCGACACGCAGCTCCTGCTCGACTCGATACAGGTTGAACTCGGACAGCTCAAGCACGGCCAGGCGCTCGACGCCGAGGCGCGCGACCTGGCGGCAGAGTTCGGACCCGATCGAACCGCCGCCGCCGGTGATCAGCACGCGCCGCGAAGCGAGCCCGGCGCGGATCGCGGTCCAGTCCAGCGAAACCGGTTCGCGCCCGAGCAGGTCTTCGATCGCGACTTCCTTGAGTTCGTTGAAGTTGGAACGGCCCTCGACCACGTCCTCCAGCCGCGGCACGGTGCGAAACGGCAGCGTGGTCTGCTCGCAGATGCCGACGATGCGCTGCATCTGCTGGTTGCTCGCGGTCGGGATCGCGATCAGCACCATTTCCGCAGCGACTTCGCGCGCGATCTGCGGCAGCTGCTCGATCGGACCGAGCACCGGCACGCCATGCACGTTGGCTCCGCGCAGCCCCGGCTTGTCGTCGAGGAACCCGACCACGCGGTAGGCGCCTTCGCGGCGCAGGTCGCGCACCAGGGTTTCACCGGCGCGTCCGGCACCCAGCACGAGCACGCGCTTGACCGGGGCGCCGCCGCTGTCGTAGCGGCTGTCCTTCCAGTAGCGATAGGCCATGCGCGGCGTGCCGAGCAGCAGCATCAGCGCGATCGGATACATCAGCAGCACCGAGCGCGGCGTGCCTTCGAGGCGGTCGAGGAAGAACAGGCCGAGCGCGATCGCGAGCGCGCCGAGCACCGATGCACGCGCGATGTTCCACAGGTCGGGCAGGCTCGCGAATCGCCACAGCCCGCGGTACAGGCCGGTCCAGGCCAGGATCAGAGTCTGCGCGAACAGCACGATCGCGTATTCGGTGCCGAACCAGGCGACTTCCGGCGGATCGATCTGCAGGTTCCAGCGCAGCCAGTTGGTGCCGAACCAGGCCAGCCAGATCATGCACAGGTCGTGCGCGACCACGGCGAGCCGTGGATGGAGGATGGCGATCAGTCGGCGCAAGTGCATATCCGCTATTGTGCCCGATGCGCGCGTCGCAGCGCACGCCGCGCGACGATCCAGACACCGAGCCCGAGCCCGTAGACCGCAGCCGCGAGCACGAATTCCAGCAGCGGCGGATGCGCGCGCAGTTCGAGCAGCACCAGTGCCGGCACCACCACCAGCAGGTTCCAGCACTGGTACGCGACGACCACGCGCGCGGCGCCGAGGCCGCGGCGGCGCAACCACTGGTACAGATGATCGCGATGCGGCTTGAGCCAGTGGCGGGTGCGACGCATGCGCCCGAGCAGCGTGGCACAGGCATCGACCAGGAATCCCGAGGACAGGATCAGTGCCCCGCCCCAGCCGATCAAACCGCGATCGAGCGCAAGCAGCGAGAACGCCGCGACCAGGAATCCGAGCGAGATGCTGCCGACGTCGCCGAGGAACACGCGCGCACGCGGCCAGTTGAACGGCAGGAACCCGAGCACGGCCGCTGCGGCAGCGACGAACAAGATCCCTTCGGCGCCGGCGTCGTGCCGTGCCGCGAGCAGCGCCAGCATGCCGAACACGAACAGCGCCTGGCTCGCGAGATGGGCATCCGAGCCGTCCATGAAATTGTGCAGGTTCATCGACGCGACGCTGGCCGCGACCAGCAACAGGCCCAGCTCGAACCAGTATTTCCCGTCGAAGCCGTGGATCGCGATGAAGGCGACCGCGAGTACCGTCGCCGCGAGCAGATGCACGGCCAGGCGCAGGCGCACCGAGCGCGCGCGGTGGTCGTCCGCGGCGCTGACCCCGGCTGCGAGCAGCAGCCCGACGATCAGCGGCAACGAGAACCCGGCGAGTGCAGCGGGCTGCAGCAGGTACTGGACCAGCAGCACCAGCAGGACCGCGGCAACCGGCCCGATGCCGCCGCCGCGCGGCGTCGGTGCGTCGTGCAGGCGACGCCGCTCGGGCGCGTCGAGCAATTGCAGGCGCTGCGCGCGCCGAATCCACCAGGCGGTCAGCGCCGGCGACACGATCAGGGCCAGCGCGGGCAGCAACCAGTTCGGCACGTCAGTTGCCGGCGATGCCGTGCACCGGCTTGATCGTGCTCCACGACTTGCAGCCCGGGCACTGCCAGTGGTGGGCGCGCGCGCTGAAGCCGCAACGCGAGCATCGGAACAGCGCCTGGCCGTCGAGCAGCTGCCGGAGCAGGTCGCGCAGGCGTTCCAGCGGCTCGCGGGCTTCGCCCTGGGTGCCGCTCAGCTGCAGATCAACCAGTTCGGCAAGTCCGCGCACCGACGGCTTCTTGCGCAAGCGATCGGCGAGGAAGCGGATCGCCGCCTCGTCGCCGTCGCGCGCACGCACGCGCCGGGTCATCTTCAGCACCGGCGAAATGCCCGGATAGCGGCGCATCGATTCCTCAAGCATGGCGTCGATCGACTCGCGCCGATCGAGCTGCTCCAGCGCATCGAGCAGTGGTCCAAGCGCGATCGGCAGGTACTCGATGTCGTTCTCGACCGCGCGCTCGTACGCGTTCGCGGCGCGGCTCCAGTCCTGGCGTTCGTGCGCGAGGCGACCTTTGATCAGGCGCGGCCGTACCGCCAGGGGCGCCACCGTCACCGCTTCGGTCAGGTAGGCGCGGGTCTGCGCGGCGTCGCCGCGCGCCGCCGCGTGTTCGGCCAGTTCGCACAGGAACTGGCTGACCAGCTCCGCCTGCGACTCGCCGGTGATCTCCTCCAGCCGCCGCGCATGTTCGATCGCGCGCTTCCAGTCGCGCTCCTGCTGGCAAATCGCGATCAGGTGGCGCAACGCCGAAGGCGCGTGGGCGTCGATGCCGACCAGGTCGGTGAACAGCGTCTCGGCGCGATCGAGCAAGCCGGCGCGCATGTAGTCCTCGCCCAGTTCGAGCAATGCCAGGGACTTCTGTTCGGAGGTGAGGTTGGCGCGCGCGATCAGGTTCTGGTGCACGCGGATCGCGCGGTCGGTCTCGCCGCGGCGACGGAACAGGTTGCCGAGCGCGAGGTGGGTCTCGACCGTCTGCTTGTCGATCTCGGCGATCTGCAGGAACACCTCGATCGCCTTGTCCGGCTGTTCGTTCAGCAGATAGTTCAGGCCGCGGAAGTAATTGCGGCGCAGGCGGTCGGCCTGGGCGCCGACGGCGGCGGTGGGGTCGCGGCGGGCGAGCACCCAGCCGGTCAGGAACGCGGCCAGTACCAGCAAGGCCAGTACCGACAGGTCGAGCGTCATGGAGCGGACGGACCGCCCTGACGGGCGATGCCCAGCTGGCGCTGCAGCGAGCGCAGGCGCAAGCGTTGCGGAATGATCACGGCGATCGCGAGCGCGGCGCTTGCGAGCAGGAACCCGGCGAGCAGGCTGGACATCACCACCAGGCCAAGGGAGACGTCGAGCGCGAAGAAATGGAAGTCGAGATGCACGTCGCTGTCGTTCAGCAGCGCGAACGCGGCGGCGAGCAACGCCACCAGCAGCGCCAGGACGATGACGATCCAGCGCTTCATCGGGCGCGCCTCAGTCGTCCGCGCCGTCGTCGCTGGAAACGATGCCGTTGACGCGGTCGCGCAATTCCTTGCCGGGCTTGAAGTACGGCACGTACTTGCCGGGCAGTGCGACCGAATCGCCGGTCTTGGGATTGCGACCCACGCGCGGCGGGCGGAAATGCAGCGAGAAGCTGCCGAAGCCGCGGATCTCGATGCGTTCGCCGGTCGCCAGCGACTGGCTCACGTATTCGAGGATTTCCTTGACGCCGAGTTCTACGTCATGGTGCGCGAGGTGGATCTGGCGCCGCGCCATGGCTTCGATCAGTTCGGATTTCGTCATATCGGACCGGACGGTTCTGCGTGGAAAAACAGCACCGCCGGCAGGATCGCTGCCGGCGGTGCGTGGGACTTACTTGTTGCGCATCTGCTCTTTCAGCAGTGCGCCGAGCTTGGTCGTGCCGCCGGCCGCCGACTGGTAGTCAGCGAGCGTGTCGGCCAGTTCCTGCTCGTCCTTGGCGCGGATCGACAGTTGCAGCGTGCGGCCCTTGCGGTCCATGCCGATGAACTTGGCCTCGACCTCGTCGCCCACCTTCAGACGCGTGGTCGCGTCCTCGATGCGCTCCTTGGCGATGTCGTTGGCACGCAGATAGCCCTCGACACCCTCGCCCAGATCGATGGTCGCGCCGCGTGCATCGACTTCCTTGACCGAACCCTTGACGATGCTGCCGCGCGGGTTGTTGGCCATGAACGACGCGAACGGATCCTGCTCCAGCTGCTTGATGCCGAGCGAAATGCGCTCGCGCTCCGGATCGACCGCAAGCACCACCGCGTCCAGCGTCTCGCCCTTCTTGAAGTTGCGGACCAGGTCTTCGCCGGTGCCCTGCCAGGAGATGTCGGACAGGTGGATCAGGCCATCGATGCCGCCGTCGAGTCCGATGAACACGCCGAAGTCGGTGATCGACTTGATCGTGCCGGAGACCTTGTCGCCCTTCTTGTTCATGGCGGCAAAGGTTTCCCACGGATTGCTCGTGCACTGCTTCATGCCGAGCGAGATGCGGCGGCGCTCTTCGTCCACGTCCAGCACCATGACTTCGGACTCGTCGCCGACCTGGACCATCTTGCCCGGGTTGACGTTCTTGTTGGTCCAGTCCATTTCCGAGACATGCACCAGGCCTTCGACGCCCGGCTCCAGCTCGACGAAGCAGCCGTAGTCGGTGACGTTGCTGACCTTGCCGAACACGCGCGAACCCGAGGGGTAGCGGCGCGCGATGTTGACCCACGGATCCTCGCCGAGCTGCTTGAGCCCGAGCGAAACGCGGTTGCGCTCGCGGTCGAACTTGAGCACGCGCACGTCGAGTTCCTGGCCGACTTCGACCACTTCGGAGGGATGCCGCACGCGCTTCCACGCCATGTCGGTGATGTGCAGCAGGCCGTCGATGCCGCCGAGGTCGACGAATGCACCGTAATCGGTGAGGTTCTTGACCACGCCCTTGACGACCGCGTTCTCCTGCAGGCGCTCCATCAGCTGTTCGCGCTCGGCGCTGAACTCGCTCTCGACCACGGCGCGGCGCGAGACCACGACGTTGTTGCGCTTGCGATCGAGCTTGATGATCTTGAACTCGAGTTCCTTGCCCTCGAGGTAGCTGGTGTCGCGCACCGGGCGCACGTCGACCAGCGAACCCGGCAGGAACGCGCGCACGTCGCGGATGTCGACGGTGAAGCCGCCCTTGACCTTGCCGCTGATGCGACCGTTGACGGTGGCGTTGGCTTCCAGCGCCTTCTCGAGTTCGTCCCACACCATCGAGCGCTTGGCCTTCTCGCGCGACAGCACGGTCTCGCCGAATCCGTTCTCCAGCGAATCGAGCGCGACCTTGACCTCGTCGCCGATGGCCACGTCGATCTCGCCCTGGTCATTCCGGAACTGCTCGATCGGCACGATGCCTTCGGACTTGAGGCCGGCGTGGATGACGACCACGTCGGTGCGCACGTCGACGACGACGCCGGTCACGATGCTGCCCGGCTTCAGGCGCGACAGCGAGGCTTGGCTCAGTTCAAACAGTTCAGCAAAACTTTCGGTCATGTTGGGTTCCAATGGGGATGAACCGTCGGACCGCTGCGCGGACCACGACGGGCTTGGGTGGGTGGCGTTGCCGCCGTTGCGAATACCCGGCCGGAGCCGGAGCCACGCCTGCGCCGAGTCGGCGATGGGACGCGGTCAGACCAGGTTCGAGGGAACCAGGGCCAGCACACGCTCCACCACTTCGTCGATGCCGATGCCGGTGGTGTCGATCAGGATCGCATCGGGTGCGGGCTTGAGCGGTGCCACCGGACGCTCGGCGTCGCGGGCGTCCCGCGCGAGGATCTCGCGCAAAAGGGCCGAGAGTGTAACCTCGAAGCCCTTTTGCTTCAACTGCTTATATCGCCTCTCGGCGCGCTCCTCGGCGCTCGCGGTCAGAAACACCTTGAGCACCGCATCGGCGAAGATCACCGTGCCCATGTCGCGCCCGTCCGCGACCAGGCCCGGGGCCTGTCGGAACGAGCGTTGCTTGTCGACCAGCGCCTCGCGCACCGCCGGTACCGCAGCGATCGCGGAAGCCGTGGCGCCCGCCAACTCGGTCCGCAGCTCCGAACTCGCCTCCACGCCATTCACGAACACCAGCGGATCATCGCCTTTGCGATCAACGAATTGCACCGAAGTCTCGAGCGCGCATCGAGCCAGCGCATCGTGGTCATTGAGGTCGATGTCGGCCCAGCTCGCCGCCAACCCCACCGCCCGATACAGCGCCCCGCTGTCGAGGAAATGCCAACCCAGCTTCTCCGCCACCGCCCGCGAGATCGTCCCCTTCCCCGACCCGCTCGGCCCGTCGATCGTCACCACCGCAATCCCCGACCTGTCCATGCGCTTCCTCCGAAAGCGGGCATTGTAGGGCTCGCTCTCGGTGCGGGTGAGCGGTTTGCGGGCGAAACCGTGCCTTGGGGGGTGAACCCACCCGCCCGAGGAGAAGTCCATGAAGTGCCTGCGCTTGTTTCGATCGGTTCTGCCCATGGTTGCCGTGCTGGCGAGTGCATCGGCGCTTGCGGGTGGGTTGCCGGTGTTGACCGGGATCTATCCTGCCGGCGCGAATGTGGCGGGCGGCAACTCGGTGCTGCTGACCGGCAGCAACTTCCCGCCGACCACCTTCGTCACCTTCGATGGCGTGGCCGCCAGCATCCTGAGGCTGGATCCCAACAACATCTACGTGACCGCTCCGGCGCACGCCGCCGGGACCGTTGCGGTGATCGTGTACGACAACACGCGCTCGACCAGCGGTGCGCCGACGCTGCCGTTCACCTACAGCGAGGACTTCGACGCCGGACGCGACTTCTCGGCGGTGCAGAATCCGGTCGGTGCCTGGACCTACGGGGTCGCACCGGCGCTCGGTCAGGCAATCGGCATCGACGCCGCGACCGGCATCGACGGCTGCCTCGACACCTGGAGCGGCGACAACCTGCATCCGGTAGTCGGGCGCAACCGCACGGCGACTACCTGCAACCAGTACAGCTGGTCGTGGCCGCCGGGAATGATCGGCCTGCATCCGGACAACACGCCCGAGTACGGCGTCATTCGCTTCACGGCGCCGGAGACCGGCCGCTACCTGGTCGATGGCCGTTTCCTGTGCATCGACAGCGTTGTTTCCTGCACCGTCCACGTCGCCATCCAGCACAACCAGGTCACGCTGTTCGAGCGTGCGATCAACACCTCGTTTGCACCCGAAGCGTTTTCCTTCGAGATCGACCTGACGCTCGGGGACTGGCTCGACTTCACCCAAGGCAACGGCGGCAACCACTACAACTACGACCAGATGGTGATGGACGCGAGAATCCGCCCGGCAGCCGTGTTCAGCGACGGCTTCGAGGAACCGAACTAGCTCGAAGTCGCGGTATCCGGCGTCGGCGTACCTGCATAGAATCCGACCAGGATTCCGTGCAGGGGCTGGGATTGGACGACGCCATCGACATCCACGATCGCCTGGCCGCCGCCCGCGGCGGCAACGGCGAAGCGCTCCATGCCCTGCTCCCGGTGCTCTATGCCGAACTCAAGCGCATTGCCCGCGCGCAACTGGCGCGCGAGAAACCCGGACACACGCTGCAGCCGACGGCGCTGGTGCACGAGGCCTACCTGCGGCTGCTGTCCTCGCACTCAGTCGATTTCGCCGACCGCGCCTACTTCCTCGGCCTGGCCGCGACGATGATGCGCCGCATCCTGGTCAATCACGCCCGCGACAAGGCCGCAGACAAGCGCGGCGGCGGACTGGTGCGCACCGAACTGCCCGAACTCGGCGCCACACCCGGTCCCGACCCGGATCTGCTGGCGCTCGATGGCGCGCTCGAACGCCTCGCGCAGCAGGACCCGCGCAAGGCGCGCGTGGTCGAGCTGCGCTACTTCGCCGGCATGGAGTTCGACGAGATCGCCGACCACCTGTCGCTGTCCAACGCCACCGTGCGCCGCGACTTCAGCCTGGCCAAGCTGTGGCTGGCCGAAGCGATGCGGGACTGAGATGAGCGGCGTCGCGCCCACGCTGTCGCGCTGGCCCGAGGTCGAGCGCGTGCTGGCCGCGGTGATCGAACTGCCCGCAGCCGAGCGCGATGCGCAGATCGCCGCGGCTTGCGCCGGCGATGCCGCGCTTGCGGCCGACGTGCGGCGCCTGCTCGGGCACGAACACCGGTTGCCGGACACGCTGCCGGTGCACTGGTTCGCAACCGTCGCCGAAACCGGCAGCGTCGAGGACTGGATCGGTGCGCGCGTCGGCCCGTACCTGATCGAGGCGCTGATCGGCGAAGGCGGCATGAGTCGCGTGTTTCGGGCCAGTCGCGCCGAGGATTTCCGCCAGCGCGTCGCGATCAAGCTGCTGCGCACGCTGCCCGACGCCCACGCGATGCGGCGCTTTCGCAACGAACGCGATGCGCTCGCCGCGCTCGAGCACCCGGGCATCGCGCGTCTGCTCGACGCTGGCGTGCTCGCCGACGGCACTCCGTACCTGGTGCTGGAACTGGTCGAAGGGCGCAGCTGGGCAGACTGGCTCGGGGAATGCCCGGCGACACTGCCGGCGCGCCTCGAACCGCTGCTGCAGGTGTGCGACGCGCTGCAGTACGCGCATGCGCATTCGCTGATCCACCGCGACCTCAAGCCCGGCAACCTGCTGGTCGGCAACGACGGTCGCGTGCGCCTGCTCGACTTCGGCGTGGCACGACTGCTCGAAGGCAGCAGCGGCACGCTGACGCGCGAAGGCGGCGTCGCGCTGACCCCGGCCTACGCCGCACCCGAGCAATGGCGCGGCGAACCGGCGACCACCGCCACCGACATCTACGCGCTCGGGCTGCTGCTGCACGAGACCGTGAGCGCGACGCGCGTCTTCGCCGACGCCGACTGGCAGCGGGCGATGCAGCGCGCGCAAGCACCGGTGCCACTGCCGAGCCACTGCCGCGAGCCGCACGGCCTGCCGGCGCGGCAGTTGCGCGGCGACCTCGACAACATCGTGCGCAAGGCCTGCGATCCAGAGCCGCGGCGACGCTACGCCTCGGTGGCCGCAGTCGCCGATGACCTGCGCGCGGTGCTGTCGGGCCGCCCGGTGTCGGCGCGTGCGCCGACCCCGCTGTACCTGGCGCGCAAGTTCGTCGGGCGTCACCCGCTCGGCAGCCTGCTCGCTGCCGCAGCCGTGTTCGCAATCGCCGCGAGCCTGGCGCTGGCGTTGCGCGAGGGCGCACGTGCCGAACACCGTTTCGCCGAGGCGCGCACGCTCGCCAACCGCGCGCTGTTCGACTACAGCGATGCGCTGGCCGAAGTCGCCGGCACCCTGCCGATGCGCCGGCGCATGGTCGACGACGCGCTGCGCTATCTGGACTCGCTGCGCGCGAGCGCCGGCAACGACGCCACGCTGTGGGCCGACCTCGCCCGCGGCTATTTGCAGATCGGCGATCTGCAGGGGCACCCGTGGCAGAGCAACCTCGGCGACTTCGCGGCGGCCGCACGCAGCTACGACCAGGCCGCAACCGCGCTCGCGACCTGGCGCAAGCAGGCGCCGGACGCCGCAGACCTGGCACTTGTCGCCGCGCGCATCCAGCTGCGTCGTGCCGCGCTCGCGCATCAGGGCGGACAGCTCGAAGCCGCGGCACGCGGATATCGGGCCGCACTCGATGGCTTCGCCGCGATCGCCGACACCAACCCCGACATCCGCCTGGAACAGGCCGACGCGCTCGACTACTACGGGGACCTGCTCGCCGATCCGGCGCAATCGTCCCTGCTCGACGAAGCCGCGGCGGCGCAGCGTCATGCCGAGGCCCAGCGCCTGCGCGAGGCGCTGCTCGCCGCCGACCCGGGCAACGACCACGCCCGCTTCGCACTCGCCGGATCGCTGCAGCGCGCGGGCGACGCCGCGCTTGCCGGGCGCGATCTGGCCACGGCCGAGGCGCGTTATGCCGACGCCCGTCGCGAAGCCGAGCAGGCGCTGGCCGCAGCGCCCTCGAACGCGGTGCGCCGGCGCGAACTGGCCGGCATCGACGCGCGCCTGGTGCAGGTGCTGGAGCAACAAGGGCGGCGCGACGAAGCCATCGAGGTCGCAACCCGCGCGCTGCAGCTGACCGAGTCGCTGCTCGCTGTCGATCCGGCCAACGACCAGTTGCGCCAGGCCGCGGGCGCCGTGCTCGGCACGCTGGCCAAGCTGCTGCTGCAGCAAGGCCGCAGCGACCAGGCCGCGCCGCTGATCGAGCGCCAGATCGCCATCAACCGGCAACGTGCCGAGAGCGCCCCGGACGATCCCGAGGTGGCGCTGGCGCTGTCGCTCTCCTATCGCCGCCAGGGCGAGCTGCGCGCCGCGCAGAACGACCTTGCCGGTGCCATCGAGGCGCATGAACGCGCACTGGCGTTGCAGTCGCCGATCGCGGCGCAGGCCGCGTGGTTCGAGTCCAACCGCAGCCTGAGCCTGCTCCACCTCGGCCGGCTGCACGCGCGCCACGGCGACCCGGAGCGCGCGCGCTCGCGGCTGCTCGAAGCCGAGCACGCGGTGGCCGCATTGCTTGCCGCCTATCCCGGCACCGCGATGTTTATCGAAGACCTCGCCGACACCCGCGAAGCCCTTGGCGACCTCGCCGAACCCGACGCCGCCGACCGTTACCGCGCCGCCCTCGCCACCCTTTCCACCCTGCCCGCCGACGCGCACACGCCCGCAGTCAGCGAACGCGAACAGCGCCTGCGAAAGAAGCTCGACCACCCCTGAACCGTCGCGGCGGCGTGGGATCTTCTCGGGCAAGGCCATGCATGCGGCGTCAGCAGGGCGCCGAGTCGAGGATCGCCAACATCTCGCTGACGCTGATGATCTGGACTCCGCGATAGGCGCCAATCGAGAGCAGGCCGTGGTCGCCGGTAACGACGCGTTCCGCGGACGCGGCAAGCGCGGTTCCGATGACCACATCATCATCCGGATCCGGAGCGATTCTGTCGACGTTTACGGGTCGCACCACGGCGGCGAGGCTGGAGTAGCCGCTCACGAGTTGATCGACCGACATCATCGATGCGGCGATCTTCTTCTCGAATTTGCGACGAGCGAGAATGTCGCCCAGTTCGGCGAGCAGCGGCAGGCTGGTGAATAGCGCAATGCGTTGTTCGAACCGGGGTTGCAGCAGTCGACGTGGCGCACCAGCCCAGAGCAACGCCGAGGCCACAACGTTGGTATCGAGCACCAGTCGCATCAGCGACCGGTTGCGGCGCGACGATCGGCCCGCATGGCGCGGATTTCCTCGGCAACTTCCTCCGGTGACAGCGCCGCCGGCTCGGCCACGGCCGCCATCCGGTTCATCGCGGTGAACAGGGCATCGACTCGCTTGGAACGAAGCTGTTCGCGCAGCCAGCGTTCGATGACATCCGGCGAAAGCAGCCCGGCGCGCCGCGCTTCTTGAGCGAGTTGGTCGGGCAGATCGATTTGGAGGGTGGTCATCCGAACTCCTTGATCGCAGGTCGAGAGAGCCCGCCGGTCGAGCGGAGTGTATCCCCACCCCAGAGGAAAATCGGCTGAACCTGGAGGTGGCGCAATTGGCCCACCCGTGCGCCCGATCCGCCGCGCCCGTATGCTCGGCGCATCGTTGTCGGTCCCGATGCCACGGTGGAATTCGGTCCATGAGCGCAAGCCTTTCCTCGGACGTGGTGGTGGTCGGCGGCGGACTGGCGGGGATGGTTGCGGCGCTGGAATTGCTGCGGGCCGGGCGCTCGGTGACGCTGGTGGATCGCGATACGCCGGAACGATCCGGCGGACTGGCGCGCTGGGCGTTCGGGGGCATGGCACTGGTCGGGACGCCGCTGCAGGCGCGCATGCGCATCCGCGACAGCCCCGAGATCGCGCTGCGCGACTGGGTTCGTTTCGGCGAACTCGACCCCGCCGACCAATGCTCGATGGCATGGGCACGGCGGTACGTTGAGCGTTCCAGATCAGATGTTTACGACTGGTTGCTCAAGGAAAACATCACCTTCCTGCCGGCGGTGAACTGGGTCGAGCGCGGCCGCTTCGGCGAGGGCAATTCGCTGCCGCGTTACCACGTGGTCTGGGGCTGCGCGCGCGAACTGGTGTTGCGCCTGACGGCGGCGCTCGCCCGTGCCGACCGCGGCGGACAGCTGCATTGGCTGCATCGTCATCGGGTCGTTGCGTTGCAGCGCAGTGCCGGCTGCCTCGACGGCGCGCTGGCCATCGACGAGAACAGCGGCCGCGAAATCTTGCTGCAGGCGCCAGTGGTGGTGCTGGCGATGGGCGGCATCAACGGCGCCCACGACGAATGTCGTGCCAATTGGCCCAAGGATCGGCCGCTGCCGGCGACCCTGCTCAACGGCGCGCATCCCTTTGCCGACGGCAAGCTGCACCACCACGTCGCCGACACCCTCGATGGGCGCATCGTCAATGCCGGCGAGATGTGGAACTACGCCGCCGGCTTCGCGCATCCGTTTCCGCATTTCGACGGCCATGGTCTCTCGACGATCCCGTGCAAGTCGGCGCTGTGGCTCGACCATCGCGGCGAGCGCATCGGGCCTGAACCACTGGTCACCGGCTTCGATACCCATTGGCTGTGCCAGCGCGTCGCCGAGCAGGCGAAGCCCTGGACCTGGCAGCTGCTGAACTGGCGCATCGCGGCCAAGGAGTTCGCGATCTCGGGCGGCGAGCACAACCAGCGCATCCGCGACCGGCAATTCCTGCGTTTCCTCGGGGAGACGCTGCTTGGCAATCACCGCCTGGTGCGCCAGATGCGCCGCGAGAGTGCCGACTTCCTGGTCGACGATACGCTCGTCGGGCTGTCGGCGAAGATGAACGCGCTGACCGCGACCCACGACATCGACCCGGCGCGATTGCAGGCCACGGTCGATGCCTTCGACGCCCAGTTCGCGCGCGGCCTGGCGCTCGCCAACGACGACCAGATCCGCCGCATCGTGCACGCGCGGCAGTGGCCGCCGGACCGGCTGCGCACCTGCAAGCCGGCGCCGCTGCAGAAGGCGGGCGCCGGCCCCTTCATCGCGATCCGCACGCAACTGGTGACGCGCAAGAGCCTCGGCGGTCTGCGCACCGACCTCGAGAGCCGCGTGCTCGATGGCAGCGGTGCGGCGATTCCCGGGCTGTATTGCGTCGGCGAGGCGGCCGGCTTCGGCGGTGGCGGCTGCAGTGGCAAGCGCTCGCTGGAAGGCACCTTCCTGCCGGGCTGCATCCTCACCGCGCGCGCGGCCGCGCGCTCGATCAGCGGTCGGCGCTGAGCCGCCGGGCGCAGTCCGGTCGTGCGCGGCAGCGCCCCCCGGCGCCGCTCAACCATTGGTTCCAATTGAGCCGTTGCCTGCAGGGAGCTACGGCGTATGCTCGACCCGCAGAGGCTTTGGGCTGGTCCATTCTCGGAGCGAGGCTCGCGTGAGGTCAGGCAGTGCACTGTCCCGCTGGTGCCTTGGGTGGCTGGTCTGGCTCGCCGGACTGGTCGCGGGAAGCGCCGCGGCGGCCGAGGTCGACGGCCGCTTTCATCGCCTCGGTGTCGAACAGGGCTTGCCCAACGCCAACGTGACGGCGCTGCTGCAGGATCGCCTCGGTTTTCTCTGGATCGGCACCCAGAGCGGGCTGTTCCGCTACGACGGCTACCAGTTCCGCGCCTACCGCCGTGCTCCGGAAGCGGGCGCCGGCTTGTCCGATGGCTGGGTCTGGGCGCTGCACGAGGACATCGACGGCCAGCTCTGGGTCGGCACGCTGGACGGTGGACTGAACCGCTTCGACCCGAAGCAGCGCCGCTTCGAGCTGTTTCGGCCGCATGCCCCGCTCGACCGCACCCTGCCCGTTCCTGCCGCCCGTGCACTCGACAGCGATCGCGGCGCGCTCTGGCTCGGCAGCGCCGCCGGGTTGTGGCGGGTCGACCGTCGCAGCGGGCAGGCCTTGGCCTGGCCCGAGGACAGCGACGCAGCGGTGCGCGAGCGCCAGCGACCGATCAGCGCACTGGCTGCCGATGGCGCGGGCGGCGCGTTCGTCGCCAGCGGTCGCAGCCTGGGTCACTGGACTGCCGAGGGGGTGTGGCAACCGATCGGAATCCCCGAGGGACTGCCTTCTCTGGCGATCAGCGCGCTGCATCGAGCCAGCGACGGCGCCCTGTGGGTGGGCGGCGCCGATGGCCGCGTGGGCTGGCTGCCGAACGGTGCCAACCAGCTGCAGGCGCTGCCGCCACCGCCAGGCCTCGCTGCGGGCGCGGTGACCGCGCTCGCGAGCGATGCCGAGGGTCGCCTGTGGCTCGGCACCTTCGCCGATGGGCTGTGGCAGCTGGCCGCCGATCATCGCCAGTGGCGGCATTTCCCGGCGCAACCGAGCAACCCGCTCGGGCTGATGGATGGGCGCGTGTCGGCGCTGCTCGCCGATCGCAGCGGCGGCCTGTGGGTGGCCAGCTGGAACCACGGCCTGCATCGACTGGACCTGGTCAGCGTCGGCTTCGCCCGGGTCGGTGCCGACGACGAGGCGGACTGGCAGGTCTATGCGATCACCGGGACCGGCGATGGCGGGCTCTGGCTCGGGACGATCGGCCACGGCGTGCAGCGCGTCCGCGCCGATGGCCGCCCGTTGCAGTCGTTCCGCCACCGCGCGGACGACCCCGACAGCCTGAGCAGCGATGTCGTGCGTTCGCTCTTGCACGATCGCCGGGGCGTGCTCTGGGTCGGCACCCATGTCGGGCTGGACCGCCTGCGTGCCGATGGCGGCTTCGACCACTTCCGCCACGACGGCGACCCCAAGCACCTCGGCGAGGGACCGGTGCGCGCGATCCTGGAAGACCGCCAGGGGCGTTTCTGGGTCGGCACCGAGCTTTCGGGCCTGCACCTGTTCGACCGCGCCAGCGGCCGCGTCGAGCGCTTCCGTCACCAGGCCGGGCAGAACGGCAGCCTCGGCCATGACTGGGTCAACGTGCTGTTCGAGGATCGCCGCGGCCAACTGTGGATCGGCACCCAGGGCGGCCTCAGCCGTTGGCGTGAGGCAAGCCGCGACTTCAGCACCTGGCGGCATCGCGCCGGCGACCCGCAGAGCCTGGCCCACGACCGCGTGAACTGCCTGTTCGAGGACAGCCGCGAACGCCTGTGGGTGTGTACCGGTGCCGGCCTGGACCAGGTCGAGCAGAACGCGGATGCGTTGCGCTTCATCGTGCATGGTCCCGAGCAGGGCCTCGCCGCCGATTCGGTCGGCGCGGTGCTGGAGGCACCCGACGGCCGCCTCTGGCTGAGCACGACCGCGGGCTTGTCTTCGCTCGATCCGGACAGCGGCCGCATTCGCAACTACGGTGCCCGCGACGGCGCTTCGCCGAACGGCTACTTCGTCCATTCCGGAGATGCGTCGGCGGATCGCCAGCGACTCTATTTCGGCGGCCTGCGCGGGGTCAGCGTGGTGCAGCCGGCGCTGGTACGCGACAACCCGTTCCCGCCACCGGTGCTGTTGACCGACCTGCTGCTGTTCAACAGCGCGGTGCCGTTGTCCTGGCAGCAGGCCGATTCGCCGCTGGCGCAGGCGGTCGAATTCGCGCCATCGCTGCGGCTCGATCACCGACAGAGCGTGTTCGCGTTCGAGTTCGCCGCACCGCACTTCGCCGACCCGGCCAACAACCGCTATCGCTACCGGCTGGTCGGCTTCGATCGCGACTGGCAGGAGACGCCGGCCAGTCGCCGCTTCGCGACCTACACCAACCTCGCCCCCGGGCACTACCGCTTCGAGGTCGCGGCCAGCAACAAGGACGGGCTGTGGAGCCCGCAGCCGGCCGCGGTCGAGATCGACGTGCTCCCACCCCCGTGGCGCTCGCCGCTGGCCTACATCGGCTACGTGCTCGCGCTCGCCGCGCTCGGCGGGCGCTGGGCGTGGACGCGGCGCGAGAAACGCCGCACCGAACGGCGCTATCTCGCTGCGGTGCGCGCCTCCGAGGAACGCCTGAAGCTCGCCCTGTGGGGTTCCGGTGACAGCGTCTGGGACTGGGATCTGGTGCAAGACACCGTGCACCGCGCCGGGCTCGGCTTCCTTGGCTACGACACCGAGGAACTGGCGCCGACGATCTCGACCATGGAGGCGCTGATTCATCCGGACGACCTGCCGGGTGTGATGGAGCGCCTCGATCGCCTGCGCCGTGGCCAGGCCCGCGACTACAGCGCCGAGTTCCGCGTCCGCACCAAGGATGGACGCTGGCTGTGGGTGCTCGATCGCGGCAAGGTGGTCGAGACCGACCCGGCCACCGGCCAGGTCACGCGCATTGCCGGCACGCTCAAGAACGACCAGGCGCGCAAGGAGGTCGAACAGGCGCTGCTGCAACTGGCCAAGTACGACCCGCTGACCGGGCTGCCCAACCGCGCGATGTTCCTCGAACGCCTGCACGCCGCGCTGCTGCAGGCGCGCCGGCACGGCACGCAGCTGGCGCTGCTGTTCGTCGACCTGGATCGCTTCAAGCACGTCAACGACTCGCTCGGCCACGCCGTGGGCGATGGCCTGCTGAAGGAGGTCGGCCAGCGGCTGCGTCACCGCCTGCGCGAGGGCGACCTGGTCGCGCGCCTCGGTGGCGACGAGTTCACCATCATGCTCGAGGGAATCCAGGGCGCCCACGAAGTCGCCGCGCTGGCCAACCTGCTGCTGCAGGTGTTTGCGCAACCGGTGGTGGTCGAAGGGCGCGAACTGGCGGTCGGGCTGAGCATCGGCATCAGCCTGTTCCCGAGCGATGGCGACGACGCCGACGTTCTGCTGCAGCATGCGGACACCGCGATGTACGGCGCCAAGAACGCAGGGCGCAACGGTTTCCAGTTCTACACCGCGGAGATGAACGTTGCCGTGGTGCGCCGCCTGGCGATCGAGAACGGGCTGCGCCGCTGCATCGAGCGCGGCGAACTGCGCCTGGTGTACCAGCCGCGCATCGGCATCGCCTGCGGTCGCTTCTCCGGTGCCGAAAGCCTGGCCCGTTGGGACAGCGCGGAACTCGGGTCGGTGGAACCGAGCGAGTTCATTCCGGTGGCCGAGGACAGCGGGCTGATCCTGCCGCTCGGCGAATGGCTGCTGCGCTGCGCCTGCACCCAGTACATGCGCTGGCAGGAAGCGGGCTTGCCGGCGTTCTCGCTGTCGGTGAACGTCTCGGCACTGCAACTCACGCGCGGCGGACTGGTCGGCCTGGTGCAGCGGATCCTGGACGAGACCGGGATGCCGGCGACGCAGCTCGAGCTCGAGATCACCGAGACGGCGGTGATGAGCAACGCCGACCTCGCGATCGAGGTGCTCGGCCAGCTGAAGGCGCTCGGCGTGCGCATCGCCATCGACGACTTCGGCATCGGCTATTCCAGCCTCAGCCACTTGAAGCGCTTCCCGATCGACATCCTCAAGGTCGACCGCAGCTTCGTCTTCGACATCGGCCACGACCCCGATGACACCGCGATCGTCAGCGCGATCATCGCCATGGCCCACGCGCTGCAGCACGTGGTCGTGGCCGAAGGCGTCGAGAGTCCGGAGCAGCTCGCGCTGCTGCGCCAGAAGCACTGCGATCAGGCGCAGGGCTACCACCACAGCCGGCCGCTGGAAGCGGCAGCGTTCGCCGCCTACGTGCTCGGGCAGGTCGAACGCGAAGCGGCGGAACGGGGCAGGCAAGAGGAATCCGCCTGATCGCGCCACTGCGCCGACGGCGCTCCGCTGCCCAGGCGCAGCGCACGCGCCCGGACTGCGACCCAGCGCCGGAACTCGCGGCACGCGCCCGGTTACGCTGCGGCCCCTGCCCGCCCGTAGCCCATGCCCATGCGAACTGTGCTGATCCGCATCGCCGTCCTGTTGTGCGCCCTGCCGTCGTGGTGCCAGGCACAACTCGTCGCCCACATCGAGACCAGCCGCAGCAGCGGCGTGGCGCCGCTCGCGGTCTACTTCGATGCATCGCAGAGCAGCGGCTTGTCCGGCAACGACCTGCTCGGCGCGCACATCGAATGGGATTTCGGTGATGCCGGCGCAGGCGCATGGCCGACCACCGGCAAGCCGCGCAACCTCGCCACCGGCTTTCTCGCGGCGCACGTGTTCGAGTCGCCGGGCCAGTACACGGCCGCGGTGCGCATCACCGATGTCGCCGGCAATACCACCACCGCCAGCGCCCAGATCCAGGTGTCGGACCCGGAAGCGGTGTACGCCGGACGCACGCGCTGCGTCTCGCGCAGCGGGGATTTCACGTCCGCCCCAGCCGGTTGCAGCGCGGTCACCTCCACCGATCTCGCGGCGCAACTGGCCTGGCTGAACGGTGCGTCCGCACGGCGCCTGTTGTTTCGGCGCGGAGAGTCGTGGTCGGGCAACCTGCAGCTGTCGGGCAGCGGGCCGGCCACGCTCGGCGCCTTTGGTCCGGGCGCGCCCCCGGTGTTCCACACCCAGGCCGGCGCGCAGGACGGCGTCGACGTCTCCGGGTCGGACTGGCGCCTGATGGACATCGAGATCGACGGCAGCCAGATGGGCGCCGCGGAAAGCGCGGGCGGCGCCGGCGGCAGCGACGTGCTGGCGCAGCGCATCCGCGCGCATCACGCGCCGCTGGTCGGCTGGGGCATGGGCGGCGACCACGTGTTTCTGGTCGACTCGGTGATCGAGGACAACAGCTACTTCTCGGTCTACACCGACGGCGTTGGCGTGGCGGTGATGGGTTCGCAGATCGACCAGATCCGGGTGGCGACCAGCTTCCTGCGCCCGCTCGAAAGCCGCCAGGTGTTCATCGCGCACAATGTGATCGACGCCTCGCGACCGGCGCCCACCACCGGCATCAAGTGGCATGGCCGCCAAGGCGTGATCACCGACAACCGCATCCGCGCCGGCACCTCGCGCATCGGGCTGTCCAATTCTGAGGGCTCGCCCACCGGCCTCGATGTCGATCGCGACCTCGGCATGCTGCTGATCGAGCGCAACCGGCTGGAGCCGAATGGCAACGCAGCGGTCGACGACTACAACACCTGGGGGGTCAGCTTCGGCTTCAACACCGGAGTCATGGTGCGCAACAACCTGCTGCTGGACATGAACATCGCCTTTGGCGGCGGCGAAGGCCATGCCGCCGACGTGCGGGTGCTGCACAACACCGTGCTGATGACCGATGCCGTGCGCGGCCTGAACCTGGCCAACGGCGATTTCATCGGCTTCGATCAAGTTCTCGATGACTTCGTGTTTGCCAACAACCTGGTGGCGATCCTGGCGACTGTGGCCGGCTCCGCCTATCCGGAGCCGGGGCTGTTCATCCGGCTGCTCGACCGCAGCGGCATCACGCTGGCCAACAACCTGGTCTACAAGCCGGATCACCCGATCAACAATTTCATCAGCAGCGGCCCGAATGCCGGCTACCACACGCAGGCGCAATGGATGGCGCTCGGCATCGAACAGGGCTCGATCGAGGCCGCACCGCAGTTCGTCTCGCTCAACCCATCCGCAGCGGATTTCCTCGACCTGCTGTCCACCAGCCCGGCGATCGACACCGCGCTGTCCACCGGCACGCACGCGGATCACCGCGGTCGTCCTCGCCCGCTCGATGGTGATGGCCAGGGCGCTGCGCTGCCCGACATCGGCGCGATGGAGCGCGAGGCACTGGTCCCGGTCGCGGTCCTGTTCCGCGACGGCTTCGAGGGCTGATCACCCGCCCCGGCGCCGTGCCAACATCCGCGCACCCCGGCGCGCGACGCCCGCCGCAAGGAGTCCGCCGATGATCCGAACCGTGCCCGTCAGCGTGGAAGACCACCGGGCCTCCGCGCAACGGCGCCTGCCGCGGTTCCTGTTCGACTACATCGACGGCGGTGCCGGTGCCGAGCAGACGCTGGCGGCGAATGCCGCGGCCTGGTCGCAAGTCCGGCTGCGCCAGCGCGTGCTGGTCGATGTCGGTGGCGTCGACACTTCCACTTCGCTGCTTGGCGAACCCTGCGCGCAACCGCTGCTGCTGGCGCCGGTCGGGCTCGCCGGGATGATGGCGCGCCGCGGCGAAGTGCAAGCGGTGCGTGCCGCGAATGCGGCCCGCGTGCCGTTCACGCTGTCCACCGTCGGCCTGTGCGGACTCGACGAGGTCGCTGCCGCGGCATCGGCGCCGTTCTGGTTCCAGCTGTATTGGCTGCGCGATCGCGGCATCGTGCAGGCCTTGCTCGACCGCGCGCACGCGGCCGGTTGCAAGACCCTGGTGTTCACCGTCGACCTGCCGCTCGCCGGCATGCGCCTGCGCGACCTGCGCAACGGCATGGCCGGCGCCGGATTGCGCCCGAAGCTGCTGAAGGCTGCGCAATTGCTGGCCCGTCCCGGCTGGTTGTGGGACGTCGCCGTGCGCGGTGGCCCGTTGCGGCTGGGCAGCCTGGAAACGCACGTGCCGACCGCGCGCGATCTCGACGCCTTCCGCAGTTTCATCGACGCGCAGTTCGACCCGACCGTGACCTTCGCCGACCTCGCCTGGCTGCGCGCGCGCTGGCCGGGAACGCTCGTGCTCAAGGGCATCCTCGATGCCGACGATGCCCGCAGTGCGGTCGCGGCCGGCGCCGATGCACTGGTCGTGTCGAACCACGGCGGTCGCCAGCTCGATGGCGCAGTGGCAACCGCAGCGCGCCTGCCCGCGATCGTCGCGGCCGTCGGCGATCGCAGCACGGTGCTGGTCGATGGCGGCGTGCGCAGCGGCGTCGATGTGTTCCGTGCACTCGCGCTCGGCGCGCGCGGCGTGATGATCGGCAGACCGTGGGTGTTCGCGCTGGCCGCAGCCGGAGAACGCGGCCTCGGCGCGCTGCTGGCACACTGGCGCCGCGAACTGGCCACGACCATGGCGCTGGCCGGCGTCACCCGAATCGACGCCATCGGCGCGCAGCATCTCGACCACGACTGACCCTTGCCCGCTTCCGGAGATCCCCATGCCCAACGGCGCCCAAGCCCTGATGCAGACCCTGGCCGATGCCGGCATCGAAGTCTGCTTCACCAATCCGGGCACGAGCGAGATGCACTTCGTCGCCGCGCTCGATGACGAGCCCAGAATCCGCGCGGTGCTGACGCTGTTCGAGGGTGTCGCCACCGGTGCCGCCGATGGCTATGCGCGCATGGCCGATGCGCCCGCGGCAACGCTGCTGCATCTCGGCGCCGGGCTCGGCAACGGGCTCGCGAACCTGCACAACGCGCGCAAGGGCAAGGTGCCGATCGTGAACATCGTCGGCGACCATGCCACCTACCACGCACCGCTCGATGCGCAACTGCAGTCCGACATCGAGACCGTGGCGCGCAATGTCTCGCCGGGCTTCGTGCGCACCTCGCAACGCACCGCCGAGCTGTGCCGCGACGCGGTCGATGCGATCGCCGCCGCGCGCGGATTGCCGGGCCAGGTCGCGACGCTGATCCTGCCCGCCGACGTGTCCTGGGGCGATGGCGGCGTGCCCCATCCGCCACCAGCGGAACCCGCTCCTGTCGCCGCAGATGCGGCCACGATCACGACGATCGCGCAGGTACTGAACGCCGGAGGCAAGGCCGCGCTGCTGCTCGGTGGTCGAGCGCTGCGCGAACCTTCGCTGCTTGCCGCTGCACGCATCGCGGCGAAGTCCGGCGTCAAGCTGCTGGCCGAGGTATTCCCGACCCGGCTCGAACGCGGCGCCGGCCTGCCGCCGGTCGAACGCATCGCCTACTTGGCCGAACTCGCCGGCGTGCAACTCGCCGGCCTTGAACATCTGATCCTGGTCGATGCGAAGTCGCCGGTGTCGTTCTTCGCCTATCCGGGCAAGGCCAGCGACCTGGTGCCCGCGGGCTGCACGGTGCACACGCTCGCGACCCCGGCGCAGGACGCGGCGGCGAGCCTCGCGGCGCTCGCGCAAGCGCTCGATGCCGAACATGCGCCGATCAGCGTGCAGCCAGCGCAACGCCCGGGCCGGCCGCGCGGACGACTTACTGCGGAGAAGGTGTGCATGGCGGTCGGCCATCTGTTGCCCGAGCACGCGATCCTGATCGACGAAGCGATCACCTCGGGCCTGATGCTGCCGCGCATGACCGCCGGCTGCCCGCGCCACGACCTGATCACGCTCACCGGAGGCGCCATCGGCCAGGGCCTGCCGAATGCGATCGGCGCCGCCATCGCCTGTCCCAAGCGACCGGTACTCGCGCTGATCGGCGACGGCACCGCGATGTACACGATCCAGTCGCTGTGGACGCTGGCGCGCGAACATCTGGACGTGACTGCGGTGATCTTCAGCAACGCCAGCTATTCCGTGCTCAACGTCGAGTTGGAACGTGTCGGCGCCGAACGCATCGGCCCCAAGGCGCGCTCGCAACTCGACCTGTCCGGCCCACGCCTCGACTTCGCACGCCTCGCCCAGGGCATGGGCGTGCACGCCGCGCGCGCCGACACCGCCGAGGACTTCGTCCACGCACTCGAATATGCGCTCGCACACCCCGGCCCGCACCTGATCGAAGCACTGATCCCGGAATCGCTCAGCGGCACCAAACGCCGCATACTCCCCTGGCTCCTGCGCGCCCTGCCCTCGCTACCCCCGGCAGTCGCCCGAGCGCTCAAACGCAAGCTGGCGCCGTGAGGTCGCAATCGGCGATGGACTGACGGTGTCTACCTCTCAGCGCGAAGATGCGCAGCTCACCGCGCCGAGCCATGCGCCCGATGCTGCAGCGGGGAGTCGGAGTGGAGAAGGTCGCGTCTATTCCGTTTCCCAGAGTCTGCGCACGGGCACTGCAAACATCGCGTTGCCAAAGCTGATTGTCACGCTGCCGTCGTACAGCACGACGCCCGAGGCAAAACGTGGTCCTGCGGCGCTCTGCAGTCTGCGCAACCCGCGCAGGTCCGAATCGGTGACGGTCGCAGCGGCCTTCACCTCCACGCCGGCGACGACGCCTTCACCTTCGACCACGATATCGACCTCGAAGTTGTCACGATCCCGGTAGTGGAAGAAGTCAATCGGATCGCGTCGCCAGCTGGCTTGGCGACGCAAATCCTGCAACACGAAGGTCTCCAGCAGGGCGCCGAGCAGGGTCCGGTTGGAATCCAGCCGGGCAGCGTCGAGCCCGAGCAGTGCGCATGCGATCCCGGTGTCACCGATGTGCAGCTTCGGTCGCTTGACGAGCCGACTCAACGGATTGACGTGCCACGAGGGCAGACGCTCGAGCAGGAACACGCGTTCGAGTAGGGTGACATGCTCGTGGATCGTCTGGCGCGTTAGTTCGAACGGCGCGGCCAAGTCGGACACATTGATGAGTCCGGCGGTGTGCGTGGCGACCAGGCGCATCAACTTGGGAAGCGTGTCGAACGAGCGGATGCGGCTCAGATCGCGCACATCCCGCTGTATCTGAGTCTCGACGTAATCGCGATACCAGGCCCGACGCCGTGCAGCCTCTCTCCGAAAATGGACGGCTGGGTAGCCGCCATCCGTGATGCGGCACGCCAGGTCCGGTCCGAGCGGCGCTCCCGGAAATGTCCGGAACCGTCCACGCAGCAGATCGTCGAGGAAGCGCGGACGAATGCGCTGAATCTCGCACTGCGCGAGCGGATGCAAACGAAGAATGCCCATCCGACCGGCCAGCGAGTCTGCCAAGTTCGGAACCAGAAGTACGTTGGCAGATCCGGTCAGAATGAACCTGCCGGAAGTACGCCGCGAATCAATCGCAGCTTTCAGCGAAGTGAAGATTTCCGGGACCCGCTGAACTTCATCGAGAATGGTCTTCGCCGACAGCCGCGTGACGAATCCGACCGGGTCGGCCTGTGCCGCTGTCCGGATGGCGTCATCGTCGAAAGACAAGTAGCGGTAGCCACGGCCCTCCCCGACCTCTCTGGCCAACGTGGTCTTGCCGCTTTGCCGAGGTCCATGGATGAGCACGGCTGGCGTGTCTCGAAGCGCTTCGCGCAGACGCGGTGCGAGAAATCGGGGAAACGGCGAGGCGCTACGCATGCTGGGGTCGAAGTGGGCGGTCGGCTGAATGCTGGTTCGAGTGTCGGCTGAACGCTAGTTCGAGCCTCGGCTGAATGCTAGTTCGAGTGTCGGCTGAATGCTAGTTCGAGCCTCGGCTGAATGCTAGTTCGAGCCTCGGCTGAATGCTAGTTCGAGTGTCGGCTGAATGCTAGTTCGACCATCGGCTGAATGCTATTTCGACGGTCGTATGAGTGTCGGCTTGCGTGCCGCGCGGATGCGATGCCGGAGACGACTTGCGCGCACAGTTGCACCGTTGGCTGCGAATGAGCGTGCCTCTCAGGTTGCACTCACCCCCACAGCAATCGCGACACCAGCCAGGCCGGTGTGCCGAGGTAGTAGACGAACTGCGCGAAGCGGTGGAGGAGTCGGCTGGTGGCGGGTGCGGCATCGCGATGCACGAGGAACACGGTGGCGCTCAGAGTCTCGCTGAGCACGCGCAGAGCTGCGGCGAGCAGCATGAGGCCGAGCGACCACGCGGCCCACCAGATCAGCAGGCCGGTGAGCCAGGCGATCGGGCCGTAGCTCTGCAACTCGCCGAAGGTGCCACCAAAGGCGATGTGCTGGTGCAGGCGGAATGCGAGCAGCGCAGGCAACAGCGGGAACAGCAGGAACTTGATCGCCGCGTGCTCCAGCCAACGCCGCTCGCCTGTTGCGCGCAGCGCGGCGAATTCGGCGAGCCGTTGCGCGCGCGGTGTCGCCCACGTTGCCGCGCTGCCGGCGCCTGCAAGCAGCGAAGCGAATGCCTGCGGATCGGCGAGCGCGATGGTGATCGGCCAGCGTCGTCCCGAAGCCAGGCCGAGTCGCAGCGCCGCTCCCGGGCCGCCGGCCCAGGTCGCATGCAGGCACGCGATGCTGGCGATGGGCAGATCAAGGCGATGCGCTCTGGACTCGAAGACCAGCGTCGCGGCCTCGACGCGCGCCGTGGCCGCATGGACATGACGAATCGCCCAGGCCAGCACCAGCGGCAAGGCGACGCCGAGGACGAAGCCGCGCACCTGCAGCAGCGAATTCACCTGCAGGCCATCGATCGCGAGCATGCGCCAGCCCAGCCAGGCCAGCGTCAGCGCCGCGCCGATGCGCAACAGCATCGCGGCGATGCGCCACGATGGCGCCAGCAACACCACCGCGATCGGCGCGTGCGGAGTCGACGCCGGCGGCGTCGCCTGGCTCGACGGTGACGCGCGCGGGCGCCGTCGCCAAACGCCGGCTGCGGCCAGCAAGGCCAGAAAACCCAGCGCGACCGGGCCGACCCAATCGCCAAGATGCAGCATCAGCGTCGGCACCGGCGCGCGCAGCGGAATCTCGCCGACCAGCACCGCCTGCTGCCCCATCTCGGTGTGCACGACCACTTCGCCGGATTCGTCGATGACCGCGCTCAACCCGTTCGTGGTCGCACGCAGCTGCGGCAGCCGCGTCTCGATGCTGCGAAAGCTCGCCACCGCCAGATGCAGGCGCGCACCTTCCGGGTGCGCGGTGAACCAGGAATCGTTGGACAGGCCGACGAGCGCCTGCGCGCCCAGTCGCGCGCCGTCGATCGCGAGCTGAGGGCGCACGTCGTCGAGACAGATCAGCGGCACCACATTGGCTTCGCGGCCATCGGCAAGCGTCAGCGGAAATACGCGCGCGCCGTCACCCGGTCGCCAACGGCCGGTCCACGGCAGCCAACGACGCAAGCCCGGGCCGTCGATCCACTCCGGCACCCATTCGGTGAACGGAAACAGGTGGGTCTTGCGATAGTGCCCGAGCAGGCCGCGTGCGGGATCGACGAAGGCCGCGCTGTTGTATTCGCCCTGCGCGTCGCGGTCGTAGGTGCCAAACACCAGCGGCACGCCCATCGCGCCGACGAAGTCGCCGATCTCCTGATCGAAGGCCGCGCCCTCCTCGCTCTTCGACGTGCCGAAGGTGGTCGGATACACCGTCTCCGACCACAGCAACGCCTCGGCACCCTGCGCGCGCACGGCGTGCTCGGACATCGCGAAGTGGGTGTCGAGCAGTTCGCGCACCGTGGCGAAGGTGCCGCGCTCGGCGCGCCGACGTTCGAGATCGGTGAGGTTCGCCTGCACCAGGCCGATGCGCAGTGCCGGCGCCGGCTCGGACAGCACCGCCCGCAACGCCGACAGGCGCCAGGACCCGTATCCGGCGAGCATCGCGACCAGCAATGCCGCAGTGCCAAGCGCACGCCAAGCCCCACGACCCGCGACCAGCGCACGCGCGAGCGCAACATTGACCAGCAGCAGCAGCACCGTCAGCAGGGCGGCCCCACCGAGATCGGCCGCCTGGCGCAACAGCAGCGAAGGCTGCAGGCCGTGGCCGAGGGTATCGCCGAGCAGTTTCGGCAACAGCCATTCGCAACCGACCCAGGCCGCGGCCGCGGCCAGTGCCTGCACGACCGCGCCAGGTCCGCGTCGCAATGCATGCCACGCCGCGGCGAAGGCGAGGAACTGCGGCTGCAGCAGCGGCCCGAGCAATACGAACAGAACGGTGGCGAGCGTGGCATCGATGCCGACATAGGCGCCAAATGCGGGCCCGAACCAGCCAAGCACGGCGAGCGCGAACCCCGCAGCCATCAGCACGGCGCTGGCGAAAACGGCAACCGTGGAGCGTTGCCGTTCCAGCGCCCACAACCATGGCACCAGCGCCACGAAGCCGAGCGCAAAGCCCCAGCCACCGCGCGCGTAGAACGCAAGCAGCACGCCGCTGGCGGCGATCGCGCCAAGCACGGCCAGCGTTTGGCGGATGCGTCCGCCGCGTGTCGATTCAGTCGGTTCGGAGGTCGCCACGCCGCGATCCCTGGCAGTCGTGGTTCAAGGCCCCGGGTCCGGCAGGTCGATGCTGCGGATCGGCAGGCCCGGCGGCGCGAGTTCCGGCGGCACCACGCGGTCTTCGGGGATCGTGATCGGTTGTCCGTGCTCGTCGAAGAACTGCACCTCGGGCGCGAACATCAGGATCGGCTCGATGTCCTCGCCCTGGTCGGTGACCTGGTGATGGCGCACGTAGCCCGGCGGCAGTTGGAACTCGGGCGGCACCGCGATGCCGCGCAGCAACGGACTCGTGCCCGGCGGATTGAACGCGGCGATGCCTTCGCGCACGCCAGCGTCATTCAATGCTTCGATCAGTTCGGCCATGGTCGGCTCCGCGTCGCCGGGACTGAAGTAGGCCGCCAGGTCGTCCGGGTCCTGGCTCGGTACGGTGAAATCGCTGGCGTCGATGCGCGCATCGTTCGCCGGCGCAGGCGCCGCGCGCTTCACCGTTGGCAACGAACCGGATTGCGCAGCCCGCACCGCGCTCACGACGCCACGCGGGTCGCGTTCGATCACCACAGCGGCCGCCGGCTGCGTGCGAACGGCGGTCTCCTGCGCTGCATCGAGCGACAGCAGCACCAGCCCGACGAGCAAACCCGCGACCGCACACACGGGTCCGATCCAGCGGCGCCAGTGGCCGCCGGATCGTTCCGCAGGTTGCGTGCGCACGCCGTCGGCGTCCACGACGGACGCCGCGGCGTTGCGGATGTCGGTGGCATTCACCGCGCGCTCCGCAGTGTCCGACTACGGACTCGGCGGGTTGAACACCGAGACCGACCAGCCCATGCGCTCGTGCCCGTAGTGGTTCCAGATCGGGCTCTTGCCGCCGCTGAAGCTGGTGTAGCGCGGCGCGCCGCTGCCGGTGCTGCCGCCCCAGAGGCCGGCGCTGACGGTGCCGCCGGTATAGGTCGGATGAGTGTCGTCGGACTGGATGTAGTCGTAGCTGCTCGACGAACTGACCAGCTTGACGTTGGCATCGCGCAGCGTCGACTTCAGCGTCGAGGTGATGCGCGTGACGTAGGCCACCTCGGTGTCGCCGGCAACGTAGCGCAGCGCGGCCGAATCGACCTGGCCATCGCCGTTGCTGTCGTAGTCCGCACCCATGTACTCGGCGAAATTGTCGGCGCACTTGAAGCCCTTCTGGCGGGCGTATTCGCACATCCAGTAGTTCATCTTGGTGAGGTACGGCAGGAAGCGGTCGCGCAGGTTGACGCTGGCGCCGGTGGTCGCGTCCTTGCAGGTGCTCTGCACGTTGTCGGCGTTGTAGCCCGGGTAGTACAGGTTCGAGATCACCTTCAGCCGCGTGTTGGCATGGGCGTTGACATTGATGTAGTCCATCGCGGCCGCGACGTAGGTCTTGCAGTTGGCGAGGGCCGTGGCCATGCCGCTGTAGTTGCAGGTGCCGCTCTGGTCCTTGAACGCGGTGCGCGCCTGCAGCCCGTCGTTGCCGCACATCTCGAAGGTGACGACGCGGGTGTTGCTGGTCTGCATGTACGAGCGTTCCTTGACGATCTTGTTGTCGTAGACGTCCTTGGCTACCGCGCCCGACTTGGCCCGGCGCACGCTTTCGATGTCGGCGTTCCACAGCGCCGACAGGTACTCGGCGTCGACCGTGGGCGCCGAATACTTGGCGGCATTGCTGACCGAGCCGTTGTAGCCGGCGTAGATCGAATCACCGTAGGCGGCGACGCGGTACTTCGCGGTGGTGCCGGACCGGTCCACGGTCCACGAAACGTTCTGGTTGAGGGTGCTGGCTGAAGCGGTCGAACCAAACGCGAGCATGGCCAAGGCTGACAACAGCCGCAGGCGGCTGCCGTGATGCTGGGTGTTCATGTTTCCCTCCCGAGGAAATGGCGTGGTTTTGATTGTTCTGCAGCGCATCCACTGGCAGCCGTGGGCCGCCAGCCAGTCCTGCCACAACACAAGGGCCCGCAACCGGGCCCTCCGCAGTACCGGACGGCACCGTATGGTGTGAACCAGTTCACTGTCACGACGCATTGCAACAAGACGTGGCGGAATGGGCCAAGACCGCGGAACCGGCGCGACTGCAGGCAATGGGGGATCGTTGAAACCGGACCGCCTGAATCGGCGGAAGTGGCTGGAAGCGCCTACGTGTGGCGCCGTGCCGCGAGGTCGAAGCCGATCGCGGTGGCGAGTTCGACGAAGCCGGGGAAGGAAGTGGCGACGTTGTCGCAGTCGTCGATGGTCACCGGCCCGCTAGCAATCTGGCCGGCGATGGCGGCGCTCATCGCGATGCGGTGGTCACCGTGAGCATGCACGTGGCCGCCGGCGAGCAGGTGGCCGCCGTGGATGGTGGCGCCGTCCGGGGTTTCGTCGATGCGGGCGCCGAGTGTGCGCAGTGCCGTGCTCATGGTCGCGAGCCGGTCGCTTTCCTTGACCCGCAGTTCGGCAGCGCCGCGCACTACGGTAGGGCCTGCGGCCGCTGCAGCGGCGACGAACAGCGCCGGGAATTCGTCGATCATGTCCGGCACGCGCTCGATGGGAACCTCGATGCCATGCAGCGGCGCATGGCGCACGCGCAGATCGGCAACGGCTTCGCCACCCTGCACCGCCTCGCGTTCGATCGCGATGTCCGCACCCATCTCGCGCAGGCTCGCGAGCAAGCCGGTGCGACGCGGATTCATGCCGACCGCTTCAAGCAGCAGATCGGAGCCCGGCACGATGCTGGCGGCGACCAGGAAGAATGCGGCGGAGGAGAAGTCCGCCGGAACCTCGACATCGCATGCCGCCAATCGCTGGCCGCCGCGCAGCCGCGCATGGCCCGGTGCGTAGTCGATGGCGACGCCGAACTGGCGCAGCATCGACTCGGTGTAGTCGCGGGTCGGGTGCGGCTCGCGCACCAGCGTCTCGCCCTCGGCGTACAGGCCGGCAAGCAACAGCGCCGACTTCACCTGCGCCGACGCCACCGGCAGCGTGTAGTCGATGCCGTGCAATTGCCGCCCGCCGCGGATCAGCAGCGGTGGCAGGCCATCGTGCGATTCGATCTGCGCGCCCATGCGCTGCAACGGTTCGATCACGCGGCGCATCGGGCGCTTCGACAACGAGGCATCGCCGATCAAGGTCGAATCGAAACGCTGCGCGCACAACAGACCGGCGAGCAGGCGCATCGCGGTGCCGGCGTTGCCGCAGTCGAGCGCAGTGTCGCTGCCGCGCAGCCCGTCGATGCCGACGCCGTGCACCAGCCGCTCGCCTTCACCCAGCGTCTCGATGCGCACGCCGAGGCGACGGAACACGGCCGCGGTGGCGAGCGTGTCCTCGCCTTCGAGAAAGCCGCGGATGCGCGACACGCCGTCGGCCAGGCTCGCAAACAGGATCGCGCGATGCGACACCGACTTGTCGCCCGGCACGCGCACGCGGCCGCGCAACGCAGCGGCACGAGCGGCCACGAAGCGCAGGCCGCCGCTCATCCGGGCAACACCGCCATCGGATAGGAACCGAGGATCGTCAGCTGGTCGGTCACCGGGCCGAGTTCGTTCAGGACCTGCTTCAGCTTCTCGTCCTCGACATGGCCCTCGACGTCGATGAAGAACGCATGCTGCCACTTGCGCTGACGGGTCGGACGCGACTCGATGCGGGTCATGCTGACGCCGTGGCGCGCGAGCGGTTCGAGCAGGTGGTACAGCGCGCCCGGCTGGTCCTTGGCGATCAGCATCAGCGAGGTCTTGTCCTGCCCGCTCGGCGAGAAGATGTCGCGACCGAGCACGACGAAGCGTGAGGTGTTGTCCGGGCGGTCCTCGATCGGACCGGCCAACACCTTGAGGTCATAGACGCGCGCCGCGCCCTCGCCCGCGATCGCGGCCGCGTCTTCCGACGCCTTGGCGCGACGCGCCGCTTCGGCATTGCTGGCGACCGCAACCCGCTCGGCGTTCGGCAGGTGCTGGCGCAGCCAGTTGCGGGTCTGCCCGAGCGACTGCGGATGCGAGAACACGCGCTCGATGCGCGCCAGGTCGTCCTGCTTCGCCAACAGGTACTGGTGGATCGGCAGCTCGACTTCACCGCAGATCTTGAGCGGAGAGGTCAGGAACATGTCGTGGGTCGGATGCACCGATCCTTCGGTCGAGTTCTCGACCGGCACCACCCCGAAATCGGCATGGCCGGCCTCGACCTCCTGGAACACTTCCTCGATCGAACCGAGCGGCAGGCCATGGACCGAGTGCCCGAAATGCTTGTGCACCGCGAGCTGCGAGAACGTGCCCTCGGGTCCGAGGAAGGCAATCGTCAGCGGTTCCTGCTGTGCCAGGCAGGCCGACATGATTTCGCGGAACAGGCGCACCATTTCCTCGTTCGACAGCGGTCCCTGGTTGCGCTCGATGACCATGCGCAGCACCTGCGCTTCGCGCTCCGGACGGTAGTAGTCGACCGCAGCGCGCAGCGGACCCTTGGCCAACCCGACCTGGCGCGCGAACTGCGCACGCTCGGCGATCAGCTGCTGGATCGCAGTGTCGATCGCGTCGATGCGGCTGCGCACCTCGGCCAGGTTCGGCTTGGGCGAGGGGTCGCTCATCCGATCACCCGCACCGACAGCACGCCGTCGATCGCGCGCAACTGCTCGACCACCGCGGGCCCGACTTCATTGTCGACATCGACCAGGTTGTAGGCGTGGTCGCCGCGCGAAGCGTTGTGCATCTGCGCGATGTTGATGCCGGCGGCGCCGAGCGTGGCCGAGAGCTGGCCGATCATGTTCGGCTTGTTGGCATTGGCGACGCAGATGCGCGCCTTGCCGGCGCGATGCATGCGCGTGGTCGGGAAGTTGACGCTGTTGACGACGTTGCCGTTTTCGAGGAACTCGCGCAGCTGGTCGACCACCATCAGCGCGCAGTTCTCCTCGGCCTCGGCGGTCGAGGCGCCAAGGTGCGGCAGGCCGATCACGCGCGGATTGCCCTGATATTCCGGCTTCGGGAAGTCGGTGACGTAACGACCGATGCGGCCGTCGGCGAGACCGGCCTGGATCGCGTCATGGGCGACGATGCCGTCGCGCGAGAAGTTCAGCAGCACCACGCCGGGCTTGACCACGTCGAGCGAGGCCAGCGCGAACGAGCCGCGGGTCGCGTCATTCAGCGGCACGTGGAAGCTGATGAAGTCGGAACCGGCATAGACCTCGTTCATGCTGCCGGCCTTGATCACGTCGGACGACAGCGCCCACGCACCCTCGACGGTCATGTGCGGATCGAAACCGATCACGCGCATGCCGAGCGCACGGGCGGCATTGGCCACGCGCACGCCGATCGCGCCGAGGCCGACCACGCCGAGCGTGCGCCCGATCAATTCGCCGCCGACGAAGCGCTTCTTTTCCTTCTCCATCAGTTCCTCGCCGCCTTCCGCCGGCAGCGTGGCGGTGAACGCAAGTGCGTCAGCGATGTTGCGCGCCGACAGCAGCATGCCGGCAATCACCAGTTCCTTGACCGCGTTGGCATTGGCACCGGGCGCGTTGAACACCGGCACGCCACGCTTGGACATGGCCGCGACCGGGATGTTGTTGGTGCCGGCACCGGCGCGGGCGATGGCGAGCACCGAGGCCGGGATGTCGAGCGCATGCATGTCGGCGGAACGCACCAGTACGGCATCGGCGTCGGCCAGCGAGTCGACGATGCGGTAACGCTCCGCGGGCAGGCGCTTCAGTCCGTTCTGGGAGATGTTGTTCAGTGTGGCGATGCGATACATGGGCAACCTCAACCGTGGCGCTGCGCGAAGTCGCGCATGAAGGCGATCAGAGCATCGACGCCGGCCATCGGCATCGCGTTGTAGATGCTGGCGCGCATGCCGCCGACCGAGCGGTGGCCCTTGAGCGCCATCAGGCCGGCGGCCTCGCTCTGCTTCAGGAAGGCGTCGTCGAGCGCCTCGTCGGCGAGGCGGAACGGGATGTTCATGCGTGAGCGCGCGGCCGGATCGATCGGGTTGCTGTAGAAGCCCGAGGCGTCGATGTAGTCGTACAGCTTGCGCGCCTTGTCGGCGTTGCGGCGTCCCATCTCGGCCAGGCCGCCTTCACGCTGCAGCCACTGGAAGGTGAGCCCGGCCAGGTACCAGCCGAAGGTGTTCGGCGTGTTCAGCATCGAGCCTTCCTTGGCATGCGCGGCATAGTTGAAGATGCCGGCGATGCTGGCCGGGCAGCGCGCCAGCAGGTCCTCGCGCACGATCAGCACGACCAGGCCCGAGGCACCGATGTTCTTCTGTGCGCCGGCGTAGATCAGCCCGAAGCGCGAGACATCGACCGGCTTCGACAGGATGTTCGAGGACATGTCCGCGACCAGCGGCACCGCGCCCACATCCGGGATGTCGTGGAACTCGACGCCCTGGATGGTCTCGTTCGGCGTGTAGTGCACATAGGCGGCGTTGGCATCGAGCTGCCACGCGGTGCGCGCCGGCAGCTTGAAGAAATTGTCGGCCTCGGAAGAAGCCGCCACGCGCACGCTGGTGTAGGGCTTGGCCTCCTTCGCGGCCTTCTGTCCCCACTGGCCGGTGACGATGTAGTCGGCGCTGGCGCCGGCGGCGAGGTTCATCGGGATCTGTGCGAAGTGCTGGGTGGCGCCGCCCTGCAGGAACAGCACCTTGTAGTTCGACGGGATCGCCATCAGTGCGCGCAGGTCGGCCTCGGCCTGTTCGGCGAGCGCGATGAAATGCTTGCCACGATGACTGATCTCCATCACCGAGGCGCGTGCGCTCGACCACTCGAGCATCTCGTCGCGGGCCTGGGTCAGGACGGGTTCGGGAATCGCTCCGGGGCCGGAGGAGAAATTGAATGCGCGGCTCACAAACACTCCTTTGCGCTCCGCTTCAGAACGGAGCGACTGTCGATGGGGAACCCGGAGCGGACCGCGCGCGGTGGACACCACGTGCACGGCCGCAGACCACCCGAACGTACCAGTGATCCATGGGGCAGGAAACCGAGCTGCGCCATTGACGACGCATGCACATCGCACTGTCAGGATTTCGGCATGGTTCGGGTCTACAGGCACGGAGGCAAGCCCATGCGAACTCGACTGTACGATCCGATTCCATCCTGCGACATCACGCCCGAGACCGTGTATCGGCAGCGTCGCGAACTGATCCGCGGCGCCGCGGCCGGACTCCTGGTCGGCCTTGCCGGCTGCGAACGCCCGGCAGCGGCGATGAGCACAGCACCGCCGATTCCCGCGCCGAAGCCGGAAATCCCGGGGCTGCAGCGCTGGACGGGCAGTACGACCGAAGCCCGCACCAGCTACCGCGACCTGACCCACTACAACAACTTCTACGAGTTCGGCACCGACAAGTCGGACCCGGCCGAGCGTTCTGGCAGCTTCCGGCCGCGACCGTGGAGCGTGGAGATCGCCGGTGCCGCCGAAGTCACCGGGCGCTTCGACCTCGATGACCTGCTCAAGGGCATCGCGCTGGAAGAACGCATCTATCGCCTGCGCTGCGTCGAGGCCTGGTCGATGGTGGTGCCTTGGAACGGCTTTCCGCTTGCGACGCTGCTTCGGCGATTCAAGCCCACTTCGCGCGCCAAGTACGTCGCCTTCACCACCATCGAACGCCCGCAGCAGATGCCGGGCCAGCACTGGAACTCGCTCGACTGGCCCTATCGCGAAGCGCTGCGCATCGATGAGGCGATGCACCCGCTCACCCTGCTCGCGGTCGGCATCTACGGCCGTTGGCTGCCGAACCAGAACGGCGCACCGCTGCGCCTGGTGGTGCCGTGGAAATACGGCTTCAAGAGCATCAAGTCGATCGTGCGCATCGAGTTCACCGAGACCCAGCCCTACACCAGCTGGAGCGACATGGCGGCGGACGAATACGGCTTCTACGCCAACGTCAACCCGGAGGTCGACCACCCGCGCTGGAGCCAGGCCTCGGAGCGGCGCATCGCCGAGGGCGCTTCGATCTTCAGCGCGCGCATCGCGACGCTGCCGTTCAACGGTTATGCCGAGCAGGTCGCGTCGCTGTATGCCGGGATGGACCCGAAGGCGCTGTACTGACGATGCCGATTGCGCTCGCGAAGATCGCCGTGTTCGTGCTCTGTCTGCTGCCGGCGCTGCTGCTGGCGGGACAGATGCTGCTGGGTGATCCGGGTCCGGACCCGGTCGAGCACATCGTGCACGAGACCGGAGCCTGGACCCTGCGCCTGCTGCTGCTCACGCTCGCGGTGACGCCATTGCGCCGCCTCGCCGGCTGGAACGCGCTGATCCGCTTTCGACGCATGCTCGGGCTCTACGCGTTCTTCTACGCCAGCCTGCACTTCGCGAGCTACCTGTTGCTCGATCTCGGCGCGTTCTGGCGACAACTGCTGGTCGATATCGTCAAGCGCCCGTACATCACCGTCGGCTTCAGCGCCTGGCTGCTGCTGGTGCCGCTGGCGCTGACCTCGACCAACGCGATGATGCGCCGCCTCGGCCGCCACTGGCAGCGGCTGCACCGCTTGAGCTACGCCATCGCGCTGCTCGGCGTGCTGCACTTCCTGTGGCTGGTCAAGGCCGACCTGCGCGAGCCCCTGCTCTATGCCGCGGTGTTCGCGCTGCTGATGCTGGCGCGCTGGCGTCCGCGCCGCCTCAACGACCGAAGCTGAACAGCGCGGCGACTCCGATCGCGATCAGCGCACCGACCAGCACCAGCAGCCACGGGCTGCCGGACCCGGAGGCCGCATCGGCGGCCGGTTCCGGCGCGACGACGGGACGGCTCGCCTCGGGTCGCAATGCGTGCAGCGTTTGCGTCACCTCGACCGGGGCCTTGGCCGCGATCTCATGCACATCGAGCCCGAGCGGCCGCGTCGGCGTGCCCGGTGCCTCGATCAGGAAACGATTGCGGTCGAACGCGATCTGGTCGCCGGTGAACAGCACCGCGTCGCGCACCTGCACGCCGTTGACGTAGGTCCCGTTCGAGGAGCCGAGGTCGCGCAGCCAGATGCCCGCCGGGGTGACTTCGACCATCGCGTGCCGACGCGACATCTCGGGCTCGTCGAGCACCAGGTCGCAGTCGCTGCCCCGTCCGATCGCGAGCCGTCCCGGGATCGGGATCACCTTGCCGAAATAGGGACCGGACACGCCACGCAGCACGGCCTTGGGCGGCGCCACTCGATAACGGGTTTCAAGATTCTGTTCGGACATGGGCTCTTCGGGCGCACCCTGCGGCGGTACGCGGCTGGTGATGTAACTGTCGCTGTCGGGTTTCACCGCGACCAGCACGTTGCCGATGCTGATCAGGTCGCCGACGCGCACGATGGCTTTTTCGCGCACCGGGCGCGCATTCAGGTGCGTGCCGGTGCCGCCTTCACGGACGACCAGGACCAGGCCGCGACGGTCGTGCAGCAGCGAGGCATGGATCGGTTGCACGCCCTCGCCCTTGAAGGCCACGAGATTCGAGGCGGCCGACCCCAGCGAAGTCTCCCCTTCGCGTAGCAGCACATCCGATAGCTCACCGTGCGGGAAATGGAGCCGCATACACCGCCGTATCCGTCGACTTCAGGGAATGTAGCACAGGGTCGCGCGCCGCCTCATGCGCGCAACTGCGCGAGCGCCGCGCCCAGCTCCGCGGCACTCTGGAAGCGGTCCTCGGCACGTCGCTGGATGCAACGCAGGATCAGCGCTTCGAGCCCGGGCGGGATCTCCGGCCAGTACTCCGACGGCCGCGTCGGCGTCTGCTGCATCTGCGCCATGTAGATCTCCATGGTGTTGCTGCCGGTGAACGGCAGCTTGCCGCAGAACATCTCGCACAACAGCACGCCGCAAGCGTAGAGGTCGGCGCGATGATCGACCTCGTCGCCGGCCAGCTGCTCGGGCGCGGCATAGTGCGGCGTGCCGACGAACATGCCCTGCTGGGTATGGCCAGGCTCGGTGCGGCGAATCGGCCGGGCGATGCCGAAGTCCATCAGCTTGGCGTTGCCACTGGCTTCGAGGATCAGGTTCTCGGGCTTGATGTCGCGATGCAGGACGCCGACGTCATGTGCGGCACCGAGGCCCGCGCACAGCTGCTTGGCGATGCGCAGTCCGGCCGAATACGGGATGCGCCCGGCCTGCTTGATCAGGTAGCGCAGGGTCATGCCGCGCACGTATTCCATCGAGATGTAGGGATGGCCGCCGGCATCGCCGAAGTCAAACGTGCGCAGCACGTTCGGATGCGTGATCTTGCGCGCCAGCTTGATCTCGCTCTTCAGGCGCTCCAGTTGCTCGACATCCATCAGCCCGGCACCGCGCAGCATCTTGATCGCGACGATGTCGTCGAGTTCGAGGTCGCGCGCCTTGTAAACCACGCCCATGCCGCCGGCACCGAGTTCGGAGAGGATTTCGTAGCGGTCGGCGAATACGCTGCCGATGGCCACCTCCTGCGTGCTCGTGCGCTTGGTGGTCTGCGCAGCGGCAGGAGTGACGACGGTGGTGGCCTCGACACCCTCGCCGCTGGCCGCAGCGGCCGCGAGCGGCAGCGCGTCCAGCGCCGCGACCTCGATCACCGGAAATGCGCGTCCGCTGACCAGCCCGGTCGCGGCGTGCGCTTCCTGGCCGGAAGCCTCGCGCACCTGTTCCAGCATCGGGCGCGCCACCAGCACCTGGCCTTCGCTGCACTCCGACAACAGGCGGTCGAGCTGATACAGGGTGCCGCCGGCACCGACCGGCACCGTGGTGCCGGCGAGCGCCAGCCGACCCTCGACCACGTCGCCCTCGTGCAACGCGAAGGCCAATGCGGCCGACAGCGCGTCGGGCAAGCTGGAATCGCGTCGCAACCAGCGCGCGGCGCCGAGCGCACGTTGCAGCGGCGCCTCGCCGGCCCAGCCGAGCACCGCGCGCGCGCCACTGAACGCCAGCACCTGCGCGGAGGTGCGGCGGGCGAGTTCGTCGATGGCCGCCGCGAACTGCTCGACGCTGGCCGCGACCCGACCCGCCTGGTCGCGCGCGAGCGGGCGTGCGAGCGCCCTGCAGTCGATGCCGAGCAGCACGCGCGTCGCCAGGTCCGGGCTGCGTCGTGGCGACGGCGCAGTCGCGCGTGCCTCGGCACCGGACGCCGCCTTGGCAGCACCCGGCTCCGGCAGGAAGCGCGAGAGATTGGTCACGTAGCCTTCGATGTCCGACTTCTCGCGCAGGTCCGACAGCAGCCGCTCGAATGCGCGCGACAGCCGCGCCAGTTCGTCATTGCCGGCGATCGCCAGGCGCGTCTGGTAGCGGCCCTCGGCGGCGGACTCGGCGGCCGCGACCAGCGTGCCGACCGGACGCAGCAGTGCCCGCGCCAGCAGATAGGACAGCGGCAGCGCGGCCAGCAACGAACCGATGCCGGTCGCCAGCACCAGGTTCAGGATGCGCTGGAACCCGGCATAGGCGCGATCGCGCGAGGTCAGCGAGACGATGGCACCGAGCGCTCCGCCGGCATCGGGCTCGGTCGGGCCGATGCGACCGATCCAGTCGCGCCCGCCAAGGCGCAGGTCGATGCGCTCCAGCGGCCGGGCCTCGGCAATGGCTGTACGCAGGTCGGCGCGCGCCACGAGCAGGCCGAGCAAGGCCTCGGAGGCCTCGCCGTCGAGGCTGCTCGCGCTCAGCACCGGCTGGTCTTCGTCGACGAACACGTAGGCGACATCGGCCCCGCTGACCTTGCTGATGTCGGCGGCGGATTCGGCGTCGACGGCGTCGCCAAGCACCAGGAAACCGAGCAGGTCGTCGCCGCGCAGGATCGGCATCACCGCCGACTGGAACAGCACGTCTTGCTGCCGCCACAGACCGGAAACGGGCGTGGCCTCGCTGATCGCCGACGCCAGGAACACGTCGGCGGAGAGGTTCTGCTTGAGCGCCGCGGCCTCGTCGGTGCGCGCCAGCACCTCGCCGTTCGCATCGAGAAAGATGCCGAGATCGAAGCCGTACTGGTCGCGACGCTCGGCCAGCAGGTCGAGCAACGAGGAGGTGCCGTCGGTGGCGTCGCCGAGGCCAAGGTCGATGTCGGTCGAACTCTCGAAGTACTGGACGATCGCCGGGTCCTGGGCGATCAGCTGCACCAGGTTCTGCACCTGCTGCAGTTGTGCGCGCTTGGAATTGGCCTGCGCCAGGGAGCTGGTATCGAGCGCGCGCCGCACGCTGTCCTCGGCGATGCGCCGGCCCTGCACGTAGGTCACCGCGACCGCGGCGCCGACTGCGAGCGTGATCAGCAACGCGCAGACCAGGAAGATCTGCGCCCCGAGCGGCAGGCGGAACGAACGCGGTTCAGTAGCGGCCATTGCGCTTCTTCGCGTAGGGCTTGCCGAACTTGTTCGAGTGCACCGGAACGCGGCGCTTGTTCAGGTCCAGCTTCAACTCGATGGTGCTCGACTCGCCCACCGATATCGCCTGTTTCAGCGGCGCACCGCGATCGTGGAATACCACCAGTTCTCCCTCGCCCGCAGGCAGGCCTTCAAGACGGAATCGGCCGGCGGCATCGGCGCGGGTGTGGAAGGGCGTGTCCAGCACCAACACGTAGCCGAACATCGAGTGGTGCACGTTGCAGTAGACCCGAACCAGCCCCGCCCTCGCGAACACCTGCGTGCGCCCCTCGCCGCGACCGTATTGCCCGGTGTCGAAGCCATTGTCGGGGGAGGTCGAGAAGGCGTTGTGAAGGATCGGGTCCTCGTTCGGGAAGCGCACCGCGCTGCCGGCGGTGATCGCCAGCACGCGCGGCACGAACTGCTTGCGCCGGGTCGACATGATCGCGGTTTCGGTCGCCGCGGCCACCGCGACCGGCTTGGCCGGACGGAAGTAGACGACCGCCTCGGCCGCCTCCGACTCGCGCAGCGGCTTGCCGTTCGCGAACAGGCGCAAGGTGCCCGAGAGGTCTGCGGCCGCGGACGCGGAGGCCAGCAACAGCAACAGCGAAGTCAGCAGCGGACGCATCATGCTTTTCTCCCCGGATCATGGGCTTCTGGCATGATCTTAGCGCAGCACCTCACCGACACCAGCGACTTTCGACGGGGCCCACGCATGGCGACGATCTCGATTTCCCGCAAGCACAAGAAGTCCATGGCCGAGGCCCGCGCTGCCGTCGACCGCGTCGCCAAGGGCATCGCCCGCAAGTTCTCGGTCAGTCACGAATGGGATGGCGACACCCTGCATTTCTCGCGCCCGGGCGTCGATGGACGCATCGCGCTCGGCAAGGGCAGCGTCAAGGTGGAAGCCACGCTCGGCTTCCTGCTGATGGTGATCAAGAGCTCGGTCGAGGACGAAATCGAGCGCTACCTCGACCAGGAATTCGGCTGAGGCTCAGGCCTTCAACTCGAACCCGAACGGGTCCGGATGCGCCTGCAGCAGCCGCTGCATCGCGCGCGTCTCGCCCGCGGTGATGGTGCCGAGGAACTCCTGCGCCGGACCCATCGTGCGGAACGCGGTGAAGCCGCGTTCCAAGAAGGTCTGCAACTCGCCGAAGCCGGCGCCGCGTGCCGGGCCGCGCGCCAGCTTCAATACGCCGAGGATGAACGGCTTGCGCACGATCAGTTCCAGCTCGCGCCCGACGCTGCCGATCAGCGCGATCTGGCGCTGGCGCTGGATCGCGTCGGCGCTGGCGCGGTAGGCGCGCGCGTAGGCGTCGACGTCGATTTCGCCGCGCGGCAGGTGCCCGACCAGATCCAGATCGCAGCGCACCGAGATCAGATCCAGTTCGAGCGCATCGGCCAGCGAGGCGAGGACGCCGTTTGGCAACCAGCGCAGCATCGTCGGCAACACCCGCGCCAGGTCGCGATCACGCCAGCTCGCGTCCTCGGCACCATACAGATCGCTCAGGAAGAACTCGGCCGCACGCGCGTAGCGCGGATGCTGGCGCAGCCCGCCAAAACTGCGCGCCAGCCGCTCCGACTGCCAGCGGCGCAGGCGCGGCAGTTGCGGCGCGCGGTTGCGCGGCTCGTGCTCCGGGTGGCGCGCCCGGTGCAACTCGCGCAACAGCCCGTGCAGACGATCGGCAATCTCGGTCATGGTGGTCAACGCGCCCCTGTGCTGTGAAAGATGGTCGTGGCCGGCGACCGTGGACTGGACCGCTCGGCTAGAATCGGGCGGTTGCGTATCCGAAAATGGAACCTGCATGCTGATTGTTCAAGCGTCCAACCGTCCCCTGCGCAAGCGGCGCCATCCGCGACTCGGCCTTGCGGTCGCCGGCGGCGGTCCGATTGGTGGCATGTATGAGCTCGGCGCGCTGCGTGCAATGGACGAGGCGCTGGACGGCCTCGACATGACGAACTTTGACGTCTACGTCGGCGTCAGCTCCGGGGCGTTCCTCGCCTCGGGGCTCGCGAACCGCCTCGACACCGCGGAGATGTGCCGGATCTTCCTGACCGACGTCACCGACCAGGAACGCTTCCGGCCGGAGATCTTCCTGCGCCCGGCGCTCGGCGAATACGCCAAGCGCATCGCTGCCATCCCGCGCACCCTGTTCGGCTGGCTCGGCGACCTCGCCACGCACCCGCTCGACAGCAACTTCACCGACGTGTTCGGCCGCCTCGGCTCGCTGATCCCGACCGGACTGTTCGACAACAACGAGATCGAACACTTCCTGCGCAAGCTGTTCGAGGCGCACGGTCGCACCAACGACTTCCGCGAACTCTCGCGCAAGCTGTTCGTGATCGGGGTCGAACTCGACACCGGGACCACGGTGCGCTTCGGCGCACCCGGGCTCGACCATGTCCCGATCTCGCGCGCGATCCAGGCCAGCTCCGCGCTCCCGGGCCTGTATCCGCCGGTGGAAATCGAGGGCAAGTTCTACGTCGACGGCGCGCTGCGCCGCACCCTGCATGCGTCGGTCGCACTCGATGCCGGTGCCGAACTGGTGCTCGGCATCAATCCGCTGGTGCCGTTCGATGCCGCGCTGGCGACGCGCAACCTGCACAAGGTGCCCGAGAGCCTCACCGAGAACGGCCTGCCGGCGGTGCTGTCGCAGACCTTCCGCACCATGCTCAAGTCGCGCATGCAGGTCGGCCTCGACAAGTACCAAAAGCAGTTCGAACGCGCCGACCTGATGGTGTTCGAGCCGAGCCCGGACGACGTCGAGATGTTCTTCACCAACCCGTTCAGCTACACCATGCGCCAGCGCGTGGCCGAGCACGCCTACCGCGCCACGCTCGACGACCTCGCCGCGCGCTACGACGAAATCGCGCCGATCTTCGCGCGCCACGGCATCACGCTGCGTCGCGACGTCGTCGACGATCCGGCACGCAACCTGATGGACGGCCTCGGCCGCCGCCCTCGCCGAACCGACGTCACCGCGCGCCTGCGCCACGCGCTCGACGATCTCGATCGCGCCATCGTCGAGCGCAAGCGGCGCTGATCGTCGCCAGCGACGCCGCTGCATAGTGTGATTATTCTAGGCAGCGTGCAGATGATCCTGCGCACTGCGCCGGCGTTTCGCCGGTCAAACCATTCCGTGGAGGGAACATGAGCAAGCCCAAGTTCAAGTCCAAGAGCACTTCGTCGCAGTCGTCCGCCGCCGCTGCCCAGAAGGCCGGTGCGCTGGTCGAATCCGCGCAGCAGATCTGGGCCGCAGGGCTCGGCGCGCTGAAGAACGCGCAAGGCCAGGGTGGCAAGCTGTTCGAGACGCTGGTGAAGGAAGGCATGTCGATCGAGCAGAAGACGCGCAAGTTCGCGACCGGCAAGGTCGACGAAGTCCGTGACGTGGTCGAGACGAAGGTGGAAAAAGTGAAGGAACGCGCATCGGATACCTGGGACAAGCTCGAGAAGGTGTTCGAGGATCGCGTATCGCGCGCGCTCGGCAAGCTCGGCGTGCCCGGCCGCGACGAAATGGAAGCCCTGGTTTCGCGCGTCGAGGAACTGAGCAAGGCAGTCAAGAAGCTGAACCCGCAGGCGACCGCGCCGGCCGCGAAGAAGGCCCCGGCCAAGAAGGCCGTGCGCAAGGCCGCCGCCAAGTAACCGTATCCGGCGCCCCGCGCGCCTACCGATTAGCCCGCCATCCGATCACGCCGACAGATCCCTCCCCTTCGGCCGGCTGGCGGGCTTCTTATTTGCGAAGCAATCGGTCCACAAGTGGACCTCCCACATGATTCTCTCTCTGCGGGAGGCCAATTCATGGGCTGGTGTTCCGTGCCCTACCAGTGCACGCCGCGCATCAGCGCCGCGAAGGCGATCTGCTCGCTGGAGGGCTTCTCGTCGCGGCCCTTCATGCCCTTCGCTGCAGCCGAATCCGGGAACAGGTTGAACGCGGTGTTCATCACCACCTCGTAAGCCTTCGGGGCGACTGCATTCAGCGTCGCCGCGAAGATGCCGAGGCGCGTCGCAACGCGGCTCGGACGCTCGATGATGGCCTTGACGATCAGGTCGGCCGCTTCCTCCGGCGACAACGTTGGCACGCTGTCGTACATCTTGGTCGGCGCGATCATCGGCGTGCGCACCAGCGGCATGTTGACCGTGGTGAAGGCAATGCCGGCGTCCGAGAACTCCGCCTGGGCACAGCGCGAGAACGCATCGAGTGCGGCCTTGGACGCGACATAGGCCGAGAAACGCGGCGAATTCGCGAGCACGCCGATCGAGGAGATGTTGATGATTTGCCCGCGCCGCTTCTCGGTCATGCCGGGCAGGAAGCCCATGATCAGCCGCAACGAGCCGTAGTAGTTCAGCTCGATGGTGCGGGTGAAGTCGTGGAAGCGGTCGTAGCTGAGCGCGACCGAACGGCGGATCGAACGCCCGGCGTTGTTGATCAGGATGTCGACGCCGCCGTGCTCCTTGAGCACGGTTGCGACCAGATCGTTGCAGCTCTTCTCGTCGGTGAGGTCGGCCGAATAGACCCAGCAATGCCCGCCCTGCTGCTCGATGGTCGCCTTGGCCTGGTTCAGCTCCTCGACCCCGCGCGCGACGATCAGGATCTTGGCCTTGGTCGGCGCCAGCTTCAGCGCCGCGGCGAGACCGATACCCGAGGAACCGCCGGTGATCATGACCACCTTGCCCTTGACCTTGCCTTCCAGCGAACGGTCGATGAACAGGTCCGGGTCGAGATGGCGCTCCCAGTAGTCCCACAGTCGCCAGGCGTAGCTGTCGAGCGGCGCCAGCTTGATCTTCGACCCGCGCAAGGCACGTTCGGTCTCGCGGTTGTCGTAGCGCGTCGGCTGGTTCACGTACTTCAGCGCCTCGCGCGGGATGCCAAGGTCCTTGAGCAGCGAGTTGGTGAAGCGCTTCACCGGCGGCAGATTGGCGACGGCCCCGCGCACCATCGGCGGTATCACCGCGAACATGCGTGCGTCGAGGCGCATGGTCATTTCCGGCGCGTGTGCGGCGCGCGCAAAGGTGTTCAGCAGTTCGCCGACACGCATCGGCTCGGGATCGACCAGCTGGAAGCAGTGCCCGTCCAGGCCCGCCTTGTGCGCGATGTGGTCCATGGCGTTGACCACGTAGTCGACCGGCACCACGTTCACGCGCGCGCCCTCGATGCCGACGGTCGGCATCCACGCCGGCAACCACTCGCGCATGCGCTTGATCAGCCGGAAGAAGTAGTACGGCCCGTCGATCTTGTCGATCTCGCCGGTCTGCGAGTGACCGATGACGATCGCCGGACGATAGATGCGGTAGGGAATCTTCGCGTCGCTGCGCACCAGCCCCTCGGACTCGTGCTTGGTTCGGTAGTAGGGGTGGTCGAGGCCTTCGGCTTCGCTGAACATGTCCTCCTTGAACACGCCCTGGTAGCGGCCGGCGGCGGCGATCGAACTGACGTGGTGGAAGCAGCCCGCCTTGATCGCTTCCGCGAACTGCAGGGCGTGGCGTGTTCCCTCGACATTGACCAGGTGGTTGGCCTCGTCGTCGGCCTCGACGTCGTAGATCGCGGCCAGATGGAAGAAGTGCTTGACCTTGCCGGTGAGCAGCTTCTGCTGCGCCGCCGTGACCCCGAGCTTCGGCTTGGTCAGGTCACCGATGATCGGCACGATTTCGCCCTTGCCGGCCCCGAGCTTCTCGATCAGCGCCTCCAGCTTCCCGAGCGATCCCTTGCGCACCAGCGCGTAGATCTTGCCGCGACGCTTCAGCAGGTTCTCGAGCAGGTGGCGACCGATGAATCCGGTGGCGCCGGTCACGAAATACGTCATGGTGCTCCCCTCAGGTTGGAGCAGCGCGAACGGGCCGCGCTGCGGGACGGCGTCAGGCGCGCGACATGGCGTCGCGACCGCCCAAAGATAGCCCTGCCCTCGCCGCTTTCCTAGCCCTCGGCGCGCACCGTGAAGGCGCGTTGACCACTTCCGGAAACGCGTGCTACAAGCCCGCTGGTCCCCATCGAGCAAGAACCGGAGCGCACGCCATGGCCGATCTCAAGAAACAGTTCGATGACGCTGCCAAGAAGGCGCTGAATCTCAAGGAACGCCCCGACAACGACACCATGCTCAAGCTCTATGCCTTGTACAAGCAGGGCGCCCAGGGCGATGTCAGCGGCGAGAAGCCCGGGTTCTTCGACTTCGTCGGCGTCGCCAAGTACGAAGCCTGGGCCAAGCTCAAGGGCACCGCCCAGGATGCGGCGCAGAAGCAGTACGTCGATCTCGTCAAGAAACTGGCCGGCTGAAGCCCGTTGGCCGCCGTGGCGCCCAAGACGCGAGAGCGCATCCTCGACATCAGCCTCGCCATGTTCAACGAACGCGGCGAACCGAACGTCACCACCAACCACATCGCCGACGAACTCGAGATCAGCCCGGGCAACCTCTACTACCACTTCCGCAACAAGGAAGACATCGTCGAGAACCTGTTCGCGCGCTACGAGGAGAAGATCGACCGGGTAATGGTGGCTCCGGACGAGCGCCTGCCCAACCTCGAAGACATCTGGCTGCAGCTGCACCTGGCGTTCGAGACGATGTGGGAGTTCCGCTTCGTGTACCGCGACCTGGTCGACATCACCAGCCGCAACCGCAAGCTGCGCATGCACTTCGCGCGCATCCTCAAGCGCGCCACGGAGAACGCCACCGAAGTGCTGAAGGGACTGGTCGCGGCCGGGATCATGCGCGCCAGCCGCGCCGAGATCGAGGCCACCGCAAGCAATGTGGTCCTGGTCGCAACCTTCTGGCTCAGCTACAACACCGTGCGCGGCGGCGCGCTCGAGAAAGGCTCCGAGGACCTGGCCCAGGGCATCTTCCAGCTGATGATGCTGATCGCCCCGTTCCTGCGCGACGAAGAACGCCTGCACCTGAACACGCTGGCCAACAACTACCGCAAATAGAAAGCCCCGACCTTGCGGCCGGGGCTTCGTTCAAACCGTTTCCTGCGGATCAGCGTGCGGCGCGACGGCTGCCGCCCTTGATCTCGCGGTTCAGTTCGGCGACACGGGCGAGCAGTTCCTGCACGTCGCCCTTGGACGGCACACCGAATCGACCGAGCACCGCGCCGACGCGCTCGCCGATCGCGTTCTCCACCGTCGTCACGTTCTTGCGCGCCTTGGCCCGCAGCGGGTTGATGTAACCGCTGACCTGCTTGCGCACGCCGGCGGTGAACTTGCGGGCGTCGCTGTTCGCGGTCTTGACGAACTTCTTCGTGCGGGCCTGGAACCCTTCGCCTTCGGCAACCAGCGCATCGATCGCCTTCTGGCCCTGCTTCTGCACCAGCGATACCGCGCCGAGCCCGGCGAGCACCAGCTTGCGCGTGGCTTCGTTGGCTTCGACGACCTTGCTGACCTTCTTCGACTTGCTCTGGATACGCATCGACATTCTCCGCTGGGACTGGTGCGCCGCGCTGCGATCACATCGACCGCCGACCCACGCGTCGCCTGCGGCTGCATCTTCGACAGCGACGCTAGAACAATCACACTACCGGTGCTTGTCGCGACCCGCCGATTGCAGGATGCTCGCGGCTTCGAGCGGGAGGAGACCATGGCAACGAAGAAGTGGGCGGCGTTTCCACATACCAGCAAGGCCTTCGACTACAGCGGCGACAAGCTGCACAAGAACTGGTCGAAACTGCACGCCGGCGACCAGGAGCCATTCCCGGATGAGGCGCGCGTCGCCGCGCTGCTCAAGGGCAACACCAAGCTCGGCAAGGTGGCCGATGCCGCGAAACATGCGGTGCGCCTGCAGGAAGGCTGGTGCGCGTACCACGCCGGAGAATTCCAGCATGCATTCGAGACCGGTGAAGCCCTCGGCATGCTCGGCGCGTCGCTGGCGAACAAGGCGATGGGCATCCACGCCGTGTACCTGGTCGAGGACGACAAGGAGAAGACCAGGCGCTTCGAGGCCGTGGCCAAGCGCGCCGAGGACGCCATCGCGGCACTGCCGAAGGAAGCCAACAGCCACTACTTCCGCGCCTTCGCGCTCGGTCGCTACAGCCAGTTGCTGTCGATCGCCAAGGCGTTGTCGCAGGGCCTGGCCGGCAAGGTCAAGGAGAGTCTGGATGCGACACTCAAGCTCGCGCCCAAGCACGCCGAGGCGCACACCGCGCTCGGCCTGTACCACGCCGAGATCGTCGGCAAGATCGGCGGCATGATCGCCAGCCTGACCTACGGCGCCAAGGCGTCGCTGGCCGAAGAACACTGCAAGACCGCGATCAAGCTGACCCCGGACTCGCCGATCGCGCTGATCGAATATGCCAACGCGCTGATGCTGATCCACGGCGACAAGAAGGAAGACGAGGCGGCCGCGCTGTATGCGAAGGCGATCAAGCTCAAGCCGCATGACGCCATGGAAGCCCTCGACATCGCGTTCGCCAAGACGCAGATGGAATAGCGGCGGGCGGAAGCATGCGCGGTCGGCAACGGCCGGGGCAACCCGGCCGTTGTTCTGTGTGCGGCGATCGCGCAGCCGACTCGCAAGCGCGACCGCAGCAGCGGCCACGTCCCCAGGGCCGCTTGGTGCAGATGAACCGCGCGTTCAGCGCTAGAGCGGCGGCTCTAGCGGCGACCCGGACGATGCTCCCAGACATTCGTCCCCGGTGCGCTGCGAGGTGCGCGGGCGATGGGTGAAGGAGTACCGCATGCAACTCGCCACACTGCTGATGATCGCCAGCTGGCTGCCGCAGCCGCTCGCCGACCAGACCTGCCTCACCGCGGCGCTGTACCTCGAAGCCCGCGACCAGCCGATCCTCGGCCAGGTCGCGGTGGCCGAAGTGGCGCTGCGTCGCCAGCGCGCCAGCCGCCACCACGACAACCTGTGCCAGGTGTTGCTGCAACCGCGCCAGTTCGCCCTGACCCTGGTGTCGCCGAACTACCGCTTTCGCAATCTCGCCGCGTGGAATCGCGCCTCGCGGATTTCCGCCGCGACCATGGCGCGCTGGAGCCAGGACGGCGATCGGCTCTCGGTAGTCCCCACCGCCGATCACTTCTTCGCGGTCGCCTACGGCGAACCATCCTGGGCCGCACATGGCGTGCGCATCGCCCAGATCGGCGACCATGCGTTCTACCGTCTGAGCCCCTGAGACGTCCGCGCCCGGTCGCCGCGGTCCGCTACAATCGCGGCCTTTTCCGGAGACCTCCATGCAACTTGCATCGACCCAGGCTGCCATCACCGGCGGCGCCTCCGGGCTCGGCCTGGCCGTAGCCCGCCACCTGCTTGCGCACGGCGCCGCGGTGACCCTGCTCGACGTCAACGCCGACAAGGGAACGGCAGCCGCCGCCGAACTCGGCCCACGCGCGCGGTTCGCCAGACTCGACGTGACCTCGGAGAGCGAAGTGCAGGCCACGCTGGCCGAGGCGCAAGCGGCGATGGGCGGACTCAACGCCGTGATCAGCTGCGCCGGCATCCTCGGCGCCGGCCGCGTGCTCGGCAAGGACGGGCCAATGCCGCTGTCGCAGTTCGAGACCACGGTGCGGGTGAACCTGATCGGCTCGTTCAATGTCGCCAAGGCTGCCGCAAACCTGATGCAGGCGAATGCGCCGGGCGAGGACGGCGAGCGCGGCGTGATCATCAACACCGCGTCGATCGCGGCCTTCGAGGGCCAGATCGGCCAGGCGGCCTACTCGGCGTCCAAGGGCGGCGTGGTGGCGATGGCCCTGCCGATGGCACGCGAGTTCGCGCGCATCGGCATCCGCGTGATGACGCTCGCGCCCGGCGCGTTCCACACGCCGATGGTGGATGGCATGCCGCAGGCGGTCTACGACTCGCTGTGCGCGCAGGTGCCCTACCCGCCGCGCCTCGGCAAGCCCGAGGAATTCGCCGACGCGGTCGCGTTCATCCTGCAGAACCGCTATCTCAATGGCAGCGTGATCCGCCTCGACGGCGCGATCCGCATGCAACCGAAATGACCCATCGACTCCCCAGGACCTTCCGATGAAAGCCTACGACATGAAACGCGGCACCGTGGTCGAGCACGACGGCCGCATCTGGCAGATCAAGGACGTCGAGCGCAGCGCGCCGACCGGGCGCGGTGGCAACACCACCTACCGCTTCTCGATGTACTCGGTGCCCGGCAACACCAAGCTCGACCTGAGCCTGCGCGCCGACGACGAACTGCCGGAAGTGGAACTGTCGCGGCGCGCGGTGACCTTCTCGTACATGGACGGCGAAGCGTTCGTGTTCCTCGACGTCGAGGACTTCACGCCCTACACGCTGGACCCGGACCTGGTCGGCGACAACGCCGGCTACATCACCGAAGGCCTGGAGGAGTGCTTCGTGCGTCTGCTCGACGAATCGCCGGTGGGACTGCAACTGCCGCCGAACGTGATCCTGCAGGTAGTCGAGACCGCTCCCGAGCTGCGCGGCGCCACCGCCACCAAGCGCCCGAAGCCGGCCAAGCTCAATACCGGCATCGAGATCATGGTGCCGGAGTACATCGTCAACGGCGAGAAGATCCAGGTGAACACCACCACCGGGGAATTCGCCGGCCGCGCCTGAGCTTTGCCGACACCTGAACATCGCCCGCACCCAAAACGCGAAGGCCAGTGGACGCGAATCCACTGGCCTTCTGCATTGGCGCGCCCGGAGGGACTCGAACCCCCGACCACCGGGTTCGAAGCCCGGTGCTCTATCCAGCTGAGCTACGGGCGCAATCGGCGGTTACGCGCGCTCCCCGTGGGCCAGCACGCTGCGCGAACGCGCATAACCGAAGTACACCACCAGGCCGATTGCGGCCCAGATCAGGAAGTACTTGATGGTCGGGTTCCAACCGAGGCTCATGAACAGCACCGCGCATCCCACCACCGCACCCGGACCGACGATCCAGATCAGCGGCGACCGGAACGGGCGCGGACGGTTCGGCTGGGTGACGCGCAGCACCATCACGCCCACCGCGACCATGAAGAACGCGAACAGCGTGCCGGCGTTGGAGATGTCCGCCAGCGCGTCCACCGGGAACATCGCGGCGAACAAGGCAACGGCCACGCCGGTGACGATCGTCACCTTGTGCGGCGTGAAGAAACGCGGATGCACATCCGAGAACATCTTCGGCATCAGCCCGTCACGCGACATCGTGAACAGGATGCGCGTCTGGCCGTAGATCATCATCAGGATGACCGAAGGCAGCGCAATGATTGCCGCCCAGCCCACCGCATCCCCCAGCTTGGGCCAACCGAGGTTCTTGAGCACGAATGCCAGCGGTTCCTTCGACTGCGACAACGCCCCACCCGGTTGCGCGCCGGCGGTGCCGATCGCGGCGTAGGAAACCAGCAGGTAGAACACGGTGCAGATCGCGAGCGACCCGATCAGGCCGATCGGAATATTGCGATTCGGATTCTGCGTCTCCTCGGATGCGGTCGAGACCGCATCGAACCCCACGTAGGCGAAGAAGATCGACGCGGCTGCACCCAGCACGCCGGTGCCGGACAGCGGCGTGCCCCATCCGTTCGGCAGCATCGGTTCGAAGTTGGCACCGTTGACCGCCGGGAACGCCACCGCGATGAAGGCGGTCAATGCGACGATCTTCACCAGCACCAGCGCTGCCGTGAACTTGGCGCTCTTCGACGTGCCGAGGACGAGCAAGCCGGTGATCAGCAGCGCGATCATGCACGCGATCAGATTGAATCCGCCGCTGGCGATCGTGCCATCGGCCAGCGTGATGGTGTCCTTCGGTCCCGCGGTCAGGGCCAGCGGCAAGCCCATGCCGTGGTCGCGCAGGAAGCCGTTTGCGTAGCCGGACCATCCGACCGCCACGGCGCTCGCGGCGATCGCATACTCGAGAATCAACGCCCAACCCACCATCCAGGCGATGAGTTCGCCGAGCACCGCGTAGGAATAGGTGTAGGCGGAACCGGCCACCGGCACCATGGCCGCGATCTCGGCGTAGATCAGCGCCGTCAGGGCACAGACGACGCCGGCGATCACGAACGAATACATCATGCCCGGACCGGCCTTGTTGGCGGCGACCGCGGTCAGGACGAAGATGCCGGTGCCGATGATGGCCCCGATTCCGAGCATGGTCAGGTCGAACGCGCCGAGCTGACGCTTGAGGCCTTTCTTTTCGGCAGCGGCGAGGATCTGGTCCAGCGGCTTGATGCGATCGAACAGCATTCGGTTCTCCCGGTAAATGTGGCTGGCAGCGGTCGCGCGCGACCGAGGCTATGGCGCGCAGTTCGCGCATCGACTGGCTTGCGCCATCACGAATTCGCCCCTGCAAAGCGCCGGTAACATACTGTTGCCACACCAATGCAGCAAGCCCGGATGTGATGAACTGCCCATCCCCCACCGTGGCTGCGGCGCATGCATCGATTCGATCTGGAACAGGCGTTGCACCAGCACGCGGCGAGCGACACCGCGGTGGCGGCGGGTTGCGCGAAGTTCCTGGCGCTGCGGGCGCGCGAGCCGCGCTGCTTCTGCCGCGACGCGTTTCCGGCGCATTTCACGGCTTCGGCCTGGCTGGTTTCCGGCGATGGCGAACGCGCCTTGCTGCTGCACCATCGCAAGCTCGATCGCTGGCTGCAGCCTGGCGGACATGCCGACGGCGAGGCCGACCTTGCGCGCGTGGCGCTGCGCGAGGCGGCGGAGGAAACCGGCCTCGCCGGACTCGCCGTCGAGGACGCGATCTTCGACCTCGACGCCCACCGCATTCCGCCGCGCGGCAGCGAGCCGGAACACTGGCACTACGACGTGCGCTTCGTGGTTCGTGTCACGCATTCGGAGCGCTTCCGCGCCAACCACGAATCCCGCGCCATGGCCTGGCGTGCGATGCCCGACATCGCGGCGGACGCGGCGCTCGACGACTCGATCCGGCGCATGGCCCGACGTTGGCTCGACCGCCGCGGCTGAGGGTTCAGTCGATCGCGCGCTGCAGTGCCGTGCAACTGGCCTGATGCAGCGCGCGCAGCCGTTCCAGCGCATCCGCTGCGAGCGTGCAGGTTCCGGCCTTGGCGGCGTATTCGATCTCGCGGCAGGACTCGGCCAGCGCAGTCGCGCCGAAGCTCGCTGCATTCGACTTCAGCGTGTGGCTCGCCACGCGCAGTTTCTCGCCATCGGCAGCGGCCGAAGCCGCGGCGATTGCCGCGATCTGTTCGGCCGAACCCTTGAGGAACATGCCCACCATCTGCTTCAGCACGCCGGGCTTGCCGGCGCGTTCCAGCATGCGGAACTGTTCGAGCATCGACTGGTCGATCTGCACCGTGGTCATCGCAACGGCTCCTCCGGATCGTCGTCGCCATTGTCGTCCACTGCCAGCACGCTGCGCAGGTCACGGCTGCTGCGTGCCCCCAATTGTTTCAATTTCTCGACCTGGCCGAGCAGATGGCCGCGCCCGCTGCCGAGCTTGCCGATCGCCGCATCGATCGCATCGCGTGCGCGCCCGGCCTGCTCGGCCGCGCGCTGCAGGTCCTGGACCAGCGCATGGAACTTGTCGTACAGCAGACCCGCGCGCTCCGCGATCTTCTCGGCATTGCGGCTTCGCGCCTCGGCCTTCCAGACGTGATCGATGGTGCGCAGCATGCCAAGCAGCATGCCCGGGCTGACCACGACCACGTCGCTGCGCAGCGCCCATTCGTAGAGCTTCGGTTCGTTGCGGATCGCTTCCAGGTACGCGGCTTCGATCGGCACGAACATCAGCACCATGCCGTTCGCGGCGAGCCCGCTCGAGTTCGCGTAGCCGCGCCGGCCGAGTTCCTCGACGTGGCGCTTCATCGAACCGACGTGCTCGGCGAGATGGCGCTCGCGCGCGGCGGCATCAGGCTCGTTGCACCAGCGCTCGAATGCGGTCAGCGATACCTTGGCGTCGATCACCACGTCGCGCCCGCCCGGCAGGCGCACGACCACGTCCGGCCGGCGCACCTCGCTGGCCTCGTCGCGCAGCACCACCTGGGTCTCGAAGTCGCGACCCGCGCACAGGCCCGAGGCTTCGAGCAACCGCTCCAGCACCAGTTCGCCCCAGGCGCCCTGGCTCTTGCTGTCGCCGGTCAGCGCGCGTGCCAGGTTCGAGGCGTCGCCGCTCAAGCGCTCGCTCATCCGGCTCAGGTTGAGGATCTCGGTGCGCAACACCGCGCGGCTTTCGCCTTCCTGCGCGCGCGACTCGACCACCATCTGCTGGAACTGGCGCAACTGCTCGCGCAGCGGCGCCATCAGCGCTCCCAACTGCTCGGCATTCGCTGCGCTGAAGCGTTCGCTCTTGGCTTCCAGGACCGCGCTGGCGAGTGTCTGGAACTGCTGGCCCAGCTGCTCGCGCGCACTCTCGACCCAGCGCAGCTTCTCGCCCTGCGCCAGGCCTGATTCCTCGATCCGCGCCGCGAGCACGGCGCGCGCTTCGGCCGCTTCCTGCGCACGCATGCGCTCCTGCTGCAGCTCGGCCTGCATCGATTGCAGACGCTCGGCGAGCGCCGCGAACTCGGCGTCGCGGCTGGAACGTCCACCGTCGAAGCGGCGCTGCGCCTGGCGCGCCGCCCAAAACGACATCGGCGCAGCCACGAGGGCTGCGCCGATGAGGATTCCGATCGTGAGGCTGGCGACATCCATGCCGCGAAAACTAGCAGAGGCGACGCGATGCGTCGCCTCGCCGGCCCCTGGCTCAGGCCTTGGCGGCGTACGCCGCGCACCAGCCCTTGGCGTTGACCGACTTGCCCGGGAAGATGCTGCACGGACGCCAGGCGTCGCCGTCGGCACCCTGTGCGAGCTTGCAGTTGGCGCAGACCTGGGTCGGCTTGTGCGCTGGGTACTTGGCGGCGTCGACCTTGCTGCTGTCGTGCTTGTAGCCAAGCGCGGCGGCCGTCGGATCGGCTTCGTCGATCTGTGGCAGCGCGCCCTGCGCGTGCGCGATGCGCGGCGCCACGGCAGCGGCGGCCACGGCGGTCACGCCGATGGCCAGGAACTGGCGACGGCTGGTCTTGATCTCGTTCATGCGCAAACTCCTCTGGGTGAAGACTGAAACGGACACTACGCGGCGACCGATCCGGATGGCCGCGTTCGCGGCGCGATCATGCAACATCTCGGGTATATTCGCGCGCCCCCTGGTTGATCCCGGTCAAGAATGTTTCAGCCTGTACAAGTCATTGATGCGAATGATTTTCGTTCTGCCGCAGAAGCGCTCGCCGAGACCGGTCGCGAACTCGCGCTGCGCGGCTGGACGCCGGCGACCAGCAGCAACTTCTCGCTGCGCCTCTCGCCGCAACTCGCGGCCATCACCATCTCCGGGCGCGACAAGGGAAAGCTCGGCGCCGAGGACATCATGGTCGTCGATCTCGATGGCCGTGCCGTCGGCAGCGCCCACCGCCCCTCGGCCGAAACCCTGCTGCACACGCAACTGTATGCGCACGACGCCGCGATCGGCTGCGTGCTGCATACGCACTCGCGCGTGCAGACCGTGGCTTCGCGCTGCTTCGCCGAGCGTGGCGAGGTGCTGTTCGCCGGCTGGGAACTGCTCAAGGCGTTCCGCGGATACGAGACGCACGAAGCAAGCATGAGCCTGCGCGTGCTGCCGAATTCGCAGGACATCCCGGCGTTGTGCGCCATGATCGAACCTTGGCTCGCGCATCCGCAGCCGCTGCACGGCTATCTGATCGACGGCCATGGTCTGTACGCCTGGGGCCGCGATCTCGCCGAGGCCCGGCGTCACCTCGATGCTTTCGAGTTCCTGCTTGCCTGCGAGCTCGACCTGAGGAGCCTGCGCCGATGAGCCGCCTGCGCATTTACCCCGAACACGATGCCGGCACGCGGCTCGAAGACACCGACGATGGCGCGCGCATCGCTGCGCTGCTTGCAGCCGAAGGCGTCCGCTTCGAGCGCTGGCAGGCGAACGCACCGCTCGCGGCGGGCGCCGAGGCCGACGCGGTGATCGCCGCGTATCGCACCGACATCGAGCGACTGATGGCGGAAAAGGCGTACCGCAGCTTCGACGTGATCAGCATCGCGCCGGACCACCCGCAGAAGGACGCACTGCGCAGCAAGTTCCTGAGCGAGCACCGCCATCGCGAGGATGAGGTGCGCTTCTTCGTCGCCGGTTGTGGGCTGTTCTTCCTGCACCTTCGCGCGCGCGTGTTCGAGGTGCGCTGCGAACAGGGTGACCTGATCGGCGTCCCGGATGGAGCGCGGCATTGGTTCGACATGGGCCCGAACCCCTCGTTCATCGCCATCCGCATCTTCTCCAATCCGGACGGCTGGGTCGCCGAGTTCAGCGGTGACGACATCGCCGACCGCTTTCCGCGCCTGGAGCACTGATGGCCCGGATCATCCTCACCGACATCGAGGGCACGACCAGCGCCATCGACTTCGTGCACCGCGTGCTGTTCCCGTACTCGCGCGAGCGACTGCCCGCGTTCGTCCGCGCCCACGCCTCAGAGCCGGAAGTGCGCGCAGCGCTCGACGCGGTCCGCGCCGAGAGCGGCGCCGCCGATGACGCCGCAGCGGTCGAAACCCTGCTGCACTGGATCGACATCGACCGCAAGGCGACGCCGCTGAAGACTTTGCAAGGGCTGATCTGGGAAGCCGGATACGCCGGCGGCGATTTCAGTGCGCACGTCTATGTCGATGCCTTCGACCGCCTGCGCCAGTGGCAGCACGACGGCGTGCCGCTGTATGTCTATTCGTCCGGTTCGGTAGCCGCGCAGAAACAGTTCTTCGCGCACTCGGTATTCGGCGATCTGCTGCCGTGGTTCGCCGGCCATTTCGATACCCACATCGGCGGCAAGCGCGAGGCGGAGTCGTACCGCCGCATCGCTGCTGCGATCGGTGTCCCGGCGGGCGACATTCTGTTCCTGTCGGACATCGAGGCCGAACTCGACGCCGCGCGCGCGGCCGGCATGGCCACGACGCAACTGCTGCGCCCGGACACGCAGCCGGAGAGCCACGGCCGCCACCCGACCGCCACCAGCTTCCGCGAGATCCGGTTGGGCAACGAGGCCTGAGCATGCTGCCGAACGCCCGCTTCTGGCACGACATGCTGCGCTTTCGCCCGCGCCAGCCGGTGGCACTCGCGGGGAGCGCCGACTTCGCGCTGGCAGCGGTGGCTTGCGTGCTGATCGGCATGCTCGGCGACTGGCATGCGGCCGAGCCCGGCACGCGCTTCACCTGGAGTGCGAGCGGTGCCTGGGCCCTGCTGATTGTGCTCGCCGCGGCGGGCGGCGCTTTGACCGCGCGCTTGCTCGGGCGCCGTGCGGCGGCGGCAAGCTTCGGCATCTTGCTGCTGATCGTTCCGACCGTGTTCGTAGTGCTGTTCGACGTGCATGTCCTGCGCACGCTTGCGCGCGACCATTCCTACGTCAGCTTCGGCAGCGTGTGGCGCCTGGCGGCTCCGGTGGCCGCGGTCAGCTGCCTGATCTTGACTCGTCTGTACGTGCCCGACGCGACCCGCCTGCGTCGTTGGACGGTGCCACTGGTGGTCCCCGCGCTCGCCATGTTCCTGCTCGGCCACAGCATCACCTGGTCCACGTTCTACTTCGGAGCGGAGGGATCGTCGAGAAAGGCCGCGACCACCGAGGAACTGCCCCGCGCCGACGCCGACCTCGACGTCGATCCCGAGGACCTGCTCGCGATCCAGGACGGGTTGGTCGATGCCCAGCTCGATCAGCTCGCGGCGCAGCGCCCGGGTACCATCGATCTGTATGCATTGGCGCTCGGCGGCGATGCATCCGAGTCGGTGTTTCGCAACGAGGTCGACCTGGCCTTGCGGCGCTTCGACACGCGCCTTCGCACCACCCAGCGCAGCCTGCGCCTGCTGAACCACGTCGACACGCTCGAAGACACGCCGCTGGCAACGCGCCGCAACCTGGCGCGGACGCTGGCCGGCATCGGGCGGATCATCGACCCGGCCGAAGACCTGGTGCTGGTGTTCCTCACCTCGCATGGTTCGCGCGACCACGAATGGCTGGTGCAGCTCGGCGACTACGCGCTGACCCAGATCGTGCCCGAAGACCTCGCGGAGGCGTTCGACGACGCCGGCATTCGCTGGCGCATCGCCATCGTCTCGGCCTGCTATTCGGGCGGCTGGATCGAACCGCTGCGCTCACCGACCAGCCTGGTCATCAGCTCGGCCCGCGCCGACCGCACCTCGTTCGGGTGCGGCCGCGATGCCGAACTGACCTACTTCGGCCGCGCCTTCCTCTCCGGGGCGCTCGCGGTCGAGGACGACCTGGTGGCGGCGTTCGCCGCGGCGGCGAAGCAGGTCGCGACGCGCGAACGCGCCGATGGCTTCGAGCCGTCGGAACCGCAGATCGCCGCCGGCGACGCGGTGCTCGCGCAACTCGCCGCGTGGCGACAGCAGCGCCCGCCGGTTGCACTCAGCCGCTGAGCGCGCGCTCGGCCACCGCGGTCGCCGGGAAATCCGCGAACAGCGCATCGACACCGAGCCCGAACAGCGCGCGCAACTCGGCGCGCACATTGGCGAATCCAGGCAGCACCTGATCATCGCGCAGGGTCCACACGTGCACCTGCCAGCGACGATCGTGCAGCGCGCGCACCAGTTCCGGGTTGCCCGCGGCACCGATCAGCGCAGTCTTCGGCAGGGCCACGCCATCGAGCCAGGGATGCGTTCGCTGCAAGGTCTGCAGCCACGCCGGATCGGCCAGATCGGCGGATTCGCGCAACAAGAACACCGGCAGTGCCAGCGCCTCGTGCACGCGCTGCAAGGGCTCGGTCTCGAAGCACTGCAGCCACACCGGGTCGCGCTTGCCGCCATGGCCGCGCGCGCGCAGCAGGTCGATGCAGATCGCGCTGACGTCGATGCCGGCCGCGGCGAAGAAGGCCGGGTGCTTGAGCTCGGGATAGACGCCGACGCGCCCACCTGTCGCGCTTGCGACCGCGGCGATCTCGAGCACTTCCTCGAAACGCGGCAGCGGAAAACGCGAATCGAAGGCCCGGCTGCGGCGGCCGAACGGCTGCAGCGCGCGCAGCGTCGCCAGCTCCTCGCTGCGAAAGCGGTGCACCGGCCAATCGCAGCGACCGCTGCGGTCGCGCTCGCAGCGCGCCGCGAAAGCCGCGCGTCGCGCGATGTCGGTGCTGCGTCGCAGTCCGGCGTCGTGGCGCGCGAACAGCACGCCATCGCGGCTCGGCACCAGGTCCGGCTCGATCAGGTCCGCACCCTGCGCGATCGCCAGCTCATACCCGACCCGGGTGTGCTCCGGCCGCAAGCCGGAAGCACCGCGATGCGCGATGATGCGGGTCGGCCGGCCATCGAGCGTCTGCCACTGGATCATGGTTCGCCAAAGCTCAGGGTGGCCGTGAAGTTGCCGCGTTTGTCGCGCCACAAGTGGCGCTCCCACAGGAGAAATCTCACCGATGTTGGGCCTGGGCGATTCTTCATGTGGGAGGGCCACTCGTGGCCCGATCGCTCCCGAATCATCATGACGCAGGGCCGGTCCCGGCCCGATTCCGCAGCAGCCGGAGCACATCCTGGAAGTTGCGACCGCGCAGATGCAGGGCGACGCCGAGGTGGAAGATCAGGTCGGCGGCTTCGTTGACCAGGGCGTCTTCGTCCTGGGCCACGGCGGCGAGCGCGACTTCCACGCCTTCCTCGCCCACCTTCTGCGCGACGCGGCGGATGCCGCCCTCGACCAGCCGGGTCGTGTAGCTGCCCACCGGCCGATCGCGCAGGCGCTGCGCGATCACGCCGTCGAGCCGCGCCAGCTCCGCGGCGAGCGCGTCTTCCTGCGGATCGAAACAGGTTTCGCAACCGCGATGGCAGGTGGGGCCGTTCGGCTTCGCCAGCAGCAGCAGGGTGTCGCCATCGCAATCCACCGCGACCGAGACCAGTTCCAGCGTGTGACCGGAGGTTTCGCCCTTGGTCCACAGGCGCTGCTTCGAGCGCGACCAGAACGTGACCAAGCCGGTGGACAGAGTGTGACGCAGCGCCTCTCGATCCATGTAGCCGAGCATCAGCACGCGTGCCGTGGTTGCGTCCTGCACGATCGCCGGCACCAGCCCTTCGCCCTTGGCGAAATCGACCCTGGCGATATCGAATTGCGGTGTGCTCATGGTCGAATCTCGATGCCCTGCCCGCGCAGGAATGACTTGAGTTCAGGAATCGGCAGCGTACCGGAATGGAACACGCTGGCCGCCAGCGCGCCATCGACGTCGGCGGCGCGAAACACTTCGGCGAAATGCTGCGCCGTGCCGGCACCGCCGGAAGCGATCAGCGGCACCGCACACGCCGCGCGCACCGCTTGCAGTTGCGCGAGGTCATAGCCATTGCGGGCACCATCCGAGCTCATGCAGTTCAGCACGATCTCGCCGGCGCCGCGTGCAATCGCCTCGCGCACCCAGGCAGTGGTCTCGCGTGGTACCACCCGGGTCTTGTCGGGATCGCCGGTGTACTGGTGCACGCGCAGCTCGCCGTCGAGCAGTTGCGAGTCGACACCGACGACCACGCACTGCACCCCGAACGCGGCGGCCAGCTCGTCGATCAACTGCGGCCGTTCCAGCGCGGGCGAGTTCACCGAGATCTTGTCGGCACCAGCATGCAGGATGCGCTCGGCATCGGCTACCGAGCGGATGCCGCCGGCGACGCAGAACGGAATGTCGAGATGACGCGCGACCCGGCGTACCCACGCGGCATCGGCCGAGCGCCCCTGCGGGCTCGCGGTGATGTCGTAGAACACCAGCTCGTCGGCACCTTCGTCGCGATAGCGCAGTGCCAGTTCCTCGATCCCGCCCATGACCACGTGGTCGCGAAAGCGCACGCCCTTGACCACCTGGCCATCGCGCACGTCGAGACAGGGAATGATCCGCCGCGTCAGCATGCGTTGGCCTCGGCGATGCTGAAGCGGCCTTCGAGGAGCGCGCGGCCGATGATCGCACCGGCCACGCCGAGCGCACGCAGCGCGTTCAGCGAGGCGACGCTGTCGACCCCACCCGAGGCCTGGATGCGGGCGTCCGGATGGCTTTGACGCAGCTCGCGATACAGCCCCAGGCTCGGTCCGCCCATCATGCCGTCGCGGGCGATGTCGGTGATCAGGAACTGGTCGAGCCCGGCATCGAGATAGCGCGACAGGCGCTCCGGCAGCGTGCTGCCGCTGGCCTCGGTCCAGCCGTGCAGCGGCAGCGTCCAGACCTCATCGACGAGGCGCGTGTCGAGGGCGATGACGATGCGGTCGCGCCCGAAACTGCGCGCCCACTCGATCACCCGCTGCGGGTCGCGCACGGCGACGCTGCCGACCACGGCGGCGGCGACGCCGCCACGGAACAACGCGTACAGATCGGCCTCGTCACGCACGCCGCCGCCGGCCTGGACCGGGATCGCGAGCGCCGACGCGATCTCGCAGATCGCAATCCGATTACAGCTGCCGCCATCGCGCGCGGCATCCAGGTCGACCACGTGCAGGCGTTGCGCGCCTTCCTCGGCATAGCGCCGCGCCAGTTCTACGGCGTCGAAGTCGTAGTCGCGCTGCTGGCTGTAGTCGCCCTGACTGAGGCGCACCACGCGCCCGCCACGCAGGTCGATCGCGGGAATCGGGATCATTCGAGTTCCAGAAAGTTGGCCAACAATCGCGCGCCCACCAAAGCCGAACGCTCGGGGTGGAATTGCGCGCCATGGAAATTGCGCTCCGACACCACCGCGGCGAACGCGCCGCCGTAGTCGCAGGTCGCCACCGTCGCTGCAGTGACGGGCGCGGCGTAGCTGTGCACGAAATAGGCGAAGGCATCGGCGCCGAGACCTGCGAGCAGCGGCGAATCGCGCACGCCATCGATGCGGTTCCAGCCCATGTGCGGCACACGGCCGCAACGCGCCGTGTCGAAGCGTTCGAGCCGACCCGCAAGGATGCCGAGGCAAGCGGTGTCGCCCTCGGCGCTGGACTGGAACAGCAGTTGCATGCCGAGGCAGACACCAAGCACCGGCTGCGTCAGTGTCGGGATCAAGCGGTCCAGTCCGGCCGCGCGCAGCCGCGCCATGCCGGGGCCGGCGGCGCCAACCCCGGGCAGCACGACATGGCTGGCGCGGCGGATGCGCTCGGGATCGCGCGACAACGCTGCCGCCACGCCGAGGCGCTCGAACGCGAACTGCACCGAAGCCAGATTGCTGCCGCCGGAGTCGAGCATGACCACGTCCGCCATCACAGCGAACCCTTGGTGCTCGGGATGGCGTCGCCCTCGCGTCGAATGGCCTGACGCAGCGCGCGTGCGAACACCTTGAAGCAGGCCTCGACCATGTGGTGCGTGTTCTCGCCACGCACCGACAGGTGCAGGTTGGCGCCGAGCGCATCGCACAAGGAGCGGAAGAAGTGCGGCACCATCTCGGTGGCCATGCCGCCGACTTCGCTGCGCGGGAACTCGCCCTCGAACACCAGGCAGGCGCGTCCGGACAGATCGAGTGCGGCGCTTGCCAGCGCTTCGTCCATCGGCAGCGTGAAGCCATAGCGAGCGATGCCGCGCTTGTCGCCCAGCGCCTTGCGCAACGCCTCGCCAAGCGCGAGCGCAGAATCCTCGATGCTGTGGTGCTCGTCGATGTGGGTGTCGCCGGCGCAGGTCAGCGTCAGCGCGAATCCGCCGTGGCGACCGATCTGCTCCAGCATGTGGTCGAAGAAGCCGATCCCGGTCGCGACCTCGGCGCGTGCTTCGCGATCGAGATCGACGTTGACGCGGATGCGCGTCTCGCTGGTCACGCGCTCGACCGCGGCCACGCGCGGCGCGTCCGCGAGCCGGTGCGCGATCGTTGCCCAGTCGTCGTGGTCGGGACCCAGCCGGAAGCCGCGCACGCCGAGATTGCGCGCCAGCTGCAGGTCGGTCTCGCGGTCGCCGATGACCGCGCTGCGCTCGAAATCCAGCTCGCCCGAACGCAGGTAGTCGAGCAGCATGCCGATGCCGGGCTTGCGCGTCGGCGCGTTCTGCTGCTCGAAGTTCGGGTCGATGTGGATGGCGCTGAAGCGGATGCCCTGGGATTCGAGGATCTCGAGCAGCAACCGCTGCGGCGGCTCGAAGTCGGCGAGCGGGAAGCTGTCGCTGCCGAGGCCGTCCTGGTTGCTGACCATGACGAATTCGTAGCCCGCGGCCTTGAGCTTGAGCAGCGCCGGGATCACGCCCGGCACCAGCCGGAACTTGGCCAGCGAGTCGATCTGGAAGTCGGCGGGCTCCTCGATCAGCGTGCCATCGCGATCCAGAAACAGAATCCTGCGGCGGTTCATGCGGTCTCCTCGCTTGCGCCGAGCGCACGCAGCACGGCGTTGTTTTCATCGACGCTGCCGATGCTGATGCGCAGTGCATCGCGAAGGCCCGGGTACTTCATCAGTTGGCGCACGATCACGCCGGCGCCCGCCAGCTGCGCGTAGCGTCGCACCGGATCGTCGAAGCGCACCGCGAGGAAATTCGCCTCGGACGGCAACACCGCACGCACCCCGGCGCAGCACGCGAGTGCCGTGCGCATGCGTTCGCGTTCGGCGCGAATGCTGGCGATGCGCTCGTCGGTGATGCGGCGTGCATCCGCCGAAAGCGCGCGCAGTGCGGCGTCGATGCACGGTTCGGGCAGCGGATACGGCGCCATGATGCGCCTGAGCAGATCGATCACGGTGGGTGCGGCGATGGCGGCGCCAATGCGAACACCGGCCAGCCCGTGCGCCTTGGACAGGGTACGCAGCACCACCAGGTTGTCCGGGTTGCCGGCGCACGACGCCAGCGATGGCTGCGAGGAGAACTCGATATAGGCTTCGTCTACCACCAGCAACGCGCGCTGGTGCAGGCGCTCGGCCAGATCGAGCAGGATCTGCGGCGCGGTGGCATTGCCGGTCGGATTGTTCGGCGTGCAGGCATAGACGATGCGCGTGTCGGCATCGACCGCAGCGAGCACGGCGTCGGCATCGAAGCGAAAGCCATGCTCCGCGCGCAACGGCACCTGCAGCACGCGCGCCCCCTGCACGTTGGCAGCGACCGCGTACATGCCGAAGGTCGGCGGGCAGACCAGCACCGAATCGACACCGGCGCGGCAGAACGCGCGCGTCAACAGGTCGATCGGCTCGTCGCTGCCGCGGCCGATGAGCAGCTGCTCCGGGCGCACCGCGTACAGGTGCGCGAGCGCGGCCAGCAACGGCGCCGGCTGCGGATCGGGATAGCGATTGACGCGCCCGCTCGCCAACGGATTCCAAGGCGATTCGTTGGCATTGAGCCAGATCTCGCCGGTCCCCGCTTCCATGCGCGCGGACGAATACGGCGCCATCGCGCGCAACTCCGGCCGCGCCAGATCGAGCACGCTCACGCCGCACGCTCCAGGCGCAGGCGCACCGCAGCGGCGTGCGCATCCAGACCCTCGATGCCGGCCAGCGTGATCGCGCAGGGACCGATCGTGCGCAGACCGGCGGCCGAAACCTCCTGCACGGTGATGAAGTTCAGAAAGCTCGCCAGTGACACGCCGCTGAAGGCGCGCGCTGCGCCGCCGGTCGGCAGCACGTGGTTGGTGCCGGAGCAGTAGTCGCCGAGCGATTCCGCAGCATACGCGCCGAGGAAGATCGAGCCGGCCGCACGCAATCGCGGCAACAGCGCGCGCGGTTCGCGCGTCTGCACGATCAGGTGCTCGGGCGCGTAGGCATTGGCGATGTCGGTCGCGGTCGAGAGGTCCGGCACCGCGATCAGCAGGCTGTGCGCGAGCGCGGCACGTGCGATGTCGGCGCGCGGCAGTTTCGCGATCTGGGTTTCGATCGCCTGCAGCACGGCATCGATCAGCGCGGCATCGGTCGTCACCAGCAACACCTGCGAGTCCGGCCCGTGCTCGGCCTGCGCGAGCAGGTCCGCGGCGACGAAGCTGGCATCGGCGTCGGCGTCGGCGATCACCATCACTTCCGAAGGTCCGGCCGGCATGTCGATCGCGATGCCCTCGCCGGCCAGCTGGCGCTTGGCCTCGGTGACGAAGGCGTTGCCGGGCCCGAACAGCTTGTCGCAACGCGGCACCGACTCGGTGCCCCAGGCCATCGCCGCGATCGCCTGCGCACCGCCGAGCTTGAAGACGTCGCGGATACCGCAGCGCTGCGCCGCGTACAGCACGTGCGGCTCGATGCGGCCGTCGCGCATCGGCGGCGAGCACAGCACGATGCGTTCGCAACCGGCAAGCTGCGCCGGCACGCCGAGCATCAACGCCGACGATGGCAGCGGCGCGCTGCCGGCCGGTACATACAGACCCACCGCAGCGAGTGGTCGGGTGATGCGCTCGCAGACCACTCCGGGCGCGGTCTCCACGCGCAGCGACAGCGGCTGCTGCGCTTCGTGGAAGGCGCGAATGCGCGCATAGGCTTCGTCGATGGCGGCGCGCGCCTCGCTGGTGATGACGTCGGCAGCGACGGCGTACTCGTCCTCCTCGACCCGCAACGGGCCGATCTCGACGCCATCGAACTTGCGCGTCAAAGCGCGCAGCGTCACGTCGCCGTCGGCGCGCACCTGCTCCAGGATGCGCGCCACCGTGCGCCGCAACTCCTCGCTGCGCAGGCTTGCCGGCCGCTGCAGCAGCGTTTTGCGCTCGGCGACATTGAGTGCGTTCCAGTCGATCCGCCTCATGCCAGCATTCTCTCGACCGGCAGCACCATCAGATTGCGCGCACCGGCGCGGCTCATCGCTTCGAGCTCGGGCCAACCCACCGGGCGCGGAACGATCGCCTGCACCGCGATGTCGGCGGCCTCGCCCTCGATCCCGGTCAGCGTCGGCAGCGAGCCGAGCGGCAGCGCATCGCGTACCGCCGGCCACGCCGAGCGACTGGTGCGCAGCATCAGCATGCGCGTCTCGCGCACCGCGAGCACGCCATCCAGCCGGCGCATCAGCATCGCCAGGATGTCGTCGCGCTCGTCACCGAACGCCGTCGTCGCGCACGCCAGCACCGCCTCGCTGCGCAGGATCACTTCCGCTTCCTTGAGCTGGTTGGCGACCAGGGTCGCGCCCGAGGAGACCAGGTCGCAGATCAGATCGGCGGTGCCGAGCCGGGGCGCGATCTCGACCGAGCCAGACAGCGTGACCACACCGGCCGCAACACCGCGCCCGGACAGGAACTTCGCGAGCAACTGCGGATAGCTGGTGGCAATGCGCCGACCGGCGAGCTGCGCAGCGTCGCTGTAGTCCTCTTCCTGCGGCACCGCGATCGACAGCCGGCAGCCGCCGAAACCGAGCGCGCGGATTTCCTCCAGCCCGCTCGCTCCCTTGGCGGCGAGCTGTTCGAGCCGCGCCTCCTCGAGCACGTTGCGGCCCAGAAAGCCGAGATCGCAAACGCCCTCGTCGATCAGCCCGGGGATGTCGTCGTCGCGCACCAGCAGCAGGTCGATCGGCTGGTTCTCGCCGAAACAGAACAGCTTGTCGCGGCTCTGGCGGAAACTGAGTCCGCACTGCGCCAGCAGGTTCTGGGAAGGCTCGGAGAGCCTGCCGGATTTCTGCACGGCGATGCGCAGTCGGTCGCGGGTTTTCATCGGGGATTCCGTTTCGTGGATGGTTTGACAGCAGGCGCGATCCAGCCCAGCCGCTCGGCCGCAGTGCGGTAGCCGCCCTCGCCCATCTGCAGGCAGCGCGCGACACGACCGATGGTGGTGACGCTGACCGCGGTGCGGTCGTGGATCTCGCGGTAGGGCACGTCACGCGCCAGCAGCGGCACCACGCGCCAGCGGTCGCGCAACGCTTCGAGCTCGGCCGGCGTGCACAGGTCATGGAAGAACGCATGCAGCTCGGCCTCGCTGCGCAACGTCAGCAGCGCCGCATACAGCGATGCCTCGGCGACTTCGGGCGGAGCTTCGGCCTGGATGAACTTGCGTTTCATTGAATTCGCGAGTTAGCGTGCTAGCGCATTGTTACATTGAACCGAAACGCTGGCAACCCCGAATTCGACACCAAAGCGCGACACCCCAAACACGAGCGTCCTGGCTCCAGCGGCCAGACCGCCGAACGAGCGAAGCAAACTGCGCCCGCACCGCCCCACCGCGATTGCCCCGCTCAGGCCGTGCCACGACGGCCGCGCGCGGCTCCGAGCGAATGGCAGCGGCGGCGGAAGAAGTGTTGCAAGCGGTTGCAGTCGGGCCATGCCGAAGCGCGTTGCTGCTGGCTATCCTCAAACCAGGCATCGAAGGGCCCCAAGTTGCGCAAGCCGCTGCTCCTGCTGCTGATGATCATCGCCGCGCTCACGGTCTGGGCGCCCGCGTCCGCTGCGCCGCTCACCCTTCAGGCCGGCCAATCGCACTACCAGCCGGTCGGCGCCCTGCACTACTGGGTCGATCCGAACCCGTCCTCCACCGAACAGGATGCCGACGCGGCGCTGCGCGAGGGCAAGTTCCGTGTCGCCGAGCGCTGGCCGCCGACGTATGGCTTCGCCGATGGCGTCTACTGGTTCGCGCTCGACCTGCGCAACCTCGACCACCCGGACCAGAACTGGCTGTACGTGATCGAGTACGCCCTGCTCGACCACATCGAACTGCTGGTGCGCGACGACGATGGCCGCGAGATGCGCTATCGCTCCGGCGACCGCGAGCCCTACAGCGCGCGCAGCGTCGACCATCGCCATTTCAACTTCGCGCTGCAGCTGCCGCGCGGCCGCGTCGTCCACACCCTGCTGCGGATACAGACCGAGAGCTCGGTGCAGGTGCCGGTCGCGATCTACTCCGACCACGCCTTCCTCGAAACCCACCAGCGCTCGCAACTCGGACTCGGCGTGTTCTACGGCATCCTGATCGGCCTGCTGCTGTACAACCTGCTGTTGTTCCTGTCGGTGCGCGACCGCAGCTACACCTACTACATCGGCTATGTCGCCACCTTCGGGCTCGGCCAGGCCTGTCTGAACGGGCTCAGCTACCAACTGCTGTGGCCGAACTGGCCGGTCTGGGACGACGCCGTGCTGCTGCTTGCGATCGGCAGCTCGCTGCTGTGCATGCTGCTGTTCACGCACAGCTTCCTGGAGATGCCGCGGCGCCAGCCGCAGCTGGCGCGCGCATTCCGCGCCGGCGCCTGGCTGCTCGCCGGACTCACCGTGCTGTCGCCGTTCATCGGTTATCGCCACGCGATCCTGATGGAAACCGCCTCGGTGTTCCTGCTCGCGCTGATGGTCGTGTACGCCGGCATCCGCGCACGCCTGGCTGGCTACCGCCCGGCCTACTACTTCCTGCTGGCGTGGAGCTTCATGCTGGTCGGCATCGTCGTCTATGCCAGCGTTTCGTTCGGGCTGCTGCCGAAGAACTTCGCGACCGAGTACGGCATCCAGTTCGGTGCCAGCATCGAGATGATCCTGCTCTCGCTCGGTCTCGCCTACCGCTTCAAGCTGCTGCGCGAGCAGAACCTGCAACTGCACCTGGAGGCGACCGAGCGCCTGGAGGTCAGAGTCGCCGAACGCACCAGCGAACTGAATCGCGCGATGGGCGAGTTGCGCACCGCCAACCGGCGCCTGCACGAGTTCAGCCTGCGCGACGGCCTGACCGGCGTGCACAATCGCCGCTATCTGGATGAAACCCTGGCGCACGCGGTGGCGCAGGCGCGCGAACGCACGGCCCCGATCGCGCTGCTGATGCTCGACATCGACCACTTCAAGCGCATCAACGACACCCATGGCCATCTCGCCGGCGACGACTGCCTGCGCGCGGTCGCCGACGTGCTGCGCCGGCACGTGCGTGAAGGCGATGATTTCGTCGCGCGCTATGGCGGCGAGGAGTTCGTGGTGCTGCTGCCGGGCGCCGCGCGCGAGGATGCCGCGCGCCGTGCCGAAATCCTGCGCAGCGAGATCGCGGCACTGCGCATCGATGGCCACGGCGAGCCGATCTCGCTCACCATCAGCATCGGCCTGGCCGCGATCAGCGGAGAAGACCTGCACTCCGGCCCGGACAAGCTGATCCGCGCCGCCGACGCCGCGCTGTACAAGGCCAAGCGCGACGGCCGCAACCGGCTGGTCTGCGCCGACTGACACCGCGCCCGCAACGGGCTGATCGATCACCCCACTCCACTCCGAGTAGACCTGGGCCAACTGCTCGCGGACGCGACAGCGGGCGCCGTCGTCGCGCGCATCTGGCTGCGCGGCGGCGGCCCATCCACGCCTCCCGACACCCGCCAAGGACTCCCGATGAAACCCATCCGCTCACTGCTCCTGACTGCCTTCGCCCTATTTGCCGCCCAGACCGCCCAAGCCGGATGCACCTCGGGCAAGAGCGCTCACCTCGATCCCGAAGCCATCGTGTATTCGGCCACCGCCTACTGGGACGACGAGATGGACGAGTGGTTCGTCGCCGGCCCGTACTGGGACTTCGCCGGCGACCGCGCCAAGAGCGGCTGCGATGACGAGGCAACGGAACTGGAACGGATCGTCGTGACCGCCCAGGCGATGTCGCCGCCGGGGCACCCTTCGGGTTTCATTCGCATGATCTCGACCCCTGTCGGCGGTGGCGGTCACGTGATCACGCGGCAAGAGATCATCAACTGCCGCAACGCCAACACCGCGCTGGAACTTGCCCACTGCACCGTTGACGACGTCGTTGGCCCAGCGGATGGTTGCGGGTCCGGACTCTCGGAGCCGATCGTTCCGGACGGCTACATCGGCCTCGATTCCACCGCATACATCTTCACCGCAGCTTGCAACACGCACGACGGATGCTACGCAACCCCGGGCCAGCTGAAGAACGTCTGCGATCTTGAGCTCGGAAACAACATGCGCGAGGCTTGTGCGGAGGCCTTTGATCCGCAGAACCCAATCTTCGCAACCACGAACCCCGAAGAACTGGCTCGACATCGATCGCAGTGCAACGCACAGGCGCAACTCTACGAAACCGGTTTGATGCAGGGCCTGCCCATGCTCACCCACCTCACCCTCGACATTCTGCCGACGTCGCAGGCGGCGTACGACGAGGCCCAGCATGAGGCAGATTGCGCGAAGAAGCTCGAAGAACAAGCCCGCTGGTGCCCGCGCTGATTCGGGAGGAGTGACGACGATGCCACCGACAGGAATCGCAGTGAGCCGACGGCACGGAACGGTCATCGTCGCCTTCGTGCTGAGCCTCGCCGCGTGGGCGGTTCTGCGTGCGGATGCCGACCCGGTCGATGGCGCCACCGCCACGATCGGGCCGGCGCATGCCGCTGCAGAACCCGCAGGCGCCCACCGCACAGCCGCCGCCGATACGAACACAACGACGTTGACCGCTGCAGCTGCGTCGCGGCTACCAGGCACTGCGAAGCTGTCGTCTCCGCTAGCGCGCTCCGCTGCGCGCCAGCCGGAGCTGCGCGAGACCCCTGCTGCGACCGTGGCCCGGGTGTCTGCGGCATTGGCACGCGGAGACGAAGTGATGGACGAAACGGCGCTGACCGCCTCGCTGGAGCAGGCCGCGATGCTCGGCGAGGGGCGCGCCATGCGCTTGCTCGCCGAGCTCGGTCAGCTCACGGCGCACGACCAGGCGCAGGCAGATGCGTTCGAGGACCTGCACCTGTCGCAATACCTGACCGCCTGGCGCATGGGCGACCCCGAGGGCTTGCAACGACTGCAGCAGAACCTGCCGGCCAACGCCACGCGCATCGAAGTGCTGGCCTGGATGCGCGGCAGCGACCTGCACCTGCGGCGCATCGCAGAGGCGCGCGCTGCGCGCGGCCTGCCACCGCTGACACTGCCCGCACCGCAACCGCCCGCACGCAGGTGACGGCACGCGCGCCGTGCCGGGCGCGTGTTCGGCCGCTGCGCGCCGGCCACCGTGGCGGTCGCTGGCGTCGACTTCGCCTGCATGCGCTTCTGCGACAATCCCGCCGGTCATCCTCCGGGGGGAAGCACACGATGGGCGTCGAACCCGCCATCACCGGCCTGCTCGATCGCTGGAAATCCGGCGACCGTTCGGTCGAGAACGAACTGGTCCGCTGGATCTATCCAACCCTGCGCGAGCTTGCGCGTTCGCAGATGCGACGCCAGGGCCAGGCGCTGACGCTGCAGGCGACCGAGCTCGCCAACGAAGCCTATGCACGCCTGGTGCAGCAGCAAGGCGTGGACTGGAAGAACCGCGACCATTTCGCGGCGATCTCGGCGACCGTGCTGCGCCGCGTACTGGTCGATTACCTGCGCGAGCGCAGCGCCGAGAAGCGCGGCGCCGGCGCCGAACGCATCACCCTCGATGGTGCACGCGCCGGCGAGATTCCCGGCGCCGGCGACCATTTCGACTGGCTGGCGCTGGACCAGGCCTTGAACGATCTCGCCCGCGCCGACCCGGATGCCGCGCGCGTGGTCGAGTTGCGCCTGTTCTCCGGGCTCGAGGTCGAACAGATCGCCGCGGTCTGCCACAGCAGCACCGCCACCGTGGGTCGGCAATGGCGCTTCGCACGCAACTGGCTGGCGCAGCAACTGCAGCTCGACACTCCGCAATGACGCCGACCGCGGTGGACCCGCAGCGGCTGCGCCGCCTGCGTGCCTTGTTCGACGACTGCATCGAGCTGCCCGCGGCCACGCGACGCGCGCACCTCGACCAGGCCACGCGCGACGACCCCAGCCTGGTCGCCGAAGTGCTCGCGCTGGTTGCCGCCGAGGAGCGCGCCGCAGGACTGGAGCCGGAGCGCGTACACGCCCACATCGACGCGTCGCTGCGGCAGTTGCTGCCGGACGCGGTGGTCCCGGGCATGGTCGTCGGCGCCTACACGCTCGAAGCCGAGATCGGCAGCGGCGGCATGGGCCGGGTGTTCAGCGCGCACCGCAGCGACCCCGGCATCGACCAGCGCGTCGCGATCAAGCTGGTGCGTCGCGAAGTCCTCGGCGCAAGCGCACTGCAACGCTTCCGCGCCGAGCAGGCGTTGCTCGCACGCCTGCGCCACCCGGGCATCTGCCAGTTCCTCGACACCGGCACGCTGGCCGATGACGTGCCGTATTTCGTGATGGAGCTGCTCGACGGCGCCGAACCGCTGCTGGTATTCGCCGATCGCCACGCGCTCCCGCTCGACGCGCGCATCGCGCTGTTTCGCAAGGTGCTGGCGGCGGTGCAGTACGCCCACCAGAGCCTGGTCGTGCACCGCGACCTGAAGAACAGCAACGTGTTGGTGCTGCCCGACGGCCAACCCAAGCTGGTCGACTTCGGCATCGCCAAGTCGATCGCGGAAAGCGTGGTCGACGCCCGCACCGCCACCGCCGAACGCTTCCTGTCGCTGGCCAGCGCCGCACCCGAGCAGCTCGGCGGCGGACCGGTCGGCGTCGGCTGCGATGTCTATTCGCTCGGCATCCTGCTCTATGAACTGCTGTCCGGCAGGCCGCCATTCGACGCCGCCACCAGCAGCATCCCGGAACTGATCGAGCGCATCGTGCACCAGGCCCCGGTCTCGATGGCGACCGCGGCGCAAGCGCTCGACGACGCCGCGCTCACCGCCCGCCACCTGTCGCGCCGCCACCTGGGGCGCAGCCTCTCCGGTGATCTCGGCGACATCGTGCTGCGCTGCCTGCGCAAGAGCCCGGGCGAACGCTATCCGTCGGTCGAGGCGCTGGACGCCGACCTCGAACGCTTGCAGCAAGGACTGCCGATTTCGCTGCGCGGCAGCGACCGCGTCTATCGACTGCGCCGCTTCGTTGCGCGCCATCGCCTCGCGGTCGCGCTGGGCGCGGCCCTCGCGCTGTCGCTGGTCGCCGCGGCCTGGATCGTGTCGCTGCAGAACATCCGCATCCGCGCCGAGCGCGACCAGGCCGAGCAGGCGCTGGCGATCCTGCGCGAGGCGTTCCTGTCCGCCGATCCGGCACGAATGGGCGGGGAACTGGTGTCGGCTTCGGACCTGCTGCGCGCCACCTTGCCGCAGCTGGAAGCCCACCGGGCGCAACAACCGCTGGCCTTCGCCACCCTGGCCGCGACCATCGCCGAGGTGATGCTCGAACTCGGGCTTTCGGCCGAGGCCGACGAAGTGCTCGACCGCGTCGTCGCGGTGCAGGCGCAGACGCCGCTGCCCGAGGACCTGCGCGCGCGCGTCGGCATTCTCAAGGCCCGCAGCCTGGTCGCCGCCAGTGCACTCGACGAAGCCGATGCCTGGCTCGGCGCGGAACCTCCGGCAGCACCGGAGCTGCGCACCTCCTGGCTGATCGAGCGCGGTCGCTGGCTGGTGCGCAGCGGACGCGTCGAGGATGCGCTGGCGGTGCTCGGTCAGGCGTCGGCGACGCGCAGCGAGAGCGCCGCAGACGACGCGTTGCTTGCCGCCGGCCGCCGCGCCGAGGTCGATGCGCTGCTGCGCCTCGACCGCCTGGCCGATGCCGATGCCACGCTGGCGCTGCTCGAACGGCACCAGTCGGCGTTGCCGCCGCTGCACACGCAACACCTGCTGACGCGCATGCTGCGCATCGTGATCCTGCGCCGCCAGGGTCGCCACGACGACGCGCTCGCACTCGCCCGTCAGGTGCAGGAAGGACTGGAATCCGACTTCGGCACCGACTCGCCGATCTCCGCGCGCGGTCGCGTGCTGGTCGGCAACCTGCAGCTGGTGCGCGGCGACGCCCGGGCCGCGCTCGCGGAATACGAAGCCGCCTGGAAGACCCAGCGCAGTCGACTCGGCGAGTCGCATCCGGAAACACTCCGCACCCACGTCAACCGCCTCGAAGCGATGCAGGCGCTGGCCGCGCCGCGGACCGTCCTCGACCGGGAGTACGAGCAGCTCTATCGCCACGCGGTCGCGCGCCACGGCGCCGCGGCCACGTTCACCGCGTTCGTGCTGCGGCTCTGGGCCGAGTCGCTGCTGGCAGCGGCCGAGCCGCAACGCGCGGCCGAACTGCTGCGCTCGCAGCGCGCGGGCACCGCCCTGTCGCAAGCCAGCGAATCGGAACGAAACGCGCACCGCAAGCTGCTTGCCCGGTTGCCGTAGGCCGCACCGGATCGACGGGTGATCGACCGGCCCGTCGAATTCCGAGTAGCCCTGCTGGAAGCACGCCGCTATCCTCCCGCGCCGCGTTTCCGTGCCCCTTCCCATCGAGCCCAGACCCATGCTGCGAAAGACCCTGTTGTCCCTCCTGATCGGCTCCACGGTCGCCGGAACCGCATTCGCGTTCTGCGATCCCTACACCCTGGCCAGCATCGTCTGCCCGGACCCGAACTTCTACGGCATCCTGGTGCACCCGCAACTGCCGGGCGGCCTCGATGGCAACGCCTTGCTCGCCAACGATGATGACGACGACGATGGCAACTGCCCGGGCAGCGAGCGCATGTGCGTGCATCGCACGCAGCCGCCGCCGGCCGAGTTCACCTTCAGCGAATGCACCTACTCCGGTGGCACCCTGCTTTGCCAGGCCTGGCCGATCGGCCCGGGCCTGACCTATCGCTGGCAGGTCAGCGGCATGCTGCACCTCGGCTATCCCCCGGGCGCCGGTGACAGCGCGGTGTCAATCGACTGCCTGTCGAACCATGGCGGCAGCGTGCGACTCACCGTCACCTCGCCCTACGGGCTCAGCTCGGTCAGCCAGCAGTCCTACGCCTGCACGCCAACCGACATCCAGTGACCCCAGGTGGCGCGGCGCCTCAGGGCGTCTCGCTGCGCACCCATTCGCAGATCGCGCGGATGTCGCCGTCCATGGCGCGGTCGCGGCTCATGAACGGAATGCGTTCGCGGATCGCGGCGAATGCCTGGGCCACGCGCGGTGACGGGTGGAACGAATCCGCGGTCGCCAGCGCCTTGAGCAGGGCTTCGCAATCGCGATCGAACGCGGCAGCTTCCACCGTGCCTTCGCGCGGCGCATTGCTGATCTTGCGACGGAGCATGCCCAGATCACCGCGCGCGGCGAGGCGGCGCGCAGCATTGAGCATGTCCTGACGGTATTCGAGTGCCTGCGCCGCGGTGTACAGCTCGAGCGCGATCACGCGCTCCAGGTCCTCGCACATGTCGAACACATGGCGCGCCTCGTTCGCGCCCATCGACACGTGGTCCTCGGCATTGGCGCTGGTCGGAATCGAATACACGGACGCCGGATGCGCGCGCGTCGCCAGGTCGTTGACCAGGGCCGCTGCGGTGTACTGCACGATCATGAAGCCGGAGTCGGTCGCATCCTCGTTGCCGATCAGGAACGCCGGCAGCCCGTCGTTGTTGGCCGGATCGAGCAACTTGTTGGTGCGCCGCTCCGAGATGCTCGCGAGCACCGGGATCGATACCTTCAGGTAGCTCAGCACCAGCGCCAACGGCATGCCGTGGAAATGACCGGCCGAGATCACCTGGTCCTCGATCTCGCGCGCGCCGGGCTGGTCCGGGAACACCAGCGGATTGTCGGTGACCGAATTCAGTTCGATGTCGATGACGCGTGCCGCCTGCGCCCAGGCATCGCGCACCGCGCCATGCACCTGCGGAATACAGCGCAGGCAATAAGCGTCCTGCGGCTGGTGCTTCTTGCCGCCCTTGAACGGCAGGAAGCGCGTGTAGAACTTCTCGCGCCCGTGGCGCTGGCTCGAAGGCACCCAGTCCCAGCTCAGATCGAAGCGCTGCGCCTGATCCTCGGGCTCGTTCCAGGCATCGGCCAACCAGGTGCGGAAACGCGGCACCAGGTGGTAGGGAATGTCGACCAGGGTCGAACCCGCGACCAGGCCACGCAACGAGTCCGCCGTCTCGACTTGCCCCGGATGCGGGCGCAGCGCATGCACCTCGGGCCGGAACGCGCCCGAACGGCCGGCGAAGGCTTCCAGCGTCATCGCCGCAGCGAGATCGGCGGTGCGGATCGTTTGCTCGATGCGATTCAGCGCCAGCGCGCCCAGCGCCAGCATCTGCGTGGTGCCGTTGTTCAGCGCCAGGCCTTCCTTGAACGACAGCCGCACCGGCGTCAGACCGGCACGCTGCAGCGCTTCGGCACCGGCGATGCGCTCGCCCTGGTAGAAGGCCTCGCCGCCACCGAGCAGCACGATCGCCAGATGCGACAGCGGCGCCAGGTCGCCCGAGGCGCCGACCGAACCCTTGGCCGGGATCACCGGGATCACGCCGCGATTGAGCATCGCCGCCAGCGATTCCAGCGTCGATACACGAATGCCGGAATGTCCACGCAACAGCGTGTTGATGCGGATGCCGAGCATTGCGCGCACGATCGACTCGGAGAACGGCTCGCCGACACAAACGGCGTGCGTGATCACGAGGTTGTGCTGCAGCTCTTCCATCAGGCTGAGCGCGTTCGACTCGGGATTGCCGCCGGGCAGGTCGTCGCGCGCACGGCGCGCACCGAGCAGCTTGTCGGCATTGCTGCCGAAGCCGGTGTTGACGCCATAGATCGGTTCCTCGGCCGTCACCTTTTCGGCCAGGAAGTCGGCGGCACGCGCGACGCGGCTCAGCGCCTCCGGCGCCAGCGAAACGCTTGCGCCGGCGGCGAGCGCAGCAACATCGGCGCGCGTCAGCGAATGTCCATCCAGTCGAATCACGGTCGCGCTCACGAGGCCAGCCCCTTCGGCATCGCCGCCAACTGTTCGATCTCGACCCGCAGCGTCTTCGCCAGTTCTGCGCGCGCCACCTCGTACTGCAGTTCGCGCGGCATGTCCTTCACCGACACCGTGCCCTTGGCCATCTCGTCTTCGCCCAACACCAGCACGAAGCGGATGCCCGCCTTGGACGCATACTGGAACTGCTTGCCGAGCTTCTTCGGCTCCAGCTGCACTTCGGTGTTGATGCCGGCCGCGCGCAACTGGGTCGCGAGTTCGATGTACTTCGGCAAGTCGGCCTCGTTCATCAGCGCGACCATCGCCTGCACACTGCTGCTCGCGGTGCCGATCAGGCCGGCCTCGCGCAGCTGCCAGAACAGTCGGGTCAGTCCGATCGAGATGCCGACGCCCGGCAGCTTCGACTTGGTGTAGTGCGAAGCCAGGTTCTCGTAACGCCCGCCCGAACAGATCGAACCGATCTGCGGATGGTCATTCAGCGTGGTTTCGTAGACGGTGCCGGTGTAGTAGTCGAGGCCGCGCGCGATCGAGAAGTTGATCGCGTAGTTCGCTTCCGGAACGCCGAGCGCACGCACGAAGGCCAGCACCTCCTTGAGCTCGGCGACGCCGGCCTCGAGCATGGCGTTGCCGCCGCCGAGCGCGTCGAGCTTCGCGACCGCATCCTCATGCCCATTCGATCGCTGCGCGATGAAGGCGAGGATCTGCGCGACCGCGTCGGCGCCGAGCTTGAACTGCTCGCCCATCAGGGCATCGCGCACATAGGCTTCGCCGCGCTTGTCGATCTTGTCGACCTCGCGCAGCACCAGGCCCTGCTGCTCTGGATCGGTCACGCCGACACGCTCGAAGAAGCCGCGCATCAGCTTGCGGTTGTTCATCTGGATCGTGAACGGTCCGATCGCGAGTTCGGAGAAGATGCCGTGGATCACCGCCGGCAGCTCGGCGTCGAAACGCACCGACAGCGCGTCCTTGCCGATCACGTCGATGTCGCACTGGTAGAACTCGCGGAAGCGCCCACGCTGCGCCGATTCGCCGCGGTAGACGCGCTGCATCTGGTAGCGGCGGAACGGGAACTGCAACTGGTGTTCGTGTTCGGCGACGTAGCGCGCGAGCGGCACGGTCAGGTCGAAGCGCAGTGCCAGTTCCGGCTCGTCGCCCTGTTTCAGACTGCCGGTCGATTGCACGAAGTAGACCTGGCGCTCGGTCTCGCCCCCGGTCTTGGTCAGCAGCACCTCGCTGAGTTCGATCACGGGCGTTTCCACCGGCAGGAATCCGAAGCGCTCGAAGTTGCGGCGGATGCCGTCGAGCACGCCCTGGAAGGCGATCTGTTCCAGCGGCAACAGTTCGAGCACACCGGGCATGGTGCGGGGCTTGGTCAGGCTCATGGAGGCGATGGCGGCTGGGTGCGGAAGGCCGCGAAGGCTAGCAGAACCGACCACGCCCGCAGCCGGGGCGATCGGCGCGCTTGCAGCCGCTGCGGCGGGGCGGCTAGAATCCCGCGGCTTTGTCGGATCGATCCGACAGCACACGGCAATCGTGCCGAATCCGCACACGCTTCGTCACCCGGACTGGGGTGCCCTTTCGCTCGCGAACGGGGTCGGTCCGGGCGGAAACGTGGAGGTCCAACCCCGAAACACGATCCGCGCTCCATTTCCGGACGCGGTTGTGTTTCAGCCAAAGGAGTTCACCATGCCTCAAGTCACCATGCGCCAGATGCTCGAAGCCGGCGTGCATTTCGGTCACCAGACCCGTTACTGGAATCCCAAGATGGCGCCCTACATTTTCGGCGCGCGCGGGAAGATCCACATCATCAATCTTGAAAAGACCATGCCGCTGTTCACGGACGCGATGAACTTCCTGTCCGGCATGGCCCAGAAGCGCGGCAGCGTGATGTTCGTCGGCACCAAGCGCTCGGCGCGCGAAGCGGTCAAGTCCGAAGCCACGCGCTGCGGCATGCCGTTCGTGACCCACCGCTGGCTCGGCGGCATGCTCACCAATTTCCGCACCGTGCGCCAGTCGGTTGCGCGCCTGAAGGAAATCGAGGCGATGCACACCGACGGCAGCTTCGAGAAGCGCGTCAAGCACGAAGTGCTGTCGCTCAAGCGCGAGCAGGAAAAGCTGGAACGCTCGCTCGGCGGCATCAAGAACATGAACTCGCTGCCGGACGCGCTGTTCGTGATCGACGTCGGCCACGAGGAAATCGCGATCAAGGAAGCGCGCACCCTCGGCATCCCGGTGATCGCCGTGGTCGATACCAACTACGACCCGTCGCTGGCCGACTACATCATCCCCGGCAATGACGACGCGATCCGCGCGGTGCAGCTGTACGCCGCCGCCGCTGCCGACGCCGTGCTCGAAGGCAAGGCCGCAGCTCCGGCGATCCCGGCCGGCGCCAAGGACGAGTTCGTCGAACTCGACGCCGCCGGCAATCCGGTCGCGAAGGAAGATGCGCCGCGCCGCCGTGACGACCGTGGTGGTCGCAACGACCGCGACCGCAAGCCAGGCGCACCGAACCGTCGCGGCCCGGGCGGCCCCGGCGGCAAGCCGGGCCCGGGTGGCCCGGGTGCCAAGCGCGCGCCGTCGCGCGGCCCGAAGCCGGCTGCGCCCGCCGCCGAGTAAGCCCGGCCACGCCGCGGCGCGTGCCGCGGCAGCGCAAAGGATCCTGCGCGGCGGAGCTCCCGCCGCGCTTTTTTTAAGCATCGAGAGGTAGTCATGGAAATCACCGCAAGCATGGTCAAGGAACTGCGCGAGCGTTCCGGCGTCGGCATGATGGAATGCAAGAAGGCGCTGACCGAAAACGGCGGCAACATCGAAACGGCGATGGAATGGCTGCGCAAGCAGGGCCTGGCCAAGGCCGACAAGAAGGCCGGCCGCATCGCCGCCGAGGGCCGCATCGCGATGGCCGCCGAGGGCGGCAATGCGGTCATGGTCGAAGTGAATTCGGAAACCGACTTCGTCGCCAAGGACGAGAACTTCGTGCGCTTCTGCGAACTCGTGGCCAAGGCCGCGCTCGCCTCCGGCGCCCGTGACGTCGAGGCGCTCAAGGGCGTCGCCGCTGCCGGCGGCACGGTCGAGGAGCTGCGCTCGGCGCTGGTGCTGAAGCTCGGCGAGAACATCCAGCTGCGCCGCATCGTCGCGATCAAGAGCGACGGCACCGTCGGTGCCTACGTGCATGGCGGGCGCATCGGCGTGCTGGTCGACCTCAAGGGCGGCAACGCCGAACTGGCGCGCGGCATCGCGATGCACGTCGCGGCGATGAATCCGCCCTACATTTCGCCGGCGCACGTCCCGGCCGAGATCGCGGCCAAGGAAAAGGAAATCGCCCTCGCCCAGATGTCGGACAAGGACAAGGCCAAGCCGGCCGAGATCCAGGAGAAGATGATCTCCGGCAAGATCAACAAGACCCTGTCGGAAATGAGCCTGACCGGCCAGGCCTACGTCATCGACACCAACATGACCGTCGATGCCGCGCTCAAGGCCGGCAAGGCCGAGGTCGTCGCCTACCACCGCATCGCGGTCGGCGAGGGCATCGAGAAGGTGGTCGAGGACTACGCCGCCGAAGTGATGAAACAGGCCGGACTGGCCTGAACCGGGGGGAGCGGCGACGCTCCCCTTTTTTTTGGCACGCGCGGCGGCTGCACGTCGCGTGTGCAAGATCCCGCCACTGCATGACTCAAGGACCCGACCATGACCGACGCGCCGATCCGGTATTCGCGAATCCTGCTCAAGCTCAGCGGCGAAGCGCTGATGGGCGATGAGCCCTATGGCATCGACCCGAAGGTGCTCGGGCGCCTGGCCGACGAGATCATCGAGGTGGTGCGCGCCGGAGTCCAGGTCGGCGTCGTGATCGGCGGCGGCAACATCTTCCGCGGCGCCGGCCTCGCGGCCGCCGGCATGGACCGCGTCACCGGCGACCACATGGGCATGCTCGCGACGGTGATGAACGCGCTCGCGATGCAAGACGCGATCGAGAAGCGCAACGTCGTCGCGCGCGTGATGAGCGCGATCAAGATCAACGAAGTGTGCGAGGACTACATCCGCCGTCGCGCCATCCGCCACCTGGAAAAGAACCGGGTCGTGCTGTTCGCGGCCGGCACCGGCAATCCGTTCTTCACCACCGACTCGGCCGCGGCCCTGCGTGGCGTCGAAGTCGGCGCCGAACTGCTGCTCAAGGGCACCAAGGTCGACGGCGTCTACAGCGCCGACCCGAACAAGGACGCCGCCGCAACGCGTTTCGACACGCTGAGCTACGAGGACGTGATCACGCGCAACCTCGGCGTGATGGATACCGCCGCGATCGCGCTGTGCCGCGACCACGGCATGCCGCTGCGCATCTACGACATGAAGCGCCCGGGCAACCTGATGCGCATCGTGCGCGGCGAACCGATCGGCACCCTGGTCACGCGCGGCAGATGAGCGCGGAGGCGACCCTGCGCGGGCCGCGGCCGGACGACGCCGCAGCATTGGCCGCCTTCGCCCGCGCGAGCTTCGCCGCCACCTACGCACCGAGCCACGACGCCGGGCGCATCGCGCGACACTGCGACACCGTGCTTTCCGACGACGCGGTGCGCGGCTGGCTCGCCGATCCGACGCAGTCGCTGCTGCTCGCGCTGCGCGCAGACGAGTTGCTCGGTTTCGTGCAATGGCATCGGGCTGCAGCCCCGGTCGCGGCGCGTGAAGCGGTCGAGGTCAAGCGCCTGTACGTGGCCGCCAACGCCCACGGCAGCGGCCTCGGCCGGCGCCTGCTCGACGCCGTCGCCGAGCGCGCCCGCGAAGGCGGCGCCGACCTGCTGTGGTTGTGCGTCTACGCCGGCAACGCGCGCGCCCTGCGCTTCTATGCCCGCTACGGCTTCGCACAGATCGGGCAGGTGCCCTACACCTTCGTCGACCAGACCGAGGACGACCTGGCGCTGGGGCTTCGCCTGGCCGCGGCTTCGCCCTGAACCCGCGGCCGACGGCTATACTCCGCGCCTTTCCCACGATCCGAAGCATGGCCATGATCGCGACCATCAAGACCGAAGCCGAAAACCGCATGAAGAAGAGCATCGAATCGTTGAAAAACGACCTCGCCAAGCTCCGTACCGGCCGCGCCAGCACCACGCTGGTCGATCACCTGAAGGTCAACTACTACGGTTCCGACATGCCGTTGAACCAGTGCGCAGCGGTCGCCGTGGTCGACGCCCGCTCGCTCACCATCACCCCGTGGGAGAAGCAGATGGTGGCGCCGATCGAGAAGGCGATCCTGGCCTCCGACCTCGGCCTGACCCCGAACACCGCGGGCACGGTGATCCGCATCAACCTGCCACCGCTCACCGAACAGCGCCGCAAGGAACTGGCCAAGCACGTGGCGCACGAGGGCGAGAACACCAAGGTCGCGGTTCGCGGCATCCGCCGCGATGCCATGCACCAGGTCAAGGAACTGCTCAAGGACAAGCAGATCAGCGAGGATGAGGAACGCAAGGCGGAGCAGGACGTGCAGAAGCTCACCGACCGCTATGTCGCCGATGTCGACCATGTCTGCAAGGCCAAGGAACAGGAACTGATGTCGCTGTGAGCGGCCGCAGTCGCGCCGCATGAGCATCATCGACCCGGCGATCGCCGTACAACGCCTGCCCCGGCACGTTGCCATCGTCATGGATGGCAACGGTCGCTGGGCCGAGGCGCGTCATCGCCCGCGCAGTTTCGGCCACCACGAGGGAGTCAAGGCCGTGCGCGCCAGCGTCGAGGCCTGCATCCGTCGACACATCCCGACGCTGACCCTGTTCGCGTTCTCCAGTGAGAACTGGAAGCGCCCGGAAGAAGAGGTCGGCACGCTGATGGAGCTGTTCATGAAGGCGATGGACCGCGAGGTCGACGAACTGGTCGCCAACGGGGTCAGCCTGCGCTTCATCGGCGAGCGCGCGGCCTTTGCCGCCCCGATCCGCGAACGCATGGACCGCTGCGAAGAGCGCGCTCCAGCGTCCACCCGGTTGCAGCTGAACATCGCCGCGAACTACGGCGGCCGCTGGGACATCGTGCAGGCGGCGCGCGGCGTCGCCCGCGCGGTGGCCGCGGGCGAACTCGATGCAGCGCGCATCGACGAGTCGGTGTTCGATGCCTACACCTGCCTCGCCGACCTGCCGCCGCTCGACCTGTTCATTCGCACCGGTGGCGAAACCCGCGTCAGCAACTTCCTGCTGTGGCAGCTGGCCTACGCCGAACTCTGGTTCAGCGACGTGCTGTGGCCGGACTTCGACGCCGGCACCCTCGATGCCGCGCTCGCCGACTACGCACGTCGCGAGCGTCGCTTCGGCGGCCGCGGCGCAAGCGGCGGAGCGGGCGCATGAGCGACACCGCGACCACGCCCAAGGCGCCGCCCGGCGGCCTGCGCGAACGCGCGCTCACCGCGCTGGTGCTGGCGCCGGCCGCGATTGCCGGGGTGCTGTGGATGCCGACGGTGTGGTTTGCGGCCGCGCTCGGCCTGGTGTTCCTGGTCGGCGTCTGGGAATGGGCACGCCTCTCCGGCTGGCAGTCGCCGGCGGCACGGGCGTTGTTGCTCGCGACCCATGCCGTGCTCGGCACCAGCGTCTGGTTCGCGAGCGACCTCGCGCGCATGCAGACGGTGTGGTGCGGCGTCGCCTTCTGGTTCCTGGCGCCGTGGTGGCTGCGCCACTATCACTTCGGCGAACAGGCGCGCAAACGTTCGCTCGCGATCAAGACCATGGCCTGCGCGCTGGCGATCGTTCCGGCCTGGTCGGCAGCGGTGGTGCTGCACGACGCCGATGGCGGGCCGCTGCGACTGCTCTACGTGCTGCTGCTGGTGTGGTGCGCCGACTCCTGCGCCTACTTCGCCGGACGCCGCTTCGGCACCACCAAGCTCGCGCCCAACATCAGCCCGGGCAAGACCACCGCCGGGGTGTACGGCGCGCTCGCCGGTTGCGCGCTGTTTGCGCTCGGTTTCGGCCATTTTGCCCTCGCGGTACCGCTTGCGGGCTTGGCACCCTTCGTCGCGCTCGGCGTCGTCACCGTGGTCTTCTCGATCATCGGCGATCTGTTAGAGAGCCTGATCAAGCGCCACTCGCAGGCGAAGGATTCGGGATCGCTGTTCCCCGGCCACGGCGGCGTGCTCGACCGCTTCGACTCGCTGTTCGCGGCGCTGCCGATCTTCGTCGCCGGACGCCAAGTCCTCGGCTCATGAAGCAGGTCGCCATCCTCGGGGCGACCGGTTCGATCGGCGCCAGCACGCTCGACGTCATCGCCCGTCACCCGCAACGGTTTCGCGCCGCAGCGCTGAGCGCACACCGCGACGTGCCCGCGCTGGTCGAGTTGTGTGCACGTTTCGCGCCCGAGGTTGCGGTGATCGCCGACCCGGCGCTGCTCGATGCACTGGCCCATGCCCTGCGCGAACGCGGTCTGGCGACGCTGCCGATGGCGGGCGCCGGCGCGCTCGACACGATTGCCGCCGACGCGCGCTTCGACACCGTGGTCGCCGCCATCGTCGGCGCCGCCGGCCTCGCCTCGACGCTCGCAGCCGCGGCCGCGGGCAAGCGCCTGCTGCTCGCGAACAAGGAAGCCGTGGTGATGTCCGGAGAACTGCTGGTGCGCACTGCCCGCGCCCACGGCGCCACCATCATCCCGCTCGACAGCGAGCACAACGCCATCTTCCAGTGCCTGCCGCGCGATTACGCGCGCGACGCGGACGCGGCGGGCATCACGCGGCTGATCCTGACCGCGTCCGGCGGCCCGTTCCGCGGCTGGTCGCGGGCCGAGCTGCGCAACGTCAGCGTGGCCCAGGCCTGTGCCCATCCGCGCTGGAAAATGGGTCGCAAGATCTCGGTCGACTCGGCGACGCTGATGAACAAGGGCCTCGAAGTGATCGAGGCGCAGCGCCTGTTCGGGATCGATCCCTCGCGCATCGAGGTGCTGGTGCACGCGCAGAGCGTCGTGCACTCGCTGGTCGAGTACGCCGACGGTTCGCAACTGGCGCAGCTTGGTTCCCCGGACATGCGCACCCCGATCGCGAATGCGCTGGCGTGGCCGCAGCGCATCGACGCCGGCGTCGCCAGGCTCGATCTGGTGGAGGTGGCGCGGCTGGAGTTCGAGCCACCCGACCCGATCGCCTTCCCCTGCCTCGGCCTCGCGCGCGCAGCGCTTTCCGCCGGCGGCTGCGCACCGATCGTGCTCAATGCCGCAAACGAAGTCGCGGTGGCGGGCTTTCTCGCCGGCCGCATCGGGTTCCTCGACATCGAGCGCGTGATCGACCACGGCCTTCAGCATTCTGTTAACGAAGCCGCCGATACACTCGAAGCCATCATCGAAGTCGATCGTGCCGCGCGTGCCGCAGCCGTCGGCATGCTGCAGGATTGGAAGGCATGACTGAAGTTGTCGCTGCACTGTTCTGGTACATCGTCACCATCGGCTTGTTGGTGACCTTCCACGAATTCGGCCATTTCTGGGTGGCGCGTCGCTGCGGCGTGAAGGTGCACCGCTTTTCGATCGGCTTCGGCAAACCGCTGTGGTCGCGATTCGGTCGCGACGGCACCGAGTACGTGCTCGCCGCGATTCCGCTCGGCGGCTACGTGTCGATGCTCGACGAACGCGCCGAGGACGTGCCGCCCGAGCAGCTGCACTCGGCCCTGAACCGCAAGCCGATCTGGCAGAAGATCGCCGTCTCCGCAGCCGGTCCGGCGGCCAATGTGCTGCTGGCGGTGCTGGTGTTCTGGATCATGTTCATGGTCGGCAAGCCCGACTTCCAGCCGGTCCTCGGCACCACCACGGGCATGGCCGCGGAGGCGGATCTGAAGTCCGGCATGCGCGTCACCGCCATCGACGGGAACGCAGTGGACGCGTGGTCCGCGGTGACGCGCGCGGTGTTCGAGGCGGCCCTGTATCGGCGCGATGCGCGCCTGAGCGTGGTCGATGCCGAGGGCGACGAGAGCGTGCATACGTTGCCGCTCGCCAGCATCGGCCGCGACGTGCCCGACGAGTCGTTGTGGGAGCAGATCGGCCTGCATCGCGTGCAGTCGGCGCTGGTCGGCCAGGTCATCGCCGGCGGCGCTGGTGCCAGCGCCGGCCTGCAGCCCGGCGACCTGGTGCTGCGCGTCGATGGCGAGTCGATCACCGATTTCGAGGGACTGCGCGCGGCATTGCAGCGCCATGCGCTCGACGGTGAAGTCGCGCTGCTGGTCGAGCGCGAGCGCGAATCGCTGACCCTGCTCGCCAAGCCCAAGGCCGAGCAGGAAGCCGGCAAGACCGTCTACCGCCTCGGCGTCGGACCGGGCGACCGCTATGACCACATCCGCGTCCACGGCCCGCTCGCGGCATTTCCCGAAGCCCTCCGCGAAGCCTGGGAGGTCAGCAGCAAGTCGCTGCAGTTCCTGAAGGACATGGTGCTCGGTGCGCTGTCGACCAAACACCTCTCCGGCCCGATCACCATCGCCCAGGTCGCGAACCTCAGCGCCAGCGAGGGGCTGCCATGGTTCCTCGGCTTCCTCGGCGCGGTTTCGCTGGGTCTGGCGATCCTGAACCTGCTGCCGATCCCGATCTTGGACGGGGGTCATATCCTGTATTACCTTATCGAACTGATCAAAGGCAGTCCGGTCAGCGAACGGGTGCTGGTCGCCGGTCAGTACGTCGGTTTGGTGATGCTGTCCGGCCTGATCGGCCTGGCCTTCTTCAACGACCTCTCCGGCCTGTTCCGCTGACCACCTTCCTTTCCCGGTACGGCGCGCACCATGCATGCGCGCCGGCCTGCGCCCAACCCGCCGGGGTCGCAAGACCCGGGCTCCGCGACTGCGCAAATGCGCCGCCGCGGCCATTGATGGAGTGATGATGAAACGTATTGCTGCGCTGGTCCTGGTTGCTTCGCTGTGCGCGCAGAATGCCGCCGCCTTCGATTCCTTCGTCGTCTCCGACATCCGCCTCGAAGGCCTGACGCGCATCCCCGCCGGCACCGTGTTCAGTGCCCTGCCGATCGAGAAGGGAGACGCCATCGACCAGGCACGGGCCTCGGAGGCGGTGCGCGCGCTGTTCAAGACCGGTTTCTTCAATGACATCGAACTCTCCCGCCAGGGCGACATCCTGGTGGTCAAGCTGTCCGAGCGACCGGCCATCTCCAAGCTCGAGATCACCGGCAACAAGGACCTCAAGACCGAGGACCTGATGAAGGGCCTGCGCGAGATCGGCCTGACCGAGGGCGAGACCTTCAACCGCCTGGAACTCGACCGCCTGACCCAGGAGCTGGTGCGCCAGTACAACAACCGCGGCAAGTACAACGTCAGCATCAAGCCCGAGGTGGAACAGCTGGACCGCAACCGCGTCGCGATCAAGATCACCGTGAGCGAGGGCAAGGCGGCCAAGATCCGCCACCTGAACATCGTCGGCAACCAGGCATTCAGCGACGAGGACATCATCGAGGACTTCGAGTCCAGCTCCTCGAACTGGCTGAGCTGGTACAAGCGCGACGACCAGTATTCGCGCGAAAAGCTCTCGGGCGACATGGAGAAGCTCGCGTCCTACTACCAGGACCGCGGCTATGTCGACTTCGCGGTCGAGTCCACCCAGGTCTCGATCAGCCCGGACCGCAAGGAGCTGTTCATCACCGCCAACGTGCGCGAAGGCGAGATCTACAAGCTCGCCGACTTCAAGCTCACCGGTGACCTCGTGGTCAAGGAAGAGGTGCTGCGCAACTACGTGTTCTCGAAGCCCGGCCAGACCTATTCGCGCGGCCAGCTCGAGCGCGCCGCCGAGAACATGACGCGGGTGCTGTCGAACATCGGCTACGCCTTCGCCGAGGTGACGCCGGTGCCGTCGGTGGATCGCGAGAAGCGCGAGGTCTCGGTGACCTTCTTCGTCAACCCGGGCAAGCGCGCCTACGTGCGCCGCATCAACTTCATCGGCAACCAGCGCACCCAGGACGAGGTGCTGCGCCGCGAAATGCGTCAGCTCGAGGGCGCCTGGTTCTCGCAGGTCGCGATCGACCGCTCCAAGGCGCGCCTGCAACGTCTTGGCTACTTCAAGGAAGTTACGGTCGAAACCCCGAAGGTGCCGGGCAGCGAAGACCAGGTCGACGTCAACTTCACCGTTGAAGAGCAGAGCGCGGGCAGCTTCCAGTTCGGCGTCGGCTATTCCGAGGTGCAGGGCGTGATCACTTCGGTCTCGCTGACCCAGCGCAATTTCCTCGGCAGCGGCAACACCGTCGGCACCACGATCCAGAACAATGCCTACGTCAAGCGCTTCGACTTCAACTTCTTCGATCCCTACTTCACCGACGACGGGCTCAGCATCGGCTACAACCTGAGCGTGCGCCAGCTCGACCAGGCCGACGCCAATCTCGCCGCCTACACCTCGGACACCGCCTCCGGCGAGGTGCTGTTCGGTATCCCGCTGACCGAAGTCGACACGCTCTCGCTCTCGCTCGGCATCGACAAGAACGACATCACCACCCTCGACGGCTCGACTCCGGCCTCGTTGATCCAGAACCTGGTCGACGAACTCGGCGATCGCGCGCGCAACACCTACGCGTCCTTTTGCGACGGCCCGGATACCGATACCGACGGTACCGGCCCCGATACCGATACCGACGTCAACACTCCCTGCACCCGCACCGGCGGACTGCGCAAGTGGACGATCAACACCTGGTCGATGCAGGCCGGTTGGCAACGCGATTCGCGCAACAAGTTCTTTGCGCCGACCCGCGGCACCTACCAGCGCATCGGTGCCGAGATCGCATTGCCCGGCTCGGACCTCGAGTACTACAAGATCGGCTACGAGATCGGTCGCTACTTCCCGCTGTGGGGCGACTATGCGCTGCTGGCCAAGGCCGAACTCGGCTACGGCGACGGCTATGGGGAAACCGATGCGCTGCCGTTCTACCAGAACTTCTACGCCGGCGGCGTGCGCTCGGTGCGCGGCTTCGAGGACAACACCCTCGGTCCGAGCGAAGCATCGAGCGTCAATTCCACCTATCGGCAACCGCTCGGCGGCGCGTTCAAGACCGTGGGCTCGCTGGAGATGATCATCCCGACGCCAATGACCAAGGGCGACTCGGACACCGCGCAGCTCTCGGCCTTCTTCGACGTCGGCAATGTCTTCCGCGACTTCGACGCGTTCGATGCCGACGAATTGCGCGCCTCGGTCGGGCTGTCGCTGAAGTGGCAGGCCCCGGTCGGTCCGATCGTGATCAACATCGCCACGCCGATCAAGAAGCAGGACGGCGACCGCACCGAGGGCATCCAGTTCTCGTTCGGGCAGCAGTTCTGAGGTCGGACGCGAGCGATGGCTGCCAGCACCGTGCCAGCGCGCCTTGGCCTTGCCGCAAGGACGCTCGTCGGCGCTGTCTTGGTCCTGCTCGCGGCTGCGGCTCTCGCGCAGTCGGCGCGCATCGGCTACGTGGACATGAAGCGGCTGATCGACCAGGCGCCGCAGGTGGTCGAGTCGCGGCGCAAGCTGGAGTCGGAGTTCCGCCAGCGTGACGCCGCGCTGCAGACCGAGCAGGCGCGTCTGCTGGAACTTGAGGCACGCGAACGCCGTGATGCGGCGATTTTGCCGAAGGCGGCGGCCGATTCGCTGCGACGCGAGATCGGTGCCCTGCGCAAGTCGATCGAACGCACGCGCAAGCGCCTGGCCGAGGAATTGAAGGCGCGCCAGGACGAGGAATTCAACCGCCAGTGGCCGCGTCTGGAAGCCGCGGTGATCGCACACGCGCGCGAGAACCAGCTCGACCTGGTGGTGCAGGCGCCGGTGATGTACGCGAGCGCGCAGATCGACATCACCGACGCCGTGCTCGCGCGCCTCAGGCGCGAAGCGGCGCCGGCGCCGGGACGCTGATGCACACGCTCACCGAGATCGCCCGACGCTTCGCGCTGGAACTGCGTGGCAGCGGAGATGGCGTCGTCCGCGGCGTCGCCACGCTGGCCGCCGCCGGGCCGGACCACATCGCGTTCCTCGCCAATCCCGCCTACCGCCGCCAACTTGCCGCGACTGGCGCGGCGGCAGTGGTCCTTGCGGCGCGTGACGCCGACGAGGCACGCGGAACCGTGCTGATCAGCGCCAATCCCTATGCCGACTTCGCGCGCATCGCCGCACTGTTCGAGCCGCACCGCGCACCGGCACCCGGCGTGCATCCCGGCACCGTGGTCGCGGACGATGCCGAGATCGACGCCAGCGCCAGCATCGGGCCGCACTGCTGCATCGGCGCCCGCGTGCGCATCGGCGCCGGTGCGGAAATCGGTCCGGGTTGCATCATCGGCGACGACTGCGAGGTCGGACCCGCGACGCGCCTGGTGGCAAGGGTGACGCTGGTGACGCGGGTACGCCTCGGCGCGCGGGTGTTGGTCCACCCCGGGGCCGTGCTCGGCGCCGACGGCTTCGGCCTGGCCTTCGATGGCGGCGCCTGGCTGAAGGTGCCGCAACTCGGTGGCGTGCTGGTCGGTGACGACTGCGAGATCGGCGCCAACTCGACGATCGACCGTGGCGCGATCGAGGACACGGTGCTGGAAGAGGACGTGCGCCTCGACAACCAGATCCAGATCGGCCACAACGTCCGCATCGGTGCGCACACCGCGATCGCCGGCTGCGCCGCGATCGCCGGCAGTACCCGCGTCGGCCGCCACTGCCTGATCGGCGGCGGCGCCGGTATCATTGGCCATCTGGAGATTGCCGACCGGGTAACGGTGGGCGCGATGAGCCTGGTTACGCACGATCTGCGCGAACCCGGCGAGTACGTTTCCGGTACACCGATCCAGCCGAAACGCGAATGGCGCAGGAATGCGGCACGCTTCGGCCAGCTCGACCTGCTCGCACGCCGCGTGCGCAAACTCCTTGGGGAAGTGCCTGATGAATGACCTGCCCGGCGCGGTGAAGCTGCCGATCGAAGTCACCGAGATCATGGCGATGCTGCCGCACCGCTACCCGTTCCTGCTGGTCGACCGGGTGATCGAGTTCGTGCCGAACCAGCGCGTGCTCGCAGTCAAGAACGTGACCGTCAACGAACCATGCTTCACCGGGCACTTCCCCGGTCACCCGGTGATGCCGGGTGTGCTGGTGATCGAGGCGATGGCGCAGGCGTCTGGCATCCTGACGCAGTTGTCGAACGGCATCGAGCGCGGCCAGAACCAGCTCTACTACCTGGTGCGCGTGGACAAGGCGCGCTTCTCGCGCACCGTCGTGCCCGGCGACCAGCTGCTGCTGGAGGTCAAGCAGAAACGCCTGATCCGGCGCATGGGGCTGTACGAATGCCGGGCCCTGGTCGGCGAACGCGAAGTGGCCAGCGCCGAGATCCTGTGTGCGGCACCGGAAGCCGGCGCATGATCCACCCCAGCGCCATCATCGATGCGTCCGCGCGGATCGGCGCCAACGTGTCGATCGGCGCGTTCTCGATCATCGGCGCCGACGTCGAGATCGGCGACGACTGCGTGATCGGCCCGCACGTGGTGATCGAGGGCCCGACCCGGATCGGCCCGCGCAACCAGTTCTTCCAGTTCTGCTCGATCGGTGCCGCGCCCCAGGACAAGAAGTTCCGCGGCGAGCCGGCGCGGCTTGAAATCGGCGCCGACAACATGGTCCGCGAGTTCGTCACGCTGAACCGCGGCACCGCCGACGGCGGCGGCGTCACCCGCATCGGCGACCGCAACTGGATCATGGCCTACGTGCACATGGCGCACGACTGCATCGTCGGCAACGACTGCATCTTCGCCAATGCCGCGTCGCTGGCCGGGCACGTCCGCGTCGACGATTTCGTGATCCTCGGCGGCTTCTCGCTGGTACACCAGTTCTGCCAGATCGGCGCGCACGCCTTCACTGCAATGGGCGCGGTGATCAACCGCGACGTGCCGCCCTACACCGTGGTCGCCGGGAGCTACGCCGAGCCCAAGGGCATCAACTCCGAGGGGCTCAAGCGCCGCGGCTTCTCCTCCGAATCGATCATGTCGATCAAGCGCGCGTACCGCACCCTGTACCTGTCCGGCATGCCGTTGGCCGAAGCCCGCGCCGAGATCGCGCGCGCTGCCGAGGCGACGGCAGAGCTGCGCATCCTGGCCGAATTCATCGGGCGTTCGGAACGCTCGCTGATCCGCTGAGTCCATGGCCATGCGCGCCCCGCGGATCGCCCTGGTCGCCGGTGAAACCTCCGGGGACCAACTCGGCGCCGAGCTGATCGCACAGCTCCGGCAGCGCTACCCGGGCGCAAGCTTTGCCGGCATCGGCGGGCACCGCATGCGCCGCGCCGGCTGCGACACCTGGCACGACGCCTCGGAACTCGCGGTGATGGGCCTGTTCGAGGTGCTGCGACACCTGCCGCGCCTGCTTGGCCTGCGCCGCGAGATGGTGCGCCGCCTGCGCGCGTGGCAACCGGACGTGTTCGTCGGCATCGATGCGCCCGACTTCAACCTCGGCGTCGAGCGCAAGCTCAAGCGCGCCGGCATCCGCACCGTGCATTACGTCAGCCCGTCGGTGTGGGCGTGGCGCCCGGGGCGCGCCCGGAAGATCGGGGCGTCGGCCGACCGCGTGCTCTGCCTGTTCCCGATGGAGCCGCCGATCTACGCGCGCTTCGGGGTCGACGCGCGCTTCGTCGGGCATCCGCTGGCCGAACGCTTCGAGCACCGCCTGCCCCAGGGCGAAGCGCGTGCCGCGCTCGAACTGGCGCCGAAGGGACGGGTGCTGGCGATCCTGCCCGGAAGTCGCATCGGCGAGATCGAACGCCTCGGCGAGATCTTCGTCCAGGCCGCGCTGCAGTGCGCGAACGCGATCAGCGGTCTGCGCCTGGTCGCGCCGATGGCCGACAGCGAATGCGCCAAGGCCTTCGACGCGATCCTCGCGCGGCTGCGCGTGCGCGGCCAGGTCCAGTGTTTCGAGGGACGCGCGCATGAAGTGCTGTGGGCCGCCGACGCGGTGCTGACGGCATCGGGCACCGCCGCGCTCGAAGCCGGCCTCGCGGAGACACCGATGGTAGTCGCGCACCGCATCCACCCGATGAGCTATCGCATCGTGCGCTGGTTCGGCCTGTTGAAGTCGAAACACGTGTCGCTGCCGAACATCCTGCTCAACCGCCCCGTGGTGCCGGAACTGCTGCAGGACGACTGCACGGTCGAGAAGATCACCAACGCGCTGCTGGCACTGTTCCGCGACGAACCGGGCATGGAGCTGATGCAGACACAACTCTCGACCCTGCTGCCGCTGCTCTCCGGCGGCGGTTCGGAAGCCGCCGCCGACGCCATCGCCGAGGTCATCGAGCGGCGATGAAGCGCCGCGCCGGGGTCGATGAGGCTGGGCGCGGGCCGCTCGCGGGGCCGGTCGTGGTGGCCGCGGTGATTCTCGATCCGGCACGACCGATCGCCGGGCTCGCCGACTCCAAGCAGTTGCGCGAGGCGCAGCGCCTGGCGCTGGATGGCGAGATCCGCGCACGCGCGCTGGCCTTCTGCGTGATCGAGGTCGATGCCGCGACGATCGACCGCCTCAACATCCTGCAGGCCACGCTGCTCGGCATGCGCGACGCGTTGCGCGGGCTGGCGGCGACGCCGGACGAGGCGCTGATCGACGGCAACAAGCTGCCCAGGGACCTGCCCTGCCCGGCACGCGCGATCGTCGACGGCGATGCGCTCATCGCCGAGATCAGCGCCGCCTCGATCCTGGCCAAGGTGCACCGCGACCGGCTGCTGGTCGAACTCGACGCGGTGCATCCGGGCTACGGCTTTGCCGCGCACAAGGGCTATCCGACAGCGGAGCACCTGGCCGCACTGGAACGCCTCGGCCCCTGCCCCGCACACCGTCGCAGCTTCGCGCCGGTGAAGCGCCTGATCGCACCCGGCCTGTTCGCCTGAGCGTGCGGCCATGTCAAGCCTTGAGCCGCCTCCGGGCCACGGCTACTGTGCCGCGATGACGCCCACCTTCGTCCACCTGCACCTGCACACCGAGTACTCGCTGGTCGATTCGACGATCCGCATCGACCGCCTGGTGAAAGCGTGCGCGGCGGCTTCGATGCCGGCGGTGGCACTGACCGACGACTCGAACCTGTTCGCGCTGGTGAAGTTCTACAACGCCGCCGAGAAGGCCGGCCTCAAGCCGATCATCGGTTGCGACCTGTGGGTCGGCGAGCGCGGCGACGATCTCTCCCGCGCCACCGTGCTGTGCCAGAACCATGACGGCTACCTGCGCCTGTCGCGGCTGCTGTCGGCGGCCTATCGCGAGCGCGGCAAGTCCGAGCGCGTGTTCGTGCCGCGCGCGCGGCTGCTCGCGGACAACACCGGCCTGGTCGCGCTGCTCGGCCGGCAGTCGGAGCTGATCGCGGCGCACGACATCGAGAGCGCCGACCGCCTGCTCGAAGACTGGCGCACTGCCTTCGGCGACCGCGTCTACCTCGAACTGACGCGCGTCGGACGCGGCGACGAGAAGGCCCACGAGGCGCGGCTGCTGCACCTGGCCGGGCATCGCGACGTGCCGGTGGTCGCCAGCAACGACACGCGTTTCCTTGCGCGCGAAGACTTCGAGGCGCACGAGGCGCGCGTCTGCATCGCGACCGGCCGCGTGCTGAACGACCCCAAGCGACCGCACGAATACACCGATCGGCAATACCTGAAGACCCCGGCGGAAATGCGCGAGGCATTCGCGGACTGTCCGCAAGCGATCGAGAACGCGGTCGAGCTGGCCAAGCGCCTGAACATCGAGATGCGCTTTGGCAAGTACTACCTGCCGGCGTTCCCGGTGCCGAGCGAACACACCCTCGACAGCTTCATTCGCGCGCAGGCGCATGCCGGTCTCGAGGAACGCTTCGCGAGTTATCGCGGCGAGCTGCCCTTCTCCCGCGAGACCTATGTCCGGCGCCTGGACACCGAACTCGACGTGATCGTGAAGATGGGCTTTCCCGGCTACTTCCTGATCGTCGCCGACTTCATCAACTGGTCCAAGCAGAACGGCATTCCGGTCGGCCCGGGGCGCGGCTCGGGTGCCGGGTCGCTGGTCGCGTATGCATTGCGCATCACCGACCTCGACCCATTGCCGCAGGACCTGCTGTTCGAGCGCTTCCTGAATCCGGAACGCGTGTCGATGCCCGACTTCGACGTCGACTTCTGCATGGAAGGCCGCGATCGCGTGATCGACTACGTCAGCCGCAAGTACGGCGCCGACAAGGTCAGCCAGATCATCACCTACGGCACCATGGCCGCGAAGGCGGTGGTGCGCGACACCGGGCGCGTGCTCGGCATGGGCTATGGCCACGTCGATTCGATCGCCAAGCTCATCCCGACCACGCTCGGCATCACCCTCGACGATGCCATCGCCGAGTCCGCCGAACTGCGCGAGCGCATGGCCAACGAGGAAGAAGTGGCGACCCTGATCGAGCTCGCGCGCAAGCTCGAAGACCTGACCCGCAATGCCGGCAAGCATGCCGGCGGCGTGGTCATTGCGCCGACGCCGCTGCCCGACTTCGCGCCGCTGTACTGCGAAGAAGGTGGTGAAGGCGTGGTCACCCAGTTCGACAAGGACGACGTCGAGAAGGCCGGCCTGGTCAAGTTCGACTTCCTCGGCCTGCGCACGCTGACCATCATCGACTGGGCGGTGAAGGCGATCAACGCGGGGCGCGAGGTGAGTGAAGAAGCGCCGCTCGATATCACCCAGCTGCCGATGGACGATGCCGCGACCTACGCGCTGCTGTCGCGGGGCGACACCACCGCGGTGTTCCAGTTCGAGTCGCGCGGCATGAAGGACTACATCCGCAAGCTGCAGCCGCAGGGTTTCGACGACCTGGTTGCGCTCGCCGCGCTGTTTCGCCCGGGCCCGCTCGGCGCCGGCATGGTCGACAACTACATCGACCGCCGCCACGGCCGCGCCGAGGTCGACTACCCGCACCCGCGCCTGGAACCGATCCTGAAGCCCACCTACGGCGTCATCGTCTACCAGGAACAGGTGATGCAGATCGCGCAGGTGCTGGCCGGTTATACGCTCGGCGGCGCCGACCTGCTGCGCCGCGCGATGGGCAAGAAGGATGCGGCCGAAATGGCCAGGCAGCGCGAGACCTTCGAGAATGGCGCGGCCGCCAACGGTGTCGATCCCGCGGTGGCCCGCTCGATCTTCGACCTGATGGAGAAGTTCGCGGAGTACGGCTTCAACAAGTCGCATTCGGCCGCCTATGCGCTGGTCGCGTACCAGACCGCGTGGCTGAAGGCGCACTACCCGGCCGAGTTCATGGCCGCGACGATGTCTTCGGACATGGACAACACCGACAAGCTGGTCGCCTTCCTCGACGACGCGCGCGAGGTGTGCGGCCTGGAAGTGCTGCGGCCCGACATCAACGAATCGACCTACCGGTTCGAGGCGCTGGATGCAAAGCGCATCCGCTACGGCCTCGGCGCGATCAAGGGCGCCGGCCGCGCCGCGTGCGAGGCGATCGCGAACGAACGCCAGGCGCGTGGCCGCTATGCGTCACTCGACGATCTGGCGCAGCGCGTCGACGGCAATCGCCTGAACAAGCGCGTGCTCGAAGCCTTGGTGCTCTCTGGCGCTCTGGACGGATTCGGTCCCAACCGCGCTTCGCTGATGAACCACCTGCCCGAGGCCATGAAGGGCGCGGAACAGCAGGCGCGCAACCGCGATGCCGGACAGATCGACATCTTCGGCAACGCCACCGTCTCGGCGGCGCCCGAGGTGGCGGTGCGCAAGCTGCCGGAGTGGCCGCTGCTGCAGCGCCTGCACGGCGAGCGCGAAACGCTCGGGCACTACCTGTCGGGTCACCCGGCGGACGCCTACCGCGACTGGCTGCGGCAGCTGGTCACCGGCCCGATCGGCAAGGCCGAGGAGCTCTATCGCACGCTGCAGGGCACCGCCGAAAAGCGGCGCGGCCAGATCGAGGTACCGGTGGTGTTCGGCGGCGTGGTGCCAGCGGGCCTGCGCCGGCGCGGCGAGAGCATGGGCTTCGCCGCCATCGAGGATGCCAGCGGCCGCATCGAGGTGGGCCTGTTCCGCGAGGCGCTGACCGAGTACGCCGCGGTGTTCGCGAAGGACCAGATGGTCGTCGTCGCCGGCGGGCTCAGCATCGACGAATACTCCGGCGGCTACCAGCTCAAGCTGCGCCAGGCCTGGACGCTCGCACAGGCGTGCGAGCGCTTTGCCCGCGGCGTGCGCATCCACGTCACCGACGCGGCGCCGAGGTGGCTGGATTCGATGGCGCGGGTGCTCAAGCCGGCGCTCGGCGGCGGCGTTCCGGTCCGCATCGCCTGTCGCTGCGCCGGCGCCCGCACCGAGCTGCAGCTCGGCGATGACTGGCGCGTGCGCGTACTGCCGGAGGTGGTCGAGGAACTGCGCCGCCTGGACGCGGTCGGCGAAGTGCAGCTGTCGCTGGCGCGTGCCAGCGGCAACTGACGCTATCATGGCCGTCCCGTTGCCCGGATGCGTCCGATGAACCAGAACATCCTCGAATTCGAAAAACCGATCGCCGAACTCGAAGACAAGCTGCGCGAACTGCGCGCCAGTTCGCAGGGGCAGTCGCTGGACTTCGAGAGCGAGATCCGCAAGCTCGACGGCAAGCTGCGCGAGAAGACCGTCGAGATCTTCCAAAACCTGAGCGCATGGCAGATCGCCCAACTCGCGCGCCATCCGCTGCGTCCGTACACGCTCGACTACATCGGCCACATCTGCGAGGAATTCCATGAGCTCGCCGGCGATCGCGCCTTCGCCGACGACGCCGCCATCGTCGGCGGCCTCGGCCGCATCGACGGCAAGGGGGTCGTCATCATCGGCCACCAGAAGGGTCGCGACACGCGCCAGAAGATCCGCCGCAATTTCGGCATGCCGCGCCCGGAAGGCTATCGAAAGGCGCTGCGCCTGATGCACATGGCGGAGCGCTTCCGCCTGCCGGTGCTGACCCTGATCGACACGCCCGGCGCCTACCCCGGCGTCGGCGCCGAGGAGCGCGGCCAGTCCGAAGCGATCGCGCGCAATCTGCTGGAGATGTCGAAGCTGCGCGTTCCGGTCGTATGCACGGTGATCGGTGAAGGCGGCTCCGGCGGCGCGCTCGCGATCGGTGTCGGCGACCGCGTCAACATGCTCCAGTTCAGCACCTACTCGGTGATCACCCCCGAAGGCTGCGCCTCGATCCTGTGGCGCAGCGCCGAACGCGCACGCGATGCCGCCGAAGCCATGGGCCTGACCGCCGCGCGCTTGATCGAGCACGGACTGATCGACCGGATCATCCCGGAGCCACTCGGCGGCGCCCACCGCGACCCCAAGACCACCGCCGAGAACCTGAAGGCACTGGTGCTCGGGCAGATCGCCGAACTCGAGAAACTCGACACCGACGTCCTGCTCACCCAGCGCTACGAAAAGCTGCGTGGCATGGGGCAGTACCAGGCGGCGTGAGGATCCCTGTAACGTTGGTGTCGAATTGGAGGTAATGCAGTCTTGCATTACCATGCCGGCACCGAGGTCACCAGGCGCATCCACATGAGCACCCTCACCGTCACCGCCCGGGGTCAGGTCACGTTCCGCAAGGAAGTACTGCAACACCTCGGAATCCAGCCCGGCGAGAAGATCGAGCTTGATCTGCTGCCCGATGGGCGGGCACAGCTGCGCGCTGCGCGACCGAGCGGAAGCATCGACGGCTTTCTCGGCCTGCTCGCGGGCAAGCGCAACAAGGTCGCCACGCTGGAAGAGATCGCGGCTGCAGCCGCCGGCGGTTGGGCCGGGAAGAGATGAAGCTGGCGGTCGATACCAATGTGCTGGTGCGCAGCGTGGTGCGCGACGATGTGCGGCAGGCGCGCGCAGCCGACAAGGCACTCACCGAAGCCACGCTCATTGCGGTGTCACTTCCCTGTTTGTGCGAGCTTGTCTGGGTGCTGCGCAAGGTCTATCGCTTCGACGTCGCGGACATTGCCGCGGCAATTCGTGCGCTCGCGGCCACCGAGAAGGTCGCCATGAACCGGTCGGCAGTGGACGCTGGACTGGCGCTTTTGGAGGCCGGGGGCGATTTCGCCGATGCAATCCTCGCCCACGAGAGCCAGTGGCTGGGAGCCGAGGTCTTCGTGTCCTTCGACCGGCAGGCGGTCTCCTTGCTCAATCGCGCGGGATTGCCCTCGCGATTGCTCTGAAGCCAACCCTTCAACAAGAAACCCCGCCGAGGCGGGGTTTCTTGTTTCTTCATTGAAGCGGAATTACTGCTGCTTGACGAGTTCGGTGCGGCGATTGCGGGCGCGGCCTTCCGAGGTGTCGTTGGTGTCGATCGGCTTGGCTTCGCCGTAGCCGTTCGGGCCCGACAGACGATCCGCGGCGATGCCCTTGCCGGTCAGGTACTCGTACACGGCCTTGGCGCGGCGCTCCGAGAGTCCCTGGTTGTAGGTGTCGGTGCCGACCGAGTCGGTGTGGCCGGCGACTTCCACCTTCAGCGCGGGATAGCGGTTCAGCACATCGACCGCCTGGTCGAGGATCGCGATCGATTCCGCGGTCAGCTCGGACTTGTCGAACGCGAAGTTGACTCCGCGCAGGTCGATCACCACCGCCGCAGCGCAGCCGTCCGCACCGACGGCTTCGCCGGCGGCCGAGGTCGGGCACTTGTCATCGCAGTTGTTCACGCCGTCCTTGTCGTCATCGAGCGTGCTGCAGTCGGCAGCAGCCGGCGTCTCCACCGCCGCAGCCGGCTCCGCGGCCGGGTCGGTGGCAGCGGCTGCCGCAGGGGCTGCGCGCTCGCCAAGCTTGATGGTCAGACCCACGCTCGCGATCCAGTCGCCGAAGTGGTCCTGTCCGGGGATCGACTCGTCGTCCATGTCGTAGCGGTAGGTCAGCTCCGAGCGCATCGCAATCGCGTCGCTGAAGTCATGACCGAACCCGAAGCCGCCGTCGAACATGGGACTGGAACTGTCATTCGATCCCGCCCCATGCAACTGATCAGTGGCATGGGCTCGCACCACACCCAGGCCGGCCTTCACGTACGGACGCCAGGACCAGTCGGTGAAGTAATGGCGCAGCGAGACGCTCAGGCCGAAGCTGTTGAAGTTGCCAATGAAATGGTGCTGGCTGCCGAAATTTCGCGTCGTATGGTCGAGTGTCAGATCCAAGGAACTGTTCTCTCCGATGAAACGGCCAACACCGATCGAAGTGAACGCGGTGTCGTCGGAATCGACGAAGCGCTCGTTGTCGTTGTGCGAGAAGCCAAGCGCGGGCGCGATATACCAGCGGTTGTCGTAGTCCTGCGCCGAAACGGCGCCGGCGCCGATCGCGAGCGCGACCAGGACGCAAAGTTGCTTACGGTTCATCGGAGTCTCCTTGTAGGTATGGCGCTGTCCCGGGGCCCCAGGACAACGGCGCGCGATTATAGGGGAAGGTGTCCGGGGATGGGCGCGCAGCCTGAACGGCTCAGGAAGACGCCACGCCAGCGGCCAGCCGTGGATCGCCGCGCAGTCGCTCGGCAAGGAACTCCATGAAGGTGCGGATGCGCGCAACCTGCCGCAGGTCGGGATGGGTCAGCAGCCACAGCTGGCCGCTGAAGGCCGGCTCGACCGCGAACAACCGCTGCAGGCGCGGGGTGTGCTGGTCGCTTGGCAGCAGCGCCAGTCCGACCGCCTCGCCGGCCAATGCGGCCATGGTCTCAAGATCCCCGGCGCGGGCGATGATCGCGTCGTCCGGCAGATTGCGGGCCAACCAGGCGAACACCGGCAGGCGCTGGAATGCGGCGTCGGCGCCGATCACGCGATGCTTCCTCAGGTCCTGCATCCCGGTGGGGCGCCCCATGCGCTCGAGGTAAGCCGGGCTCGCGTACACCCACCAGCACAACGCGGCGACCTGGCGCCCGACCAGGTGCTCGGGCGGCTGCGTGGTGGCGCGCAACGCAACGTCGGCCTCGCGCCGGTTCAAGTCGAAATCGGAATCCGACGCTGCGATCTCGATGCGGATGCCCGGGTAGCGGGCGATGAAGTCAGGCAGGTACTGGGCGAGGAATCCAGTCGCCAGCCCATGCGGTGCGGTGACGCGGATGTCGCCGCGCAGGGCGAAGTCGCGCCCGGCGATCTTGCGCCCGAGCGCGATCACGTTGCCCTCGACCGCTTCGGCCTCGGCCCGGATCGAGTCGCCTTCCGGGGTCAGCGCGTAACCGTTCGGCAGGCGTTCGAACAGGCGCACGCCGAGCGCCTCCTCGAATGCATTCAGGCGGCGGAACACCGTCGAGTGATTCACCTTCAGCGTGCGCGCCGCGGCCGCGAGCGAACCGCCGCGGGCAATCGCGAGGTAGACCTGCACGTCGTTCCAGTCGAACACGCAGCGCGCCCCGGGTGGTGGCTCAGCCGAGCTTGGCCTTCGCGAACTCTACGATACTGGCCAACGCCGGCATCAGCGCCGGCGAGTCGTCGCCGCCGCCCTGCGCCATGTCCGGTCGACCGCCGCCCTTGCCGTTGACCTGACTGGCGACATGGCTGATCAATTCGCCCGCCTTGAGCTTGGCGAGGCCGGCGCCGTTGACCCCGGCGACCAGCGATGCCTTGCCGTCCGCGGCGGCGGCCAGCACCACCGCGCAATCGCCAAGCTGGTTGCGCAACGCGTCGACTGCCTCGCGCAGGGTCTTCGCATCCATGCCCTCGATGCGACCGGTGACGATGCGGATGCCGCCAATGCTCGGTGCCGCGGCCGCGAGTTCGTTCAGCAGCGCGCTCGCGTTCTTCGCTTTCAACGCGTCGAGCTCACGCTCCAGCTTCTTCTGGCGGTCGAGCAACTGCTTGAGCTTGGCGACGACATCGTCCTCGCTCGCGCCGACCAGCTGCGAGACTTCGTCAAGTCGGGACTCGCGCAGTTCGACCAGTTCCATCGCACCAGCGCCGGTGACCGCCTCGATGCGCCGAACGCCGGAGGCGATACCGCCTTCCGAAGTGATCTTCATCAGGCCGATGTCGCCAGTACGCGACACATGCGTTCCGCCGCACAGTTCGGTTGAGAACTCGCCCATCTTCAGCACGCGCACGCGTTCGCCGTACTTCTCGCCGAACAGGGCCATGGCGCCGAACTCGATCGCTTCCTGCATGCCCATCTGGTGCACCTCGGCGGCGACATTGCGGCGCACCTCGGTGTTGACGATCGACTCGATCCGCTGCAGTTCGGCGTCGCTGACCGGCTGGAAATGCGAGAAGTCGAAGCGCAGCCGATCCGGCGCGACCATCGATCCCTTCTGCTGCACGTGCTCGCCGAGCACCTGGCGCAGCGCGGCATGCAGCAGGTGCGTCGCCGAATGGTTCAGCACGATCGCGCCGCGGCGATCGCCGTCGACCTCGGCGACGACGCGGTCGCCGAGCTTCAGCGACCCGCTCGACAGCATGCCGACATGGCCGTGGTAGACGCCGGCCAGCTTGATCGTGTCCTCGACCACGAACTCGGCATTGCCAAGGCGCAGCACGCCGGTGTCGCCGACCTGTCCGCCGGACTCGGCGTAGAACGGCGTGCGATCGAGGATAACCACGGCGCGCTCGCCGCTCGCGATCGACTCACGCGTCTGGTTCGCGACCAGCAGGCGCTCGATCACGAGCTCCTTGGCCGCGAGCGCCTCGTAGCCGAGGAACCCGGTCGCCGCCAGTCCCGCCGACTGCTCGGCGGTGATCGCGAAGCCCTGGTCGAACTTGCTGGCGGCGCGGGCGCGTTCGCGCTGCACCTCCATCGCCTTCTCGAAGCCGGCCATGTCCACCGTGAGGCCACGCTCGCGCGCGACATCGGCGGTCAGGTCGAGCGGGAAGCCGTAAGTGTCGTAGAGCTTGAAGGCATCGTCCCCGGCGATGGTCTTCGCACCCTTTGCGGTGAGCTCCTCGAACACCTTCATGCCCTGGTCGAGTGTCTCGGCGAAGCGCTCTTCCTCGTTCTTCAGCACGCGCTCGACCTGGGCCTGCTTGTGTGCAAGCTCGGGATAGGCGCCGCCCATCTCGGCGACCAGCGTCTTCACCAGGGTCGAGAAGAACAGCGACTTGCAGCCGAGCTTGTGACCGTGGCGAAGCGCGCGGCGGATGATGCGACGAAGCACGTAGCCACGACCCTCGTTCGATGGCAGCACGCCGTCGACGATCATGAAGCTGGTGGCACGGATGTGGTCGGCGATCACGCGCAGCGAGGGACTCGCGAGGTCGCTTGCCGCCGTCGCCCTGGCGGCGGCCTCGACCAGATGTTTCATCAGGTCGATGTCGTAGTTCGAGTTGACGTGCTGCAGTACCGCGGTCAGGCGCTCCAGGCCCATGCCGGTATCGACACAGGGCTTCGGCAGCGGGGTCAGCGTGCCATCGGCGGCGCGCTCGAACTGCATGAACACCAGGTTCCAGATCTCGATGTAGCGATCGCCGTCTTGTTCTTCAGAACCGGGCGGGCCGCCGGCCACGGACGGACCGTGGTCGTAGAAGATCTCCGAGCACGGCCCGCACGGCCCGGTATCGGCCATCTGCCAGAAATTGTCCGACGCATAGGGCGCGCCCTTGTTGTCGCCGATGCGCACGATGCGTTCGGCCGGCACGCCGACCTCCTGGTTCCAGATCGCGTAGGCCTCGTCGTCGGTGTGGTAGACGGTGATCCAGAGTTTTTCGGCCGGCAGCGCATAAACGTGCGTCAGCAGCTGCCACGCGTAGTGGATCGCATCGCGCTTGAAATAGTCGCCGAAACTGAAGTTGCCGAGCATCTCGAAGAAGGTGTGGTGGCGCGCGGTGTAGCCGACGTTCTCGAGGTCGTTGTGCTTGCCGCCGGCGCGCACGCAGCGCTGCGCCGTCACCGCTCGGGTGTAGCTGCGCTTCTCGGCGCCGAGGAACATGTCCTTGAACTGGACCATGCCCGAGTTGGTGAACAGCAGCGTCGGGTCGTTGCCCGGAACCAGCGGGCTCGAGGGCACGTGTTCGTGCCCCTTGGACTGGAAGAACTCGATGAATGCGGAGCGGATCTCGGCGCTGGACTTCATTGGGATTCCGGGGATGCGAAAGACCGTCGATTCTAGCCGAGCCGGGCCCGACGCCAAGCTCGGATCGGTGCGCTGGCCGGCATCAGCAGCGCACGACGGCTTGCTCTACCATCGTGCCATGACACGCCGCCTCGCCCTGGTCATGCTGCTGCTGTGGTCCCGGACCGGGTTCACCAGTGCCGCCAGCGAGACGCGAGCGACGACCGAGCCCCCCGCAATCGCGGCGCTGCGTTCCGATCGCACGCGTCCGGCGGAGGACCTGCTGAGCGAGGTCGAACGCTGGGGGCAGACCGAGTCGAACTCCCTCGCCGATGGCTGGACTCGACTTGCGATGGGCGAGTTCTGCGACGAACTCGAACAGCCGGAGCGCGCCTACGCGCTGCTTGGCGAAGCGGCCACCATCGCCACCCGCGAGCACGCCGACGATCTCGCCATCGCCGCACGTAGTCGTCTCGCCTCGATGTACGCCAACCGCGGCGACGCCGAACGTGCAGCCAAAGTGCTCGGCGAGATGGAGACGATCGCGAGCGCTGCCGGCCGGCAGGATTGGCGCTCGTTGTGGGCATACAACCGCGGCGTGCTGGAGCGCAAGCTCGGCCATTTCGAGGCCGCCATCCGCTACTTCGGCCAATCCGCGGAATTGGCGCTGGCCGGCCAGGATCGACGCCAGCAGGCGCGCGCGTTGAACGCGCTCGGCCTGGTGCTGGCGCGGATGGGCAAGTTCGCCGACGCGCTCGCGCACCACCACCAGGCGCTCGACCTCGCGCGTGCGACCGCGGATACCTCGGAACTGGCGCGCACCTATCGCATGCTTGGATTCCTGCATCGCAACCTCGACGACGAGGAACTCGCCGCGCAGAACATCCGCGAGGCGCTCAAGCACCTCGGCCCGCGCGACGTGCGCGAAGGCATCGCACTGCGCGGCGAGTTGTCGCGGGCACTGCTGGAACTGGGCCAGATCGAGGAAGCCGCGCGCCACGGCGAGGAAGCGGCCAACGCCTCGATCAAACTCGGCAGCCCGCCGAACAAGGTCAACTCGTTCACCGCCCTGTCCGACGCGCGCCTGGCGCAAGGGCGCATCGACGAAGCCGAGGACTGGTCGCGGCGCGCATTCGCGCTGCACGACTCGGTGGCGATCCGCGACCAGGTGCAGATCCATGCCAACCGCATGCGCGTGGCGCGCGTCCGTGGCGACCTGCAGAACGCGCTCAAGGAGGGCCGCGCCACGGTCGAAGGGGCCCGCAAGCTCGGCGACAAGGTGCTCGAACGCACCGCACTCGACGAACTCTCCGACATCGAACTGGCCACCGGCGAGGTGGCCGCGGCGATGGCCACGCGCAAGGCATTCCAGGAACTCGACAAGTCCCTCGCGATCGATATCGCCGGCCGCCGCGTCGCCATCCTCGAAGGGTCGCTGGCGGCGCAACGCGCCGAGACCGAGCGCTCGCTGCTGGCGCGCGACAACCAGATCCAGGCGCTGCGCATCACCCGTCAGCGCATCGTCGGTGTCGGACTGATGGTCGGGCTGGCGTTACTCGCCGGATTTGCCCTGCTCTCGCACCGCCGCTACCAGGAAACGCGCAGGCTGCACGCCGCACTCGCCGAGAGTTCGATCGAACTGCAACGCGTCGCCAACACCGACGCACTCACCGGCATCGCCAACCGCGGCGCGATCGTCGCCCGCTTCGCGCAAGTGCTGGGCGCGGTGCAGGAGCACCGGCAATCGCTGGCAGTGCTGTTGATCGACATCGACCACTTCAAGCGGATCAACGATCAGCACGGCCATCTGGCGGGCGACGAGGTACTGCGCGAAGCGGCACAGCGGATGCTCGCGGCGCTGCCGGCGGAAGCGCATTTCGGACGCTGGGGCGGCGAGGAGTTCATCGCGCTGCTCGAAGACACCGAGCCCAGGCGCGCCGCGGAGATCGCCGAGTGCGTGCGCGCGTCGATCGACCGCGCGCCGTTCCAGTACGGGGCGATCTCGATCCGTGCCAGCGTCAGCATCGGCGTGGCCGCCGCCGAATGCCCAGAGCGACGCGGCATCGATCGTCTGGTCGCCACCGCCGACGCGGCGCTGTATCGCGCCAAGAACGCCGGTCGCAACCGCATCGAACTGGCCTGAATCGGCGGGTCGCTCAGTCCTCGGGATCGGCGCGGGTCACTGCCCGGACCATTGCCGCGTCGAACCCGCGCGCAGCCAACCAGGCCGCACGCTTCTGCCGCTCGCGCGCGTCGACGCCGGCCGCATCACGGTACTTCGCCGCGAACACCCGCTTCGCGATGCCCAGCCAATCCGGCTCGGCGGCAGCGATCGCCGCACTCGCCGCCTCGCGCCCGATCCGGTGCATCGCCAGCTCGGCGCGGATGCGCGAAGGCCCGTACCCGTCCGACGCCCGCCGGCGCACCAGCGACTCGGCAAAGCGCGCGTCGTCCTGCCATGCGCGCTCGCCCAGTTCGCCGACTGCCGCCTTCGCGTCGTCACCCGCAACTCCCTTGCGCACCAACTTGCGCTGCAACTCGCGCGCCGAATGCTCGCGCCGCGCCAACAGCGCCAGCGCGCGTTCGCGCGGGGTCGGCGGGGGCTTGTCCTTGCGCATGCGAGATGGCTCCCTACTCCGCGGCGACAACCGTTCGCCTTCGGGAAACCTTGGAACCAGGCGTGGCGTACTCAGCAGGGGCTTCTGCGACTCCAAGCGCCATCTGCCCACCCGAGGACTCCGCCTGCAGGTCCCGGCGGCGTCGCGCATGTCCCGCATACTCGACTTCACGGCCCACTTCGGCAGCAAGCGCACGCAGGTTCAGCTTCTTCAGGACCTCGATCGTGATCGGCCGCTTGTCGTCCCAGAACACCAGCGATCCGAGAAACGCCTGCGCCACCTCCGAATTCAGCAAGTCCGCGACGAAATCCGCCTCCTCTGCGGTCCAACACGGCAGGAAGTAGACCGTATCGTCAAACACGACGGGGCGGCCCCGCACCGGGGCGACGACCTTGAACGTCAGCGATTTGTAGAAGCCCGAGATCGCCAGTTTCCAGGGCGCGAACGCATAGTCCCCGACGCCAAACACGGAATACCTCGGACGGTTTCGATAGATGGAACTCGCACGTTTGTCGAGCGAGGCCCGATGCCGTTCCAGGTAGCTCCACGTCAACGGCGCCAAGTTCCGGATCGACGATGTGTCTTCACCAACCGCAGACTGTGTGACCAGCATGTACTTCCGGCCATAGCGAATGCCGCTTTCGCTGGCGACATCCGAGCTCTTCAGCATCGGATAGAGATATCGCCCTTCCAGCAACACCGATTCGCCCAGGGCATTGCGGAAGGAGTGTCCGTCCGGTTCCAGTTCCATGACCTTGGAGCAGTCGTGCTTGATGCCGGAGCGCCAGGTGTAGGCAGCATCCGCGCCGCGAAGGTGTGGGTGGCGATCATAGGCACTGGCGTCGGAAACCAGGCAGCCGTCACGCAAGCCGATGCTCCGAAGTGGCCGATCGGCCTCGATCGACTGGAACACGTTGCACTCATTCGTGGTCCTCTGCGGACCGATCGTCATGACCAGAAGACAAGCGTCCACGGCAGCGCCGAAATGCCGCTTGGCATCGATCAGATGCATGTCCGCGCTCGAGAGCGACGCGTTTCCGAGCAACGCATGCACCAGGACCTTTCTGGCCACAGAGGTCTTGCACAAGACGGCAACGGCACCCTCGCGGCCCTCCAGCCAACGCAGGTACTCGATCAACATCCACTCGGAGATGTCGAAGTTGCTCTTGCCGCTGATCGCCTCGATGCCCCGCAATTGCTGGAAGTTCGACTTCTCCGGGAGGTTCTCGCTGCGCAGCGAACCCAGTTCCGCGCTGGTCACCCACGGCGGGTTGCCCAGCACCAGCAGCGGCATCCGCTTCGACGCGATCAGGCGGCGCCAATCGGCTCGGAAGAAGTCGGCGTGAAGCAACTCGCATCGCCCGCCCTCCCCGATATCCGCGACAGCCTTGCCCGCCTCGGCCAGATACTCCGGGTTGATGTCAGCGGCAAGCACGCATTCCGCCCTCGGAAATGCTCGCAGGGCGGCCACCAGAAATGCGCCCACACCGCAACTCGGCTCGATGATGGTGGCCGGCGCCAGGCCGCGTCTGGACAACAGCGCCACCGCTGCCGACGCCAGGTCCACGGGCGTCTGGAAGTCGCCGAACTCCCACTTCGATGTTTCCTTGCGCCGCATGCTCAACGCACCCGCCTGATTCCGTCGACCAACCCGGCTTCGTCGATCACTCGACCGTACTGGAGGCGCCACTGCAACGCATTCGAGATGGTCAGATAGCCCTGCTCCGGGCGACGCACCAACAGTTCCTCAGCCAGTTCCATCGCACCCACTTCATCCACGGGCAAGTTGCGGTCATGCATGAATGCGATCAAGTCATCACGGTTGCCTTCGGCGTCGAGGATTTCGCGCAGGCGCCGAGTCGTCTGGAAGTCCGCGGTGCGCGACCTGTCGATGAAGATCGCATGCAACAAGCGCAGCTGCGCGGACTTCCGCCTCGCATCGTCGAACTTGTCGTAGACAAACACGACCAAGTGGTAGCCAAGCCCGTATACCTTCTGCCGCGCCGAATTGAACGGACACGAGGACTGCGGCTGTCGAGCACTGGTGACCTTGATGTCCACATCGAGGCTCGGAAAGTCGATTCCCTTGGCTGAATTGCCGGAATCGAGTTGATATCTCGCTCCCAGATGGAGCTTGAAGCGATGCTCGATGTAGGTGCCGACCGCCTTGCCATCCGTGACCCCATACAAGCTCTTCTCGGCACGGCCGGACTGCTCTGCGCAAAAGACCGCTGCCTCCGCGAGCAGCCGTTCGAGGTCGAGCCGAGGCAGTGTCATGGTTGTGCATCCTGGCGAAAAACAGTGGCACGCGATCCTTGCCCGGCAGGCAGGCGCCGCGGCGCTGCATGCTGCAGCGCCACCACTCAAGCCTCCTCGACTTCCTCGGCGGCACCGCCGCCGGGGGTGGTGACCTTCGCGGTGAGCATCTTCGCGCGCAGTTTCGCCTCGATGTCGTCGGCCATGTCCGAGTGCTCCTTGAGGAACAGGCGCACGTTGTCCTTGCCCTGGCCGATGCGTTCGCCGTTGTAGGAGTACCAGGCGCCGGACTTCTCGATCAGGTTGTTGGCCACGCCCATCTCGATCAGCTCGCCTTCGCGCGACGTGCCTTCGCCGTAGAGGATCTCGAACTCGGCCTGCTTGAACGGCGGTGCCATCTTGTTCTTGACGACCTTGACGCGCGTCTCCGAGCCGATCACTTCCTCGCCGCGCTTGACCGAGCCGATGCGGCGGATGTCGAGACGCACCGAGGCGTAGAACTTCAGCGCGTTGCCGCCGGTGGTGGTCTCGGGGTTGCCGAACATCACGCCGATCTTCATGCGGATCTGGTTGATGAAGATCACCATGCAGTTCGACTTCTTGATGTTCGAGGTCAGCTTGCGCAGCGCCTGGCTCATCAGGCGCGCGTGCAGGCCGACGTGCGAATCGCCCATCTCGCCCTCGATCTCCGCCTTCGGCGTCAACGCCGCGACCGAGTCGACGACGACGATGTCGACCGCATTCGAGCGCACCAGCATGTCCGCGATTTCGAGCGCCTGTTCGCCGGTGTCGGGCTGCGACACCAGCAGGTCCTCGATCTTGACCCCGAGCTTCTCGGCATAACCCGGGTCGAGCGCGTGCTCGGCGTCGATGAACGCCGCGACGCCACCGGCGCGCTGCGCGTTGGCGATCACCTGCAGCGTCAACGTGGTCTTGCCGGAGGACTCTGGCCCGTAGATCTCGACCACGCGCCCGCGCGGCAGGCCGCCGATGCCAAGCGCAACGTCCAGCCCGAGCGATCCGGTCGGGATCGCGTCGATCGCGTCCGACTGGCGATCGCCCATGCGCATGACCGTGCCCTTGCCGAACTGCTTGTCGATCTGCGCCAGGGCGGATTGCAGGGCGCGCTTCTTGTTGTCATCCATGGGGAGGTCCTCGAGTCGGAGTGGAAAGGATGGACGCAGCCTCGCACCCCGCATTCTCAGATCGCGAGACGGCCGCCCAGTGATGCGCAAAGTATCCCACAGCCCGGTGTGCCGCTTCGGTGACGATCCGACCTGGGCCTGCGAGATTTCGGAAAGTGCGCCCGGCCCGCCTGGTTTCGCGTGCTCTCATTCAGACAGAGGGGCAAGGAACACGCCGCGGCGGGATGCAGGCACGCTCAGAGCTCGGTCACACTCCGAACCGCACTGCGGCGCCCGGTGCGTTCACTACCCACGCGTGACCCCTCACCTTCCCGCCAGCAACCGCTCCAGGCCTTCGAATGCCGCAGCGACGGTGGCGCGGCGGATGGCGTCGCGGTCGCCGTTGAAGTGGAACACCTGCGCGGCGGGTGGGTGGTGGCCGAAGCCCCAGGCGATCCAAACGGTGCCGACGGGTTTGTCGCGGGTGCCACCGGTGGGTCCGGCGATGCCGGTGATGGCGACGGCCATGTCGGCGCGCGAGCGCGAGAGCGCGCCGCGCACCATCTCGACCACGGTCTCGCTGCTGACTGCGCCGTGCTGTTCCAGCGTCTGCCGCGGCACGCCGAGCATGGCTTCCTTGGCGTCGTAGCTGTAGGCGACGAAGGCGCAGTCGAACCAGGCGGAACTGCCCGGCACTTCGGTCACGACCTTGGCCACCCAGCCGCCGGTGCAGGACTCGGCGGTGGCGAGTTTCAGGCGCGCTTCGAGCAGGCGCGCACCGAACTCGGCGGCACGCGCATGCAATTCGTCATCGGCAAGTTCGGCATCGGGCTTCATCGGCGAAGTATGCCAGCCACGACGCTGTCGATCACGGCTGCGCCGGCGCCTCCTTCACCGACGCCAGCCGCTGCACCAACTGCGCGGGTTCCAAGTAGCCGCCGAGCACGGCGCCATCGCTGGCGATGATGGTCGGCGTGCCGAGCCGGGCCAGACGCTGCCCGAGCTTCATCGTGTCGGTGATCGGATGGGCACAGGAGCGGCGCTTCGCGGCATCGAGTTCGCCACTGAGCATGCTCGCAGTCAGCGCTTCCTGTCGATCCGCCGCGCACCAGACGAACGCGGCCTTGTCGAACGACGCAGAAGGCTGCCCGGCGCGCGGAAACATCAGGTAATCGACAGTGATGCCAGCAGCATTGATCGCCGACATCTCCTTGTGCAGCTTGCGGCAGTAGCCGCAGTCGACGTCGGTGAAGATGGTGATGCGGTGCTTCTCGTCGGCGGCAGCGAAGCGGATACGTTTCTCCTCGCCCACCTTCGAGAGCGCAGCGCGGCGCAGCCCGTTCTCGGTGCTCGCGGTCAGGTCGGTGCGCTGACGCGCGTCGTACAGCCGCCCTTGCAGCAGATGCTCGCCATCGGCGCTGACATAGACCACCTCGCCATTGGCCACCACCTCGAACACGTCCGCCATCGCCGCCGGCTGCACCGACTCGATCGCCGCATTCGGCAGCAGCCGCTGCACCGCGGCGCGTACCGCCGCCTCATCCGCCTGCGCGGCTCCCGCCACCAGCGCCAATGCCAGCACCTGCCACTGCTTCATGATCCACTCCGTGCATCGCCTTCCGATCGAGGCCAGCCTGCGACTCGGCGCGCGCGCACAAGTTCCGCGCTCGCCACTGCCCCCAGGTCGATGCGCCCGCCCCACCGCCGCTACACTGCGCGGCCCTGTTCCCCGACCGCGTCTACCGTGTCCGACGATTACTCCCAGCACACTCCGTTGATGCGCCAGTTCTTCCGCGCCAAGGCGGAATTCCCGGACACGCTGGTGTTCTTCCGCATGGGCGACTTCTACGAGTTGTTCTACGACGACGCACGCAAGGCGGCGCGATTGCTTGATGTCACCCTGACCCAGCGTGGCCAGTCGGCCGGGCAGCCGATCCCGATGGCGGGCGTGCCCTATCACGCGGTCGAGGGTTATCTCGCCAAACTGGTCAAGCTCGGCGAGTCGGCGGCGATCTGCGAGCAGATCGGCGATCCGGCGCTCGCCAAGGGCCTGGTCGAACGCAAGGTCGTGCGCGTGATCACGCCGGGCACGCTGACCGACGAGGCCCTGCTCGAAGAACGTCGCGACAATCTGCTGGTGTCGCTGACCCGCGCCGGTGATCGCGCAGGTTTGGCCTGCGTCGATGTCGCCGGCGGTCGCTTCACCCTCGGCGAGATCATTGGAGAGGCAGCCCTGCTCGCCGAACTCGCGCGCCTGGCACCGGCCGAGATCCTGCTCGATGAAAACGTGCGCTGGCCCGAAGCCGTGGTCGCGGTGACCGGCGCGCGCCGGCGCCCGCCCTGGCATTACGAACACGACAGCGCCGAGCGCGCGCTCTGCGAATTCTTCGGCACCCGCGACCTGCGCGGATTCGGTTGCGCGGAGCTGAAACTTGCGGTCGGCGCCGCCGGCGCACTGCTCGCGTACCTGAAGGACACCCAGCGCTCGGCGCTGCCGCACCTGACCCGGCTCGCGGTCGAATCCAGCGACGACACCATCGCGATGGATGCCGCCACCCGGCGCAATCTCGAACTCGATGCGCAGACCAGCGGCCGCAGCGGCGCGACGCTGTTTTCGGTGATCGACAGCACGGTCACGCCGATGGGCGGACGCCTGTTGCGGCGCTGGCTGCATCGTCCGCTGCGCACCCGCCATGTGCTGCAACTGCGGCACCAGGCGATCGCGGCGCTGATCGAATCCGGCCAGCTATCGTCGCTGCGCGAACTGTTGCGCGGCATCGGCGACATCGAACGCATCCTCACCCGCATCGCGTTGCGCTCGGCGCGGCCGCGCGACCTGTCGACGCTGCGCGACGCGCTGCGCCTGGCACCCGACCTGCAGCAGCGATTGGTGGCGATCGACAGCCCGCACCTGCATGCACTCGGCGCACAACTCGGCCGCCATGACGACAGCGCTGACCTGCTCGCCCGTTCCATCCTCGAACAGCCACCGGTGCTGCTGCGCGACGGCGGCGTACTGCGCGATGGCTTCGATGCCGAACTCGACGAACTGCGCACCCTGTCCACCAACGCCGACCAGTTCCTGATCGATCTCGAAGCACGCGAACGCGCCGCCAGCGGCATCGCGACGCTGAAGGTCGGCTACAACCGCGTGCACGGCTACTACATCGAGATCAGCCACGCGCACGCCGAGCGCGCGCCGACGCATTACACGCGGCGACAGACGATCAAGGGCGCCGAGCGCTACATCACCGAGGAACTGAAGCAGTTCGAGGACAAGGTGCTTTCCGCCAAGGAACGCGCGCTGATGCGCGAGAAAGCGCTGTACGAACAGATTCTCGATGCACTGAACACGCGCCTGGAAGCCCTGCGCGACGCCGCGGCCGCGTTCAGCGAAGTCGATGTGCTGGCGGCGCTCGCCGAACGTGCGCACGCGCTGAACTGGGCGATGCCGGAACTGGTCGACGCACCCGGCATCGAGATCAGCCGCGGCCGTCATCCGGTGGTCGAAGCGGTGCGCACTGACCCGTTCGAGCCGAACGGACTGCAACTCGATCCGTCGCGACGCATGCTGGTCATCACCGGACCGAACATGGGCGGCAAGAGTACCTACATGCGCCAGGCCGCATTGATCGTGCTGCTCGCGCATATCGGCAGCTTCGTGCCAGCCGATGCGGCGCGCATCGGACCGATCGACCGCATCTTCACCCGCATCGGTGCCGGTGACGACCTCGCCGCCGGGCAATCGACCTTCATGGTCGAGATGAGCGAGACCGCGAACATCCTGCACAACGCGACCGAACACAGCCTGGTGCTGATGGACGAAGTCGGGCGCGGCACCAGCACATACGACGGCCTCGCGCTCGCATTCGCCTGCGCCGTACACCTGGCCAGCACCAACCGTGCCTACACCCTGTTCGCGACCCACTACTTCGAGTTGACCGCGCTCGCCGGCGAGATCGACGGCGTCGCCAACGTGCATCTGGATGCGGTCGAGCACGGCGATGCGCTGGTGTTCCTGCACGCGGTGAAGGACGGCCCGGCCAATCGCAGCTTCGGCCTGCAGGTCGCGGCACTCGCGGGCGTGCCGAAGCCGGTGATCAATGCCGCGCGTGCGCGCCTGCTGGCACTGGAAGCGCGTCCGCCGGAGCGGCCCGCGCCCGCCGTCACCGCCGAGCAACCGCGGCAGTTCGGTTTGTTCGATACGACGCCGCCGGCGCTCGACGCGTTGCGCGCGCTCGATCCGGACACGATGAGCCCGCGCGATGCGCTCGAAGCGCTGTATCGATTGAAGTCCCTCGTGCACTGACCCCGCGCCGATTCCCGGAACCCGCCATGAGCATCGACGAACTCCGCCAACAGATCGACTCGATCGACCAGCAACTGGTCGAGCTGCTGGTCGCGCGCAGCCGTGTCACGGCCGCGATCGGCGCCTTCAAGCGCGAACGCGGGCTCGCGCTGTACGTGCCCGAGCGCGAGTCCGAACTGCTCGGCGCGCGTCGCGAACAGGCGCGCGCCGCCGGCGCCGATCCGGACCTGGTCGAGGACGTGCTGCGCCGGGTCATGCGCGGCTCGTACAGCTCGCAGGAAACCTCGTTACCGGCGGTGGGCGATGTGCGCACACCGGTGGTGATCATCGGCGGTCGCGGCGCCATGGGCCGGCTGATGGCGAGTCTGTTCGAGCGCGCCGGTTACGTCGTGCGCGTGATCGACGTCGACAACCTCGACGAACTTGCGGCGGCGGTCACCGATGCCGGGCTGGTGGTGGTCTCGGTGCCGATCGACCGCACTGCGCAGGTGATCGCCGCGTTGCCGAAACTCCCGCCCGACTGCGTGCTCTGCGACATCACCTCGGTCAAGCAGATTCCGCTCGCGGCAATGCTCGAAGCGCATGCCGGGCCGGTGGTCGGCCTGCACCCGATGTTCGGCCCGGACGTGAGGAGTCTGGTCAAGCAGGTCATCGTCGTCTGCCCGGGCCGCGATGCGCAACGCTACGACTGGCTGCTGCGCCAGCTCGAAGCCTGGGGCGGATTGCTGCGCGAGGAATCGCCCGCCGCGCATGACCAGGCGATGCAGATGATCCAGGCGATGCGCCACTTCACCACAATCGCCTACGGCGTGTTCCTGAGCCGGCAACCGGCGGACCTGGAACAACTGCTGCGCCTGAGTTCGCCGATCTACCGGCTCGAACTGGCGATGGTCGGACGCCTGTTCGCGCAGAGCCCGATGCTCTACACCGACATCATGCTGCAAGCCGAGCACCTGCCCGAGCTGATCTCCGAATACCGCCACGCACTCGACGAACTGCTGGCGCTGGTGCGCAGCGATGACCGCGACGGGCTGATCGCACGCTTCCGCGATGTGCAAGGCTACTTCGGCGAACTGGCCCCAAGACTGCTGGCCGAAAGCGCCGAACTGTTGCGCAAGATGCATGATGCGCAGGGGCCGAAGGCGGGGTGACTCGCAGCCAGTTCGGAATCGCGGCTTGGAAGCCGCTCCCACGATTTCTCCGAACAACGCTTGAGGGGCGCCAGTGGGAGCGGCTTCCAAGCCGCGATCACGGCCAACTGCTCCCACTGGCGCTTGCGGGTGCGCTACCGTTGCCCCGGCCGAGCCAGGAGGGCCGATGCCGCACGACCTCAACCTGATCACGACGATCGCTGCCAGCCTTGGCCTTGCGACCCTGCTCGGGCTCGGCGCGGCGCGGCTGCGGATGCCGCCGATGATCGGCTACCTGCTCGCCGGCGTAATCCTCGGCCCGGCCACGCCGGGGTTCGATGCCGACCTCAAGCTCGCCTCGCAGCTGGCCGAGATCGGCATCATGCTGATGATGTTCGGCGTCGGCCTGCACTTCTCGATCGACGATCTGCTCGAAGTGAAACGCGTCGCCATTCCCGGCGCACTGGTGCAGATCGCGGTATCCGGCGCGCTCGCCACCATTGCCGGCCACGCCTTCGGTTTCCCCTGGCTCTCCGCCGCCGTGTTCGGGCTGTCGCTGTCGGTGGCGAGCACGGTGGTGGTGCTGCGCGCGCTCGAGTCGCGGCATCTGCTCGACACCCACACCGGACGCATCGCGGTCGGCTGGCTGGTGGTCGAGGACGTGGTCATGATCCTGGCGCTGGTGCTGCTGCCGCACCTCGGCGCCATCTTCGGCGAAGGCAGCAGCGCGGGTCTGGGGCCGGCGCTGGCGTGGACCGTGCTGAAGCTGGTCGCGTTCGTGCTGTCGATGCTGGTGATCGGCAAGCGTGTGCTGCCGCGACTGCTGTGGATGATCGGCGGCACCGGCTCGCGCGAACTGTTCACGCTGAGCGTGATCGCGATCGCGCTCGGCGTGGCGTTCGGTGCATCGCGGCTATTCGATGTCAGCTTCGCGCTCGGCGCGTTCTTCGCCGGCATGATGATGCGCGAGTCGGAACTGAGCCACCGCGCCGCCGAGGAATCGCTGCCGCTGCGCGACGCCTTCGCGGTGTTGTTCTTCGTCTCGGTCGGCATGCTGCTCGATCCGGCCACGCTGGTCGAGCAACCCTTGCACATCGCAGTCGTGGTCGCATTGATCGTGTTCGGCAAAATGACGGTGGCGACGATCACCGTGCGCGCGCTCGGTTATCCGCTCAACACCGCACTCACCATCGGCGCGGTCGATGCGCAGATCGGCGAGTTCTCGTTCATCCTGTGCGCCATTGCGATCAGCGCCGGCTTGCTGCCGGAAAGCGCGCGGCAACTGGTGGTCGCCGGAGCACTCATCACCATCGCGTTGAACCCGCTGTTGCTGCGCGGCATCGCCCCGTTGCAGGACTGGGTGCGCTCGAAGTCGCGACTGGCGCGCTTCATGGAGCAGAGCGCCGACCCGCTGGCCGAACTGCCGATGAGCACCGACCAGCGCCTGCTGACCGGACAGGTGGTGATCGTCGGCTTCGGCCGCGTCGGTCGCCGCCTCGCCGAGCGCTTGCGCGTCGAAGGCATCCCGTTCGTGGTCGCCGACCAAAACCGCGAGCGCATCGAGGCCTTGCGCGCACAAGGCCTGCCCGCGGTCTGCGGCGACGCGGTCGAACCCGCAACGCTGATCCAGGCCCATGTCGCGCGCGCCGCGATGATGGTGGTGGCACTGCCCGACGCCATCGACGCACGCAAGATGATCGAGGTCGCCAAGCTGCTGAACCCGAAGATCCTGTGCGTGGTGCGCACACACAGCGACGACGAAGCCGAACTGCTGCGCGCCGAACGCGTCGGCGAGGTGTTCATGGGCGAACAGGAACTTGCGCGCGCGATCGGCGAGCATGTGGTTGCGGAGATGCGTGCCCGTGTCGCGGCGGGTTGATCGCGCCGCCGTTCGTGGAATGTCGCGGCGGGTTGATCGCGCCGTTGCCGGCGCTCCTACAGACAGCGCGCGGTTTCGGGCCGTCTGTAGGAGCGCCGGCCACGGCGCGATTGGGATGCGATACCACCCCATCCACCGTGCGATTGGGATGCGATACCACCCCATCCACCGCGCGATTGGGATGCGATACCACCCCATCCACCGCGCGATCATCGGTCACCGTCCGTCCCCATCCATCGGTACGCGCCCCCATCGACACACAACCCCGCACGTTCCGGATTGCGTCGGACGTATTCGACCGCGGCATCCAGCTCGGAATCATCGCGCAGCGCGCGATCATGGAAGCCGCGCGCCCAGAGCCTGCCACGACGCCGCATGGCCCTGTTGGCATCAATGCCGGTGCTCGTCTTGAAACGGTTCATCAGTGACGACAGCGACGTGTGGTCACCCAGCTGGATCACCCCGTGCCAGTGGTCCGGCATCAGCACCCAAGCGTGCAACACGGCATCTCGGAATAGCGCGTCATCCCGATGCCGTGCAGCGACTGCGGCGGCCACCTGTGGCTCGCTGAACCACGGCTCCCGGTCGGCGGTCACCGTAGTCACCAGATAGCACCAGCCGCTCATCGAGGAGCGACCCCGTCGCAAGGCCGCATGGCCGCGCCTTTGGAAGCATGGGTTCATGCCGCCAATGTCGCCGACCCGGACCGCGCCCGACATCAGGCGATGGCGGAATGATGGATGCGAAATTTCGGATGACGTGTGGCGGTGGGTGGATCGCGCCGTGATGATGGCGCGTCGCGGCGGGTTGATCGCGCGTCGCGGCGGGTTGATCGCGCCGTTGCGGCCGAACGGCACGTGTGATGCGTTTATCGCGCCGTTGCCGGCGCTCCTACAAACAGCGCGCGGTTTCGTGGCCGTTTGTAGGAGCGCCGGCAACGGCGCGATTGGGGTTGCGACACCCCCACCCCCACATCCCCGCCCCAATCAAACCCCCACCACCAACCGCGCCACACAGCCCTTCGCATCACGGCGGTTTTCGAGGGTGAGCGAGCCGCCGTGGCCTTCGGCGATCTGGCGCGCGAGCACGAGGCCGATGCCGCTGCCACCAGGTTTGGTGGTGAAGAACGGTACGAACAGGTTGTCGGTGGCGGCGAGGCCGGGGCCGCTGTCGATGATCTCGATGACCAGGAACCGGGCGCCGCTGCCGGAGCCGTCCTGTTCGAGCCTCGCGACCAGTTGCGCATCGCCGCGCTGCTGCATCGCTTCGGCGGCATTCTTGAGCAGGTTGATCAGCGCCTGTTCGATCTGGTCGGGGTCGATGCCGACACTGACGTCGCGCACGGCATCGCAGTCGCAATGCACGCGGATACCCTGCTGCAACTGCGCGACCCGCTGCAGCAGCGCGCCGATGTCGGTGTCGCGCTTGGCCGGCGGCGGCAGTCGCGCCAGCGTGGTGTAGCCGAGCATGAAGCGCGTCAGCGCCTCGGCACGATCTTCGATCAGACCAAGGCCGGTGGCGAGGTCGTCGCGCCAGTCCTCGGGCAGGGGCTCGCGCGCGGTCATCGCGCGCAGGGTGCCGGCCATGGACTTGATCGGCGCCAGGGAATTGTTGAGTTCATGCCCGAGCACTCGGATCAGTCGCTGCCAGGCCTGGCGTTCCTCTTCGCGCAGTGCGCGGCTGAGGTCGGTGACCACGATCAGCTCATGCGGCAGGCCGCCTTCGCGGAAGGTGCTGCGGCGCACGTCGAAGCGACCTTCGCCACCCGGAAAGCTGCGGCGCAAGGTTTGCGCGCCTTCGACCGCAAGGCAATCGGCGAGGTCGAGTTCCTCGGCGCTGCGGCCCTCGGCCTCGCGCGGGTGCCGGCACAGCAGACGCGCACCGGCGGGATTGATCAGGCGCAGGTTGCGGTGCACGTCGAAGGCGAACACCGCGATGTCGATCTCGGCAACCACTTTCGACAGCAGCGCCATCGTCTCCTCGACACGCAGCCGCTGCTCGCGCAGCGTCTGCGACAGCGCATTGACTTCCCAGATCACCTCGCCGATCGCGTCGTTGCGACGCGCGCGCGAGCCGCGCAGCGAGTAGTCGCCTTCGCGCAACGCTTCGAGCAGGTTCGACAGCGTGTACAGCGGGAACACCACGCGCGCGCGCAGCCGCAGCGCCAGCAGCAGCGACACCAGCACTGCCGGAATCAGCAGCATCAACCAGTGCTCGCGCGCGCCCGACCACCCGACCAGCAGTAACGCCACCACGAGCGGCGGCAGCAGGATCGCGAGCGCGGAAAGCAGGATCGCGCTCTCGTAGCTCAGTTGCGGCTTGCGGCCGGGTTCCTTGTCGATGCCGGGCAGCAGGCGCATGTCAGTCGCTGCGCAAGCCGTACTTCTCTAGCCGCCGATACAGCGCGCCGCGACTGAGTCCGAGCAGCCCAGCGGCCTTGAGCACGTTGCCGCCGGTGCGGTCGAGGGCGTTGCGGATCATGGCTTCCTCGGCCTGTTCGATGGTCGCGGCCTCGGTTGCAACCGCGGCGTGTTTCGCCACCGGCGGCAGGCTCGGGTCGAGCGCGAAGTCCTCGATGGTGTCGCCGACGGTCATCAGCACCGCGCGTTCGACCAGATGCCCGAGCTCGCGCACGTTGCCCGGCCAGTGGTAGCCCTCCAACTGGCGCAGCGCCGAGGGCGCAACGCGCAACTCGGGGCGGCCGTAGCGCTCGCCGAAGCGTGCGAGATAGTGCGCGGTCAGCGCGGCGATGTCCTCGCGCCGTTCGCGCAGCGGCGGTAGGCGGATCTCGACGGTATTCAGCCGAAACAGCAGGTCCTTGCGGAAGCCGCCGGAGCTGACCAGCGCGGCGAGATCGGCATTGGTCGCCGACACCACGCGCACGTCGACCTGCAGCGTGCGCGAGGAGCCGACGCGTTCCAGTTCGTGGTCTTCGAGCACGCGCAGCAACTTGGGTTGCTGCGAGGGCGGGATGTTGCCGATCTCGTCGAGGAACAAGGTGCCGCCATCGGCAACCTCGAAGCGGCCGACGCGGTCGGACTTGGCGTCGGTGAATGCGCCCTTGACGTGACCGAACATCTCGGCCTCGAACAGGTGCTCGGGCACGCCGCCCATGTTGACCTTGATGAACGGCCGCTCGGCGCGACGCGAAGCCTCGTGCAGGTGCTTGGCGATCACGCCCTTGCCGGTGCCGTTGTCGCCGGTGATCAGCACGTTCGCGTCCGATGGCCCGACGCGGCGGATCAGCTCCAGCACTGGCTGCATCGCCTTCGACTGCGCGATGAAGCCTTCCGCCTCGTCGCCGCGCAGGTAGCTGTTCTCGGCATCGAGCTGGGCCACACGCCGCTGCGCCTGACCGAGCGCGATCTGATTGCGCAGGATGGTCAGCAGGCGATTGTTGTCCCAGGGCTTCTCGACGAAGTCGGCGGCGCCGTGACGCATCGCCTGCACCGCCAGATCGATCGTGCCCCAGGCAGTCATCACCACGATCGGCAGCTGCGCCTCAAGTGCGCGCAACTGCTGGATCAGTTCAATGCCCTCGCGCCCCGAGGTGGTGTCGCGGCTGTAGTTCAAGTCGAGCAGCGCGCAGGCGAAATGCTGGCGCTTCACCGCCGCGACCGCTGCCTCGGGATCGGACACGGTGACGCAGGCCAGGCCCTCGGCCTTGAGCATCATGCGCAGCGCTTCGAGCACATCGCGCTGGTCGTCAGCGATCAGGATGGGGAGAGTGGACATGTTCGAATACTAACCGTAGCTCCAGGGGATTCGCCGACCTGCCTTCTCCTCTCTCGCCTCGCGGGAGAGAGGGGGCACGCGGCGACACCGCTCCGAATTCACCCTCTCCCCTGCCCCTCTCCCATCGAGGGAGAGGGAAGAGCGTCACGCTTCGGTCAGCCAGCCATCGAACAGGCTCACCACCCGCTTGGCCATCTTCGCGTAGGCCTCGTTGTGGGTGACCTGCACGATCGTGGTGCCCTCGCGATTCAACTGCTGCAGCAGGTCCATGATCATCTGGCCCTGGCTCGAATGCAGCGCGCCGGTCGGTTCGTCGGCGAGCAGCAAGCGCGGCCGCGCGATCACCGCGCGGGCGACCGCAACCAGTTGCTGCTGGCCGCCGGAGAGCTGGTTCGGATACAGGTCCTTCTTGCCGACGATCTGGAAACGGTCGAGCACGTCGCCAACGCGCGCGGCGCGCTCCTTGGCCGGCACGTCGCGATACTGCAAGGGCAGGTCGAGGTTCTCGGCGACGCTCAGATCGTCGATCAGGTGATAGTGCTGGAAGATGAAACCGACCTTGTCGCGCGCGAATGCCTGGCGCTGTCTTGGATTCATCCCCTGCACCTGCTGGCCGTCGAAGCGGAACTCGCCGCTCCACTCGTGATCCATCATGCCGAGCACGTTGAGCAGACTGGTCTTGCCCGAACCCGAGGGGCCGGTGATGCTGACGAAGTCGCCCTCGCCGATAGCGAGCCGGATGTTGCGCAGCACCCAGCTGCGTCCGGTCGCGATCGGATAGGAACGTTCGAGATTGCGCAGTTCGATCATGGCTCGGCTCATTCGTGGCGAAGCGCCGTCATCGGCGAGATGCGCGCGGCACGGCGCGCGGGGAACCAGCTGGCGAGGAAGACCGCCAGCGCCAGCACCAGCGCTGCCGCGACGAAGGCGGTGACATCGCCTGCCTGCAGACCGAACACCAGCCCCGACATCGCCATCGCCAGCGCGACCGCGAGTGCCAGCCCGATGCCGAGACCGATGCCGCCGAGGCGCAGCCCGCGCTGCAGCACGTCGCGCTCGATGCGGCGCGGCGTCGCGCCCATCGACAGGCGCACGCCGATCTCGCGGGTGCGGCTGGCAACGAAATGCGCGATCAGCCCATAGGTGCCGATACCGGCCAGCAACAGGCCGAGCAGCCCCAACACGCCGGCGACGCCACTGGCGATGCGCTGCGGCAACAGGTTCAGCGCCACGGTGTCGACCAGCGCATGCAGCGGTGGACGCGGCAAGCTCGCATCGACCCGCACAAAGGCATCGCGCACGACACGCGCGATCTCCGGCTGCGGCAATGCCGATTGCACCAGCAACGAATACTGCGCGAACTCATGCTGGGTCGCCGGCAGGTACAGGAACGGTTGCGGGTCTTCGCTCAGCTTCGCGTAGCGGCTGTTCGCGGCGACGCCGATGATGCGCACCTGGCCGCCTTCGACACCAACGAACTTCACGCTGCGCCCGATCGCCGGCTCGGCACCGAACAGGGCGCGGGCCAGCGTTTCGTTCACGATCATCACCTTGTCGCCATCGCGCCGATGACGATCGCTGAATTGCTCGCCCTGCACGCGCAGGTCGAGGGTGCGGAAGTAGTCGGCGGAAACCACGTTGGCGGCAGCGAATCGCGTCGCCTCCGGCAAGGGTTCTTCCCCAACCTCGCCGAGCACCATGGTCGATCCCGACAGCGGCACCACGCGCGCATAGCTGGCTCGTTCGATCCCCGGCGTTGCGGCGACCGCCGCGACGATTGCGCTGGCCACCTGTTGCTGGCGCGTGGCGTCATAGCCGGTCGGCTCCAGATCCATGTCGGCGGTGTACACACCTTCGACGCGGAAACCCAGTTCGACCGCATGGGCACGATCGAGCGCACGCAGGAACAGTGCCGAAGCCACCAGCAACACCACGGTGAGCGCCACCTGCGCGACCACCAGCAGCTCGCGCGTGCGACTGCGCTGACCGACAATGCTGCGCGCGGCGTCGCCGAGCCGATTGCGCACGCTGCGCCAGGCCGGCCACATGCCGAACACGAGCGCAGCCAGGAACGCCGCGGCGACCGAGGCCAGCAGCGGACGCGCGCCGAGATTGAGCGACACGTCGATCGGAAAGGGCGTTGGCAACGCACCCAGAGCGACCGCGCCGAGCAGCATGCGTGCGATCAGCACGCCGAACGCGGTCGCGATCGCGGCCAGCAGCAGCGACTCGTTGAACAGCATCCGCGTCAGCCGCCAGCGGTCGGCCCCGAGCGCGCTGCGCACCGCCAGCTCGCCGGCACGCGCCTCGCCGCGCGCCAGCATCATGCCGGCGACGTTGACGCAGGCGATCAGCAGCACCATCAACACCAGCACCAGCATGGCGCCGCTGAACATGCCGAAGCCCTGCGCGATGTCCGCCGGCAATGCACCGAGCGGCAACGCGCCCATGGTCTGTTCCCGCTCGCGTTCCTGCGGATGTTCGCGCTCGAACGCAGCCATGCGCGCGCGCAGCTCCGCCGCCGTGCTCTCGATGGTCGCGCCCGGTTTCAGGCGCGCTGCCGAGAGCAGCCAGTAGGCTCCGACCGCGTCGAGCAGGTCGCCGTTGGAGGGCTGCACCTGGCGCTGCATCGACAGCGGCACGTAGACATCCGGCGACAGCAGCGAGACATGGCTGCGGAACGCGCGGTCGGTCACGCCGATCACCAGGAAGGACTGCCCGTTCAGGCTCACGTTGCGTCCGACGATGTCGGGATCGCCGCCGAAGTGCTTCTGCCAGGCCGCATGCGAGATCACCGCATGCGGGCTGGCGCCGCGCCGCGCATCCAGCCTCGGCGAGAACAGGCGCCCGCGTTGCGCCTTCACGCCGAGCAGGTCGAAGTAGTTCTCGCTGACCAGGAAACCGAACGCGCGCGTCGGCTCGCTGCCGGCAACCAGGTTTACCGGCAGCAGCGACCAGCCGAACATGCCCTCGATCGTCGTCGATGGTTCGTTGAAGGCGCGCAGCAGCGGCGCCGAGATGGTGTCGAGCCGGCCCTCGTTGCCGCGGCCGGTCTCGATCATGCGCTCGGGTTCGCGGATGCCCTGCACCGGTTGCAGCAGCAACGCGTTCGCCGCTGCGAACAACGCAGTGATGGCACCGATCGACACCGCCAGCGCACCGATCGCGAAACCGCTCGACCACGGCTGGCTCAGCAGCTGGCGCAGCCCGGACTTCAGATCACCCAGAAAGATTCGCATCGGATGCCTCACTCGCTGCGCAGCGCTTCGCTCGGCGCGATGCCAAGCGCACGACGGGTGGGGACCAGGACCGCGAGCACGGCACAGGCGGCGATGGTCGCGAGCACGGCGAACAGCACGCCGCCGATGTCCTGCCCGGCGTAACCGATGTCGGCCATCATCGCCGCGGCCCAGGGCAAGGCCAGTGCGGCGCCGATCGCCAGGCCGATGCCGACCAGCCACGCGGCGTTGCTCGCGACCTGGCGCACGATGCGCACTCCGCTGGCACCGACCGCGCGGCGCACGCCGAATTCGCGCGTGCGCGCCTCGACCCACTGCGCCAGCACGCCGTACAGACCGGCCGCAGCGAGCAGCAGCCCGGAGGCGCCGAACAACCCGTAGATCCAGGCCAGGATGCGCTGGCCGGCGACCGCCGCGGCGAGCACGCGGTCGAAGCGCAGCACCCAGTACACCGGCGTGTTCGCATCGACCTCGCGCACCAGCGCCGCCAGCGTCGGCGCGAACGCCTGGGCGTCGCCACGCACGCGCACCAGCAGGCTCATGAAGGCGGGCGCGTCCTGCGCCAGCGGCAGCAGCACCGAAGGCCGCGGCGTATCGTCGAGTTCGTCGAGCTGCATCGTCGGCACCACGCCGACGACGGTTCGCCACGGCGCGGCCGGGTCCTCCGGATCGAGCCGGATGCGTCGGCCGAGCGCGTCCTGCCCCGGCCACCAGCGTTCGGCGAAGCGCGCGTCGACGATCGCGACCGGCTGTGCGTCGGCACCATCGCGCGCGTCGAAACCGCGGCCATGCAGCGGCGCCAGACCGATCGTGGACAGGAACGCGGTGTCTACTGCCGAGCGCCACACCGTGGGCGCCTCGGCCGCGGCGGCGATGCCATCGACCTGCAGGCGTGCGCTGGATGCGTTGGACGCCGGCAGGCTTTCGCTGAGGCTGGCCGCGACCACATCGGGATGTGCGCGCAGCCGCGCCAGCACGCGCTCGTAGAACGCGATGCGCTCGGCGGCGGTGGGAAATTGTTCCGGGAACACCGCGATGCGCCCGGTCAGCAGCTGCGCGGGCGGCACGCGCACGCCGGTATCGACACGCGCCGCGGCCTGCAATCCCTGCACCATCACGCCGGCGGCCACCAGCAGCACGCACGACAGCGCCACCTGCCCGACCACCAGCACACGGCCGATGCGACCGCCGCCACTGCGCGTGCCGCGACCGCCCTCGCGCAAGCTGTCGGCGCGACCGAGCGCGGCCGCACGCCAGGCCGGTGCCAGGCCGGCAGCGAGCACTGCGACCAGCGCCAGCGCCGCGCACGCCGCCAGTAGTCCCGGGCTGATTCCGAACTGCATCCACGGCGCCGGGCCTTCGCCGGTTTCGACCAGCGTGCGCACGGTCCAACCCACCGCCCACTGCGCCAACGGCAACGCCAGCAGCAGCGCGACCAGCACCAGCACCAGGCATTCGGCCAGCACCGAAGCGAGGATGCGCGCGCGCCCGGCGCCAAGCGCAGCGCGCAAGGCCAGCTCCGGCGCGCGTCGCACCACTCCGGCGATCTGCAGGTTGGCGACGTTGGCGCAGGCCAGCAGCAGCACGCCGAATGCAGTCACCAGCAGCGCGCCGAAGATGTTCATGGTCTGGCGACTGACGAAGTACTCGCGCGCCGGCAGCGTGCGCAGCAAGGCATCGCGCTCACTCGCCGGCTTGGCCGCGATCTGCCGCGACCAGGCTGCGGCGAGTGGCGCCACCGCCTGCTCGCGACTGACGCCGACACGGCGCAGCGCAAACATCTCGACCTCGCGCGATTGCACCGCGGCACTGGTATCGGCCACCGGCAGGGCGACCCAGATCTCCTCCAGCTGCGGGAAGGTGAAGTCCTCGGGCATCACTCCGACGATGCGCGCCGCGCGCGCGTTCACCCGCACCTCGCGCCCGATCACCGTCGGATCGGCGCCGAAGCGGTCGCGCCAGAGTCCATGCCCGATCACCACCGCGGCGACCGCACCGGCGGCCTCGTCGGCGGGTTCGATCGCACGCCCGAGCATGGGCCGCACCGTGAGCAGCGCGAACAGCTCGGCGTTGACAAAGGCACCGGCATGGCGCGCCACCGTGGCATCCGCCGCCAGGTTGACGGTGCCGCGCGCAGCCAGCCCGACCTGCTCGAAGCCGCTCATCGCCGGCAGCAATGCGCGCGCATCGGCCAGCGGCATCGCGTCGATCTCGTCGGGGTTGGCCGGGTCCGCAAGGCCGATCTGCTCGCTGCGTTCGGTATCGAGCAACGGCGTCGGCGAGAACACCAGGCCATGCATCATCGACACCACGTACAGCGTCGCCGCGAGGCCGACGCCGAGCACGCCGGCGGCGAGCGCGAACCACCACGGTCGCGCGCCGAGCCGGCGCAGGCCATGGCGGAAGTCGGAAGCAAACGGGACGGTCATGACAACTCCTTGGCAGAGGCAGATCAGTCGGCGCGCAACGCTTCGGCCGGCGCGATCGCTAGCGCGCGGCGGGCGGGGAACAGCACGGCGAGCAGGCAGGCAAACAGCACCAGCACCGCCACCGCAGCGAAGATAGTGAGGTCGAACGGGTTCAGGTCGGGCGCTGCGCGGGCGAGCAGCCAGGCCCACGGCAGGCCAAGCGCGGCACCGAAAACCAGACCGGCGAGTAGCAGGCGCGTGCTGTCGCGGGTGACCAGCGCGACGATGGCGCGGGTGCTGGCGCCGACCACGCGGCGCACGCCGATTTCGCGGGTGCGCGCCTGCACCACCTGCGCCAGCACGCCGAACAGCCCGGCGCCGGCCAGCGTCAGGCCGACCGCGCCGAAGATCGCGAACAGGCCGGACAGGAAGCGATCGCCAGCGCGATCGCGCGCCAGCGCATCGGCCAGCGTGCGCACCCAGTACACCGGCGTGTCGGCATCGACCTCGCGCACGATCTCGGCAAGCCGCGGCGCGAATGCCGCCGGATCGCCCGCGGTGCGCACCGCGATGGTCGCGAACTGCACCGGCTGCTGGCGCATCGGCAACAGCAGCGACGGCAGCAGCGGGTCATCGACGTCTTCGAGCGTCAACGCGCGGACCACGCCGACCACCTCGATCCACGGACCGTCGTCGGCCAGGCGCAGGCGCCGCCCGAGCGGGTCCTGCTGCGGCCAGTGGCGCGCGGCGAAGCGCTGGTCGACCACCACCACCGGCTGCGTGTCGGCGCGGTCGCGCGCATCCGGCAGCCGTCCGGAGAGTGCGACCACACCGTAGGTCGGACCGAACTGGTCGTCGATCGAACTGCGCAACGCAGTCGCGCGCGGCAACTGCGGATCGGTGCCTTCGATGCGCACCTGCGCGCCGCCGGCCATGAACCCGGGCGTGGCTTCGGCCACGGTGGCAGCGACCACGCCGGGCTCGGCGCGCAGCCGCTCGCCGACGCGCTCGAAGAAAGCCACGCGCGCGGCCGCGTCCGGGAACTTCTCCGGAAACACCGCAACGCGCGCGGTGAGCAGTTGCTGCGTCGGCACGCCGATGCCCAGGTCGAAGTGATTGCGGCCATCGAGCAGTCGCCAGACCAGCCCGGCACCCAGCAGCAGCACGAACGAAATGGCGATCTGCGCGACGATCAGCGTGCGCACCAGCGGCAGCGCCGTCAGGCCGCTGCGGCCATGGCTCGCCAGCACCCGGTTCAGCGCCAGCCCGGAGGCGCGCCAGCCGGGCCACAGGCCGGCAAACAGCGTGCTCGCGAAGGCCACCGCGATGCCGCACAACGCGACCCGCGGCGTCAGCGCGAAGCTGATCCAGTACGCCGGCCCGTCGCCGGCCTCGACGAAGTAGCGCAGCGTCGCGGTGCCGGCCCAATGCGTGAACGCAGCCGCGAGCGCGACCGCAACCAGGTTCAGCACCAGCGTCTCGGCCAGCAGCGAGCCGAGCAGGCGTCCGCGTCCGGCGCCGATCGCCGCGCGCAACGCCAGCTCGCGGCTGCGCTCGGCGAACTGCGCCAGCTGCAGGTTGGCGACATTGGCGCAGGCGACCAATAGCACCGAGATCGCGGCGAGCAGCATCAGCGACACGACGTTGCGCGCACCGCCGTCGACGAAGCGCCACGCCGCCGGCAGCAGCGCCAGGCGCACATCGCGGCGCAGCTCGGGGCGCGCCGCCTGCAGTCGCGGCCACAGCGTCTGCAGCTCGGCCGCGGCGCTGTCCATGCTTGCGCCGGCGCCAAGCCGCGCCAGCACCTCGAACTCGCGCTGCTGCGCGCTGGCCTCGCCTGGCGCGTGCCGCCCCGCGGCCCACATTTCCCCGGTGAATGGAAACGCGAACCCCGGCGGCATCACGCCGATGACCTCGGCCGGCTGCGCATTCAGGCGCACCGCGCGGCCGATGACGCCGGCGTCGGCGCCGAAACGCTCGCGCCAGACGCGGTCGGACAGCACCACGCGCACGCCCGCTGCCGGGGTGTCGTCCGCCGGCGCGACGGTGCGCCCGAGCGCGGCCTGCTGGCCGAGCAGCGCAAACAGCCCGCCGCTGACGAACACGCCCTCGTGGCGTTCGACGCGGGCGCCCTCGGCCAGATTCATGGTCGCCTGGTAGAAGCCCTCGACCGCCTCGAATTGCGACAGCCCGGCACGCAGGTCGAGGAAGTCCTGCGAGTTGATGGCACCGAGTCCCTCGTCCCCGAACTCGTCCACGCGACCGATCTGCACCAGCCGCTCCGGCTCCGGAAACGGCATCGGTCGCAGCACCATGGCGTCGACCGCGGTCAGCACGAACAGCGCCGAGCCGAGCCCGAGCGCAAGGATCAGCACGATCAGCGCGCTGATCGCCGGCCGCCGTCGCAGCTGGCGCAGTCCGTTGCCGAGTTCGGTCGCGAACACCGCCGGCCAGTTGCGCATCTCACTCTCCTCGCAGCACTTGCATCGGTTCGGTGCGCGCGGCGCGGCGCGCCGGCCACCAGGCGGCGACGAACACGGTCGCGATCAGCACCGTCGCTGCCGCCGCATAGATCGCCGGATCGCGACCGCCGATGCCAAACAACAGCGATTCCGCACCGCGACCGAGCGCGAGCGCGAGGCCAAGGCCGATGCCGCCGCCGACCGCGGTCATGCGCAGCACCTGGCCGAACACCATGCGCGACAGTCGCGCCGGTGCCGCACCCAGCGCGAGCCGCAGCGCGATCTCGCGCTGCCGCTGTGCCACCGAGTACGAGAGCACGCCAAACAAGCCGGTGGCCGCAAGCAAGGTCGCGACCAACGCGAACGCGGCAGAGAGGGTGCCGACCATGCGGTCGTTGGCGAGGTTGTCGGCGAGCTGTGCCGCGAACGGCTGCAGCGCGTCGATCGGCAGGTTCGCATCGATCGCGGCGACGCGCGCGCGCACCGCCGCCATCACCAGTTCGGCGGGCAGGCTTGCGTGCACGTAGAAGGTCTGCCGGCCGCCGCCGGCCTGCGGTCGTGCCAGCCAGAACTGCGGCGGCACTTCGTCCTTGAGGTCGCTGTAGCCGACATCGGCGACGACGCCGACGATGTGCAGGTCCAGCGGCCCGCCCTGGCCCTGGCTCATGCGCTTGCCGACGGCCTCGCTGCCGAGCCCGAAGCGCTCGGCGAAGCGGCGGTTCACGATCACGACCGGCGTGGCGTCGGGCGCGTCGGCAATGCTGAAGTCGCGACCGGCGATCAACGTCAGGCCGAGCGCCTGCACGAACCCGGGTCCGCCGACGTTGACCCAGGCAAAACTCGATCGCGGATCGCCGGCATAGCCTTGCACGGCCACGTTCGACTGCATGTTCGAGCCGGAGAACAGGCCGACCTCGGCGGTGCTGACGGCGCGCACTCCGGGCAGCGCCGCGAGGTCGTCGCTGACGCGCCGGTACAACTGCTCGGCGCGCGCGGCGTCGTAGCCGCTGCGCTCGGGCGCGAGCGTGAACACGGTCAGGCGTTCGACCGGCAGGCCGGTGTCGATGCGTTCGGCATGCCACAGGCTTGCCGCGAACAGGCCGGCCAGCACCAGCAGCGCCAGCGACACCGCGATCTGCGTGGTCGCGAGCACCAGCCGCAGGCGCCCGCCGCCGCGCCCGCCGAGCGTCTGCGCCGACTGCGCGCGCAAGGCTTGTTGCGGCGTGGTGCGCGACAGCTGCCAGGCCGGAAACAACCCGAACACCAGCGCCGTCACCGCCCCCGCGGCCAGCGCGAACGCGATCATCGAGGGCGACAGGCCGACCTCGACCCCGGCCACGGCTTGTTCCGGCAAGATCGCGGCCACGCCTTGCAGGGTGAGCATCGCCACCGGCAATGCCGCGAGCGCGCCGAGCAGCGCGAGCAGCGACGCCTCGGCCAGCATCTGTCGCAACAGACGCGCCGCGGAGGCACCGAGCGAAGCGCGCAGCGCCATCTCGCCGAGCCGCGCCGAGCCCTGCGCCAGCAGCAGGTTGGCGATGTTGGCGCAGGCGGTGGCGAGCACGATCACGGTGAGCACGAACAGCAGCGTCGCCGGCAACCCGGCGCGTTCCGGCACGCGGCTCTGGCCGCGCGCACCGGGCATGAGCAGCAGGCGCTTGGCGAAGAAGCGCTCGCGCGCCTCGGGGCTCTGGTCGCGCGCTGCGGGCCACTCGCGTTGTTCGATCAGCGCCTGGTAGTGCGCGCCGAGCAGCGCGCCGGCGGCGTCCGCATCGCGCCCGGGCGCGAGCCGCGCGAACAGGTACAGCCAATGCACGTCGCGACGCTCGAACGGGCTCGGCGATGCACCGGCCTGCGCCGGATCGGGCATCGTGATCGGCACGTAGACCATCGGCCGCACGCCGATCGTGGTGCCAAAGAACCCCGCCGGCGCGACACCGACGATCGCCAGCGCGCGCCCGTTCACCGACAGCGTCTGGCCGAGCACGTCGCTGCGGCCGCCGAAAGCGTCGCGCCAGTAGTCATGCGCGAGCACCACCGCATCGGCCTGGTTCGGCACGCGGTCGTCCTGCGGCGCGAGCAGCCGCCCGAGCGCGGGCTGGAGTCCGAGCAGCGCGAAGTAATTACCGGACACCGCCATCGCACGACCGCTGCGCGTCGCGCCGCGCCAGGCCAGGCTGGCCTCGGCGCTGCGGTGCGCGGCGATGCCCTCGACCGCGTCGGTCGCCGCCGCCAGGTCCAGGTACAGCGGATAGCTGAACACGCTCTCGCGACCGCCGCCGATGTTGGCATTGACCTGGCCCTCGCGTTCGCCATGGTCGACCAGGTTCAGCAGCCGCTCGGGCGCGGCTACCGGCAGCGGCCGCAACACCAGCTGCGCGAACAGCGCGTACATCGCGCTGGTTGCGCCGATGCCGATCGCCAGCGTGACGATCACCAGCAGGCTCGGCAGCGGCCGGGTCCAGACGGCACGCCAGGCCTGGCGAAGCGAGCTGAGGGCGCTTGCAATCATGGTCATGCTCCGGTGGCGTTCACTCGCTGCGCAGGGCGTCGATCGGATCGACTGCAGCGGCGCGGCGCGCCGGCGCGATGCAGGCGACCAGCGCCGCCAGCAGCAGCACCGCCGCCACCGCAAGGAAGGTCAGCGGATCGAGCACGCCGACGCCGAATAGCTGCGTCGACAGCACGCCGCCGCCAGCCGCGGCCAGCAGCAACCCGAGCACCAGACCGGCGCCGACCAGGCGCACGCCCTGCCCGACCACCATGCGCACGACGTCGCCGCCGCGCGCGCCGATCGCCATGCGCAGGCCGATCTCGCTGCTGCGGCTGCCGACCACGAACGCAAGCACGCCGTACAGGCCGACCACCGCGAGCAGCAGCGCCGTGGTCGCGAACGCACCGACCAGTGCCAACGGAGCGCGGCGCAGGCCGAGCGAGGCGTCGATGCGCGCGTCCAGCGTCTGCACGTCGTACAGCGCCAGCTGCGGATCGAGATCGCGCAGCGTGCGACGCAGCGTCGCCGCCATCGTGTCCGGGTCGATGCTGCTGCGCAGTACCAGCGTCGACATCCCGATCGGGAAACTGCCGACCGGCGCGTAGATCGTCTCCTTGTTCGGCGTCTCCGCGAGCGATTGCCCGCGCACGGTGCCGACCACGCCGATCACGCGCATCCACACCGTGTCTTCGGCCTGGCCATCGCCGCGTGCGAGATAGCCACCGATGGGATCGCGGTCGGCGAAGTACTTCTTCGCCAGCAGTTCGTCGATCACCACCACCGGCTCGCCATTGCGATCGGCCTCGCCGAATACGCGCCCGCGCAGCACCGGGATATCCATCGCCTTGAAGTAGTCGCCGTCGGCGAGACGGATCTGCGCGTGCGGCAACACCCCGGGCGCCAGTTCCAGGCCGCGCACGGCGTAGGAGGCACCGAACCCGAACGGCGTGAACGGCAGGCCGGTGATCCAGCCGCTGCGCTCGACGCCGGGAATGGCAGCGGCGGCGGCGCGGGCGCGGTCGAAGAACGCGCGCTGCGCGACCGGATCGGGATAGCGGCTCTCGGGCAGCTCGACGAACGCGGTCAGCACGCCGTGCGCGGAGAACCCCGGCGATTCCGCGGTCACCCGCAGGTAGCTGCGCATCAGCAAACCGGCGGCGACCAGCAGCGCCGAGGACAGCGCCAGCTGCACCACCACCAGGCCGCTGCGCGCACGACCGGCGGCGACGCCGCCGCTGCCGCTGCGACCGGCATCGCGCAAGCGCAGCGCCGGCGCGGTGCGACCGGCAAACACGATCGGCAGCGCCGCGATCAGCGGCACCAACACCAGCGCGGCGGCCACGGTCAGCGCCTGCGTGGCCCACGGCAGCACCGGGTCGATATCGCGCAGCAGCAGCGCGTTGCCGGCCAGCGCGGACATCACCGCCAGCACCGCGTGCGCAACCAGCAGGCCGACCGCGGCACCGACCAGCGCCGCCAGCACCGCCTCCGCCAGCGCCTGGCGCATCAGATCCCCGGAGCGCGCGCCGATGGCGCTGCGCACCGCGTATTCCCGGGTGCGCGCGATGTGCTGCGCGAGCAGCAGGTTGGCGACGTTGGCGCAGGCGATCAGCAGCACCAGCAAGGTCGCCGCCTGCAGCATGCGCAGGGTGCCGGCGACATCGCCGACGATCGCCTGGCGCAGCGGCTTGGCGCGGCCGGTAAACCCGCTGGCATCGAAGAAGGTGCGGTAGTCCTCGGGCAGGCGGTCGGCGTTGCGCTTGACGATCGCATCGAGCTCGGCATTGAGCTGGCTGATCTGCGCGCCGGCGCGCAGGCGCCCGACCGAGGCCGAGAATTCATTGCCGCGCGATGCGTCGGAGGCCTGCTCCGGGGTGAACACCGCCGGCACGATCGCGTCGGATTCTTCCAGCGGCACCGCGAACCCGGGCGGCAGCACGCCGATCACGCGCCAGCTGCCGCCGTCGAGCTTGAGCTCGCGCCCGAGCACGTCGCGGCTGCCGCCGAACGCGCTTTGCCACAGGCCGTGCGTGATCACCACCACCGACTCGCCACTGCCGCCGGCCTCGGCCTCGCCGAACACCGCGCCGAGCGCCGGCTTGACCCCGAGCGTGGTGAAGAACGAAGGCGTTGCGCGGGTGATCTGCACCCGCCGCGGCTCGTCGCCGCCGAGCAAGGTCATGCCACGGGTGAAGAACAGGCCGAGGTCTTCGAGCGACGGTGCCTGGGTCTTGCGATCGAGGTAGTCCGGCACCGAGGTGCCGGCGTACTCGAGGTCATTCTTCGGATAGGTGTTGTAGACCAGCACCAGGCGCTCGTCGTTGGCGTAGGGCAGCGGCGCCAGCAGCAGCCGCTCGAACACGTGGAACACCGCGGCGTTGGCACCGATGCCGAGCGCGAGCGTCAGCACCACCGCAGCCCACAATCCGGGGCGGTGGCGGAACTGGCGCAGCGCCAGGCGCAGGTCGTGCAGGAATGCGCTCATGGTCGTTCCTCAGTGCGTGCGGCGCGCTGCCAGCGCAGCGGCGAACTCGGCCGCGCGCGAGCGCGCGTCATGCGCCGGTCGATCCGTGCCGAGCGCGATCGACGGCAGCGCGCGCACCAGTTCGGTCACCAGCCGGCAGACCTCGCCATCGTGCGGGCGAAGGTTGCGATCGTTCGATGGGCAATTCGCGTTCATGGTCATGCTCCTCAGGCGGCCTGGCCGGACACGGGTGCGACGCGCTTGAACAGGCGTGCATCCTCTTCCTTGCGCAGGCGATGCAGGGTTTCCTCGTCGACGACGCGGCCGTCGAACATGAAGATCTTGCGGCTCGCGAACTCCGCGTAGCGCGGGTCGTGCGTGACCATGCAGATGGTCGCGCCGCCCTTGTGCAGTTCGTCGAGCAGTTCCATCACCGCTTCGCCGTTCTTCGAGTCGAGGTTTCCGGTCGGTTCGTCGGCGAGCAGGATCGACGGCTTGCCGACCAGCGCACGCGCCACCGCAACACGCTGCTGCTGGCCGCCCGAAAGCTGCGCCGGGAAATGCTTGAGCCGATGCGCCATGCCGACGCGCTCGAGTGCTTCCTGCACGCGCTCGCGGCGCTCGGCCTTGCCCATGCCGTCGCGGTAGGTCAGCGGCAGCTCGACGTTCTCGAACACGCTCAGATCGCCGATCAGGTTGAAGGCCTGGAAGATGAAGCCGATCTCGCGGTTGCGGATGCGCGCGCGCTCGTTGGCATTGATCGATTCCACCGAGGTGCCGTTCAGCGTGTAGCTGCCGCCGGTCGGCGTATCGAGCAGGCCGAGGATCGACAGCAGCGTCGATTTGCCGCAGCCCGATGGCCCGGAGATCGAGACGTACTCGCCGCGCGCCAGGTCGAAGTGCACGCCGGCCAGCGCATGCGTCTCGACCTCGTCGGTGAAGAACACCTTCTGGATGTCGCGGAGCTGGATCAGGGAGGAAGTGGCTGCGGTCATGGCGTTGGCTCGTGTCGTGTGGTGGTTCGGCAGGGAGAGGGGAAAAGCATGTTCGCGTCATTGCAATTTCAACCGGTCGTACTTGTCCCATTGCTCCGTGTCGGACAGCACCACCTGGTCGCCTTCGGCGAGCCCGCGGCTGACCTCGATCACGGTGACCGAGGCGCGTCCGAGCTTCACCGGCACCCGCGTCGCGATGCCGCTCTTGGCATCGACCCGGAACAGCGTGGTGTCGGACTGCGGCTGGCCGTAGGCGGGGCGGCCGACGTAGAGCACGTCGGCGAGGCGTTCGATCTCGATGGTGCCGTCGATCGACAGGTCCGGGCGCGCTCCGGCGGGCAGCGCGCCGACCAGATCGACGTCGACCTGCACGGTGCCGTTCAACACCGCCGGATCGATGCGCGCGACCAGGCCCTCGACGATGCCGTTGCGGGTGTCGACCGCGACCTTCTGGCCGACCAGCACGTCCTTGGCCTGGGTCTCGGGAATGCGCAGCTCCGCGATCAACACGTCCGGCCGCGCCACGCGCGCCAGGTTGGTACCGGGCGCAACCTGCTGGCCGACCTCGACCGGAACCTGCTGCAGCACGCCGTCGATGCCGGCCTTGAGCTTGAGCGAGTCGGCCTGGCGCTCGCGCAGCGCCAGCGTGTTGCGCAGCTGCTCGATGCGTGCACGCCCGGCGGCGAGCTGCGCCGACATGGTGTCCTTGAACTTGGCGATGCGCTCCTGCTCGATGTCGAGGCGCACCTTGAGGCGTTCTGCGGTCAGCTCGGAGCGGCGGAAGTTGATGTCGGAGATGATGCCCTTCTGGTTCAGGTCAGCCTCGGCCTCGGCCTGCAGTCGCGCCGATTCATAGTCAGCCTCGATGCCGGCCATGTTCGCGCGCTGGTCCAGCGCCTGCGATTCCAGATTCATGCGCAGCGCCGCGTGGTCGGCCTCGGCCGCGGTCACTTCCGAACGTGCCGCGAGCAGCTGGTCCATCACCTCGGGGTTGGACAGCTCCATGATCACGGTGTCGGCGCTCACCAGCGCACCGGGCTTGACCAGGAAGCGATCGACGCGCGCCGTCGTTTCCGCGGCGATCCAGCGCACATCCTTCGGCACCAGCGTGCCCGGCCCGCGCACCTCGCGCTTCATCTCGCCGCGCTTCACCGCGTCGATCCACACCTGCGCCCGCGCCACCTTCGGCGCCGCCGGTTCGATCGCATAAAGCCCGAAGGCGATCGCGATCAGCGTGAGGATTCCGGCGCCCACGTACACAAACTGGCGGCGGCGCTTCTTCTGTTTCAGGTCGGGGCGGGAGATGTCCATGGCCCCTTGGGCGCAATCGCCGTGCCAATGCGCCGTTGCTGCAAGTCGTTGATGCAATTGATGGAAGACGCCGAGCCACGAAGATGTGTTGTCCACGTGTCCGTTCGCGGACAGTCCGTGGTTCCGACAGCGAACACTCGGCATTGGCTGCAGCGCGGTGACCATTCCTTGCAACGATCCGTGTCAGACCGTCGCTTCCGGTGCCCGTGCCGCATGGAAAGCCGCCGGCGAAGGGTTTAGTCTCGGGCGACCGAGGGATCCGAGAGCAATGCCTTGACCGCTGTCCTGCTCGCCGAAACATCCACCACGCGTCGACGCGCGATGTCCTCGGTGCTCGCCGGTGCCGGCTTCACGGTGCAGGCGATGGCCAATTTCCCGGACACGCTGGCGCTGCTGCAGCGCATGCCGCGTTCGTCGAGCGAGATCATGGCTTGCGCGGTGGGCTGGCCGGACTACGGCGAACCGATGGCGGACGAGGTGTTCGACCTGCTCAGCCGCGACCAGTACGAACACCTGCCGGTGCTGGTGCTGGCCGACTCGTCGAGTCCGGGCGCGGTCAACTGGATGATGAAGCGGCCGCGTTCGGCGCTGCTCAACTGGGGCGACTACAACGAGGCCGGTGAAGCGCTGCTGCGGTTGATGCGCCCGGCGACCTCGAGCACGGTGTCGCTCGACGCCAGCGCGCACGCCAACCTGCGCGTGCTGCTGGTCGACGACTCGGCCACCGTGCGCATGGCCTTCCAGAAGCTGCTCGCGAAGCAGGGCTACCAGGTCGAGGTCGCCTCCAGCGTCGTCGAGGGCAAGGCCAAGTACGCGGCGCAGGCTTCCGACATCGTCGTCACCGACTATTTCATGCCGGGCGAGAACGGCACCGAGCTGATCCGCGCGCTGAAGGCCGACGAGGCCACCCGCGGCACCATCTGCGCGGTGATCACCGGCACCTATTCCGACCAGGTGATCAACGACTCGCTCGCCTCCGGCGCGATCGAGTGCATGTTCAAGAGCGAGGCCAAGGAACTGTTCCTGGCGCGCCTGCATTCGCTGGCGCGGATGGTCAGCGACCGCAAGGCGATGGACGCCGAGCGTCGCCGCCTGCAGGGCATCCTCGCCTCGGTCGGAGACGGCGTCTACGGCGTCGACCGCAGCGGCATCATCCAGTTCATCAACCCGGCCGCGGTCGACCTGCTCGGCCATGCCGATGCCTCCGACCTGGTCGGCCAGTCCGCCTACGAGAAGTTCCACCACGCCTTCGAGAACGGCGCGCCGATGCCGCGCTCGGCCTGCTTCCTGAGCCAGTGCTACCAGGCCGGGTCGCAGGTGCCGAACTGGCAGACGGTGTTCGTCAGCGCCTCGCGCCGGCAGGTGCCGGTCGAGTGCACGGTGTTCCCGATGAACGTGGAAGGCGTGCGCGAGGGTTCGGTGGTCGCCTTCCGCGATGTCTCGCAGCGCCGCGTGCTGGAGGAAGAACTGCGCTGGCAGGCGAGCCACGACGCGCTGACCAAGTTGCACAACCGCGGCTTCTTCGAGAGCCAGCTGGAACAGGAAATCTCGCGACTGAAGCGTTCCGAGCAGACCTCGCTGCTGCTGTTCATCGATGTCGACCGCTTCAAGTACATCAACGACACCGCCGGCCACAGCGCCGGCGACCAGTTGCTGGTCGAGGTCAGCGCGCGGCTGAAGTCACGGCTGCGCCAGTCCGACCACCTCGCACGCATGGGCGGCGACGAGTACGCGATCATCCTGCGCAACGTCACCAGCGGCGACCTCGACTCGATCTCGGACGAGTTCCGGCGCGCGCTGACTTCGCACCCGTTCGTCTACGCCGGCAAGAGCTACCGCATCACCGTCTCGATCGGCGTCGCCAGGATGGACCGCCACACCGAATCCGCCGCCGAGGCCATGGCCAACGCCGACATCGCCTGCCATCTCGCGAAGAACGGCGGGCGCAACCAGACCCACGTGTTCTCGCAGGATTCCGACCAGCGCGCGAGCATGGACATGGAACTGGGCTGGTCGACGCGACTCGAAGAAGCGCTGCGCAGCGACGGCTTCGTGCTCAGCTACCAGCCGATCGTGCCGCTCGATCATTTCGGCGAACACGGCGCCAGCAATCCGACCAAGCTCGAACCCTACTTCGAGGTGCTGCTGCGGCTGCGCGACGCCCAGGGCCGGCTGCTGGCACCGGATGCCTTCCTGCCGACCGCGGAACGTTTCGGCATGATGCTCGACATCGACCGCTGGGTGATCCACAACGCCATGCGCGCGCTGCACGAGACCGCGCGCCAGGGCCAGCGCGTGCGACTGTCGCTGAACCTGTCGGCGCAGTCGCTGATCAATCCGGCGACCGCGAGCTACGTCACCGACAAGCTGGTCGAGTTCGACGTCGATGCGCGCCAGCTGGTGTTCGAGATCACCGAATCGCGCGCGGTCAGCAACCTCGAATCGGCGCGCGCGCTGATCGGCCACCTGCGCGCGCTCGGCTGCCAGTTCGCGCTCGACGACTTCGGCGTCGGCTTCTCCACCTTCTCGCACCTCAAGCACCTCGACGTCGACTACCTGAAGATCGACGGCTCGTTCATCCAGGGCATCGTCGACGACAAGATCGACCAGGCCGTGGTCAAGGCGATCACCGGCATCGCCCATTCGGTCGGCAAGCTCACCGTCGCCGAATTCGTCGACCGGCCGCAGATCCTGCCGCTGCTGCGCGACTGCGCGGTCGACTACATCCAGGGCTATTTCATCGGCGAGCCGCAGGTGGGCCTGGAACGCGCGCTGCCATTCGCGCAGGTCGAACGCAGCGATGCGCAGCCGGTGCTGCGCGCCGCCGGCTGAAATGCTCGCGGAATTCCAGTGCGGCTGCTGCGGGCAACTCACCCCCGAGCAGTACTACGGCGGCTGCTGCTCGCTGTGCCAGCGCATCCGCTGTGACCAGTGCATGCGCCATTGCGCAGCGTGCGGACTGGAGCTGTGCCCCGACTGCCTTGCCCGCACCGACCACCCCGGCAACCCCTGCGGCCACGCCACTCCACCGCCGCGACGCGAACTGCCGCAGCATTAATCGCCCGGCACCACCAGCGACTGTCCGTAGCGTTCGCGGAACTGGTCGCGGGTGAGCCAGCAGGTGGCGCCGGCCTTGTCGGCGCCGTAGTCATCGACCACGACGGCGCCGCAGCCCGGGCACAGCATCGCCGCGGCCATGGTGTTCTTCCAGAACGGCGGTACCGGCAGGGTCGCGAGATCGAAGCGCCAGGACAGGCAGGTCTTGCAGCGCGGCGCCCATTGCGCGATCGGCTGCTCCCACGGGAACCAGTCGTAGAAGCCGGCGCACAGTCGATCGAGAAACCCGGTGCGATTGAGATCGACCACGTGCGGATAGAGCAAGACCTCGCCGGCATTGATCTGCGCCACCTGCGCCGGCGCTTCGCGTTCGGCAGCCTCCAGGTCGGCGGCATCGAGTGCCGGCTGCAAGGCGCGAAACCACTCGCCGGCATCGAGCGGCCGCCTCGGGGTGCCGAGGAAGCGCAGGCGGACGCGGCGTACGGGATACCTGGGTTGGGCCATGCGGGCGACCTCGGTGCGGACGGCGGCGCCAGCCTACTGCGAATGCTGCCGACTGGCCGATCGCTCGCCGGCATGGATCGGGATCTGTCGCGGTCAGCGTCCCGCGCTCCAGCGCCGGATGCCATCGATCTCGTCTGCGTCGAGGCCGAGGAACGCCAGGAAATCGCGATGCGCTTCGGGCAAGCGCGCCTCGAAGTCGCGGTGCCAGCGGCGCATGGCTTCATCGCCCAAGCCGGCCTCGCGCAGCAGCGCCGACCAGCTCGCCTTGGTCAGGTGCTGGTCGGGGACGCGGGCGGTGCGCAGCAGGCGCAGCGTTGCCGCCTGCTGGCTGCGCAGTTCCTGCATCTGCATGCCCAGCGATTCCAGCCGGGCCGCGAGCAGGTCGTCCAGCGGCGTGGTCGACTGCAGCGCTGTCTTGATCTCCTCCAGCGGCAAGCCGGCTGCGCGCAACTCCACGATGCGCTGCAACCGAGCCAGATCGTCCGGCCCATAACGCCGGTAGCCACTGGCCGATCGGCGGGCTGCGACCAGCAGGCCCATGCGGTCGTAGTGCAGCAGCGCGCCACGGGACAGACCGAAGCGGCGCGCGAGCGCGTTGATGCTCAGGAACTCGCCCATTCCGGATGCGCCTCCAGCCAATCGTTCATGCTCGATTCCCAGCAGGCCTGCATCTGCTGCCAGCCGGCTTCGGTCTGCGCTGCCAGCGATCGTTCGCCGGCGGCATCGAGTGCGGTGTAAGTGTAGGTGATGGCCACGCGCGTGCGCCCTCCGGCGAGCGCGGCCAGTTCGATCTCGCACCACACCACCACGCGCTCCGGCTCGAATCGCACAAAGGCCACGCGCCGCGGTGCAACTTGCTCGCTCAGCAGCCAGACGGTCTCGCCGCGCTCGCCGCTGGTGGTGAAGACCGCCCCGGGCTCGGCCCAACCCGAGTTCGAATGGACCATGCGACACGTCCATCCCGGCAACCACTCCCGCTCGCGCACCGGGCAGAGCAGCGGGAAGACGCGTTCGGGACTGGCGTTGATGGTCTGTTGATGCGTGCGGATCAAGCGATGCTGCGAGTTCATGTGCGACTCCGTGGTGGCTGGAGTACGCATGCTGGACTGTGTAGCCGCGATCGGGTCAAGCGCAGCTGGCAGCCTCGCTTGCCCCTGCCCCGGTCGCTTGCAATGCTTGCCGCCACGCCTGTCGGCACTGGCACCAGGATTCATCCATGTCCGCGACTCGATTGACTTCGGCACTGCTGCCCCTGCTGCTGACCTGCGGCTGCGCGCATCTCGCGCAGGCGCCGAGCGTGCTCCACGGCGACGCCGAGCCCCCCGATCCGGCCGAGTACCGCGAACCGGTGCTGCCACCGTCGCGACCCGAGGCCAGTGCTCGCGGCGCGGATGCCGTGCTCACCGCGTGGGTCGAGCGCGGGCCGGCGCCGACGCGCAACGCCCAGGTCAATGTGCCGCCGAACGACGAAGTCTGCGGCGCGATCCAGGCGCTGGCGCCGCATCCGACCGATGCCAACGTCCTCTACATCGGCGCCGTCAATGGCGGCGTCTGGCGCACCAACAACGCGCTCGCCGCCTCGCCATCGTGGGCGCCGCTGACCGATGCGCTGCCCTCCCAGTCGATCGGCGCCATCGCGTTCGATCCGACCGATGCCAGTCACCAGACGCTCGTCGCCGGCACCGGTCGCTGGAGCAACTTCGCCCAGCGCGGCGACGACCAGGTCGGCGTCTATCGCACCACCAACGGCGGCGTCAGCTGGACCCAACTCGGCGCATCGCCGCTGCTCGACCGCAAGCTCGTTGCGGTGTTGCCACGCGGCGCCACGATCCTTGCCGCGGCGCGTGGCCAAGGCCTGTATCGCAGCGTCGACACCGGCGCGACCTGGCCGCTTGCATCCGGCAGCGGCGGACTACCCACCGGCGGCATCGGCGACCTGGCCGGCCATCGCGATGCCCCGGCACGCATCTACGTCTCGGTGCTCGGCGCCACGCCCAAGGTGCTGCGCAGCGACAACACCGGCGCCAGCTGGAACGACGTCACCACCGGCATCAGCGGTCTGTCCGCCAGCACCAGCAACATACGCCTCGCGGTCGGACCCGGCGCCTCCGGCGTGGTCTTCGCGGCGGTGGTCAACAGCAGCGCCCTGGCCGGCGTGTATCGCTCGCCCGACCAGGGCGCGACCTGGCAGCCGTTGGACGTGCCGGCGATCCATCCCGGGACCCAGGGCACGGTCAACACCTCGATCGCCGCCGATCCCGCCAACAGCAACCTGGTGTACCTGGGCGGCGACCGCATCGGCAGCTCGCCCTACACCGGCAATCTCGTGCGCGGCAACGCCAGCCTGGGTGCGGGCACACAGTTCACGACCCTGATGGACGCCAATGGCGGTGGTACCTCGCCGCACGCGGACAGCCGCAACCTCGCCTTCGACGCCAATGGCAACCTGCTCGAAGTAGATGACGGTTGCGTCTACCGGCGCAGCAACCCGACCTCGTCGGCCGGCACCTGGGCCTCGGTCGCCGGCAATCTCAACGTCATCGAAGTCCACGACCTCGACCACGATGCGGTCGCCAACATCCTGGTGGTCGGCACCCAGGACAACGGCACGCACATGCAGCAGACCGCGGCCGGCAGCGTCTGGACCGCGATCTACGGCGGCGACGGCGGCGATGTCGTGATCGAGGACAGTGGCAGCAACGGCCTGCGCTTCATCGCCTCGCAAAACCTCGGCGGCTTCCGCCGCGATGCCTACAACGGCGCCAACGGCTATGTCGGCGGCGTCTCGGTCCCCACCGGCGTGGTCAGCGACCCACAGTTCGTGACGCCGACCGAACTCAACCGTGCCGACCCGGCACGCCTGCTGGTCGGCGGCACGCTGACGATGTACGAGTCGGTCAATGCCAACACCGCCACGCCGACGCTGGCCTCGATCGGCGGACCCGGTGCCAATCGCAGCGCGATTGCCTATGGCGTCAATGGCGATGCCGCGGTCGCCTACGTCGGCAAGGGCGGACAGGTGCATCGGCGCGTCGGCGCCGCGTTCGTGCCGACCACGACGCAGCCGCCCGGCGCGGCCACGCTCACCGACGTCGCGCTCGACCCCGACAACGCCGCGCAGGTGTTCGTCATCGACGACAACCAGGTGTTCCGCTCCATCGACAGCGGCGACACTTGGACCGAGGTCACCGGCAACCTGCCGAGCATCAGCTCGCGCGATTTCCGCACGATCGAGTTCATCGCCGGCACACCGGACCGGGTCGCGCTCGGTACCCGCTCGGGCGTCTACTTCGCCGACGCCGGCAGCAGCGTCTGGAGCCTGGCCGGCAGCGCCCTGCCCGACGTGCTGGTGTTCGACCTGCGCTACGTCGCCGCGCAGCAGACGCTGTACGCCGGCACGCTCGGCCGCGGCGTCTGGTCCTTGGACGTTGCGGCTGCGCTCGACGCCATCTTCAGCGACAGCTTCGGTCCCTGAGCGCGATGTCCGACGCACCCGCCAGCTTCCTGTTCCACGACTACGAGAGCTTCGGTGCGCGACCGCGGATCGACCGGCCGGCGCAGTTCGCGGCGATCCGCACCGACGCCGAGTTGAACGAGATCGACGCGCCGATCGCATTCCATTGCCAACCGACGCTCGACCTGCTGCCCGAGCCCGAGGCCTGCCTGATCACCGGCATCACGCCGCAGCTGGCGGCGCGCGAGGGCGTGCCGGAGCCGGAGTTCTTTGCGCGCGTGCACGAGGCGATGAGCGTGCCCGGCAGTTGCGTGCTCGGCTACAACTCGATCCGTTTCGACGACGAACTCACCCGCCACGGCCTGTGGCGCAACTTCTTTCCGCCCTACGACCGCGAGTGGCGCAACGGCTGCTCGCGCTGGGACCTGATCGACCCGCTGCGCGCCGCCTATGCGCTGCGCCCGCAGGGGCTCATGTGGCCGCTGCGCGAGGACGGCGCGCCCTCGTTCCGGCTGGAGCACCTGACCGCGGCCAACGCCATCGCCCACAGCGACGCCCACGATGCACTCGCCGACGTGCGCGCGACGATCGCGCTGGCGCGCAAGTTCCGCGCGGCGCAGCCGAAGCTGTGGCAGTTCCTGCTCGCACATCGGGACAAGCGCGCGGCGGCGCGACTGCTCGATCTGGCCAAGCCGGCGATGCTGTTGCACACCTCCACGCGCTACCCGGCGCAACGTGGCTGCACCACGCTGGTCGCGCCGCTGGCGATGGACCCGGGCAGCCCGCAGGGCGTGATCGTGTTTGATCTGATGTCCGACCCGGCGCCGCTGTTCGATCTCGAGGTCGATGAACTGCGCGACCGCCTGTTCGTCGCGCGCGCCGACCTGCCCGAAGACGTCGAGCGCGTGCCGCTCAAGACCGTGCACCGCAATCGCTGCCCGGTGCTGGCGCCGGCGTCGGCGCTGGCTGGTGTCGACCTGGGTCGCATCGCACTCGACCCGGAGCGCTGCGCGCGCCATTTCGAGTTGTTGATGGCCGAGCGCGGACTGCTCGCGACCAAGCTCGGCCTGGTGTTCGATCGCAACCGCGACTTCAGCGGCGCCGACCCGGAAACTGATCTCTATGGCGGCCTGCCGCCCGAATCCGACCTCGCGCTGCTGCCGCGCATCCGTCGCGCCGCCGCTGCAGACCTCGCGGGCTTCGCCGGCAAGCTGCACGACCCGCGCTATCGCGAACTGCTGTTTCGCTACCGCGCCCGCCACCACCCGCAAACCCTCGACGCCGCCGAAAGCGAACGCTTCCGCGCCTGGGTGCGCGAGCGCCTGATCGACGGCCGCGACGACGCCATCCCGACCCTCGCCACCCGCCGCGAACAACTCGCGCAGCTGCGCCAGCAACACGCCGCCGATGGCAACCGCCTCGCCGTGCTCGACCAGCTGGAGGCGTGGATCGACGAAGTCGCCGCTCGCTTCGACTGATCTCCGCAGCGAGCGATGAGCCTGCGTGCGCCAGGCAAGGCAATTGCATTACCATGTGCAACCCCTGCATTCCCCGGAGCGCACCATGGCCGCCACCCTTGAAGCCGAATCGACGCTCACCGACCGCTACCAGACCACGGTGCCGGAAACCGTTCGGCGCGCGCTGCGCCTGGGCAAGCGCGACAAGATCCACTACACCGTTCGGTCGAACGGCGAAGTCGTGCTGGCGCGCGCCGAGACGTCCGCAGTCGACGACCCGGTGCTCGGTCAATTCCTGGCCTTCCTGGCACGTGATCTCGCCCACCACCCGGAACGTCTGCGCTCCATCGATACCGCGCTGGTGCAACGGCTTCAATCGCTCGTCGGCGACATCGACATCGATCTCGATTCCGCCCTCTCGGCGGACGATGAATGAGCCCGCGCAAGACAGCGGCCCTGTCCATTCACGGCTGGACGATCTTTGCGCACCCGTTGTTCCTGGACCAGATCGAAGCACTGGCCCGGCAAGTCGAATCGCTCCGCAGGAAGGACCCGGCCGGGTACCGAAACAAGAACGCCAGCAAGCGACTGGCGGCGATTGCCAGGCTTGCGTTCGACGTCATCCCGCAAGATCCAGCACGGCCCGAATACCGCCAAGGCAACGCCCTCGGTGGCGAGCACAAGCACTGGTTCCGGGCCAAGTTCTTCCAGCAGTACCGGCTGTTCTTCCGCTATCACGCGTCCAGCAAGGTGATCGTGCTGGCCTGGGTCAACGACGCGGACAGCAAGCGCGCCTACCAAAGCAACGACGACGCCTACCGAGTGTTTCGCAGGATGCTGGAAGGCGGACATCCCCCGAATGACTGGCATCAGTTGCTGGCCGAGGCAGGCGCCGAGGTCCAGCGACTGCAGCAGTTCACGGCGGATATCTCGCGCTGAATCCGCCCCCCCGCTCCCGCGGTTCGTGCCTGGCCTGACGCCGCACTCTTCAAACCCATCGACCCACAGCGACAAGTCGATTTCCTCGATCATGAAGTCGCCTAAGCATGCAGTGTCCTTGTCGAGCGAAGTCAGCGATCCAGCCGCGAGCGACGGCGAGCGAAAGGTCGTCTACGATCTGGTGCGAGAGGCAGCCGCGTATCGGCTGCCAATTCGGCGCTCGAAACGAGCGGTGGCACAAGGCCAATTCGGATAGACCATGACCACTCAAGCACCCAAGCGACTCTGCCTGGTCACCTATGTGTCGGAAGGAACGATCCACATCAAGGGTGCGGATCGCCATTGGCGGGCGCTGATCCGGGCGGCGGGCCTGCCGTATTCCTGGTGGGCGGACGGGGTGCCGTATCCCGGCGAGTTCGCCGGCGCCGCGTGCGAACAAGCGATGATGGTGCTGGCAAGCCTCGGCGTCTGCTTTGCCGAGGACTACAAGCAAGGCATGGACCCGGCGGGCCAGATGCGCGACATGCAGGAGCGCGGAGTGATGAAGGAATCGTTCGTCGCATACAGCTGGGATGGCCGCCGCAGTTGCACCAAGGTGGTGGCGCCGCCGAAAACGAACGTTGCCGCGCCTGGGTCCGGGAACGCCTGATCGACGGCCGCGACGACGCCATCTCCACCCTCGCCGTACTCGATCAGTGGGATGCGTGGATCGAATCCGTCGCCGCGAGCGCGGCCTGACGCCTCACTCCTCAAACCCGTCGACCAGCAGCGGCAGGTCGATTTCCTCGATCACGAAGTCGCCGAACATGGCGCGGTTGAAGCCGAGGCGCAGGCTCCATTGCAGCTGGCCGGTGCTGGCCTCGAACACGCTCATGCGGCCGTTGTTCGGAGCCGCCGGGGTGCCGATGCCGAGTGTCAGCACGCGACTTCCGGTGCGGTCGACAGCGATGCCGTAGGGTTCGGTGCCGGCCACCGCCGGCGCGTACGGGCTCAGGATCGGCCACACCGCGTAGTTCAGGTACTGCACCACGTTGCCGCCCTTCGCTGCGGCGTAGGCCAGCGCCTGGTTCGGATTCGATGCGACGCCGATTGGCGTGCTGAACGAAGGCACGTCGTCGACGTAGACCGGCAACAGCGCGGTGGTGTTCAGCACCGCGATCGCGCTGGCGTTGGACAACGCAACGAACGCGGCGCCGCCGTCCATCGACAGCGCGATGCCGAGCGGATTCGGCGTGCCGTGGTTGTCATTCGCGAGCGACGTGTGCACCGGCACCGGCGGATCGACGCGCACGTCGATGGCGCTGACCGAGTGGCTGCCGGGATTGGTCACGTAGACCACGGTGCCGGCAGGATGCACCGCCACGCCGAACGGGCGGTCGCCGACCGGCACCGTGCGCATCGGGCCGGCGGCGAGGTTGGCGGTGTCGAAGATCGCCAGCGTGTCATCCGCGTACTGGGCGATGTAGACGCGGCTGCCATCAGGGCTGACCGCGATGCCGTGCGGGTCACCGCCGACAACGTAGCGCTGCACGACGCCGGTGCGGATGTCGAGCTCGACCAGCCGGTCCAGCGATTCCTCGATGAAGTACATGCGCTGCAGCGGCGTGTTCGCGGCCACGTAGGGCATGCCGTTCTCGACCGCGTCGAAGCGCTGCTCGACCGCGCCGGTGGCGACGTTGACGCGCACGATGTAGTCCTTCGCCTCCTTCAGGTCCTCCTGCACCACGTAGGCGAACTGCTTGCCCCACACCGCCTGCGGCGCCGGCGCGGCGGCGTGGGCCGCGGCGCAGGCCAGAGCGAGCGGCAGGCTCAGGACATGACGGGCGGAACGGACGAAAGCGGCAAGGCGGCGGGTGTGCATGGCGATCTCCTGGGGGCTTGTCCAGGTCCACGCAAAGCGAAGCCGGCGCGGATCAACCCTCGAAACCACCCGACACCTGCATCGCCTCGATCCGCTCACGGCGGGACTCGCACCCGCAGAAGCGCGCCCGCGCCGTGCGCGCAAAGAAACGGCCCCGCGCGGGGGGCCGTCATGGGCTTCTCGCCGCCGGGCCTACAGGTCGTGGGGGCGGAGGGTGCCGCGCTTGTTGTTCTCGGCGCGCTTGATCGCGGCCTCGAGCATCACGTGGACCCGGTCGGACACGGCCTGCACGAACTCACCATCGCCGCGGTAACCGGCGGTGCGGATCACGTCCTTGACCTTGCTGCCGACGACGAGGATCTCGCGGGCCCTCTTGGCGGGCTGCTTGACGGTGGTCTTCTTGGCTGCGGCCATGTTCTGGATCTCCTGGACTGTGGTTTGGAACGGGAATCGGCGGAAACCGCTCGTGGGACCCGGATCTCGCGGGCCTCGCGAGAAGTCGCGGACAGTAGCGTCGATCTGCGGCCCGACCAAGCCATGCGGGGGCAGCGAATCACCAGGATTCGAAGGCGTCACCGAACAACCGGTCGATGACCGGCCTCGGCATCGGGTAGTAACTCGCTTCGCCATTGCCCAGACGGCCCTCGTTGTTCTCGCCCCAGCAGCGCAGACTGGTGTCGGGCAGGCGCACACAACTGTGCAGACCGCCTACCGACAACTGACTCGCGGCGACGCCGCCCAAGCCGACACTCTGCGACGCTTGGTAGCGATCGATTCTGCTGCCGTCACCCAGTTGGCCGTAGTCGTTGTCCCCCCAGCAATACACGCGGCCGTCCACGATGCGGGCGCAGCTGTGCAGCTCCCCGGCACCCGCGTCGGCGACCAGCATGCCGGCCAGACCGAGCACGGCCACCGGCGCATTGCGGTTCGCGGTCGTGCCGTCGCCGAGCTGGCCGCTGCCATTCTCGCCCCAACACATCAGCGCACCCGACTGCAGTCGCGCACAGCTGTGCACGTAGCCGGCGATCGGCGCCGCCACGGCCTGACCCGACAATCCCGCGACCAGTGTCGGCGTCAGCCGACGGAGGTTGGTGCCATCCCCGAGTTGCCCGGCACCATTGTCACCCCAGCAGCGCATGGCACCGTCGCCGCTGCGTGCACAAGTGTGCCCACCGCCCGCAACGACGGTGGTGACATTCACTCCGGCCAGTCCCTGGACGAGGACCGGCGTAGTTCGCTGCGTCGTCGTACCGTCGCCCAATTGACCGTCCAGGTTCTGGCCCCAGCAACGCAATGAGCCATCACTCACCCTGGCACAGGAATGCGCGGAGCCAACGGCGACGGCAGTAACGGAGAGACCGACAAGTCCACTGACCACAACTGGCGCCGTGCTGTTCGTCGTCGTGCCGTTCCCCAACTGTCCGCGATTGTTGTTGCCCCAGCAGCGGACACTGCCATCCGAAATCACCGCGCATGCGTGCGACTCGCTGCCCGCGATCGCCGTCACGGTCAGGGTGCCGAGTCCGGCGACCGGCGTTGGACTGAACCGGTCGGTCGTGGTGCCATCCCCCAATTGCCCGTAGCGGTTGGATCCCCAGCAGCGAGGACCAGCATTGGCGAACAGTGCACAGGTATGCCAGTAACCTGCGGCGACGGTGGTCGCGAGCAATCCGCCGAGCCCGACGACCACTACTGGACGATCGCGTTCCGCCACCGAGCCATCGCCGACCTGACCCTGCCCATTGTCACCCCAGCAACGCAGGCGGCTGTCCTGCAAGCGTGCGCAAGTGTGGCGGCTCCCCGCAGCCACCGTCGTCGCGACTTGGCCGTCGAGACCCACGACTGCCGTTGCCGAGAGCCGCCTCAGCGTTGTGCCGTCACCCAGCCGACCTTGGTCGTTCAGCCCCCAACAGCGCACTTGGCCGTTGCTCAGGCGCGTGCAGGTGTGGGCCTCGCCGGCGGTGACCTGCACTGGCGTCACACCGGTCAGGCCGTTTGCCTCAACCGGTACGTTTCGGTTGGTCGTGCTGCCATCACCGAGTTGTCCTTCGGTGTTGGCGCCCCAGCAGCGTACCCGTCCGTCCGCGAAGGTGGCGCAGCCATGCATCGAACCGGCAGCGATCGCATTCGCAACGAGACCGCTCAAGCCGCTGAGGGTGACCGGCGCCAGACTCTGGCTGTTGCTGCCATCGCCGAGTTGACCGCTGTTGTTCATGCCCCAGCAGCGCAGGCCGCCGGTGTTCAGCAGGGCGCAGCTGTGTCCATAGCCGGCGGCTACCGCGGTCACCGTGAGTCCCGGCAGCGCAACCAGCACCGCCACGTGCTGATCGGCAGTACCGCCGTCGCCAAGCTGCCCCCAGCCGTTCCATCCCCAGCAGCGAAGGCTGCCATTGCTGGCGACGGCACACGTATGCGAATGACCAGCGGCCAACCCGATGATGTTGAGCCCAGCCAGGCCTTGGACAGCGACCGGCTGGTTTCGCGTCGTTGTGCTGCCGTCTCCCAACTGACCGGCATTGTTGCGCCCCCAGCAACGGACGCCGCCGCCGAACGCGACGCAAGTGTGATCACTGCCGGCCACCAAGGCAGTCACGGTCAATCCGGCGAGTCCGCTGACCGGAACGGCAGTCCGGCGGGCACTGATGCTGCCGTCTCCCAGCTGCCCGCTGCCATTCGCGCCCCAGCAAAGCACGCGGCCATCCACCCCGAGTGCACAAGTGTGGGCACGTCCCGCAACAACCGATTGCGCACTCACCTCTTGCGCCTGCCCCGGCGTCGCCACCCACGCGGCAACCACGACGAGCACTCGCATCAACCACTTCGATCGACCACCGCACATGACCCAACCCCGCCATCGGCCGCACCCTCGCGGACCGTTCGACCAGACATACGCGGGAATGCATTCGATCTTTCAGTACGTGTGTACAGGTGCTGCCGCGCCACTTCTCGAGCGACGGCCTGCAGATCGCGCAGAGCAAGTCGCTGGCGCGGTGCACGTGCTCACATGTGCTGGTCGTGCAGCGCGCCGCCGCTGAGGTCCACCATCTCGACGCTGATCTCGGCGAAGGGCAGCACGCGGCCGCCGTACTCGCCGGCGAACTTCGCGGCATCGGCCTCGGCGGCGAAGCTGGCGATGGTCGGACCCATCGAGCCATGGCGCTTGCTGCCGAGCACGTAGAACGCGGTGCGCGCGTCGATCCAGTGGCCGCGCGGGCGTTCCCAGTCGGCGCTGCCCATGTCCTGCACCCAGGCCGCGTCGACCTTGCGCACCTGCTCCGGCAGCAGCAGTGTGTTGAGCAATTCCACGGTGTCGCAGAAGAATGCCGGTTCGTCCTGGTCGGCATAGCGGATCTGCGCCTTCGGACCCGGGTAATCAGCGAGCAGCATGCCGTCGAGCTCGCACACCGACTGTGCGTCGATCTCGGCCGCGACCGGTGCCTTGGCCGGTGCTGCCGGATCGCAACCGCCGATCAGGCCAGCACCGAGTCCGACTGCGAACGCCGCGAGCGCGATGCGGGAATGGCGAGAAATCTTCATGCACGAAATCTCCAGCGAGCCAGGATGAGCGGCGCCACGATCCAACCCAGCATCACCAGCATCATCAGCCACGGCTTGGCCAGCGCCGGCGGCACGATGCTGTCGAGCCCATACAGGCTGCGCAGGTCGTCGAGCGAAAACACGTTGAGGATGCGGAACACGTCGGCCGGATTCAGCAGCAGCAGGTAGGCAAAGGCGTCGCCACCGTAGCGCCCACCGGTCGCGACCAGCCCGCCGAGCAGCAGCATGTCGAACACCAGCACGAAGAAAAACCACAGTGCGATCGCCATGCCCGAGGCACGCGTGCGTTCGCGCGCCAGCACCGAGACCAGCACCGCCAGGCTCAGGAACGAGAGCCCAAGCAGCACCGAGCTGAACATGAAACCGCCATACGGCAGCAGCCCGGGCCAGCCGAATTGCCGGTACAGCAGCAGTGCCACCAACGCGAACCCGGCCAGCGTCGACAGGGTCAGCGCCGCCGCCAGCCCGAGGTACTTGCCGAGCAGCAGTTCCAGGCGACTGATCGGCAGCGCCAGCAACAGGTCCAGCGAACCACGCTCGCGCTCGCCGACGATGGCGTCGAAACCAAGCAGCAGCGCGATCAGCGGAATCAGGTAGATGACCAGACTGACCAGGCTGGCGATGGTGAACTCGAGCGAGCGCAGGCCGATCTGGCCCTGCTGCGCGGCGCCGAAATAGGCGATCACCAGCGAAAACACGGTGAATACCAGCGCCACCGCCAGCACCCAGCGGTTGCGCATGCGGTCGCGAAACTCCTTGGCCGCCAGCGTGAGGATTTGGCTGAAGATCATCACGAAATCCTAGTTCGAGAAACCGAAGAACACGTCTTCCAGCGAAGGCTCGCGGATGCCGAGATCGAGCAGCCCGGGACCGAAGCCGGCGAGTACACCCAGCACCGCCATCTTGTGCGGGCGTGGGCAGCGCACGCGCAGGCCATCGGCTTCGATGCTCACCTCCACACCGGCCAGGGCGGCGAGCTGCTGCCGCGCCGCCAGCGCGTCGGCGGCACCAAGGCGCGCGCTGATCGTCAACGGCATCGGCACCTGCGCGCGCAGCGCTTCGACGCTGCCGGTCGCGACGACGCGGCCATTGGCCATGATCGCCAGCCGATCCACGCGCTCCTGCAGCTCGGCCAGGATGTGCGAGGTGATCAGCACGGTCACGCCCTGCGCGCGTTGCTCGTCGAGCAGCGCGTACAGGTCTCGGATCGCCTGCGGATCGAGCCCGTTGCCGGGTTCGTCGAGGAACAGCACCCGCGGCGTGCCGAGCAGCGCCTGCGCCAGCCCGAGGCGTTGGCGCATGCCCTTGGAGTACTCGCGCAGCGGACGCCGTGCCGCCGCCGCCAAACCGACCCGCTGCAGCAGCGGCTCGCATTGTTCGCGCGCGGCGCCCTTGAGGCGGGCGAAGAATTGCAGCGTTTCCAGGCCACTGAGGTTGTCGTACAGCGCCACGTTCTCCGGCAGGTAGCCGATGCGTCGGCGCACCGCGCGAAAATCGCGGCCATGCACCGCGCAGCCATCGACGAACACCTCGCCGCCGCTCGGTTCGAGCAGGCCCAGCATCATCTTGAACAGCGTGCTCTTGCCGGCGCCGTTGTGGCCGATCAGGCCGAAGATCTCGCCGCGACGCACCGTCAGGTCGACGCCATCGACCGCGCGCAGCGCGCCGAAATGGCGCGACGCTGCGCGTACCTCGATCGCCGCCGACTCACTCACCGTGATAGCTCCTGCCACGCCATTGGCTCCATTGCTTGTGATCGGGTTGCATGCGCGGGCGCGCGTCGACCACGCTCGGCACGCGCAGCACCGGGAACTGCCGCCCGACCACGCGCAGTGCCTGCACCGCCGGGCTCGCCAGCAGCAGCTTGACCCCGGGATGGCGCCAGCTCAGCCGATCGACCATGTCGTTGGCCTCGTAGGGCAGGTCGCCGATGCCATCGCCATCGCGATCCCAGCCGAGGTAGTTGCTCCAGTGGTTGCCGACCTCGCCACCCCAGCGCTCGTCGCGCGCACCGACATAGCGCACCTGCTCGCGGTTGGCGACGAAATCGTTGCGCTCGACCTGGTTGCGCGTCGAGCCCGCAGCCAGGTGCACGCCGACCTGGTTGTCGACCAGCAGGTTGTCGCGCAGGGTCACGTACTCGACGTCGTAGATGAACAGGCCGCGGTGGTTGCCGGCGATCAGATTGCCCTCGATCAGCGAGTCCTGCATCGTGCGCAGCATGAGGCCGTGGTCGGAGTTGCCCCACAAGCGGTTGTTGCGCACCACCTGGTCGCGCACCTCCATCAACGCCAGCCCGCCGCGGTTGCGGTAGCTGTCGTTGCCCTCCCACAGGTTGCGATAGGAGTTCATGTAGTGGCTGCCGTAGCGGCTGTGGTGCAGGCGATTGCCGCGGAACACGGCGTCGTGCGACACGTCCACGTACAGCGCGTCGCGCACGAAGCTGATGTTGTTGTCGAGGATGCGCGCGCGCCGGGTGTTGTACAGCTGGATGCCATTGCCGCGCTGCGGCGAGTTGTAGTCGCGCTTGCCGGTGATCAGGTTGCCGGCGATCAGCACGTCGTCGGACTTCTCGATCCACAACCCGAACAGGTTGTAGACCAGATCGCAATTGCGCACCGTCGCGCGGTGCGCACCGGGCTGCAGGTAGATGCCGGCATTCTGCGCCACCAGGCTGTCGCCGGAGTCGCGCACGATCAGGCCTTCGAGGGTGACGTCGGCGGCGGCGACGCGCACGGTGTCGCCGACCAGGCCGCCGCTCAGCCGCGGCCGGTCGATCCCACGCAGGGTCAGCGCGCGCTCGATGCGGAAGTTGCCGCGGTACTCGCCGCGCTCGATCTCCAGCACGTCGCCAGCCGCGGCGCGGTCGATCGCCTGCTGCAGCGAGCTGCCCGCGCTCACCCGCCACGTCGCCGCTGCACTCGCGCCCGACCCGAGGCCGAGCAGCAGGGCGAGCAGCAGGCGCGCACTCATACCCACATCCATCCCAGCCATTTCAGCGCCAGGAACAAGGCCGCGCCGATCAGCAGGTTCTTGAAGCAGACATAGCTCAGCATGTCCATCACGCCGGCCTCGCGGTAGTTGTCCTGCCACCACGGGCCGTCCTTGACGTAGCGCCGCCCGGAGAGGCGGATCAGCACCTCGTACACGCTCCAGCCGAACCACCAGCCGATGATCGCGCCCGAGGACAGACGCCCGCTCGCGGCCAGCACCCAGGCCAGCGTCGCTGCGATCGCGAGCGAGAAGCCGGCGACCTGCAGTGCGCGCTGCGAACGCCAGCCTTCGCGGCTCCACGGCCATAGGTGATCGCGGATCTCCAGCCAGATCCACTCGATGCGGCCGACGTCGATCTTGTGCGGAGGCATCACCGGATCACTCGGCATGCGCGGATCGGGGCCGGCCTCGTAGCGTGCGGTCGCGCCCGCGGACCCAGGTTCCGAAGCCGGCAGGTAGTAGCCGTCGCTGCCGATCAGGGTGATCTCGATTCCGGCGCGCTCGCGGCGCTTGCGTTCGCGGGCCAGCGGCGGACAAGCCGTGGGTTCGGTGTACAGCACCAGGCAGTCGAGGCAGTGCAGGCACTCGCGATGGTCGATGCGGCCATCGGCGTCGATCGCCTGCGAACCGCAGCCCGCCGCGCAGGCCTTGCAGGTGTTGCACTCCTGCTTGCGCGGCAGACCATACCAGCGGAACGTGCTCGGCATCGCCAGCGCTGCGCCAAGCGGACACAGGTACTTGCAATACGGCCGTTCGATGAAGATCGAGAGACCAAGCAGCACCGCCACGAACAGCCCATATGGCCACGCACGATGGCCGATGCCGACCAGGAACGTGGTCTTGAACGGCTCGACCTCGGCCAACACCTCGGCCAGGCCCATCGAGAACATCGACACTGCGAGCAGGCCGAAGAACACCGCGTACTTGAGCCACTTCAGCCGGTCGTGCCAGCGCTGCGGCAGCGCCAGCTGGAACCGCTTCAGGCCGATCGCTCCGGCGATCTTGTACAGCGCTTCCGAGAGCGACCCGAACGGACACATCCAGCCGCAGAACAGGCCACGCCCGTACAGGAACACGGTGGCGATGATGAAGATCCAGAACAGGAAGATGAACGGGTCGGACAGGAACAGCGACCAGGTCCACTGGAACAGCAGCGAATGGAACCAGGTCAGCACCTGGGTGATCGACGGCTGCGCCATCGCGCCGAATCCGACCAGCACGATGCTGATCGCCCAGGCGCCGTACTTGAACGCATTGACCGGCCACTTGTTGCGGCGCGTGGCGCGTCGCGTCAGGCGCTCGCGCTGCGAGTAGACCAGCGTCACCGCGAGCAGCAGCAGCGCGAACGCGACGATCGCCGGCGCCTTCGACTTCCAGATGCGCACCCACGGCGCGGCGGCTTCCTGCACCTCGGGCCGTCCGCCTTGGAGCAGTTCCGCGGCCAGCCAGTACGGCGCGTCGAAGTTGGCGAAGCTGCGCGCGCCGGTGGCGCGGTCGACGCGATTGCCAAGAAAGCTCAGCTTCCACGGATACGCCGGCGAGAACGACTCGGAACGCAGCAAATAGATCGCCGACTCGGTGAAGGCCGGTGCGCCGACGGCTTCGAGGCCGTAGAGATTGAGGTAGTCGAGGTCGCGGAAGGTGAAGGCATCCGCCCCCTGCTTGATCTGGATGCGGTCGTAGATGCCACCGCGCACGAACCCGGAGCCCTTGAACGACTCGCGCCCCGCGCTGCGGATGATGAACAGCGCGTGCTCATGTTCGCCAAGCCGCGCGCGCAGGTTGGCCCAGCCGTTGTCGCCGAGCAGGCTGGCGCCGATGTCCGGATGGTTGAGATCACCGAACCAGAGTTCGATGAATGGCTCGCCACTCGGTTCGATGCCGACCTGTTCCGGGCGCACCAGCAGGCGCTGCACGCTGCCCTGCTCGACCAGTTCATTCCAGCCATAGCGCCTGCCGCTGACCGCGAAACGCGCCGCGGCGCGCACGGTCGGTTCGAGAATGCCGACCTGGCGCGCGATCGCGGTGCCGGAGGCGAGCATCACCTGGTTCTGCGCGATCACGGTGACGGTGGCACCGGAGATCGCGTCGACGCCGAGCACTTCTTCCTCCGGCCGCGACTGGCCGACCTCGATCTTGTCGCGCACCGACTTGCCGAGGTACTGGTCGTTGAAGCGCAGCAGTGCCGACTCGGGAATGCCAAGCAGCAGGATCGGCTCGGAATGCTTGAGCACCTTGACGCCGACGAAGCGGCCGTCGCGGTCCATGCCGATCAGGGTCACCACCGGCTTGCCCGAGTACGCCGGGGTGTCGGTGATGTCGGTCGAGAGCATCACGTAGCCGAGCAGTTCCTTGCCGCCCGCGCCATCGCTGCGGTAGGCCTCGACATACGGCGGTCGCCCCTTGCGTTCGGAAAAGCTCTCGGCGCCGGGAAACACCTCGGCACAGGGCACCAGCGCGCACAGGTCGGGCGCGCTCGCGAGCGTGTCCGGCAACTCGGCCTCGTAGGCGCCATTGCCGGCGCGCACGGGTTCCGCCGCCGCCAGCAGCGCGATGAACAGCAGGCAGAGGCAGGCCGCGAGACGGCCCGCCCTGCATCGGTCGATCGAGATCATCCAGCCATCCTTCATCAGCCGGCGCGGTGGCGCCGGCCCGATCCGTCCGGCAGCGGCAGACCTCCGCCGCTGCCGTATCGCAGCGCGTCGACTAGCCTTCGACGATCATGCGCGAACGCATCTCCAGATGCAGCGCATGGCAGAAGTGCGTGCAGTAGCACCAGAACACGCCGGCCTTGTCGGCGGTGAAGGTCACCGACGCGGTCTCCTGCGGATTGACGATGAAGTTGACGTTGTGGTTCGGGATCGCGAAGCCGTGGGTCAGGTCCTCGACCTTGTCCAGATTGGTCAGGATCAAGGTGACTTCATCGCCCTTCTTGAGCTTGAAGTCGCGCAGGCTGAATGCCGGCGCCTGCGAGGTCATCTTGACGGTGACCTTGCGGCCGTCGCGGAACACGCCGGATTCCTTCGGGTCCTTGATCGCATGCGGGAAGTCTTCGAGCGTGTACACCTGCTTCGGACGCAGCAGGTCGCGCTTGAAGATGATGAAGTCGTGCGGTTCGCCGCGCACCGGATGGTCGGCAAGCAGCACCATCTTGTCGCCGGAGATGTCGATCAGCTGCTCGTTCTCCGGATGCAGCGGGCCGACCGGCAGGAAGCGGTCCTTGGAGAACTTGCAGCCGACTGCCAGGTACTTGCCATCGGCTGCGCGCGTCTCCGACTGCGTCGCGTTCAGATGCCCGGGCTGGTACGACAGGTCGAGGCGATCGAGCACGTACTGCGCGGTCTTGTCGCCGGCGTGGAACTTGATCGCGGCCTCGACATTCCACTTCACCACCTGGCTGTCGAGGAACAGCGTGGTGTAGGCATTGCCGCGGCCGTCGAAGGCGGTGTGCAGCGGCCCCAGACCGAGTTCGACCTCGGCGACGATGGCGTCGTCGAGCTTGGCCAGCTTGCCGTCAAAGTAGTCGAGCACGCGCGACAGCTCGATCACGCTGCCGGTCGGCGACAGCTTGCCGGCGCAGATGAAGTACTTGCCGTCGGGGCTGGCATTCACGCCGTGCGGGTTCTTCGGCACCGAGACGTAGGCGGTCAGCGCCGTGGCCGGGTCCTGGTTGGCGGCGCGGGTTCCGTCGACCACCGGCACCTTGGAATCGCCGTAGGTCTTGAAGCTGCCCGCCTTCACCGCCGCCTCGATGCGCGCGATGTTGAAGAACACGCAGGCGTCGCGCTCGGCCGCCATCATGTCCTCGTACGACGCGCCCATTTCGACGTTGTACTGGTTGGTCGCGGCGAGCTTGCCGTCGTAGGAAGTGGCAACGAGATCGCAGTTGCCGTCGAGCAGCACCTGCCAGCGCACTTCCATGGTCTCGGCATCGACACAGCTGAACAGCGAGCGGTACTGGCTGGCATCGTCGCTGCCGGTGTTCGGCAGCGGGATCGAGAACTCGCCGCCGCAGAACACGCGCGTGGTGTAGTTGATCGCGGCATCGACCGGATCGGCCTTGTCCGGGAAGATGCCGTGGAAACCCTGCACGTTGGGCAGGTCGGTGATCTTGTCGCAGACGAAATAGTCGAGGCGGATGCGCGCCACGCGCGCGTTGATCTTGTCGTTGATCCAGGCGTAGCGGCCGTCGTAGTTGCCGTCCTTGTACGAGGCATGGACGTGATGGGTGTCGGCGACGTTGTAGCGCAGGCTGCCGTCGGCCTTGGTGCCCATCACCTTCTTCGATTCGTTGGTGATGCCCCAGCCGACCAGCGCGTCCGGTGCAAAGCAGGGAATGCGCGTGATTTCGCGGCCGGAAGGCATGCCGAGCACGCGCATGTCGCCGGTGTGCCCGCCGCTCCAGAAGCCGTAGTAGGTGTCGAGTTCACCGGGCTTGAGATGCACGCTCGCGGCATGGTCACCGCCGCCTGCAGCCGGTACCGGCGCCACCGGCGGTGCCGCGGTGCTCGGCTTTTCCGAGCAGGCGGCCACGCCAGCGAGGCCGGCGAGCGCGGTGTAGTTGATGAACTTGCGGCGGCCAAGCATCGGGCTCGCCGAATCTTCCTGCAGTTTGTTGTCGCTCATGTCTTGATCCTCGTCGGCGCCCTGTCCGGATCTCGGACTCGCGGGCGGGTTGGAAACGTCGTTCTGCCGCCGACCATGTTGATCCTCAGCGCAGCCTGCGCGATTGACGTTGATCAATCCGCTGTGCACCGTCGCGATTGGCGCTGATCGGGGTGCTCTATAGACTGCAAGGTCAGCCCACGCACAGGCGCGACGCCGCAGCATGAAACCGGAATCCCTCGATCCACGACAGCTTGCCCGCCGCCGTCTGAGCCAGGCCCTGCCGTTGCTTGCGTTCGGGCTGGTGCTGCCCACGGTGCAGGCGCGCAGCGGCGTGTACCGGGGTTCGCGGCCGCTGATGGGCACCCGCCTTGACCTCACCCTGCAGGGCAACGACGACACCGCACTCGCCCACGCGGCCGAGCTCGCCTTCGCCGAGATGGCGCGACTCGCCGACATGATGAGCCGCTACCGCAGCACCAACGCGCTCAGCGCCATCCACCTCGCCGCCGGGTTGCAGCCAGTGCGCGTGCCGACGGAGCTGATGCAGGTGCTGCGCATGGCGCAGGCGGCGGCACAAGCCAGCGACGGTGCCTTCGATGCCACCGTCGGCTCGTTGCGCAGTTGGGACTTCAATCCGCAGCAGCCCTCGATCGCCAGCGCCGAACAAGTGGCAGCGGAGTTGCCACTGGTCGGTTTCAATGCGCTTGCGCTCGACGAGCGCGCCGGCACCGCGTACCTCGCGCGCCGCGGCGTGCGCCTCGACCTCGGCGGCATCGCCAAGCTGCCGATCCTGCACGCGGGCATGCAGGTGCTGCTGCGCGAGGGCGTCGCCAACGCGATGATCAATGGCGGCGGCGATGTACTGGTGCACGGCCAACTCGACGGCCACGACTGGCGCGTTGGCCTGCGCGATCCGCGCCGACCGCAGCAACTGCTCGGCACGGTCGCGCTGAGCCGCGGTTTCGTCGCCGCCTCGGGCGACTACGAACGCTTCGTGATGCACCAGGGCCAACGCCTGCACCACGTCCTCGACCCGAAGACCGGCTACCCGACGCGCGGCCCCCACGGCGTCGCCCTGATCAGCGAACACCTGGAAGCGATCAACGGCCTCGGCACCGCGATCATGGTCACCGGCGCCAAGGCCGGCCGCGAACGCCTGCACACCCTGCCCTCCGTCGACGCCCTGATCGTCGACGCCGACGACCAACTCTGGCTCTCCCCCGGCATGACCAAGCGCCTGCAGGCAACGACCGGCTGAGGCGCACGCGGTCCCACACCACGTTCGGGCCAGCCCAGTTCACCCGGAGCGCCGAAATCCTCACACGTCGACAGGAAAAAGGGCGGGGCGCGCGAACTTGTGGTGGTCAACCGGCTGGGACGGGCGATCGGACTTGCGACTACAATGCTCCCAAATCGGGAGATGCGCTGTGCATGTCATCGCCAGGGGAACCCTGCGGGCTTTCTGGGAAAGCAACAGCGCTCACGCTGACGCACAGGCGCCTCTGGTGGAGTGGTATCGACACATGGAGAAAGCCATCTATCGGACACCACAGGAACTGAAGGCGGAGTTGCGCAGCGCCAGCATCCTCAAGGGTGGCCGTGTGGTGTTCAATATCGGCGGCAACAAGTTCCGAGTGGTGCTGGCCATCGACTACCAGCGGCAGTTGGCGAGGGTGCGCTTCGTGGGTACCCATGCGCAGTACGACCGGATCGACGCGGAGAGCATCTGATGAACGTCAAACCCATCCGCAACAAAACCGACTACAAGCGGGCGATGGCTCGAATCGACGAACTCTGGGGCGCGCGTATCGGCAGCCCGGAAGGCGACGAACTCGAAGTGTTGGCCGTCCTGGTGGAGCGCTACGAGGCTGAGCACCAGCCGATGCCGCCATCCCATCCCATCGAGGCAATCAAGTTCCGCATGGAACAGCTTGGCCTGACGGCACGCCAGCTGGAGGTCTACATCGGCCCCAGCGGGCGTGTGTCGGAGGTGCTGAGCGGCAAGCGCCACCTGACCTTGGCCATGGTGAAGCGGCTGCACGAGGGGCTGCGCATTCCCTACGAAAGCCTGCTGTCGAATACGGCCTGATCCGCGTGCGGCGACGCGATGCGCCGACTCGCCAACCTCGCGCATCCCGCCACAGTTTGCTAACGTCGGGTGATGCAGCCTGCGAACAGGATCGCCCCGCGACGACCATGGCACCTCTTTGTGCCGAAGCTGGTCAGCGTGCTGCGGCGGGGTTATGGACTGGGGGACTTTCGCCATGACGTCGTGGCCGGGCTCACGGTCGCGGTGGTGGCGCTGCCGTTGGCGATGGCGCTTGCGATCGCGTCCGGCACGACACCGGAAAAGGGCCTGCACACGGCGATCATTGCCGGGTTCCTGGTTTCGTTCCTGGGCGGTTCGCGGGTGCAGGTGGGCGGGCCGACCGCGGCGTTCATTCCGGTGGTGTTCGGCATCATCGAGAAGTTCGGCTACGAGGGCTTGATCCTGTGCACCCTGCTCGCCGGCCTGATGCTGATCGGCGCCGGCCTGCTGCGGCTTGGCACGCTGATGCGCTACATGCCGCAGCCGGTGATCGTCGGCTTCACCGCCGGCATCGCGGTCAGCATCTTCTCCAGCCAGATCAAGGACGCGCTCGGGCTCGACATCGCCCGGCTGCCGGCCGAATTCCTGCCGCGCTGGCGCACCTATTTCGCCTCGTTCGACAGCTTCGATGCGGCCACCACCCTGCTCTGCGTCCTCGGCATCGTGAGCCTGGTGCTGATGCGCCGCTGGCGGCCGAAGTGGCCGGGATTCCTGATCGTGGTCGCGGTTGCGGCGCTGGTGGTGGGTCTCGCCGGCATGCCGGTCGACACCATCGCGACGCGCTTCGGCGGCATCCCGTCGAGCCTGCCGAGCTTCGACTTCCCGACCATTCCGTGGGAGCGCAGCTTCGAGATGCTGCCGGCCAGCTTCACCATCGCCTTCCTCGCCGGGGTCGAGTCGCTGCTCTCGGCCGTGGTCGCCGACGGCATGATCGGCGGACGCCATCGCTCGAATGCGGAACTGGTGGCGCAGGGCGTTGCGAACTGCGGCTCGGCGCTGTTTGGCGGCCTGCCCGCGACCGGCGCCATCGCGCGCACCGCGACCAATGTCCGCGCCGGTGCGCGTTCGCCGATTGCCGGCATCCTGCACGCCGCGTTCCTGCTCGCGTTCATGCTGGTCGCGGCGCCGCTGATGGGCTACGTGCCGCTGGCGATCCTGGCTTCGGTGCTGCTGGTGGTGGCCTGGAACATGGCCGAGATCCAGCACGTGAAGCACCTGCTGCACGGCCCGGTTGGCGACCGCGTGGTGCTGGTCGTCACCTTCACGCTGACCGTGGTCGCCGACCTCACCGTCGCCATCGAAGTCGGCGTGGTGCTGGCCGCGTTCCTGTTCATGCATCGCATGAGCGAGGTGGTCGAGATCGAGTCCGGGCGCAAGCTGATCGAGGACGACGTCGAGGACAACAGCGGCCCGGCCCAACCCGACCAGCGCGCACAACTGCCGGCGGGGGTCGAGGCGTTCCAGATTTCCGGGCCACTGTTCTTCGCCGTTGCCAACCGCCTCGACGACGTGCTCGACCAGTTCGCCGAACGCCCGCAGCTGTTCATCCTGCGCCTGCGCCGGGTGCCGCTGATGGATGCCTCCGGCGCCCAGGCGGTGCGCCAGTTCCTCGACCGCGCCGACAAGCTCGGCATCAAGGTGTTCTTCTCCGGCCTGCAGCCGCAACCACACAAGGTGCTGATGTCGATGAACATCCTGGAACACCCGAACCTGCTGATGCTGGCCGAGAACTTCGAGATTGCGGTGGAAACCGCGCGCGAATTCCTGGAGCAGCTGGCGCAACGCAAGGCGCGCGCCTGATTTCGACCGGGCGCGGAGAATCCGCACGGATTCTGCGTACTGCGAGGCAACCCAGTCTCGGAGTGCCCGATGAACCCACTGATTCGCGGCGTATCTGCCGCCCTGTTTGGCCTGGCGTCGCTGACGGCGAGCGCGTCGCCGGTGCTCGACCCCGGCTTCGATGGCGATGGCCTGCGCGTGGTGTCCGGCCTCGGCAGCGGGGTCAGCGCGATCGGCTCCTGCCCGGTCGAGGGTGGCAGTCTGGCGGTGGTGGCCTACGACGAACTGGCGACGCAGTTCGTGATCCTGCGCCTGCGACCGGACGGCGAACTCGACACCGCATTCTCCGGCGACGGCATCGCGCGCGAGACCGCGCCGGCGTCCTGGAGCGTGAAGAACAGCGTGGTCGCCTGCAGCGGCGTCAACAACGGCAATGCCGCCGACGATGAGATGGCGCTGGCGGGCGTGCAGCCGCGCAGTCTGGACCCCGACCTGACCCGCCTCGCGCGTATCAACCTCGACAGCGGCCAATTCGCCGCGGGTTACTTCGGCCAGACCTCCAGCTACGACATCAGCACGCTCGCCACCGGCTCGGCGGCGCTGGGCGACACCTACCTTGGCTCGCTGTTGCGGCTTGCGAGCGGCGAATGGGTACTGGCCGGCCAGGTGCGCAACACCGGGACGGAGCCGACCTTGCGCGGCTTCGTGGTGCGCTTCAACGCCGCGATGACCCTGGCCACTGCCGCGGCCGCGCCGTCCTCGGCCGCGGCCAGTCCGCAACACCTCGCCGCGCTGCGCGTGGGCGGCGATGGCCTGATCCATGCGTTGGCACACGGCACCAGCGCCGGTACGAATGCAGTGCTGCTGCTGCGCCTGAACAGCACCACCCTGCAGCTCGATTCGGCCACCGCCTACTCGCGACCATTCAACTTTCGCCTGCACCGCGGACGCTCGATCAGCGGCACCACGATGGTCGCGGCCGGCACCCAGCCGTTCCCGCAGGGGGGCCCACAACCGTTGCTGCTGATCGCCCGCGACAGCGGCGTCCAGGAAGTGGCGCTGCCGCCGCCGGAATCGCTCGGTGGACTGCCGACCACCATCAACGCCTCGACCGCAGCACTGCCCACCGCCACTGCCGCGGCCGGCGGGCGTGCGATCTTCGCGGCCAATCTCGAAGCCGATATCGGCGCGGCGATCGGTTTCTACGTGGCCGTCATCCGACCGGAGCCGGACCAGTCCGAATTCGAGGTGGACACGTTGTTCGGCAACCGCGGTGCGGCCACGTTCCGCTACGTCGGCAGCGGTGGCTGCTGGGCCTGGCAGGGCCTTGGCAACATCAGCTCCTGGGGCAATGCCACAGCGCTCGTGGCCGCGACGTCGCCCAACTGCGACTCCGGGGTCAATCACCCGCTGATCGCGCGCATCGACACCCATCCGAACCCGCTGCTCGGCGATTCCTTCGAGTAACCGCCGCGCGGCTTATTCCCGCGCGGCATGGCCGGCGCGCGTCGCGTCATATCCGACGCGGCACGCTTTCGCGCACAATGCCGGCATGCCCCTGACTCATCTCGACCGGCTCGAAGCCGAGAGCCTGCACATCCTGCGCGAAGTCGCCGCCGAATTCGCGCGGCCGGTGATGCTGTATTCGATCGGCAAGGACAGCTCGGTGCTGCTGCACCTGCTGCGCAAGGCCTTCCACCCGGCGCCGCCGCCGATCCCGCTGCTGCATGTCGACACCGGCTGGAAGTTCCGCGACATGTATGCGCTGCGCGACTCGGTGCCGGCGCGTTACGGCGTCGAGCTGCGCGTGCACATCAATCCCGATGGCCTGCGCGACGGGGTCGGACCGTTCACCCACGGCTCCGCCGAACACACCCGCATCATGAAGACCGAAGGCCTCAAGCAGGCACTCGAAGGTGGCGGTTTCGATGCCGCGATCGGCGGTGCGCGCCGCGACGAGGAAGCCTCGCGCGCCAAGGAACGGGTGTTCTCGTTTCGCAGCAGCGCGCATCGCTGGGACCCGAAGCGGCAACGCCCGGAACCCTGGAACCTGTACAACACCCGCATCGCGCCGGGCGAGAGCGTGCGCGTGTTCCCGCTGTCGAACTGGACCGAACTCGACATCTGGCTGTACATCCTGCGCGAGCGCATCCCGGTGGTGCCCTTGTACTTCGCGGCCGAGCGGCCGGTGGTCGAGCGCGACGGCACCCTGATCCTGGTCGACGACGATCGCCTGCCACTGCACCCCCGGGAGACGCCGCAGCTGCGCCGCATCCGCTTCCGCACGCTCGGCTGCTATCCGTTGTCGGGCGCGATCGAGTCCGCCGCCGACAGTCTGGAGGCGGTGATCGCGGAGATGCTGGTTGCGCGCCAGTCCGAGCGCCAGGGCCGGCTGATCGACGGCGATGCCGGGGCGTCGATGGAACAGAAGAAGCAGGAGGGGTATTTCTGATGGACATCGCGGAATACCTGGCCCGGCATGAGCGCAAGCCGCTGCTGCGCTTCATCACCTGCGGCAGCGTCGACGACGGCAAGAGCACGCTGATCGGACGCCTGCTGTACGAGAGCAAGCAGCTCTACGACGACCAGCTCGCCCGGCTCGAGCGCGACAGCGCGCGCCACGGCACCCAGGGCGAGGCGATCGACTATGCACTGCTGCTCGACGGCCTCGCCGCCGAGCGCGAACAGGGCATCACCATCGATGTCGCCTACCGCTTCTTCGGCACCGACCGCCGCCAGTTCATCGTCGCCGACTGCCCCGGGCACGAGCAGTACACGCGCAACATGGCCACCGGCGCATCGACCGCGGATGTCGCCGTGGTCCTGGTCGACGCGCGCAAGGGCCTGCTCACGCAGACGCGCCGGCACAGCTACATCGTCGCCCTGCTCGGCATCCGCGAGGTGGTGCTGGCGGTGAACAAGATGGACCTGGTCGGCTACGACCAGGCGCGCTTCGATGCCATCGTCGCCGACTACCGCGAACTCGCGGCCACGCTCGGCATTGCCCGAGTGCAGGCGATCCCGCTGTCGGGCCTGATCGGCGACAACGTGATCACACGCTCGACCGCGACCCCGTGGTACGCCGGCCCGCCCCTGCTCGAACACCTGGAGACCCTTCCGCTGCAGGAAGACGACGCCGCCGCGCCGTTGCGCATGCCGGTGCAGTGGGTGTGCCGACCGCATGCCGATTTCCGCGGTTACGCCGGGCTGATCGCGAGTGGTCGGGTGCAGATCGGTGATGAACTGGTGTCGTTGCCCTCGGGCCGGCATGCGCGCGTTGCCAGCATCGCCGTGGGGGATACGCAACGCGAATCGGCGCAGGCCGGAGAGTCGGCATTGATCGCGCTCGTCCACGAGATCGACGTCAGCCGCGGCGACGTGCTCGCGTCCGCGGCCGCGCCGTGTGCGATCGCCGACCAGTTCGCGGTGCAGCTGCTGTGGCTCGACGACGCACCGCTGATGCCGGGCCGGCGCTATCTGCTCCAGGCCGCCGCGCGCACGGTGACCGCGCAGGTCACCGCGATCAAGCACAAGGTCGACGTGAACACCCAGGAGCACCTGGCCGCGACGCGCCTGCTGCTGAACGAGGTCGCGGTGTGCAACCTGTCGCTCGACCAGGACATCGCGTTCGCGCCGTATGCCGAAAACCGCGCGCTCGGCGCCTTCATCCTGATCGACCGCAGCAGCAATGCCACGGTCGCGATGGGGCGCATCGAGTTCGCGCTGCGCCGCGCCAGCAACGTGCACTGGCAGGCGCTCGATGTCGGCAAGCAGGCGCGCGCCGCGATCAAGGGCCAGGTGCCGCGCTGCCTGTGGTTCACCGGGCTGTCGGGCTCGGGCAAGTCGACCATCGCGAACCTGGTCGAGAAGCGCCTGCTCGCCACCGGCCACCACACCTACCTGCTCGATGGCGACAACGTGCGCCATGGGCTCAACCGCGATCTCGGCTTCAGCGCCGAGGACCGCGTCGAGAACATCCGCCGTGTCGCCGAAGTCGCGCGCCTGATGGTCGACGCCGGACTGATCGTGATCGTGTCCTTCATCTCGCCCTTCCGCGACGAACGCCGCATGGCGCGCGAACGCTTCGCCGACGGCGAGTTCATCGAAGTGTTCGTCGACACCCCGCTCGAAGTCTGCGAGCAACGCGACGTCAAGGGCCTGTACGCGAAGGCCCGCGCCGGACTGATCCCGAACTTCACCGGCATCGACTCGCCCTACGAGCGCCCGGAACATGCCGAACTGGTGCTCGACACCACCGCGGCGAGTCCGGACCAGCTGGCGATAGGGGTGGTGGAGGCAGTGCTGAGGTAGTCGGGATCGGTCGGAATCGCGGCTTGGAAGCCGCTCCCGGTGGGGGTTCCATGGGGGGGGGGGGGTGGTGCAAGTAATGGGGGAGAGCATCGCGGCTTGGAAGCCGCTCCCACTGTTCCTCCATCAAGGTCTGTCGGAGCCATAGTGGGAGCGGCTTCCAAGCCGCGATTCCGACACCGCTAACCCCACCAACACCCCGGCCGCGTTCCACGCTCCATGACCGCCGCCATCGCCCTGTCCCCGCTCGACTTCCCCGCCGCCGAGGCTATGCCGGATCGGGCGCATCGTTTACGCTCGTGGACGATGACCGAACGCAGCGACGAGGAACTGATGCTGGCCTACGCAAGCGGCGACGCGCGGGCGTTCGAGACGCTGTACACGCGTCATCGCGGGCCGCTGTTTCGTTTCCTGCTGCGCGGTCTGAAGCGCCGCGAACTGGCCGACGAGATGTTCCAGGAGGTCTGGGGACGCGTGATCCAGGCGCGGGCGCGCTATCGCGTCGAGGCCAAGTTCTCGACCTGGCTGCTGCAGATCGCGCACAACCTGGTGATCGACCAGTATCGCCGCGAGCGCCCCGAGGACAACGGCGAAACCGCCGAGAATGCCTTCCGTGTCGCCGAGAACGACGAGCGCGAGCGCCCCGAGCGCGTGCTCAGCGACTTCGAGCAGTCGCGCCGCCTGCAAGACGCACTCGCGGAGTTGCCGGCCGAGCAGCGCGGCGCCTTCCTGCTGCGGGTCGAGAACGGCCTCGGCATTGAGGAAATCGCCGAAGTGATGGCGGTCGGGCGCGAAACCGCGAAGTCCAGACTGCGCTACGCCCTTGAAAAACTGCGTGCGAGCTTGAGGTCATGCGCATGAACGACCGCGAGCTCGAAGACCTGATGCGCGAATACGAGGCCGAAGTGGCCGCGTACAAGCGGCTGCCGCAGGCGGAGCCGACCGCGCTGCTCGACCGCGCGGTGCTGACCAAGGCCCGCGCGGCGGTCGGCCATGCGCACAAGCCGCCGCGCTGGATCGCACTCGCCGCCAGTTTCGCCGGCGTCGCGATCGCCGCCGGCATCGGCTGGCGTGTCTACGAGGCGCAGGAGTCCGCGCGCGGCGAAGCGATGCTCGATGGCGCACGTGCGCGCGAGGAGACCTTCGAGGTCGAGGTGCTGCCAAGCTCCAGCCGCGACCGCGCCAAGGCGCTGGAGATGGCGCAACTGCCCCCACCGCCACCGCCGCCGGCGAAGCCCGAGCCGCAGGCGTTCAACGAAGCCAAGCGTGAACAGCAGGCCCAGCCTGCTGCGGCCGAACCCGTCTTCGCCGACAGCGCCGAACTGCCCGCGAGCGAAGCGTCGCCGATGCCGGCCGCGCCGGCCGCGCAACGCGGTGCGGCGATCGAGGCGGACAAGCGCGCCGACCACGCGAGCCGCTCGGCGATGCCGGAGCAGCGCCAGAACCTGGCCGCGCCCGCAGCCACGGCCGCCGCCGCGGCGCCGGGCATGGACCTCGGCGCCGTCGCTGCCGACGAAAAGGACGCCGCGAAGGAACGCCTCGACGCCGACCGCGAAACCGGCGCCGGGCGCGCGCTCAAGCAGGATGTGCTCGCCCGCGATGCCTGGCTGGATCGCATCCGCCGCCTGGTGCGCGACCGCCGTCACAGCGAGGCCCGCGCCGAACTCGCGCGCTTCCACGCCGCCTATCCGGACGCCGTGACCCCCCCGGACCTGCGCCGCTTCCTGCCATGAGCCTGCTGCCGACGCTGGCGGCCCCGCATCGCTTCGACATCGAGATCAAGAAAAGCCGCTTCATCGCCCAGGCGGCGCCCGCCGACAGCGTGGCGGCGGCGATGGCCTTCATTGCCAGCGCCAGCGACGAGGACGCGCGCCACAACTGCTGGGCCTATCGCATCGGCGAGCTGTATCGATCCGATGATGCCGACGAGCCCGCCGGCACCGCCGGCCGGCCGATCCTCGCCGCCATCGATGGCCAGGGACTCGACCAGGTCGTGGTCGTGGTCACGCGCTGGTTCGGCGGCATCAAGCTCGGCGCCGGCGGGCTGGTGCGCGCCTACGGCGGTGCTGCTGCCGAATGCCTGCGCACCGCACCGCGACAACTGCGCGAGCGCATGTGCGAGGTCGAACTCAACCTCGGCTTCGCGCACCTCGGTGCCGCCCATGCGCTGATGGACGCCGTCTCGGCCGAGAAACTGGAGGAACGCTTCAGCGCGGAGGGCGTGCAGCTGCGCCTGCGCGTGCGCGCCAACCAGGTCGAACGGCTCGGCCAGCAACTGCGCGATGCCAGCCGCGGCCAGGTGACGCTGCGCCGGCTCGACTGAAGCCGCGCGGCGTGCTTGCGTCCATCGCCGCCGCCCCCACATCGCAGCGATGTCCACGCCCGAAGCAAGTCCGAAGCCCGGCCTGAAGCCGCTGCGCGCAGTGTTGCCGTTCCTGCGCCCCTATCGTCCGCTTGCCGCCGGCTGGCTGCTGTTCCTGCTGGTCTCCTCTGCAGCCTCGCTGACGCTGCCCTGGGCGGTCGGCCAGATGATCGACCACGGCTTCTCCGGCAGCGACCCGGCCGCGATCGACCGCAGCTTCCTCGGACTGTTCCTCGTCGCCGGCGTGCTCGCGATCGCGACCGCGCTGCGCTTCTGGTTCGTCTCGATGCTCGGCGAATCGGTCGTCGCCGACCTCAGGCGTCGGCTCTACGCCCACCTGCTGACGCTCGACGCCGCGTTCTTCGAGCGCAGTCGCAGCGGCGAATTGCTGTCGCGCATCACCGCCGACGCGGAACTGGTGCAGACGGTGATCGGTTCGTCGGTTTCGGTGGCGCTGCGCAGCGTGGTCATGCTGATCGGCGCCAGCGTGCTGCTCGCGATCACCAGCCCGAAGCTGGCCGGGCTGGCGGCGCTGGTGATTCCGCTCGCGATCCTGCCGATCGTGTTCTTCGGTCGGCGCGTGCGCGGGCTGTCCAAGGAGTCGCAGGAACGCATCGCCGACGCCAGCGCCCAGGCGGCCGAGTCGCTGGGTGCGATCCAGACGCTGCAGGCCTACACCCGCGAGGCCGCCGAAGCCCTGCGTTTCGACGGCGCCATCCTGCGCGCACTCGGCACCGCGCGCCGCCGCATCTCGACGCGGGCATTGCTGACGCTGATGGTGATCCTGCTCGTGTTCGGCGCGATCACGTTGGTGCTGTGGGTCGGCGCCAAAGACGTGCTCGCCGGCGCGATGACCGCCGGAACGCTGGGCCAGTTCGTGTTCTATGCGGTCACTGCCGCCGGCTCGGTCGGCGCACTCACCGAGGTCTGGGGCGAAGTGCAGCGCGCCGCCGGCGCGATGGAGCGCATCGCCGAGCTGCTCGCCACGGTGCCCGCGGTGCGCGATCGCGCCGATGCCAGGCCCCGATCCAACGCCGCACGCGGCGCGATCCGTTTCGAGCACGTGCGCTTTGGCTACCCGAGCCGCCCCGGTCAGGTCGCGCTCGACGACTTCTCGCTCGACATCCGCCCGGGCGAAACCATCGCCCTGGTCGGTCCGAGCGGCGCCGGCAAGAGCACCCTGTTCCAGCTGTTGCTGCGCTTCCATGAGGCCGAATCCGGCCGCATCCTGATCGACGACCAGGCCATCGACCAGTTGCCGCTCGCCGACCTGCGCCAGTGCATCGCGCTGGTGCCGCAGCACCCGGTGATCTTTGCGATGGACGCTGCCGCCAACATCGCGCTCGGCCGCGACGGTGCCGACCAGGCTGCGATCGAACAGGCCGCGCGCGCGGCGCAGGCGCACGAGTTCATCCTCGCCCAACCCGGCGGCTACTCCGCTGAGCTCGGCGAACGCGGCGTGCGCCTCTCGGGCGGCCAGCGTCAGCGCATCGCGATCGCGCGCGCGCTGCTGCGCGACGCCCCGATCCTGCTGCTCGACGAAGCCACCAGCGCGCTCGACGCGCAATCCGAAGCTGCGATCCAGCAAGCAATCGACGCCGTGGTCGGCAGCCGCACCACGATCATCATCGCCCACCGCCTCGCCACCGTGCAGAAGGCCGACCGCATCGTCGTGCTCGACCACGGCCGCATCCAGGCCATCGGCACCCACGCCGAACTGATCCAGGCCGGCGGCCTCTACGCCGATCTGGCGCGGCTGCAGTTCTCGTTGCACTCCGACTGAAAAGAAAAACCCCGCCGAAGCGGGGTGTTTCCGATCGTCGCGGGGGGTCGGATCAGCCGACCGGCACGACGCCTGCGGCTTGTGCGCCCTTCGGTCCCTGCTGGACTTCGAAGCTCACCTTCTGGCCCTCCTGAAGGCTGCGGAAGCCCTTCGCGGAGATCGCAGAGTAATGGACGAAAACATCTTCGCCGCCATCGTCGGGCGCGATGAAGCCGAAGCCCTTCGCGTCGTTGAACCACTTCACGGTACCGGTGCGCATTGCTGTACAAACCCTTGAAAGGAAACACGGCTGGCCACGGCGGCGCAGCGGCCGGAGTTTTTCCCAGATTGAAAATAATTACAAGCCTTCAGCCGAGATTCATCGCCAGCAGGGCGCGCACCAGCGCCGGAATGCGTGCCGTGGCGGCGGCCAGATGGGCATGAATTTCCTCGATGCTGATCTCGCTGGCATCGCCGCAACCCGCGGCCCAGTTCGCGACCAGCGCCACGCAGGCGTATTCCAGACCGAGCTCGCGCGCGAGCGCCGCTTCCGGCATGCCGGTCATGCCGACCAGGTCGCAGCCGTCGCGGCGCAGCCGGGAGATCTCGGCCACCGTCTCCAGGCGTGGTCCCTGGGTGGCGCCGTAGCAGCCGCCGTCGATGAGCTCGATGCCGGCCTGCGCCGCCGCCGCGAGCAAGCGCGAGCGGAACTGCGGCGTGTACGGGTGCGAGAAGTCGATGTGCTCGACCTTGACCCCGGCGACGTCGCTGAAGCTGGTACAGCGGCCGTGGGTGTAGTCGATGATCTGGTCGGGCACGACCAGCGCGCGCGGCCCCATGTCGTAGCGGATGCCGCCGACCGCGTTGATGCCGAGCACGCGCCGGCAGCCGAGCTGCCTGAAGCCGTGCACGTTGGCGCGGTAGTTCACGCGGTGCGGCGCGATCGTGTGAGTTTCGCCGTGGCGTGCCAGGAAGGCGACGCGATGACCATCGAGCTCGCCGCAGACATAGGCGCCGGACGGCGCGCCGTAGGGCGTGTCGATCTCGACGCGGGTCGCCTGTTGCAGCCCGGGAAACGCGTACAGGCCGGTGCCGCCGATCAAGCCCAGTTCGATCGCCATGGCATCAGTCCTTCAGCGCGTAGATCGCGTCGAGGCTGCGCCCCTGTTCGTAGTAGTCCATGCCGAAGCCGTAGACGTAGCGGTCGGCAACCTCGACGCCGACGAAATCGGCCTTGAACCCGGGCACGCAGCGGTCGTGCTTCTTCTCGGCCAGCACCGCGATGCGCACGCTGGACGCGCCCTGCGCCAGGCACCAGTCGCGCACCATCACCAGCGTCTTGCCCTCGTCGAGGATGTCGTCGACGATCAGGACGTCGCGTCCGTGGAGCGGCGTGCGCGGCGCCTTCACCAGTTCCAGCGCGTGGCCCATGGTGCCGCTGCGGTAGCGCGTCGCGTGCACGTAGTCGAAGTGGTAGTCGACCTTGCTCGCATGCGCGAGGTAGGCGCCGAAGAACATGCCGCCGTTCATCACCGTCAGGAACACCGGTGGCTGCTCCGCACTGGCATAGGCGAGATCGAGTTCGCGGCCGAGACGGGCGATCGCGGCAAACAGCTGCTCGCGCGACCACAGCCGGTCGGAGTGTTGCAGGGCTTCGGAAAGCGGATGTGCGTTCATGCCACGGTCTCCTGGCGAAGCGCAGCGAGTGCCGCGCGGGTTTGTTGGAATGCTTCGGCCTCTACCAGCACGGCCCAATCGGGCTGCGCGCGCGCCAGCAGTGTGCCCCAGCGCGACCGGGCCACCGGCTCGCGGGTCGAAACCGCCTCGATCGCTTCGGCGACGATCGTCGGCGCGCACACCAGCACGATGTCGCAGCCGGCATCCAGGTGCGCATCGATGCGCGCCTTGATGCCGCCCGCAGACTCGGCTGCGGCCATGCCGATGTCATCGGAAAACACGATGCCGCCGAACTTCATCTGCTGCTGCAGGAGTTCGCGGATCCAGCGCGGCGAATACCCGGCTGGCTCCGGCGCGACCTCGGGATAGGCGACGTGCGCCATCATCACCGCCTCGGCCCCGGCGGCGAAGCCGGCGCCGAACGGATACAGATCCTCGCATTCGATCGCTGCAAGCGTTCGCGCGTCGACCGCGGTATCGAAATGCGTGTCTTCGAGCACCGAACCATGGCCCGGGAAGTGTTTCAGCGTGGCGGCCATGCCGGCACGGTGCATGCCGCGCACATAGGCCACCGCGAACGCCGCGACCACCGCCGGGTCCTCGTGGAACGCGCGGATGCCGATCGCGCGGTTGCCGCGCTTCAGATCGATGCAGGGTGCGAAGCTCAAGTCGATGCCGAGTGCGAGCATCTCGCTCGCCATCAGCCAACCATGTTGTTCGGCGAGTTGCAGCGCGCCGGCGGCATCGATCGCGTAACGCTCGCCGAACAGGGCCAGGGCCGGCAGCGCGGTGAAGCCGTCGCGGAAGCGCTGCACCGGGCCGCCTTCCTGGTCGACGGCGATCAGCAATGGCCCGCCGCGTACCGCGCGGATCTCGGCGCACAGCGCGCTGACCTGTTCGCGCGACGTGAAGTTGCGGGTGAACAGGATCACGCCGCAGACCATCGGCGCGCGGATCCAGTCCTGTTCCTCGGGCGCCAGCGTCTTGCCGGCGATGCCGATCATCAGCATGCGATTTCCTCCAGGATGGCGTCGCGATCGTTCCAGGTCGCGAATGGCGTCGTCGCCAGGCGCAGATTGTAGAAGCGCGCTTCGTCGGTCAGCTCGCGACCCAGCCAGGAGGGCCGCGGAAACGGCGAATCGACCGCGTCCAGCTCGATCTCGGCCACGATCAGCCCGGCGTTGTCGCCGGCGAATTCATCGATCTCGAACAACTGGCCATCAACCTCGACATGGTGCCGGGTCTTGGTGATGCGGGTGCCGGCCAAGCGAGCGAGCAACTCGCGGGCGTCACCGACCGGCAGCGGGTACTCGAACTCCAGGCGCTTCGCACCCGCCTCGCGCGACTTGATGTTCAGCGCCGCCGCCTCGCCTTCCAGGCGCACGCGCACCGAGCAACGATCGCCCCCGAGATACCCCTGGTCCATCGCGATGCTGCGCGTGACCTGGGGGCGCCAGTCGGCACCGCGCACCAGGAACTTGCGTTCGATCTCGACTGCCATGCTCAGCACTCGAACACGGCGATCGATTCGACGTGCGCCGTGTGCGGGAACATGTCCATCACGCCCGCGGCCTTGAGCTTGTAGCCATGCTGGCGCACCAGCAGGCCGGCGTCGCGCGCCAGCGAGGCCGGATGACAGGACACGTAGACCACGCGCTTGACCTGCTTGAACGGGAACCACTCGATCAGCTTGTCGGCGCCGGCACGCGCGGGGTCGAGCAGCACGCGGTCGTAGGGCCGTCGTGCCCAGGACGCATCGCGCTGGTTCTCGGACAGGTCGGCCATGAAGAACTCGGCGTTGCCGATGCCATTGCGCTCGGCATTGCGCTTCGCGCGCGCGACCAGAGCATGGTCGCCCTCGATGCCGACCACGGACTTCGCCTGGCGTGCCAGCGGCAAGGTGAAGTTGCCGAGCCCGCAGAACAGGTCGAGCACGGATTCGTCGGGCTGCACATCGAGCAGGGCCAGCGCATGGTCGATCATGCGCGCATTGATCGCGGCATTGACCTGGATGAAATCGAGCGCGTCGAAGCCGAGACGCAGGTCGAAGCGCGGGATGTCGAAATACAGCTCGACCGTCTCCGGCCACAGGGCATGCACCGAGTCCGGCCCCTTGGGCTGCAGCATCACTGCCAGCTCGTGTTGCTTCGCGAACGCGATGAGTTTTTCCTGGTCGCCGCTCGACAGCGGTTGCAGGTGGCGGAACACCAGCACGGTCAGCGCATCACCACAGGCAAACTCGATCTGCGGCACTTCGCGCACGGCGTCGAGCGTGGCCAGCAGCTCGGCGATCGCGCTGATGCGCTCGCCGATCGCCGGCAGCAGCACTGGACACGAGGCCAGATCGGCGACGTACTTGCCATTGGTCTCGCGGAAACCGACCAGCACCCGTCCCTTCTTCTCGACGTAGCGCACCGACAGTCGACCGCGCCGGCGATAACGCCAGGACTCGCCTTGCAGCGGATCCAGCACGCGCTTGGGCTCGACGTCGCCGATGCGCGCGAGATTCTCGAGCAGCGTGTTCTGCTTCGCCGCGATCTGCGCCGGCGCGGTCAGGTGCTGCAGGGCGCAGCCGCCGCAGACGCCGAAATGCACGCAGCCCGGGGCCACACGATCCGGCGATGGCGACAGCACTTCGACCACCTCGGCTTCATCGTACTGGCGATGCCGGGCGGTGAGTCGGGCGAGAACTTGCTCCCCGCCGAGCGCGCCGGCCACGAAGGTGGCCTTGCCTTCGTGACGCGCCACGCCGCGACCGTCGTGCCCGAGGTTCTGGATTTCGAGCAGCAGCGGCTCGCTGGAAAGACGTCGATTCAATGGGGAGTCAACAGCTGGATTCGGGCCGTGTAGTCTACCGGCAAGCCAATCTTCCGAGGGCCTCGCGGTGAACACAGCGGCAGCGCAGCGCATCCTGCTGGTCGACGACGACCCGATCGTGCGCGAGGTGCTGTCGGCGCAATTGCGCACGCTCGGCCATGCGGTGACCACGGCCGCCTCGGTCCCTGCGGCGCTTGCTGCCGCACGCCACGAACGGTTCGACCAGGTCGTGCTCGATCAACGGCTGGACGGCGAAGACGGCAGCTCGCTGCTCGCGCGGCTGCGCGATCTGGCGGGAACGCGCCATGCACGCGCGATCGCGATCAGCGCCGAGATCGACGAGGAGCGCCAGCAAACCCTGCTGCAATGCGGGTTTGCGGTCGCAGTGGCCAAGCCGATCACCGCTGCTGGGCTGCAATCGGCGTTGGACGGCGGTTCGCCCGCGCAGGACGTCTGCAGCGAACCCGCGCTCGATGACGCGGCCGCACTCGCGATCTGGGGCTCGGCCGACACCGTGCGTTCGCTGCGACGGATCCTGGTCGACGAGTTGCCGGTCTATCGCGAGATGCTGCTGGCGGCGGTGACCGCGCACGATGAGGCAAGGCTGCGCGATGCGCTGCATCGGATGAAATCCTCCGCCGGTTTCTGCGGGGCAAGACCGTTGTCCGCATTCATCGACGACACGCCGCGCGACGCCGCCGACTGGTCCGGCTTGCTGCGCCGTTACGACGCAGCCTGTGCCGAGCTCATGCCGGATCTGCTGGCGGCACTGGCGACCTGAGCACACGCCAGGCTTGGAGGCCGTGCCCGCCGAGGTGATGCAGCAGCAGGCTGCGCATCATTCGCCGCAGGTCGGCAAGCAATTCGGCAGCAGGCAGCACGCCCGCAGCCAGTGCGAGCAGCGCACCGCCCGGCAACGCACCGCGGCCAGGCCCGGCCACCGCGAACACGCCTTGTTCGGGATCGACGCGGTAGTAGCCCTGCTCCCGCACCGGCGCCTGCGTTGCCAGGTCCCAAGCGAAGTCGATGCCGTATCCAAGCTCTGCCAGCAGGTCCTTCTCGAACCGCCGCAGTGCGAATCCGAGCACGGCATTTGCACGCGGCAGGTCCCCGAGCAGCCCGGCATAGGCGTCGAAAACCCTGGGGTGCGGGTCGTTGCGCGCCAGCAGCCGCACCAGCAGCTCGTTCAGATACAGCACCGACTGCAGCTGCATCGCGGTCACCGCCTGCGGCAGCCCGATGACCTCGACCGCGATCAGCTGGCCCATCTCGCCCTGCCCGATCCAGCCGCATTCCAGCGGTTGCAGCGCGCGCAGCGCTCCACGCGCGAAACGCGGCTTCGGTGCGCGCAGCCCGCGCGCGACCACGGCCACGCGACCATGATCGCGACTGAGCAGTTCGAGGATCGCACTGGTCTCGCGATAGGGCCGCTCGTGCAGCACATAGGCCGGCTGCCGCTCGACGCGCTCGCGCATGGCTCAGGCCTGGTCGATGCCCATGCGCTTCAGCGCGCGCTCGTCGTCCGACCAGTTCTCGCGTACCCGCACCCAGGTCTCCAGATGCACGCGGGCGTCGAGCAACTTCTCCAGCACCTTGCGCGCGCGGATCCCGATCGCCTTCAGCTGCGCGCCGCCGGCGCCGATCACGATCGCCTTCTGCGCGTCGCGCTCGACCCAGATCACCGCGCCGATCTTGACCAGGTCGCCTTCCTGCTCCCAGCGCTCGATCTCCACCGAAGTCGCATACGGCAGTTCGTCGTGCAGCTGCATGATCAACTGCTCGCGCACGCGCTCGGCGGCGAGGAAGCGTTCGCTGCGATCAGTGATGTCCTCGGCGTCGAACTGCGCCTCGCCGGGCGGCGCCAAGCCGGTCAGCACCTTCAGCAACTGCTCGGTGCCCGAGTTCTTCAAGGCCGAGATCGGCACGATCGCGGCAGGCTCGTAGGCCTGCTGCAGGTCGGCAATCAACGGCAGCAGCCGCCCCTTGTCGGCGACCTTGTCGGCCTTGTTCAGCGCGATCACCACCGGCACCTTGCGCCCGCGCAAGCGCTCGGCGACCAGATCGTCCTCCTCGGTGCGACGCGTCGCATCGAGCAGCCAGAGCACGATGTCGGCCTCCTCCAGCGCCGCGAACGCGGTGCGATTGAGCACCCGGTTCAGCACCCGCGTCTGCGCGCGATGGATGCCCGGCGTGTCGAGGAACGCGAACTGCACGTCGTCCCGGGTCAGCACCCCGAGCAGGCGATGGCGTGTGGTCTGCGGCTTTGGTGCGACGATGCTGAGTGCATATCCGACCAGCGTGTTCAGCAAGGTCGACTTGCCGACGTTCGGCCGCCCGACCACGGCCACGGTCGCAAAACGGTGCTCGCTCATGCCGCCCCCTGCTTGCGTTCGCCGGCTTCCAGGCGGGTGATCATCGCTTCCGCTGCCCGTGCCTCGGCGAGCTTGCGGCTGTGGCCGCGGGCCTCGGTCTGCTGCGCGCCTGCGTCCACATGGCAGCGCACCAGGAACTCGCGCGCATGCTCGGGGCCTACGGCATCGACCAGTTCGTAGCGAGGCAGACCCAGGGCCCGCGCCTGGAGCCATTCCTGCAGCCGGGTCTTGGCGTCCTTACCGAAGTCATCGCCGCGCAGGCGCTCCAGCGCCGGTTCGAACCAGCCGCGCACTTCCGCGCGGCAGAGATCCCAACCCGCCTCGAAGTAACGCGCCGCGGCGAGTGCCTCCAGGGCATCGGCCAGGATCGAGTCGCGCCGCTGTCCACCCGACTTCAGTTCTCCGGGCCCAAGTTGCAGGCGCTCGCCCAGACGCAGCGCCCGTGCCACCTCCGCCAGCCCGCGCTCGCACACCAGGTGCGCGCGCATCCGCGTCAGCACGCCTTCGTCGAGCTTCGGAAAGCGCTCATACAGCAACTCCGCAACCACCAACCCGACCACCGCATCGCCAAGAAACTCCAGACGCTCGTTGTTCGCCCCCCGCGCGCTGCGGTGGGTCAGGGCGAGCGAGGCAAGATCAGTCGCCACTGGCACCGCTGTCGAGCTTCGAGCCAATCTCGATCGACCGGTCGAACTTCGCCACGTAGTCCAGGTTGTACAGGAGCGGCTCGCGCCTCTCGTAATGCACCGAAAGCGTATACCCAGTGCCGGACCGCTTGATCTGGAAGTTCCGCTTGCTGACGTTCTTCGCGTTGACGTAGTTGATGTACATCCGCTTCTCGAGGGAGAGCATGACCTCCGCCGGGCTCCACCGCGAAGAACCTGGCTCGCGGCGAATCGCTTCCATCGCCGAGACCACGTTGTAGTACTCCGCGTAGGCGGGATATAGCTTCATTCCAAGGAAAGCAAAAAAGCCGACGACTGCGAGAACGATTACGAACCCCAGGAAAGAAATGCCGCCCTGACCTGATCGCAACTTGTGCATCTCACTCTCCTCCCCTGATCACGGAACCGATTCGACTGAAGTCAATGCCACCGTTCTGGCTGTCCCAGTTCATCCAGATGAAGAACGCGCGACCGACCAGGTTGGCTTCCGGAACCATACCCCAATAGCGGCTGTCTTCGCTATTGTCGCGGTTGTCCCCGAGCACCAGATACCCGCCTTCGGGCACCACCCAGGTGTCGCCGAGGGGCAGCGAGTGCATCGCGTAGGGGTCTTGCAGGATCTCGTGCTCGCGGCCAGGCAGGTGCTCGATGGAGCGGATCGCGCCGGTCATGCCGCTGCCCTGGCCGACGCCCTCGTAGCGCCCGATCGGCACCTGCGATACCGCGACGCCATTGATGTGCACCACCTTGTCGAGGTAGCTGACCGTGTCCCCGGGCAGACCGATCACGCGCTTGATGTAGTCGGTTCCGGCCATCGGGTCGCCGGGGAACTTGCCCGGGTACTTGAACACGACGACGTCGCCGCGCCGGGGCTTGCCGATGGCGACGAATTCCTTGTTCAGCACCGGGATGCGCAAGCCGTAGGAGAACTTGTTGACCAGGATGAAATCGCCGATCAGCAGCGAGGGCATCATCGAACTCGACGGAATCCGGAATGGCTCGGCGATGAACGAGCGGATGATCAGGACGATGAAGATCACCGGGAAGAACGAACGCGAGTATTCGACCAGCAGCGGTTCCTTCGCCGCCTCACCCTGCTTCGCCACACGCGCCTTGGCGAACAGGAAATGGTCGATCGCCCAGATCACGCCGGTGACGGCGCTCAGGCAGACCAGAATCAGGGCGAAATCGAGCTTGATGTTTCCCATGCCGGCATCCGTGGTTGGAATTACTTGCTGTCGGTCTGCAGCACCGCGAGGAAGGCTTCCTGCGGGATCTCGACGCGACCGACCTGCTTCATGCGCTTCTTGCCTTCCTTCTGCTTCTCAAGAAGCTTCTTCTTGCGCGTGGCATCGCCGCCATAGCACTTGGCGAGCACGTTCTTTCGCATCGCCTTGACCGTCGAACGCGCGATGATCTGGGCGCCGACCGCGGCCTGGATGGCGACGTCGAACATCTGGCGCGGAATCAGCTCCTTCATCTTCTCGCACAGGTCGCGGCCGCGACGGTCGGCCTGCGAGCGGTGCACGATGCTCGACAGCGCGTCGACCTTGTCGCCGTTGATCAGCACGTCCAGGCGCACGAAGCTGCCGGCGTCGAAACGCAGGAAATGGTAGTCGAGCGAGGCATAGCCGCGGCTTGCCGACTTGAGCCGGTCGAAGAAGTCGAGCACGACTTCGGCCAGCGGCAGTTCGTAGATGATCTGCACCTGCGAGCCGAGGTAGTTGATCGAGACCTGGCTGCCGCGCTTTTCCTCGCACAGCGAGATGACGTTGCCGACGTAGTCCGGCGGCGTCAGGATCGTGGCCTGGATGATCGGCTCGCGGATTTCCTCGATCTTGTTGACCGGCGGCAGGTTGGCCGGGTTGTCCAGCGGCGAGACCTTGCCTTCGGTGTCGAGCACCTCGTAGATCACCGTCGGCGCGGTGGTGATCAGGTCGAGATCGTATTCCCGCTCCAGCCGCTCCTGCACGATCTCCATGTGCAGCATGCCGAGGAAGCCGCAGCGGAAGCCGAAGCCGAGTGCTTCGGAGCTTTCCGGCTCGAAATGCAGCGACGAATCGTTCAGCGTCAGCTTCTCGAGCGCCTCGCGCAGGTCCGGGTAGTCGTCGGCATTGGTCGGAAACAGGCCCGCGAAGACGCGCGGCTGCATCTTGCGGAAGCCTGGCAGCGCCGACGGCGCCGGATCCTTGGCCAGGGTCAGGGTGTCGCCGACCGGCGCGCCGTGCACTTCCTTGATCGACGCACAGACGAAGCCGACCTCGCCCGGGCCGAGACGATCCGTGATCTTGCGCTTGGGCGTGAAGATGCCGACCTGGTCGACCTCGTGGGTGCGACCGGTCGACATCACCAGGATCTTGTCCTTGGGCTTGATCTCGCCCTGCATCACGCGCACCAGCGAGACCACGCCGAGGTAGTTGTCGAACCAGGAATCGATGATCAGCGCCTGCAGCTGCGGGAACTCTCCGGCCTGCGGTGCCGGGATCTTCTCGACGATGGCTTCGAGCACGTCACGCACGTTGAGTCCGGTCTTGGCGCTGACCTGGAGCGCATCGGTGGCATCGAGGCCGATCACCGCCTCGATCTCCTTCTTGACCTTCTCCGGATCGGCGGTCGGCAGGTCGATCTTGTTCAGCACCGGCAGCACTTCGAGGCCCATCTCGACCGCGGTGTAGCAATTGGCGACCGACTGCGCTTCCACACCCTGCGCCGCGTCCACGACCAGCAACGCACCCTCGCAGGCGGCGAGCGAGCGCGATACCTCGTAGGAGAAGTCGACGTGGCCCGGGGTGTCGATGAAGTTCAGCAGATAGGTCTGGCCGTCCTTCGCCTTGAACGGCAGCGACACCGACTGCGCCTTGATGGTGATGCCGCGCTCGCGCTCGATCGGATTCGAGTCGAGCACCTGGGCTTCCATCTCGCGCTCCTCCAGCCCGCCGCAGATCTGGATGATGCGGTCGGCGAGCGTCGACTTGCCGTGGTCGACATGGGCGATGATCGAAAAGTTGCGAATGTGCTTCATGCAATACCAAGGCCCCGGCGCGAAGCCGGGGCCACTCATTCAAGGGGATGGCGGATTATCGCACGAAGCGGGACCGATCCGGCGCCGGCTCAATCCCCGGGTGGCAGCGCGATGAACGAATTGACCCCGCCCCGACGCACCAGCAGCATCGCCGCCTCGCCCTTCGCCACCGCGCCCGCCGCAGCCTTGAACTCTGCGGCGGTGTTGACGCGCTTGCGCCCGACCATGAGGACGACGTCTCCCGCGCGCAGACCCACGCGGCGCGCGGCAGTCCCGGTCACCGCCTCGATCAGCACTCCGTTCTCGATCCCCGACTGCGCCCGCTCGTCGTCGTTGAGTTCGCGCACCACCAGACCGAGCGCATCGCTCTGCGCCGGGGGTTGCGCGGAACCCGGCGCGACGTTGCCTGCGCCCAGATTGCCCGGAAGCTCGCCGATGACCAGCGGTACCGTCAGCGGCTTGCCGTCGCGCACGATGCCAAGGTGCACCCGCGTGCCCGGGGCGGTGGCACCGATGACCGGCGGCAGATCGCCCGAGCGCTCGATGCGGTTGCCATCGACGCTGACGATGACGTCACCCTCCTTCAGCCCGGCGCGTGCGGCCGGCGTGTCCTTGTTGACCTGATTCACCAGCGCGCCGGTGACCCGCGACAGGCCAAGCGCCTTGGCCTTGACCGAATCGACTTCCTCCAGCGCCACGCCGAGGTAGCCGCGCGACACCCTGCCCTTGGCGCGCAACTGCGCCACGACCTGGTTGGCATAGTCGATCGGGATCGCGAAGCTCAGGCCGATCGAACCGCCGGTATTCGAGAAGATCTGCGAGTTGATCCCGACCACCTGTCCATCGAGGTTGAACAGCGGGCCGCCGGAATTGCCGCGGTTGATCGCTGCATCGTTCTGGATGAAGGGCACGTAGCGCTGGTCGTCGCCAAGATTGCGCCCGACCGCGCTGACGATGCCCGCGGTGACCGAGAAGTCGAGGTTGTAGGGCGAACCGATCGCGACCACCCACTGGCCCGGCTTCAGCTTCGATGAGTCGCCGAGCGTCGCCGCGGTCAGTCCGCTGGCCTCGATCTTGAGCAGGGCGACGTCGCTCTGCTGGTCGCTGCCGATGACCTTGGCCTTGAACTCGCGGCGATCCTTGAGCCGCACCGTGACCTCGTCGGCACCGTCGACGACATGGTGGTTGGTCAGCAGATAGCCGTCGGCGGAAATGATGAACCCCGAACCGCCGGACACGCGCTCGCCCCGATCGGGGCGCTGCAACTGGCGCGGGTCGCCGAAGAAGCGGCGAAAGATCTCCGGAACCTCCTCCTCGCTCAGCTGCGACGGATCCTCGCCGCTGGCGGCCTCCTTGCGCGCAGTGATGTTGACCACGGCCGGCGCGTTGCGCTCGACCAGTTGCGTGAAATCGGGCAAGCCTTGCGCGCGCAGCGGCGATTCCGCCAGCGCCAGGACCAGGACCCCGATCTGCAGACAACGCTTCCACATGGACAGTTACTCCTTGCTGGGTTCAATGGCCGGCGCCGCACGGCGCGGCCGTTCAATCGTTCAAAGCCTGGGCGGTGCTGTTGGCCAGATCCACGGCGGTCGCCAGCGGCACCTCGCCGATCACCACCACACGCCGCCGCCCGATCTGGCGCGAGGCCAGCTGCGTCGCTCCGCGGCGCAGGGTGGTCAGGCGGTCGATCGCATCGGCGCGCTGCTCCAGATACAGCGTGATCATCGCCAGTCCATCGCTCAGCATCAGGTTGCGCCGCCCGTCCTGCTCGCGCACCGCGACCAGGCGAAATCCTTGCGGCCAGGCCAGCGCCAGATCGTCGACCACTGCCGGTGCGGCGACTACCGGCGCGGCGGCATCCTGGCGCGGGTCGACGACCAGCGACGTGAACATGACCTGCTGCAACGTCTCGCGACGCGGTCCGACCAGCGCGAAACCCATCAGCAGGCCGTTGTCCGGATTGATCCAGAGGCGCTGCGAATGGCGTACTGCATCGCGCGCCACGGCATCGACGATGCGCGCGCTGAATCCGGCGATGCGCTCCTCGGCGACGTCGTCCAGGCGATAGCTGGCCGCGACCCGCGCTGCATCGAATGCGGGCGCGGCGAATCCGGTCGGGGCCAGACGCTGCTCGCGGCCTGGCGACTCGATGCGCACCTCGCGGGCGTCGCGAAACAGCGCGCGCGGCATGCCGCTCAGCGTCGCCAGTTGCTCGTACCCGCTGCCGCCCGGCCGGTGCACCACGCGCACCGCGTCGAAGCGGCCGTCGTGCATGAACACGACCACGCCCTCGAACGAGCGCGTCGCCTGCGCCTGTTGCGCCGAGACGAGCAGGCCGAGCGCGTCCGCGGCAGGCGCCGGCGCGGCATGGGCCAGCGCCAGCAGCAACCACGACAGCCGGGCCAGGAACCTGTTCATGCTCAACGCGTGGAGTTTCCCGGGCGCGCGACGTCGCCGCCTTCGCGCGTGGCCGGCATCGCCACCACCGGAACGTAGGACACCACGCCGAGCGCGCCGGCGCTGCCGCTGGCAAGCCCATGCTCGACGAAGTAGCCATCGAACTCGCTGCCCACCTGCGGCGGCGCCAGTACGTAGCTCTGGCGATCGGCCACCGGCGAGAGCCGCCAGTTCGGCGTCAGGTCGGTGGTGGTGACGGGCGCCACGTGCGCGAGCGTCGCTTCGCTTGCCTCGGACGAAACCTCGATACCCGGCCGCGGCTGTCCGAACAGCAAGGCGACCACCGCCACCCCGGCGGCGATGGCGCCACCGGCCAGGCCGCGCCAGACCCGGCCGGAAGACGCACTGACCACCGGCGCCGGCGATTCGTCGGCGATCGCTTCACGCACGCGCGCGCACAGATCCACCGGCGCGAGGGTGCCCTGTTGGCGCAGGCTGTCGCGCAGCACGTGCCAGCGCTCCCAGGTGGCGGCCAGTTCGGGATCATTGCCGAGGCGCTTGCTCAGGAACCGCGCGCTGTCGGGGGCCAGTTCGCCGTCCATCAGGGACGACAGTTGCTCGCGTACGCTTTCGTCGTTCATACCGCTTCCAATCCGGTTTCGCGGCTGTCGAGGAGCGGCCGCAGGTTCTGGTCGATGGCGTCGCGCGCACGGAAGATGCGCGATCGCACGGTTCCGATCGGGCAGTCCATGGCCTTGGCGATCTCCTCGTAGCTGAGTCCATCCACTTCGCGCATGGTGATCGCGCGCCGCAGTTCTTCCGGCAGGCGCGCCACCGCCGTGGTCACGGCGCGTTCGATTTCCTGGCGCATCAGCTCGCGTTCCGGCGTGGCCGGGTCGCGCAGCCGCATCGCCGTCTCGAACTGGGCGGCATCGTCGATCTGGATGTCGTCTCCGGGCGGACGCCGGCCCATCGCCACCAGGTGGTTCTTGGCGGTGTTGGTCGCGATCGTGTACAGCCAGGTGTAGAACGCGCTCTCGCCGCGGAAATTGCCGAGCGCTCGGTAGGCACGCAGGAAGGTGTCCTGGGCCACATCCTGGGCTTCGGCGTGGTTGTGGATGTAGCGCGAGATGATCGCGAACACCTTGTGCTGGTACTTGCGCACGAGCAGGTCGAAGGCATTCTTCTGCCCCGCCTGGACGCGTCGTACCAGTTCCAGATCGGCGTCGGCCTCGCTCATGCGCGGAGCTCCGGGTACGGACTGCGGCGGCATCACCACCGCGAGCGGCGAGACGCCCACGGAGCGCTGGACAAGGGACAGACTGACTGGCATCGCATGGTCCCGGAAGTTGGATTCGGGGCCATAGACCGCGGGTGCGCGCAGAAGTTCAAGTCAGCTCCGCGGCTTCCACCGGTCCGCCCTCGATCAGGCGCTGGCGCTCGGCCATCAGGTTCTCGAAGGAACTGGCCGGGAGCGGGCGGCAGAACAGGTAGCCCTGCAACTCCTCGCAACCATGCTCGCGCAGGAAATTCAGGTGCTCCTCGTACTCGACGCCCTCGGCAATCACGCCGCGATTGAGGTGCTGGGCCATGTTGATGGTGGCGCGCACGATCGCCTCGTCGTCCGGGTCGACGCCGATGTTGCGCACGAAGGTCTGGTCGATCTTGATGCGGTCGGCCGGGAAGCGCTTGATGTAGTCGAGCGAACTCTGTCCGGTGCCGAAGTCGTCGATCGCGATCGAGCAACCCATGTCGCGCAGTCCCTGCAGCGTTTCGATCAGGTTCGGGATGGTCTTGACGTTGATGCTCTCGGTCACCTCCAGCTCGAGGTGGTTCGGATCCAGCCCGGTCTCGGTGACCACGCGCTGCACCACCTCGACCAGGTTCGGCTGGCGCAGTTGCAGCGCCGAGAGGTTCACCGAGATGCGCAGCGGCACCCCGAACTTGTCGTGCCAACGCTTGGTGTCGGCGCAGGCGGTGCGCAGCATCCACTCGCCGATCGGCACGATCAGGCCGTTGTCCTCGGCCAGCGGGATGAAGAATCCGGGCGAGATCATGCCGAGCTCGGGGTGCTCCCAGCGGATCAGCGCCTCCATGCCGATGATGTCCTCGGTGACCGCGTTCACCTGCGGCTGGTAGTACGCACGCAATTCGTTGTTGCGTTCGGCCACGCGCAGCTTGGTCTCCAGCGACAGCCGTTGCTGGTGCGACTCCTCGGGCACCGCGACGTAGGCCTGGAAGCTGTTGCGGCCCATGCCCTTGACGTTGTACATCGCGATGTCGGCATGCTTCAGCATCTTCTCGGCGGTGGTGGCATCGTCCGGATAGAAGCTGATGCCGATCGACGAGGTGATGTGCAGTTCGCGCCCGTCACCGAGGGTCAGCGGCGTTTCCAGCACGCGGCAGATCTTGTCGGCGATGCGCAGCACGTCGTCGCGCTGCACGATGTGGCGCAGGATCAGCGTGAATTCGTCGCCGGCATAGCGCGCCACCGTGTCGCTGCCACGCACGCAGGCACGCAGGCGCTTGGACACCGCGATCAGCAGCTCGTCGCCGACGCCATGGCCAAGACTGTCGTTGACCGTCTTGAAGCGATCCAGATCGACGAACAGCACCGCGAAGCACTCGCCGGTGCGGTGCGCTTCCTTGATCGTGGTCTCCAGCCGGTCGTTGAACAGCAGGCGGTTCGGCAGACCGGTCAACGAATCCTGCAGGCCCTTGGCTCGGCCCAGCTCGTGCGCGCGTTCGATCTCGAGCTCGATCGACAGTCTGGCCACGACCGAGCGCGCCGCCTGCACCAGCCCGGAATCCTCGGCGATGACCTGGCGCCCGGCGCAGACCATGCCCCCGACCACGACCTGGCGCTCGTCGCGCAACGGGATGCCGATCAGCGACTCGAACCGGTAGGAGTTCGCGATCGCTTCGCCGCCAAGCGCCTTCCAGGCATCGGCATGGACGGCGAAGGCATCGCCATTGACGACCTTGCGCAGCGCGGCGTTGCGCAGGTGCTCACCGATCACCGGCGGCAGGCCGGGCCGCTGGAAGCTGACCACCAGGTCGCCGTCCTCGCCGGTCTCGGCGCGCTGTGCCACCAGATGCAGGAAATCGAACTTGGCCCACTCGATCAGGCGCTGCGTCAGCGACTTGGCCAGCCCGTCGCTGCCGCGCTGGCTCCAGAGCATGTCCAGGAACTCTCCGAACGGGCGACCGACTGCGTCCGGCGGGATCGGCCGCAGCGCCGTCAGCAGGCACAGCCTGCCGCCGACGCGCACCGGGCAGGAGACCGCTTCCACCGCCACCCGACGCCCGTCCGCCCGTGGCGTCATCTGGCGCGTGCGCACGCTGCCCTGGCGCTGCGCCAGCTGCATCAACTCGCGGCGGGCGTCACCGCGATGCGTGAGGTCGAGCTGGTCGATGGTCTGCGTGCGCACCTGCGCCAGCGAGAATCCGGACTGCCGCAGGAAGGTCGGGTTGGCATCCAGCACCTGCCCGCTCTCCGGGTCGGAGACCAGCAGCTCGTCGAGGCTGGCATCGAACGCGAACCGATAGTCCTCGTCAGCTGCGCCCGGCTCGGCCTGGACCAGCGCAGTCGTCGGCTCGGTCGGTGCCATCGCCATCTGGATGCGCGCCAGAGCATCGGCGGAATCGACCGGCGAATGCAGCCAGCCGCGCACGTTCGCGGGCGCGGCCTGGGGCCAGTGTTTTCCTGGCTCGACAGCGCTCACTGCCAGTACCGGCGTCGCCGCGGTCCGCGGGTCGTGCGCCAGCTCGGCACAGAACGCACGCACTTCGGCGTCGTCCTCGGACAGTTCGAGCACGATCAACTCGATGGCACCGTCCTGCGCCAGCACCGAACGCGCCTGTGCGACGTCCTTGGCCGCGTAGATGGCCTCGAACTCCTGGCCGTCCAGCAACTCCCACAGCAGGCGGCGATCGCCGCGCTCGTTGACGAGAAGAAGTACCGCTCCGTTCGCCATGTCCGCCTCAAGTCACCCAGCGCCCGTCGCGCAACCGCGGCGGGCGCTTGGAATCGATGTCGTGCACGATCCGATGCACCAGCGCATCCAGCCCCTCGGGCATGCGCACCTTGGTGTCGATGAAGACGAGCTTGCGCGCCTGTCCTTGCTGCTTGGCCAGCTGCCGCAGCACCCCGCTTACCGGCGGGCGCAGCAGCTTGGCGAAGCCGGTGAAGATGTAGACGCCAACGTGCAGGCTGTTCTGGATGTGGCGCAGCGCTTCATGGATGCGCTGGCTCCCGGGAACCGCCAGCTCGCTCTCGCGCATGGACACGATCCCGGCGCCTTCCGACCAGTGATAGACCGAATTGCCGCTGCGCATCGCGAACTGGCGGAACTGGGCCATGATGTCGTCCACCCGCGGCGACTCGATCACGATCAGGTGCTTGTCGCATTCGGTGATCTCGTCGTACAGCTTCGGCGTCACGAAAAGTGACGTCGCTTCCGAGGTGGTGCCGACTCGAGTCTCTGCGCTCATGCGCCAACCATAGCCTCGCGCAACGCGATTGACCAGACGCAGCCCGGGCCGGGAAGATCGCGGTCCCCTGCCGTCAAGGCCACGAGGTTTCCCCATGTTCCAAGGATTGCGCCCCCGCCACTGGACCTTCGAACTCGCCGGCGACCGCGTCCTCACGCTGCTGCTCGACCGCGCCGGGGAATCGGTCAACAGCCTGTCGCGCGAGGTGCTGGAAGAGCTCGATGCACTGATCGAACGCATCCGCATCGAACCGCCGCGCGCGGTGATCCTGCGTTCGGCAAAGGCCGCCGGATTCATCGCCGGGGCCGACGTTCGCGAATTCCGCGCCTTCGCCGAGCGCGGCGAAACGCTCGACGCGATCCGCCGCGGACACCGCGTGTTCGCCCGGCTCGCCGCGTTGCCGATGCCCACGGTCGCCGCGATCCACGGCCACTGCATGGGTGGTGGCCTGGAACTCGCGCTGGCATGCCGCTACCGCATCGCCAGCGACGACCCGAAGACCCGGCTCGGCGTGCCCGAAGTCAAGCTCGGCATCCAGCCGGGCTGGGGCGGTACCGCGCGTCTGCCGCACCTGGTCGGTGCACCGGCCGCGTTCGACATGATGCTGACCGGACGCGGCCTCAGTGCAAGCAATGCGCGCGCGATCGGCCTGGTCGACAAGGTGTGCTCGGCGGCGGAGTTGCCGGCCAAGGCGACCGAACTCGCGCTGCGCGGCGCCGCACGACCTCTCGCGCAGCGCGTCAAGGTGTGGCTATCGAACCGGTGGCTGACCCGCCAGATCCTCGCACCGCAGATGCGCAAGCAGGTCGCGCGCAAGGCCGACCCGAAGCACTACCCGGCGCCGTTCGCGATGATCGAATTCTGGCGGCGCCACGGCGGCAGCGTGGCGCGGGGTCTGGCGGCCGAGCCGAATTCGGTGGCGAAGCTCGCCGCGACCGCGACCGCACGCAACCTGGTCCGCATCTTCTTCCTGCAGGAGATGCTCAAGGGCCTCGGCGGCGGCGCCGAACATGGCATCCGCCACGTGCACGTGATCGGTGCCGGCGTCATGGGCGGCGACATCGCCGCCTGGTGCGCCCTGCAGGGATTTGGCGTCAGCCTGCAAGACCGCGAGATGAAGTTCATCGAGCCGGCACTGAAGCGCGCCGAGGAACTGTTCGCGAAAAAACTGAAGACCGAAGACCGCATCGCGCCGGTACGCGCGCGCCTGGTCGCCGATGTCGAGTCCGCCAAGGTTCCGGAGGCGGATCTGGTCATCGAAGCGATCTTCGAGAACCTCGACGCCAAGCGCGCGCTGTACGCGAACCTGGAACCGCGGATGAAGCCGACCGCGATCCTGGCCAGCAATACCTCGAGCATTCCGCTCACCGAACTGCGGGCGCAGCTCGCCGCTCCGCAGCGCTTCGTCGGCCTGCACTACTTCAACCCGGTGGCGATGATGCCACTGGTCGAAATCGTGCGTCACGACGGCCTGGAACCGGCCATCGAAGCACGCATCGCCGCCTTTGCGAAAGCCATCGACAAGCTGCCGGTACCGGTCGCGACCTCGCCCGGGTTCCTGGTCAATCGCGTGTTGTTCCCCTACCTGCTGGAAGCGGCGACGCTGTACGCGGAGGGCGTGCCCGGCCCGATCATCGACCGCACCGCGAAGAAGTTCGGCATGCCGATGGGTCCGATCGAACTGATGGACACGGTCGGACTCGACGTGGCGACCGGGGTGGCCAAGGTGCTGTGCCCGTTCCTCGGCATCTCGATTCCGGAAAAGCTGCAGTCGATGATCGCGGCCGGCAAGCGCGGCAAGAAGGACGGCGAGGGCTTCTACCGCTGGCAGGACGGCCGCGCGCAGAAACCGGAAGTACCCGCCGACTACCGCGCGGCGGACGATCTCGAGGACCGGATGATCCTCGCGTTCCTGAACGAAGCCGTCGCCTGCCTGCACGAGCGCGTCGTCGATGACGCCGAGCGGCTCGATGCCGGGATCATCTTCGGCACCGGATTCGCGCCATTCCGCGGTGGCCCGATCCAGCACATCCGCGACAGTGGCGCCGCGGCCTTGAAGGCACGACTGCAGGCGCTGGCAGCGAAGTACGGAACCCGCTTCCAGCCCAAGGCCGGTTGGGACGAGCTTTGAATCGCCAGCAACGAGAAGGCCGCGCAATGCGCGGCCTTCCGCTTCGTGGCCGAGACGATCAGCCCGCGATGCTCTGCGACAGATCCTCGCGGATGCGCGCTGCCTTGCCTTCGAGGTCACGCAGGTAGTACAGCTTGGCGCGACGCACCGCGCCCCGGCGCTTGACCTGCACCGAATCGATGGTCGGGCTGTGGGTCTGGAAGACGCGCTCGACGCCGGTGCCATGCGACACCTTGCGCACGGTGAACGACGAGTTCAGTCCGGCATTGGCGATGGCGATCACCACGCCTTCATAGGCCTGGACGCGCTCGCGGTTGCCTTCCTTGACCTTGACGTTGACGACCACGCTGTCGCCCGGGCCAAAGGCCGGAAGCGTGCGGGTCATTTGCGACTGTTCGAATTGCTGCAGCAAGTTCATGACATCACCTTGTAGAAATCCGGTTTGCTCAGTTTCGGCTGTCCGGTCATCCTGACCGGTCGGGGCCATGCTCGGCGAAATACTCCTGCCGAAACTCTTCCAGCAGCATCCTCGCTGCCTTGTCCAGGTCACATCGCGCCAACAGGTCGGGGCGACGCAACCACGTTCTGCCGAGGGACTGCTTCAGGCGCCAGCGCCGAATCTGCGCATGGTTGCCGGACAGCAACACCTCGGGTACGTCCTGTCCGCCGTCGCGCACCGGGCGCGTGAAATGCGGACAGTCCAGCAATCCTCGGGAGAACGAATCCTCCTCCGCAGAAGCGGCGTCGCCGAGCGCGCCCTCCTGCAATCGACCGACCGCGTCGATCAGCACCGCGGCAGCCAGTTCGCCGCCGGACAGCACATAATCGCCGATCGATACTTCCTCGTCCACCGCAGTGGCAAGAAAGCGCTCATCGACGCCTTCGTAGCGCCCGCAGAGCAGGATCACCCGCTCCTTGCGCGCCATTTCCGCAACCTTGCGCTGCGTCAGCCGCTCACCCTGCGGACTCAGATACAGCACCGACGCCGGTCTCGGATCGGCTGCGCGCGCCGCCGCCAGACACAGGCGCAGCGGCTCGATCAGCATCACCATTCCCGGACCACCGCCGCAGGGCCGATCGTCGACCATGCGATGGACGTCCCGGGTGAAATCGCGCGGATTCCATCCGTGCACCTCGAGCAGTCCGCGGTCCATCGCGCGCCCGACCACGCCCACCTTGACCGTGTCGCGAACGAACTCCGGGAACAGGCTGAGCACATCGAACCGCATCGCCTAGAACTCCGGGTCCCAGTCGACGACGATCTCGCCGCCTTCCAGGTCCACCGACTTCACGAACCGGTCGCGGATGAACGGAACCATCCGCTCGCGTTCGCCACGCACCACCAGCACGTCGTTCGCCGCAGTGGCGAACAGGTGCGAAACGGTGCCGAGATCGACGCCTTCCGTGGTCTTCACGCGGAGCCCTTCCAGATCGACCCAGTACACCTCGCCAGGACGCGGCGGAGGCAACTGCGACCGATCGATGCGGATCTCCGCGCCGACCCAGCGCAGGGCCTGGTCGCGGTCCTCGACGCCCTCAAGGCGCGCAACCAGCGACTTGCCCTGCAGCCGCCCTTCCAGCGGCTTCAACTCGCTCTCGATACCAGCAAGCGCCACGCGCCAAGGCCGGTATTGCAGCAGGTTGTCGATCGGATCGGTGTGCGAGAGCAGCTTCACCCACCCTTTCACACCATGCACGCCGACGATCCGACCAACCGTGATCTGGCGGCCGCTGCGCATGACGCTCAGGCTGCCGGCTTGGCCGCCTGTTTCAGCAGATAGGCCACCTTGTCACTCGGCTGCGCACCCTGGGACATCCAGTGCGCGGCGCGAGCGGCGTCGATCTGCAGCTTGACTTCCTTGCCGACGGCCACCGGGTTGTAGAACCCGATGCGCTCGAGCGAACGGCCGTCGCGGGCGCTGCGGCTGTCCGTCACCACGATGTGATAGAAGGGGCGCTTCGGCGCGCCGCCGCGGGAAAGGCGAATCTTGACCATGGGTAGGGGTTCTCTTGCAATCGGTGCCGGCGAACCGGCGGGGTAAAGAAAGCGCGCGACTATAGCCAGACACGCGCAAAAAAGAAAGCCGGAGCCCGTTTCGCTCCACTGCCCTTGCGGGGGAATGACCGTCACGACGAATCGTACGGGGCGGGCCGCAATCCGCAGACTGCGGCCCCGAACTCAGCCCTTGGGCTTCAACAGATCCTCAAGGCGCTTGTCCATGTTCGCATACTTGTACGCCGGAAGCACGTAGGCCCAGCCGTCGAGCCTGCGATTCAGCGCCGCCGCCTCGCTTTCGATCGCCTTGCGGCGTTCGGCCTGGAATGCCGCCGGGTCCGTCACCGCCAACGGTGCCGGCTCGGCCTTCGCAACCTCGGTCGCCGCAGCGGCCGGCGCCGCGTCGGCTGGCTGCGGCGGGTTGGCGCGCTGGTGCTCGGCGACCGCGTTCAGCTGTGCAGCCCTGGCCGCGAGTTCGACGCGCTCGGCGTCGACCGTGGCCTTGAAGGTGACGTAGTGCTTGCCTTCCGACTCGAACCCGGTGATCTCGACGACCAGGCCATCGAAACTGCGAATCGTCGCCACGCGCAGCGAGGTCGGGTCGGGCAGTACCGAATCCGCCTTCGCGACATCGTCGAACTTGAGGCCGGCGAGCATGGAGGCGATGCCGTTCGGCTCGTACTCCGACAGCAGCTCGCGCCCGGCGGGCATCGGCTCGACCTGGTAGTTGCTCTGCTCGGGCGATTGCTTCGCGACCGCGAAGGTCGCGTCGCCCTGCCGCAGTTCGACGCGCATGATGCGGTCCGAGCCGATGTCGACCAGATCCTTCGCCAGCCAGTTCGTCGGCTGCCGGTCGGCGACCAGTTCGCCTTTCGCGAGCCACACCTGGGCCTCGTCATTGCGCCGCACGAAGCTGCCACCGCCCTGCGCGCTGTAGGTGCCAACGACGATCTTGGCCGCGACCTTGCCCTCGATCTCGACGCGCGTGCCCTTGGCAGTGGCTGCCGCCACATCCTCGACTCCGAGCACCGAGTGACGCTCCGGGTTCGCGGTCTTGGCTTCGAGCAGGGTGGCGTCTGCGAGGCGGATGAGCGTCTCGCGCACCTTGCCGATGTCGGCCGCGTAGCCGCTGCGTTCCGCCACCTGCCAGCGGTCTTCGACGCGCTGCAGCGTGACCACGGCCTTGTCGCCGGCTTCGACCACGCGCAAGGTGGTGACATCGTTCAGCGCGCCGCTCAATCCCGGCACCAGCGCGCTGCCGGCGCCAGCGACTTCGCTGACCGGCGACTTGGACGAACTCGCCCACAGCGCCAGCACCACGGCGACCGCGGTACCGACGGCGAGCTTGACGAGCGTATGTCGTGTCATGGTGATCTCCCGCTCAGGCCTTGGCGCGCTCGCGCTTGCGCCACCACAGCATGGTCAGCGCCCCGAGCGTGAGCAGCAACGGCACCAGGCCGATGTTGATGAGTTTCAGGCGAGTGCCGAGCGACTCGATGTCGGCGTCGAGCTGACGCCGCACCTGGCGCAGTTCCTTGCGGATGCGCAGCTTGTCGGCGCGGAAGCGCTCCAGCTCGGCCTGCTGCTCGGCGGTCAGGATGGTGGCGCTCTCGGCCGACTTGTGTTGCTGCAGCTCGTTCAGCTTCTGCTCGGTGCTGGCGAGCTGTTGCTGCAGTTCCTGTTCCTTCTGGCGGAAGCGCTGGTCGGCCTGGCGCTTGATCGCCTCGACCGTGGTGAACGGCCGCGCCGAGGCGGCACGGCCGCGGATGCCGATCAGGTCGGCGGAACCGGCGAGGTTGTCGACGATGTTGATGATCAGGTCGCCGTTGTTGGCGAACGAGTTCATCAGCTTCTGGCCGAAGAAATTCTGCACCTGCACCCACAACCGGTCGCTGAGCACATCGGTGTCGGCTACCAGCACGATGTTGGCGACGTCCTTCGATTCCGCGAGGTGCTTCTCGCCGTTGCGCGAAGCGAACGCGGTCTTGAGCTTGCCTTCGAGCCGGCCGGCGATGACGTAGTGCTCCTTGGTCGCGGCGAAGCGCTCGTACAGCTGCTCCGGATCGGGCATGAACTTGAGCTGCTCGGCGTCGTAGAGCATCGCGTCGCCGCTCGACTGCACGAACGGGATCAGCTTCAGGGCGGAACCCTCGGCGAGCCGGAACTGGCCGGTGGTCGAGAAGTTGATCGTCTCCAGCTGCGCGGTCGGGATCTCCTCCTGGCTCAGGCTGTCCTTGCCAAGCCCGAGGATGGCGAGATGGCGGGTGGGCGGCGCGTTCGGCTGGGTCTGCACCGGCAGCGCATTGGCGGCGTCGAGCACGACCTTGCCGGGGTCGTAGTCGATGCCCCAGGCCTTGAACAGCTCCGGCAGGTCGGAATCGCGCTTTGCGAACATCGCCGCCTGCGGGTTCTCCGGGTCGTTGCCGGAATCATCGCGCTCGGCATAGGGGTCGACGAACGCCACCAGGCGCCCGCCACGCAGCACGAACTGGTCGATCGCGTAGAGCAGGTCTTCGGACAGGCCCTTGGGATGGACCAGCAGCAGCGTGCCGATCTCGTCGTCGATGCGCGTGGTCGCGGCCGGGTTGAGCTGGCGCAGGTCGAACAGGTCGCCGAGTGCCTGGTAGAACGCCCAGCCGTCACGCATCTGGCGCGTCGCCGGATCGAAACCGGAAGCGATGTTCAGGCCCGAAATCACGCCGACCACCGGCTTCTTGCCGACCACCAGGCTGTGCACCAGCTTGGCGATGTCGTACTCCAGGAACACTTCCTTGTCGGGCTGGAAGAACGGGATCACGCTGCGGCCGTCGGTGCTGTTGGTTCCGGCCAGTCCGAAGAACACCGACTCTCCGGCCGGACCGACCGGCAGTGCCTGCAGGCCGAAGCCGGAGGCGCGATCTTCCTCCTCGGAGAACGGCAGCGGATCGATCACCGACAGGCGCAGCTTGCCGCCGCTCTTCGCCGCCATCTCCTCCAGCAGCTCGCGCACGCGGATCGAGTAGTTGCGCAGCAGCGGGATGTCCTGGGTGCCGCGGTCGGAGTAGAACAGGTACAGATTGATCGGCTCGTCGATGCCGGCCAGGATGTTGCGGGTGCCTTGCGACAGCGTGTACAGGCGGTTGCCGGTGAGGTCGATACGCGCACCGCGCAGCACCACGTTGCCGATCACCAGCACCGCGACCAGCAGCACGCCGAGCAGTACCAGCGAGCCGCCGGTCAGGGTACGTCGATTCAGTGAGAACATGGCTCGGCCTCCTCAGTCGGCTTTCTTGAGGTCGATGACGATGGTCGTGGCGTACAGCCAGAAACCGATCATCAGTGCGAAATAGAACAGGTCGCGCAGGTCGAGCACGCCCTTGCTGATCGCGTTGAAGTGGGTCAGGAACGACAGCCCGGAGATCGCGTCGATCACGCCCTGCGGCAGGTTCAGACCGCGGAAGAAATCGAGCACCAGCGGGAAGCCGGACAGCAGCAGCAGGAAGCACGCGACCACGGTCAGGATGAACGCGATCACCTGGTTGCGGGTCATCGCCGACAGGCAGGAACCAACCGCAAGGAATGCGCCGGCCATCAGCAGCGAACCAAGGTAGCTCGCGAGGATCACGCCGTTGTCGGGCTCGCCGAGGTAGTTGACGCTGATCCAGATCGGGAACGTCAGCGCCAGCGCGATGCCGACGAACGCCCAGGCGGCGAGGAACTTGCCGAGCACCGCCTGGCCCATCGTCACCGGCAGCGTCAGCAGCAGCTCGATGCTGCCGGACTTGCGTTCCTCCGCCCACAGCCGCATCGCGACCGCGGGAATCAGGAACAGGTACAGCCACGGATGAAAGCCGAAGAACGGCTGCAGGTCGGCCTGGCCGCGTTCGTAGAAGCCGCCCATGTAGAAGGTGAAGGCACCCGACAGCAGCAGGAAGATGACGATGAACACGTATGCGACCGGCGTCGCGAAGTAGCTCGCGAGCTCGCGCCGGAACAGGATGCGGATCGGGTTCATGCGGCCTCCTGTGCCGAGGTGGTGATCTGGCGGAAGACCTCGTCCAGCCGCCCCTGCTCGAGCGCGATCTCGCGCACCTGGATGGCGTTGGCGCGCAGCGCCTCGACCACGCTGGCGAAGATCGCCTTGCCCTTGCGCGGGAATGCGGTCAGGCGCTGGTCCTGGGCGTCGATCTCGACCGCAGCGACGTCGCCGATGCGAACCAGCACGTCGCGCACCGCGGCGGCGTTCTCGGCGGTCAGCGACACCGCCTGGTGGAAGCGCGAACGCGCCTCGAGCGCGCTCGGCGTATCGTCGGCGAGCACCTTGCCGCGGGCGATGATGATCGCGCGATTGCAGACGGCATGGACCTCTTCGAGGATGTGCGTGGAGACGATGATGGTCTTGTCCTTGGCCATCGCCTGGATCAGCGCGCGCACCTCGTGCTTCTGGTTCGGATCGAGGCCATCGGTGGGTTCGTCCAGGATCAGCACCTTCGGGTCGTGCAGGATCGCCTGGGCCAGGCCGACGCGGCGCTTGAAGCCCTTCGACAGCGTGTCGATCGACTGGTGCATGACTCCTTGCAGGCTGAGGCGCCCGATCGCGTCGTCCAGCTGGCGGCGACGCGCGTCGCCGCTCAGACCACGCACGTCGGCGACGAATTCCAGGAATCCGCGCACGCTCATTTCGCCGTAGCTGGGCGCGCCTTCGGGCAGGTAGCCGACCAGCCGCTTCGCCGCCAGCGCCGACTCGACCACGTCGTAGCCGCAGATGCTGGCGCTGCCGGCGCTAGGCGTCAGGAAGCCGGCCAGCATTTTCATGGTGGTGGACTTGCCGGCACCGTTCGGCCCGAGGAAGCCGAGCACCTGGCCGGGCTGCACGGAAAAACGGATGCCGTCCACGGCAACGAGGTCGCCGTAGCGTTTGCTGAGGTCTCTGGTTTCGATCATCGTCAGGACTCGCGATGGAGGAACGGGAAACAGCGCCGCCGTCTGGGGTCGGCACCTGGGCTTTTCAAGCCGCGCTGAGTGTGCGGCGCGAGCAAAAAGTTCCCGCGCAAATGAATCGCCCCGGACGGGCCGGGGCGAGGGATGCGTGACCGCTGGCGGGCTTACTTGATCAGCGGCAGGAACACGTTGGTCATCGGATAGCCGGTGGCCGGATCGTCGCCGACCCACTCGTCGTACTGGCCGGAACCATCCCACGGATAGACATGGCCGTGGGTCATGGCGTAGGCCTTGAGTGCCTCGCGCGGACCGCGCGGCACGCCGATGGCGAGACGGTCACCGACGAACTGCAGCTTGAGCGCCTTGCCGGAATAGGTCTTGCCGATGCGCACGTTGTTCTTCACCGCGATGCTGTCGGACTCGACCGGGTAGGCCATGCTGAAGTCGTTGAACTCCTCGCCGAGCACGTTGACCACGCGCAGCTTCGGGCCGGTCGCGGTGATGTTGCTCTGCTTCATGAAGTCCTCGACCTGCTTCCAGGCCTTGTCCATCTCGATCTGCGCCTCTTCCCACTTGCGCGGCGCCGCCGGGATGCCGCCACCGACATAGAGGATGTTCTGGCCGACCAGGTCCACTTCCTCGACCAGCATCTGGCTGTAGTCGACCTTGGGCACCGTGGCCAGGTTGGTGGACATGCGCGCCAGTGCCACTTCCAGGTCTTCGCCGATGCGGCCATCCAGATACAGCCCGGCGTAGCGGCCGATCACGTTCCAACCGTACTCGACGTTGAACTCGGCCACGATGTTGACGGCGCGCGTCTTCGGGTCCTGCTTGAAGCGGAACACCAGTTCCTTGTTGGTGCCGAGCCAGTCGTTCTCGACGGTGAAGCGGATCTTGCCGGTCTCTTCGAGCGAGCTTTCGATCAGTTGCAGCGAACCCGCGCCAACGCGCTTCTCGCTGCTGCTGAAGTCGAGTCGCGCGCCGACGCCGAAGCTCTCGCCGCTGATCGTCTTCTGCATCTCCGGATCGACGTGGTGCCACGGGTTCCACTGCGTGAAGTTGTGGAAGCCGTTGAGGTTGTCGTACACCTGCGTGATCGGGTTGCCGACCTCGACCGAACGGGTGATGCGGGCGTCCTTGCCGAAGAACAGGCCAAGCACGACAAAGAACAGCGCGGCAAAGATGACGGCCAGGGCAATTTCGACGATTCGCAGCATGGGCAGGGACTTCGTTCCGGGGCGCAAAGGTGGGCGATGTTACTGGCTTCGGCCGCCGCATTGCTACCGGCGGACGCGAAAACCGTCACACGATGCCGATCTCGAAGGCCTTGAGCACGGCCCGGGTGCGGTCGCGCACACCAAGTTTGGACAGGATGTTGGAGACGTGGTTCTTCACCGTGCCCTCGGCCACGCCGAGCGAATTGGCGATTTCCTTGTTGCTGTAGCCGCCGGCCATCAGCCGCAGGATCTCGGTCTCGCGCTCGGTCAGCGGGTCGGGCTGGTCCAGGCTCGCGAACTGGTTGTGCATGTGTTCGAGCCCGGCGAGCAGGCGCTGCGTCACCGCCGGCTTGACCAGCGAACCGCCGGCAGCCACCGTCTTCACCGCGTCGACCAGTTGGTCGAGCGTCACGTCCTTGAGCAGGTAGCCGCGCGCACCGGCCTTGAGCCCGGCCAGCACCAACTGGTCGTCGTCGAAGGTGGTGAGGATGATCGTCGGCGGCAACTGGTTGCGCGCGGTCAGCGTCTTCAGCACGTCGAGCCCGGACAGGTTCGGCATGCGCATGTCGAGCAGCACCACATCGGGCTTCAGCCGCGGGATGACCTCGATCGCCTGGACCCCGTCCGCCGCCTCGGCCACCACGCGGATCGAATCGGACAGCTCCAGCAGGCTGCGCACGCCCTGGCGCACCAGCGTCTGGTCATCGACGAGAACGACGGAAATCATGGCTTGGTCTCCATTGGCAGGGTGGCCGTCAGCCGAAAGCCGCGGCCGGGGGCGGTGTCGATTTCCAGCGCACCGCCGAATTCGTTGAGTCGTTCGCGCATGCCGGACAGGCCGTTGCCGGCCGCGACCGACTCGGCGCCGATGCCGTCGTCGCGACTGCTCAGTGTCAGCGCGCCGTCGGCGGCACGCGCGAAGCTGAGCCACAGGTGCTCGGCGCGCGCGTGGCGAATGGTGTTGGTCAGGATTTCCTGGGCGCAGCGCAACAGCACATGCGCACGGCGCGCATCCTCGACGCGGAAGTCCTCGGGCAGTTCCATCACCACCTTCGGCGAGGGCACGCCCTCGACCAGCGAGCGCAGCGCACCGCCGAGGTCGATCTCGGCTTCGTCGCGCAACTGGCTCACCACCTCGCGGACGTCGGAGAGCAGCAGCTTGGCCACCGATTGCGCCTGGCGCACCTTGTCCTTGGCGTTGCCGACGACCAGGTGGCTCGCGACTTCGAGATTGAGCGTGAGCGCGGTCAGATGATGACCGACGAGATCATGCAGTTCCCGCGCGATGCGCACGCGCTCGGCGATGCGGCTCGACTCGGCCAGCAGCGCACGCGTCGCGCGCAGCTCCGAGTTCAGTCGCCGCTGCTCTTCGCGCGCATCGGCCTGGCCGCGTGCGAGCATCGAGGTGACGAAGGTGAAGCTCGAAAATCCGAGATAGAGAACGCTCTGCAAGATCGCGTCGAACCAGCCCCACAGCGGCTCGCCGGTGAGGTCACGCAGACTCATGAGCACTGGCAACAGGCTCAGGTTCTGCACGATCGCCCAGACCACCGCGGCACGTGGCGCGAGCAGCCAGGGCATCACGCCGGCCATCACCAGCAGCAGGATCCCGGACAGGCCGCTCTGGCTGAACCAGCTGATCGCCACCGCCGCCAGCGTCATCGCCGCCAGCAGCGGCACCCGCACCGCCCGCGGTCGCGAGCGCGCACGCGCCAGGTCGTTGGTCAACACCCAGTAGGAGATCCCGAAACTGATGTAGGCGATCCACCAGCCGACGTAGTTCTGCAACTCCTCGACGCCGACCTCGGGCGGCACCACCCGATACAGGACCCAGGCCAGCAGATCGGCGTCCTGACCTAGCAACCAGGTCTCGCGTACCAGCGGCACCCCGACGCAGGCATAGGTGAACAGCCCCGCAAGGCGGAGCCAGTTCACGTGGTCGAGTCGGGTCAGCGCCATAGCGTCATCATAGGGCCTCGTCCAGTGCCCAGACACGCCACGGAAGTCATGCCCGCGCGACTGGCCTTGCGGCTCGGGTCTGCCATAATCCGCGCCCGCTCCCCTGCCCCGCTGCGACCCCATGACGCTACGTCTGCGCGATGTTCGTGACAACGAACTCGACCAAGTTCTTGCCCTGAACAACAGCGCCGGCCCGACGATCCTGCCGATGGATGGCGAGCGCGCACGGCTGTTCTACGCGGCGGCACGCTATTTCCGCGTCGCCGAGATCGACGGCCACCTCGCCGGGTTCCTGGTCGCGCTGACGCCCGACGCCGACTACCACAGCCCGAACTTCCACTGGTTCCGTCGCGAGTACGACGACTTCCTCTACATCGACCGCATCGTCGTCGCCAGCGCCTATCGCCGCCACGGACTCGGTCGCGTGTTCTACGCCGACGTGCAGAGCTTTGCCGAGGTGCGCAGCCCGCGGTTGTGCTGCGAGGTGTTGCTGGAGCCGCGTGACGACGCCTCGGTGCTGTTCCATGGCACCTATGGATTCCGCGAAGTCGGACAGCAGGCGATGGAGCCGTATGGCCGCGTCAGTCTGCTGGCCAAGGAACTGTGCAGCTACCCGTGGGTGCGCGACACCTACGGCAGCAATGGCTTGATCCGGCTGCCGGTAGCGCCGTGGCTGGCCGAACGCGAGCGCCTGACCCCGGCGGTGCGGGCCGTCAAGCACGGCTGAACGCAATGGCCGCGGTGCTGACGCTGGCCGAGACCGACCTCGGCGCGCTGCTGGCGGTGTTCGACCGCTTCGGCCTTGCGCTCCAACGCCTCGACCCCGGCGCAGAGATCCCGGGAAGCTACTGGGGCGAGCCCGAGGCCGGCATCATCGGCAATACCGTCTACGCCCGCGACGACACGCCGCTGCACTCGCTGCTGCACGAGGCCTGCCACGTGATCTGCGCGCCGCCGGAAAAGCGCGCCGGCTTGCACACCGACGCCAGCAACTGCCAGCTGGAAGAAGACGCGACCTGCTACCTGCAGATCCTGCTCGGCGACGAACTGCCCGGCATCGGCGCCGCGCGCATGCAGCAGGACATGGACGCCTGGGGCTACAGCTTCCGCCTCGGCAGCGCGCGTGCCTGGTTCGAGCAGGACGCCGAGGATGCGCGCGCCTGGCTGCTCGCGCGCGGCCTGATCGATCCGCTGACGCATGCTGCGACCTCACTTGCCGCCGATCGACGCGGCCACTAGCCTGCGCGCCCGCTCTCCCTCCTTCCCCGCTACTTCGGAGCACTCCGTGAACCTGACCCGTACCCTGCTCGCCGGCGCGGTCGCGCTTGGCCTCGCCGCCTGCCAGAACCAGCCCGCGCAACCGGCCGCCGACAGCGCCAAGCCGGATGCCGCCGCTGCCGACAAGTTCATCGCCGACATCAACGCCAAGATCAAGAAGGACTATCCGGAAATCACCGCGGCGCAGTGGCTCTCGGTCACCTACATCAACGGCGACACCCAGTTGCTGGCCGCAAAGTCGAACGAGAAGTTCCTCGGCGAGCTGAAGGCAAACGTCGACAAGTCGGCGCAGTTCAACGGCGTCGAACTGAAGCCGGAAACGCGGCGCGCAATCGACCTGATGAAGCTGTCGACCGCGATGCCGGCGCCGAAGGACCCGGCCAAGCTCGGCGAACTGACCGCGATCGCGACCAAGATGGAAGGCATGTACGGCGCCGGCAAGTATTGCCGCGAAGGCGAGAGCGGCGACCAGTGCCGCGACCTAGTGGTGCTCTCCGAGGTGCTCGCCAAGAGCCGCGACTACGACGCCCAGCTCGATGCCTGGAACGGCTGGCACACGATCTCGAAGCCGATGCGCGCCGACTACCAGCGCTTCGCCGGGCTGATCAACGAAGGCGCCAAGGAACTCGGCTACGCCGATGTCGGCGAGATGTGGCGCTCGGGCTACGACATGAGCCCGACCGCGTTCGAGCAGGAAACCGATCGCCTCTGGGACCAGGTCAAGCCGCTGTACGAGCAACTGCACTGCTACACCCGTGGCAAGCTGGTCGAGAAGTACGGCGACAAGGGCCAGGTCAACGGCATGATCCCGGCGCACCTGACCGGCAACATGTGGGCGCAGCAGTGGGGCAACATCTGGGACCTGGTCGAACCCTATCCGGGCGTGTCCAGCCTCGATGTCAACGCCGGCTTGAAGACGCAGCGCGATGCGCAGTTCGACTCCTTGATGAAGGCCGCCGGCAAGGTCGACCCGGCGCGCCAGATCGAGATCGGTCGCCAGGCCGACTTGGCCAACGCGAAGAAGATGGCCGAACTGGCCGAGGGCTTCTACGTCTCGCTCGGCATGCCCAAGCTGCCGGCCTCGTTCTGGACCAACACCCAGTTCATCCAGCCGCGCGACCGTGACGTGGTCTGCCACGCCAGCGCCTGGGACATGAACTACAGCGGCGACGTGCGCATCAAGATGTGCATCGCGCCGACCGAAGACGAGCTGACCACGATCTACCACGAGCTCGGCCACGTCTATTACTACCTTGCCTACAACCACCTGCCGCCGCTGTTCCAGAGCGGCGCGCACGACGGCTTCCACGAAGCCATCGGCGACACCATCGTGCTGTCGCTGACGCCGAACTACCTGAACTCGATCGGCCTGGTCGGCACGCCGACGGTCAGCAAGGAAGCGCTGATCAACGAACAGATGAAGATGGCGCTGGACAAGGTCGCGTTCCTGCCCTTCGGCAAGATGATCGACCAGTGGCGCTGGGGCGTGTTCTCCGGTCGCATCTCGCCGGAGAACTACAACAAGGCGTGGTGGGACCTGCGCGCCAAGTACCAGGGCGTCGCCGCAGCGAACGAACGCACCGAGGCCGACTTCGATCCGGGCGCCAAGTACCACGTGCCGGGCAATACGCCGTACACGCGCTACTTCCTCGCGCACATCCTGCAGTTCCAGTTCCAGAAGGCGCTGTGCGACGCCGCCGGTTTCAAGGGCCCGCTGCACGAGTGCTCGATCTACGGCAACAAGGAAGCCGGCAAGAAGTACTGGGCGATGCTGCAGCACGGCCAGAGCCAGCCGTGGCCGGCCACGCTGAAGGAACTCACCGGCACCGAACAGATGGACGCCCGCGCCATCCTCGACTACTTCGCACCGCTGATGGCCTGGCTGCAGGAAAAGAACCAGGGCCAGCAGTGCTCGTGGACCCCGCCCGCCGCCTGACGCGGGCAGCATCCAGCGGCACACGGAAAACGGGCTTCGGCCCGTTTTTTGTTCAGTCGGCGCGCAACGCTTCAACCGGATCGACGCGGGCGGCGCGGCGCGCGGGCAACCAGGTCGCGATGGCCGAAGTGCCCATCACCAGCAGCGCAGCCGCAGCGAGCGTGGCAGGATCGGTTTCGGTGACGCCGAACAGGAAGGCCCGCAACAGGGGCGCACCAAGTGCATACACGAGCAGCCCGGCGACGATGCCGACGGCGCTCAGTGCCAGTCCGCGCGACGCGACGATGCGGGCGATGCTCGCCGTGTCCGCACCCAGTGCGACGCGGATGCCGAATTCGCGCGTCCGCAACGCAACCCAATACGCCATCACGCCATATAGCCCGATCATGCCGAGCAGCAATGCGCAGACCGCTGCCGTCGCGGTCAGCGCGAGTGCAAGCGAACGCTGCGCCTTCGATGCACGCACCACATCGGCCATCGAAGCGATGTTGAACGCCGGAATGGTCGGATCAAGATCACGCACGATCTCGCGGATCGCCGGCACCACGACGCTGGATGGCCGGTTCGAACGCACGACCAGCGTCATGCCGTGTCGCGAACTCGGCTCCACCTTGGGATCGGCCGGCACCACGTGCGGGCGATACGCCATCGCCACCGGTGCCACAGCGAGATCCTGATAACGCACATCGCCAACGACACCGACGATCGTGTACACCGGCCCTGCAGGCGCGATCGACACGGTTCTTCCGATCGCTGCAGCGGCTTGTGCGTCGCCAAACATCTGTGATGCGGCGCGTCGACTGAGCAGGATGCTGGCGCCGCGGTGCGGGTCGGATGCGTCGAACACGCGCCCTGCAAGCAAGGGCACCTGCATCGCCTCGAAGAAGCCGCTGTCGACGGTGTTCACCGGCATCGTCACCGTGCGCGCGCCGCCGTCGAACTGGAACGTCTGCGCGACCGACTGATCGCCCCGCAACGGCAGCGCCTTCGCGACACTCGCAGCCTGCACCGACGGCAATTGCGCGGCCCGTTCGCTCATGCGTGCATAAAACGCGACGGCCATGGCGTCGTCGTAACGCGCGAATGGCAACAGGGTCTGGACCAGGGTCACATCCTCAGCGTCGAAACCCGGATACACCGCGTTCAAGCTGTAGGCCGTGCGCAACAGCAAGGCCGAACCCGCGGTCACCGCCAGCGCCAGCGCGATCTGCATCGCGGCGACACCTTCGCGGACGCGTTGTCGGGCCTTGCCGGGTGATTCGCCGCGCGCGCTGTCGCGCACCTGGATCGATGCACGCGCAGCGCGCATCCGGATCGCCGGTACTGCAGTGCAGACGATCACACCCAGCACGACGACCAGCGCCATGAACGCGAACGTCGGCAGTCCGACCTCGAGTTCGCTCAATCGCGGCACATCCGCCGGGCCAAACACCACCAGCGCACGCACCGCAGCGAAGACCAGGGGCACGGCAAGCACACCCGCCGCGACGCCCAGAAGCAGCGCTTCGCCGAAGAAGTGGATGGCGATGCGCAGGCGCCCGGCACCCAGCGCCTCGCGCAGCGCGAGTTCGCCGCAGCGGGCGTCGGCACGGACGAGCATGAGATTCGCCATGTTGGCCCAAGCCACCAGCAAGACCAGAGCGGCGGCAGCGGCCAGCACCCAGAGCGTCGGTGCGAATCCGCGCGTCAGTTCATCGTGCAGCGAATGCACGATCGGCGTCGGCTTCACGTCGTCGACCCAGGTCGTGGTCGATCCGCCGGAGGCCAGCCGCGGAAACGCTGCGGCCATGTGCGGCAACACCGCCGCCAGTTCCGCCTGCGCCTGTTGCGCGGAAGCGCCGTCGGCGAGCCGTCCGAGGCCCGAATAAATGAAATCTCCGATCACGCTTTCCGAATTGAAGCGCGCAGGCAACCACAGCCGCGTATCGGCAGTCGGGAACGAAAACTTCGCCGGCATGACACCGACGACGATGCGCGGCACGCTGTTGACCGTCAGGATCTGGCCGATCACGTCGGGCGCGGCATCGAAACGGCTGCGCCATTCGGCTTCGCTCAACATCACCGCCTGCGGTCCGTCGCGGCTTTCTTCCTCGGCAACGAAGGAACGCCCGAGCAAGGGGCGGACACCGAGCAGGGGCAGCGTCGATGCGCTGACCCAGGTCGCCGTCGCGCGTTCGGGCACATCACCCGCACCCTCGATCCCGATGTTGGCGCTGCCGCTGCGATAAAAGCCGACGTCCTGCAACAGCTTCGCGTGTTGTCGATAGGTGATATGCAGCGCAGGCGGTTGTCCGATCGCGTGCTGGTCTGCAGATTGCAGGCCAATGCTGGCCAGACGCTCCGGATCACGATAGGGCAGCGGCGCCAGCAGCACGCCATACAACACGGCAAACATCGCACCGACTGCGGCCACGCCCAGCAGCAGCGTGACCAGCGCCGAGATCGCGAAGGCCGGCGTGCGTCGCAGCGATCTCAATGCGTGTCGGAGCATGGTCATCGCGAACGCGCACCCGCGCGCAGGTGCAGATCGAACGGCGGCGCGGCAATGCGGGCGCCGCCATCGGCGACGTCGCCGAAGCGGCGCCGTGCGTGCCAGTCTTCGCGCGCGGCTGCGATCTCGTGGTTGTGGCGCGCGACGAAGTTCCACCACATCAGCGGCGCCTGGTCGAATGGTGCGCCGCCGATCATGACGGCACAGGTCCCGGCCGCGAGTTCGAGACGAACCATCGCCGTGCCAACAGGCAAGGTCAGCAGACACATCGCCGGCACATCGATATCGCCACAACGCACATGGCCGGACGCCACGTACAGCGCGTGTTCGAACCCGGGATCAAGCGGCAGGTCCAGTGCCTGCGCAGCCGATGCCTGCAGTTCGATTCCGAGCAGCGCGGTGTGCACCTGCGCTGGCGAACGACGACCCGCGAATTCACCGATGAACAGGCACAGCGATACCGCGCCTTCGCGCCATCGCGGCAGATCGGCGTGATGTTCGAACCGCGGCGCGACGTCGCGCACGGCATCGGGCAACGCGATCCAGAACTGCAGCCCGTGCAGGCGCGTGCAATCGGTGCCGAGATGTTCGCTGTGCGCGATGCCCTGCCCGGCCGTCATCAGATTCAGTTCACCGGCGCGAACCGGCTGCACCGAACCGAGCGAATCGCGATGCGACAACGCGCCGTCGAACAGCCAGGTCGCGGTCTGCAGGCCGATGTGCGGATGCACGCCGACATCGAAGGCCTGCATCGCTTCGTCCTCGACCGGACCGAAATGATCAAGGAAACACCAAGCCCCGACCAACCGCCGCGCTCGCGTCGGCAATGCGCGCAACACCGCAACACCCGGTGCGATCTCGTTGCGCTTCGGTTCGATCAACTTCGGGACATCCGTCATCACTTGCGCCTCACACCGGCTCTTCGAGCTCGGATTCCGCGGCGTCCTCGCGGGTCGGGGGGTGTGCGAACACGATCTGCGGGCCGAGCCACAGGCACAGCGCGCCTGCGGTCCAGAACGCGAGCGAGGCCAGCGCCAGGTGCATCGGCGAGTCGTGGGCGAGCGGCGCCGCGACGCCGGAGACGAACACCATCATCAGCGACCACATCGCCGACTGCACCGAAGCCGCCGCGCCGCGATGCAGCGGATGGCGGTCGAGCGTGGCGACGTTGATCGGCGGCGTCGCCAGCGACACGCCGCAGCCGTAGATCGCGAACGGCAGCACCGCCCAGGGCACGGCCGGATCATCGGTGACGGCGTTGTAGGCCAGGTTGATCGCCTGGCCCGCGACCATCACCAGCAAGCCGATGTAGGCGCAGCGCGCGGGGCTAGTCTGCGCCGCCAGGCGCGCCGAAAGCGCCGAGCCGAAGGTCATGCCGGCGATGGTCGGCACGAAATACCAGGCGTAGCCGAAGGCGCCGAGCTTCAGGAACTGCTCGATGAACACCGGGGCAGAACTGATGTAGATGAATTGGCCGCCGAAGAACAGCCCGGTGGCACCGATCCAGAGCATGAACGGGCGGTCCAGCGCGATGCGTCGATAGGTGGCGAGCAGCGACAGCGGCCGCAGCGGCACGCGCGCCGCCGGCGCATGCGTTTCCGGCAGCAGGCGCACGCACGCCCACAGCATCAACGCGCCGTAGACGACCATGAACGCGAAGATCGCGCGCCAGCTGGCGAAGCCGTGGATGATCGCGCCGACGATCGGTGCCAATGCCGGCGCGATGCCAAACAGCATCGCCACCCACGACATCACCCGCTGCGCCTCGCTGCCGCGGAAGCGGTCGCGGATGATGGCGCGCCCGACGATCATGCCGGCGCCGGTCGAGCAGCCCTGCCACAGGCGCGCGAGCAGCAGGGTTTCGATGTTCGGCGCGAGCGTGCAGACGATCGACGCGGCGATGTAGCTGCCGACGCCGCACAGGATCACGATGCGTCGGCCGTGCGCGTCCGACAGCGGCCCGTGCAGGAACGACATCAGCGCGTAGCCGAGCAGGTAAGCGCTGATCGTCTGCTGCATCTGCCACGGGTTGGCGTGCAGGCTCGTCGCCACTTCCGCGAAGGCCGGGAAGAACGAATCGATGGTGAATGGCCCGAACATCGCCAGCGCTGCGAGCAGCGGCACGATGGCACGGGGTTTCAGGTCGGTTGCGGAATGCGGCATGCGACGCGGGCAGGAGCGATGGGCAGCATATTGCCAGCAAGCGCTCCTTGTCGCCGCGATGCGAAGCCGGATAATGCCCGCCCCCCGGAGGACACCGCGCATGACCGACCCCGCCCGCCCGAGCTTCCACGGCTTCGAGCAGTTGCCGCTGAAGGACTACGCCGAACGCGCCTACCTCGACTACTCGATGTACGTCGTGCTCGACCGCGCCCTGCCCTTCGTCGGCGACGGTCTCAAGCCGGTGCAGCGGCGCATCGTCTACGCGATGAGCGAACTCGGGCTCGATGCCGGGGCCAAGCCGAAGAAGTCGGCGCGCACCATCGGCGACGTCATCGGCAAGTTCCATCCGCACGGCGACAGTGCTGCGTACGAGGCGATGGTGCTGATGGCGCAGCCGTTCTCGTTCCGCTATCCGCTGATCGAAGGCCAGGGCAACTTCGGTTCCGCCGACGACCCCAAGAGCTTCGCCGCGATGCGCTACACCGAGTCGAAACTGACGCGGTTCTCCGCCGTGCTGCTCGACGAACTCGGCCAGGGCACGGTCGACTGGGGCCCGAACTTCGACGGCACGCTGCAGGAACCGAACTGGCTGCCGGCGCGGTTGCCGCAGGTGCTGCTGAACGGCACCACCGGCATCGCCGTCGGCCTCGCCACCGACATCCCGCCGCACAACCTGCGCGAGGTCGCGAGCGCCTGCATCCGCCTGCTCGACGACCCCGAGGCGAGCACGCGCGACCTGTGCGAGCACATCCTCGGGCCCGACTACCCGACCGAGGCGGAGATCATCACCCCGCGCTCCGAGCTGCTGGCGATGTACGAGACCGGCAACGGCTCGGTGCGCGCGCGCGCCGTGTACACGCGCGAGGACGGCAACATCGTGATCACCGCCACGCCGCACCAGGTCTCGCCGACCAAGATCATCGAGCAGATCGCCAACCTGATGCGCGCCAAGAAGCTGCCGCTGGTCGAGGACCTGCGCGACGAGTCCGACCACGAGCACCCGGTGCGCATCGTCATCATCCCGCGCAGCAGCCGCGTCGATGCCGAGGAACTGATGGGGCATCTGTTCGCGACCACCGATCTGGAGAAGAGCTTCCGCGTCAACATGAACCTGATCGGCCTCGACGGCCGACCGCAGCTGAAGCCGCTGAAGAGCATCCTCGGCGAATGGCTGACATTTCGCACCGACACCGTGCGCCGGCGGCTGCAGTTCCGCCTGGACAAGGTCGAGAAGCGCCTGCACCTGCTCGAAGGCCTGCGCATCGCCTACCTGAACCTCGACGAGGTGATCCGCATCATCCGCACCGAGGACGAGCCGAAGCCGGTGCTGATGGCGCGCTTCAAGCTCAGCGAGACCCAGACCGACTACATCCTCGACACGCGCCTGAAACAGCTCGCGCGGCTGGAGGAGATGAAGATCCGCGGCGAGATGGATGAACTGGAGGAGGAGCGCGCGCGCATCGTCAGCACGCTCAAGTCGAAGGAGCGCCTGCGCGCCTTGGTCAAGGACGAACTGCTGCAGGACGCCAAGCAATACGGCGACCCGCGCCGCTCGCCGCTGATCGAACGCGGCGCGGCGCAGGCGTTGTCCGAATCGGAACTGGTCGCGGCCGAGCCGGTCACGATCGTGCTCTCGGAAAAGGGCTGGGTGCGCTCGGCCAAGGGCCACGACATCGACCCGGCCAGCCTCTCCTACCGCGAGGGCGACCGCCTGCTCGGCTTCGCGCGCGGCAAGTCGAACCAGCAGGCCGCCTTCATCGACTCCAGCGGCCGCGCCTACACCACGCCGGCGCACACGCTGCCCTCGGCGCGCGGCAACGGCGAGCCGCTGACTGGCCGCTTCACGCTGCCCGCGGGCGCGCATTTCGACGCGGTCGCGATCGCCGATGCCGAGCAGAAGCTGGTGATCGCGACCAACCTCGGCTACGGCTTCGTCACTCGCTTCGACGCGCTCGCCTCGCGCAACAAGGCCGGCAAGGCGCTGGTCTCGCTGCCTGAGGGCGCGCGCGTCGCCGCGGTGTCGGTGTGCAACGACTCGGCGCGCGACCGCATCGTCGCGATCACCAGTGCCGGCTACATCCTGATGTGCTCGGTCGCGGAACTGCCCGAACTGGACAAGGGCGGCAAGGGCAACAAGCTGATCGAGATCCCGCGCAAGAGCTTCGCCACCGGCGAACGCCTGCTCGGACTGGTGGTGATCCCCGAAGGCGCCGACGTCATCGTCACCGCCGGCGGCCGCCCGCTCAAGCGCGCCTGGTCGGACCTGGTCGAAATCGCCGCCGCCCGCGCCACCCGCGGCACCCTGTTGCCACGCGGCTACCAGAAGGTCGAAGGCATCGCGCGCGGGTAATTTCGTGTGCACGAAGGCGGCGTGCGGCACGCTGTGCTAGCGTCCTGTCCGCAAGACCCGTGAGGACACCATGAGCACCACGACGAAGCTGGCCGAATTGCCTCTCACCGAGCGGCTGATGCAGATGGAGGCGCTGTGGGACTCGCTGTGCCGCGAGCCCGAACAGGAGCTCTCGCCACCCTGGCATGCCGCGGTCCTCGCCGAGCGCGAACCGGAACTGGCTCGCGGCGAGCACGAGGACTGGAACACGGTGAAGTCGCGACTGCACACCGCAACCCTTCGTTCGTCGAAGACGTCGTGATTGTCGTTGCCGTGCTCGATTGCCGACGACGCCCGGCGATGGTGCGCAATCGATTGCGAGGAGCATGAGCGCAATCGGTCCATGTGTTCGGACCCGTCTCGGTTCCGCTTCAATCGCATTCTGAAGCCATCGCGCGCGGGTGATTTCGTGTGACGCGCGTCGCAGTTCGGGCGCGCGTCAGGGCGATGTCGCGACCTTGTCATCGCCCGCACCTAGGCTGCGCGTCCTTTCCCCGCGCCGAGCCCTTGCCATGTCTGCACCCGTCCTGCGTTTGCGTCCGCTGCTGCTGACCATCGCCATCGCCACCCTGATCAACGGCTGCACGGACGCGCCTTCGGACCAAGCCACCGCCGCGTTGCCCGCGCACGCGACGCCGACGGCGGCGGCGTCGCAACCGGCGCCGGCCTCTGCAACGGAGATGATGCGCCGCGCCAACGATGCGTTCCGCGCCAACCGCATTGCGGCCCCGGCGGGTGACAACGCGGTCGAAATCTTCCTCGCGGTGCGCGACCTCGATCCGCAGCAGACCGGCCTGTCCGAGGCGCTGGTGGAGCTGATGCCGCTCACCCACTTCGCCTTCGAGGCCGCGATCCGTAATCGCGATCCGGCCGAGGCCGAGCGACTGCTGGCCCTGCTCACGCGCCTGAACCGCGAGTCCGCGGTCACCCAGAGCGCGCAGACCCAGTTGGCGCAATTCCGGCAGCAGCTCGCCGCGCAGGCCGAAGCGGAAGCAAGCGCACGCATTGCCGCCGCGCAGCCGCCGAGCCCGGCAAGCGTCGAGCCGAGCGTCGCGGCCGCACCGGAGCGCAAGGCCCCGCGCACGAAGCCAACCCCGGCCGTGGTCGCGGACGCGGTGCGTCCGCCGACCGCGACACCCGCCGGATCGTCCGGTGAAGCGCAGCAGCCGACCAGCGCAGCAGTGACACCCGCGACGACCGCGCTGCTCACCGCACCGCGCCCGCTCGCGAAGGTCGCACCCGACTATCCGCCGCAGGCGCGCAGCCGCAAGATCGAAGGCTTCGTCGAACTCGAATTCCTGGTCAACACCAACGGCAGCACCGATGCAATCCGCGTCGTGCGCAGCGAGCCGGAGGGGCTGTTCGACCGCAATGCGGTGCGTGCGCTGATGCGCTGGAAGTTCAAGCCGGCGGAACGTGATGGCGTGCCCGAGGCCGCGACCACGCGCACCACGATGAACTTCCGCCTCAGTTGATCTGCACCGCGCTGGTCCCCATCTGCGGCGGCAGCGTGTCCGCTACCCTGCCGCCCGATGACCAGACCCTTGCTCTCCTGCCTGCTCGCGCTGCTGCTCGGCGCCTGCTCGACCGATGATCCGGCCGCAGACCGCAGCCAATCCGACGCGGCCACCACGGCAACGGTGGCCGACGCCAGTGCGCGCGTGCGCCTGGGCATGGTGTTCAGCGACAGTGACCCGTGGATGGCCGGCGCCGTGATCGAGCGTGGCCGCATCCGCGTCGGCGACCGCCTGTTCCTGCTCGACCGCGACCCGCCATACCTCGCGGTTCGGATCACCGCCATCCGCGACGATGCCACGCAGTCCGACGTGACCGAGGCGAGCGCATCGCAGGGCGTTTTCCTCAGTTTCCGCGCGGAGCCTGCGGCCACCATCGGCGAATTCGGCCCCGACCGCCTGCTGGTCGCCGACCCGGGCCTTCGGCAGTCCGCATCGGAGCGCGCGGCTGCGCACGATTGAGCGCAGACCCGACGCCGCGATCAGCCGGCCTCGGCGACGCGCACCGCGAGCAGCACGTGCTCGGCGATGTCGCGATAGATCCCGGCGAGCGCGTCGAGGTCGGCCAGGCGCACGTGCTCGTCGATCTTGTGGATGCTGGCGTTGACCGGGCCGAGTTCGACGATCTCGCTGCCGAGGGTGGCAATGAAACGCCCATCCGAAGTGCCGCCACCGGTATCGGCGATGGTCTGACCGATGCCGTGCGCGCGCAGCGTCGCCAGCGTCGCATCGCGCAGCACGCCGTCCGCGGTCAGGAATGGCGCGCCGGACAAGTCCCAGTCGATGCGGTAGTCGAGGCCGTGGCGCACCAGCACTGCCTCGCTCGCGCGCATCAGTTCCTCGGCGCTGGTCGCGGTGCCGAATCGGAAATTGAAGTCGACGCGGAGATCGGCCGGGATCACGTTGAACGCGCCGCTGCCGCCGTGGATGTTGGACACCTGGAAGCCGGTCGGCGGGAAGTGGGCGTCGCCGTCGTCCCAGCGCCGCGCCGCGAGCTCGGCCAGTGCCGGGGCGGCGGCGTGGATCGGGTTCAGCGCCTTCTCCGGGTACGCGACATGGCCCTGCACGCCGCGCACGCGCAGGTGGCCGTGCAGCGAACCACGGCGGCCGATGCGGATGCGATCGGCGAGCGACTGCTCGCTGGAGGGCTCGCCAACCATGCAGTAGTCAATGCGCTGGCCGCGCCGCAGGAATTCGTCGACGACGTGGCGGATGCCGTGGATCGCATCGCCCTCCTCGTCGCTGGTCAGCAGCAGGCCGACCACGCCGGCATGTGCCGGATGTTCGGCGACCAGGGTTTCTAGCGCGAGCACCATCGCCGCGACGCTGCCCTTCATGTCGGCGGCACCGCGCGCATACAGCAGTCCATCGCGCTGGCTCGGCACGAACGGTGGCGAGGTCCACGCGGCGGCGTCGCCGGCCGGCACCACGTCGGTATGACCGAGGAACGCGAACACCGGTCCGACGCTGCCATGCCAGGCCCAGAGATTGCTCACGCCACCGGCGTCGATGCGCTCGATGGTGAAGCCAGCCCGCGCCAGCCGCTCGCCGACCAGCTGCTGGCAACCGCCATCGTCAGGCGTCACCGAGGCACGCGCGCACAGCTCGATCGCAAGCCGCGCAACCTCGGAAAGCGCGCTCACGACGCCTTCCCCGCAGGCCGGAAACGCTTCTCGTAGTGGCCACCGCTGAAGCCGACCAGGAACTCGTCGCCGATCACCGCGAACGGCCGCCGCAGCAATGCCGGATGATCGCGCAACAGCAGGATGTACTCGGCGTCGCTGCGCGGGTCCTTGCGGTTTGGCAGCAGGTTGCGCCAGGTGGTGCTGCTGCGGTTGATCAGCGCATCCCAGCCGAGCGCGGCCGCCCACGCCTTCAGCGTCTCGCCGGGGATCGGCTGCGCGCGGTAGTCGATGAAGCGATAGGCCACGCCTTCGCGCTCCAGCCAGCGCCGCGCCTTGCCGCAGGTGTCGCAGGTGTCGAGGCCGTAGAGGATCGGCAGATCCATCACTCGATCCCGCGCAGCAACTCGTTGAGGCTGGTCTTGGCGCGCGTCTTCGCATCGACCTTCTTGACGATGATCGCCGCATACAGGCTGTGCGAGCCGTCCCTGGCCGGCAGCGAGCCGGAAACGACGACGCTGCCCGCGGGCACGCGGCCGAGGTGGACCTCGCCGCTCTCGCGATCGTAGATGCGCGTGCTGGCGCCAAGAAACACACCCATGCCGATCACCGAGCCGCGTTCGACGATCACGCCTTCGACCACCTCCGAGCGCGCACCGATGAAGCAGTCGTCCTCGATGATGGTCGGACCGGCCTGCAGGGGTTCGAGCACGCCGCCGATGCCGGCGCCGCCGGACAGGTGCACGTTGGCGCCGATCTGCGCGCAGGACCCGACCGTGGCCCAGGTGTCGACCATGGTGCCGGCGCCGACATGGGCGCCGATGTTGACGAAGCTCGGCATCAGCACCACGTCGCGCGCGATGCAGGCGCCGCGGCGCACGATCGCCCCCGGCACCACGCGCACGCCGCCGGCGCGGAATGCGGCCTCGTCGAAGCCCTCGTAGCGCAGCGCAACCTTGTCGAAGTACGGTGCCGGCGCGCCGTCCATCACGCGGTTGTGCTCGATGCGAAACGACAGCAGTACCGCCTTCTTGATCCACTGGTGCACGACCCAGCCGTCTGCACCCGGCTCGGCGACACGCAGGCTGCCGGCTTCGAGTGCGGCGATGACCGCGTCCACCGCCGGCCGCACCGTGGTGGCGATCTCGCTCGGCGTCAGTTCCAGCCGCCGCTCGAACGCGGCGTCGATCGTGGCTTGCAGGGTTTCGGTCATCGCAGCGGTGCCAGTTCGTGGGCCAGGGTGCGTTCCAGCGCCTGGGTCGCGGCTGCGTCGAGCGCGCGATCGTGTTCGTCGGAAAGCACGAAGAAGTCCTCGACGCGCTCGCCGAAGGTCGCGATGCGCGCGTCGTGTACGCGCACGCCGCAGGCGCGAAACGCCTGCGCGACGTGCGCGAGCAGCCCCGGCCGGTCCGAACAGACCAGCGCCAGCTGGGTGCGGGTGCCGCCGTCGCGCTCGCTGAACTCGACCCGCAACGGCACGTGGAAATGCTTCTGCTGGCGCGACCAGGCACGTCGCGCCGGGGTCAGCGTCAGTTGCGGCTTGCCCAGTTCCTCGGTCAGGCGCCGGCACAGATCGTCGACGCGCGCCGCGTCGGTCAGCGGCTGGCCCTGGGCGTCGAGGATCTGGAAGGTATCGAGCACGCGACAGTCGCGGGTGGTGACGATGCGCGCGTCGTGGACGTTGATCTGCATGCGGTCGAGCACCGCGGTGATGGTCGCGAACAGGCCGTCGCGATCCTGCGAGATCACCAGCAGCTCGCTGCCGCCGCTGTCGTCGTTGCGCACCGCGACGCGCGCGCCGGGCGCTCCGCCCTGTGCCAGCACCTGCTCCGCCTGCCACGCCAGTTGCGCCGGCGAAAAGCGCAGCACGCTGTCTTCCGGGTAGTCGGCCCACACCCACTCCGCGGCCGCGACGTCGCCGCCGGTGGCCTGCAGCACCTCGCGCGCCTGCTCCAGCATCTCGGCCACGCGCTCGCGGCTGTGCACCGGATGTTCGAGCCCGCGCCGCAGCGCGTAGCGCGTGGCGTTGTACAGGTCGGCAAGCAGGCGATCCTTCCACGCATTCCAGAGCTTGGGGCTGGTGCCGGAGATGTCGGCGACGGTGAGCAGGTAGAGATAGTCGAGGCGCTCCCAGTCCGCGACCAGCGTGGCGAAGCGATGCACCACCGCCGGGTCGGCGATGTCCTGCTTCTGCGCGGTGATCGACATGTCGAGGTGATGGCGCACCAGCCAGGCGACCAGGTCGGCCTCGGCCTGCGACAGCCCGAGCCAGCGCGCGAACTCGCGCGCGTCGCGCTCGCCGAGCTCGGAGTGGTCGCCGCCGCGACCCTTGGCAATGTCGTGGAACAGGCCGGCGAGCAGCAGCAGCTCCGGCTTGCGCAGCCGCGCGCGCACCTCGACCGCGAGCGGCAGGGTCTCGGCGGTGGCCGCGTCGGCGAAGCGTGCCAGGTGTTCGAGCACGCGCAAGGTGTGCTGGTCGACGGTGTAGGCATGGAACATGTCGTACTGCATGCGCCCGCTGACGCGCTCGAACGCCGGGATCAGGCGCCCGAGCAGGTCCAGCTCGGACATCACCCGCAGCACGCGGGCGGCGCGCAACGGTTGCTTGAGGATGGCGCGGAAGGCGCCGACGCAATCGTCGCGCTCGGCCTCGGGCGCGTAGCCCGGCACCGCCTGCTGGATGGTGGCTGCCAGTTCCGGCGCCAGCCCGTCTGCGGCCGCGGTCAGCGCCAGGCGGTGGCACACCTGCATCGCCCCGGCCATGTGCGCAGCGATGCGCGCCGGATCTCGATGCGCCAGCCGTCCGCGGCGCAGGCCGAAGTCGTCCTCGAACCAGATCGTCGGCGAGGGTTCCGGCGCGAGCCGTTCCTCCCAGTCGAGCAGCAGCCGCTGGGTGATGCGGCGCACGCTCGACGCGGCACGGAAGAAGCCCTGCATCAGCTGTTCGACCGCGAGGTTTTCGCGGTGCTGGTCGGCGTACCCGAACAGCTTCGCCAACTCGCGCTGGTGGTCGAACAACAGCCGCTCCTCGCGCCGCTGCACGGCGCGATGCAGCCCGAAGCGCAGTTTCGCCAGCACCGATCGCGCCGCCAGCAGCGCGGCCTGGTCGGCGGCGCTGCAGATCCCCGCCGGCGCGAACGCGGCGAGCGCGGTGACGCCGAAACAGCGGCGTGCGATCCAGCCCAGCGTGTCGAGATCTCGGATCGCGCCGGGCCCTTCCTTCAGGTTCGGCTCCAGGTTGAACGAGGTGTCGTTGAAGCGTGCGTGGCGCGCGCGCAGTTCGTCGCGCTTGGCCGCGAAGAACTCGCGCGACGGCCACGCCCCCTGCGTGTCGAGCGCCGCAAGCGTCGAGGTCAGCAGTGCCTGGTCGCCGGCGAGGTAGCGCGACTCGAACATCGCGGTCGCTGACGACAGATCTTCGGCGCCGATGCGCAGGCATTGTTCGGGGGTGCGCGCGATGTGGCTGACGCCGAGGCCGATGTTCCAGATCGCGGCGAGGAAGCGCTCGATCGCGGCGTGGCGGGCGTCATCGTCCGCGTCGATGATCAACAGCAAATCGATGTCGGACTGCGGAAACAGCTCGCCGCGGCCGTAGCCACCGGTCGCCGCCAGCACCAGGCCGCCGCAATCGGCCAAACCGGCGGCATAGGCGGCACGCAGCGCTTCGTCGACGCGCGCGGCGCGCGCCGCGATCAGCTGCTCCGCCGGGGTACCGAGCGCAAAGCTGGCCTCGTCGCCGAACTGCTCCTTGCGCAGGCGCTCGCGCCAGTGCGAAGTGACAAAGGCCGCGGGCGCGGCGGCTTCGGCGCCCGGCGCTTCGCTCATGCCGCCGTCCGGTCCGCGGCGCCGAAGGTCAGCACTTCAAAACCGTCTCCGGTGACCGCGATGGTGTGCTCCCACTGCGCCGACAGCGAACGGTCGCGCGTGACCACGGTCCAGCCATCCGGCATCAGCCGCGTCGCCGGCCCGCCGGCATTGATCATCGGTTCGATGGTGAAGGTCATGCCCTCGACCAGCACCGGCCCGCTGCCGGGCTTGCCGTAATGCAGTACCTGCGGGTCCTCGTGGTAGACCTGCCCGATGCCGTGACCGCAGTATTCGCGCACCACCGAGAAGCGGTTCGATTCCGCGAAGCTCTGGATCGCGTGCCCGATGTCGCCGAGCGTTGCCCCCGGTCGCACCATGCGGATGCCGCGCCACATCGCCTCGAACGTCACGTCGACCAGGCGCTTGGCCAGCACCGACGGCGCACCGGCGTAGTACATGCGACTGGTGTCGCCATGCCAGCCATCCTTGATCACGGTGACGTCGATGTTGACGATGTCGCCGTCGCGCAGCACCTTCGAGGCGCTCGGGATGCCGTGGCAGATGACGTTGTTGACCGAGGTGCAGATCACCTTCGGAAAGCCCTTGTAGCCGAGGTTGGCCGGCACCGCCTTCTGCACCTTGACGATGTAGTCGTGGCAGATGCGATCCAGTTCCTCGGTGCTGACCCCGGGCTTCACGTGCTCGGCGACGACGTCGAGCACGTCCGCGGCGAGGCGACCGGCCTCGCGCATCTTGGCGATGTCGGCGGCCGACTTGAGGATGAACTTGCTGCTGCGCGCTGGCGTTTCCATCGGCCGAGTTTAGCGAAGCCCGCCGCCACCTGCCCACGCCGCGAACGTGACGAATCGGTGACGGTCGCCGCTCAGTACGGCAGTGCGCCGAAGCGCTGCTGCAACCGCGCGTATTCGCGCTGGCTCTCGTCGCGCAGCTGCGGGTCGGTGCGGATACGGGCCATGCCGGACCCCGGATGCACGGTACGCGTCACCAGCGGCAGAAAGCGCGTGTGCCGGGCCAGCTGCAGCTTGTCGCGCGCGAAGCGCACCAGATACGCGAGTTGCAGGCGCGACTCGCCGATTTCATTCAGGGTGATCGGAGCCGTGGCCTCGACGAAGTGCAGCCGCCTCGCGCCTTGTTCGCGCAGACGCCCGAGCCAGTCGGAATCGAGATGCCAGCGATAGTCCGGATCGAAGCCGCCGACGGCGTCCCAAACCGCACGCCGCATCACCCAGGACGACGGCGTCGGGTAGTCGAAGATGCGCAGGATGGTGCCATCCGGGGTGCGCTCGAGTTGCGTCGAGCTGACGAAATCGACCTGCTGCAATGCCTGCAGCGCAAACGCGAGGTAGTCGTCGTCCCACCAGTCGTCGTCTTCGAGAAACGCGACGAAGTCGCCCTGGATCGCCGACGCCGCGGCGTTCAGGGCCTGCGCCTGTCCAGCCGTCGCGGCCTCCACCACGCGCGCCCGCGCGCCGAGGCGCGCCACGGCACGCGAACCTTGGCCGCGGTCGACGCCGATGACCGCCTCGATCCGGTGCCCGTCTCCGAGCACCGTCTGCCGCTCGATGCAGTCGAGCGCGCGCTCCACGAACCACCGCCCCTCCGTCGCCGAGGCGTCGATCGGCGCCAGGCGCGAGGGCAACACGACCGAGATCAGCATGCGCGCCGTCCCGCCCGATCGCGCGAAACGCCCTTCACCGGATCGGCTCCTCCAGCATCATCTGGCGCACGTAGCGCACCGGCGGCGACCCGAACGAGAGCACGCGGTCGTTGTACTTGCGCAGGTCGAAGCGATCGCCTTCGCGCTCGCGCACCGCCTTCTCCAGGTCCAGGTGCTCCTGGAAGCCGACGAAGTAGGTCGGCAGCTGCGCCGAGGTGAGCTGCGCGCGCACCCACTTGCCGGCAGCTTCGCGCTCCTGCTGGAAGCCCTGCACCGTCATCAGCTCCATCGCCGCATCGCGTTCCATGCCATCGACGTGGATGGCCTGGTCGATGATGGCGTTGGTGATCACGCGCAGGTACCACTTCAGGTTGATCAGCTTGAACAGCGGGTCGTTGTCGAGATAGCCGGCGTCGACCATCAGCTTCTCGGCGAACACCGCCCAGCCCTCGACGAACGGGCCGGACGAGAGCACCGCGCGCAGCGTCGACGGATGCTTGTTCGAGTGCGCGATCTGCAGGAAATGCCCGGGCATCGCCTCGTGGATGCTCAGCTCCTCGATCGAACGCGAGTTGTATTCGCGCAGGAACGAGTCGACCTGCTCGTCGCTCCAGTCCGCGGGGATCGGCGAGACCGCGTAGAAGGTGTCGAGGCGCTTGTCGAGCGGGCCCGGGGAATCGCAGTAGGCGACCGACACGCCGCGCTGGAATTCCGGCATCAGGATGATCTTGACCGGGGAGTCCGGCAGCGTGACCAGCCCCTTCTCGCGCACGAAGGCGGTGGCGCGCTCGGTGCTCGCGGTCGCCAGTTCGACCACCTTGTCGCGCTCCGGACGCTCGGCATAGGCCAGTTCCAGCGCCGCGGCAATGCCTGCCTGCTGCTGCTCCGGGGTCGGCTGCTCGGGCAGTTCCGGCGCGTCCTTGCGCTCCGCCAGCACGGCACGCGCGATGTCGTACATCTCGCTGCGCACGCGGCTAAGTTCGGCTTCGGCGCGACTGCGGATCTCGGCGCGGCCGAGCGGCGAATTCAGCGCGAACGCGAGCTTCTGGTCATAACGCGCGGCGCCGATGCGGAAGTCGCCCTTGGCATTCGGCACCAGGGTTTCGTCCAGCCACTTCTGCTGCTCGGCGACGGCGATCTTGAGGTTGCCGATCGCGTTCTCGGCGCGTTCGCGGTCCTCGTCGCCGAGCTGGCCGAGGTTCGGGGTGATGAACTGCTCGACCAGGCCGAGGATGCCGGCGTGCTGCTTGGCCACGGTCTCGGCATGGATCGACGGCACCCGCGCCGGATCGAGGTTCTCGCGCATCTGCGCAAACAGCAGCGGCAGCTTCTCCATGCGCAGCGTCGCCGACTTCAGGCGCTCGGGCAACGGCGCGAACTCGCGCGCCATCAGCGTGTAGATGGCGCTGCCGGCGAGCTGGCTGTACACCTGCGGGTCCCAGGCCCAGGCCTGCAGCGTTTCGTTGGTCCAGATCTGGCTCTGCAGCTCGTTGCGCAGCATGGCGTAGTCGATCTGGTTCTCGCGCGACAGCGCCGCGACGTCGATCGACTCCAGCTGCGCCAGCGTGTCGCGCGCGAAGGCAAGCGCCGCGGCGCGACCCTTGGCGCTGAGGTCGTCGAGTTCCGCATCGGCGATGTGGCTGCCGACCTGGGTCGCCATCACCGGGTTGAGCCGGAACCAGCTGCTCAATGCCGAACGGCCGAGCGCGTCGAAGTGCTGGTCGTGGTTCACCGCCGCCGGCTTCGGCGCTTGCGCCACCGGCGCAGGCGCAGGGCTGCACGCCGAGAACAGGGGCAGGCCCAGCGTGAGGGCGATCGCGAACGCAAGACGGCTGGCGGACATGTCGGGCTCCGGAAAACGGGAGCGCAGCCTAGCAGCGGCGATGGCGCCTGCCACCTCCCCGCTCGCGACTGGTCACGAGGCGCAAACGGGTGAGGTCAGCAGCAACCTCAGGAGGTCATCTTGTCCCAGAACGACTTGACGCCATCGAGCCAGGAGGTCTGGCGCGGCATGTGGTCCTTGCCGTCATCGAAGGTGGCCTCGAACTCCTCCAGCAGCTCGCGCTGGCGCTTGCTCAGGCGCACCGGCGTCTCGACCACGACGCGACACATCAGGTCGCCCTGCTCGTGTCCGCGCACCGACTTCACGCCCTTGCCGCGCAGACGGAACAGCTTGCCGGTCTGGGTCTCGGCGGGCACCTTGATGCGGGCATCGCCGTCCAGCGTCGGGATCACCACGTCGCCACCGAGTGCGGCCAGCGAGAAGCGGATCGGCACTTCGCAATAGAGATCGTTGCCTTCGCGCGAGAAGATCTTGTGCTCGCGCACCATCATCTCGACGAACAGGTCCCCGTTCGGCGTGCCCGGCGGTCCGGCGTGGCCCTCGCCGGCCAGGCGCACGCGATCGCCGGTGTCGACGCCGGCGGGGATCTTCACCGACAGCGTCTTCTCCTTCTGCACGCGGCCATGGCCGCGACAGCTCTTGCATGCCTTCTCGATCTGCTTGCCGCTGCCGTTGCAGGTCGGGCACGCCTGCTCGACATGGAAGATGCCGCGCTGCGCGACGACGCGGCCACGACCGCGGCACATCGAGCAGGTGCTGGTCTTGCGGTCCTGCGAACCGGTGCCGTCGCAGTCGTCGCAGTTGGCCACCGCCGGCACGTCGATCTGCTTGGCGACGCCGAACACCGCCTCCTCCAGATCGAGTTCGACCACGATGCGCATGTCCGCGCCGCGCCGCGCCGCACCACCGCGCCGACCACCGCCGAACAGGTCGGAGAAGATGTCGCCGAAGATGTCGCCGACGTCGGCATAGCCGCCGCCACCGCCCATGCCCTGCTCGAACGCGGCATGGCCGTGCTGGTCATAGGCGCGACGCTTGGCCGGGTCCGACAGCACCTCCCAGGCCTCCTTCGCCTCCTTGAACTTGACCTCGGCCTCCTTGTCGCCGTCATTGCGATCCGGATGGTGCTTCATCGCCAGCCGGCGATAGGCCTTCTTCAGATCGTCTTCCGACGCCGACTTCTCGACCCCCAGCACTTCGTAGTAATCGCGTTTGCTCATGCGGCTGGTTTCTTCTGCGGATTCGCCAGGGCGGGAAAAGCAAGCCCGGACTGTTCGCACAATCCGGGCTGCAGGCTCACATCACTTCGGATGCCTTACTTGTCGTCCTTGACCTCGGTGAACTCGGCGTCGACGACGTCGTCCTTGCGCGCGCCCTGGGTTCCGGCCGCGGCGTCCGGTCCCGGGCCGGCTTGCTGGGCTCCGGACTGGGCGGCGGCGGCGAGCGATTGCGCAGCGGCTTCGAGCGCTGCGATCTTGGCTTCGATCTTGGCCTTGTCGTCGCCCTTCATCACCGACTCCAGGTCCTTGGTTGCTTCCTCGATGCGGCCGATCTGGTCACCCGGCACCTTGGCGCCGTGCTCCTTCAGCGACGAGCGCACGCTGTGCACCAGCTGGTCGGCCTTGTTGCGGGTTTCGACCAGTTCGGCGAAGCGCTTGTCGTCCTCGCGATGCGCCTCGGCATCGCGCACCATCTGTTCGATCTCGGCTTCCGACAGACCCGAGCCAGCCTTGATCTCGATCTTCTGTTCCTTGCCGGTCTTCTTGTCCTTGGCCGAGACGTGCAGGATGCCGTTGGCGTCGATGTCGAAGGTCACTTCGACCTGCGGCATGCCTCGCGGGGCTGCATCGATACCTGCAAGATCGAACTTCGCAAGCGACTTGTTGTAGCGGGCTTCCTTGCGCTCGCCCTGCAGCACGTGCACGGTGACCGCGGTCTGGTTGTCTTCGGCGGTCGAGAAGATCTGGCTGGCCTTGGTCGGCACCGTGGTGTTCTTCTCGATCAGCTTGGTGAACACGCCGCCCATGGTCTCGATGCCGAGGCTGAGCGGGGTCACGTCGAGCAGCAGCACGTCCTTGACCGCACCCGAGAGCACGCCGCCCTGGATCGCGGCACCGATCGCCACCGCTTCGTCCGGGTTCACGTCCTTGCGCGGTTCCTTGCCGAAGAACTCGGTCACCGCCGCCTGCACCTTGGGCATGCGCGTCATGCCGCCGACCAGGATCACCTCGGTGATGTCGGAGGGCTTGACCTTGGCATCGGCCATCGCCGTGCGGCAGGGCTCGATCGTCTTCTTGACCAGGTCATCGACCAGCGACTCGAGCTTGGCGCGGGTCAGCTTCACCGTCAGGTGCTTCGGACCGGAGGCGTCGGCGGTGATGTAGGGCAGGCTGACATCGGTCTGCTGCAGCGTGCTGAGTTCGATCTTGGCGCGCTCGGCGGCGTCCTTCAGGCGCTGCAGCGCAAGCGGATCGTTGCGCAGGTCGATGCCCTGCTCCTTCTTGAATTCCTCGACCAGGAAGTCGATCACGCGCTTGTCGAAGTCCTCGCCACCGAGGAAGGTGTCGCCGTTGGTCGCGAGCACCTCGAACTGCTTCTCGCCATCGACTTCGGCGATCTCGATGATCGACACGTCGAAGGTGCCGCCGCCAAGGTCATACACGGCGACCTTGCGGTCGCGGCCACCGGACTTGTCGAGGCCATAGGCCAGCGCCGCCGCAGTCGGCTCGTTGATGATGCGCTTCACTTCCAGACCGGCGATGCGGCCGGCGTCCTTGGTCGCCTGGCGCTGGCTGTCGTTGAAGTAGGCCGGCACCGTGATCACCGCTTCGGTGACCGTTTCGCCGAGGAAGTCTTCGGCCGTCTTCTTCATCTTCATCAGCACCTTGGCCGAGATCTCCGGCGGCGCCATGCGGCGGCCGTCGGAGGTCTGCACCCAGGCGTCGCCGTTGTCGTGCTGGACGATGCCGTAGGGCACCAGGTCGAGGTCCTTCTTCACTTCGCCATCGGTGAACTTGCGGCCGATCAGGCGCTTCACCGCGTAGAAGGTGTTCTTCGGATTGGTCACGCCCTGGCGCTTGGCGGCGGCGCCGACGATGACCTCGCCGTCCTTCGCGAACGCGACGATCGAAGGCGTGGTGCGGTCGCCTTCGGCATTTTCGATCACGCGGACCGAACCGCCGTCCATGATCGCGACGCAGCTGTTGGTGGTACCGAGGTCGATGCCGATGATCTTGCCCATGGGAGGTCTCCGGAAAATGCGGTATGCCTTGCGGCGGATGGCGCTGTTATGTGGCTGTGGATGCGAGGTTCAAGGGCCTGGGTCAGGCATCTTCAGGCGGCAACGGGTCGGTGGCGACGGTCACCATCGCCGGGCGGATCAGGCGTTCGTGCAGGCGATACCCGGTCTGGTACACGTCGATCACCGTGCCCGCAGCCTTGTCCGCGCTCGGCACCATCGCCATTGCCTGGTGCCATTCCGGGTTGAACGCCTCGCCCGCCGGGCTCAGCCGCTTCAGGCCGTGGCCCTCGGTGGCCTTGAGCAGCAGCCTGAGCGTCAGGTCCATGCCTTCGCGCAGCTTTGCCGCGTCCTGTCCGCCCTGGCTCAAGCCCATCTCCAGCCCGTCGCAAACCGGCATCAGGTCGTTGAGCAGTTTCTCGACGCCGAACTTGCGCGCTGCGTCGACATCGCGCGCGGCGCGCTTGCGCTGGTTGTCCATCTCGGCGAGCAGGCGCACCTGCTCGTCCTTCGCCGCCCCGAGCTGGTTCTCGAGGTCGCGCAGACGCGCCTCCAGTTCCTCGGCCGGCAGCGCGCCGAAATCGTCGCCGGCAGCCGCCGGCGTCGTGTCCTGGTTCATGGGAATCTCCGTGCTGCGGCCGTCGTGGCCGAATTGCCCCGGCCGGCTTATGGGGCCAGCCCGGCGTTCTTCAAGGTGCCGGACAGGATGCGCGCGGTGGTCTGCACCACCGGGATCACGCGGTCGTAGTCCATCCGCGTCGGACCGATCACGCCGATCACGCCGAGCACCTTGCCCTCGGCGCCGTAGGGCGCGGTGACCAGGCTGCATGGCCCGAGCGGCGCGTAGCCGGATTCCTCGCCGATGAACAGGCGCACGCCCTCGGCCTGGGCGCAACCTTCGAGCAGGCGCGCCAGTTCGCGCTTGCGCTGGAACGCCTCGAACAGCTCGCGCAGGCGATCGACGCTGGCAAGCTCCGACAAGCCCATCAGGTTGGTCTGCCCGGCCAGCACCACATCGTCGCGGGTATCGACGCGGAACGAGGCGTTGGCCAGGTCGATCGCCGAGCGCAGCACGCGGTCGATCGAATCGCGCGCGGCTTCCATCTCGGAGACGATGCGCCGACGGATCTCGTCCAGTGCCAGCCCGGAGAAGTTCTGGTTCAGATAGTTCGCGACCTGTTCCAGTTCGCCCGGAGCATAGGCGCGCGGCAGGTCGAGCACGCGGTTCTGCACTTCGTTGTCGGTGAACACCAGGATCACCAGCACCCGGCTCGGACCGAGCTGGACGAAGTCGATCTGGCGGAAGGCGAACTGGTCGCGCTTTGGCACCGTGACCAGCCCGACGAAGTGGGTCAGCTCGCTGAGCACGCCAGACACCCGTCCGAGCATGTCCTGGGTACTGGTGCCGGGCGGGATCTCGCGCTGCAGGGCGTCCATCTCGTCCGGTCGCGGCGCCTGCAGCTGCAGCAGCGAATCGACGAACAGGCGATAGCCCTGCGCGGTCGGAATGCGACCCGCCGAGGTATGCGGTGCCGCGATCAGTCCGATCTCCTCCAGGTCCGAGAGCACGTTGCGGATCGTCGCCGGACTCAGGTCGAGCCCGCTCTGGCGCGCAAGCGTGCGCGAACCCACCGGCTCGCCGTCGCGGATGTATTGCGCGATCAGCGTGCGCAACAGGTGGCGGGCACGGGCATCGAGATGGTCGGCGAGACGGCGGCGCATGGCGTGGATCAAATGGGGGTCGCGGCGACGCTATCAATGGCGGTCGCGCGCGGTCAACGCGAGCGGTGACGCGATGGCCCGGCCTTTGCTAGCCTCTGCGCCATGTTGCGCACACTGTTCGTCAAGGATTTCGCGATCATCGATGCCGCCGACGTCCACTTCGCGGCCGGCATGAGCGTGCTCACCGGGGAAACCGGCGCCGGCAAGTCGCTGCTGGTGGATGCGCTGATGCTGCTGGCCGGCGCGCGCGGCGATGCCGGCGTGGTCCGCCACGGCGCCGAACGCGCCGAGATCTCGGCCGAGTTCGACCTGCGCGCACTGCCGGCGGCGCGCGCCTGGCTGCGCGAGCAGGAGCTCGACGACGAGGAGCAGATGCGGCTGCGGCGGGTGATCCGCGGCGACGGCAGTTCGCGCGCGTGGATCAACGACCGCCCGGTATCGCTGGCGATCCTGCGCACCGCGGCGACCTTCCTGGTCGAGATCCACGGCCAGCACGAACACCAGGCGCTGCTGTCGCGGCGCCACCAGCTCGCGGTGCTCGACGCGTTCGCGCAGCACGACGAGCGCCTGCAGGATGTGGCGCGCAGCGCACAGCAGATCGCCGCGATCGACCGCCAGATCGCGGAGCTGTCCGGCGCCGAACAGGGCGACCCGGACCGCCTCGACTACCTGCGCTTCCAGCACCAGGAACTGCACAAGTTCGCGCTGAGCGGGGAATCCTATGCGCGCCTGGTCGACGACCACCGCCGCCTCGCGCACGCCGCCACCCTGCTCGCCGGAAGCCAGCAGCTGATCGACGCGCTCGACAGCGACGACGATCACTCGGCGACCTCGCTGCTCGCGCGCAGCGCCAGCGACGCGCGCAAGCTGGCCCAGGTCGACGCGACGCTGGCGCCGGTAGCCGAATTGCTGGAATCGGCCGGCATCCAGCTGGTCGAGGCGATCAACGAACTGGAGCGCTACCGCTCGGCCCAGGACCTCGACCCGGAACGCTACGGCGAACTCGACGCGCAACTCGCGCGCCTGCATGAACTGGCGCGCAAGCACCGCGTGCCGGCGCACGAACTCGCGATCCGGCTCGACGAGCTGGCCGCCGAGATCGACCGCCTGCAACACGCCGGGAATCGGATCGACGCACTGCGGCGCGAACGCGAGAGCGCCACCGCCGACTACACGCGCGCAGCCAAGGCGCTGTCGGAGTCGCGCCGTTTCGCCGCGACCACGCTGGCCACGCGCGTCACCGGACTGCTGCGCGAACTGGCCATCGCCGGCGCTTTCGAGATCCGCATGGAAGCGCGCAGCGACGCCGAGTTCCCGGCCGCTGGGCGGGACGAGATCGAGTTCGTGGTCGCGCCCAACCCCGGTCAGCCCGGACGGCCGCTGCGCAAGATCGCATCCGGCGGCGAGCTGGCGCGCATCAGCCTCGCGATCGAGGTCGCGGCAATCGGTTCCGACGAGGTTCCGGTGATGGTCTTCGACGAGGTCGATGCCGGCATCGGCGGCGCCACCGCCGAAGTGGTCGGGCGCAAGCTGCGCGAACTCGGCGGCAGCCGCCAGGTGCTGTGCGTGACGCATCTGGCCCAGGTTGCGGCGCAGGGCCACCAGCACATCGCCGTGCGCAAGTCGATCGCCGGCGGCCAGACGCACACGCGCTTCGACCCGATCGAAGGCAAGGCCCGCGTCGACGAAATCGCGCGCATGCTCGGCGGCGTCGAGATCACCAGCGCCACGCGCTCGGCCGCGAAGGAACTGATCGCGGCGGCGCGGTAAGGAACCCCCTCCCCGACCCTCCTCTCCGCGCTGCGCGCGCAAGGGAGGGCGCAAGATCACGCCGCTCGACGATTGCTTGTCTCCTCCCCTTGGCGAAGCCAGGGGGAGGCTGGGAGGGCGTCGCTCTGCGGGCGTTACTTCAACCGCACATCCTGCACGAACTCGATGCCGCGGTCGCCGGTACGCACCTGCATGTCGATACGATCGATCGACTCGGCGTAGATCTTCTGCATCGCCTCCATCGACTTGCGCAACTCGGCAGCGTCCGCATCGTCCGACTTGGCGACGTCCGCCGCGGCCGCCGCGAAGATCGTCTCGAAGAACGCGCCGCCGTAGCCGAACGCCAGGATGGTCTTGCCGCCGGCATCGACTGCGAGCGCGTCCTTGAGCGTGGCCGACTCGCCTTCGCCGACGCTGACGCCGATCGCGGAATCGGTCATCACCGCATGCATCGGTCCCTTCACCGGCATCGACGGGTCGGCCGGGAGTTCCTTCAGTTCGCCGTTCGGCTGCAGCTGCAGCGCGGCGATCTGCGGCGCGAATCCGCCAAGCATGCCGATCAGCCCGGTGGGACTGCGCGAACCGATCAGCAGCTTGCCGGCGAACTCCGGCTCGCTCGGCGCCGCCTCGACGCCGACCTGCGGCATCTTGAAGCGGGTTGCGATCACATGCACCGCATTGAATGCCGCCGCAGTCGCATACAGCATCGGGTTGCTGAACTGTTCCTTGGCCTTCTTCGCGCCATCGTTCAGGTCGACCAACGCCGGGCAGGCATAGGGTGCGGCGATCACCGCGTCGGCCTGCTTGTTGACGAAATTCGCCAGCGCCTCCAGATTCATCGAGAAGCCGAAGTTGAGCGCACTGCCCGCGGTCGCACCCAGCCCGGGCATCGGCGCTGGCAGCGGCTGCAGGTCCTTGGCGATGTCCGGGCGCAGCTCAAGCAGCATGTTCGCCTGCATCGACTTCGCCTCGAACTTGCTGTAGCCGAACACGAAGCGCGGCACCGCCTTGGCGATCGCGTCGTAGTCCTTCTCGCAGGTAGCCTTCAGCTCTGCGGCCTGCGGCGCGTCGGGCGCGGGCTTGGCATCGTCGACCAGCGCGATCAGCCTGCGCGTATCGACATAGCCGCTGCTGTACGGGGTGTAGCCGAATTCCTGGTTCAGCTGCACCAGCGTGCCGGCCGCGGCGATCGACTGCTTGGGTCGATTCAAGCCGAGCACGTCGCGCAGCGCGGCATCGTCGCCGCCCTCGCCGAGCAGGCCGAACACCAGCTGCGAACCATCGATCGCGGCGACCATGCGCCCGCCCTCCTCGCCCGCAGCCACGAAGTTCCAGTACTCGAGCGAATCGATCTTCGCCCCCGGCATCTTCTCGCCGGCCTTCTGCTCGATCCGGGCCACGAAGGCGCGAGTCTTGTCCGGATCGGCGAGCTCGAAGCGCACCACCGGGTGCGCGCCGACCGCGTAGACCGCGTAGCGCATCTGCAGGTCGATGCCGAGTTCCGCCATCAGCTGCTCGGCGGTGCGGTCCTTGAGCTCGGCGGCGAGCGCACGCACCCAGTTCAACCCCTTGCCGTCGGCGCCTTCCTCGGCCAGCTCCTTCTCCAGCATCCTGGCCTGCATCGCGTAGATGCCGCCGACCGAGGCGAACTGCTTCATCCAGGCCTCGGTCACCGCCTTCGGCATCGGCTCGACGTTGGCCAGCACGAACGCGCTGTCGGCCGGCACATAGTCGAGCGGACCGCCCGCGACCGAGAGCGCGGAGTGCCCTGCACCCGGCGCGCCCGGCTTCATCAGGTAGTAGCCAACACCCGCGACCAGCAACAGCGCGCCGGCGCCGAACAGAACTTTCTTCATCTCGTTTCCTCGTCGGACCGGGCGCGGCCCGAAGCCGCGTCCCGACGGTTCATTTCTTCCGCTTCGGGCGGACGTAGAGCACCAGGCTGTGCTCCTCCAGGTCGTAACCATGGCGCGCGGCGATTTCCTGCTGGCGCTGCTCGATCTCGCTGTCCACGAACTCGATGACCTTGCCGGTCTCGATGCAGACCATGTGGTCGTGGTGCTCGCCGCGGTCGAGCTCGAACACCGCCTGGCCGCTTTCGAAGTTGTGCTTGGAAACGATGCCGGCGGCCTCGAACTGCGTCAGCACGCGGTACACGGTGGCGAGGCCGATGTCATCGTTGTGCTTGAGCAGTTCCTTGTAGACGTCTTCCGCGGTCATGTGCGTGCCGTGCTTCTCCTCGAGGATTTCGAGGATGCGCACGCGCGGCAGCGTGACCTTCAGGCCGGCCTTGCGCAGATCCTGCGTTTCCATGCGACGGAGTTCCGGAACGGTTGTGATTCAGGCGCGCAGTGTATCATCGCCGCTTCGTTTTCCCTGTGACCCACGATGCTCCGAATCGCCCTGTTGCTCGTTCTGGCCCTGCTCAATGGCTGCGCCCTGATCTACAAGATGGACATGCGCCAGGGCAATCTGGTGGACCAGAAAATGGTCGACCAGCTGAAGCCGGGCATGACCATGCGCCAGGTGGAACTGGTGATGGGCACGCCGCAGGTCGCCTCGCCGTTCAACCAGGACCGTTGGGAATACGTGACCAGCAACAGCCACCGTCGCAAGCAACCCGAAATCAAGACGCTGACGCTGCACTTCGAGAGCGGCACGCTCAGCAAGATCGAGGGCGACTGGCTGCCGAAGTCGGGCGACGAACTGCTGGAGGAGAGCCGCGACCTGCAGCGCCACAGCCCCGACGACAACCGCAAGGTCAAGAACGGCTGACGCGCCGCTTCGGCTGTACCCCGACCGGATTGCGTTCGGCGCGCTTGCGTCGCACCAGCTTGGGATCGGCGCGCAGCGGCCGGTACAGTTCGACGCGATCCGCCTCGCGCAGCAAGGTCGCCAGCGTGACTGGCCGATTCCAGATGCCGACCTGCACAACGAGCGCGGCGTTCGCGTCGAATCCCGCGGCCGCGATCGCATCGGCCACCGTCGCCCCCGGCGGCAGATCGAGTCCGACGCAATGCTGGATCTCCGCCAGCGCGCACACGACCTCAACGCGCATCGGCCGCCTCCGGCAGGCTGCGCGCCACGCGTGCGAAGTCATCGACCATGCGATCGGCGAGCCCCTGAAAACCGAGCGCGAGGGCCGAGCCCACGAAGCGTCCGGCCATCTCGAAATCCAGATGCAGGTTGACGCGGCAGCCGTGTTCGCCAAGCGCGGTGAAGGTCCATGCGCCGCGCAGCGAACTGAACGGTCCCTCGACCAGTTCCAGGTCGATGCGGCGCGGACGCTCGAAGCGGTTGCGCGTGGTGAACGAGGACTGGAAGCCGGCGTAGGTGAGGTCCAGCCGAGCCAGCATCGATGCCTCATCGCGCTCCAGCACATTCGCCGCGCGACACCAGTTGAATGCGCCCGGATACGCTGCCACTTCATTGACCAGATCGAACACCACGACGCTCGGCCGCGCGATCAGGCTGCTGCGATCAATCCGGCTCACGGGCCATCCACTCTGCCAAGGGCGCGCATTCTAACCGGCGCACGCCCGCCGCTACACTCGCCGCCATGAGCAAGAACAAGAAAGACAAGGACGACAGCCACGCCGGCACCATCGCGCTGAACAAGCGTGCGAAGTTCGAGTACAAGTTCGACGAACGCATCGAAGCCGGACTCATGCTGCAGGGCTGGGAAGTGAAATCGCTGCGCGCTGGCCGCGCCAACATCACCGACGCCTACGCAATCATCCGCAACGGCGAAATGTTCCTGTTCGGCGCCCAGATCATCCCGCTCGGCGCGGCCTCGACCCACGTCGTGCCCGAGGAACGGCGAACGCGCAAGCTGCTGCTCAAGCGCGACCAGATCGACCGCCTCACCGGCCAGGTCGAGCGCAAGGGCTACACGCTGGTGCCGACCGCGCTCTATTGGAAGCACAATCTCGCCAAGATCGAACTTGGGCTCGCGCTCGGCAAGAAGGAGCACGACTGAGCCTGTCGAAGGGCGTTCGCGACCAGTTCCGTTCGCCCTGAGCTAGTCTAAGGGCGTTCGCGACCAGTTCCGTTCGCCCTGAGCTAGTCGAAGGGCGTTCGCGACCAGTTCCGTTCGCCCTGAGCCTGTCGAAGGGCGTTCGCGTCCAGCTGAACGAAAGCCACAAACCTCGCCTTGAATCCCGCCTCCCGCGCACCCATACTGGCCCCGTCGTAACACACGGGGATGATCGGCTTCGACGGGAGTCGTGAAGTTGCCGGGTGCATGCCGAGGGGGTGGCTTTCCTCGTTAATCCAGCTGCAAACTCTTAGTTGCCAACGACGACAACTACGCTCTGGCCGCTTAAGGCCTAAGCCTCGACTGCGAGAGTGCCCGTGCTCTCAAAAGTTGAGTCATGCTCGCGGGATAAGCGCTGCCTGTGCTCGGGTTGCAGCGACCAAAATCAACGAGCTGGTCCCCGGATAAGCGCGCCCTTCGGCATGCCGGTGACGAGACCAAAGAAGGGCTAAGCATGTAGTGCCTGGGATGGATCGCTTTCGGACGCGGGTTCGATTCCCGCCATCTCCACCAACACCCAAGCCCGGTCGCGCAAGCGGCTGGGCTTTTTCTTTTCGGCGCCGGATACTCCCGCTTTCGCCGTCACATCGACCAGATCGCAGACGTCCGTGCAGCGGAGAATCGCTCGTGGTGTTGGGCTCACCGTCGCCAAGCGGGTTGGAATGATCTCTCGACGGAAGTAGGTTGAACGCATGAGCCAACGCAAGCCACCTCAGTCCGCGAAGAATACCGAGATGTCGCTCGTTCGCTCCTCGGCGGCCGAGTACCTCACCTTCGTCGCCGCCAGTGGCCAAGGTGGCGTGGAGGCGGTGTACGCCGACGAGAGCATCTGGCTGACCCAGAAGATGATGGGGCTGCTCTATGACGTAGAAACCAACACCATCAACTACCATCTGAAAAAGGTGTTTGGCGACAGCGAGTTGCAGGAAGATTCAGTTATTCGAAAATTTCGAATAACTGCCGCTGACGGCAAGAGCTACGAGACCCAACACTACAAGCTGCCGGCCATCATCGCCGTGGGCTACAAGGTCAATTCCGAGCGTGCGGTGCAGTTCCGCAAGTGGGCCACCAGCGCGTCGATTCGGTTGCTGATTCTCGCCGACCGCATCGAAATCATCAGCCCCGGCCACCTGCCCGACAACCTCAGCACGGCGCAGATCCGGAAGGGCAAATCGAACCGGCGCAACCCGACCCTGACCGATCACGCCGTGAAAATCCTGCCGTACCGCGGCATCGGCACCGGCATCCCGCGCGTCCTGGAAGATTGGCCGGAGACACGGCTACTCGACGATGAGGAGGGGAACGAGTTCAGGGCGGTGATTCCGAGGCCGGTCACCCCCGAAGTCACCACGCGAGTCACCACGGAAGTGGAGGCAATCCCTCCAGCCCGCTTGCTTGCAATTCAATCGAGAGAGGCGGAATTGAACCGTCATCCATCCGCCACCAACACCCGGCCCGCTCGCGGAAGCGGCCGGGCATTTTCTGGCGCAGTGCGCGTGCGAGGGCGGCTCGTGTTCAAGGTGGCGGAGAGAGTGGGATTCGAACCCACGGTGACATCGCTGCCACGCCGGTTTTCAAGACCGGTGCCTTAAACCGCTCGGCCATCTCTCCGTAGATCTTCCGGCGATCCTGATGTCGCCGGCTTGCGAGTGGGTTGCGAGTCTAGCCGATCAGGCGATGCGTTCGGCCCCGCCCATGTATTTGCGCAGCACTTCGGGAACGGTGATCGAGCCGTCTTCGTTCTGATAGTTCTCGATCACGGCGATCATCGCGCGGCCGACGGCGACGCCGGAGCCGTTCAGCGTGTGCACGAGTTCGGGCTTGCCGGTTTCCGGGTTGCGGAAACGGGCCTGCATCCGCCGCGCCTGGAAAGACTCGCAGTTCGAGCAGGAGCTGATCTCGCGGTACTTGTTTTCCGAGGGCAGCCAGACTTCGAGGTCGTAGGTCTTGCTGGCGCCGAAGCCCATGTCGCCGGTGCACAGCAGCATGCGCCGGTACGGCAAGCCGAGCTTCTCGAGCACGACTTCGGCGCAGCGCGTCATGCGCTCGTGTTCGTCGTAACTCTGCGCCGGCGTGGTGATCGAGACCAGCTCGACCTTTTCGAACTGGTGCTGGCGGATCATGCCGCGGGTGTCGCGACCGGCCGAACCGGCCTCGGCGCGGAAGCACATCGAATGCGCGGTCATGCGCAGCGGCAGCGTTTCCGCGGCGACAATCTCGTCGCGCACGATATTGGTCAGCGGCACTTCCGAGGTCGGGATCAGGTAGCGACGATCATCGCCCGCGGTCGCAAACAGGTCTTCCTCGAACTTCGGCAACTGGCCGGTGCCGCGCATGCTGGCGGCGTTCACCATCAGCGGCACATTGGTCTCCAGATAGCCATGCTCCTGCGTGTGCAGATCGAGCATGAACTGCGCGAGCGCACGATGCAGACGCGCCAGTTCGCCGCGCAGCACGGTGAATCGGGCGCCCGAGAGCTTTGCGGCAGTCTCGGCATCGAGCCAGCCCTTGCGCGCGCCGAGATCGACATGGTCCTTGACCGCGAACGCGAACGACTTCGGCGTGCCCCAGCGATGCTGCTCGGCATTACGGTGTTCGTCGCTGCCCACCGGCACCGACTCGTGCGGCAGGTTCGGCACGTTCAGCGCCAGCGTCTCGATCTCGGCCAGCAGCTCGGCCTGGCGCTGCTCGCTCGCCTTCAGCTCGTCGCCGATGCTGGCGACCTCGGCCATCAGCGCCGCCGTGTCCTCGCCCTTGCCCTTGGCGATGCCGATCGCCTTCGAGCGCGTGTTGCGCAGGTTCTGCAATTCCTGGGTGCGCGTCTGGATGCGCTTGCGTTCGGCCTCGACCGCCTCGAACGCGGCGACATCGATCACGAAGCCGCGCTTGGCGCGCAGCAGCTCCGCGGTTTCGGCGAGTTTGTTGCGGAACAGGACCGGATCGAGCATGGCGACACCCAGCAAAATGGCCGCGGATTATCGCCCGCGGCCACGGTCCTGCTCAATGTCGAAGTTCAGGCGGGCTTCGGCTTCACCAGCTTGGCGATGATCAGGCCCGCCAACAGCCCGCCCACCCCGTGTTCGAGCGCGCCGACGAACGCGAAATTGCGCGGGAAGTGGTACCAGGTGAACTGCGGCAACGAGATCGACAGCCACGCGAACAGACCGATCAGCACCGCGATGCCGACCCGTTTCGCATAGGAACCGGGCGTCGCACCGAGCACCACCGCGAGCAGGAACGCCGCGATCGTCGAGGTCAGCAACTGGTGCAGGATCTGCGGCCCCATCGCGGCCGGATCACCCGAAAGGCCGTTGCCCTTGTACACCACCCACGCGTAGGGCCCGACCTTGGCCTTGTCGGCCCAGGCCTGCGTCGCTGCCTCGTCGCCGTGCTCGCCGAGGTCCATGCTCGGCAGGAGGTAGATGCCATCTCCCTGCGTGAACTCGGTCTTCATCGCGGACATCACCGCCTGTTCGCCGGGCACGGCATTCTTGAAGTCCACAACCCCGAACGGCGTCAACATGTGGAATACCGCGCCCCACATCCACACCACGATGCCGCCGAGCACGGCGGCCACCAGCATCTTCATCGTCCTTCTCCCCATGCGACGCCGTTGCGCCGATTGCAAGCTACGCGCGCGCCGCGTGAAGTCAGCGTGACAACCACAACTGACCGAACCTCCACCCCGCAGCCACCGCCAGCACGCCGACCGCGACATGCGCGAGCATGGTCAGCGCGAACAGATCGACGCGGTTCGCGCGCAGCAACTGGAAACCCTCGACGCCGAGTGCGGAGAACGTGGTCAGGCCGCCGAGGAATCCGACCATCAGCAGATTGCGCCACCACAACGCATCCTGCAGGCGCGTGTCGAGCCAGACCAGCAGCAGTCCGGCCAGCAGGCAGCCGACCACATTGACCACGAACGTTGCCGCCGGCAGCCCATACCAGCCGTGGCGCACGAACAGCAGGTTCACGCCATAGCGCGTGCTCGCACCGAGCGCGCCGCCACCCGCGACCGCAAGCAAGTTCGCCCAACTCATCGAGCCACCGCCTTCGCGCGCTCGGCGCGGATCTGATCCAGCTTCTCGCGGATGCGGGCTTCGATGCCGTTGCTGGTCGGCCGATACAGCTGGCGTTCGCCGAGTTCATCCGGAAAACACCGCTGGTCATAGGCGATGCCGCCCTCGAGATCGGGGTCGTATTGGTACTTCGCGCCGTAGCCGAGTTCCTTCATCAATTTCGTCGGCGCGTTGCGCAAGGCCAGCGGCACCGGCAAGGAACCGCTTTCGGCGACCAGCTTGCGCGCTGCACCATAGGCGGCATACGCGGCATTGCTCTTCGGCGCCATCGCCAGATACACGGCCATCATCGCCAGCGCCAGATCGCCCTCGGGGCTGCCCTGGCGCTCGTAGGCTTCCCAGGCCGCAATCGTGCGTTCGAGCGCGGAAGGATCGGCAAGACCGATGTCTTCCACCGCCATGCGCACCAGGCGTCGCGCCAGGTAGGCCGGGTCACAACCACCATCGAACATGCGCGCGATCCAGTACAACGCCGCATCCGGATTCGAGTTGCGCACCGACTTGTGCAGGGCCGAAATCTGGTCGTAGAAGGCCTCGCCGCCCTTGTCGAAGCGGCGCACGCGATCGGCCAGCACCTGGTCGAGCACACTGGTTTCGATGCGACCGCCTTCGGCCAGTTCGGCGGCGATCTCGAGCAGAGTCAGGCCGCGGCGCACATCCCCATCGGCAGCGCGTGCGATCTCGCTCAGCGCGTCGTCACTGATCTGCAGGCCGAGTGCGCCGAGGCCGTGCTCACGATCGACGAGCGCATGCTGCAATGCCTGCACGATCGCCGCGACCGAGACCGCATCAAGCACGTGCACGCGACAGCGCGACAGCAGCGCCGAGTTCAGCTCGAACGACGGGTTCTCGGTGGTGGCGCCGACGAAGACGATGGTGCCGCGCTCGATGTGCGGCAGGAACGCGTCCTGCTGCGCCTTGTTGAAGCGGTGCACCTCATCGACGAACAACACCGTGCGCTTGCCGGCGGCAAAGTGCTGTGCCGCCTGCGCCAGTGCCGCACGCACCTCGGCCAGCCCACCGAGCACCGCCGAGATCGACAGGAACTCGGCCTCGGCATAACGCGCCAGCACGCGCGCCAGGCTGGTCTTGCCACAACCCGGCGGCCCCCACAGGATCATCGAGTGCACCCGCCCCGACTCGATCGCCCGCCGGAACGCCGTACCCGGCGCCAGCAAGCGCTCCTGCCCGACAAAATCATCCAGCGCCTGCGGCCGCATCCGCTCGGCCAGCGGTTTCAGGGTTTCGGGTTCGGGCAGCAGATCGGGTTGCGGGGCGCGTGATTTCATCGCGGCAGTCTACGTCTTCACGACGACAGCCGGTTCGCGCCAGCGCAATACGAGCAATGCAAACACGCCGGCAACGAGGCCCCAGAACGCGGAGCCGATGCCGCTGATCGCAACGCCGGACGCAGTGACGAGAAAGGTGATCAGTGCCGGCTCGCGCTCGCGTTCGTGTGCGAGCGCGGTGACCAGGCCATTCGCGATCGTGCCAAGCAGAGCGAGCCCGGCGATCACGCTGATCAGTTCCTTCGGGAACGCTGCAAACAGCGACGCAACCGTAGCGCCAAACAGTCCCACGATCAGATAGAACGAACCGGCGGCGACCGCTGCGACATAGCGCCGGTCCGGATCTTCGTGCGCTTCGCGCCCGGTGCAGATCGCTGCGGTGATCGCGGCGAGATTCAACGCGAACGCGCCAAACGGCGCGAGCAGCAGGTTCGCAAGCCCGGTCCAGCCGATGATCGCGGAGATCGGCGCTCGGTACCCCGATGCGTGCAACACGGTCACGCCCGGGACGTTCTGCGACGCCATGGTCACCACGAATAGCGGCACGGCGATGCCAACGATCGCCGACCAGGTGAATTCCGGCTGCACCCAGACTGGAGCAGCCAGCCCGAGTTGCAAGCGCTCGAACGCGAGCATGCCGAACGCGGCACACAGCAGCAATCCGAGCACGAGCGTCGCGAAAACGGCGTAACGCGGCTGCAGCCGGCGCATCAGCAAGTAGGCAACGAACATCGCTGCTGCGAGCGCAAACTGCGACTTCATGGTCACGAACAGGTCGAGCCCAAACCGCAGCAACACACCTGCGAGCATGCCGGCGCCGATTGCCGGTGGAATCCGGTGCAGCACACGCGCGAACAAGCCGCTGCCGCCTGCGACCAGGATCAGCAGCGCGGACACGACGAAAGCGCCGGTCGCGGCCTCGATCGGCACGCCGGCGCCACTCGTGATCAACATCGCGGCACCGGGAGTCGACCATGCGGTCACGACCGGAACGCGATAGCGCAGCGAGAGACCGATGCAGGTCAGGCCCATGCCGATACCGAGCGCCCACATCCATGACGCCGTCTGTGCAGCGTCGGCACCGACCGCCTGCGCGGCCTGGAACACGATCACTGCGGAACTCGTGAAACCGACCAGCACCGTGACGAAACCGGCGACGATCGCGGAAACCGAAAGGTCGCGGATGAAATTCATCCGCGAAAGATACAACGCTCCGTCAGTTCTTCAACGGCAGCGTTTCGGCCGCTTCGACCGCCTCGCCGATCACGTCGACACCTTGCGGCGGCGTGAAGCGGAAGGTGTCGGGGGCGAGCTTGGGGTTGCGCTGCCAGTTCGAGAAGCGCCACTCGGTGCGATTGCCGAGCAGGTCTTCGAGCAGCATCTGCTTCGGGCCGAGGGCGTCGAAGCCGATTTCGATGCGCTTGAACGGCGGTTCCTTGGCGCGCGAGGTCAGGCCGAGCCAGGCGAGGTTGCCGCGGTCCTTCAGTGCTTGCACGACGTAGTCGCGATCGAGCTGCGACAGGTCGACGAGCACGGTCAGCGGCGACTGCGATTCCTCGGTCGACTGGTTGCGCACGGTCACCTGGTCGAGGTCCTGGTCGTAGATCCAGACGTTGTTGCCGTCGGCGACGATCAGCTGTGGGAACGGCTCGGCGTATTGCCAGCGGAATTGGCGCGGCGCGGCCAGTGCCAGCGTGCCGCGCGATTCCTCCTGCACTTCGCCATTGGCATCCATGGTCGTCTGCGTGAATTCGCCGTTGAGCGCATCAAGGCCGTGCGCAAACGCTTCCAGGCGTGCGCGCGCGTCGGCTGCGAGAGCGGCGTTTGATAGCAACAACAGGCACAACATCAGGAATCGCATCAATCTCTCCAATGTCTCGATTCTCTCTGTGGGAGCGGCCGCAGGCCGCGATCAGGCACCCAATCGCGGCCTGCGGCCGCTCCCACAGGGAATGCATCTTCGCGGTCATGCACTGAACGACCGTTGAGGCTCAATCCTTCGGCGGCGGCGGCGCCAGCACTTCGCGGTTGCCGTTGTGGCTCGGCGCGCTGACGATGCCGGCGGCCTCCATCTCCTCGATCAGGCGCGCGGCACGGTTGTAGCCGATCTTGAGCCGGCGCTGCACGCCCGAGGCCGATGCGCGTCTGGACTCGGTGACGATGCGCACGGCCTGGTCGTAGAGGGCATCGGATTCGCCGCCCCCGCCATCGGGATCCGCCTCGGGCAATCCGGTCGCGCCGATCACCTGGCCATCGCCGAGCATCTGCACCTCGTCGAGCACGCCCGGGATGTATTCCGGCTTGTTCGTCATCGAACGCAGGTGCTTGACCACGCGGTGCACTTCGTCGTCGCTGACGAAGGCGCCATGCACGCGTTCCGGCGTCGCGGTACCGGGCGGCAGGTAGAGCATGTCGCCGTGGCCGAGCAGTTGTTCCGCCCCGCTCTGGTCGAGGATGGTGCGCGAGTCGATCTTGCTTGAAACCTGGAACGCGATGCGGGTCGGGATGTTGGCCTTGATCAGGCCGGTGATCACGTCGACCGACGGTCGCTGCGTCGCCAGGATCAGATGGATGCCGGCCGCGCGCGCCTTCTGCGCGAGACGGGCGATCAGTTCTTCGACCTTCTTGCCGACGATCATCATCATGTCGGCGAACTCGTCGATGATCACGACGATGTAGGGCAAGGCCGCGAGCGGCTCGGCCGACAGCTGCGGCATGTCCGGCACCGGCTTGAACAGCGGGTCGAGGATCGGGTGGCCGCTGGCCTCGGCGTCCTCGATCTTCTTGTTGAAGCCGCCGAGGTTGCGCACGCCGACCGCCGACATCAGCTTGTAGCGCCGCTCCATCTCGGCCACGCACCAGCGCAGGCCGTTCGCGGCTTCCTTCATGTCGGTGACGACCGGCGCGAGCAGATGCGGAATGCCCTGGTACACCGAGAGCTCGAGCATCTTCGGGTCGATCATCAGCATGCGCACGTCGCGCGCGGTGGCCTTGTACAGCAGCGACAGCACCATCGCGTTCAATGCCACCGATTTGCCGGAGCCGGTGGTGCCGGCGACCAGCAGATGCGGCATCTTGCCGAGATCGACCACGGTCGGACGGCCGCCGATGTCCTTGCCGAGCGCGAGCGCCAGCGGCGAGGCGATCTTGTCGTATTCCTTCGAGCGCAGGATCTCCGACAGGTACACGATCTCTCGGTTCACGTTCGGGATCTCGAGGCCGATCACCGACTTGCCCGGGATCACGTCGACCACGCGCACCGATTGCACGCTGAGCCCACGCGCGATGTCCTTGTCGAGGTTGCTGATCTGGCCGCCGCGCACGCCGGGCGCGGGCTGCATCTCGAAGCGCGTGATCACCGGCCCGGGATAGGCGCCGACCACCTGCGCGTCGATCTTGAAGTCGCGCAGCTTGAACTCGACCTGGCGCGACAGCGTCTCCAGCGTCTCCTCGGAGTACCCCTTCGGCTGCGGTTTCGGTTCATCGAGCAGCGACAGCGGCGGCAGTTCGCCCGCGGGCAGCGAGGTGAACAGCGGGATCTGCAATTCGCGTTCGGCGCGTTCGCTCTTCTCGACCTGCGGCGTCGGCTGCTCGATCTTCAATGGCTCGCGCCGCGCCTGCTTGACCTTCTCGACCTTGCGCACTTCCTCGCGTTCCTCACGCACTTCGCGCACCGCGCGGCGTTCCTCGCGCGTCTCCCAGAACGCGCGCAACGCGGCCAGCGCCGCCAGCACGCGGTCGCCGATCCACTCCATCAACCGGAACCACGACAGGCCGGTGAACAGCGTCAGCATCACCAGGAACACGGTGAGCAGGAACAGCGTCGCGCCGAGCTCTCCGGCCGCTGCACGCAACAGGTCGGCGAACAGTGCACCGACGACGCCACCGGCATTCGCCGGCAGCGGCGAGCCGGGTTCCAGGAAATGCAGGTGCGCAAGACCGGCACCGCTGACGACCCAGCCGGCGGCGCCGAGCAGCAGCCAGGCCGAATCATGCCGGGTTCCAGGCAGCGCCGTTTCGTCGCGGATCAGCCGCCAGGCGATCGCCGCCAGCATCAACGGAAACGCGAACGCCATGCCGCCGAAGAAGTACAGCGACAGATCGGCGATCCAGGCACCGACACTGCCACCGAGGTTGCGCACCGGCGCATCCGAACCGGCATGCGACCAGCCCGGATCGCCCGGGTGATAGGTGTAGAGGCAGACGCCCAGGTAGACGATCAGCGGGATCAGCATCAGCACCGCGGCTTCGCGGATGCGCTGCTCCCAAACCGATGGTTCGACCACCGCACCCTGCTCCTTGCTGCTCTTCGTCACGTGTTCCCGATCGGTTGGGGGTCGCGGCCGCCGCGAGATGCGGGGCCCGAACCGAGGCTTGATCTCGATGGCCCGCGCCCGCATGCTGCGGGCAACGTGCCGGTCGACGGCATCGATCCTGCAGCGCCCGTGGGCGAATGCGGCACCGGCAAGAAAATCACAATGGAATCATACATGAGCACATCCAAGCACAGCCGCCTGCTGATCCTCGGCTCCGGCCCGGCGGGCTACACCGCCGCAGTCTACGCGGCGCGCGCGAACCTGAAGCCGGTGCTGATCACCGGCATCGCCCAGGGCGGCCAGCTGATGACCACGACCGAGGTCGACAACTGGCCCGGCGACGCGCACGGGCTGATGGGCCCGGACCTGATGGCGCGGATGCAGGCACATGCCGAGCGCTTCGGCACCGAGATCGTGTTCGATCACATCCACACCGCCGATCTGCAGTCGCGGCCGTTCCGGCTGCGCGGCGACAGCGGCGAATACACCTGCGACGCGCTGATCATTGCCACCGGCGCCACCGCGAAGTACCTGGGCCTGGCCTCGGAAGATGCGTTCAAGGGCAAGGGCGTGTCGGCCTGCGCGACCTGCGACGGCTTCTTCTATCGCGACCAGGACGTGGCCGTGATCGGCGGTGGCAACACCGCGGTCGAGGAGGCACTGTACCTGTCGAACATCTGCCGCAAGGTGTGGCTCGTGCATCGTCGCGCCAGCTTCAAGGCCGAAAAGATCATGATCGACAAGCTGCACGAGAAGGTCGCGGCCGGCAAGATCGAACTGGTGCTCGACCACACGCTCGATGAGGTGCTGGGCGACGATTCCGGCGTCACCGGCATGCGCGTGCGCCATGTCGGCAGCGGCGCTACCCGCGAGCTCCCGCTGATGGGCGTGTTCATCGCGATCGGGCATTCGCCGAACACGCAGCTGTTCGATGGCCAGCTCGAAATGCGCAACGGCTATCTCAGCATCCGCACTGGCCTCGAAGGCGGCGCCACCGCCACCAGCATCGCCGGCGTGTTCGCCGCCGGTGACGTCGCCGACCAGGTCTATCGCCAGGCGATCACCTCGGCCGGATTCGGCTGCATGGCCGCGCTCGATGCCGAGAAATACCTCGACCAGCACGGCTGAGGACGCACCAGGTGGCGCTCCGCGTACGCTGGCTGGAGCGCATCGACGACGTGGCGGCCGGCGCCTGGGACGCGCTGCGCGGCAACGACCATCCGTTTGTCGCGCACGCATTCCTCGCGGCCCTCGAACGCAGCGGCAGCCTGCGCCGCGAACTGGGCTGGCAACCCGAGCACCTAACCTTGTGGCGCGGCGATGCGTTGGTCGCCGCCGCTCCGACCTGGCGCAAGGCCAACTCGCACGGCGAGTTCGTGTTCGATTTCGCCATCGCCGATGCGTACGAACGCAGCCTCGGCAGCTACTACCCGAAGCGACTGGTGGCGGTGCCCTACTCGCCGGTGACCGGACCGAGGCTGCTGGCGCGAGATGCGGACGACCGTCGCGTGCTGGTCGATGCCTTGGCCGCGGACGTGCGCGAACGGCGCTGGTCCTCGGCGCACGTGAACTTCCTGCCGGGACTCGAATGCGACGCCTTCGCCGAGGACTGGCTGCCGCGGTTCGACTGGCAGTTCCACTGGCACAACCGCGGCTATCGCGACTTCGACGATTTCCTCGCGGCACTCGATGCCAAGAAGCGCAAGAACATCCGCCAGGAACGCGCCCGGCTCGCGCGCCAAGGCTGGCGTTTCGAGCGCCGGCACGGCGACGAGATCGACCCGCCGCTGCTCGATTTCCTGTACCGCTGCTACGCCCGCACCTTCAGCGACAAGGGCAATACGGCGGCGCTGACCCCGGCCTTCTTCGCACGCCTGTGTGAAGCGCTGCCGCGGCAGACGCTCGCCGTGGTCGGCTATCGCCGCGACGAGCCGCTGGCCTGCGCGTTCCTGCTGCAGGACTCGACCACGCTGCATGGTCGTTACTGGGGCTGCATCGAGGACGCGCCGGGACTGCATTTCGAGACCTGCTACTACCAGGGCATCGAGCACGCGATCGCGCATCGACTGCAGCGTTTCGAACCCGGCGCCGGCGGCGAGCACAAGATCGCACGCGGCTTCCTGCCGGTACGCACGCATTCCCGCCACTACTTCGCCCACGCCGGCTTCCGCGCCGCGATCGCCGACTACCTGCGACGCGAAGCGGTGCATCTGGAACGCTATCGCGATGCGCTGCTGCGGCATTCGCCGTATGCGCAGGGCGATACGATCGCGCCATGATCCGCATCCCGATCCTGCCGCGCGCGCCGCTGCTGCCGTTTCCTCCGGTCGAGCAGGCGCTGACCGAGCCCAATGGCCTGCTCTGCGCCGGCGGCGATCTGAGCCCGGAGCGGCTGCTGCTCGCTTATCGCCATGGCGTCTTCCCGTGGTTCAACGACGGCGAACCGATCCTGTGGTGGTCGCCGGACCCGCGCGCCGTCTTCGACCTGGCGACGACACGCGCGAACGCGCGTTTCCGCCGTTTCACCCGCTCCTGCCCCTGGAGCCTGCGCGTCGACCGCGACTTCGCCGCCGTGATCCAGGCCTGCGCGGCACCGCGCAGCTACGCCGAGGGCACCTGGATCACCGCGGCGATGCGCGGCGCCTACCAGCAACTGCACGAACTCGGCCACGCACACTGCATCGCCGTGCACGATGGCGAGGAACTGGTCGGAGGCCTCTACGGCATCGCCATCGGCCGGGTGTTCTGCGGCGAATCGATGTTCTCGCGTCGCCCGAACGCCTCCAAGCTGGCGCTGTTCGCGCTCGCGGACCACCTGCGCGCCGCCGGCTTCGTCTGGCTCGACGGGCAGGTCGAATCGGGCCATCTGACACGGCTCGGCGCATGCACGATGGCACGCGCAGCATTCGTCGCGGGGCTCGCGCGCTTCACCACGCAGCCCCCCGCAAACCCGCACTGGGCGGCGGATTTCGGCCGGAAATCCGCGTCGGAACTGGATCTCTGAACGACGCAAGCGTTGACACTCGGGGCTTCCGTGTCAGAATCCGCGCCCCTTAGAACCCCTTTTTCCGCGGGAACGCATGTCCAAAGACGATCAGATCGAGATGGAAGGCACGGTTGCCGAGACGCTGCCGAACACGATGTTCCGCGTCAAACTCGACAACGGCCACATCATCACGGCACACATCTCCGGACGCATGCGCAAGAACTACATCCGCATCCTCACCGGCGACAAGGTCAAGGTCGAGATGACCCCCTACGACCTCACCAAGGGCCGCATCACCTACCGCATGAAGTGATGCCCACCCGCCGAACACGAAAACGCCGCGAGCAATCGCGGCGTTTTGCGTTTCCGGGGTGCGGAATTCAGGACGTCGCTTCGGCGGGCTCGGGCGGGGCCTTGGCCGGTTCGGGGTAGCAGTCGAGCACGAGCTTGCCGTCGCGCACGGCGACGTCGACACGACCGCCCGCGGCGAGCTTGCCGAACAGCAGTTCGTCGGCAAGCGGGCGCTTGATGCTGTCCTGGATGATGCGCGCCATCGGCCGCGCGCCCATCATCGGGTCGAAGCCGTTCTCGGCCAGCCAGCGTCGCGCGTCGGCGCCGACCGACAGCGACACGTGCTTCTCGTGCAGTTGCGCTTCGAGCTCGATCAGGAACTTGTCGACCACGCGCAGCACATGCTCGATGTCGAGCGGCTTGAACTGGATGATGGCGTCGATGCGGTTGCGGAACTCGGGCGTGAACGCCTTGCGCAGGATCTCCATCGCGTCGGTGGAATGATCCTGGTGCACGAAACCAATGGTGCGTCGTGCCGCTTGCGCGGCGCCGACGTTGGTCGTCATTACCAGCACCACGTTCTTGAAATTGGCCTCGCGGCCGTTGGTGTCGGTGAGGATGCCGCGGTCCATCACCTGCAGCAGGATGTTGAACACGTCCGGATGCGCCTTCTCGATCTCGTCGAGCAGCACCACCGCGTGCGGATGCTTGGTCACCGCCTCGGTGAGCAGCCCGCCCTGATCGAAGCCGACGTAGCCCGGAGGCGCTCCGATCAGCCGCGATACCGAATGCGCTTCCATGTACTCGCTCATGTCGAAGCGGATCAGCTCGATGCCAAGCTGCATCGCCAGCTGGCGCGTGACTTCGGTCTTGCCCACGCCGGTCGGCCCGGTGAACAGGAAGGCGCCGATCGGCTTGGCCGGATTGGCCAGCCCGGAGCGCGCCATCTTGATCGCGGCGGCGAGCGCGTCGATCGCCTCGTCCTGGCCGAACACGACCATCTTCAGGTTGCGGTCGAGGTTGCGCAGCACTTCGCGGTCGGAGACCGACACCTGCTTCGGCGGGATGCGCGCCATCTTGGCGATGATGTACTCGATCTCGGGCACGTCGACCGTGGCCTTGCGATCGGCATCCGGCACCAGGCGCTGGCGCGCCCCGGCCTCGTCGATCACGTCGATCGCCTTGTCCGGCAGCAACCGGTCGCCGATGTGGCGCACGGAAAGATCCACCGCCGCCTTGAGCGCATCCGGGGTGTATTCGATCTGGTGGAACTCCTCGAAGCGCGACTTCAGCCCCTTCAGGATTTCGAGCGCGTCGGCGATGGTCGGCTCGACCACGTCGATCTTCTGGAAGCGGCGTGCGAGCGCGCGGTCCTTCTCGAACACCTGACGGAACTCCTGGAAGGTGGTCGAGCCGATGCAGCGCATCTCGCCCGAGGTCAGCGCCGGCTTGATCAGGTTGGATGCGTCCATGGTGCCGCCCGAGGCCGAGCCGGCGCCGATGATGGTGTGGATCTCGTCGATGAACAGGATCGCGTTCTGCTCCTTCTTCAACTCGATGATCACCGCCTTCAGCCGCTTCTCGAAATCGCCGCGGTACTTGGTGCCGGCGACCAGTGCGCCGAGATCGAGCGAGTAGATCACCGCGTCCTTCAGCACCGCCGGAACCTCGCCCTCGACGATGCGCCGTGCCAGCCCTTCCGCGATCGCGGTCTTGCCGACGCCAGCCTCACCGACGAACAGCGGGTTGTTCTTGCGCCTCCGGCACAGCACCTGGATGGTGCGCTCGACCTCGTCCTGACGCCCGATCAGCGGGTCGATCTTGCCGATGCGGGCGAGCTCGTTGAGGTTGACGGTGAACTCGCTGAGCGGATTGCCCTTGGCCTCGTCACCGCCTTCGGCCTCCGGCTTCACTGCGTCCGCGGCTTCGCCCGGTTTCGGCTCATGGCCGATCTTGGCGATCTTGTGCGAGATGAAGTTGACCACGTCGAGACGCGAGATCTCCTGCTGGTTCAGGAAGTACACGGCGTGCGAGTCCTTCTCGCCAAAGATCGCGACCAGCACGTTGGCACCGGTGACTTCGGAGCGACCGCTCGACTGCACGTGGTAGACCGCGCGCTGCAGCACGCGCTGGAATCCGAGGGTCGGCTGGGTGTCGCGCGAATCGCCACTCGGCAGCACCGGCACGGTCTCGGCGATGATGCTGCGGATGTCGGCGGCGAGCTTCTTGAAATCGGCGCCGCAGGCACGCAGCACCGAAGCCGCGGACGGGTTCTCGAGCAGCGCCAGCAACAGATGCTCGACGGTCATGAACTCATGGCGGCGCTCGCGCGCGTCCTTGTAGCACTGGGCGAGGGTTTGCTCGAGATCCTTGCTGAACATGTCGGACTCCTCAGAGCTTTTCCATCGTGCACATCAGCGGGTGCTGGTGGCTGCGGGAAAACTCGTTGACCTGCGTCACCTTGCTCTCTGCCACTTCCCGGGTGAACACACCGCAAACGCCCTTGCCGCGAGTGTGCACGTGAAGCATTACCTGCGTCGCGCGCGCGTGGTCCATCTGGAAGAAAATTTGCAATACCGACACCACGAAATCCATCGGCGTGTAGTCGTCGTTCAACAGCGCCACCTGGTACATCGGCGGCTTGGCCAGCTCGGGCCGGGTTTCCTCGACGACCGTGCCCTGTTCACGGTCGGTTTCGGTGGGCGACTGCGTCATGCATCGGATCTCGAGACTCATGGCCGGAGTATAAGCCGCGTCCATGCCGAGGCTGCAGCACCAGATGGCCCCGGATCGTCGGGAATCAAGCGGGCTGCGGGCGCGCTCGGCTAGAATGGGCGATCCGTTCCGCGCCGTGTCCATGTCTGCAACCACCTGGAAACCCGATGTCACCGTTGCCGCGATCGTCGAGCGCGACGGGCGCTTCCTGTTTGTCGAGGAACGCGTACGTGGTGCGCTGGTGCTGAACCAGCCAGCCGGCCACCTGGAGGATGGCGAGTCGATCCTCGCCGCCACCGTACGTGAGACCTTGGAAGAAACCGCATGGCTGGTCGAGCCGGTGGGGCTCGTCGGCCTGTACCAGTGGACCAGTCCGGTCGACGGCATGACCTTCCTGCGCGTGGCGCTGGCGGCACGTGCGCTCGCGCACCACCACGAGCGCGCCCTCGACGAGGGCATCGAGCGTGCGGTCTGGATCGCCGCGGACGCGCTCGACGCGCACCCGGTGCCAAGCCGCAGCCCGCTGGTGCGCCGCTGCCTGCACGACTACCTGCGCCATGGCAGCACCCCGCTCGACCGGCTGCAGCTGGTCGAAGCGCAGGGCGGCCGGACTCCTTGAGCATGGCCGCCGAACGCATCGTGGTCGGCGTCTCCGGGGGCGTCGATTCCTCGGTCGCGGCCATGCTGCTGGTACGCGGCGGCGCCGACGTTTCCGGCATGTTCATGAAGAACTGGGAGGAGGAGGACGACTCCGGCACCTGCCCGGCCGAGCAGGACGCGCGTGACGCCGAAGCCGTCTGCCGCCATCTCGGCATCCCGTTCCATGCCCGCAACTTCGCCGCCGAGTACTGGGACGGCGTGTTCGAGACCTTCCTCGCCGAATACCGCGCCGGGCGCACGCCGAACCCCGACGTGCTGTGCAACCGCGAGATCAAGTTCAAGACCTTCATCGAGCACGCCGAGGACCTCGGCGCGCAGAAGATCGCGACCGGCCACTATGCGCAGGTCGATGCACGCGATGGCCGCTACCGTCTGTTGCGTGGTGCCGATCCGAACAAGGACCAGAGCTACTTCCTGCATCTGATCGGCCAGGAAGCACTGTCGCGCACGCTGTTCCCGATCGGCCACCTGCCGAAACCCGAGGTGCGTCGCATCGCCCGGGAGGCCGGGTTGCCAACGTTCGCGAAGAAGGACTCGACCGGCATCTGTTTCATCGGCGAGCGCCGCTTCCGCGAGTTCCTGTCGCGTTACGTCGCCGCGCAACCGGGTGACATCGAGACGCCGGAGGGTCAGCGCATCGGCCAGCACCAGGGCGCCTGCTACTACACCATCGGCCAGCGCGAAGGCCTCGGCATCGGCGGCGTGCGCGGTTTTCCGGAAGCGCCCTGGTTCGTGGTCGGCAAGGACCTCGCGCGCAACGTGCTGATCGCGGTCCAGGGAACCGAGCATCCGATGCTGTTTTCGACACGGCTCACGGCGCATTCGCCGAGCTGGGTCGCCGGCACCGCCCCCGCCGCCACCTTCCGCTGCACGGCCAAGACCCGCTATCGCCAGCCCGACCAGGACTGCGCAGTCGAACTGCGCGAAGACGGCACGCTTGCGGTCACGTTTGACCAGCCGCAGCGCGCGGTCACGCCCGGGCAATCGGTGGTCTTCTACGACGCCGAGGCATGCCTCGGTGGTGCCGTGATCGAGGCCACGGATGCCCGCTACGGAGGTCTGGCATGAACGCCGACCGTGAGCAGGTGCTGGCCTTCGCGGCGATGTTCCAGGCACTCGGCTGCGTGCAGCAGCTGGCCGAAACCGGTCGCTGCGACGGCGCCCAGAGCGAAGCCCTGATCGACGCCATTTTCGCCATCGACAGCGAGAACGCGGAATCGCTGTACCCGCCCGCACGCATCCAGGCCGGGCTGCGATTGGCGGCGCAGCATCTGGATCGCAATCCCGGCGACAACGTGATGCGCATGGGCATCACCGTGCTGCGCCTGGAACGCCGCCTGATGACGCACGCCAAGCTCGCCGGCGACCTGCGCGATCGCATCGCCGACATCGAACGCGCACGCCATGCGTTCGGCGGCCAGCACGAGACCGTGCTCGCCAGGCTGTCCGAGGCCTACCTGCAGACCGTCAGCAACCTGCAGCCGCGGGTCATGGTGCACGGCGTGCCGCACCTGCTGCAGCAGGAACGCAACGTCCACCAGATCCGCGCCCTGCTGCTCGCCGCCATCCGCGCCGCCGCGATGTGGCGCCACGTCGGCGGCAGCGGCTGGCGCCTGTTCTGGCGCCGCCGCAAGTGGCTGGCCCTGGCCCGGGCGCTGGCCTCGACAACGTGACGCCCCGTACGCCAGCGTTTGGCTCGGGATGGGCTTCTGCGCGATAATCGCGCGCTTTTCGCGTTGGAACATCTCGACGCCATCCCCTGCAACCTTCTGTTCCGCAAAGGAAACATCATGCGCGATACGTTCTCGGTGCTCGACACGCTGCGCCTCGGCGACAAGAACTACCGTTTCTACTCTCTGGCGAAATTCGGGCAGAAGCACGACATCAAACGCCTGCCGTATTCGCTGAAGATCGTGCTCGAGAACCTGCTGCGCTTCGAGGACGGCGTCAACATCACGATGAAGGAAGTCGAGGCGGTTGCGAACTGGAACGCATTGGCCGAACCGGACACCGAGATCAGCTTCATGCCGGCGCGCGTGGTGCTGCAGGATTTCACCGGCGTGCCCTGCGTCGTCGACCTCGCCGCGATGCGCGATGCGGTGACCAAGCTCGGCGGCAAGCCCGAACAGATCAACCCGCTGATTCCCTCCGAACTGGTCATCGACCATTCGGTCCAGGTCGACAAATTCGGCACCAAGAGTTCGGTCGACGAGAACGTCGAGATCGAGTTCGGCCGCAACGGCGAACGTTATTCCTTCCTGCGCTGGGGCCAGAAGGCCTTCCGCAACTTCAAGGTGGTGCCGCCGCGCACCGGCATCGTGCACCAGGTGAACCTGGAGCACCTGGCGCGCGTGGTCATGACCAAGGAAGAACACGGCGAGACCTTCGCCTTCCCGGACACCGTCTACGGCACCGACTCGCACACCACGATGATCAACGGCATCGGCGTGCTCGGCTGGGGCGTCGGCGGCATTGAAGCGGAAGCGGCGATGCTCGGCCAGCCCTCGTCGATGCTGATTCCGCAGGTGGTCGGCTTCAAGCTCAATGGCAAGCTGCCGGAAGGCGCGACCGCGACCGATCTGGTGCTGACCGTCACCCAGATGCTGCGCAAGCACGGCGTGGTCGGCAAGTTCGTCGAGTTCTTCGGCCCCGGCCTCGATCACCTCGCCCTCGCCGATCGCGCGACGATCGCGAACATGGCGCCCGAGTACGGTGCGACCTGCGGCATCTTCCCGGTCGATGGCGAGGCGCTGAACTACCTGCGTCTGTCCGGCCGCTCCGAAGACCAGATCGCCCTGGTCGAGGCGTATGCCAAGGCCCAGGGCCTGTGGCGCGACGCCGGTGCGCCCGACGCCGAATACAGTGCCGTGCTCGAACTCGACATGGCGACGGTGAAGCCGTCGCTCGCGGGTCCGAAGCGTCCGCAGGACCGCGTGCTGCTCGAAGGCGTGCAGCAGAACTACCGCGACAACCTCAAGCCGATGGCGGACGCCCGCGTCGGCAAGTCCAAGGCGGCAACCCCGGGTTCGGCCAGCGTCAACGGTGAATACGAACTCAAGGATGGCGCGGTCGTGATCGCGGCGATCACCTCCTGCACCAACACCTCGAATCCGGCGGTGATGCTCGGCGCCGGCCTGCTCGCGCGCAACGCAGTCGCCAAGGGCCTGAAGGTCAAGCCGTGGGTGAAGCCCTCGCTCGGCCCGGGTTCGCTGGTGGTCACCGACTACCTGAAGAAGGCGGGCGTGATGGATGCGCTCGAAGCGCTGAAGTTCAACGTCGTCGGCTACGGCTGCACCACCTGCATCGGCAACTCCGGGCCGCTGCCACCGGAAGTCAGCAAGGGCATTGCCGACGGTGATCTGGTGGTCGCTTCGGTGCTGTCGGGCAACCGCAACTTCGAAGGCCGCGTGCATTCCGAAGTGAAGATGAACTACCTCGCTTCGCCGCCGCTGGTCGTCGCCTATGCGATCGCCGGTACCGTCGACATCGACCTCAGCAAGGACGCGCTCGGCACCGACAAGAACGGCAACCCGGTCTACCTGCGCGACATCTGGCCGAGCAACAAGGAAATTTCGGACGCCATCCTCGCCACCATCGGCCCGGACATGTTCAACAAGAACTACGCCGACGTGTTCAAGGGCGACAGCCGCTGGAACGCGGTGCAGAGCCCGGAGGGCGATCGTTACGTCTGGGACGAATCGACCTACATCAAACACCCGCCGTATTTCGAGGGCATGACCATGAACGTCGGCAAGATCCACGACATCCATGGCGCGCGCGTGCTCGGCGTGTTCGGAGATTCGATCACCACCGACCACATCTCGCCCGCGGGCGACATCAAGGCGACGTCGCCGGCCGGTGCGTTCCTGCAGAGCCGCGGCGTGGTCAAGGCCGACTTCAACTCGTATGGCGCGCGCCGCGGCAACGACGACGTGATGGTGCGCGGCACCTTCGCCAACATCCGCATCAAGAACCTGATGCTCGGCGGCGAGGAAGGCGGCAACACCATCCACGTGCCGAGCGGCGACAAGCTGTCGATCTACGACGCGGCGATGCGCTACAAGCACGAAGGCACTTCGCTGATCGTCATCGCCGGCAAGGAATACGGCACCGGCTCCTCGCGTGACTGGGCGGCCAAGGGCACGATGCTGCTCGGCGTCAAGGCAGTGATCGCCGAGAGCTTCGAGCGCATCCACCGCTCGAACCTGGTCGGCATGGGCGTGCTGCCGCTGCAGTTCATGGACGGCCAGAACGCACAGACCATCGGCCTCAGCGGCAAGGAGACCTTCGAGATCGCCGGCCTGCACGACGGCGCCGCGAAGGAGATCGGCGTCATCGCCCGCGGCGACGGTGCCGACAAGCAGTTCCGCGTCAAGGTGCTGCTGCTCACGCCGAAGGAAGTCGAGTTCTATCGCCACGGCGGCCTGCTCCACTACGTCCTGCGCCAACTCGCCAAGGCCGCGTAGGCCGCACCGGCACGCAAGGCTCGGGAAAAAAGGCCGCCGCAAGGCGGCCTTTTTGCTGGGCGAGCGATCTTGGTTACAATCCGTGACGCAACCCACCCAGCTCAAAAGGAATTGTCGATGCGTCGATCCCGTTTTCGCTCCCTGCTGCTGTCGAGCTTCGCGCTGGCGTTCACCGCCACAGTCGCAGCCGCCGACTCCACCGCGCCCGCTGCCGTGGCCCCCGAGGACCTGGCATTGACCATCCGCGCCCACAACGACGAGGCCACGCGCGCCGCAGCGGCCCGTATCCTGGCCGCCGCCGAGGGCGGCAACTCGATCGCGATGTATGACCTCGGCTCACTGCAACGCCAGTCGAAACGCAAAGGCGCGGCGGTTGCGTCCTACGACCTCGATCAGGCCATCTCCTGGCTGACCCGGGCCTTCGACCAGGGCCGCATCACTGCGGCGTACAAGCTGTCGCTCGCCTATGCGGAATCGGGCCAGCCGCTGGAGGCAATGGCCTGGACGCAGGTCTTCTCGTACTACACGCTGCACCAACGCGACCCGCAAGGCGGCGAGGAGCCTTCGAGCGCGCACCGGAACCTGGTGGCTGCTGCCCTCAAGGCCGCCTACGAGCGGCTCGATCGGAGCCAGGAGGCCGCGATCCGCGAGCGCACCATCGCGCTGCTCGAAGCGCATGGCCCCCAGTTCGAGTCCAACCGCGGTCGCGTCGAACCCCAACACGTCGGCTGGGCGCTCGGCGCCGATCACTGCAAGTTCGCGCGGCCGGTCAAGGGCAGTTGGGTGGTCTCGCGCACGCCGACCACCGGTCTCGTGGAGTTCCTGGTCGCCGTCCAGCCGAATGGCGGTGCCGCGGAGGTGGTCGCACTCGACTCCGCACCGGAGCCCATGCACGAACGCCAGTTGCGGGCGCTGGCCCAGCGCGTCACCTGCACCGACGCTTCGGACCAGACGCGATACCTGTTCCAGAACTTCACCTTCCACGCCGGGCCTCGCCTGGAACTCGCCCGGAACTGAGGCCCGCCAAGCGCCGGCACGCACTGCAAGGCCGCCGCGAGGCGGCCTTTTTCTTGGGGGCGTCTGGCAGAATCGCGGCCATGTCGCGACGCGTGCTGTGGGTAGCCATCGGAGTGTTGGCGCTGGTCCAGGGATGGGATGCATGGACGCACCGGCCGTTGCCGCGCCCGGCCGGGGTGCTGGTGACGAGCGAACCGGTGCAACGCGATCTCGTTGCGGCACGCCCGTTCGTGCGGGACGGCTTCACGCTGACGCCGCTGGCCTCGTTCGAGTTCGAGGCGCGCGTGCTGATGGTCTCGCGCTATCGCTTCGACGAGGAATCGGCGTTGTCGCCGCTCGATCTCGGCATCGGCTGGGGTCGCATGTCGGACACCGCGGTGATCGATCAGCTCGGCCTGCGGCAATCGGTTCGTTTCCTGACCTGGCGCTGGCGCCATGCACCGCCGATTCCGGAGCCGGAGATCACGCGCTCGGCGGCGAACATCCATGTCATTCCCGCGAACAGCGTCGTCGAACGCCAGATCGCGGCGCTGCGCCCGGGGCAGATCGTGGCGGCGAAGGGCGTGCTGGTGGAGGCGGCGCGCGACGACGGCTGGCGCTGGCGCAGTTCGCTGAGCCGCGACGATGGCGGCAACGGCGCCTGCGAACTGATGTACGTTGAGTCCATCCTGATCAAGGACTGAAGCCGGATGCTGGAACTCGTGCTGCGCTACGGCGCGACCTTCACCCTGCACGCACTGCTCGGCGCCGGCGTGGTGCTGCTCGCTGCGTGGTTGCTGCACCGGCTCGGCCGCGCACTCGGCTGGAACGTGCAGGGCGAACGCGGGCCGCGCTGGCTGGCCGCGCTGTTTCGAGTCTGTGGCTTCCTCGTGCTGCTGATCGCGGTGCTGGTCACGGGCCTGCAGACCGGGACCATCCACGCGCTGGCACGCGCGGTCGAGGAAGGCTCGCAGGAGCTGGTGCTGGCCGCTGCGCTCGAAGTCGGCAAGCCGCTTGGCATCGCCTCAGCGGACCAGAAGCTGTCGCTGGCCGACGCCGAACGTCTGCTCGCGCAGTGGGCACCGCAACTGGTCGAGCGCAGCCGCAACGCCGTCGCCGGCAACGCGCTGTGGCAGCGCGCGGACCGGTACTGGGCGAACACGCCCGGCCTGTTGCGCGACTGGCTCGCCAGCAAGGGACCGCGTACCGAAACCACGCCGCGCGAACTGGTGCGCTACGCCTGGCGCAACGGCGCCGCGCCGCTGGTGGCTTCGGCCAAGTGGCAGGCCTTGCTGTTCGCGTATGGCGTCGCGCTGTTGATGATCGCCACGGTGGCGCTGATCGAGTGGATGTGGCTGGCGTATACCCGTGGCGGGGCCAAGACCAGCGGTTGATGCAAGGTATTGCATGCCTTGTCGGGCCAGCAGTGGCCCTCCCACAGAAGAAGCCGCCAGTCGGAGCAACGCCCAAGCCGCTATTGCTTCATTGCCACTCGGCGCGGAAGCAGATCCATTCGCCGTCTTCGATGCGCCAATGCGATTCGATGTCGAACTGGCGGCCACTCTCCGGCAGCCAGCGGCCACCGGTCGCGAGCACGCGCAATTTCACCGTCGCGCGATCCTTGAACAGTTTCACTTCGAGCGGACCGGTCAGCACCGAGACGTTCTCGTGGCGCAGGGTTTGCGCTACCAGCAACGCGCGCAGCTGGCGCTGGTCGATGCCATCGCGCTGGCCACTGAAGTCCGCGCCGACGTGCTCCATGAATCCGCCCGTCTCACCGGATTCGAGCGCCGTCTCCATCGCGGCGATGGTGTCGCGCAGCCGCTGTTCGTCCGGCGCGCGCGCGCAGCCGCCAACGAGCAGCAGGAGCAGCAGTGCGCGCAGGGTCCGGGTGAGGTTCATGGCGCGAAGCGTCGCACACTTGAACGGTGTCGTAACCGGCGCGCGGGCAAATCCCGGGCATGCCGGCAGCGGCGCGGCCACGCTGCCCGGCGCCGATAGACTGGGCCGTCCATGTCGCCCCCACCGCGCCGCAATCCGCACCTGACCGCCGCCCTGCTGATGTTCTGCAGCGCCGTGCTGTTCGCGCTGATGGCGGTCGCGATCCGCCTCGCCTCGCACACGCTGCACACCTTCGAGGTGGCGTTCTTCCGCAACTTCTTCGGCCTGGTCGCGACCCTGCCGCTGCTGTACCGCCACGGCCCGAGCCTGCTGCGCACGCAGCACCTGCCGCGGTATCTGGTGCGCTGCCTGATCGGCGTGATCGGCATGTTCTGCGGCTTCTGGGCGATCGGGCACCTGCCGCTGGCGCAGGCGGTGGCGCTGTCGTACTCGTCGCCGATCTTCGTCGTCATCGCCGCCGCGGTGTTCCTCGGCGAGCGCCTGCATGCGCGGCGCTGGAGTGCGGTCGCGATCGGGTTCGTCGGCGTGCTGGTGATCACGCGACCGGGCTCCGCCGACTTCAGTCCGGGCATGCTGCTCGCAGTCGCCTCCGCGTTCCTGACCGGGCTGGTATCGATCCAGATCAAGCAGCTCTCGGCGCTGGAACCGGCCGACCGCATCGTCTTCTTCACCACCCTGATCTGGGTGCCGATGTCGCTGCTGCCGGCGCTGTGGGTGTGGCAGTGGCCGGTCGGCATCGCCTGGCTGTGGGTGGTTGCCGCCGGCTTCTTCGGCACCGGCGGGCACATGCTCTGGACGCGCGCGCTGAAGCTCGGCGACGTCTCGGCGCTGACCCCGATCAGCTTCACGCAGTTGCCGGTGGTCGCGATCGCGGGCTGGCTGCTGTTCGATGAACGCGTCGACCGCTGGACCCTGATCGGGGCCGCGATCATCCTGGTGTCGAGCGCCTATATCGCGCATCGCGAAGCACAGCTCGCGCGTCGCCATGCCACGCGCGAACCGCTGAAGTCGGTGGAACCGGCCACCTGAGCGGCGCTCTGCGACTGCGCGTATCCTTCCCTCACAAATTGCGAGGGTTGCCATGCGCGCACTGTCCGCTCTGCTCGGCCTCGCGGCCGCATTTTCCTGCAACGCCCAAGGCGTGATCTGGCCGGCGGCAAGCGCCCCGTGCAACGGCACCCTGCAGGCCTGCATCGATGCGCAGCCGGCGAACTTCACGGTCGAGATCGCAAGCAACAATCCGGTCAACATCGGCGGCAACGGCGGCGGCGGCAACCTGAACCTTCCGCGATCGATTTCGCTGCTGGCCGCGAGCGGCTATCACCCGAGCTTCCCGAACGGCGTCGGCATCCAGAGCATCATGTACGACGCCACCACGCTCGTCATCCGCGGCATCGCTCTGCACAACGGCAAGCTGGTGTTGCGCTCCCACGGATCGGATCCGGTGAGCGCCGACGTGCGCCGGGTCGATATCGACGACACCACGGGCAATGCGGGCTTCGACATCGAGCAACTCGGCGTCGGCCACTACACCCTGCATTTCGAGGACAACCGCTACCTCCGCCGGGGCGGCACCGCCAGTCCGCTCGACATCATCGCCGGCAACGGCACGCTCGACGCGGACATACGCTTCAACGTGCTCGATGTTCCCGACAACAGCGGTTCGGCCTACGGCCTCCTGGGGCTGGTCTCCGGCTCCGCAGCGCTCAATCTCGACCTCACCGGCAACCGGGTGCACGGCTCGTTCTCCTACGGGGCACTCTGTGCGGTCGTCGCCTCGGGGGCGACCGCGGCTGCCTCGGTGAAACTGCGCGCATTCAGCAACATCGTGACGTCTTCGGCGGACCGGGTCGGTACCGGAATCTGTGCGTTCGGCGGCGAAGCCGCGATGTCGGCCTACCTGGTCAACAACACGCTGATCGATCTCTCGGTCGGCGCCTACCTCGGAGTGCGCCCGTTCTCGCCACCGCTGACGACACAGGCGATCAGCGGCTACGTGTTCAACAACCTGATCGGCTACAACCAGCAGGCGGTGTACCAGCAGGCGCTGGCGAGCGGCGTCACCAACGGCTACAACCTGCTGCATGGCAATGCCGGATTCGGTACCGGCTTCAGCCCGGCAGGCGCGTCCACGATTACCGCCAGTCCGAAGCTCACTTCGCGCGAGCGGCCCTATCTGGCGAGCGATTCGCCGGCGCGCAATGCCGGCGACGGCCTGGCCTTGCTGTTCGCGCCCGGTCCGGCACTGCCGCTGCTCGACGCCGACGGCTTCCGGCGGGTGAAGGAAAGCGCTGTCGACGTCGGCGCCTACGAGTTCGGCGATGCCTGGTTTCGCGCCTCCGCTCCTGCCATCCCGAGCGGGCTCAACTGGTTCGGGTTCAGCGATCCTTCGGTCGACGGACTGGCAAGCGCGCGCCTGCAGGCGACGGCCAACCACTCGGTCGCCGGCGGCTCGCTGCTGGCGCCGTTTGGCGTCTACCAGTACGGGGGACCCACCGAGTGGGCGGTGTACGCCGAGGACACGCTCACGCCGATGCCGTCCAACGCCGGCTTCAACCTGTTCGAGCCGGCCGCCGGCGGCGGCCGCTTCCTGCACACCCTGTCGAGCAGCAGCACTTCGAGCCAGCTCAACGACAGCAGCGTCAACGGCCTGGCCAGCGCGATGGTGTTCGTCACCCACAACTGGAATCCGGGCGGCGGCGGCGGCGTCTACAACAACCATCCGACCGGCGTGTACACCTATGCCGACAACAACTGGTACGTGCAAAGCGGCGACGGCAATTCGATGCCGAGCGGTGCCGCGTTCAATGTCTACGCCCAGGAACAGAGCCCCTCGGTGTTTCGCGCCTACGCCAGCGGCGCCAGCATCCTTGGTGGCACCTCGATGTTCATTGACGCCGCCGCGATCAATGTCGCCTGTGCCATCGTCCTGGTCACGCCCTGGACCGCGAGCAGCGACAACCGCAGCTACGACCTCTACCAGCACCCGAGCGGCCAGTGGAGCGTCTACTCGCCCGCGGGCATCCCCGACGGCACCCAGTTCAACGTGATGTATTCGCCACGCCAGATCTTCGAATGCTCGGGGCCGCTGTTCCGCAATGGCTTCGAGTGACGGCGGGAGCGCCTCAAGCCTGCAACTGTGCGGATGATTAGCGCCTATCATCAACGAATTGCGATACTTTTCTCGAAACGAGCCAAGGTGTCCGGTCGTCGCTGGGCCTGGAGGTCGTGCGTCGTTTGTACTAACGTTTCGGCAGTTCACGGAACCAACGAGGTGCCGCCATGCCTGCCAGTGCCGCTTCACCAACTGCCCGGTCTGCCCGCCTCGGGCTGCGCGCCACGCCCGACCAGGAGCTGGTGCTGCGCCGTGCCGCCGAGGTCGCGCACAAGTCGCTGACCGACTTCATTCTGGATAGCGCCTGTCTGGCCGCCGAACAGACGCTGCTGGACCAGCGTCTGTTCCTGACCTCCGGAAGCCAGTACCAGGCATTGATGGAACTGCTGGAGCGCCCCGAACAGCCCAACGCGGGCCTGGCCGATCTGTTCTCCCGCAAGGCGCCCTGGGATGCCAGGTGAGCTTGCGCGGACCAGAACCCCTGGCTGCGCAGCATCGGCTGGAAGGATTCGACTGCGGCAAAGCCGCACTGAATGACTGGCTATTGCGCCACGCCCGCCAGGCTCAGGGCAGCGGCTCGGCCAAGACCTTCGTCGTCGCCGACAACAAGCGCGTGGCGGGTTATTTCAGCCTGACCGTCGGCCAGGCCGATACGCTGGAAGCGCCGGAGCGAATCCGCAAGGGAATGGGGCAATATCCCGTGCCGGTGGTGAGCCTGGCAAGGCTCGCGGTATCGAGTCAGGACCAGGGACACGGCATCGGCTTCGGAATGCTGCGGGACGCGATCCGGCGCACCTTGCTGATCGCCGAGCAGGCCGGCATTCGGGCGCTGCTGACCCATCCCATCGACGAGGAAGCGGCGCGCTTCTATTCCCGGTTCGGATTCATCGCGTCACCGCTGCGCGAGCGACAGCTTCTGCTGCTGCTGAAGGACGCGCGGAAGTACGCGCGCTGAATCTAGGCGTTCGCGCAACGGAACCGCTTCGCGACATAGTCCTCGATGATGGCGACGAAGTCCTCCGCGATGCGTTCGCCGCGCAGGGTGTGCGCCTTCTCGCCGTCGATGAACACCGGCGCGGTCGGCGCCTCGCCGGTGCCGGGCAGCGAGATGCCGATGTGCGCATGCTTGGATTCGCCCGGGCCGTTGACGATGCAACCCATCACCGCCAGCGTCAGGTTCTCGACGCCGGGGTGGCGCAGTTTCCACTCCGGCATGCGCGCGCGCACGTGGTCCTGCACGGTCTTGGCCAGCTCCTGGAAGAAGGTGCTGGTGGTGCGACCGCAACCGGGGCAGGCGGTGACCAGTGGCGTGAATGCGCGCAGGCCCATGGTCTGCAGCAGCTCCTGCGCGACGATCACTTCGCGCGTGCGCGATTCGCCCGGCTCCGGCGTCAGCGAGATGCGGATGGTGTCGCCGATGCCTTCCTGCAGCAGCACCGCCAGCGCCGCGGTCGAGGCGACGATGCCCTTCGAGCCGATGCCGGCTTCGGTGAGCCCGAGGTGCAGCGCGTAGTCGCAACGCGCCGCCAGCGCGCGGTAGACCGCGATCAGGTCCTGCACGCCGCTGACCTTGCAGCTGAGCACGATGCGGTCGCGTCCGAGGCCAAGCGCCTCGGCCTGCGCCGCGGATTCGAGCGCCGAGACGATCAGTGCCTCGCGCATCACCGTCGGCGCATCCCAGGGTGCGGCACGTGCGGCGTTCTCGTCCATCATCCGCGCCAGCACGCCCTGGTCGAGCGAACCCCAGTTGACGCCGATGCGCACCGGCTTGTGCAGGCGCGCGGCGAGTTCGACGATCTCGGCGAACTGGGCGTCGCGCTTGCGCCCGAAGCCGACGTTGCCGGGGTTGATGCGGTACTTCGCCAGCGCCTCGGCGCAGGCCGGTTCGTCGCGCAGCAGCTGGTGGCCGTTGTAGTGGAAGTCGCCGACGATCGGCACGCTGAGGCCCATCATCGCCAGGCGGTCGCGGATGCGCGGCACCGCCGCCGCGGCCTCGGCGCTGTTCACGGTGACGCGCACCAGTTCCGACCCGGCACGCCACAGCTCGCCGATCTGCTGCGTGGTCGCGTTGATGTCGGCGGTGTCGGTGTTGGTCATCGACTGCACCACCACCGGCGCGTCGCCACCGACGACGATGCCGGCGACGCGCACGCCTTCGGAGCGCCGGCGCGGAAGCGGCGCGGAATGCGGGATGGGTCCGTTCATGCGACGCTATTTTCCGGGGTTTTTGCCCGCGGCGCGACCCGCAGGTAGGCACCGGTGTGTTCGAGCAGATCGATGTCGGCGATCACCTGCACGCGCGGTTCGCGGGTTTCGGCGTAGCGCTCGGGGCGCATCGAGACCTCGATGCGCGCAAAGCTGCGCTCGCCGATGCTCGGTGCCAGGAAGCTGCCGTTGCCGTTGCCCGGATGCAGCGGTTCGAGCTCGATCGCACGTACCGGCGTCTTGAACCCGCTGCCGCCTTCCGAGATCCGCAGCGCCGCCGGCTCGGCCTGTCGCGCCAGCAGTTCCACGCCGGCGTCGACCTGGCCGTCGTGGCCGAAGCGCAGCCAGCGGATCACGCCGATCATCCACTCGCGCTCGGTCGATTCCTCGTCATCGGGCACCGCCAGACCGACCAGTTCGCCGATGCGCGCCTTGGCCCCGCTCTCCGCGCTCCACTGCAGGCGGTAGCCGCCAAGCCCCTGGTCCAGCACCCGCGCCCGCGTCGGCAGCGCACGCGCCGACTCGTTGCTGCCACCACCCTGCGCCCACGACGCGGTCTTGTCGCGTTCGCTCAGGCTGATGCCGGGACCGCGCAGTTCGCGCACGAAGTTCTCGAAATCGAGTTGCCCGCTCAGGTGGAAGTGGATCGCATGCAAGCCGATCAGCGTCTCCAGCTCGTGGCCCGCGGACAGGCGCGAATGGTTGCGATCGAACTGCGGCCGCCAGGCCGACATCAGGCGTCGCACCAGATCCTGCGGCATCGCGACCCTGGAGCCGCCCTTGAGGCCGAAGCTGAGCGGACCGCCCATCTGTCCGGCCAGCGACAGCTCGCGCTCCAGGTACTCCTGCGCGCGCCGCGGCGAAAACGCCACGCGCTGCACGCCGGCGGCGCTGCGCTCGTCGGGCGTGTAGCCGGGACCACGGTCTTCGTCCTGCGCGACGTCGAAATCGCTGGCGCCACCGGCGATGGAAAGATCGCAGTAGGCGGCCCAGCCGCGCATCGCCTCGTGCGCGTCGGCCATTTCCTTCTGCGCCAGACGGTAAGGATTGCTGATCGCAGCCAGCAACAGGTGCGCATAGCACTGCCGCGGGCTCACCGTCGCCTTGCCGAGCAACGGATCGGCCGCGGTCTTGTCGACCACGCCGATCGCTTCCGAGAAGCGGAACACGTCGTGCGCCGACCGCCACAAGCCCGGTGCCGGCACCAGGTACAGCAGGTAGCCCCGCAGCAACGATTCGGCGACGTGGCCGATCGAACGCGCGGCCGCGAGCGCGGCCATGCCGCCCTTCAGGAACGGCAGCTTGCCTCCGGGCACGCACAGGTCGTGCAGCACCATGCGATAACCGATCGCCAGCAGCTCGTGGAATTCGCGCGATTGCAGTCCGAGCTGCTGCTTGGCCTGCGGCAGCGGGAACGAGGAACCGATCACCTGGCGATCGGCCTGCGCCACCAGTTGTGCCGCAGGCGAGCGCACCGTCTCCAGCGCATGCAGCCGCGCCGCGGCGTCGATGCGCAAGTTGTTCAACTCGCGCATGCCCTGCAACAGCACGCGCGACGCCGACAACGCATTCGCCAGCGGCAATGCCGCGACCCACTGCGTGATCCCCCTGGCGTCGCTCGGAATCGACGACCGCGAAGGCAGGGCGCGATCGGGAAATCCATTTGCCAGCCGCTGATGCAAGTCGCTCATGGCGCGCCTCCCTTGTTGCGTTCATTGTATGCGTCGCGAACGACGATGGCAGCCTCGAACCCTCTGGATTCGCAACGGAATGTGGCGGGATCGACACTGCGCGCAATGCGCTTCGAGCACGCATCCGCGATGCGCTTCACAGTTCCCGCACTACGCGAAAGCCGATATCGAGCGCGGCGCGGTCGCCGGCCAGGCGCTCGCGCACGCCGAGCGGCGCGACGTTGTGGCCGTCGCGATAGGAGCTGCCCATCACTTCGCGTTCACCGCAGTCGCCGACAGACGCGCATTCGCCGGTCCACTCGGCGACATTGCCGACCAGGTCGAACAGGCCGTCGCGGCTCGCGGCATATCCCGCCACCTGACGAGTGTCCTCCGCACCATCCGTGCAGTCGTGGCGCTCGCGCAAGTTCAAGTCGCGACCATCGCGGCCATAGACGTTGCCAAGCGTGCATGCGGACGCCGATGCATCGACGCCGGCGGCAGCGGCGCGCCACTCCGCCGCGCTCGGCAACCGATAGCGACGACCGGTCTGCTGCGACAACCAGCGCGCATAGGCGCGCGCGTCCTCGTGGGTGACGCAGACCACCGGATGCTGCGCGTTCTGCGCGAAGCCGGGTTCGCGCCAGGTTCGCGGTCGCACCAGGCTCAGCGGCTTGCCGATCTCGCGACAGGCGTGCGCGGCGCGACCGCTGCTGGCGACGAAGCGGGCGTATTCGCCGCGGGTCACTTCAGTCTCGGCGAAGGCGAGCCAGCCACTGCCGCTGCGCAGCACGCGCAATGACGGGCCGCCGGGGTCACGCAACGCCTGTCCGGCATGCCGCTTTGCGTTCAGCGCCTGCCAGCGTTGCGCCAGTTGCGGCTGCTCGGCCAGCAGCCCCGCCAGCAGCTCGATGGCCAGCGGATCGCCACTCGCCTCGGCACTCGCGAGGCGCGCGCCAAGCGCGCCCGCGAGCGCGGCCTCGAACTCCCTGGTCGCCTCGCGTCGCTGCAATCGCTGCTTGGCGACAAAGCCGCGCAGCGCCGAGACCAGCGGCAGCGCGTCGCCATCGCGCGACTCGTCGATCGCACGCAGCAGACCGCCCTCGACCGCGACCACGAACGCATCGGCCGCGGCCAGCGTGGCTTCGTCGCGATGCAACGTCAGTGCGCGCCCGAGCAACTCCGCGGCACTGCCCGCCTCGGGCTCGAACCAGCGCCCGGCCGCGATGCGGTCCGCGATCAGCGCCAGTTCCGCCTGCAGTCGCGTCTGCGCCGCGGTCGTTGCCTGCGGCGGCGCGGCCATGCGCAAGCCAATCCCTGCGATGACGAGTGCGAGCAGGCCGCCGGCAGCGAGCCACAGCCATGGGCGCGCGCGCAGGCGGGGCGACGGCGGCGCGAACCCGGAGACAGCCTCGGTGGCCTGCGGATCAACCGGTGGCTGAATGCGATCGAGCGTGGCGATGAACCCGGCCGCGGATGCGAAGCGGTCCTCGGGACGCTTGGCCAGGGCGCGGTCGATCAGCGGCTGCCAGCTGGCGTAGCGCGCCGGCAGCCTTGGCACCGGATCGGCATGATGCGCGAGCGCCATCGCCACCGCATCTTCGCCGCGGAACGGCAAGGTACCGGTGAGCAGTTCGAAGGCGACCACGCCGAGGCTGTACAGGTCGGAGCGCGCATCGACCTCCTGCCCGCGCGCCTGCTCCGGGCTCATGTACGCGGCCGAGCCGAGCGCATCGCCCTGCTGCGTCAGGCGCACGCTGCCGAGGCTGCGCGAGATGCCGAAGTCGGCCAGGCGCGCGCGTTGTTCGCGGTCGAACAGCACGTTCTCGGGCTTGACGTCGCGATGCACCACGCCCTGCGCATGGGCGAAGCCGAGCGCTTGCGCTACCGCGCGCAGCACGGCGGCGATCTGCACCGGGTCGCCCTGCAGTTTCGCCTGCGCCAGGTCGCCGTTCGGCAGGAACGCCATGGCGTAGTACGGCAGCCCGGCGCGGGTGCGCCCGACCTCGTAGACGCCGACGATGTGCGGATGTTCGAGCCGCGCCAGCGTGCGCGCCTCGTGCTCGAAGCGCGCTGCCATCTGGTCGCTGTCATGGCCGCGGAAATGCACCACCTTGATCGCCACCGGACGATCCAGCGACAGCTGCGTCGCCAGGTACACCGACGCCATGCCGCCCTCGCCCAGGCGGCGTTCGATGCGATATCCGGGGATCTCGGGGAATGCGTTCATGCCAAAGCTGCGCCGGGGCCGGCAGTTATATCGCAGGCGGTCGCGACTGCGCACGGTGCGCGTGGCGACTCAGCGGCGCGTGCCGATCTCGACCCAGCGTTCCTCGGCGCGGCCGTGGTCGTCGACCACGCGCAGGCGATAGCGACCGACGCTGCGCGGCCGCCATTCGAGCTTCGCTGTCGCGGCGGTGCTGCCGATCAGCGCGTCGTCGGCGAACCAGAACACCGTGCGCACGTCGGCATCGACGGTGGCCTGCAGCACCAGCGCCTGCTGCTCGGTGGAATCGGACGCGAGCAGATAGGTGGCATCGCGGCGCGGCGACAGGATCAATGGCGCACTGCCCTCGCCCTGCATGCCCATGCGGCAGTGCGCGTCGCTCGGCGGCTGCGTGCGCGCGAGCCCGGCCTGGCGGAACACGTCGGCGAGGTCGCTCGGCCAGTACTCGAACACCACGCGCCGCGTCGGCACGTTTGCATCCGGCGCGCACAGCACCTTGCCGCTGCGCGCATCGAGCAGCAGTTCGCGATGCAGCGTGCTGAGCTTGATCGGCGACTTGCCCGGAATGAACCAGGTCTGCGAGCGGCTCGGGCAATGCACGTTGGGCAGGTCGCCACTGGCGGTGCACACCTCGACGCGCGCCAGGTTCAGCGGCCAGCGCCGGGGCGGCTCGCGCAGCCCGGGATCATCCGCGGCGATGGCGTCGATGATGCGGAAGAACAGCGGCGCCGCGGCCTCGATGCCGATCAGCGCCGGCTCGGGACGATTGTCGAAGTTGCCCAACCAGACGACCAGCACGTAGGGACCGTAGATGCCGGCGGTCCAGGCATCGTGGAAGCCCCACGAGGTGCCGGTCTTCCAGGCCAGCGGCAGCGGCGTGCGCCCGCCGTCTGGGCGCGGGTTCTGGCTCAACATGTCGCGCACCATGAAGCTCGCTTCGGCACTCAGCAGCGCGGCGCCGTTCTCCTCGCGATCTTCCGCGCGATGGCGCAGCGAGCGCATCACGCCGTCGTTCGACAGCATCGCGTACAGCCGCGCCAGCTCGACCATGCGGACTTCGCCACCACCCAGCACCAGTGCCAGCCCGTAGTGCTGCTCGCTGGCCAGCTCGCGCACGCCGGCGCGCTTCAGGAACTGGTAGAGATTGGGCTGGCTCAGCCGCGACGCGACACTGACCGCCGGGATGTTGCGACTGCGGATCAATGCCTGCGTCGCCGTCACCGGGCCAACGAAGCGGCCATCGAAGTTCTCCGGCGTGAAGCTGCCGAAGGCGGTCGGCACGTCGCGCAGCACCGAGGCCGGGTGCAGCCGGCCCTGTTCGATCGCAAGCGCGTACAGGAACGGTTTCAGCGTCGAGCCCGGGCTGCGCCGGGCGAGGGTGCCGTCGACCTGGCCGTGGATCGCGGCGTCGGCGAAATTGCGCGAGCCGACCAGCGCACGCACGCCCATGTCGCGGGTATCGACCAGGATCGCGGCGGCGTTGCGCAAGCCGCGGTCGGAGTGGGCGACCAGATACGACTCGATGCGGTCTTCGAGGATCGCCTGCAGCCGCGGGTCGAGCGTGCTGTCGATGCGCGTCGTCGGCGCCCCGCGCAGGCGCGCATCCGCGAGCACCTGCGCGGCGAAATGCGGGGCCCGGTTCGGCAGCTGCGATGCGCGCCGCAACCGCACCGGAGCATCGACCAGCGCCTGCCAGCGCGCGTCCTGCGGGTGGCGCCGCAGCCACTGCCGGAACAGGTGCGCACGCGCCGCGCGCAGTGCGGCATCGAGGCATTCGCCCTGCGCGTCGCAACGCAGGCGCGGGCGCTGCGGCAATACCGCCAGCGTCAGGATCTCGGGCAGGTTCAACTTCGCGGCCGGCTTGCCGAAATAGATCCAGCTCGCCGCACCGACGCCCTCGACGTTGCCGCCGTAGGGCGCGTAGTTCAGATAGGCAGCAAGCACCTCGCGCTTCGGATAGCGCACGCCAAGCCACAGCGCCGAAGCGATCTGACGCAGCTTTCCGGCGATGCTGCGGGTGTCGGCGCGGTCGCGCAGGCGCACCAGCTGCATGGTCAGCGTCGAGCCACCGGAACGGTCGCCGCCACCGCCGAGCTCGCGCCAGGCGCCGCGCGCCAGGCTGAACGGGTTGACCCCGGGATGCCAGTCGAACCAGCGGTCCTCCTTGAGCTGCACCGCCTCGACCAGCGCCGGCGGCATCTGCGCAAGCGGCAGCCACAGTCGATAGCGCTCATCGCTGGCGAGCGCGAGCTTCAGCAGCGAACCATCGGCCGCGTGCACCGCGACCGATTGCGGCCGCATGCGCGCAAGCGGCGCATGCGCCTGCTGCCGGATCGCCCACACCGCCAGCACGCACAGGCCGCAGACCAGCATCGCGCGCCCGACCAAGCGCACGATGCCACGCATCAGTGCGGCTCCACCGTGATGCGCGCGCCCCCGGCACCGACGTAGCCGACACGGCGGTCGTACATGCCGGCGGCATGCAGCGGCGGGATCGCGAAGCTGCCGGCCGCGGTCGCCTTCAGTCGATAGATGAACTTCTGCGCGGTGCCACCGACGGTCGCGTACAGCACGATGCGGTCCTCGCGCAGGTCGAGGTAGTCGAGCCCGAGATCGCTGCCCGGACGCGCCACCCGCGCCGCGACATCAACCGCCACGGTTTCCTCCGCACTGCTTCGCGACTGCTCGACCAGCTCGAAGCCGCCGGGCAGCAGCTCGATGATGGCGACGTTGTACTGGGTGCTGCCATCGGGCGTGCGCAGCCGCAGCTCGACATCGATCTCGTCGCCCTGCGCCATCGTGGTCACGCCACGCTTGGCACCATCGAGGTATTCGCGCGACAGCTCGATGCCGTTCATCAGCGGTTGCAGCGGTGGTGCCCGATCGAAGCCGGTGTCGACCAGCGCGTACCAGGCCGGCCCGGAGACGATGTTGCCGACGCGCACGGCGCGCGCGTCGACGCCGAACTGGCCGCGCTTCCACCAGCCCTGCACGCTGCCGAATGGCTGCGCCTGGTCCTTCGCGTCGAGTGCCTCCAGCGTGATCGCCGCCAGCTGGTCCTCGGCGCCGGAGGAGTCCGCGATCTGCGCCAGCGACAACACCGTCATCGCCGAAGACAGGGTGTTGGTCATGCCGGCTTCGACCGCACCGACCAGGCGTTCCTGCGCGCTCGGCGGCAGTGCCTTCAGCGTCTTCGGGAAGTGCCGCGCGATCAGGTACATGCTCAACGCATCCTGGATCGCCGGGTCGTCGTACCAGCCGTTCCACCAGTTCTCCAGCGTGAACGGCGTGCGCAGGCGCGCGAGCACATCCTGCATGCGCTCCTCCGCCGCCTTCGACTGCTTCATCTGCGCGTAGGTCGCGGCGATCAGGGTCGCGGTCACGTCTTTCTTCCAGGTATCCGCGAAGTTGCTCTCGAGCGCGTCTTCGAGCCCGGCGAGGTAGTTCGTGGTCACCTGGCCACGCCGCGTCAACACGTAGGTCGCCAATGCACGCGCGCGCAGCTCGTACAGCTCGTGGGTGTCGAGGTCGGCCGCCAGCGTCGCGAGGTAGCGCGTGTTGGCCTGCACCAGCTCGTTCGGTACCGCGATGCCGCGCTCGGCGGCCTCGATGAAGAACAGGCCGGCATAGGCGCTGACGAACTCGTCGGCCTCGGGCGTGGCCATCCACAGGCCGAGCCCGCCGGCGCTGTTCTGGCGGCTGGCCAGGGTCTGGTAGAGCGCGTCGAAGTCGGAATCGCGCGGCGGCGTGGTGAACATCTCCGGATGCTCGCGCGCGATCAGCGCCGGGATCGCCTTGCTGATCAGCTGTTCGCTGCACAGATGCGGGAAGTCGCCAAGCCAGGCGTTCAGGCCGCGCGCGAGCACGAGCGGTGTCTGCGCTACCGCCAGATCGCGCTTGATCAGGTCCGGCCATAGCTTGCGCAGCGGACCAAAACGCTGCGCCTTGCCCTGCACGCGACCCGCTTGCAGGTGCGCGAGATAGGGCGTCAGCGGCCGCACCGACAGCTCCACGCGCCGGGTCGCGCTCTTGGCGCCGCTGCTCGCCTTGAACGTGATCGCCTGGGCGCCGAGTTGCTGGCTGGCGCGCACGCGGAAGGCCAGCACCGACTCGCTGCCGGGTGCGAGCTTGAGCGTCTGCGGCTTGGCATCGACCAGCTCCAGACCCTTGCCGACTTCGACACGCACCTGCAGCTCGGCGCTGGCCGGCTGCGAATCACCATCCACCGGCGGGAATGCGACGCCGACGCTGGCGATGAACTCGTCGCCGGGCGCGACCGCGGTCGGCAGGCTCGGGCTGAGCACGAAGTCGCCGCGCACCAGCGCCGAACCCTCGGCGATGCCGATGCGTTCCTGGTTCACCGCCACCGCCATCAGCCGCAGCTTGCCGTTGAACGAATCCGGGGTCGCGAAGCGGAAGGTGTGTTCGCCCTCGACCACGGTCAGGCCCGACCAGTACACGCCGGGCTTGTCGGCCTTGCGCTTGAACGGATTGAGATTGCGCGCAAGCGCAGCCTCGGCATCGCCGCCGGGTGCCGCCGCGCTCAGGAAGCGGCTGAACTCGGGCAGCATCAGGTCGAGGATCTGCGCGGTATCGACCTGCAGGCTCTTCTTCGCCAGGAAGGTGTCGAGCGGGTGGGCGAGACGGTAGTTCGCGACTTGCAGGATGCCTTCGTCGATCGCGAATACCGCGACCGTGGCGCGCCCTTCGGTGCGAAGCGTGATCGGCAGGTCCTCGCCCGGCTTCACCCGTGCCGGGGCGCTCAGCGCAAGGCTTTGCCGATGCGCGGCGCGGTCGACGCGGAACGGCACCACGCCGTAGCTGAGCGGGCTCATGAACACTTCCGCCGACTGCGGGTCGCGCAGGAACTGGACGTTGACGTAGGCATTGCCGGACACATCCGCAGGCACGCGGATGCGCTGCACCGAAGACAGCGTCTCGGCCTTGAACCACTGGTGCGCGTAGACGCGGTCGCGCTCGATGGTGATCAGGCCGCTGCCGGTGTAGGGCGCGACGATGCTGATCTCGATCTCGTCGCCGTTGCGGTATTCGTCGGCGTCGAGCTTGAGCGCGAGTTCGGCGTTGCGGTCGAGCGAGCGCGTGACGTTGCCATCGCCGGCGACGGTGTAGGCGATCGAGTTCAGCGTGTTGCCGTCGCGATCGCGCACGAAGAACACGAAGCTGCCGGGATTGGCCGTCGGCAGGGCCACCACCGCTTCGCCCTTGGGCAGTGCGATCGGCGCGGCCTGCACCGGCAGTTCCTTCAACACCGACTGGTAGCGGTACAGCCCGGAGGACTGGCGCGTCAGCACCGACACGTAGCGGCGTTCGATGACCACGCCATTCAATCCATCGGCCGCGGTCGGGCGACCGTTGCCGGCGAGCGCGAGCACGTCGAGTTCACGCTTCGCACCGCGCTTCACGTAGCCGAGCGCGTCGACGCTGCGCAGGCCGATCAGATAGGGCTGGCGCGATACCAGGCTCTGCACCGTGGTGGTCACCGAGCGCCCGCCATCGGCCTCGAACACCTCGGTCAGCAGGTTCATGCTGAAGGTCGGCGCCGACACGTTGCGCAGGCCGAGATCGAAACTGGCCTGGCCCTGGTCGTCGGTTTCCTGGTCGCCGAGTTCGAGCTCCTGCGCGCCGCTGTCGTTGCGCTGGTCGAAGAACACGTAGTCGGGATAGCGCGCAAAACTCGGCACCGTCGGCGTCAGCCAGAGCTTGCCGGTGGCGCGACGGTGCTGCGCCGGCGTGCCGATCAGATTGTCGGCCTGCAGCTGCACCGACAGCTCGTCCGGATGCACCCAGCCTTCGGGCGAACTGCTCGACAGGGTCGCCTTCAGCTTCATGCGGTCGGGCAGGAATTCCTTGACGCGGATGCTGGTCTGGCTGATCGGGTAGTAGCGCGGCTCGCGCTCCGGATGCTCCTCGATGCGTTCCAGCACGATCGTCCAGACGCCGGTTGGCGCGACTTCGCCGATGGCGATGTCGAGCTCCATGAAACCGTTGTCATCGAGCGCATAGCGCTGCGTCTTGACCATGCCGCCACGGGCGTCGGTGACGCGCGCGCGCAGCGGCAGGCCAGGCGTCAATGCGCGCCAGTCGGCGCTGCGCACGATCATGCCGATGTGCGCGCTGTCACCCGGGCGGTACATGCCGCGATCGGAGAACAGGTGCGCGCGCAGCGACGCGCCGGAGTTCGACTCGGACTCGCCACCGGTATCGAAACGCGAGTAGTCGAGCTGGCGCTCGCCATCGTTCAGCGGCAGGAAGGTGGCGTCGTCGCCGCTTTCGGCGAGCACCAGCACCGGCGCCTGCTCGTTGCGGAAATCGCGAAGATCCGGCAGTCGCGCGTGTCCGCTCGCATCGGCGACGGCACTGACCAGGGTGCTGCCGTTGCGCGCAATCACGCTGACCTTCGCATTCGCCGCCGAGTCGCCGCCGAGCAACTGCTGCACGAACACATCGCGACCTTGATCGAGCGTGCGCTTGGCGATCATGCCGAGGTCGGTCAGCACCACCATGCGCTGGTCGCTGAGTTCGCTGCCTTCCGCTTCCCACTCGTCGTAGTACTCGTAGCTGTTCTTGAACTGCTGCGGCGGCTGCGAGCCCAGATCTTCGCCATGCGCGATTTCGCGCACGCTGAGCAGGAAGATGCCCTTGGCGGCGTCGCTCCAGTGCTTGCCGAGGTCGACGCCTTCGTAGTGCACCTCGCCTGCCGCCATCTCGGGCACCAGGATGCGTTCGCGGAAGCGTTCGCTGAGGTCATCGGCACTCATTTCGCCGAGCTTCGGCGACTTCATGCCGGCACGGTTGAACTGCGCCAGATGGTGGAGCTCGTCGAGCGGCACCCGCGCCACCGTCAGCTCGACCTCGCGCACGTTGCGCAGCGCCAGCGTCACCCGCTGTTCGCCGCGCAGCGACAACAGCGCGCCGTCGCCGACGAAGCGCACCAGCTTCGGGTAGTCGGGCGCCGGCACCACGTTGGCGTAGTCCTTGCCCGAACGGAACCCGCCGAACGAGCTCAGCCCTTTCTTCACGCGCACGTACAGGCGCCGACCGGGCTCGGCCTGGAAGCGGAAGCTGTGCGCGCCGGCAACGTCGCGCTCTCCGGCGACCAAGGTCAACGCCACTGGCGTCGCGCTCGCGAGCAGCGCTTCGGACACTTCGCCGAGGTCCCACTCGTAGGGCAGGTATTCGCCGTAGCGCTTCTGGTTGCGCTTCATCTCCGGATGCAGCTTGGGCAGCAGCACCGCGTCGAGCACATCGGCGAGATCGGCGTCACGCACGTCCTGGTTCATCTCGATCAACAGCATCTGCTCGGGCGTACCGGCGGCGTTGTCGACGATGAACGCACTGGCGCTCGACACCGCCAGGCTGAAGCGTGCCGGCAGATCGACCGCGGCGCTGACCACGCCCTCGGTGCCGACGCCACCCAGCATCGACTGCACGCCTTCGGCGACGCTGAGCGCGACGTGGCCGCCGTTGTCGGGCAGGCTCAGCGCCGAGGACTGCAGCGTGATCTGCAGGCGCTTCTCGTCGTAGCTGGCGACGAAGCTCGGCGGCGCCAGCTCCTGCGAGACCATGTCGCGCATCTCCAGCTTCACCCGGCTCTCGAAAGTGCCGGCATCGATCGGATGGCTGGCGCGCAACTCGAACACCGCCTTCTTCAAGGCCGGGTCGATCGGGTCCTGATAGAACTCCTGGCTGGCGACGCTGAGCGCGAACGGCGCGGTCTTGAAATCGAACTCGTACTGCTGCAACTGCGCCTGCTTGGCGAAGGTGAACTTGCGGCTGAAGCGCACATGGAAATCGGTCGCCACCGGCCAGTCGCCGGCCGGCATGAACTTCAATTCGCGATCGCTGAGCCAGGTCCACTCGCCTTCGAGCTTGGGCTCCAGGCTGATGCTGCGCGCCGGCCCGTCGAGCGCCTTCAGCGGCGCCACCGATTGATCGAAGCTCACCGTCAGCGGCGACACCTTCGCCGGCGTGGTCGTGTAATCGGTCAGGCTCGGCGTCTGGAACGAGAACGTCGCCTTGGGCGGCGTGTACGGCTGCGGGCGATGCACCCACCACCAGGCGAACGCGGCAACCGCGGCAATCGCCAGCAAGTATTTCAACGTGCGCCGCGGATTCGCGAGCAGCGCCTGGCGCGTGCGTTGCATCCACGGCGGCGCCGCGTAGTCCCATTCGCCGAGGAGCGTACGCAACATGCGCCCGATCCCCTGCCACACCGCACCGATCCCCGCCAGCACGCGCCGCCCGAACGATTGCTTCGTATCCATACCGCCTCGCCCCTCAAGTGCCGGCATTATGGCCGCAGCCGCAACCACAAGGCGGCGCCAATGCGGCGCAATTCTGCGTTTGTGCGGCTATCGCTCACCGGCTTGCGGCAGGCACGCATGCGATGGCGCCGGCGTTACCATCCGCCGTCGATGCCTGGAGCCGCATGCCCCAGCCCGCAACCCGGAGACCCGATGACACGCATCCTGAAGTGGCTCCTTGCGGTGTTCGTGCTGCTGCTCGTGGTGATGGGGTTCAACGCTTGGCGCGTTGCGGCGCCGGTGGCGCAGGTCGAGCCATTCCGGCCCGAGCTCGATGGCGACGCGATGGCGCGAAGGCTCGCCGCCGCACTGGCCATTCCGACGCTGAATCCCACCCCCGAGGCGCCCGGGCTTGAGCGCTTCCACGAGTTGCATGCGTTGCTGCAGGCGCAGTTCCCGCGCGTGCACTCGCAACTGGAACGCGAGCTGATCGGCGGCGCCGGCCTGCTCTACCGTTGGCGCGGGCGCGAGCAGTGCCCGGCGCTGCTGCTGGCGGCGCACCAGGACGTGGTGCCGGTCGAGGCCGGCACCGAGGCACGCTGGACGCATCCGCCGTTCGCCGGCGTGGTCGCCGACGGCGCCATCTGGGGACGCGGAGCGATCGACGACAAGAGCGCGCTGCTGGCGATCCTGGAGGCGGTCGAACTGCAGCTCGCCGCCGGATTCGCGCCACGCTGCGATGTCTACCTCGCCTTCGGCCAGGACGAGGAAGTCAGCGGCCTGCACGGTGCGGCCGCGATCGCGAAGCTGCTCGCAGCGCGCGCGGTGCGGCTCGACTACGTGCTCGATGAGGGCGGCGCGATCACCATCGGCGCCATTCCCGGCACGCGCCTGCCGCTCGCGACCATCGGCGTCGCCGAGAAGGGATATCTGAGCGTGCGCCTGAGCACGCAGGACGCGGGCGGGCACTCGTCGATGCCGCCGCGGCAAACCGCGATCGGCCGCCTGGCGGCGGCGGTGGCGAGGCTCGAAGCCGAGCGCCCGGACGCGGCGCTCACCGACGTGCAGCGCGAACTGCTGCGCCGCATCGCGCCCCAGGTCGATCCGCTGCAACGCATGGTGCTCGCGAACCTGTGGCTGACCGCGCCGCTGGTCAGCCGGCAGTTCGCGAAGTCCGCGGTCAGCGATGCCACCCAGCGCACGACCACGGCACCGACCCTGTTCCGCGCCGGCGTCAAGGACAACGTGCTCGCGCAACAGGCCGAGGCCGTGGTCAATTTCCGCATCCGCATGGGCGACAGCGTCGCCGGCGTGCTCGCGCATGTGCGTCGCGTCGTCGCCGATGACCAGGTCCAGATCGAGGCGCTCGACGACTTCCACAGCGAGCCGACCGCCCAGGCCGCGCCCTGGGACGATGCCGCCTTCGCGCAGATCGAGTCGGTGCTGCGGCGGGTATCGCCCGAGGCCGAACTGGTGGTCGCACCCTTCGTCAGCTCGGGCGGCACCGACGCCCGCCACTACGCCGCGCTGACGCCCAAGCTCTATCGCTTCCTGCCCGCGACACTCAGCCCCGAGCTGATCGCGAGCTTTCACGGCAACGACGAACGCATCCCGCTCGCCGAGTACCTGCGCATGGTGCGCTTCTACGCGCTGCTGCTGCGGGAGCGCGGATGAACAGCACCACGCCCAACCCGATGCCTGGACCGCCCGAACCCCGGCGCAGCCTGCTGCTGCGCGCGGGCATCGGCCTGGTCGCGGCATGGCTGGCGCTGGTCGCGGCATTCCGTCCCTCCAACGAACGCGAATGGGCAGCGGACCAGGCCAAGCTCGCCACCGCAACCATCGACGGCGAATCCGTGCGCATCCACAACGTGCGCAATGCCTTCTATCGCTCGACCAGCGACTTCGACGCGCGCTGGGAGGAACGCGAGTACCGGCTCGACCGGATCGAGTCGGTGTGGTTCATCGTCGAACCGTTCGCCGACTGGCGCGGCCCGGCGCACACCTTTCTCAGTTTCGGGTTTGCCGGAGGCGAGTACGTCGCGATCTCGGTCGAAATCCGCAAGGAGCGCGGCGAGTCGTTCTCGCCCTGGCTCGGCCTGCTGCGCCAGTACGAACTGATGTACGTGATCGGCGACGAGCGTGATCTGATCGGCCTGCGCGCGAACCATCGCCGCGACCAGGTGTTCCTGTACCCGGTGCGCACCACGCCGGCGAAAATGCGCGCGCTGTTCGTGTCCATGCTCGAACGCGCCAACGCGCTCGCCGCCGCGCCCGAGTTCTACAACACGCTGAGCAACACCTGCACCAGCAACATCGTCGACCACATCGACCTGATCGCCCCCGGGCGCCTGCCCTTCAGCTTCAAGACCCTGCTGCCGGCCTACAGCGACGACCTCGCCTACGACCTCGGCCTGATCGCCACCGACCTGCCGCGCGACCGCTACCGCGCCGCGCACCGCATCAACGATCTGGCATTGCGCCACGCCAGCGACCCCGCCTTTGCCGCCGCGATCCGATCGCGAGCGCGATGAATGATGCCCGGGCGATGAGCGGTTAGCATTCCAAACCGTGCGTATTGCAGTGCCCCCCGCCGCCACAGGAGATTGCCGTCATGAACCAGACCCAGCACGCCGCGGAAGTTTGCGCGTCCCCGACCGTGCGCCGCAGCCGAAACGCGGTGTCGCTGTCGCTACTGGCCGGCCTGTGCGTTGCCGGTGCCGCACTTGCCGGCGGGCCGCCGCCGCCTTCGGTCTATCCGAGTGCCGCGCATGTCGGTGGTGGCAGCACCGTGGTGATCTTCGGCACCGACATCGGCACCGACATCGCCAACACCACGGTGAGCATCGGTGGCGTGCCGGCGACGATCGTCGCCAATGCGCAGCACGATATCGAAGTGACCGTGCCACCGCGCGCGCGCTCGGGTGCGGTAAATGTGGTGGTGAACAAGCTGGGCGGACCGATCCTGGTCAGCGACGCATTCCTGTATCGCCACGACCATCAGGCCGGGCGCGACTTCGCCCACACCAGCAACCCGAACGGTCCCTGGCAGATCGGCTGGGCCGCATCGCGCACCAGCGCCTTCAACCTGATCACGCAACCGCCGGTGCGCAGCGGCGGCGGCACCGGCTGCCTGCACGTCTGGTTGCGCAACGGCAATGATGTGCCCGCAGTCGGGCGCAATCGCAACAGCACGCCTTGCAGCGGCGAGTCCACTTGGGTCTGGCCAGCGGGGGCCATCGGCGGACACCCGGCGAACGACGGCTCCAACGCCGTGATCCGCTTCGTCGCGCCGGCGACCACCGCCTACCACGTGTACGGCGACTTCACCGGCTCCGATCCGCAACCGACCACTTCCGATGGCGCCGTGCTGCACAACGGAACCGAGGTGTTTTCCGCGAACGTCGGCTACAACGTGCCGCAGGCGTTCGACTTGCACCTCGACCTCAACGCCGGCGACACCCTCGATTTCACCATCGGCCATGGCGGCAACGGCTACGCCTATGACCAGACGGCGATGCAGATCCACATCGTCGGCGACCTGCTGCACGACGACGGCTTCGAGTAACACGGCGGAAGCGCACGCGGCGCCAGGGAGTGGCGCCAGCGCGGCAGCCGCAGTTCGGGCGGACCCGCTCCCGGCCACCGTTGGTCACGCCGCGCCAGCAGCGCCGCTCGCGATTCGCTAGCATGCGCGCCTCGTCAAGGGGGAGCGGTCGATGAAATTCCTGATTCGTGTGGTTCTGGTGCCGGTGCTGCTGGCAGCGGCGGCGTGCAGCAACGTGTCCAACCTGCGCGCGGACGCGGATGCGGACAGCAAGGGCGGCAAACGCTACGACCAGCCCGATGCGGCCGCAGCGTACTGGGCCGGGTTGCATGAAACGGACAGCGGCAAGACCGCGGCACAGTTGAACTTCGAGGCGATGCAGGCGATCGAGGCACGCGAAGCGCAAGCCCCGACCAGCGCCCCGCTGCCGAACGTGCGCATCGAGAGCTACGGTCCCGGCAATTTCGGCGGCCGCCTGCGCGGCATGGTGATCCGCCCGAGCAACAGCAATCACATGCTGGTCGGCAGCGTCGCCGGCGGCATCTGGAAGTCCACCAATGGCGGCACCACCTGGGCGCCGTCCAACGACTTCCTGCCGTCGCTCGCGGTCGGTTCGATGCTGATCGACCCGGACACCGATGCCCGCGTCTTCGTCGGCACCGGCGAGGGCTTCTTCAACATCGACGCCGCGCAAGGCCTCGGCGTGTTCGTGAGCAACGATTTCGGCGACACCTGGTCGCAGCTCCCCGGCACCAACAACAGCAGTTTCCTGTACGTCAATCGCATCGCGCGCATTCCCGGCACGACCAAGTTGCTGGTCGCCACGCGCAGCGGCATCTGGGGCACCGACGACTTCACCGTGCCGGTGCCGGTGTGGACCGACCGCACCACCAGCGTCACCGAATCCAGTCGCGGCTTCGTCGATCTCAAGCTCGACCCGAGCGTGGCCACGCCCGGCGCGCACCGGCTCTATGCGGTGCATTACGGCAGCGCCGCGGCGACGCGCCGCGTCTACCTGTCGAATGATGATGGCGCCAGCTTCACCGAGCTGAACGCGACCCAGGGCCTGCCCGCGGACAGCGACCTCGGCCGCATCGAACTTGGCATCGGCAGCGACGGCGTGGTCTACGCCGCGATCGCGAGCACTGCCAGCACCACGCGCGGCCTGTGGCGTTCGCCGGCCGGCGGCGCCGCTTTCGTCAAGACCGCGAGCAACACCGCCTTCATCGAGCGCCAGGGCTGGTACGACCTGATCATGGGCGTGAAGCCCGGTGACTCGGCGACGGTCTACGCCGGCGCCGTCGACATGTACAAGAGCAGCGACAGCGGCGCGGTCATCACCAAGAAGACCTTCTGGAACCCCGGCGTCGGCCAGTTCCCGAACGACTACGTGCATGCCGACCTGCACGTCATCGCATTCGATCCGAACAACGCCGCGACCGTGTTCATCGGCTGCGACGGCGGCCTGTTCAAGTCGACCGACAACGGCGAGACCTGGAGCAGCCTCAACAACGACCTGCGCGTCGCGCAGTACTACGGCATCGCCGCGCATCCGAACGGCCGCGGCGTCATCGGCGGCACCCAGGACAACGGCTCGCACCTGTTCTTCGGCGACCGCGCGCTGTGGCTGGAGTGGGCCGGCGGCGACGGCGGCTACTCGGCCTGGGACCAGCAACAGCCCAACTACATCTACGGCGCCACGCCGAATGGCGGGCTGTTCGGTTCTGCCAATGGCGGAACCAGCGCGGCCGACATCACCCTGCCGGACACCACCGGCGCGCCGTTCATCACGCCGTTCACGCTCGACGCCAACGACGGCAACCGCATGCTCGTCGGCACCACGCGCGTCTACGCGTCGAGCAACATCCGCAGCATCGCCGGCGCCAGCTTCAGCGACCTCTCCGGCGTGCTCAACGGCGCGGTCTCGGCGCTCGCCTACAGCCCGCATTCGACCAGCATCGCCTACGCCGGCACCGCTGCGGGCGGCCTGTACCGCGCCAATACGCTGGCCGCGGCGTCGACCTGGACGCCGATCCACGACGCCACCTGGGCCGGATCGGACGTGACCTGGATCGAGGTCGATCCGCATGACGCAACCGGCAACACGCTCTACGTCACCCTGGCCGACTACGCCACCAACCGCGTCTGGAAGTCGACCAATGGCGGCAGCTCGTGGACCTCGATCCACGCGGGCCTGCCGGGCATCCCGATGTTCAGCGTCACCGTCGACCCGGTCAGCTCCGACCGCCTCTGGCTCGGCAGCGAACTCGGGCTGTGGACCACCGAAGGCAACAACGTCGGCAGCTACCTGTGGCAGCGCTTCTACTTCGGCCTGGCCTATACCCGCGTGATGCAACTGGTGTGGGCAACCAATGACGTGATGTGGGCCGGCACCCATGGCCGCGGCATCTACAAGGTGACGCGTTTCCCGGGCACCGCCTCGATCACCGCGGTCGATGATTCCGCCAGCGGCTGCGATGCCGATGGCGTGCTCGACAGCAGCGAGAGCGCCGACCTGGTGGTCGGCGTGCGCAACCACGGCACGCAGACGATGTTCGCGGTCTCGGTGGCGCTGAGCTCCGGTTCCGCCGGGCTCACCGTCAGCGCCGCGCCGCAAGCCTATGGCGACATCGCACCCGGCGCCGAAGTCACACGCAACTTCAACGCCAGCCTCAACGGCGGCACCCAGTGCTTCGCCAGCCTGAACCTGAGCGCGACGATCAGCTCCGGCGCCAGCAGCGACGTGCAGGCGCTGACCCTGAACCCGAACCGCGATGTCGGCAGCAGCGTGCTCAACGAAGGCGCCGAGGACACCATCACCGCGTTCAGCACCGAACTGCGGGTGTCGAGCCAGGGCTTCGCGCGCAGCGGCACCCAGGTGCACAGCGGCGTGTCGAGCTGGTTCGCGCCGAACACCGACGGCTATTCCGACAAGTCGCTGATCTCGCCGCCGATCACCTTGAGCGCGACCTCCAGTCTCAGCTTCTGGCTGCGCTACGACCTCGAAGGCGACGCCAGCCAGTATTGGGACGGCGCCCTGCTCGAAATGGAAATCGCGCCGGGCGAATGGGTCGACATCGGCACGCTCAGCTCGGTGCCCTACGACGGCCCGCTGTTCGAGAACAACACCGCGCCGGGACGCATGGCCTGGTCGGGCGCGCAGACCACCTGGCGCAATGCGGTGGTCAACCTCGGCGCGTTCGCCGGCAACACCGTGCGCCTGCGCTGGCGCGTGGTCACCGATACCGGCAGCGCCAACGTCGGCTTCTGGGTCGACGACATCAGCGTGAGCAACATCAGCTGGCCGCGCTGCCAGACCATCGCCTGCGGCGTGCTGTTCCTCGACGGCTTCGAAACCGGGCTGTAACCAGGACGCAGCGCAGTCGCGTGCGCTGCAAGCTTGAGCGCCGGCCGGATCGCTCCGGCCGGCGCGTGCGGCGTCAGAACGAGAACTCGACCGCGAGGTTCAGGCCGCCGTCGCCGTCGCCGGTGTCGAACCACTCGTAGCCGCCACGCAGTGCGACGCTGTCGTTGAAGGCGTAGCGCGCGCCAATTTCCGCCATCGCGCCGGTCTCGCTTTCGCTGATGTGGACGTTGTTCGGTGTCCCGAAGTGGGTGGCATCGAACGATGCCCGCGCCACGCCGAGCTTGGCATAGGGCGTGAATGGCCCGTCGATGAAGTCGTAGCGCACCGCCACCGAAAAGATGTCGCCCTCGATACCGAATACCGACATCGCCGACCCGTCGCTGTCGTAGCTGTGGTACGCGCCTTCGATCGCGAAGTGCTGGTTGAGCCGCACGCCGCCATGCAGGCGCCACGCCGTGTCGTCGGCATCGGACAGCCGAGTCATGCCCAGGCCGAGGTAGGGCTCGGCAGCCGTCGCCGCCCCACTCAGACCCACCAATGCCAGCGCCAGCGCGCCTGCCATGTTCCTTGCCTTCATCGCCTTGCTCCATGTTCCGCGCCGATCGCGCGTCGCTCAGAGTTCACTTCGTGGCACAAGTTCCGCGGCCTGCGCCCATGCTGCCCGCGGGCGCAGCCATTGCATACGATTGCGTGCCCCTTCGTCGCATTCCCGCGGACCGGGCGCTCGGGCATGATCGGGTCTTCTGCAGTGCAGCAAGGGCGGTATCGAGATGGAACCGGAACGTCTGCGCGAGGTCGAGTTTCCCGAGGTCGATCAGGGCCTGAAGGATGATGTGCGCCGGCTCGGCGCGCTGGTCGGCGAGATGCTGGCCGAACAACACGGGCCGGAATTCCTCGCCGAGATCGAGCGGCTGCGCATCGGTGCCATCCGTCGCCGCGAATCGGCGCAGCCGATCGACGCCTACGCGGCATTGCTGCGTGAGCATTCGCCGCGCCACGCCGAGCGCCTGGCGCGCGCGTTCGCGACCTACTTCCAGGTGGTCAATGTCGCCGAGCGCGTGCATCGCATCCGCCGCCGCCGCCACTACCAGATCCACGAGGGCGGCGACCAGCCGGGCGGCCTGCACGAGACACTGGAAACGCTGAAGCAGGCCGGCTTCGATGCCAATGCAGTGCTGGCGCAACTCGCGCGTATCGACATCGAGCCGGTGTTCACCGCGCACCCGACCGAAGCGATCCGGCAGTCGCTGTTGCAGAAGGAAGAGGAGATCGTGCGCTGCCTGCTCGCCGAGATCGGTGGCCTGCGCACGCCCGGCGAATCCGCGACCGACTGGGCACGCATGCGCACCGCGCTCACCGCCGGCTGGCAGACCGCGACGCTGGCGCCGATCAAGCCCGATGTCGGCGACGAGCTTGAGCACACCACGCACTATCTGGTCGAACCGATCTATCGCAGCCTGCCGATCTTCTACGAAGTGCTGGTCGACGGCTTCGAACGCAAATTCGGCGTGTCGCCGGAAATCCCGACCTTGTTGCGCTTCGCGTCCTGGGTCGGCGGCGACATGGACGGCAATCCCAATGTCGGGCCCGAGACCATTGCCGCTGCGCTCGCGCGCCATCGGCGACTGATCCTCGGCCACTACGCCGCCGACCTGAAGCGCCTCGGCGGCCTGCTCAGCCAGACAGAAGGCTTGTGCAGCTTCTCGACCGAGGTGTATGCGCGTCGCGACCACTACCTGGCGACGCTGCCCGAGGTCGCGGCGCTGGTCAGTCCGCGCCACCGCGACATGCCCTACCGCGTGTTGCTGCGGCTGATGCGCGCGCGTATCGAGGCGAGCGCGAACGGCGGCGAGCACGGCTATCGCGACGATGCCGAGTTCATCGCCGATCTCGAGACCATCCGCGCCAGCCTGCACGCGCACAAGGGCGACCACGCCGGCGGCTACGCGTTGCGGCGCATGTTGTGGCGCGTGCGCACCTTCGGCTTCCACCTCGCCCGCCTCGACCTGCGCCAGGACGCGCGCGTGCATCGCCGCGTGTTGCTCGCCGCCGATCCGTTGCTGGCCACGCACGCCACGCCGGAAGCGCGCATCGCCGAACTCGCCCGCGGCGACGCGCTCGCCGAGGCCGCGATCGAGGACCCGCTGCTCGATCGCGCACGCCGCGTGTTCTCGACCGTGGCCGACGTGCGCCGACGCTATGGCCGCAACGCGATCGGCCTGTACATCATCAGCATGGCCGCGAATGCCGGCGACGTGCTGTCGGTGATCGCACTCGCACGCGCCGGGAAACTGGTCGACGCGAACGGCCAGGTGCCGCTCGACATCGCGCCGCTGTTCGAGACCATCGAAGACCTGCAGCAAGCACCACAGACACTCGCGCGCATGCTCGCCGATCCGGTCTATCGCCGGCACCTGGCGGCGCGCGGCGACCGCCAGTTCGTGATGCTCGGCTACTCCGATTCGGCCAAGGACGGCGGCCTGCTCGCCGCGCGCTGGGCACTGCAGTGCGCGCAGACCGAGCTGCTCGACGTCGCTTCCGCGCACGCGATCGAACTCGACTTCTTCCACGGTCGCGGCGGTTCCGCGAGCCGCGGCGGCGGCAAGACCAGCGCCGCGATCCTGGCTGCGCCACGCGCGACGATGAACGGCCGCCTGCGCGTGACCGAACAGGGCGAGGTGATCCACCGCAAGTACGGCATCGACGCACTCGCGCTGCGCACGCTGGCACAGACCACCGCCGCGGTGCTGACACCGTCGCTGCTGCCGCCAGCCGAAGACCCGCGCGAGCGGCGCTGGGGTGAAATGATGGCGACGCTGGCCGCTGCCTCGCTGGCGCACTACCGCGCGCTGGTCAGTGATGGCGATGCCTTCGTCGCCTACTTCCGCGATGCGACGCCGATCGACGTGATCGAACGCATGTCGCTCGGCTCGCGCCCGGCGCGCCGCGGCAGCGCCCAGATCCGCGACCTGCGCGCGATCCCGTGGGTGTTCGCGTGGACGCAGTCACGCTGCGTGCTCACCGGCTGGTATGGCCTCGGCACCGCACTCGCGGCCGGCGTCGCCGAGTTCGGCGTCGACGCGATGCGCGAGATGGCGCGCGACTGGCGATTCCTGGCCAGCCTGCTCGCCGATGTCGAAATGGTGATCGCGAAATCGGACATGGCGATCGCGCGCGTGTTCTCGCAACTTGCCGGCCCGCTGCACGAGCGCTTCTTCCCGCAGCTCGAAGCCGAACACCAGCGCACGCGCGAGCTGCTCGGCCTGCTCACCGAACGCGAACTGCTCGCCAACGACCCGCGCCTCGCCCGCTCGATCCGCCTGCGCAATCCCTACGTCGACCCGATGAGCCTGCTGCAAGCCGACCTGCTCGCCCGCTGGCGCGCCGCCGACCGCCCCGACGACGACCTCCTGCGCGCGCTGATCACCTGCGTGCAAGGCGTCTCGCAAGCGTTGCAGAACACCGGCTGACACGACACCCGCCACGACCGTAGGGTGTGCCGAGCAACGCGAGGCGCACCGCGGAGTTGCGATGCGCACCGTGGAGTTGCGAGGCGCACCGTGGAGTTGCGAGGCGCACCGTGGAGTCGCGAGGCACACCGTGGAGTTGCGAGGCGCACCGAAGAGTTGCGACAACGCCGCATCGGGGCACACCGCCGCGATGGCACGCATCAGCCGCTCGGCTACCATCGACCCACGCCTGCGACGGGGCCACCACGAGTCCCCAAGACCACACCATGCCTGACCACAGTCATTTCTCAAACCTCATCTGGCAGATTGCGGATCTGTTGCGTGGCCGTTACCGCCCGCAGCAATACGAGCGTGTGATGCTCCCCGTGCCCGACGTGTGCGCGCAATTCAAGGCCCCCTCCAAGGACACGTTCACAATGCTCGGGAGCCTCGCCGTCAAGCTCGACCTTCGCGCGAAGGGGGCGACATGACCGACCAGCCCCCCCAGGAAGGCGAGCTGATCCTCTACCGTACCGCCGATGACGCCGTGCGCGTCGAGGTGCGCTACGAGTCCGAGACCTTCTGGCTCGACCAGCGACGTATGGCCACGCTCTTCGGGATCGACGTGCGCACCGTCAGCGAACACCTGCGCAACGTTTACGACACCGGCGAGCTGGCTGAAGAGGCAACTCTCCGGAAAATCCGGATGGTTCGAACCGAGGGAAATCGCGAAGTGTCGCGAGAGGTGAGCCTCTACAACCTCGACGCGATCATCTCGGTCGGCTAACCCACCCGATGCACCTCGCTACGCTCGGCACATCCTGCGCGGGACGACTTGGCATTCGAATCTTCGGAGGAACGAACCATGCCGCACCGACCCATTCGCATCGCCGTGATCGCTGCGCTGCTGCTGCTCGCAAGCTGCGGCATCGCGCTGCCCGAGGACAAGGCCGACTACGCCGGAGAATGGCATTCGGCCGAGATGGACTTGCGCATCACGCGCGAAGGTCGCGTTGAATACCGGCGATCGCAGGGCAAGTCCACCACCACCGTGGAAGGCCCGCTGCAGGCCTTCGAGGGCGAGGACTTCATCGCCGGTGTCAGCTTCATGACCACCCGGTTCGACGTCTCGGCCCCACCCCACGAAGACGGCGACGACTGGTACATGACCGTCGACGGCGTGCGACTGAAGCGCATCGACCGCTGAATTCCGCGTCGCAAGCCGATGCGCCTCGCTGCGCTCGGCACATCCTACGGGGGACGCTTTGGCGTTCGGATTGTCGAGGGAACGGAGCGTGTGCTCGGTAGACGCAACGGGGGACGGCTTGGCGCGCGGGTGGGCTCGGGGCTTACCTGGCCGGGACGGCGAGCTTGCGTTCGGGGTCGCCGAGGGCGCCGGTCTGGAGGTTGGCGGGGATGTGGCCGATGTCGCCGGAGCCGACCAGGCGCATGCTGCCGTCGGCTTCGATGCGGATCGTGGTCAGGCTGGTGTGGCCGACCGAGAGATCGAGCCAGGCGCCGCTGTCGACGCCGATGGCCTTGGTGGTCAGGTAGCGGATCACGTTGCCGTGGCAGACCAGCAATTCGCGGCGTGGCGCGCCGGTGGCGGGCTTGAAGTGTTCGGCGAACAGGCGGTCGAGCTGGTCGGCGCAGGCCTTCTGCGCTTCCGCGGGCACGCCGGCGACGGCTTGCGGACGTCGCGTCGGTGGCGTGCATTCGGCGAGGTCGGCGATGGTGGACATCGGCACGCCGGGCAGGTCGTCGGCGATGACGCGCGCGGTTTCCTGGGCGCGGGTGAGCGGGCTCGCGAGGATGGCGTCGAAGCGATCCGGCAGGCCGGCCAGGCGCGCGCCGAGCAGTTGCGCCTGTGCGATGCCGAGCGCGGACAGGCCCGGGCCGAGCTTGGGATCGGCGGCGGGATCGGCTTCGTAGTGGCCGTGTCGTGCCAACACCAGAATGCGCGCGGCCGGAACCGGCTCGGCGCAGGCGGCGGATGCGAACGACAGCAGTGCGAGGCAGACGACGACGGATCGGAACATGGCGCTTTCCCTGTTGGCGAAGGCGCCGATTGTGGCGCGAATCGGCGCGCCGGCGCAGCTACTCGAACTGGTTGCGAAACAGCGCGTCGACCACGGTGCTCTCGACCGCGCCGATGTCGCAGCGGGCGATGCCATCGCCGTTGCCATCGACCGGTCGCACCACATAGCGCGCGTCGTAGAGCGCGCATCCGTTCGGGTCGCCACCGTCAATCGCCGGGCTGCCATAGGCCGGCATCAGCGTCGGCACGTAGCCACCGATGAACGCTGGCGCCTGAAGCCAGTTCATGTAGCCGACGTGCTGGCTGCCGCTGTCGTTCGCGATCAGGCAGCTGCCGCCGAAGTAGAGGTTGTACGCCGCTACGCCATTGTCGCTGGCGGCCAGACTGGAAGTGCAGGCCGGGCTGCCGCCGTTGATGATGTTGTGACGTAGCGACGGCAACGAACCCACCATCAGCGCGAGCTGGTGCGCCAGGCCTGGCGAACCGGAGACATTGTCGTGGAAGGTGTTGTGCTCGACCGTCGCCGTGCAGCAATTGACCAACGCCAGCCCGCCACCAGTGGCATTGGCACGGTTCGCGTAGAAGCTGTTGTTGCGCGCGACCACGTTGGTCAGAAACGCCTGAATGAACCCGACCGCGCCGCCGCGATTGCCGCGGTTGTCGGTGAAGTAGTTGTTCTCGAGCAGCACCTGGTGCTCGCCGTTGGCGTAGTAGACGATGGCGCCGCCATCGCCGGTGCCGTCGAGGTCGTAGTTCACGGTCGGATTGCGACACGAATTGCGGTTGCCCTCGAAGCGCGAATCGCGAATCGTCACCGCCAGGCCGCTGCCCGCCATGTTCAGCGCCAGCGCACCGCCGTGGCCACTGCTGCAGAAGCTTGGCAGCGTGTTGTTGAGATGGACGCGGTTGTTCTGGAACACGCTGCGTTCGATGCTGACCGCGTGCGCGCCTTCCTTGTACACCGCACCGCCGAGCGCATCGTTGGCGGCGACCGGGATCGCAGCGTCGCTCAGGATGCTGTTGTCGCGGAAGACCGAGTCGCTGATCGCCAGCGCCCCGGCCGCGAACAGCGCGCCGCCGCGCACGCCAGCCGCTGCCGACTGGTAATAGACGTGGCAGTCCTCGACGCGAACCCAGTTCAGCGTCAGCGCGGTGTTTGCATTGCGCACGCGGATGCAGCCGCCGGCATCGACGCGCCCGCCGCGGCGCAAGGTGATCGCCCGCAGTTCCAGCGACTGCACCGTCGATCCGCTCGCCACCGAAATCTGGCCGTGGCCATTGCCATCGACGATCACGCCATCGCTCATGTCCGAAGCATCGATGCGCACCTGCGCGCCGACGATGTCCGGCATCGGCTGGTTCATCCAGATCACGTTGCTGCCCGCGGGCAGCGCGAAGCGGATCTCCTGCACGCCGGCATAGCCCGACTGCAATCCCTGCACCGCCGCCAGCAACGAGCCCGGCCCGAACGCCGCGGTGGTCGTCACCCAGGTCGTCACCGTCTGCGCCGACACCGATCCGGCCAGCATCGCCAACACCAGCCCGACCACGCCGCACTTGCCACGCATCACCCGCACCATCCGGACCTCTCCTCGGAAACCGGTGGCGGGTACGCAGAAAGGCACTCGCGGTTGTCACGCTCGATCGCCTCCGGATTCACCCGGATGCGAGCCCCGGCCCGCTCGGTCAATCGGGAATGCGCGATACGACCCTGCAGGCCAGCCGCTGAACGTGACGAAAGCCCATGCGTTCGTACATGCCGCGGGCGTGCGCATTCTCGGCCATCACATGCAGGAACGGCATTTGCCCACGCGCGATCTGGATGCGCAGCAGCAGGTTCATCAGACGCCGCGCGAAGCCGCGCCCCTGTGCGACCGGATCGGTACACACCGCGCTGATCTCGCGCAGCATGCCGGCATGCATGCGTTCGCCGGCCATCGCCAGCAGATGCCCGTCGTCGAGGATGCCGAAATAGTCGCCGAATTCGATCGTGCGCTCGGCGAATGGCCCGGGATGGGTGATGCTGGTGAGATGGATCATGCGCGCGACATGTTCGGCACCGAGCCGAACGATGTCGCCGGTGTCCATCGCCGCGGGCGCTGGTTGGTCCCAGACCAGTTGATCGACCTCGGCATCCACGTCGATCTGCCAGCCGGCCGGAGCACGTCCCGACCAGCCGAGCACGTAGAAGTGCTCGTCCGCAGAGCAATAGGCAGCGAGATCGTCGAGACATGGCGCGGCACGGTCGATCGCTCCGATCAACTGCGAGTATCCCGGCGCGAATCGGCGAATGCGATCGGTGCCCACCGACAGCCCGGACTGGGCACCGGTCAGGCTGTGCCAGACGATGTTCTGGAGCGCTTCAAGCGGAGCACTGGGCATGCCGCCATTCTATCGGCGCGCGTGCGCGACGCCGTGTTCGCGGCGGTTGACCGTGCGTGGAACGACCCGAAGCCGTCCACACCCAAGGCCGCGCGCACCATGCAAAGCCCCCGGCGTCATCCTGCCGCCCTTCCCGACCCGCTCGATCAACCGCGAAGCTCTTCCCGAATGGTCTTGCGGATGGCCGCCTCGATCCGATCTCCGAGCAGGGCATTGCGCAGGGCCTGATTGATGAGCGTCTGGTAGCCGCGCGCACCGGCCCTGACCTTGTATGCGGCCAGCACGTCGGCGTCGATCATGATGGTGATGCGCTCCTTGCCGATGCGCTCGCGCACCGCGGCTTGCCATTCGGCGCGTTCGACCTGCTTGCCGGCCACGCGGAACTTCGCGCGCGCGAAGTCGGAGGCCTTCAGCTTGGGCGCCTCGTCAGCGCCCGACTTCCTGGTAGTAGAGGTGCGTTTCATCTCGGTCTGCCTTGCGCATCGAAATCAAGCGAATGGTGTCGGTGCTCTCCACGTGCACGATCAGCACAATCAGCGCGTCGAGAACTCCCACTCCGACCATGCGCTGCTCGCCGTAGTCCACTCGATCATCCTCGAACAGCACCATCGGGCCAGCAAACACCCGGTGGGCATCGGCGAAATCCAATCCGTGCTTCTTGAGGTTGGCTTTCCGCTTGGACTCGTCCCATACGAAGCGCATGAGCCGATGATACGCATACGAATGCATATAGCAAGCGCGAGGTGGGCCGTGCCGGATCGCTCTCCGAACCGATCCGGCCGGGGCATTTCGTGGTCGACCCTGCGGGCCATCGGGCAGGACGGCGCATCGTCTCCGGCAGCCGTTGTTGCTGAAGTTCGGGTAGGGTCGCACCATCCTCCCCGCCGCCAGAATCCCTCGCGATGAACTCGAACGTGGAATCCACCGTGCCCGCGACTCCGGAACCCGCACCGCCGCCGTTTTCGTTCGCGGTGCTGTTGGCGGATGCCCTGCGTTTCCTGAGTTTCCGCCCGCCGAGTCCGGCGCTGCTGCGGCATTGGCCGGAGTCGCTCGGGTTCGGGCTGGTGGTCACCTGGCTGGCCGGCATCGGCCGCTACTGGGACAACCCGCGCGCGGAGCTCTGGCAACTGGCCGGACTGGGTTCGGTCGCCTATGTGCTGGTGCTGTCCTCGCTGCTGTGGCTGCTGATCGCACCGCTGCGACCGAAGCACTGGTCGTTTCGCAACGTGCTGCTGTTCGTCACGCTGACCTCGCCGCCGGCCCTGCTCTATGCGATTCCGGTGGAGCGCTTCCTCGACATGAATTCAGCGGCCAGGGTCAACGCCTGGTTCCTGGCGATCGTTGCCCTGTGGCGGGTGGCGCTGTATGCGAACTTCCTTCGCCGCGTCGCCAGGTTGGCCTTGTTCCCGGCAGTTGTGGCCACGGTCCTGCCACTCGCGCTGATCATCGTGGTGTTGGCGATGCTGAACCTCGAACACGTGGTGTTCAGCATCATGTCCGGCATCTCTCCATCCGACGTCAGTGCCAACGACTCCGCCTACCAGATCGTCGTGATCACTGCGTCCTTGTCCATCCTCGCATCACCGGTGCTGCTGCTGGCCTACCTCGGCAGCATCTACCACGCGCGACTGGGGCGGTGGTGAGGGTGGCGCAGATGCACGGACACCACGACGGGCGCCTGCCTCAACCCGCCTTGCGATAGTGATCCTGCATCGGATAGACGCGGGCGTAGAGCGCGAACAGGGCGGCGCAGACCAGCGCGAAGGCGGCGAAGAAGAACATCAGGAATGCATTCGGGCTCAGGCCCATCGCGCTGACCTTCTCGAGCACGGCGGGGCTCTTGATGGTGGTGTTCGCGAGCAACACCCACAAGTTGCCGATGGTCACGGCGAGATACCAGAAGGCCATGATCACGCCCTTCATTCGCGCCGGTGCCTGGCTGTAGGCGAATTCCAAACCGGTGGCCGAGACCAGCACTTCGCCGAAGGTGAGCAGTGCGTAGGGAGCGATCTGCCAGGCGAGCGAGACCGAATCGCCCTGGTCGAGCCAAAGCTGGAGCACACCGGCGACGATCCAGGCCACGCCCGAAAACGCGATGCCGAAACCCATGCGCCGCAGCGCGGTGACCTGCAAGCCGATGCGATTCAGCAGCGGATACAGCACGATGTTGTTGAACGGGATCAACAGCATCACCAGGATCGGATTCAGCGCCTGCATCTGCGCTGCGTCCTTGACCAGCATGCTCGGCCACCACCACAGGTGATCGGGCATTGCCATGGCGTTGCCCTGGATCACCCAGGTCGAGGCCTTCTGGTCGAACAGCGACCAGAACGGCGTCGTCAGCGCGAACACGATCAAGATGCGCAGCACGGCGCTGACGCCATCGACGGCTTCGTCCGGATGCCTGCCGCGCGCGCGTTCGATCTGCAGCGACGTGCCAATGCCGCCGAACGCGATGATGCACACGATGGCGAGACAGAACGACGAGACGAAACCGAGCTGGCCGAAGAACGCGAGCGCGACGAGCGCGAGCGCGACACCGAGCCAGGCAAGCATCAGCCCGGGATTGGAGACGCCGACCTGCTGCGTCTTCAGCGCCGTCAACGACACATTGAGAAAGGAATGCGGATCGCGCGGCGCCGGCGCCACGTGCACGTACTGGTGGCGACCGAGCCAGAAGAAGAACGTCGCGATCACCATCAGCACGCCGGGCACGCCGAACGCGACGCTCGGCCCGTAATTGCGCAAGATAATCGGCATGAACAGCGACGCGAAGAACGAACCAAAATTGATGATCCAGTAGAACGCGTCGAATACCAGCTTGGCCTTGTGCTTGTTGCTCTGGTCGAACTGGTCGCCCATGAAGCTCGCGACCAGCGGCTTGATGCCGCCGGAACCGAGCGCGATCAGCAACAGGCCGCCATAGAAGCCGATGCGGTTCTCGACAAACAAGGCCAGCGAAAACTGGCCGACGCAATACAGGATCGAGAACCAAAAGATGGTGCGGTACTTGCCAAACACGCGGTCGGCGAGCCAGCCGCCGAGCAGCGGGAAGAAATAGACGCCGATCACGAAGGTGTGAAAGACCTCCTTCGACATCGCCGCACGTTCCGACTCGGGCAGATAGGCGAGCAGGACGCTGCTGATCAGGAAGTTGGTCAGGATGTTGCGCATGCCGTAGAAGCTGAAGCGCTCGCAGGCTTCGTTGGCGATGATGTAGGGAATCTGGCGCGGCATCTGGCCGCTGTTGGCGCTTGCGCTCATCGGGTCACTGCGGTGATCGGAAAGGCGGCAGTGTAGCGACTTGCCAGGCCGCCTCCGGCCATGTTCCGATGCCATTGCATCGACCACGGACACCGGCCATGACCCCGCACGCACTGCGCTTCGACCTGCAATCGGTCGAACCCGAAACCGACCACCCGCGCGCCGAACGACGCATCCACGGCAACCCGCAGCGCACGACCTGGAACCACTACACCAATGCCAGCGGCGAAGTGTTCGCCGGCATCTGGTCAAGCGAGGTCGGCAGTTGGCGCATCGAGATGGGCGATCGCGAGGATGAACTGTTCTTCGTCACGCAAGGTCGCTGCCGCCTCACCGCCGATGATGGCGACAGTGTCGACTGCGCAGCGGGCCAGTCGCTGCTGGTCCCGGCTGGATTCCGCGGCACCTTCGAGGTGGTCGAGGCGATGACCAAGCAATACCTGATCGTCGATCGTCTCTGAAACAATCTGCCATGTTGCTGCGGCGCCGCGTGCGATGTGATCTGGATCACATTACGGTGCGCGGGTTCCACATCGGAACAGGGGGCGTCATCAGGCAGCCACAGTCTCGACCCGAACGGGTCGTCGGGGACTTGCTGCGCGCGACGCATCAATCATCGCCATCGGAGTCGTGTCCCAGATGAATACCAAGCTCAGCGTTCTCGCCGTTTCGGTTGCCACCGCCCTGCTCGCCTCGGGCTCCGCTCTTGCCGCACGCTTCAACGAAATCGACACCGGCGCTCTCGGCCATGTCTCCGACCAGGCCCTCGGCCAGGCACTCGGACTCGATGCCGGCGCCAGCTTCAAGCGCTTGAACCAGGATGGCAACGCGCGCGGCACGACGCAGGCGCGTCTCGCACAGACGCACATGGGCATCAAGGTCTACGGCTACTCGGTGGTGGTCGAGAACGACGACGCGGGCAAGGTGCTCGGCGTCTACGGCCCGGTCGCGCGCAACCTCGCGAAGATCGCCTACGCGCAGCCGGCTCTCGACGGCGACGCGGCGGTACGTTCGCTGCAACACGCACGCGGCGACAGCAAGCGCCTGATCGAGAACGCGCGCGCCGAACTGTACGTGCATGCCGACGCACCCGGCGGCGCCAAGCTCGCCTACCTCACCTCCTACGTGGACCACTGCTCGGGCAACCCGACGCGCCCGACCGCGCTGGTCGACGCCAACACCGGCGCGATCATCGAACAGTGGGAAGGACTGACCACCGGCAAACCGGGCGGCGGCGGCGGCGGTACGACCACGCCGGCCTCGATCACCGGCCTCGGCGGCAACACCAAGATCGGCTCCTACACCTACGGCACCAACTACTCCGCGCTCGAAGGCAGCCAGGCCAGCGGCACCTGCTACCTCGACAACAGCTACCTCAACACCGTGAACCTCGGCGGCCGCACCCGCGGCGGCTCGACCTGGTCCTTCCCCTGCTTCAACAGCGCCGAAGCCACCATCAACGGCGGCTATTCGCCGCTGAACGACGCGCACTTCAACGGCCAGGTCACCAACAACATGTACAAGGCGTGGCTCGGCCGCGCGCCGCTCACCTTCAAGATGACGATGAAGGTGCACTACGGCACGCGCTACGAGAACGCATTCTGGGACGGCCAGGCGATGAGCTTCGGCGACGGCGCGTCGTACTTCTATCCGCTCACCGCGATGGACGTCACCGCGCACGAAGTCAGCCACGGCTTCACCGAACAGAACTCGGGCCTGCAGTATTCGGGCATGTCCGGCGGCATGAACGAGGCCTACTCGGACATGGCCGGCGAGGCCGCCGAATACTTTGCCCGCGGTTCCAACGACTTCAAGGTCGGCGCCGACATCACCAAGGGCAACAGCCCGCTGCGCTGGATGGACCAGCCTTCCCGCGATGGCCGCTCCATCGACAACGCGTCGCAGTACACCTCGGGCATGGACGTGCACTATTCGAGCGGCGTCTACAACCGCGCGTTCTACCTGCTGGCCCGCTCCTCGACCTGGAACACCGAGAAGGCGTTCAAGGTGTTCATGCGCGCCAACGACCTGTACTGGAACGCGACCGAGACCTTCAACAGCGGTGCCTGCGACGTCGAGCGTGCGGCCACCGATCTCGGCTACGGCGCGGCGGCGGTCACCTCGGCGTTCGCCACGGTCGGCGTTTCCTGCCAGTAACCGCAACAATCGTCACAACCCGAAGGGCCGGCCATGCCGGCCCTTCTTTTTTGCCATTTCCTCACCGCCCACTCACAAGCCGGCGCGCAGGCTTTCCTGCGCAGGGGCCAAGCATTTTTCCCGCGAGGGAAGGGGGAACCGTGAACACGATCCTGCGACTGGCCGCACTGGCCATGCTCTGCGCGCCATTCCACGTTGCAGCCGAATGCCCTGCCTCCGACAAGGCGGCGCTGGAGCAGATGGACCGCGACTGGGGCAATGCCGCCCAGGCCGGGGATGGCAGCAAGCTCGAAGCGGCGCTGGCCGATGATTTCCGCGATCTCGCACCCGGCAGCGGCGGCGGCAAGGCCGAGTCGATCGCGGAGGCGCTGAAGAACGCGGCCGAAGCCAAAGGTCAGCCCAATCCGGTCGAATCGAGCAGCGATCACTACAACATCCACTGCACCAGGACCAGCGCGACCATCACCCATCGCACCGTCTTCTCGGGCAAGGATGCCAGTGGCAAGCCCTGGTCCAGCCAGCGGCGCGCAGTGCACACGCTGGAGAAGCGCGATGGCCGCTGGCAGGTGGTGGCCACGATCGCCACGCGCCTTGGTGACGGCGACATGCTGCGCTACCTCGAACTGGACTGGGCCGCGGCCGACCTCAGCGGACCCGCTGCCTGGATCGAGCACAACTACGCCGACGACTTCAGTGGCGTCAGCAGCCGCACCGGCAAGTTCAGCAGCAAGGCCGAGGACCTGGCCGATGCGCGTGCTGCCAAGATCAAGACGAACTCGGCGCAGATCCGCGACATGAACGTGCGCGTGTCCGGTGACGCCGCAGTCGTGACCGGCGAATACCACTCCACCGGCACCGATGCCAAGGGCGCGGCCTTCGACCGCCGCATCGCCTTCACCGACACCTGGAAGAAGGTCGACGGGCGCTGGCTGGTCTGGGCATCGCAGGGCACACTGATCACCGAGTAACCCACTCCTGCAGGCTGGAGCGGGCCGCTCCCTGCGGCCCGTTTCCGGCAGTCGCTGTCACTGTCGCGGCGAATCCGCCGGCGGGTCGGGCATCACCACATGGCCCGCATGCCATTCGCGATAGCGGCGCACGAAGCGCTGCGCTTCCCACGCCAGCACGCGCCAGGTGAGGTCGAGCAGCATGGCCACCACCAGCCCGACCACGAGCCCGCCAAGGATCAGCGCATTGACGCTGCTGCCGATGCCGGCGTCGGCAGCGCCGTAGCCGGTACGCTCGATCAGCCACTGACCGACCTCATGCGTCGCGTAGTACGCCGGCGCGACGGTGAATGGATTGGTGATCATCTGCAGCGCGACCATCAGCGTGAGGTTCGCGCGCACCGCCACGGCGGCGAAGAAGGCAAGCAGGATCTGTAGCCCGTAGGTCGGCATGAACGCGAGCACGGCACCGACATACAGCGCCGGCAACACGTTCTCGCGCTTGAACGACCACAGGTAGGGGCGCGTGCGCGCCGCCTCGGCGAAACGCCGGATCACCGGATAGCGGCCGACGTTGGCGCGCCGCGGCAGCATGCGCAGCAAGCGCCGCAGACGCCGGCGGCGACGCAACCATTGCAGACGCAGCGGGTGTTTGCTCACACGGGTTCACGCACGACGGGGAGGCCGGCATCGTAGCCCAGACCACGCCGATCGGTGCGTGGGCGCGCAATAATCCGGCCCGATGAACGCCTCGCCCCCTGGCACGCCCGCCGCCGCGCCCGAAGAGCAGCAACCAGCGCCTGCCGGCGCAGGCTTGGACGAGCATGTCACTGCGCCCGCCATCTCCGCGCCGGACCTTCAGCCTTTGGCACCGCAACTCGGACCGCGCTATCGCGTCGAGCGCCTGCTCGGCAGCGGTGGCATGGGCGCAGTGTGGCTTGCGCGCTGGCGCCAAGACGATGTCGAACGCACGGTCGCGGTCAAGGTGTTGCTCGCCGGCCGCGATTCCAGCGTCGCTGCGCAACGTTTTCAGCGCGAGCGCCGCATCCTCGCGCGCCTGCAGCACCCGGGCATCGCGCGACTGCTCGATGTCGGCACCACCGCCGACGGGCGCATGTTCCTTACCATGGAGTACATCGCCGGGCACATGCTGCTCGAACACGTGCGCGCCGAGCGTCCGGACATCGCCACGCGCCTGCGCCTGCTGATCGAAATTGCCGAAGCGGTCGCCTTCGCGCACCGCAACTTCGTCGTGCACCGCGACCTCAAGCCGCTGAACGTGATCGTCGATCGCGAAGGCCATCCGCATCTGCTCGACTTCGGCATCGCGCGCCTGCTCGGCGACTCCGACGAGGAAACGCTGACTCGCACCGGGGTACGGCCGCTGTCGCCCGGCTACGCCGCGCCGGAGCAACTGCGCGGCGACGATGTCGGCACTGCCGCCGACGTCTACGCGCTCGGCGTGATCGGCTACGAACTGCTGTGCGGTGCGCGGCCATTCGACCGCCAGGGCGGGCTGGAACGCATCCTGCGCGATCTCGTCAGCGAGCGCCTGCGCACCCCGAGCGAAGTGGTCGCGACCACACTCGGCGACGAGGCGCTGCGCCCGCCATTGCCGCGCAAGCGCCTGGCGCGCGAGCTGCAGGGCGACCTCGACACCATCCTGGTGCGCGCGCTGGCCGCGCAACCGGAACGCCGTTACGCGACCGCCTCCGAGCTTGCCGACGATCTGGCGCGCTACCTCGATGGCCAACCGATTCGCGCGCGCCCGGACACCGGCTGGTATCGACTGCACAAGTTCGTGTCGCGCCACCGGACCGTGGTCGCGATCGCTGGCAGCGCCCTGCTCGCGCTGGTGCTTGGATTGCTGGTTGCGCTGGCACAGGCGCGCCGCGCCAACGTCGAGCGCGACCGCGCGCTGGCTGCGCGCGACTTCATGCTCGGCATGGTGCAGAGCGCGAATCCGTACCAGGCGCCGAATCCTGCGCTGCGCGTCGATGTCATGTTCGAGCATGCCGCACGCAACCTGGTCGGGCGTTTTCCCAACGATCCGGTAATGGAGGCGACACTGCTGCAGCAATTCGGCCGCAGCCTGCTGGTGCTGGAACGCGGCGATGCTGCCGCCGAAGCGCTGGAGCGCGCCGAACGCCTGCTCGCCGGGCAGGTGCCGGAGACGCACGCGGTGCTCGTGGAAGTGCGCGGGCGGCTGGTGGACCTGTATCGGCTGCAGCGCAACTTCGCGCGATCGGGTGCGCTGGCCGAAGCCCAGTTCGCGCTGTGTGGAGACGACTCGCTGCTGCAGCCACGACAGTGCCTTGGCATCCGCAACGACCGCATCGAGAGCAGTCTGTTCAGCGGACATCCGGCGCGGGCGTTGGAACAGGTCGTCGAGGCCCGCGAGTTCGCGGCGGCCGCGCAACTGGATCACGACTACGAGTCGGTGTTCGTCGACTACCTCGATGGCATGGCACGCCGCCAATTGGGGGATACCGGCGCTGCCGCCGAGGCCTTCCTGCGCCTCGCCGAACGCACCCTGGCCACGGTGCCGGCGCAGCATCCGGGCCTGCTCACCGACATGATGTGGCTCGGCGCGATCGCGCTCGACCTTGGCAACACCGAACTCGCCGAGCGCTGCGTCGAACATGCGCTCACCGGGCGCAGCGCGCTGTATGCACCCGGCTCGCGTTACGTGCACGAGGTGCGTTTGCTGCGCGCACAGGTGGCACTGGCTTCGGCCGATCCGGCACGCGCGCGCGCCGAACTGTCGACGATCCTGGCGTTTCGCGAAACCCAACAAGGCAGCGAAAGCACGCCGATGACACTGGCTGCGACCTGGCTGGCGCTGCTCGACGCGACACCCACCGCAGACGCCAGCGCAGCGGCGAGCACTGGCGGCGCCGTGCTCAATGTCGGCGACATTTCCGCACGCGCCACCGAATTGCGCCTGCTGCAGGCACTGACCGCGATCGCGCACGGCGACCTCGCGACCGCACGTCGCCTGCGCGACGAGGTCGGCGACGCTGGCGATGGCGCGCCGATCCCGCAATGGCGGCCGCTGGCCGATCTGGTCGCGGCACGCATTGCCGAGATCGACGGCGACCCTGCGGCCGCAACCGCGCTGCGTGCACGCATCGACACCGAACTGGGACGACAGGGCCGGCGCCTGTTCGATCCGGTCGCCAAGCGCTGGCTGGGCAGTGAACCTGCACATGCGGGCGCCATCGCCGCGCGCCTGCAGGCAGTCGCCACCCGCATCGCCACCGCCCGCCAGCAACCCTTCTGACAGCGACCCAGGCCATCATGTCCCGACCCGCGTTCCCATTGCATGAGCCCGTGATCAGCCGCACCCTGATCGGTGCCAGCGTCGCCGCCTTCGTGGTGCAGTCACAACTCGGCGACCGCGCGCTGGAACTGGGCGCGCTGTGGCCGCTCGGCCCGTACTTCGCGCCCTGGCAGACGTTGAGCTACGCGTTCCTGCACGGCGGCCTGACGCATCTGCTGTTCAACATGTTCGGCCTGCACCTGTTCGGTGGCGACGTCGAGCGCATCATTGGTCCACGTCGCTTTGCCCTGCTGTACTTCGCCAGCGTGCTGTGCGCGGCTGCAGCACAGTTGCTGGTCAATGACTTGACCGGATCGCCCTACCCGACCGTCGGCGCGTCCGGCGGCCTGTTCGGGGTGATGCTGGTGTTCGCGGTCCTGTTCCCGAAAGCGACCATCGTGCCCCTGTTCCCGCCGATCCCGATGCCGGCCTGGCTGTTCGTCACCCTCTATGCCGGCATCGAACTGTGGCTCGGCGTGACCGGATCGGCGCAGGGCATCGCCCATTTCGCGCACCTCGGCGGGCTGGTCGGCGGGGCGCTGGTGTGGCTGCGCTGGCGTGCCGAAGCGCGGCACAGGCACTAGGATTCGCCCATGACGATGGCGCAACTGGACTGGCGCGAAACGGCGGAAGCGGGCACGGTGCTGGCGATCCGCGGCGCCTGCACGATGCAAGGCCTGCCGGCGCTGCTGGCGCAGCTCGCTGCGCTCAAGCGCAAGCCCTCCACACTTGATCTGTCCGGGCTCGACGCCCTCGATTCGGCCGGCGCGCTGGTGCTGCTGCGCCTGCTCGATGGCCGGCGCCGGTATCGCGAGGCGCTCGATCGCATCGCCGAGGCCCGCCCCGAACACCGCGCGTTGCTGCAACTGGTCGCAGACCGCGCCAGCGTCGAACCTGCAGTCGCCGCGCGCCGCAGCAGCTGGCGCGAGTGGCTGGTCAAACTCGGCGAAGCAGTGCACGGATTCGGTGCGCATGCGCTGCAACTGGCGGCGTTCTTCGGTGCGATCAACCACTGCTTCTGGTCGATCCTGCGCGGCCAGCGCAAGCTGCGCATGACCTCGGTCGTGCACCACATGGAGCGCACCGGGCTCGACGCGGTGCCGATCGTTTCGCTGCTGTGCTTCCTGGTCGGCGCGGTCGTCGCGTTCCTGTCGGCGACCGCGTTGCGCGACTTCGGCGCCTCGATCCTCACCGTCGAGATCGTCGCCGTCAGCTTCCTGCGCGAGTTCGGCGTGCTGCTTTCGGCGATCCTGGTCGCCGGCCGTTCCGGCAGCGCCTTCACTGCCGAGATCGGCTCGATGCGCTCGCGCGAGGAAGTGGACGCGATCCATGCGCTCGCGCTCGATCCGATCGAGCTGCTGGTGATCCCGCGCCTGGTCGCACTGCTGGTGATGCTGCCGGTGTTGGCCTTCCTGGCGATGCTCTCGGGCATCATCGGCGGTGCCCTGGTCGGGGCGATGGCGCTGGACATTTCCTGGACCATGTTCCTGGTGCGCATGCAGGACACCACCGAGCTGTACTACCTCTGGCTCGGGCTGATCAAGGCCCCGGTGTTCGCGTTCCTGATCGCCTCGATCGGCTGCCTCGAAGGGCTCAAGGTGTCCGGCAGCGCCGAGTCGGTCGGCCGCCACACCACGTCCTCGGTGGTGCAATCGATCTTCCTGGTGATCGTGTTCGACGCGCTGTTCGCAGTGCTGTACATGCAACTGGACCTGTGAACATGGCCACAGACGACAACGCCGCCGTGATCGAAGTGCGCGGACTGCGCAACCGCTTCGGTGCCCAGGTCGTGCACGAAGGTCTCGACCTCGACGTGCGCCGCGGTGAAGTGCTGGCGGTGATCGGCGGCTCCGGCGCCGGCAAGTCGGTGCTGCTGCGCTCGATCATTGGCCTGCAGGAGCCGGCCGCCGGCCAGGTGCGCGTGTTCGGCACCGACCTGCGCGCCAGCGACGCCGGCACCCGCGCCGCGATCGAACGCCGCTGGGGGGTGATGTTCCAGGACGGCGCGCTGTTCTCCTCGCTGACCGTGCTCGAGAACATCCAGGTGCCGATGATCGAGCACCAGAAGCTTCCGGCCGACCTGATGGACGAACTGGCGCGGCTCAAGATTGCGCTGGTCGGCCTGCCCGCCGACGCCGCGCACAAGGTGCCAGCGCAGCTCTCCGGCGGCATGCGCAAGCGCGCCGGCATCGCGCGCGCGCTCGCGCTCGATCCCGAGATCCTGTTCCTCGACGAACCCACTTCCGGCCTCGACCCGCTCGGTGCCGCCGCCTTCGACGAACTGATCGTGACGCTGAAGCAGAGCCTCGACCTGACCGTGTTCCTGGTCACCCACGACCTCGACTCGATCTTCACCTGCTGCGACCGCGTCGCCGTGCTGGTCGACCGGCACGTGGTCGCCATCGACACGCCGGCACGGATCAGTGAGCATCCGCACCCATGGATACAACAGTGCTTCCGCGGTCCGCGCGGTCGCAGTGCCGAGAGCGCGCTGACGCTGCGCACGCAAGGAACCTGAGATGGAAACCCACGCCCGCTTCTTCCTGATCGGACTGTTCTCGCTGGTGGTGACAGCGGCACTGGTGCTGTTCGTGCTCTGGCTCGGCAAGCTGCAGCTCGACCGCGAATACCAGGAATACGACGTGCTGTTCCACGAGTCGGTGAGCGGCCTCAGCGTCGGCGGGCTGGTGCAATACCACGGCATCCAGATCGGCGAAGTGCGCAAGTTGCGGCTCGATCCCGAAGACCCGCGCGAGGTGCGGGTGCGCGTGCGGGTGACCGCGAGCACGCCGATCAAGACCGATACCAAGGCCCAACTCAGCTACACCGGCCTGACCGGGGTCGCGGTGGTCGAGCTGTTCGGCGGCACCCCCGCCGCCAAGCTGCTGCGCGAGGCCGGCACCCTGCCGGTACCCGAAATCGATTCGGTGCCGTCCACGCTGAGCCAGCTGATGAGCGGCGGCAGCGGCGCCATGCACAGCGCCCAGGAAGTCATGGCGCGCATCGGCGAGGTGCTGAGCGACGAGAACATCGGCCGCGTCTCGACCCTGCTCGACAATCTCGCGGTGGTGAGCAGCGAAGTGAAGGACGACTACCCGACCCTGCGCACCGCGCTCGCCGACGCACGCGAACTCGAGCAACGGCTCAGTTCCGCGGCGAAACGCGCCGACGAACTGCTGGCGCAGCTGCAACGCGACATCGCCGCGCGCGAAGGCGATCCCGACGGCGGTCTGGTCGACCAGGCGCGCGCCGCGGTCGCCGACATCCGCTCCGCCGCGCGCGAGGTCGATGCCTTCGCCGTCGCCGGGCGGACCACATTCGACAGCCTCGACCAGCAGTCGCGCGGCGAACTGGCGGCGACCTTGAAGGCACTGCAACAGGCGAGCGAGAACCTCGTGCGCATCACCCAACGCTTCGACCAGGGCCCCGCCGACTACGTGCTCGGCGCCGAGTCCCTGCCCGTCTACAAGCCGGAGAAGGCGAAATGACCCGCACCACATCGATTCGTGGCCGCGATGTTCCATCGCACGCGCTTCCCAGCCGACTGCTCGTCCTGCTCGGCATCGCCCTGATCTCCGGCTGCGCGCTGCTGCGCACGCCCGAGCCACTCACCACGCTGCAACTGCCGCTCGCCGACTCGACGCCGACGCTGCAATGGCCAGCGCGGCTGCGTCCTGGCAACGTCGAGGCCACTGCGGCCCTGCAGAACAACCGCGTGCTGGTCACCAATGGTTCGCTGCTGATGCAACATGACGGCCTGCGCTGGGTCGACGCGCCGCCGGTGCTGATCGCCGAACAACTGCGCAGCCTGCATGCGCGATCCGCCGCCGCGACGGAAGCCATCGGCTCGCTCGATCTCTGGCTCACCGACTTCGAGCTGCACGTCGATGCCAGCGGCACCCGCGAAGTCCGCGTCGCGGCATCGGCCACCTTGCACTGCACCGCGGCCGCCCGCACCATGCCCCTGGCCCCGACCGCGGCCACTGCAATGCCCGTCAACGCCGCCGCCCAGTCCCTCGCCGACGCCTTCGCCAGCGCCAGCAACGAAGTCCTCGGCGCCTTGCTGGCCGCAGCAGAACAATCCGTCGCCGGCTGCGCCGCGCCGTAACACTCGAACGCGGCGAGTACGCCGACTTCAGCTGCCCTGCGGCTTCGGCGGTTGCGGTGCGCCGCCTTCGGGCTGGCCGGCGCTGTCGCCGTCTTCGGTCTTGCCGGTCTTCTTGCGCAGCTTCTCTTCGTTCTTCTTCTTCTTCGCCAGCTCGCGCTGCTTCTTGGCAAATGCGTAGTTCGGTGCGGCCATCGTGGGTCCCCTGGGTGGCAAGTGGAAAAATGGCCACCATGCTCTCACGACGGCGCGCCGGCAGATACCGGAAATTTCCGGCGCCAAGCTGCAGCGCAAGAATTCGGGCGCAATTCCGTGGATGTGCCGAGCGCAGCGAGGCGCATCGAGGCGCATCGATTGCGTGACGTTCGAAGCGGTGCGCCTCGCTGCGCTCGGCACACCCTACGGATCGAGGCGGACACCATTGCTGGCGGCTTGCCGCGATGATGTCAGAACACTAGAATGCTGTCATCGCGAGCAAACCGAGGATCCGCATCATGGCCGTCCTGACCGTGCGCAACCTGCCCGACGCAGTGCATCGCGCCTTGCGCATGCGCGCCGCCGCGCACGGCCGCAGCACCGAAGCCGAGGTGCGCGCCATCCTTGAAGACAGCGTGAACCCCGCAGGCGGCCTCAAACTGGGTTCGCTGCTGCACGACATCGCGCGCAAGGCCAGGCTCACCGACGCCGAGGTCGATCGGATCACGCAGCGGGATCGGTCACCGCCACGCGACGTCAACCTCGACTGAGGCGGAGCGCGATGATCCTGCTCGACACCAATCTGATCTCCGAACCGCTGCGGCCGGCGCCGGACCCCAAGGTGATCGCGTGGATCGATTCCCAGCCGGTGCAAACGTTGTTCCTCTCCGTCATTACCGTGGCGGAGCTGCGTGTCGGCATCGCGTCCCTTCCGGCGGGAAGACGTCGCGACGCGCTGCGCGAACGCATCGAAGCCCGGGTACTGCCGCTGTTCACCGGCCGCGTGCTGGCCTTCGATCTGGCGGCGACCGCGCCCTATGCCGAAGTCCTGGCGAAGGCCAGATCGAAGGGCCAGGTGATTGGTCAGGCGGACGCCTACATCGCCGCGATCGCGCTGGCGCACGGCATGTCGATGGCCACGCGTGATACCAGGCCATTCAAGCTGGCGGGCGCGCCCGTGATCGATCCCTGGAGCTAGCGCCGGCACGGCGACGGCCAAGGCCCGACCCCGTAGGATGTGCCGAGCGCAGCGAGGCGCATCGAGGCGCATCGATTGCGTGACGCTCGAAGCGGTGCGCCTCGCTGCGCTCGGCACACCCTACGGATCGAGGCGGACGCCGTCGCGGATGCCGAAGTCGGTCTCGCGGTCAAAGCGGCGGTTGGCTGCACGGAAGCGCCGCACCACACGCCGCGCGGCACTGTCGATGCGCCGGCGCAGCGCGTCGCAGTCCGCGGCCGTGGTCACCTCGCGCAGCGCCTGCAGCACCGCATCCCCGGCTTCACGTCCGAGTTCGCGGTGGCGGTCCTCATGTCGCTTCAAGGCTGCGAGCATGCTTTCCCAGCGGCGCACCAGACCACGATCGACACGTTTCGGTTGTTCCCAGTGCGGCAGCAGGGTGCGCGTCGCTACTGCCAACTGGACGGCGTCGATGCGGCAGTCGTGCTCATGCGCGTAGGCGGTGTGCTGCCAGGTGAGTTGCGCGACGGTGTGACCGCTGCCGCGACGCTCGACCAGCCCGCCGATCGGCCCCGAGCGGGCCAGCGCGGCGCCCAGTTCTGCGACGCTGCTGCCGCGCACGGTGTAGTACTCGATGCGCTCGGTGACCGTGACCTCGCCGGCCGCGGCCGTGCCCGCCACCAGGCACAGCGCTGCCAACCGCTTCCAGCGCGGGCAGCGGCCAGGCCCAGCCGTGGTCGCCACGCGACGTTCAGCGCAGGCGCTGATTGATCTTCTCCAGCGCCGCCATGCCCGGAGACAGCTGCTTCGCGCCGAGCGTGTTCAACGGCGCGTCGATGGTGTTGAGGTGCTCGTGCAGGTCGCCGGCGTCGTTGTCGACGTACAGCAGGCCGGTGACCACCTCGCCTTCGGCCTGGTGCTTGGTGATGTAGTTCATCGCCCCGACCTTGTCGTGCGGGTCGTAATCGCGGTGCAGCTTGCGCAGCAGCAGCACGGTGCCGTCGTGCTGCTCGACCTCGATCACCTGGCCCTCGGCGTAGTCGACCACGATTTCCTGCCGGGTCGGGATGAAGTCGACGCGGTTCACGGCTTCGTTGTGCTCGCGCACGTAGTCGTAGCTCTTGGTGCTGCCGGCGTGGTTGTTGAAGGTGACGCACGGGCTGATGACGTCGATGAAGGCCGCGCCCTTGTGCGCGATCGCAGCCTTGATGATCGGCACCAGTTGCTTCTTGTCGCCGGAGAAGCCGCGCGCGACGAAGGTGGCGCCCATCTGCAGCGCCAGGCTGATGGTGTCGATCGGCGATTCGGTGTTGATCGCGCCCTTCTTCGACTTCGAGCCCTGGTCGGCCGTGGCCGAGAACTGGCCCTTGGTCAGCCCGTACACGCCGTTGTTTTCGAGGATGTAGACCATGTTCACGCCGCGCCGCATCACGTGCGCGAACTGGCCGATGCCGATCGAGGCCGAATCGCCGTCGCCGGACACGCCGAGGTAGAGCAACGAGCGGTTCGCGAGGTTGGCGCCAGTCAGCACCGACGGCATGCGCCCGTGCACGGTGTTGAAGCCGTGCGAGTTGCCGAGGAAGTAGTCCGGCGTCTTCGAGCTGCAGCCGATACCGGACATCTTGGCGACGCGGTGCGGCTCGACATCCATCTCCCAGCAGGCCTGGATGATCGCGGCCGAAATCGAGTCGTGGCCGCAGCCAGCGCACAAGGTCGAGACGCGGCCTTCGTAGTCGCGGCGCGTGTAGCAGACCTTGTTCTGGGCCAGGCTCGGGTGATGCAGCTTGGGTTTGGCGAGGTAGGTCATGCGCGGTCTCCGTGAGCGGTCCGCATGCGTTCGGCGATGGCGGAAGTGATGAAGCGCGCGGTGATCGGCGTGCCGTCGTAGTGCAGGATCTTCGGCAGCCGCGCCGGCGCGATCTCGAGTTCGTTGATCAGCATGCTGCGCAGCTGCGCATCGCGGTTCTGCTCGACCACGAACACCTGCTCATGCGCGGCGATGAACTCGGGCACGCAGTCCGGGAACGGGAACGCACGCAACCGCATCGCATCGACGTGCAAGTCCATGGCCGCGAGCGCAGCCAGCGCCTCCTCCATCGCCGGGCTGGTCGAGCCGAAATAGAGCACGCCAAAACGCGCCGGCTGCGCCGCCTTGCGCAACACCGGCTGCGGCACCAGCGTCTTCGCGGTGTCGAGTTTCTTCAGCAGGCGCTGGACGTTGTACAGATAGTCCGGACCGGCCTCGGAATACTGCGCGTAGGCGTTGCGCGTGGTGCCGCGGGTGAAGTAGCCGCCCTTGCTCGGGTGCGTGCCCGGATAGGTGCGGTAGGGAATGCCGTCGCCGTCGACGTCGAGATAGCGGCCGAAGTCCTTGCCGGATTCCAGGTCTGCGGCGCTCATCACCTTGCCGCGGTCGTACTCGCGGCGGTCGTCCCACTGAAATGGCGCGCACAGGCGCTGGTTCATGCCGATGTCGAGGTCGGTCATCACGAACACCGGCGTCTGCAGCCGGTCGGCCAGATCGAGCGCTGCGGCGGAGTGGTCGAAGCACTCCTTGGGATCTTCGGGGAACAGCAGGATGTGCTTGGTATCACCGTGCGAGGCATAGGCACAGGCGAGCAGATCCGCCTGCTGCGTGCGCGTCGGCATGCCGGTCGAGGGACCGCCGCGCTGGACGTTGATCAGCACCGCCGGCACTTCGGCGAAGTAGGCCAGCCCGAGGAACTCGGTCATCAGCGAGACGCCCGGGCCAGAGGTAGCGGTGAACGCGCGCGCGCCGTTCCAGGCGGCACCGATGACCATGCCGATCGAGGCGATCTCGTCCTCGGCCTGCACGATCGCGAAGCGGTTCTTGCCGGTCTCGGGATCGACGCGCAGCTTCTGGCAATACGACTGGAAGCTCTCGGCGACCGAACTCGACGGCGTGATCGGATACCACGCGCACACCGAAGCGCCGCCGTAGACGCAGCCGAGCGCAGCGGCGGTGTTGCCGTCGACGAAGATGCGCTCGCCGACCTTGTCGGCACGACGCACGGTCAGTCCGATGCGGCCGATGTGCCTGGCCGCATAGTCACGCCCGAGGTGCAGCGCCTTGACGTTGGAGTCGAGCAGTTTCTCCTTGCCCTTGTACTGCTCGGTGAACAGCTGCTCGATCACCTGCGGCTCGATGTCGAGCATCACCGACAGCGCGCCGAGGTAGAGGATGTTCTTGAACAGCTGGCGCTGGCGCGCATCGCTGTAGGTGGCGTTGCAGATCTCGGTCAGCGGCATGCCGATGACGTTGATGTCGCTGCGCAGCTTCGACGGCGGCACGTACTTGCTGTTGTCGTAGAACAGGTAGCCACCGGGCTCGACCTCGCGCACGTCGGCGTTCCAGGTCTGCGGGTTCATCGCCACCATCAGGTCGACGCCGCCGCGACGCCCGAGCCAACCCTGCTCGGTGACGCGGATCTCGTACCAGGTCGGCAGCCCCTGGATGTTCGACGGGAAGATGTTGCGCGGACTGACCGGCACGCCCATGCGCAGGATCGCCTTCGCGAACAGTTCGTTCGCCGAAGCCGAACCGGAGCCGTTGACGTTGGCGAACTTGACCACGAAGTCGTTGGTGGCGGTGATGGAGGGCATTGCGGTCGGCTGCGCGGCCAAGGCGGATGCTACGGTCGCGACCGGGGTCGCTCCTACAAGAGCAGGCGAGGTCATGCGGCGGCTCCCAATGTGGTCTTGCTGCGACAACCGGGGCCGGCCTTGGTGGTCTGCAGCAGAAACTTCTGCATGTCCCAGGCGCCGGTCGGGCAACGCTCGGCGCACAGACCGCAGTGCAGGCAGACATCCTCGTCCTTGACCATCACGCGCCCGGTCTTGACGTGGTCGGACACGTACAGGTCCTGGCTCAGGTTCAGCGCCGGCGCGCTCAGGCGCTTGCGCAGCTCGGCCTCGTCGGCGTTCGTGGTGAAGGTGATGCAGTCCATCGGGCAGATGTCGACGCAGGCATCGCACTCGATGCAGGCGTCTTTCAGGAACACCGTCTGCGCGTCGCAATTCAGGCAGCGCGCGGCTTCCTTGCATGCGGCCTGCGCGTCGAAGCCGAGCTCGACCTCGACCTTGATGCTCGACAGCGCCAGCTCCTTCGCCACCCACGGCACCACCTGGCGCTGCTCGCGGGTGATCTCGTTGTCGTAGCTCCACTCGTGGATGCCCATCTTCTGCGAGACCAGCGTCACCATCGGCGGCGGCCGCTCGTTGACGTCCTCGCCCTGCAGGAACTTGTCGATCGACACTGCCGCCTCGTGCCCATGCGCGACCGCCCAGATGATGTTCTTCGGGCCGAACGCGGCGTCGCCGCCGAAGAACACCCGCGGCAGCGTCGACTGCAGGCTCGCGGCGCCGAGCACCGGCAGACCCCAGCGGTCGAACTCCAGACCGATGTCGCGCTCGATCCACGGAAACGCGTTCTCCTGGCCGACCGCGACCAGTACGTCGTCGCACTCCACGCGCACGTCGGGTGCGCCGGTCGGCACCAGCGTGCGTCGGCCGTTGCCGTCGAACTCGGCACGCACGAGCTCGAAGGTCATCGCGACCAGGCGGCCCTGCTCATGCTCGAAGGTCTTCGGCACGTGGTAGTTCAGGATCGGGATGCCCTCGTGCATCGCGTCTTCCTTCTCCCACGGCGAGGCCTTCATCTCGTCGAAGCCGGAGCGCACGATGACCTTGACCTCCTCGCCGCCGAGGCGTCGCGCCGAACGGCAGCAGTCCATCGCGGTGTTGCCGCCGCCGAGCACGATCACGCGCCGCCCGATCTTCTCGACATGACCGAAGCTGACCGAGGCCAGCCAGTCGATGCCGAGATGGATGTGCGCCGCGGCTTCCTTGCGCCCGGGCAGGTCGAGGTCGCGCGCGCGCGGCGCGCCCGAGCCGACGAAGACCGCATCCCAGCCCTGCGCCAGCAGGTCCTTGAGCGAACCGATGCGGGTACCGCCGCGGAATTCGACGCCGAGTTCGGTGATGAAGCCGCACTCCTCGTCGATCACCGATTCCGGCAGGCGGAAGCGCGGCACCTGCGAACGCATGAAGCCACCGGGTTTCGGGTCCGACTCGAATACCGTGACCTGGTAGCCGGCCAGCGCCAGGTCGCGTGCGACCGTCATCGACGCCGGTCCGCCGCCGACGCAGGCGACGCGCTTGCCGTTGCGCGGCCGCGGCTTCGGCATCTGCGCGGCGACTTCGCCCTTGTGGTCGGCGGCGACGCGCTTGAGCCGGCAGATCGCGACCGGCTGCGGCTTCTCGCCGTTGCCCTCCTCGACGCGACTGCGCCGGCAAGCGGGCTCGCAAGGGCGGTCGCAGGTGCGCCCGAGCACGCCCGGAAACACGTTCGACCACCAGTTCACCATGTACGCGGCGTCGTAGCGGCCGGCAGAGACCAGGCGGATGTACTCGGGCACCGGCGTGTGCGCCGGGCAGGCCCATTGGCAATCGACCACCTTGTGGAAATAGTCGGGATCGCGGGTATCGGTCGGACGCATGCTTCTCCCCAACGGAGGGACGGACAGACGCCCGACGATACCCGCGAACGCGGGTCCGCGGAATGGGGTCAGGCCAGATTTCCCCGCGCCAGCGCAGCCTCGTTGCGCGGCAGCGAACCCGCGTCCGAGCCGAGCTTGTCGCTCCAGTGCGAGAGCGCGTCGCCGACGACATAGTGCACGCCGTCGCGGAACAGCTCGCCAAGCGGAGCGGGGTCGTCGATGCCGCACATCACCACGATCTTGCCGTGCTTGAGCGAATCGCCAACCAGTTGCGCGCGCTGCTCGCGCCAGTCCTTCGCCGGCATCGCCCACTCGAACAGATTGGCGTAGATGCTCGGCAGCCGGCACAGGCGCTGCTGGTCGCGGCCGCAATCGCCGAAACCGGACAGGCACAGGCGCACGCCGGCGGTCTGCACGCGTTCCAGTGCGCGGCTGGCGCCGGCGACGTCGGCCGCCAATTGCGTCGCGTCGAACACCAGTGCCAGCGCATCGGCCTCGCACTGCAGGCCGTGCAGGTCCGCCTGCAGCCACTGCGCGAAGCCCGGGTCGCGCAGGCTCTCGACGCTGACATGCAGCAGGATGCGCAGTTCCGGCTGCCGCTGCGCCTCGCTGCGCGCGCGCTGCCCGAGCGCATGCAGTTGCCAGCGGTCGACTGCGCGCATCGCGTTCAGCGAGCGGGCGATCGGCTCGAACACCGCGCGCTCGATGTGCACGGCGGTGGAGCTTTTCGGTGCGACCAGCGCGAAGTCCGCGAGATACTGGCTGTGCAGCTGTCCGCGCAACGGCACCAGCGAACGGAAGCGGAAGCGGGTGGTGTCCGCGATCAGCGGCCGCCGCAAGATCGCATGCGCCAGCCGCACCTCGGGGGTGATTTCGCCCTCGTCGCGCTCCCGCACCACCCATTCGCTGCGCCCGCCGCCGCGCTCGTGCGCCCTGCCGACGGCGTCGCCGACCCCGGACAGCAGGTCGTCCACGGCCACGCCGGGCGCGTCGGCGCGCGTGCCGCCGAGCGAGAAGCTGACGCGGATGCCGGCATCCGCAGTCAGCCAGCCGCGTCCGGACAGGCGCGTGCGCAGGTTCTCGGCGACGATCGGAAGCGTGGCCTCGCTGGCCACCGGCAGCAGCGACACGAAGCTGAAGTCGCCGAGCGCGCACACGCCCGACTTCAGCGCCGGCTCGCTCGCGATCGCGGTGCCGATCTGCAGCGCCAGGTCGCCGGTGCGCACGAAGCCGAGCCGCTTGGCCAGTGCCGGGACGTCGTCGACGCTGAGCATGATCAGGCCGACGCAGTCGCCGAGCTCGCCGCGGCGCGCGCGTTCGATCTCGTGCACCAGCGTGGCGCGGTCGATGCGGCCGTGACGCAGGCTGCCGCCGTCCGCACCCGTCAGCTGCGCCGGCGCCTTGCGCAGGCGCGCCAGGCGGCCGGTGACCGACGCCAGCAGGTGTCGCGGCTTGGCCGGCTTGGCGAGGAAATCGTCGCCACCCATGCGGATCGCGTCGAAGCGCTTGTCGATGTCCTCCTCACCGGACATGAACACGATCGGCGTCAGCGCCATGTCCGGGCGCTCGCGGATCAGCTGCGCGACCTCGATGCCGTTCATGTCCGGCAGATACAGGTCGAGCAGGACCAGGTCCGGGCGAAACTCGCCGAGCGCGGCGAGGCCGGCGCGCGCGTCGTGCTCGATGCGCGTGGTGATGCCCTTGTAGCCGAGCACGGCGGCGCAGAACATCGCCATCGAAGAATCGTCGTCGATGATCAGCACGCGCGCGTCCTCGCGGCTGCGGCGCAGGAACAGCCCCATCAGCTGTTCGGTCGCATGCAGCGCATCGCCGCCCTCGAGCACGCCATCAGCACCGGCGCGTTGCGCGAACAGGCGCTGGCGCACGTCGCCACCGTCGCACAACGCCAGCACCAGCGGCCGGCGGTGCTCGTCGCCGCTGGCCTGCTCGACGGCCTCGACCATGCGCGCCAGTCCCGGCACGAAGCCTTCGTCCACGATCAGCGCATGCGGCGGCAGCGTCACCGCGTCGGTCATGGCACGGCCGAGGTCGCTGAAGCTGCGCGTGACGAAGCGCTCCTGCGCCAGTTGCTGCACCAGACCCGGCAGCTCGCGGTCGTCGGCGCGCAGGTAGTAGACGATGCGGTGCTGGCTCGCGCGCGGCGCCGGCGTCGGCGCGACCCCGGGTTCCTGCGCACCACTGGCCTCGGCCAGGCAACGCAACAGACCGCGCGTGCGTTCGCGTTGCGCGGTGTTGGCCACGCGCCCGGATTCGACCAGAGACGCCAGGTACACCGCCAGTTCCATGGCCGCCGCGGTGACTTCCTCGACCCCGTCGACGCCGACCGTTGCCGAGAGATTGTCGACGTGCTCGTACAGCTGCGCGATCTCGACCACCGGCCATGCATCGATCAGCGTCAGCCCGCGCAAGGCGAGCTCTCGAGCCTGCGCCGTGACCTTGCGCACCGGTACCGGAAGGAGCCGTTCGTCCATTCGCGCAATCTCGCGGCAGCGCCCGGGCGCGTCAAGCGCGGGGATGTGAAGCGCCACATTTGTTCGCGCCCGCGGCGAACGCCGCGCGGGAATGTACCCTGCGCATCCCCTGGCCAGCCCGCGACCGTGAGCGAACCCGTTTCCCCGACCAGCACGACGCTGACGCCGACGGCGCTGAACGCGGCCGTGCGCGCCGCGCTCGAGCGCGGCTTCCCGCTGTTCTGGATCGAAGGCGAGGTGTCGAACTTCCTGCGCGCGAAGTCCGGGCACCTGTACTTCTCGCTGAAGGACGCCGGCGCCCAGGTGCGCTGTGCGATGTGGCGACCGCGCGCCATGCTGCTGCGCTTCGCGCCGGCGGACGGACAACACGTGCTGGCCCGGGCGCGGGTGACGCTGTATGAACCGCGCGGCGAATTCCAGTTGCAGATCGAGCACCTCGAACCCGCCGGCGAGGGCGCGCTGCAGCGCGCCTTCGAGGAACTGAAGGCCAAGCTGGCCAGCGAAGGCCTGTTCGAGGCCGCGCGCAAGCGCGCCCTGCCCGCGTTCCCGCGCCGCATCGCGATCGTCAGCTCGGCCAGCGGTGCCGCCATCCGCGATGTCGTCAGCGTGCTGGCGCGGCGCTTCCCGCTGCTCGACGCCGACCTCTTTCCAAGCCTGGTGCAAGGCGCCGAAGCGCCGCTGCAACTTCGCCTGCAACTCGACCGCATTGCTGCGCTCGGGCGCCACGACCTGGTGCTGCTGACGCGTGGCGGCGGTTCGATCGAGGACCTGGCCGCATTCAACGACGAAGCCCTGGCCCGGCGCATCGCGGCGATGCCGATGCCGGTGGTGTCCGCGGTCGGACACGAGGTCGATTTCACCATCGCCGATTTCGTCGCCGACCTGCGTGCGCCCACGCCCTCGGCCGCAGCCGAGTTGATCGCCCCGTCCGCCGTTGTGCTGCGCGATCGCCTCGATGCACTGCAGCGACGGCTGCAGCGGGCACTGCGTCATCGTCTCGATCGCGAGAGCCAGCGCGTCGACCGCCTGCAGCTGCGCTTGCAGGCGCGCCACCCGCTGACGCGCCTCACCGCGCTCGGCGAACGCCTGCAGCACGCGCACGTGCGCCTGCTGCGCGCGCCGGCGCCGGCATTCGCGCGCATGCAGCAACGCGTCGAGCAGGCGCGGGTACGGCTGCATCGCGCCGCGGCGACCGAACGCATCGCCCTGCTCCAGCGCCGCAACGAACATGCCCGACAACGCCTGCAGGCGGCCTGCGTGACTGGGCTGCAGGCACGCGCCGAACGGCTGTCGGGACTGCGCCGCGCGCTGCATGCATTGAGCCCGCTGGCGACGCTGGATCGCGGCTATGCCATCGTCTTCGACAGCAACGACCGCGTGGTGCAGACCGCCGCACAGCTGCACGCGGGCGATGCCTTGCGCCTGCGCCTGCGCGATGGCGAAGCGCGCGCGCGCGTCGAGCCTGCGCCTCAGTCGGGGTGAATCCACTCCGCCGCGCCGTCGGCGTAGTGCTCGTGCTTCCAGATCGGCACGCGCTCCTTGATCTGGTCGATCACGAAGCGGCAGGCGGCGAATGCGGCGTCGCGATGCGCGGCGGCAACGCCGACATGGACCGCGACCTCGCCGATCGCGAGCAAGCCGGTGCGGTGTTCGGCGATGATGCGGCGAACGGCGAATTCGCGCAGTGCCGCATCGACGATCGCCTGGCCCTCGCGTTCGGCCATCGCCGCGTAGGCTTCGTAGCGCAGTTCCGACACCGCGCGGCCGCCGTGGTGGTCGCGCACGATGCCGTCGAACGCGACCACGGCTCCGCAGTGCGGATCTTCGAGTTCGCGCCGCAATGCGTCGACATCGATGGTCGCGGCGTTCAGGCCAAAGCGCGATACGCGGGCACCAAGCGTGGCCATTCAGCCCCCCGAAACCGGCGGCAGGAACACCACTTCGTCGCCCTCGTGCAGCGCCTGCGACCACGGCACGAACGCGCCGTTCACCGCCAGTCGCACGCGCGACTGCGGCAATGCGAAACCGTGACGCGCGGCCAGCAGTGCGTACAGGCTGGCGGCGTCGCCCGCGTGCTCGACGTTCTCGGACTCGCTGCCGGCGGCATCGCGCAGGCTGGCGAAATAGCGCAGCTGCAGGCGCATCAGCGCAACCCGCGGTGGTCGAAATCGTCGCGGCCACCGGACTTGGCGACAACCGCCACGCCCTCGATGCGGATCGCATGCGACAGCGCCTTGCACATGTCATACACCGTCGCGGCCGCCACCTGGACGCCGACCAGCGCTTCCATCTCGACGCCGGTCTTTGCGACCGCACCGACGCAGCAACGCAGGCGCAACGTGACCGCATCGAGCCAGTCATGCTCGAAGGCGATCTTCTCGACCGGCAGCGGATGGCAGAACGGGATCAGCTCGTGCGTGCGCTTGACCGCGAGCGTGCCGGCCACGACCGCGGTGTCGAGCACCGCGCCCTTGGCCGAGCGCATGGCGTTGGCGCGCAAGGTCTGCGCCACCGTCTCCGGAAACACCACGCGTGCCTCGACCGTGGCCTCGCGCCGCGTGATCGCCTTGGCGCCGACATCGACCATGCGCGGCTGTCCGTGCTCATCCAGATGCGTCAGCGCCTGCGTCATTCAACCTCCCATCCGGAACATTTCGATGCGGCCTGCCGCCTCGCGCTCGCGCTCGGCGCGCAGTTCGCTGTAGCGATCGGAACGGGCGCGCCAGCGCTCGGCAATGGCTGCGCCGAGCGCGGCGTCGTCGCCGGTCAGCAATGGCCGCAACGGCAGCCCGCGCGCCGCAAACAGGCAGGTGAACAACTCGCCATCCGCGGACAGCCGCGCGCGCGTGCAGTCGCTGCAGAACGGCGCGCTGACCGAGGAGATGAAGCCGACTTCGCCCTGGCCGTCGTCGAAGCGGTAGCGCTCCGCAACCTCGCCGCGCTGCGCACGCCCGACCGCCTGCAGCGGCCAGCGCGCAGCGATCCTCTGCAGCAGCTCGGCACTGGCGACGACATCGGCACGCGACCAGCGGTTGCAGGTGCCGACGTCCATGTATTCGACGAAGCGCAGTACGTGCGGCGTGCCGCGGAAGCGCTCGACCAGCGGCAGCACTTCGTCCTCGTTCATGCCCCGCTGCACCACGCAGTTGAACTTCAGCCGCGCGAATCCGGCGCGCTCGGCCGCAGCCACGCCTTCCAGCACTTCGGCGACATCGCCCTGGCCACCGCTCATGCGCTTGAACGTGGCCGGATCGAGCGCGTCGAGGCTGATGGTCAGCCGTTGCAGCCCGGAGCGACGCAGGGCTTCGGCCTGGCGCGACAGCAGCGCGCCATTGCTGGTCAGCGCCAGGTCCTCGACCCCGGAAATGCGCGCCAGTCGCTCGATGATCTCGGGCAGGTCGGCGCGCAGCAGCGGCTCGCCTCCGGTCAGACGCAGCTTGCCGACGCCGAGCGCGACGAAGGCACGCGCGACGCGTTCGATCTCGGCCGGTGCCAGCCAGTCACTGCGCGGCATGAACGCCGATGGCCCGCCGAAGCGCTCGACCGGCATGCAGTACGGGCAGCGGAAATTGCAGCGGTCGATGACCGAGATGCGCAGATCGCGCAGCGGCCGCTGGCGCTGGTCGGCAAGCGCGCTGCTCATCGCACGCGCCCGCCATGCTGCGCCAGCGTCGCCGCCTGCATCGCCGCCATCGCCGGCGCCAGCGCGACGGCCTCGCCGGCGATGGCCACGCGCAACCCGGCCTGCGCAAAGACGCGGCGATCGTCGCTGCCGGCATAGTGGTAGAGAATCATGCGTGCTCGCGTGTTGGCCGGATACTCCCGCATCAGGTCATCCAGACCGGTGTGCGAGGGATTGCCTTGCACGCCGCAGTCGTGCGCGATCAGTTCGGCCCCGTCGGCATGGTGCGCGACCAGTTCCGGGATCGGCCGGGTGTCGCCGCTGAACAGGAAACTGCCGCGCAGCGCGATGCCGAACGCGGTGCGCGGCAGATGGTGGCGCACCGCGAACACGTCGAACCAGAAGCCCGCGAGCCAGAAGCCGCGATCAACCGGGATCAGCTGGAACGCATCCCAGAAATTCGCGCCGCCCTCGGCCAGCGGGCTCGGGTAGCTCGCGATGCGCTGCTGCAGCACCGGTACCAGGTCGGCGGCGACGTGCAGCTTCACCCGACCGCGACGCTCGGCGTCGAACAGCACCCGGTAGAACAGCCGCTCCAGCCCGCCGATATGGTCGAGATGGGCATGCGTCAGGAACAGCGCCATCGGCACCGACGCGTAGCGTTCGAGGTAGGCGCTGAGCGCCTCCTGGCCGCAGTCGATCAGCAACAGCGGCGCGCCATCGCGCTCGAGCACGGCCGCGGCGGAACCGAGTTCCACCGCCTGCGCATTGCCCACACCGAGAAAGCGCAGCGCCAGGCTGCCGTTCGTGTCCATCGCCGCAGTTTACCGGGAGCCCGTGTGACGATGCGTCGTCGCGTCGTAGGCGCGATGCAATTCGCTCCAGGCCTGACCGGCGACACAGGCGCCATGGCCGAGCTTGCGCAGCGAACGCGCGAGGCGGTCGAGATTGCCCTGCAGCAGGGTCGCGCACGGCGCCAGCAGGCGGGCGCGGTCGAAATCGATCAACAAGGCGCGATCGTCACCGTCGTAGAGAACGTTGTGGGCGTTGAGATCGGCATGCCACAGACCGTGCAGATGGAACGCGCCGAGCATCGCACCGAGCGCTGCCCAGTCGATGCGCGCGGCATCGGCACCATCGGCCAACCGCTCGGCCAACGTGCGCGCGCCGATCACTTCGCGCGTGGCCAGGTCGGCGCGGTAACCGAGGCCGGCGCGCAGGTAGCGCGCGGCGACCACGGTCGGCACCGGCAAGCCGGCGTGCTGCAGCCGGCGCGTGATGTGGAACTCGCGGAAGGGTCGGGTCGATTCGGCACCGGTCCAGACGAACCAGTCGCGGCTCAGCTTGGCAGCCCAGCCGCCACGGCGGTAATGGCGCAGCACGCAACGCGCGCCGCCGACCTCGACCATGCGGATGGCGCCGCGGCCGCGGCCCGCGTGCGCGACGCCGTCGGCGTCGAACAAGGCAACGGCCGCCGCGACACCGAGTCCGGCGTCGCAGAGGTACCCGCTGCGTGCGTCGATCTGCACCGCCACGCCGGAAGGCGCGGTGCCCGTGGCATCATCCATGGCCGCAGTGTAACCAAGCCCACCCCGTGAGCGCAGCCGCAACCCTCTGCATCTTCCGCCTGTCCGCACTCGGCGATGTCACCCACCTGCTGCCGCTGGTGCATCGCATCCGCCGGCAGCAGCCGGACACGCGCATCACCTGGATCATCGGCAAGTTCGAGTCGAAATTGGTCGCCGACCTGCCCGGCGTGGAGTTCATCGCGATCGACAAGAAGCAGGGGCTGCTCGCGGTCTGGCGCGAACTGCGCGCACGCCTGCACGGCCGTCGCTTCGATGCGCTGCTGCTGTGCCAGCTCGCCGCCCGCGCGAACCTGCTCAGCACCGCCGTGCACGCGCGCCGGCGCATCGGCTACGACGCGGCGAAATCGAAGGAAGGGCACGGCTGGTTCATCAACGAGCGCATCACCGCGGCCAGCGGCCGCCACGTGCTCGACACGCTGTACCGCTTCGGCGACGCGCTTGGGCTGGCGGACGCACCAAAGCGCTGGGACATCCCGGTGTCCGACGCCGATCGCGAGTTCGCCGCGCTTCACCTGCCGGGTTCGCAGCCGACGCTGATCATCAGTCCCTGCTCCAGCCACGCGCTGCGCAACTGGAATGTCGCCGGCTATGCCCGCGTCGCCGAGCACGCGATCCGCCGCCACGGCATGCGCGTGCTGCTGTGCGGCGGACCAAGCGCGCTCGAGCGCGAGACCGGTGCGGCGATCGAGCGGGCGTGTGCCGAGCCGCTGCTGAACCTGATCGGCAAGGACACGCTGAAGCGCGCCTGCGCCCTGCTCGGGCGCGCCAGCGCGGTGCTCACCCCGGATGCTGGTCCGATGCACATCGCCAACGCCATGGGCACGCCGGTGCTCGGGCTGCACGCCGCCACCGACAGCTCGCGCAGCGGGCCCTATTCCGACCTGCGCTGGACCGTGGACCGCTACGACGCGGCGTCGCGCAAGTTTCTCGGCAGGCCAGCGGCCGACTTGCCCTGGGGCAAGCGCATCGAGTTCCCGGGGGTGATGGACCTGATCGAGACCGAGGCCGTGATCGACCGCCTGGATGCGCTGATGGCGCATGCGGGCTCGCCATCTGTTGCAACGCAACAAGCCTGAGTCGGCGCGCCGCGTTACGCTTTGTTACTTCACTCCCGCCTCTTTCCCGCTTCCGAGACCCTGCCGATGACCCCTCTACTTCCCGCAACTCGCGCACTGCGGTCGCTGCTCGTCGCGCTCGCTCTGTTGCTTCCGCTGGTCGCGACGGCGCTGCCGCGCACCGATCCGCAACAGCTGTGGCGCGACGTCGAGCGCGGCAGCGTGCCGGCGCGCGGCGAGCGCTGGATCGAGCCCCAGACCTATCGCGCGCTGACGCTCGACTACTCCGCGCTGCAGGCGCAGCTCGCGCGCGCCGGCGAAGCCGCGGCGATCGAGATCACCCTGCCGATGCCCGATGGCGGCTATGCGCGATTCAGCGTGGTCGAGTCGCTGGTGGTCGAGCCCGCGCTGCTGGCGAAGTACCCGATGCTGCGCACCTACGCCGGCCACGGCCTCGACGACGACGCTGCGCGCGTGCGCCTCGACGCCAGCCACCTTGGTTTCCATGCACAGGTGCTGTCGCCGCATGGCGATTTTCTGATCGACCCGCTGCAGACCCGCGACAACGAACACTACGCCGCCTATTTCCGTCGCGACCACACCGATGACGGCAAGCACTACCGCTGCGAGACCGACGACGCGGTGGTCGCCGAACTGCCCAAGCGCGCCGCGCCGATGTTCCCCAAGGGCACTCCGAACACGGTCGGCCCGGCCTTGCGCACGCTGCGCCTGGCGATGGCCGCCACTTCCGCCTACACCAACACCTTCGGCGGAACCGTCGCAGACGGGCTCGCCGGCCTGACCACCCTGGTCAATCGCCTCAATGGCGTCTACGAGCGTGACCTCGGCCTGCGCCTGGTGCTGGTCGCCAGCAACGACCTGATCGTCTACACCACCGCGAACCCCGGGCCGCTGCCGGACCCGCCGAGCAATCACGGCCAGAACCAGAGCGTGATCGACGGCGCGATCGGTTCGGCCAATTACGATCTCGGCCACGCCGTCGGTGGCGCCGGCAGCGGCGGCTCGATCACTCCGCTCGGCAACGTCTGCACCAGCCAGAAGGCCCAGGGCTATACCGCCTTCAACCCGCCACGCGGCGACATCTTCGACATCGACTACGTCGCCCACGAACTCGGCCACCAGCTCGGCGCCAACCACACCTGGTTCGGCTGCGGCGGCGGCGGCCAGTGGACCCAGTCCTCGGCGATGGAGCCAGGCAGCGGCTCGACCATCATGGCCTACGCCGGCATCTGTCCGGATGACCTGCAACCGAACAGCGATGCGTACTTCCACGCCCGCAGCTACACCCAGATCGTGACCCGACTGGCACTCGACGAGACCGGCACGCCGCCGACCTGCGGCACCAACAGCGCCACCGGCAACACGCCGCCGACGGTGTCGACCACGGCCGCGATGACAATCCCGAAGCAGACCCCGTTCCAGCTGCGCGCAACCGCGAGCGATGGCGAGGGCGACACGCTCAGCTACAACTGGGAGGAGACCGACACCGGCACACCCAGCGCCGCGCCAAGCACGACCGGTGACAATGGCACCGCACCGCTGTTCCGTTCCTACAACGCCACGCTTTCGCCGACCCGCGTATTTCCGGCGCTGCCCTACATTCTGGCCAACGCCAATGTCCCGCCGTACAACATTCCGTGGGTGCCGGCCTCCGGCACGGCGCCGTTCTACTCGGGCGAGATCCTGCCGAACCCGTCCTCGGGCACGCGCCTGATGAACTTCCGCGTCACCGTGCGCGACAACCGCGCCACCGGCGGCGGTGTTGCCTATGCCACGAGCCAGGTCACCGCGACCTCGGCCGCAGGTCCGTTCGCGGTCGGCAACCTCGCGGGCCCGCTCACCGGCGGCAGCTCGCAGGCGATCACCTGGACCGTCGCCAACACCACGGCGGCGCCGGTCAGCACCAGCTCGGTCAACATCCTGATCTCGCTCGACGGCGGTGCCAGCTGGAGCACGCTCGCCGCCGCCACCGCCAATGACGGCAGCGAAACCGTGACCCTGCCGAATGTCGCCACGACCCAGGCGCGCATCCGCATCGAGGCCGCAAACGGTACCGGTGTCGGCGGCGGCAGCACCTGGTTCGACATCAGCGACAGCAACGTCACCATCAGTGCCAGCGGCACGCCGATCACGTTCAGTGCCGGCAGCCCGATCGTGACCCAGCAGGGTTCCCCGGCGCCGGCCGCAGTGACGATCGCCACGCTCGCCGGCGGCTCCGCGCCGTTCACGCTCAGTGCCGACCCGTATCCGGACGTGCCGGAAATCGAGATCGTCTCGCTGTCGCTGGTCGGCGCCAACGTACAGGCCAGCGCCGCGGTCGCCTGCAAGCTCGCGGCGCCAAACTCGCCGACCTACCGCATCTATCCGGCACTGCTCACCGCCACCGACAGCGCCGGTCGCACCGGTTCGACGGTGTTCCCGGTCCACGTCAGCAACAACACCATCCCGACGCTCGGCAGCTACGCCAACGCCGTGCTTTCCACCAGCGCCAGCACCAGCGTGTCGCCCGGCGCAGCGCCGGCGGATGGCAACAACAACTTCAGCGCCGTGTCGGTGTCGCCGACCACGCTGCCGGGTGGCGGCACGGTGGCGGTCAACCCGACCACCGGCGAGGTGACGATCACCACCACCGCGGGCACCACGCTCGGCACCTACACCATCACCGTCACCGCCGCCGACACCTGCGGCGCCGCCGCGATCGAGCGCTTCACCGTCACCGTTGCCAGCAACGACCCGGTGCTGCAGTACAACGGCAGCGTGGTCACCAGCGGCAACAACGTGATCGAACCGAACGAATGCAACACGCTCGACGTGACCGTCGGCAACGTCGGCGGTGGCGGTGCGACGGCGGTCTCGGCGGTGCTGTCCTCGGCCACGCCCGGCGTCACCATCGACCAGGCCAATTCCCCCTACCCGGACCTTCCGGGTGGCGGCAGCGGCGTCAACACCACCGCGTTCCAGATCAGCACCGACAACACCGTGGCCTGCGGCAGCACGATCAACCTGACCCAGACCATGGGCTTCACCGGTGGAACGGGTTCGGCAGCGCTCAACTTCGCCCTGCAAGTGGGGCAACCGGCGGCGACCAACTACACCATCGCGACCGACAACGGAGTCGGTACGATCAGCGGCGGTGCGCTGGTGGCCGGCAGCCAGGACGACGATGTGCGGCTCGCCGTCAGTTCCTACCCTGCGGGATTTGCGTTCAGCGTCTACGGCACTCCAGTGACCTCGATCTACGCGAGCACCAACGGCGTGCTGTCGTTCAATGGCAATGGCGGTTCCAGTTCTGCAGCCTCAAACGCGCCGCTGCCGACTGGCGAATTCACCACCGCGTCGCTGTTCGCGCTGTGGGACGACCTCGACATGAGTGCGAGCGTTGCCACTGGCGGCGGCATCTACACCCAGGAGAACGGCGTCGCCCCGAACCGCAGCTTCGATATCGAATGGCGCGCCAAACGCTACCAAACAGGTGGCACGCTCGGCGCGCCGACGATGGTGTTCATGATCCGGCTGCATGAAACGACCAACCTGGTCGAGGTGTTCTACACCACGCTCACCGGAAACAACGGTGGCGCCAACGGCAGTTCGGCGACCGTCGGCATCCAGACGGTTGCACCGGCCGGCACCACGTTCACCCAGTTCTCCTCGAATACGGCCTCGCTCAGCGCCGGCCAGCGCCTTTCGTACACGCGCGCCGCCGGCACCTGCAACCCGGGACCGGGCGTTTGCGCCAACCCGGACATCGTGTTCCGCGACGGCTTCGAGTGAACTTCATCGCGCGGGGTTGGGCCATCGCCCACCCCGCGCGGTACCGGCCTCTGTGATGCCGCCGATCCGAGTTCAGCCCGCGCTCGGCACCCGGTAGTCCTGGTAGCTCTTTTCTTCGACCAGCGCCGAACCGAGGCGGAGGTTGATCTCACGCTTGAGTCGCGCACGCTCGTCGTTCTCGAAGTAGACGGCGCGCGCCAATCGGATGAACTCGGCATCGAACTCCTGCTTCGACTCCTTGATGCGGATGTCGTCCTCGATCACCCACAGCCGCTCGTTCACGGCCTTCAGCGCCGCGAGCAGATCGTCGATGTCGATCTTCGACTGCGCCGATGCGCCCCAGGTGCCGCGCAGTTCGTCGAGTTCGCGCCGGACATTGGCCAGCTTGGCCGGATCGGACATGCGCTCCGACTTGATTCTCAGGATCGACACCTTGTCCAGCAACTCGCCGAACGACACGGGAACAGCAATCAGGCCCATCACGATGACTCCGAAGACGCGGCTGCGCAGAACGCTCACGCGCCGGCCACCGCAAGAAAAAGGTTGTCTGGGGGGTGTCGAATCCGTATGATTCGCGCCCTTCGCAGCCCGACCCGCTGCGTGCACCCTCCGGAGAGGTGGCAGAGTGGTCGATTGTACCTGACTCGAAATCAGGCGTCCGTGTAAGCGGACCGTGGGTTCGAATCCCACCCTCTCCGCCAGTCCCCATAAGGGTTTCGACAGTCCCGGCTCAGGCCGGGATTTTCGTATCTGAGTTTCACGGGGTCACCTCGGGGTCACTGGGGGCACAGTGTGTGCCCGCGGAACGTCTACCCGCGCACCGGTGCAACATTTCGCAAGCGAACTTCAGTTCCGGACTCGCCTAGGCTCTGCAAGTTTCCGACCAATGTGCCGTAGAGCTACTCTGCGAGCTTCCGATCAAAGCGAGGGTGTCGTGAATCAGATCGAAATTGACACGCGGAGAGCTGCAGGAGAGATCCTGTCCATCGCTGCAGAGAGTGGCAGTGCCTCGATCGACAAATTTTCGACTTGGCTCATGGTGGGATTGGCCGCGTTCTTCTCCCTTATCCTCACCGAGATCAAGTCAGGCAACGCGCTTGAAGGATTCGGGGAAGAGGCCATCCTGGGATCGCGTTTCTTCTTGGCGTCCTGCGCGGCAGGATTCATTGCCCGATATCTCGCCGCGATCGTATCGGGTACGGCTGCCAGTCGCGCAGCGGCTGACAAGTACAAGGCCCCGGGCGAGATCGATGTTGATCTTTTCGTAGCGGAGATCGTTCGCGGATACCACATTCCGGTGCGTTGGCTGGTGCAGTGGTCCATGAGCAAGTTCTTGGCGGGGCTGTCAGAAATTTTGTGTGTGAGGCGTTCCTGAAAATCCCCCGCGGCGCTGAGCGAGTCGATCTCGCGATCGGGTTGCACGCGCGCGGAGGCAATGGTCATCTTACGCGAGTGCTCGGGTGAAGCGATCGCCGTAGG